>CAWIDH010000035.1:0-255355 GCA_963834855.1 uncultured Gammaproteobacteria bacterium | reverse complement strand
CGCGCTGCCGACGGTGTTGCTCGCGTAAGGAAGCAGGGCGCCGGAATCCCGAGCAGGCAGCCCTGTCGCAGATTGGCTGAATAACCCATTGGAAGGGCCGTCATGAGCGAGAACACTCCGTCGAACGAACTTCAGTTGCACCACGTCATGGACCTCAACCGCACCCGGCTCGATCGGTGGAGCCAGTTGCGGCGTCTCGCTGCCAGACTGGAAGCGGCGCATGGGTCCAGTAAAGACGCAGCGCGCCTGGGCAAGGAGATCGGCCCGAAGGTTGCCGAGTTGTCCGCGATCGAGGGCTACTGGGCGTTCCCAGGCCCGGCTCTCATGGGCAAGGTGAACAAGTGCCTGGAAGACGGACAGTTCGAGGCCGGTGCGCGCCTGATCGATACGATCGCGCGAAACATCAAGGACGAGACGTACCGGCGGGATCCGCGCGTCTGGGAACTGCGGGACGACCTTGGCGAGGAACTGCCGAGCGTTGTCGAACCGATGCTGTCGACGCAGACCGCGCGGCCTTACTTCGAGGTGCTCGTCGTCAGCCATTCCCCGCAGCTGAGCGAGGAAGCGCAGCGTCGCGACCGCCACGCGCTTCGTCGGGAGGACGACCCTTTTCTGTATGAGACCGTACGGGTCGGCTCGTACGCGGACGCCGTGGTCGCGGCGCTGGTGAATGGACAGATCCAGGCCGTGGTGATCGAGGAAGGTTTCCCGTTCGCATCGCAGGCTGGACTCTCGACGCTCGAGGAGTTCCTGCGACAGGTCGTGGACGTCCAGGCATCGGAGCTGGATGCCGACGACTACGCGATCTCGCTGGCCGACGTCATTCACCGCATCCGTCCGGAGCTCGATATCTACGTCACTACCGACCGAGCGGTGGAGGAACTCGCTCGCGCGCGCAATGCCAGGCACATCCGGCGGATTTTCTATGGCCTCGAGGAGGTCATGGAGCTGCACCTCTCGATCCTGGCGGGGGTCGAACAGCGCTACGACACGCCGTTCTTCAGCAATCTCAAGGCTTACGCAAAGCGCCCCGTGGGCACCTTTCATGCGCTGCCCGTGGCGCGCGGGAAGTCGGTGTTCGGGTCACACTGGATCCGCGACATGGGTCACTTCTACGGCACCAACCTCTTCCTCGCGGAATCATCGGCGACGACCGGCGGTCTCGACAGCCTGCTCGAGCCTACAGGCAATATCAAAAAGGCGCAGGAACAGGCGGCGCGGTGCTTCGGCGCAGACCGAACCTATTTTGTTACGAACGGCACCTCGACCGCGAACAAGATCGTGGTGCAGGGTGTCTGCCAGCCGGGCGACATCGTGCTGGTGGATCGCAATTGCCACAAGTCGCATCACTACGGCATGGTGCTCTGCGGCGCCCAGCCGCTGTACCTCGACGCGTTCCCGCTCCGGGAGTACTCGATGTACGGCGGCGTACCCCTGAGCCTGATCAAGCGGACGCTGCTGCAACTCAAGGCCGAGGGCAAGCTGGACCGCGTGCGCATGCTGTTGTTGACCAACTGTACGTTCGACGGCCACGTCTACAACACGCGCCGAGTGATGGAGGAATGCCTCGCCATCAAGCCGGACCTGATCTTCCTCTGGGACGAGGCGTGGTTTGCGTACGCCAGGTTTTCGCCGTTCCTCCGCCCGCGCACGGGCATGGGTGCCGCAGCGTTTCTCGCGGAGCGTTACGCGAAGGCCGGTTACCGGAAGGAATACGAGGACTTCCGACGCGAGGTGGGCGAAATCTCGCTCGACAATCCGAAGGCCCTGGAGCGACGCCTGATGCCGGATCCCGAGCAAGTCCGGTTGCGCGTGTATGCCACGCAGTCGACGCACAAGTCGCTCTCTGCGCTGCGCCAGGCGTCGATGATCCACGTAAAGGACCAGGATTTCGCGGAGCTGGTGCGGGCCCCATTCGAGGAGTCGTTCCTGACTCACACGTCCACCTCACCGAGTCAGCAGCTTCTCGCTTCGCTCGACGTGGCCCGTCGCCAGGCAGAACTCGAGGGCTACGAGCTCGTCACGCGGCAGCTGGACCTCGCGATCCGGCTGAGGCAGGAGCTGCGAGCGGATCCCCGCATCTCGCGCCAGTTCAGTTTCCTGACGCCCGCGCAGATGATTCCCGCTGAGTATCGCGGGAGCGGCTTTGAGGACTACGAGGGGCCAGACCTCTGGCGTAGGGCGCTCGATGCGGTGCGCGAGGATGAGTTCTTCCTCGACCCCTCGCGGTTGACCCTGGCCTGCGGTCTGGCGGGTTACGACGGGACGCAGTTCAAGCTGGAGCTCGCCGACAAGTGGGACATCCAGCTCAACAAGACGTCGCGCAATACGGTGTTGTTGCAGTCGAACATCAACAACACCCGCAGCTCCTCCGCCTACCTGATCGAGACGCTCGGACGCATCGCGGAGGTGACGGAAGAGCGCCTGCGCAGTGCGAGCGAATCCGAGCGTGCCGCTTTCCAGCGCCGCGTTCGCTCGCTGGTGGAGGATGTGCCGGACCTGCCCGACTTCAGCCATTTCCACGACGCGTTCCGCGACTCCGCACAGAGCGCCACGCGCGAAGGGAGGATGCGCGAGGCGTTCTTCCTGGCCTACCGCGGCCAGGACTGCGAGTACCTGTCGCTCAAGGGAGAAGAGATCGACCGTCGACTGCGGGAGGGACCGGAACTGGTGTCCGCGAATTTCGTGATCCCGTATCCGCCCGGTTTCCCGATCATGGTGCCGGGGCAGGTCATAACGCCCGAGATAATCGCCTTCATGCGGGCTCTCGACGTAAAGGAAATCCACGGTTACCACGCCGACGTAGGGCTCAAGCTGCTTCGCCCGGACCGCCTCGCAGTCGATCGCCGCCCGGGGAGTGAACGACCCAAGGCAGCGAGCGCGTCATGATCGGGTTCATCTTCGATACGCTGCGCCAGAACCCGGAGCTCGCGATCTTCCTCGCGATCGGTCTCGGGTATTGGATCGGTGCCGTGAAGTTCGGCAGCTTTACGCTCGGCAGCGTCACCGGGACCTTGCTTGCCGGCATCCTCGTCGGGCAGCTGGGTATCGAGATCTCGCCGCACGTGAAGTACGTGTTCTTCATGCTGTTCCTGTTCGCGGTGGGCTACGGCGTCGGGCCGCAATTCGTTCGCGGCGTGGCGAAGGACGGCGTGCCGCAGGCCCTGTTCGCGGTTGTCGTGTGCCTGCTGGTGCTCGGCTCGGTGATGCTGGCGGCGATGCTGGCTGGTTACGATCCAGGCTTCGCGGCGGGCCTGCATGCGGGATCGCAGACCATTTCGGCGTCGATCGGGCTTGCGACCGATGCGATCAACGGCTTGGAGGCGACGTCTGCCGAGAAGAAGCTCCTGATCGACCACATCCCCGTGGCGTACGCGGTCACGTACATCTGGGGAACGGTCGGTACCGGATGGATCCTGGCGACGCTGGGCCCGAAGCTGCTGGGTGTCGATCTCGAGGCGGAGTGCCGTCGGTACGAGCGCGAGCTTGGGGCCGTCCAGGACGGCGAACTCACGCAGTCGGCGTGGCGTCGGGTCGAGATGCGCGCCTACCGGATCCAGGAGGGCGCGCAAATCATCGGCAAGAGCGTGGGCGATGCCGAGCGGGAGGTCCGGTCTGTCGAGGGCACCGAATACGTCCGGCTCTTCGTCGAGCGCATCCGCCGCGATGGCCGGATCATCGACGTCACTCCGAGCGCGGTCCTCAGGGCCGGGGACGTCATCGCGGTGTCGGGCCGGAGGGAGTTCGTGGTGAGTCGTCTGCCGGGCACCACTGAAGTCGACGATCGTGAGCTCCTGGACGTGCCTGTGGAGGCGGTGGACGTGGTCATCACGCGTAAGGAGTTCGATGGACTCACCCTGCGCGAACTGGCTGAGCGAAGTGTCGCGCGAGGGGTCTTCGCGACGCGTATCACGCGCGGCGCCGTTGGAATACAGATTCCGCTCCTGCCGGAAACCAAGGTCAATCGGGGCGACATCCTTCGCATCGTTGGCACCCGCGTGAATACGGATCAGCTCGTAGCCGCGCTCGGTTACGCCGACCGCCCGACGGAAGTCACGGACATGATCTGGGTCGGACTCGGGATCGTGATTGGAGGGTTGATCGGCGCAATCGAGCTGCAGCTGGGGCCCGTGCCGCTCACTCTTTCCACCTCGGGCGGGGCCTTGCTCGCGGGACTGGTGATAGGGTGGTTACGCTCGGTCCACCCGACCTTTGGCCGTGTGCCCGCTCCGAGCCAGTGGCTCATGAACTCGCTGGGCCTCAACATGTTCATTGCGGTGGTGGGTATCACCTCCGGGCCGACATTCTTCTCCGGCTTGAGGGAGGCGGGAATCAGCCTGTTCCTGTGGGGTCTGTTTGCCACCTCCGTTCCGATGCTGCTCGCCCCGCTCATCGGTAAGTACGTCTTCAAGTTCGATCCGGCCATCAACCTGGGGTGCTGTGGTGGAGCGCGGACGAGCACGGCAAGCGTAGGAATGGTCGGGGAGAAGGCAAAGAGCAACGTACCGATGCTGGGCTACACGGTACCTTACGCCGTCAGCAACACCCTCCTGACGCTGTGGGGCATGGTCGTGGTGCTGCTCGCCACGTGAACTGAACGATCTGTTCCGCGCCTCCGGTTCTGGTCTTTGTTAACGCGTCATCGATGTGGGTAAGTCGGCGGTCAGCAACGTGTTCGGCTAGGATAGCCATGCGAGAGCCCGAGGAGGCACTCATCCATGCGCTCGACTGTAACGCGGGTTATGGTCACCGCGATCGTCGCCATCCGGATGTTCGGCGGCTCGACCTCTGTCGCGCAAGACGCGCGAGACCACCCCGGATATCTCGAGCGCGCTCAGTCCGGAACCCTCGGTGAGGTCCGTGTTTCCGCCGCAGCCCTGTCGTCCGACGAAAGCAACGCGGTGTACGGGTCGCCGCTGGCCGACAAGTTGATCCAGCCGGTCTGGATCGAGGTCGAGAACAACGAGGACGTCCCCTACTGGTTGATGTTCGCCGGGCTCGACCCCAATTTCTTCCCTGCATCGGAAGCGGCCGAAGCAATGGCGCTGCGCGGCTCGGCCCGCAAGCTCGAGGAGCTGGATCGCCGTTTCAGCCAACTGGCCTTCCGGAATCCTGTTCCTCCCGGAGGAACGGTGTCGGGCTTCGTCCTCACGAACCTGCATGAGGGCGTGAAGCTCCTGCAGATCGACTTGTTCGCGGACCGGCGTAGCCGCAGCTTTTCCTTCCTGGCTCCGGTCCCCGGCCTGCGGACCGACTACAAGGAGAGCCGGGTCTTCGAGCGCGACTACGTTGCGCCGGGCGGCAGCGTCGTCAATTTCACAAGCGACAAGGAATTCACGGCGGCGCTGGAAGCGCTTCCGTGTTGCGCCACCAACGAGGACGGCTCGCGCAACGGCGACCCGCTCAACCTCGTCATCATCGGCGGTATCGAGGACGCCTTCCCTGCGCTGGTGCGCCGCGGCTGGAGCCCGACGGAAGTGACCTGGAAGGGTTCGGTGATGCGGATGATGAGTTCCGCTATGTCGCGGGAGCGATACCCGTACGCGCCGATCAGCAACCTGTACCTGTTTGGCCGGCCGCAGGACGTCGCGCTGCAGAAGGCGCGCGACAATATCCATCAGCGCAATCATCTGCGCCTCTGGCGGAGCCCGATGCTCTACCACGGCAAGCCCGTCTGGGTAGGCCAGATCAGCCGCGACATCGGCAGCCGTCTAACCATCCATTCGTCGACATTCACGACGCACAAGATCGATCCCGACGTGGACGAGGCCGCCAGGGCCCTGATGGAAGATCTCGTCTACTCGCAGGGTCTTCGAGCCATCGGCCTGGTCAAGGGCGTCGGTGCGGCGCCGAAGAGCGCTCCACGTGAGAACCTGACGACCGACCCCTACTACACAGCCGGCATGCGGAGCGTCCTGCTGTTCGACAGTACGCCGACGTCGCTGACCGCGATCGAGGTGCTTCCGTGGCAACCCTTCGAACGAGGGTTCCTGAAACCGGCGATTGAGATTGAGGCAGACGAGCCATGAGCTCTCTCGCCGCACGCTCTCGCGCAAGCGGCAGCCTTACGTGCCTGGCCTGCACGCTGATCGTTCTTTCCGGTTGCGCCACCTGGACGGTGCCGATCGACACGGGCGATACGCCATTGCGCAGCCGGGCCGTCACGGAAGCAAAACCGGGCGTACGGGTCAGTGCCGCAGTGCTTGGCCCGGAGGACTGCGTTCGCATGCTCGGGCGGGACGTGACCGCTGATGGGGTGCAGCCCGTCTGGATCGAAGTCACCAACGACACTGAGTCTGTGCTCTGGCTGCTGCGTTCCGGCGCGGATCCGGATTACTTCTCGCCACTCGAAGTGGCCTGGTCGGCGCACGGCTCTGCTGTCGCGCCGAACCAATGCGCGGATCGACGAGCACTTCAACCAGCTTGCGTTCCCCAATCCGATTCCGGTGCGTGGCACGAGCAGCGGAATCCTGTTTACCAACCCCCAGCCCGTAACAAAGCTGCTTACTGTCGATCTGCTTGGCAGCAGGATGATGATTCCCTTCACGCTGTTTCTGCCGGTGCCCGGCGACATGGCGGGCGCCAAGGAGGTGGTTCATCAATACCCCGCCACGGAAATCGCCAACTTCGAGGATCTCGATGCGCTGCGCCATGCGCTCGCAGGTTTGCCTTGTTGCGCAACGACGATCGACGGCCGCGACGGCGAGCCGATCAATGTCGTGCTGATCGGACATCTCGATGACATCGCCGCCGCCATGAACCGACGTGGTTATCGGCGCGATCAGTCGGCGGCAGACGCGTCACAGCGGTTGTTTGGTCGAAAGGCGGACCTGACCGTCCGCAGGCGTGCACAGGCCGGCGCATCGACAAGCTGGCTGCGGATCTGGCGCGCGCCTCTCAACTATCGCGGCGAGATGGTGTTCGTGGCGCAGGCCGGGCGGCCGATCGGAGGGAGATTCCCTGCGGAGGCCGCGCAGGGCGTGCGCCTGCATGCCGACGTAGACGAGGTCCGCAACGACTTGATTCACGACTTCATGTATTCGGGAGGCCTCGAGAAGCTCGCATTCGTGAGCGGAGTCGGTGCCGTCGCGGCCGATCAGGCCGAGGCCCCTGCCGGGCGGCGGCCGCTACTTCACCGACGGGCGGCGGGTCGCTCTTTTCCTCAGCACGCGGCCACGGACGTTCGCCGACGTGGAGGTTCTGGACTGGGAGCCGATCCTGCAGGAGCCTGCGACCGAGGCGGTAAGGGACGTGGGCAATGCGGGCGACTAGTCGAATCGGTGGCGTGATCACGCTCCTGCTCGGAGCCTGCGCCACGACACCACCACCGGTGGACAGCTACACGGTCGAGGTCCCCGAGGGCGTGATCGATGCGCGCGGGCGCTTCAGGGAGATCTACTGTGCTGTCCTGCAGCAGCACGGAACCGCTCTGCCGGATTACCGTCCGTGCGAGGAGGCCTTGAGTCCGGTGAGCCATGAACCCGCCGGCACGGGAGAACCGGTGCCGCTGGGGCAGTCCCGGCGGCGGCTGGTGGCGGCTGTCGTGCCCGGCATTGGCTACAGTTGCTTTGCCGAGTGGCTCGAACCGCCCGGGAGCGCGGCGGCCCATGTCCGAAAATACGACTACGACCAGGTCTCGATCGAGGTCGATGCGCTGTCCGGCATAGAAACCAACGCGCGGCAGATCCGTGACGCGATCATGGCCCTGCCGGCGCAGTCCGGTCCGCCCCGGCTGGTGCTCGTCGGCTATTCCAAGGGCGCGCCGGACATCCTGGAAGCCGTCGTCCGCTACCCCGAGATCCGCGACCGTGTGGCCGCGGTCCTGAGCGCGTCCGGCGCCGTGGGCGGCTCCGCGTTGGCCAATGACGCGGAGCAGCAGCAAGCCGAGCTACTCCGACACTGGCCTGGCGCGGATTGCGACAAGGGGGACGGGGGAGCCGTCGCGAGCCTGCGTCCGGACGTCCGCAGAGCCTGGATGGCGCAGAACCCCTTGCCACCGGGGCTTCGCTACTACTCGCTTGTAACGCTGCCAACACCGGATCGGATCTCGCGGGTGATCAAGAAGTCGTTCAGGCAGCTCGGTGAGATCGACTGGCGCAATGACAGCCAGGTCATCTACTCCGACCAGATCATTCCGGGCAGTACCTTGATCGGTTTCCTCAACGCCGATCACTGGGCCACCGTCGTGCCAGTGAACCGGTCTCACGCGGTCATTAGCCGCTCGATCACCGACCAGAACGACTATCCGCGCGAGGCGTTGCTGGAGGCTGTGATGCGCTTCATCGAAGAGGACCTGGACCGCCCGGTCGCCCATTGATTGAACCGTTCTTCTGGCCGTCCAGTCAGAGAGGCGGCCGCGCCCTGGTCAGTTCACGCGCCGGCCCGATCGCGCCGCGGTGTCGATTCGGTCGAGCTCATCGCGAATCCGGCGGAGTCCGGCCTTAAGCAGATCAAGCGCAGGCCAGGCGTGCTCGAGCTTGTGCTGGCACGCGAGTGAGCCAGCTAGCCCAGCTGTTACTCGATTCGCGGCCGCATCAGAGACAAATAGGCCGGCACCCAATCGAGAGTGCCGGCCTTGAGTCGCCGCCCCAGCGACTTGCCGATTCGACAACCACCGCGAAGCCCCCGCAGCAAGCCGGCGACGACATTTCGAGTAGTTGGGATTATGTGGACTTTCACACGCTGCCGGCTGCGCGAATCTGTGACGTATTCCACAGATTGGAGCTACACGGAAAGCGTATGCGGGCACGGCACTGGGGCTGGGCAAGCGGCAGCTTCGCCCGCCCGCGATGCGGCCCGGGGATTGGCGGGCGCGCGTACGTATGAGAGCAACAGCCCCGTGAACCGGCCGAAATCGGCAAGAAGGGACATTCTGCTATCCGTGTCCTTCTCCGCTGACCGGGGTCTTCTAAAAACTGTGATGCACTTCACGCGCTTCGCCAGCTTATGTCGCTGTCGCCGGCGCTATGCTGGCCCGCAGTTATGATCGAAACGCGGGCCTGGCGTCGCTTGGGTTGACGGAAGCGCCGAGCGCAAGTTAGGTCATGGAGGGTTGTATGGGTCAGGCCGCACTGCACTTCGTTAAGGCGGACATTCGAAGCCAGGAAGCTGGTCCCGGGGACGATCCGCATTGGGCCCGCACGGATTTCGAAATTATCGGTGACGACCATGTGAGCGCTCGGCTCCATTTCGAACTTGACATCGAAGGAGAGCCGCGTCGCGCACATTTCGTGGAGGTCAAGCAAGCTGGGACCGGTGCCATTGAACTTTATGTGCCCGCTGATCAGCCTGTACCAATTTCGCACGGCCAACTTCAGCAGGTCAGCGAAAACTACTTTCGTCGAGCGCTTTCGGCCATCGAGCACGCGTATGGCGTACGATTCGGTGTCGGGTCCGCTGTATCCGAGACCCGCAGCATCGAAATGGGGAAGTGGTACACGGTAGATCTAAGCTCATGAGTCCCCGTTTTGAGTATTTTTGCCGTGTTATATTGTCTTTTTGATTGGCGCCCCCGGCCGGAGTTGAACCGACGACCTACCGCTTAGGAGTCGATCCGGGCACAGTTTGCGCAACAACCCACAGCACTAAACTGCTGATTCCTATAGATCGGGCCTGCTGTCCGTTGCTGTCCGCAATGCCTGTTTTTGCTCGGTACTGTGCCAAAACTGTGCCAAGTTTCTCTCGTCTGATTGGTCACACCGCGCCGGGTTTTTTGTTTGTGCGAGGCTGGTGGTCGTGCTCGTGAAGGGACGCGAACGAGCCGGTCAGCCCTTGCCGATGGCCACGATGCACTTTGCGGTGGTTTCGCCGCAGTAGTCCTCGGCGGCGTCCGCCGCGATGACCATCGCCGTGGCGCAGACCACCACGACGATCATCTGAAGCCAGACCGGCACACGTTGACCTGCCCGAGAGCGCATCCTGCGACACCTCATCCGATATCCGGCTCAAGACCGGCTAAACATCCATCCATAAATACCGACGGGATGTCAAAAGGTTGGAGTCCTTTGCGCCTTGACGTCCAACCAGTGCGACGAGAAAAGGGAGGCGGTCTTGGTCGCCCGCCCCTCGTCAGACGGCCGTCAGCCTGTCCAATTCATCCGCCAACGCCCGCAGCACCCGCGCCGCCCCGTGCAGCCCGTGCTTCGCCACCAGCCGCATCCCAAAGTCCCGGCCCGCCCGCTGTAGCTTGTCCATGCGGCAAACGTGCGCCGTGCTGCGCCGACGAGCTGCCCCGGTGAGTACCCGATCAGCATACCGGCCCAATCAACCCCTATCTTCGTCGAGGCCGATAAGCTCTCGCGCGGTATGTTTTTTTTGGCGCGGGAGCATCTTCAAAATGCCGGTTGATAGCATTCACAAATCCCGCATTGAGCACTCCCATGGAGGAAAGATTATTCCAGAGCGATCTCCCTGGTTGACTCGCGAGTGAGAGAAGTAAGGGCACCCGATATGTGTCCCAAGTCGCTTCATCGATGCCGCCGCTTCGATACTGCAGCCAATAGTTTTCGCGCGTCCTCATGAGGGCCATCAACCAAGTGGTGAGCTGATGCACTTGGTCATCAGATAGCTCTCTTTTTCCGTACGTTGGCAAAGCCGTAAACGGGAAGTCCATCGATTTGAACAATAGCGCGAGATCGTCTGAAAGCATCGCTTGCCTCACTGAGGCTTGAACTGCCAGTGTGTGTTGCCTCGTTTGAATCGCGAGGTACATGACTGTAACAACCACAACCAACGCGCCGATGATTTCGGCGATCGTGCCAAGCGCTTGCCAATTCATATGCTCCCCCACCCGAACTTTTGGCTCACGGGATTATGCAAGCGCGATTTCAACGGCGGGAACGGGAATGAACCGTGTTGGGTCGAAAGCAGTCGTCCGATGCTTCAGCCCCGCCGGCCGTTATAGAGGACCGACCGACGGCGTACCCGGACTGTCTTTCAATGCGTCGATCCTCGCCGCTGCCGCCGTCACGGCAACGATTTACCTCCCCATTATGTAGCTTCATTGCCGACGAGGATCTTTCTTTGTGTAAGGATTAGATCGGGCAGAAAAAGAACGAAGCCCGCTTCCAGGGGCAAATGGCAGCCAACAGAGTCGAGCGGCTATCGCCGTGGTACGTCGCGTTTCGGACGATGCAGAACTGGGTCGGTTCCGAATGGAAGCGAAGGAAGAAGTACAGCGGCGCGGAGGTCATCGCAGACGACGATGCATGCGACGCCGCACGGTCACTCGCGAACTTGCGCTTATTGTCGGCGGATGTCCCGCCGCTGCCGCTCAAGACTTGTGATCGCCCTGCGACCTGCAAGTGCAAGTATCGGCACTTCGACGATCGGCGTCGGTCCGACTGACTCAATTCGCGATCGGCGGCCAGAGGCTTGAGCTGAATCACAATTGGCCGCAGTCAGCGCGGCGCAACGTTATGCGATCTGCGCGGCTTGTGCGGCCTCTGCGGCCCGGTACGCTTCGCGGAGTCGTGCGAGTTCCATCAGCGCCGCAGTCTCGGCGGTCACGTCGCCCGCCCTGGCTGCGTGCTGGCGGGCCGCCTCGACGACGGATGCTCTGGTAAGCAGGGCACTGTGGGAAAAGTGTGGGAAGTTGGTTTTTGGGGTTCTTTTTGGGTCAATTTCCAGTGTCCAGTTTTGCCTCTTTTCGCCTTGTCTTATAGGCTTTTTAGATTGGCGCCCCCGGCCGGAGTTGAACCGACGACCTACCGCTTAGGAGGCGGTCGCTCTATCCACTGAGCTACGGGGGCGCGCGGTCCCGAAGTGTACGTGCGGGAACGCAGGAAGTGAAAGCTCACGCCTGCGCGGCTTCATGGATCGCGAACGCGCCGTAACCGACGACCCGTGCGCGGTCACCGGCCGTATCGCCCGAATTGCAGCGCGCGATCTCGGTGACCTCGAGGCCGCGTGCGCGTGCGACATGCAGGAGCCCGTTGATCCCGACCGCACCGCAGGCCTGTTCGGAGGACAGGTCCGTGGCGCAGCGGCGGATCGCATCGCTGGTTTCGCCGTCGATCATCCGCGCGATCTCGTAGCGGTGGTAGTGGCTCAGATCGGAGCTCACCACGACGACTGTCTCGGGGCCTTCCCAGACCTCCTCGAGTACGGAAGCCACGTACCGAGGAGAGGCCGAGCCTGCGACGAGCGGCAGCACCGTGAAGTCCGCGAGGATCGCCTGCAGGAAGGGCAACTGCACTTCGAGTGAGTGCTCCAGCGCGTGGGGCCAGTCGGATTCCACGACGTCGCCGCGCCTCAGCAGCGCCGCCTTCATCTCACCATCGATCGGTACCGTGCCCAGGGGCGTCTCGAAGGCGTCCGCCTCGGGCACGGCGATGCCGTCGAGCGGCACCCGGTGACTTGGACCGATCAGCACGACACGCCGCACCCCCCTGCCCTGCGCCTGCAGCAACGCGTAGGCCGACGCCGCGACCGGGCCCGAGTACACATACCCCGCGTGAGGAACGATCCATGCCTTGGGCGCCGCAGGCAGCTCGTGCGCGGGCGCCGCGCGCAGATACCCGCCAACCGCGTCGCGCAACTTGTCGGCCTCACGTGGATAGAACGAACCGGCGACGGCGGGCGGCCGGATCCTTGCATGCTGATGCACCGGGCGCATGATGCGGACATATACGCCTTGCGAGCGAGCGAGGCCATGGTATCCATCGGTTCATGGGCATAGCGCGGTGACCCTGCTCGCCAGGCTTGTCGAAACGTCGCAGCGTGTGAGCGCCACGTCGGCCCGACTTGCGAAGGTCCGAGAGCTGGCCGCGTGCCTGCGCGCCCTCGAGCCGGGCGAGATCGAAATCGGCGTCCAGTATCTTTCCGGTGAAACGCCACAAGGACGTTTCGGTATCGGCTACGCGGTGCTGCAGGCTGCGGCGGCCGGTTCGCCGGCATCCGACCCCACGTTGTCCATCGTCGACGTCGACCGGCGCCTCGGCGAGATCGCAGCAACTCGCGGTACGGGCGTAACGGCCCGCCGATCCGCCGCGCTGCGCGAGCTGTTCTCCCTCGCCACCGTCGCTGAGCGGGAGTTTCTCATGCGGCTGCTGCTCGGCGAGCTTCGCCAGGGCGCGCTCGCCGGTGTGATGATCGACGCCATCGCCTCTGCGGCGGAACTGCCCGTCGCACAGGTGCGCCGTGCCGCGATGTATTCGAAGAGTATCGGTGCCGTGGCGCGCGTCGCGCTGCTCGAAGGAGCGGCGGGTCTCGGTCGGTTCCAGCTCGAGGTCCTGTCCCCGGTCGCGCCGATGCTCGCGCAGACGGCCACCGATACCGCCGAGGCGTTGCGGCAGCTCACCGGCGATGTGGCGTTCGAGTGGAAGATGGATGGCGCCCGCATCCAGGTGCACAGATCCGCCGACACGGTGCGCATCTACACGCGCAATCTGAACGAGGTCACGGCGGCAGTACCCGAGATCGCCGAGGTCGTGCGGGCACTGCCCGTGCGCGACCTGATCCTCGACGGCGAGGCGATCGCGTTCAACGCGTCAGGACGGCCGCATCCGTTTCAGACCACCATGCGTCGCTTCGGCCGCAAGCTCGACGTCGAGACGCTGCGCGCAGAGTTGCCGATGAAGGCATTCTTCTTCGACTGCCTGCGACTCGACGGAGTCAGTATCGCCGACCGGCCGGCCCGCGAACGGTTCGACGCACTCGCGAAAGCGGTGCCGGATGCGTTGCAGATTCCGCGGCTGGTCACCTCCTCCGAGGCGCAAGCCCAGGCGTTCTACGAGGCGGCGCTCGCGGCGGGTCACGAAGGCGTGATGGCGAAATCGCTGGATGCCCCGTACGAAGCCGGCAATCGTGGCGCGAGCTGGCTCAAGATCAAGCGGGCGCATACGCTCGACCTGGTCGTGCTCGCGGCCGAGTGGGGCCACGGCCGCCGCGCCGGCAAGCTTTCCAATCTGCATCTCGGCGCGCTCGATCCCGCCACGGGTGAGTACGTCATGCTCGGCAAGACCTTCAAGGGTCTCACGGATGCCATGCTCGAATGGCAGACAAGGGAGTTCCTCGCACGCGAGGTTCGACGCGATCAATGGACCGTCCATGTCCGCCCGGAGCTCGTGGTCGAGATTGCGTTCAGCGATCTGCAGGCGAGTCCCCGGTATCCGGGCGGCCTGGCGCTGCGCCTGGCGCGCGTGAAGCGCTACCGGCCGGACAAGCGGATCGAAGAAGCGGACACGATGGAATCGGTTCGAAAGATCTACGAGTCCCAGCGCTGAGATGGTGCAGGCGACAAACGCGGGACCGTCACGCGCAAGCGACGCGCGCCCCAGGCTCCGGGGCGGCCTGCGAACACGCCGGGAATCTGCGTGGCGCACTTCGTGCATCGGCCGGAATCGGTGAGCCGCCAGGCGCCGAGCTCATACCAGTCGCGTTCGATCACGCGCGTCCCGCAGCCGGGGCAGTACGTACTGCCCCCTTCCCTGTCGTGCACGTTGCCCGTGTAGACATAGCGCAGGCCGTTCGCGAGCGCGATGCGCCGCGCGCGCGTGAGCGTCGCTGGCGGCGTAGGCGGCTTGTCGAGCATCTTCCAGTCCGGATGGAACGCCGTGAAATGCAGCGGCACGTCGACTCCGAGCTTCTCCGCGATCCAGCGCGTCATCTCGTCGATCTCTGCGTCGGAATCGTTCTCGCCCGGAATGAGCAGCGTCGTGATCTCGAACCACACGCGCGTCTCGTGCTTCAGGTATTCGAGCGTCTCGAGCACGGGCGCGAGCGCGCCGCCGCAGACCTTGTAGTAGAAGCGCTCGGTGAATGCCTTGAGATCGACGTTGGCCGCATCCATGTAACGATAGAACTCGGCGCGTGGCTCGGCGCACATGTAGCCGGCGGTCACGGCGACGCTCCTGATGCCCCGTTCGTGGCATGCCTGCGCCGTGTCGATCGCGTACTCCATGAACACGACGGGATCGTTGTACGTGAACGCCATGCTCGCGCAGCCGAGCCGCTCCGCGGCGCACGCGAGGTCTTCCGGACTGGCGCTCTCGGCGAGCGTGTCCATCTCGCGTGACTTCGACATGTCCCAATTTTGGCAGTTCGACACGGCAAGGAACGGTGCGAGGTAGGAGTGATCCGGATCATCGACTTCGAGGTTGTAGACCGGTCCCTCGTACGCGACGCGCTCGATGTGGCGAACAGGAGCAAGAAAGCACTCACCTGTGTCGCGAAGCTCTTGGACGTGGATTCGAGCGCTGTTGGCTCCCCTCTTCGGAATCACCAGGTAGTGATCGGTCGTGAGCTGTTCAGCCGTAACCTGACGCACCTCCCCGATGCTGAGGCGATCCACAGCGAACACCTTGTGGTTCGGTGTCAGAAGAAGAGGTGGGCAGCAGCTCGCCTTGAGCGAAAGCAGCTCTCCCGAGTACTCGTGCGCGAACACTTTCGCGACGCGCGCACGCTGCGCCATCCGGGTCCACACTTCGACGCCCGAGGGGAAGCCAATCGAGCCGTCGTGGTGCGCCACTTTCTCTGCGCAGGCTTCAAACAGGTCCGCAATGCGCCGCATCCCGCCAACCGTCGCAACGAGCGTGTCAGGATGGAAACAGAACTTGCACGCCAGGTTGCATCCGGCCGTGCCGAACGAAAGCACGCTCGTTCCGGGCAGGAAATGATTCAGCGGCTTCTTCTCGATGGGATCGACGCAAAAGCCGCTCGAGCGGCCGTAGCTGAAGAGCTTGATGCGACCCTCTTCCGCGCCGCGCACGAAGCACAGGCCGCGCTGGCCGTCGCGCAGCTTGCAGGCGCGCGGGCACACGTCGCATTGCACGCGGCCGTCGTCGAGCACGTGCCAGTGGCGCGTGTCGACGACCGACCCTTCGGGCGATCGAACGGTCACGCCTTCCGGCGCTTCGGCCATTGGGGCTATCGTGCAGCGGCCGCGAGCTCCGGTCGTCGGCCGTCGCCATCCGAAGTAAGCGTAAGGAGCTCGCCGGCGTATCTCTCCGCCTTCTCCGTCTCGCCCGCGGTGCGCGCCGCTGCGGCGGCACCGGCGAGGCTGCGGAAACGGCGCGGCGTAACCTCGAGCGTCGCCTCGTACTCCGCGAGCGCCTCCTCTGCCCGCCCCAGCTCCGCCAGCAGGTCGGCGAGCTGCTCACGTGCCGGCAGCACTGAGCCCGGCGTCACCGGGTGCTTGTCCTTGGAGTCCTCCAGGGCCGCCGCGGCACGCAGGTGGCGGAGGGCCTGCTCGTCAGCCCCTTCCGCGCGCGCGAGCCAGCCGGCGGCCGCCAGCCGCTGCACCTCGACCTGTGACGCCCAGTCGTAGGGGCCCGGCGGGCCCTGCGCGAGACCGGCCTTGATTTCCTCGAGCCGCAGCGAGCGCCGCCCGCGCGGTCGCGACGTCCTTCAGGCGTGCCGCGCCCACCGCACGCGCGAAGTGAGTGATCGCCTCGGCGTAGGGCAGCTTCGCCCACGGGAAGCTCGGCGGCGTGACCGTGAGGGCCCTGGCCGCCGCCCAGTCCCGGCGCTCGAGCGCCCAGCGCGCCGGCACCGCGGCAAGGGCGTAGCCCGCGGCGAAGTTGGGCTCGTCGAGTTTCTCGACCCGCGCGATCTCACCGACCACCGCGCGCGCCTTTTCGTCCTGCGCCGTCTGAAGATACGCGTACTCCAGGTAGTCGAGCGCATGCAGGGCGTCGAAGCTCTCGGCGCCCGAATGGTGCTTCGCCACCAGCTCGCGCGCGACGCGCGCCGAGTCCAGGTTCGAGGCGATCGAGTCATCCCACATGCCAAGGCGGGTAAAAATGTGAGACGGCATGTGCAGAGCGTGGGGCGAGTCGGGCGCGATCTTCGCGTAGGCGCGCGCGGCGTCGAGCGCGAGCTCCGCGAGCTGCGGGTAGTCGTAGGAGTGAATCAGGTAGTGCGCGATCCCCGGGTGCTCCGGTTCGACCGGCAGGAGGCCATTGAGGATGGCCGCGGCGCGCTTCTGACCGGCGAAGGTCTTGTCGGTGATCGGCGAGTTCCCGAGGATCGCAAGCGCGTGGAAGATCGCCGCCTCGTGGTCGTCGGGGAAGCGCGCGGCGAGCCTCGCCATCGCCTGCTCATAGGCGAGCGCGCGGGTCTTGTGATCGAGCTTGCCCGCATCGCGGTAGAAGACGCCGATCGCGTCGACGTAGGCGCGCTCGCGATCGGTCCCGGCCGGCGTGCCGGCGGCCTTCGCTGACGCCACGGCACCCGCCGCGAGCTCATCCGACGTCGGCGGCGCCCAGATCGGGTGGTAGTAGGTCATCGCGACGCCCCACTGGGCGATCGCGCAGCGCGGGTCCGTCGCCGCCGCCGCCACGAACGAGCGGCGCGCCTCCTCGTAGCCGAATGAGTGCAGCAATGCGAGGCCGCGCAGGAAGTCCTCCTGTGCCTCGCTGCGACACGAGTTGGGAAAGTTCACCGAGCCCAGCTGCTCGACTGGATGCGCGTGGGTGTGGTCGTGCTGGGCCTGCGCGGCCCCGCCGGCCTGGAGGCCGGCCGCCGCCAGTGCGAGAAGAGCCAGACGTCTCATAACCTCTTTCCTCCATCGCGCCTCGACCTGCCCGGCCTTTCTCGATCGGCCGGTGGCCCGGGCGGACTCGAGTTCGGTGACGGGCAGTTTCCTCCCGATGATGACGGGTGACAAATGGCCGAGCGCCGATTGGAGGCTTGCGCAGGCGGGCCAGCAGTGGCACGGAGCGGGAAAATAAAAAACCCGGAAGGACTCCGGGCTTGTGAGATTGGTGGAGCGGAAGGGGATCGAACCCTCGACCTCCGCATTGCGAACGCGGCGCTCTCCCAGCTGAGCTACCGCCCCACGCGAGGGCGCGCATTGTAGCACCGGGCTCCCGGGGGGCAACTGGCGGGCCCGCGGTGCGCCCACGGTATGATTCGACGATGGAGATCACGATCCGGGACGCCACCACGGCAGATATCGACAGCATCGCGGCCAACAACGCCGCCATGGCCCTGGAGACCGAGAACCGCCTGCTCGATCCCGAGATCGTACGCGAGGGCGTCGCTGCGGCGCTCGCCGACCGCAGCAAGGGTCGCTACTTCGTCGCGGTCGCCGATGGCCGGGTCGTGGGCCAGATCATGCACACCTACGAGTGGAGCGACTGGCGCAACGGTTGCTTCTGGTGGCTCCAGAGCGTGTACGTTGCGCCGGACGCCCGGGGCCGGGGCGTGTTCCGCCGGCTGTTCGAACATCTGCGGGAGATCGCGCGCTCGCAGCCGGAGGTCTGTGGTGTGCGGCTCTGCGTGGAGCGCGACAATGCGCGGGCGCAGCAGACGTACCGGAGCTGCGGCCTCGTCGACTCGGGTTACTTCGTGATGGAAGACGACTATTCAGGCGCCGTAACGCGCGCCGGGAGCTGAGCGATGCTCGAAAAAGGCAGCGTGGCACCGGACTTTGAGCTCGTGGACCAGACCGGCCGCAAGCGCACCCTGTCCGGGCTGCTGAAGGACGGACCGCTGATCCTCTACTTCTACCCGGCCGATTTCACGCCCGGCTGCACGAAGGAAGCCTGCAGTTTCCGCGACCTGCATCAGGACCTGCTCAGGGCGGGGCTGCGCGTCGTCGGCGTGAGCCCGCAGGACACGGATTCGCACCAGCGGTTCGCGGAAAAACACTCGCTCAACTTCACGCTGCTCTCGGACCCCGACAAGACGGTCGTGAAGGCTTACGGCCTCGACGGGCCGCTCGGTCTCGGCGTGCGGCGCGGCACCTATCTGATCGGCAAGGATGGACAGATCCGCGACTCGGTACTCGCCGACCTGCGTATCGGCGCCCACGAGGCCTTCGTGAAGTCGGCCATCGCCGCCGGTGCAAAGGCCTAGCTAATCGCAATCAAGAACAATAGGTTACGGATCCTTTCTAAGGACCTTCATCACTTGGCCTCCGCGGTCGCGGTGGGCTCACTCCTGGCGCCGTAATGCAGCCTGAGGACTCGCGGGTCGCCGGGGCTCGGTATCACGACCACGAACACCGAGTCGAACTCGTCTTCTGCAATCGCTACTTTCGCTTCGGCCAGCTGCTCCAGCACCACGGGCATGGTGCTCGAGTACCCGACGACTACGACGGTCTCGCCGCGATGTTCCGACTTGATGCGTCGCGCAAGCGTCGGCCAGTCGTTGCTCGCGAGCAGGTTGATCGGCAGCCCGAACTGGTTCGCCACCGGCGCCGCGGTCTGCTGCGCGCGGCGCGTGTCGGCCGCATAAAGATGATCGACTTGCCCGGCGACGAACAGGTCGGCGAGGAATTCACCGAGCGCTGCGACCCGCCGCTCGCCCGCGATGCTGAGGTCGGGATCGCCGCTCGTCGTCGGCTGGGGCTCGGCGTGGCGGACGAGGACCACCACCGTCGTGCGTGCCCAGCTGCCCAGCCAGTAGATCCCGGCGCCCGCTGCCAGCAATACCAGCAGCGGCAGCAGCAGCGGTGCGAGCAATGGTCGACGACGCAGCCGATCGAACGGTTCCGTCATGCGCCGATGATAGCCACCGCGCAACCGGTCAGGCACGTCGCGACCCGGTCGAGTGTTCAATTGTGTGCACTCGGCGGCAATGCATCGCCATGAGTACGCAGTCGCTCGAAATGTGAAGTAGCGCGCTCGGCGAATCCGTCGCCGGTGCGTTCGACGAACAGTGCCGGCAGCCCCAGCCGCTCGGCAAGCGCGCGACCGGCTTCCGGGCCCAACACCATGAGCGCCGTGGCATAGGCGTCCGCGAGCATCACGGACTCGTGAACGACGCTCACCGAGGCGAGGCCGTGCGCGACCGGCGTGCCGCTGCGTGGATCGATCGTGTGCGGGATGCGCTGCCCGTCGACGATGCGGAAGTCGCGATAGTCGCCCGAGGTGGAGATGCCGAGATCGTCGAGCGCGACGACCGCCTGCACGGCACGCGCGCCCTGCTGCGGCTTTTCGATCGCGATGCGCCAGAGCCGGCCGTTCGGACCGCGACCGCGGCAGCGCACCTCGCCGCCGATCTCGACGATGTGATCCGCATAGCCCAGCGCCGCCAGCCCGTCGCTGATCCGGTCGACTGCGTAGCCCGGTGCGATCGCATTCACGTCGAGCTCGAGACCTGCAACGAGCTTGCGCGCCGCGACGGGCTGCTCGCGCAGCTCGAGCTTGTCGAAGCCGACGCGAGCCAGCGCGGAATCGACCTGCTCTGTCGCGGGCCGCCTGGATTGCGCGGGCTCAGCGGGTCCGAATCCCCAGAGCGTGACCAGCGGCGCGACCGTGACGTCGAACGCGCCGCCGGATTGCGCGCTGACGGTGCGCGCACCCGCGAGGACCGTGTGCAATGCAGCGGAGAGTGGCACCCAGTCGTGTCCCATATGCCGATTGAAACTGGATATCTCCGAGGCCGGGTTCCAGGTCGAGAGCGACGCATCGACCTCGTCGAGCACGCGCCTCACCGCCGCGTCGACCCGCGCCAGGTCCGCGTTCGGGGGCCGCTCGTCGAGCGTCACCGACCACGTCGTGCCCATGGCTTCGCCCTGCAGCACGACCGGCCGCGGCTCTGCGCACGCCGTCAGCAAGAGCGCCGCCAGGAAAGCACCAGGAAGATGGACGGATCTATTTTCCACAACCGCGACTCAGCGACCGGTTCTCGGCGAACGGGGACGATAGCTCGCTCCCCTCTTCAGCGGCGACCGCGACGCCGGCGCTTCAGAAAATAAAGCTGTCCCCTTTGATTCTTCAGATTGGCGGAGAGGGTGGGATTCGAACCCACGAATACCTTTAGGGTATTACTGAATTTCCAGTCCAGCGCCTTCGACCGCTCGGCCACCTCTCCGGCTGGAAGGGCTGCGAAGCCTACACGGAAGGCATCAGCCCGGCAACGCAGCGAAATCGGCCAGGGCGACCTTCACACGAGCGCGACACCGGCCTCGTCCATCACCGCCTCGAGCGGCGCGCGGAGCGCCTCGGTCAGCGGCGTCAGCGGCAGGCGGATGCCGCGGCTGATGAGCCCCATTCGATGCACGGCCCATTTCACGGGAATCGGATTTGGCTCCACGAACAGCGCCCGGTGCAGGCGTGCGATGCGGTCATCCATCGCCGCGGCTTCGTCGTGGCGGCCAGCCAGCGCCGCCGCGCAGATCTCGTGCATCGCGCGCGCCGCGACGTTCGCGGTCACGGATATCACGCCGCGTGCGCCGATGCGCATCAGGTCGACCGCGGTCGGGTCGTCACCGCTCAAGAGCAGGAATCCCGGGCGGCAAAGACGCAACACGGCCTGGCCGCGGGCCACGTCGCCGGTGGCCTCCTTGATCCCGATGATGCGCGGGTGCTCCGACAGCCGCGCCACGGTCTCGGGAAGCAGATCGCAGGCGGTGCGCGACGGCACGTTGTAGAGGATCACCGGTGCGCCGGCCGCATCCGCAATCGCGCTGAAATGCCGGTACAGGCCTTCCTGCGTGGGCCGGTTGTAATACGGCGTCACGACCAGCAGCGCATCGGCTCCTGCATCGACCGCTGCTCGCGACAATGAGACGCTCTTCGCCGTCGAATTTCCCCCGCTGCCCGCGATGACGGGAATGCGCCCGGCAAGCCGATTGCGCGCGCGCCCGATGAGCGTGGCCAGTTCCTCGCTCGAGATCGTCGGCGACTCGCCGGTCGTTCCGCCGACCACGACGCCGTCCGTGCCTGCGTCCAGGTGGAGATCAAGCAGTCGGTCCCAGGCGTCGAGGTCGACGGAGCCGTCATCGCGCATGGGCGTGACGAGTGCCGGGATGCTGCCCTTGTACATGTTCCGTCCGGTTGCGAAGACCCGGGATCCTACTGAACCGGCGCCACGGGGGGAAGGCGCACCCGAGGCCGCAATGTACGCGGCGGATCCACCCCGCTACACTGCGCGACAATCATCCCATGAAGCAACTCATCGCGATCTGTGCCGTCGGCAGCGACCGCACGGGCCTCGTATTCGACCTGACACGCGTCGTGGTCGAGTGTGGCGGCAACGTGCTCGAGAGCCGCATGTCCGCGCTCGGCAACGAGTTCGCGATGCTGCTGCTGGTGTCGGGCAACTGGCACACGCTCGCGAAGCTCGAGGGCGAGCTGCAGAAGCTCGGCGAGGCCTCCGGCCTCACGATCACCAGCCGGCGCACCGAGATGCGCCCGCCGCGCCCGGATTTCGTGTCCTATACCGTGGACGTCGTCTGCCTCGACCAGCCGGGCATACTGCACCAGCTCGCCGGGTTCTTCGCCTCGCGCGGTGTCGACATCGGCGACATCTCGACCCGCACGTACAACGCCGCGCACACCGGCGCGCCGATGTTCTCCGTCTACATGGTCGTGCACGTTCCCACGCGCATCCACATCGCGGCGCTGCGCGAGGAGTTCATGGACTTTTGCGACAACCTCAATCTCGATGCAATCCTCGAACCGCTCAAGGCGTGACGATGGCCGACAAGACCGTCCAGCTCGACCGCAAGGTTCCTGACTTCGCGCTGCCCGCGACCGGGGGCGGCAACTGGAAGCTGTCAGGACAGGCCGGTCGCAAGCTCGTCGTCTACTTCTACCCGCGCGACAATACCTCGGGCTGCACGAGGGAAGGCATGGAATTCCGCGACCTGTATCCGCAGTTCCGCAAGGCGCGAACCGAGATCGTCGGCGTCTCGACCGACACGCTCGCGTCGCACGAGAAGTTCAAGGCGAAGCTCGAGTTTCCCTTCGAGCTGCTCGCCGACGAGGAGCGCAAGGCCTGCCGCCTGTTCGACGTGATCCGCGAGAAGAGCATGTACGGCCGGAAGTTCCAGGGCGTCGAGCGCAGCACTTTCCTGATCGATGAAAAAGGCGTATTGCGCCGCGAGTGGCGCAAGGTCAGGGTGGCCGGGCATGCCGAGGCCGTCCTGGACGCCGCCCGCGAACTTTGACCACCGCGCCGCAACCGCGGCGCTCCCGGAGCCCGAACTTGCCGCCGAAGAAGAAGCCGACCGCGCAACGCCGCATATTCGTCCTCGACACCAATGTGCTGATGCACGATCCCGCGGCGATCTTCCGCTTCGAGGAACACGACATCTTCATCCCGATGATCGTCCTCGAGGAGCTCGATGCCGGGAAGAAGGGCATGTCCGAAGGTGCGCGCAACGTGCGCCAGGTCGCCCGCTTCCTCGACGAGCTGATGGCCAACGCCAGCAAGGAGCAGATCGACCGCGGGCTCGAGTTGCCGCCGGCCAAGTACACGAACGGTGGCAAGAAGCCGCCGACCGGCCGCCTCTTCTTCCAGACCCGCCAGCTCGCCACGGGCCTGCCGGACAACCTGCCCGGTCACGGCACCGACAACGCCATCCTCGCGCACACGCTGGCTTTGCGGGGCGAGCAGGCCAAGGCCCGGGTCACGCTGGTGTCCAAGGACATCAACCTGCGGATCAAGGCGGCGATCCTGGGCGTGCATGCCGAGGACTACTACAGCGACAAGACGATCGAGGACGCCGACCTGCTCTACACCGGGGTGGAGGAGCTCCCGGCGAATTTCTGGGACCGGACCGGGCGCAGCCTCGAGTCCTGGCACGAGCAGGGACGGACGTATTACCGCGTGCGCGGCCGGGTCACGGCGCGCTGGGCGCCGAACCTGTTCGTGCACCAGCCCGGCGAGCACGGGCTCGAGGCCATCGTGCGCAAGGTCGAGGGCGAGACCGCCGTGCTCGAGATCGTGCGTGACTTCCGCAGCGAGCGGCACGGCGTCTGGGGCATCAACGCCCGCAACCGCGAGCAGAATTTCGCGTTGAACCTGCTGCTCGACCCGGAGATCGACTTCGTCACGATTCTCGGGCCGGCGGGTACGGGCAAGACGCTGCTCACGCTCGCGGCGGGGCTCGCGCAGACCCTCGAGACGAACCGCTTCAACGAGATCATCATGACCCGCGTGACGATCCCGCTGGGCGAGGACATCGGGTTCCTGCCGGGCACCGAAGAGGAGAAGATGGAGCCGTGGATGGGCGCGCTGATGGACAATCTCGAAGTCCTGACGCAGACGCAGGAGGGCGGCACCTGGGGCCGTGCGGCGACCAACGACCTGCTGCGCAACCGCATCAAGATCCGGTCGCTCAACTTCATGCGCGGCCGCACGTTCCTGAACCGCTACATCATTCTCGACGAGGCGCAGAACCTGACGCCGAAACAGATGAAGGCGTTGATCACCCGCGCCGGGCCGGGCACGAAACTCGTGTGCCTGGGCAACATCGCGCAGATCGACAGCCCCTACCTGTCGGAAACCACCTCCGGTCTGACCTACGTCGTGAACCGCTTCCGCGGCTGGAACTACTACGGCCATGTCACCCTGAGACGCGGCGAACGCTCGAGGCTCGCCGACTACGCGTCGGAAGCGCTCTGAGGCCACGGAACCGGGCCCATCCGGCCGCGGTCCAAACACTGATGTCCCGCCCCGCTTCCCGCTGGCTCACGATGGCGCCCGCCCTGCTGGCCTGGGCCGGTCTCGTGCTGCCCGGGCCGGTGGCCGCCCAGCAGACCTCGGTCCAGGATCAGTTGCCCGAAATGGGTACGGCCGGCGGTTCGACGCTCAGCCTCGAGGACGAATACCGGATCGGGCGCATGGTGATGCGCAGCCTGCGCGACTCGGGGCACATGATCGAGGACCCTGAGGTCAGCGAGTACATGCAGTCGACCGGGCTCAAGCTCTCGAGCCTCGCCCACGACGGCAATCGCGCGTTCAACTATTTCATCGTGCGCGATCCCGCCATCAACGCCTTTGCGCTCCCGGGCGGCTTCATCGGCATCCATACCGGCCTGCTGATGGAGACGGCCAACGAAAGCGAGCTGGCTGGCGTGCTCGCGCACGAGATTGCGCACGTCACGCAGCGCCACATCGCGCGCGGCCTCGAGAGCCAGTCGCGCACCAACCTGGTGTCGACGGCCGCGATGCTGGTGGCGATCCTGCTGGGTGGCGTTGCAGGCGTGGGCGGCAACGCGACGATGGGCGCGGTCTCGGCCGCGCAGGGTCTCGCGGCCCAGTCGCAGATCAACTTCACGCGCGAGAACGAGTACGAGGCGGACCGCGTGGGCATCGGCATCCTGGCCGCCGCCGGCTTCGACCCGAACGCGATGCCGGCGTTCTTCGACACCATGGGACGACGCACGCAGCTCGGGCCGAACGGCCTTCCGGAGTTGCTGCGCACCCACCCGGTGACCAGCGCCCGCATCGCCGAATCCAAGGGACGCGCCAGCCAGTACCCGCCCGTCAGTCCCGGCGAGAGCCTGAGCTATTCGCTCATGAAGGAGCGCGTGCGGGTGCTGACCACCCCGGCGTCCGTCGATCCGCGCGACTACTACACCTCGACGATCACCAACGAGCCCGACGCCACGGTCGCGCAGGTCTACGGCCGTGCGCTTGCGATGGTCTTAGCCGGCGACGCGGCCGCTGCCATACCCACGTTCGAGCGGCTGCGCGCGTCGCGACCCGACGTGCTGCCCTTCCACACGGCGCTCGGCCAGGCCCAGCTCGCCAACGGAGACGTGCGCGGTGCGCTCGCCACGCTCGAGAAGGCGCGCGAGCTCGCGCCGCGCAACGTTCCCGTGACGATGCGTTATGCAGAGGCGCTCATTCGCGCCAATCGCCCGAAGCG
Organism: uncultured Gammaproteobacteria bacterium; assembly: GCA_963834855.1. Taxonomy (GTDB): domain Bacteria; phylum Pseudomonadota; class Gammaproteobacteria; order Steroidobacterales; family Steroidobacteraceae; genus DATJKD01. Next base: position 229,803 of record CAWIDH010000035.1, on the reverse strand, counting down.
GGCGCACGAGGTGCTGCTCGATCTCTTCAACAACGTCCCGCCCACGCAGGCCCAGATCCGGCAGACGGCGATGGCGGCGAACGCAGCCGGTGACGTCGCGGACGCCTACTCCTACATGGCCGAGTACCACCTGATGTCCGCGGACCTTCCGCTCGCGATCAACCAGCTGGAGCTCGCGTTGTCGGTCCCCAACATCACCGCCGTGCAGCGGCGCAGGTTCACCGCGCGGCTGGACGAGCTGCGCGAGGCCCTGCCCAAGGAGCGCGCCAAGCTCGCGCGTCCCGACGAGTCGCCCCAATCCGGCGGCCGGCGTTCGAACGTCGTGGACGCCGCTTGGTAGAATCGCGCCTCCCGACCGGTCCCGGTCGCGTTTCGGAGATCCGCATGCCTGCACCGGCCGCCGGTCGCCGCCTGGCGGCGCTGATTGCGTTCGGATCGATGCTGCTCGCGGGCTGTGCCACGACCGGCGAACGCAACCCCGCCGACCCGATCGAGCCGTTCAACCGCGGCGTCTACAAGTTCAACGACGCCCTCGACCGGGGCGTGCTCAAGCCGACGGCAAAGGCCTACCAGAAGGTCACGCCGGACTGGTTCCGCACCGGTGTCGGTAATTTCTTCACGAACCTGAAGGCGCCCGGGACGATCGTCAACCAGCTGCTGCAGGGCAAGTTCCGCGAGGCCGGCCAGGACACGCTGGGATTCCTGCTCAACACGACCTTTGGCTGGGCGGGCGTCATCGACGTGGCGTCGATGAACGCCTTGCCGCAGCACGACGAGGACCTGGGCCAGACGCTCGGCAAGTGGGGTGTGCCGCCCGGTCCGTACCTGATGCTGCCCTTCTTCGGTCCCGCGACGGTGCGAGACGGACCGTCGAGGGTCGTGGATCAATTCCTCGAGCCCCTCTTCTGGTTCGATACCGGCGACGCGAAATGGTTTTCGCTCGCCCTCAGCATCGTCGATGACCGCGCCCGCCTGCTGCCGCTCGACGACACGCTCGCCGAGACCTACGACCCCTACGGGTTCATACGCGACGCCTACCTGCAGCGGCGGCAGTACCTCGTCTACGACGGCGAGCCGCCCGAGGAACCGATGGAGGAATTCGAGGAGCTCGACGACGCGGGCGGCGAGCCTCAAGGGACCGCCGAGCCGCCAGATGATCCCGACGCCGCACCGGAGACGCCGGAGAGCGACACGCCGGACGAAACGGCGGCACCACGCGAAGAGCCGGTCGTCGAGGATTCCGCGGGACAGTGACCGGCTGATTTCGGATCAACCGGGGGATCAGCCGGGAGCGAGCAGTTCCTCGAGGTCCGAGATCCGGGCGATGGCCCGCATCTGTGCCGGGATGCCCGTGTAACGAAGACGCGCACCGCGGCGACGCGCGCTCGCGAGCCATTCGACAAGCACGGCCAGGCCCGCGCTGTCTCCCGCACTCAGGCCCGAAAGGTCGACCTCGCAATCCATCGCATCGTCGAGCAGCGCAAGGCCGCGCGCCAGCGCCGCAGGCGCCGTGTCGAAGTCGAGCTCGCCGCGCACGGCCAGGCGGCCGGGGGCAGGCGACTCGATCAAGCAGCTCACGAGCCGGTCCGAGCCGCGGCCTTGCCGGTCTCCGCCGCCGCTTTCGGTGCGGCGTTCTGAGCTTCGAGCCGCTGGATCACCGCATCGAGGCCTTTCTGTGCGACCTCGGCGCCGATGTCGTTGCGGTAGTTCTTGACGTACGAGATGCCCTCGATCGTCACGTCCCAGGCCTTCCAGCCCGATGGCGTCTTGCGCAGGCTGTAGTTGACCGGCACCTGCTGGCCGTTGCTGCGCCTGACCAGGGTGCGAATGGTCGCCGAGCTTGCGGCGGGATCGCCCTTGAAGGGCAGGATCTTCATGCGGTCCGCGCGTGAACTCGAGGAGCGCCTCGCCGTAGTTGCGCATCAGTGACTGGTAGAACGCGTCGACGAAGCGCTTGCGCTGCGTCGGCGTCGCCTGCCGCCAGTTCTTGCCGAGCACGAGCTGCCCCGCGTAGTCGGTGTCGAAGTGCGGCAGCAGGTGGCGGTCCACCAGCGCCCGGAGCCTGGCCGGGTCGCCGCGCAGCGCCTCGCGGTTCGCCTCGATATCGCGCAGCAGGGCCTGCGAGACGCTTTCCATCAGCTGCTGGGGGCCCGCCGTTGCCGGGGTCGGCGTCGTCGCGGGGGCGGGGGCCGGATCGGCCGCCACGGCCGGCAGCACCGGCGAAAGGCTGGCCAGGAACAACATCGACAGGATCAGTGTACGCATGATGTCTTCCGTTACTCCTTGGGTGCCGATTCAGCCGCGGTTTCCTTGTCCGCCTGGCTGAAGAGGTACTTGCTGATCAGGTTCTCGAGGACGATCGCGTCCTGGACGAACTCGATGCGCCCGCCGTCATGCAGGTATTCGTCCGAGCCGCCGGGCGTGATGCCGATGTACTGCCCGCCAAGCAGGCCCGCGGTGAAGATGCTCGCATCGCTGTCCTGCGGGATGCGGTCGTAACGCTGGTCGATGCGCAGCGTGACGACGGCCTTGAGCACGTCCATGTCGAAACCGATGTTCTCCACGCGCCCGATCGTCACGCCCGACATCGAGACCGGCGCGCCTACCTTCAGGCCGCCGATGTTGTCGTACTGCGCCTGCAAGCGATAGGCGCTCCCGCCGAGCGAGAACTCGCGGTTCGTGATCTGGGTCACGAGGAACAGGATCGCCGCGAAGCCGAGCAGTACGAAGAGCCCGGTCGACAGATCGATGGTGCGGGATGGACGCATGGGCGTTTCGGACCTCAGAGCATGATGGCCGTCAATATGTAATCCAGGATCAGCGTCAGGACCGCCGAGATGACGACCGTCCGCGTCGTGGCTCGGCCGACGCCTTCTGCGGTGGGCTGCGCATTGTAGCCCTCGTACACGGCCACGAGGCTGCATGCCACTCCGAACACGGCACCCTTCGTGAGACCTTCAGCGACGTCGCCGAGTTCAACCGCACCGCGCATCTGCGACCAGAATGCGCCCTGGTCGACACCCAGGAACTGCACGCCCACGAGCTGCACTCCGAAGAGGCCGACCGCGATGAACACCGCCGTCAGCAGCGGCACGGAGATCGCGCCGCCGAGGAATCTCGGCAGTACGACGCGGCGCATCGGGTCGACCGCCATGATCTCCATCGCTGATAGCTGGTCCGTCGCACGCATCAGGCCGATCTCGGAGGCGAGCGAGGTGCCTGCCCGGCCCGCAAACAGCAACGCCGTGACCACCGGGCCGAGCTCCTTGAGCAGTGCGAGTGCCGCGCCCGTGCCGAGGGAGTCCTCCGACCCGAACCGCTGCAGCAGGTCGTATCCCTGCAGGCCCAGCACCATCCCGACGAACAAGCCGCTGGTCATGATGATCACGAGCGATCGCGCACCGGCGTTGTAGACCTGCTCGACGATCAGTCGGAAGCGCAGCAGGCCCACCGGGGCGAGCGCGATCAGCCGCCCGAGGAAGCGCGTCGTGGCACCCACCGTCTGCACGAAATCGCGTGCGTTCACGGACAGCTCGGCCGCGAGTCCGTTCATGGCGGCGGCCCTCCGCCGAGCAACTCCTCGATATAGTCCGGCGCGGGATAGTGAAACGGCACCGGCCCGTCGGCGAGCCCCTCGATGAACTGGCGGACGACCCCGTCCGGGCTCTTCTGCAACTCCGACGGGGTCCCGCTCGCCGCGACCTGGCCGTCCGACAGGATGTAGCTCGTGTCGGCGATCTGCGAGACCTCGCGCACGTCGTGCGTCACCACGATGCTGCTGATGCCGAGCGCGTCGTTCAACTGGCGGATCAGCCGCAGCACCACGCCCATGGAGATCGGATCGAGCCCCGCGAACGGCTCGTCGTAGATCAGGAAGTCCGGATCCATTGCGATCGCGCGCGCGAGTGCCACCCGGCGCGCCATGCCGCCCGACAGCTGCTGCGGGTAAAGCCTTGCGGCGCCGCGCAGCCCGACAGCGTGCAGCTTCGTGAGGACGACGTTGCGGATCAGCCGCTCCGGCAGGCGCGTGTGCTCCCGCAACGGGAAAGCGACGTTCTCGAACGCGTCGAGATCGGTCAGCAGCGCGCTGTTCTGGAACAGCATGCCCATACGGCGGCGCATGGCGTACAGCGCGCGCCGGTCGAGACGGGCAACGTCCCGGCCGTCCACCAGCACCTGGCCCGCGTCGGCCGTGATCTGACCGGTGATCAGACGCAGCAGGGTCGTCTTGCCCGTGCCGCTCGGACCCATGATCGCGGTGACCTCGCCGCGGCGTATGGCGATGTCGAGACCGCGGAAGACCGGCTTGCCGTCCACGGCGTAGTGGACTCCGGTCAGGCGCGCCACGTATTCGGCGCCCGCAACCGACGTGCCCGCGGACGCGGGGCTTGCCGCGATATCCACTACGATCGCGCGCGCAGGATCAGGCGGCCTCGAGCGAGGCCGTGTACTGTCCGCGCTGCGCGAGTCCGTTCAGGCGCGCGCGGTGCAGGAACGCCTTCTGTCCTGCACCCACGCTCTCCGGCTTGCCGGCCCAGGCCTTGAGCGCGCTCTCCTGCAGCGCCCGGCCGTAGCTGAAGGTGAGCGCCCACGGCACCCCGGCCGCCCGGTTCATCAGGCCCAGGTGCTCGGTCGCCTCCGTCTCGCTCTGCCCGCCCGAGAGGAAGGCGATACCCGGCACCGCGCTCGGCACGTGTCGGCGCAGGCAGCGCAACGTCGCTTCGGCGACCTGCGCGGGAGCGGCGCGCTTCGGGCACTTCTTGCCCGCGATGACCATGTTGGGCTTGAGCACCATTCCTTCGAGATGGATGCGGTGGGCGAAGAGCTGGCGGAACACGCTCTCGAGCACCGCATCAGTGACCTCCTCGCAGCGCTCGATCGTGTGATCGCCGTCCATCAGCACTTCCGGCTCGACGATCGGGGCGATCCCGGCCTCCTGGCAGAGCGTCGCGTAGCGCGCGAGGGCATGCGCGTTGGCGTCGATCGCGAACGCCGTCGGAATGCCCGCGCCGATATCGATCACCGCGCGCCACTTCGCAAAGCGCGCGCCGAGCTTGTGGTATTCGGCAAGGCGCTCGCGCAGCCCGTCGAGGCCCTCCGTGATCGTCTCGCCCGGGAAACCGGCCAGGGGCTTGGCGCCGGCGTCCACCTTGATGCCAGGCACCACGCCGAGCTTGGCCAGCAGCTCCGGAAAGGGCACGCCTGCACGCGTCTTCTGCCGCAGCGTCTCGTCGTACATGATCACGCCGCTGATGTACTCGGCGATCCCGGGCGCCGCGAACAGCATCTCCCGGTAGGCACGGCGGTTCTCCTCGGTGTTCTCGACCTTGATGGCGTCGAACCGCTTCTTGATCGTCCCGGTCGACTCGTCGGCGGCGAGGATGCCCCGGCCCGGTGCGACCATGGCACGAGCGATGGCTTCGAGCTCGCTTCGGTTCATGTTGATCCTCCAGCTGCGGGCACCGGCGTCGGCCGCTGCCGATGAATGGGGGGCGAAATTCTAGCAGGTCCGCCCGACGGGCCCTCGCGCATGTTGCCGCGCGGAGTCCGGCTTTTGCAGCCCGGCTGGATTAGGACTAAAATCGTCCCAATTGAGGAAACACCGATGTTTCGCATCAGCAAGCTCACGGATTACGGCACGGTCGTGCTGGCCTGCCTGGCGTCCGCGCCGGACCGACGGCAGACGGCGACGGCAGTGGCCGAGCGCACGCGTCTCGGCCTGCCCACGGTCAGCAAGCTCCTGAAGAATCTGCATCGCGCCGGGCTGGTCACGTCGACGCGGGGCGCGCACGGCGGCTATCAGCTCGCGCGACCGGCGACCCGCATCAGCGCCGCGGCCATCATCGACGCGATCGAGGGGCCGGTCGCGATCACCGAATGCAGCGGGAGCCACAGCAACTGCGACATCGAAAACGTGTGTCGCACGGGTAGCGCGTGGCAGCGCATCAACACCTCGATCCGTCGCGCGCTCGATGACATCACGCTCGCGCAGCTCGCGGGCCAGGAAGCCGTCGCGCAGTGGCGACCGGAAGTGCTGTCCGCGGTGAGGCCCGGCTCGCCGCCGCGTCCCGCGGGACGGGCCTGAGGAGGCGCCATGTCGAGCAGGTCGCAGGATCTCGACGCCATCGTCGGTCAGAAGTACCGGCACGGCTTCGTCACGGACATCGAGGCGGACACCGTGCCGCCGGGACTCGACGAGTCCGTGATCCGGCTGATCTCGCGCAAGAAGAACGAGCCCGAGTTCATGCTCGAGTGGCGGCTCAAGGCCTATCGCCACTGGCTCACGATGCAGGAGCCGCGGTGGGCGGACGTGCGCTTCGGCAAGATCGACTACCAGGCGATCTCCTATTACTCGGCACCGCGCGCGAAGACCGACGGACCGAAGAGCCTCGAAGATGTCGACCCGAAGCTGCTCGAGACCTACGAGAAGCTCGGCGTGCCGCTCCACGAGCGCGCGCGGCTGGCGGGCGTGGCCGTGGACGCCGTGTTCGACAGTGTGTCCGTCGCCACGACGTTCCAGGAGCGGCTCGCGAAGGCGGGTGTACTGTTCTGCCCGTTCTCCGAGGCCGTGCGCAAGTATCCCGAGATCGTCGAGCGCTACCTGGGCTCGGTGGTGCCGTACACCGACAATTTCTTCGCCACGCTAAATTCCGCGGTGTTCTCCGACGGCTCGTTCGTCTACGTCCCCAAGGGGTGCGCTGCCCGATGGAGCTGTCGACCTATTTCCGGATCAACGCACTCAACACCGGGCAGTTCGAGCGGACACTGATCGTCGCCGACGAAGGCGCCTACGTCTCATATCTCGAAGGTTGTACAGCACCGCAACGCGACGAGAACCAGCTCCACGCCGCCGTGGTCGAGCTCGTGGCGCTCGCCGGGGCGACGATCAAGTACTCGACCGTGCAGAACTGGTACCCGGGCGACGAGCAGGGTCGCGGCGGGATCTACAACTTCGTCACCAAGCGCGGCGAGTGCCGGGGCGACGATTCGCGGATCAGCTGGACGCAGGTCGAAACCGGCTCCGCGATCACCTGGAAGTACCCGAGCTGCGTGCTCACGGGCGCGAACACGGTCGGCGAGTTCTATTCGGTGGCGCTCGCGAACCACTACCAGCAGGCCGACACCGGCACCAAGATGATCCACATCGGCCGCAACAGCCGCAGCACGATCGTCTCGAAGGGCATTTCGGCCGGTCACGGCCGCAACTCCTATCGCGGCCTGGTCAAGATCCTCCCGTCGGCCGAGGGTGCGCGCAACTACACGCAGTGCGATTCCCTGCTGATGGGTGACCGCTGTGCCGCGAATACCTTTCCATACATGGAGATCCGTAACCCGACGGCCGTCGTCGAGCACGAGGCGACGACATCGAAAATCGCCGACGACCAGCTTTTCTACTGCCGCAGCCGTGGCCTGTCGCAGGAGGACGCGGTCAACCTGATCGTGAACGGGTTCTGCAAGGTCGTGTTCAAGGAGCTGCCGATGGAGTTCGCGGTCGAGGCGCAGAACCTGTTGTCGGTCAGCCTCGAAGGCGCCGTCGGTTGATTTCACGAGGCTGGAAGTTGACATGCTGAGCATCAAGAACCTGCACGCGCAGATCGGCGGCCGCAAGATCCTCAAGGGACTCGACCTGGAGGTCGCGGCCGGGCAGGTGCACGCGATCATGGGTCCGAACGGGTCCGGCAAGAGCACTCTGGCCGGCGTGGTCGCTGGCCGCGAGGGCTACGAGGTCACCCAGGGCAGCGTCACCTACCAGGGACGCGACCTGCTCGCGATGACACCCGAGGATCGCGCGCGCGCCGGCGTATTTCTCGCCTTCCAGTACCCGGTCGAGATCCCGGGCGTCAGCAACGCCTACCTGCTCAAGGCGGCCTTGAACGCGGTGCGCAAGCAGCGCGGTCAACCCGAGCTCGACGCCTTCGAGTTCTTAGGCGTGATGCGCGAAAAGATGAAGCTCATGCAGATGGACGAGAGCTTCCTCAACCGCGGCGTCAACGAGGGCTTCTCCGGCGGCGAGAAGAAGCGCAACGAGATCCTGCAGATGGCCATGCTGGCGCCCACGCTCGCCGTGCTCGACGAGACCGATTCGGGCCTCGACATCGACGCGCTGCGGGTGGTCGCGAACGGCGTAAACAGCCTGCGGGATCCGGCGCGCGCGATCGTGCTGGTCACGCATTACCAGCGCCTGCTCGATTACATCGCGCCCGATGTCGTGCACGTGCTGCTCGACGGCCGGATCATGCTGAGCGGCGACGCGGGACTGGCGCTCGAGCTCGAGCGGCGCGGCTACGACTGGGTGCGCCAGGAGGCGCGCGTCGCATGACGGCCCACGCCGCAGTCCAGCCGGTGGAGCGCTGGCGCGCGCTGTTCGAGCAGACGCAGCCGGCCGCCGGCCCCATGATGGCCGAGCGCGCCGCGGCCTTCGCACGCTTCGCGGAGCTCGGGTTCCCCGCGGCTCGCGAGGAAGCATGGAAATACACGAGCCTGCGGCGGCTCGAGGGCCGCAGCTTCGTGCCGGTCACGCGCGAGCAGGCGCTGGCGCTCGAGCCTGCGCCCGCGACGCCGCTCGCGCCGCTGCGTGCGGTGCTGGTCAACGGCCACCTGCACCAGGCCGCGTCGGATCTCGGTGGGTTGCCGCCGGGCGTGCGCCTGAGCTCGCTGGGCGCCGGCAGCGCCGGGGAACGGGCCGCGGCGCACTGGCTGCGCGTCCCGTCGGGCGGCGGCACGGAGCGATTCGCCGCATTGAATGCGGCGCTGTGCGCCGATGCCCTGCTGATCGAAGTGGATCCCTCGGTGTGCCCTGAGTCTGCGCTGCACCTGCTGCTCGACGCCGCGGGCGACGGCCCCTCGGTCAGCCATCCGCGCGTGCTGGTGAGACTCGCGCCGGGCGCCCGCCTGAAGCTCGTCGTTCAGTATCGCGGGGACGATCGCGCCGAACGCTTCGTGAACTCGGTCATCGACGTGGAGGTCGGCGAGCGCTCCGAGCTGCACCTGTACCGTCTGCAGCAACAGGGCGCCAAGAGCTTCCAGATCGAGCGCATCGAGGCCGCCCTCGCCCGCGAGGCGCGGCTGGTCGTTCGAGACGCGAGCCTCGGGGCATCGCTCGCGCGGCTCGACCTGCAGGTGCGCCTGCTGGGTGCGGGGGCATCGACCGAGCTTACTGGCCTCTTCTTCGCCGACGGCACGCGCCACCTCGACACGCAGCTGCGGGTCGAGCATGCGGCCACCGACACGACGAGCCTCCAGGACTATCGCGGTATCGCGGCCGACCGCGGCCGCGGCGTCATCAACAGCAAGGCCATCGTGAACGAGGGTGCGCAGAAGTCGCACACGCGGCAGACGAGTCGCAACCTGCTCCTGACCCCCGGCGCGGAGATCGACACCAAGCCCGAGCTCGAGATCCGCGCCGACGACGTGCAGTGCAGCCACGGGGCGACGACCGGCCAGCTCGATCCGGACGCCCTGTTCTACCTGCGCTCGCGCGGCCTCGACGAGGGCGCGGCGCGCACCGTCCTCACGCGCGCCTTCGCGGGCGCGGTGCTCTCGCGCATCGATCACGAGGCGTACGCCCGGGCGGTGCACTCGGAATTCGACGCGCGCCTCGAGCGGCTGCTGGCGGTGAGCACATGAACGCCGTGACCACACCCGCTGCGACGCGTCCCGGCACACGACCGCTCGACGTCGTGGCCATCCGCCGCGACTTTCCGCTGCTCGCGCGCCTGGTCAACGGGCGACCCCTCGCCTATCTCGACAACGCGGCCTCCAGCCAGCGCCCGCGGGCAGTCATCGACGCCGTGTCGCGCTACTACGAGACGAGCCACGCGAACGTGCACCGCGGCGTCCATGCGCTGAGCCAGGAAGCCACCGATCTCTTCGAGGGGGCACGTCGCCGGGTGCAGCGCTTCATCAATGCGCGATCGCCGCGCGAGATCGTGTTCGTGCGCGGCACGACCGAGGCGATCAACCTGGTGGCGCAGAGCTATGGTCGCCCCCGCCTGCGCCCGGGCGACGAGGTGCTGGTCTCGCACCTCGAGCATCACGCCAACATCGTGCCCTGGCAGATACTCTGCGAGCAGACCGGTGCGGTCCTGCGGGTGATCCCGATGACGCGCGCCGGCGAGGTCGATCTCGAGGCCTTCCCCGGGCTGCTCTCCGAGCGCACCCGCCTGCTCGCGCTCGCCCACGTGTCGAACGCGCTCGGGACGGTCGTCCCGGTGCGCCGTTTCATCGCCGAGGCGCGCAGTCGCGGCATCCCGGTGCTGCTCGACGGCGCGCAGGCCGTGCCGCACATGAAGGTCGACGTGCAGGCGCTCGACTGCGACTTCTACTGCTTCTCGGGCCACAAGATGTGCGGCCCCACCGGCATCGGCGTGCTCTACGGTCGCGAAGCCCTGCTGTCGGCGATGCCGCCCTGGCAGGGCGGCGGCGACATGATCCTCGCCGTGAGCTTCGAGCGGACGGTCTACAACGAGATCCCGCACAAGTTCGAGGCAGGCACGCCCAACATCGCCGGTGCGATCGGGCTGGCCGCCGCCGTGGACTATCTCGAGGGGCTCGGACTCGACCGCATCGCCGCGGCCGAGCACGAGCTGCTCGCGCACGCGACCGAAGAGCTGCGCAAGGTTCCGGGCGTCACGATCGTCGGCACCGCGGCCGAGAAGGCGGCGGTGATCTCGTTCACTCTCGACGGCGTGCACCCGCACGATCTCGGCACCATCCTCGACCACGAGGGGATCGCGATCCGCACCGGGCATCACTGCGCGATGCCGGTGATGGAGTATTTCGGATTGCCGGCGACGGCGCGCGCGTCGTTCTCCTTCTACAACACGCACGATGAAGCCGACCGGCTCGTCGCGGCCGTGCAGGTCGCTCGCGGGATGTTCCGCTGATGGATCTCAAGGACCTCTATCGCGACGTGATCGTCGATCACAATCGCAACCCGCGGAACTTCCGCGCCATGCCGGACGCGGATCGGCAGGCCGAGGGATACAACCCGCTGTGCGGCGACCGATTGACGCTCTACGTCAAGGTCGACGGCGACACGATACGCGACGTGTCCTTCGAGGGCAGCGGCTGCGCGATCTCGGTCGCCTCGGCATCGCTGCTGACCGAGAGCGTCAAGGGCCGCGCGGTCGCCGACGCGCAGCGGCTGTTCACGACCATGCACGAGCTGCTGACGAGTCACGACGCCGCAATCGACCCGGCGGCGCTCGGCAAGCTCGGCGCGCTGTCGGGCGTGCGCGAGTTCCCGGCGCGCGTCAAGTGCGCGAGCCTCTGCTGGCACACGCTCGACGCAGCGCTGCACCGGCAGGCGGAGCCCGTCAGCACCGAGGGCAACCCTGCGGAGTGGCCATGAGCCGGTTCGACAATGAGCCCCTGACCCTGGCGCGCGACGTCGATGCGGTGATCGTCCCCGCCGGCATCAACGTCAAGCTGCGCGCGGGCCAGAGCGGGTTCATCACCCAGTCGCTTGGCGGCAGCTTCACCGTCTACGTCGAGGGCAACCTGTTCCGTGTCGCGGGCAAGGACGCCGATGCGCTCGGCAAGGAAGTGGCCGAAGTGCCGCAATTCCGCCGGACGCGCGCGACGAGGACATCCGCGACCTGGCCTGGGCCCAGATGAAGACCTGCTACGACCCGGAGATCCCGATCAACATCGTCGACCTGGGCCTCGTGTATTCCTGCGAGGTGACGTCCGAACCGGACGGGCGCGTCGTGTCGATCGCGATGACGCTCACGGCGCCCGGGTGCGGCATGGGCGAGGTGCTCGTGGCCGACGTGCGCGAGAAGGTCGAGCTCATCCCGACGGTCAAGCGCGCCGACGTCGAGCTGGTCTTCGACCCGCCGTGGAACCAGACGATGATGTCCGATGCGGCGCGTCTGCAGACGGGCATGATGTGAACCGAGAGTGCAGCCGCGCGACCCTGGCGCGGAGGCCACAGACGCAAACGCAACGGGTCGTGTCGGGTCCTTGTCCGGCAGGCCGTGTGAGGCATGGATGCCGAACACGGAGCCTACAGGGACGTACTCGTGGCGTCCTGACGGACAGGACCCGGCACTACCCGTTGCGTCGAGTCACATCCAGTGCGCTTGCGGCGTCCCGACGGACATGGGTCCGGCTCGGCCCGTTGCGTCGAGGCACACCAATGCCGTGGATAAAGGTCGCACCGGCAGCGTCCATCGCGCCCGGCGACTATGCGAGCGTCGAGATCGACGGCCGCTTCGTCGCCGTGTTCAACGTCGACGGCGAGTTCCTGGCGGTGGACGACGTGTGCACGCACGATGGCGAGGGGCTTGCCGGCGGCGAAGTCGAGGGTGACGTGGTGACCTGCCCGCGCCACGGCGCGCGCTTCTCGCTGCGCACCGGCGCGGTGCTCTCCCCGCCCGCCTACGAGCCTGTCCGCACCTGGCCAACCCGCGTGACAGATGGCATGGTGGAGGTCGAAAGCGAATGAAACGGCTGATCCTCGTGCGTCACGCGAAATCGGACTGGTCGCTGCCCGACCAGGACGACTGGGACCGGCCGCTCAATCCACGCGGTCAGCGCGATGCGCCGGAAATGGCCCGCAGGCTCCGGTCGCGGCGGGTCAAGCCGGACCGCATCCTCACGAGCCCAGCCGTGCGGGCGGTCACGACCGCGACGATCATGGCGCGCGAGCTCCGCGTCGCCGCCTCACTCCTGGTGCCCGAAGAGCGGCTCTACCTCGCCAATCCGGCCGACATGCTGGCCGTGCTGCGCGAGCTCGGCGCGAAGTCGCAGCGCCTCATGGTATGCGGGCACAACCCCGGGATCACCGAGTTCGCGAACCGCTTGTCGGCTGGTGAGACCATCGACAACCTGCCGACCTGCGCGGTGTTCACCGCACGGTTCAACATCACGGACTGGAAGCAGCTCGACTGGGGACAGGGCGAGGACGTCGAATTCGACTACCCGAAAACCTCTCGAAATGACACTGAAAAATGGCTCGGAGCCATTTTTTCTCGCGCAGTTCCTGAGACGCATGGCCCTGCGAAAATTGGCTCCGAGCCATTTTTCAGCCGCGGCCGTTGACGGGGATCGAGGCGCCCGTGACCGCGGCGGCGGCGTCCGAAGCGAGGAACAGGATGACCTCTGCGATCGCCGCCGGCGCGACCCAGCGGGAGAAATCGGCGCGCGGCATGTCCGCGCGATTGCGCGGCGTGTCGATCGTGCCCGGCAGGATCGCGTTCACCGTCACGCCACGGTCCTTGAGCTCGTCGGCCAGGCTCTCGGTCAGGCGCTGCACGCCGGCCTTGGAGGCGGTGTAGGGGCCCATCCCTGCCCGCCCCTTCGCCGCTGCGCCCGCGCCGATGTTGATGATGCGTCCGTGCGCGCTCGTAAGCAGCGCGGGCAGCGCCGCCTTGCAGCTCACCACGGCCGTGCGCAGGTTCATCGCGTACAGCTCGTCCCAGGTCGCGACCTCGCCGTCGACGAGCGTCTCCGCGCGGAAGCCCCCGGCGACATTGACGAGCACGTCGATGCCGCCGAAGCGCGTCGCAACGGCGGCCATGGCCTTGCGTCGTCGCCTCGATGTCGGCCAGGTCGACCGCCCCGATGAGCAGGTGCGACGGCGAGAACTCCGCGTCGAGCGCGGGCGGGATCGTCGGCGCGAGATCGAGCAGGGCCACCTTCGTGCCGGCCCGGGCGAACGCCCGCGCCACCGCCGATCCGAGCTGACCGAACGCCCCGGTCACGACCACCCGCCGGCCCTGTATGCTCAGCATTCGGGCACGTTGACCGCGAGCCCGCCCTGGCTCGTCTCCTTGTAGATGATCGACATGTCGCGCCCGGTCTGGCGCATCGTGGCGATGACCTGGTCGAGCGAGACCTTGTGCGTGCCGTCGCCGCGCGAGGCGAGCCGTGCGGCGTTGATGGCCTTCATCGCGCCCATCGCGTTGCGCTCGATGCACGGGATCTGCACCAGCCCCGCGATCGGGTCGCAGGTGAGCCCGAGGTTGTGCTCCATGCCGATCTCGGCGGCGTTCTCGATCTGCTCGGGCGTGCCGTTCATCGCCGCGAGGAGCCCACCCGCCGCCATCGAGCAGGCGACGCCGACCTCGCCCTGGCAGCCCATCTCGGCGCCGGAGATCGAGGCATTGCGCTTGTAGAGCATGCCGATCGCGCCCGCGACGAGCAGGAAGCGGATGACACCCTCGTCGCTCGCGCCGGGCTCGAAGCGCCGGTAATAGGCGATCACCGCCGGCACGATGCCGGCGGCCCCGTTCGTCGGCGCCGTGACGACGCGGCCGCCCGCTGCGTTCTCCTCGTTGACCGCGAGCGCGAAGGCGTTCACCCAGTCCATGACCTGCAGAGGCTGCGACTCCGCCGCCTCGACCAGCATGCGGTGCAGCCGCGAGGCGCGACGACGCACCTTGAGCACCCCGGGCAGGAGCCCCGTGCCCCGCAGGCCCCGCTCGATGCAGTCGTTCATCGCCGACCACACCCGCATCAGCTCGGCGCGGGTCTGCGGCTCCGGCCGGAACGCGGCCTCGTTCGCCATCATGACCTCGTGCATCTCGAGCCCGTTGTCGCGGCAGGCCCGCAGCAGGTCGACGCCGGACTCGAAGGGATATCGGACCTGGACCTCCCTGCTCGCGTCCGGCTCGCGGCCAAACTCGCCCGCCCGCACGACGAAGCCTCCGCCGGTCGAATAGAACTCCTCGCGATGCAGCACTTCGCCTTTCGAATCCAGCGCCGTGAACCGCATGCCATTCGGATGCAGCGGCAGGGTCTGGTCGCGGTGGAACAGCAGGTCGAGCGGCTCGTCGAACTCGACCTCGTGTCGTCCCGCCAGGCGGAGTCGGCCGCTGCCACGGATTCGCTCGAGTTCCGGCTCGATCGCGGCGGGTTCGATCGTGTGCGGACGATGGCCCGCCAGGCCCAGCACGATCGCGCGGTCGGTGCAGTGCCCCAGGCCCGTCAGTGCCAGCGAACCATAGACCTGTGCGCCGACCCGCGCCGTCTTCGCGAGCAGACCCAGCCGTTCGAGATCCTCGACGAACGTGCAGGCCGCGTTCATCGGCCCCATGGTGTGCGAGCTGGAGGGCCCGACACCGATCTTGAAGATATCGAGGACGCTCAGGTTCATGGCTCGCCCTACTCCATGGCGAGCAAGGAGGCATTGCCGCCGACCGCGGACGTGTTGATCGTCAGCGTACGCTCATGGGCAAACCGGTGCAGGTAGTGCGGTCCGCCGGCCTTGGGGCCGGTCCCGGACAGGCCACAGCCGCCGAACGGCTGCACGCCCACGACCGCGCCGATCATGTTGCGGTTGACGTACACGTTGCCCGCGTGAACGCGCGCGGCCACCCGGCGCGCCGTACTGTCGATGCGCGTGTGGATGCCGAAGGTGAGGCCGTAGCCAGTGGCGTTGATCTCGTCGATCAACGCCTCGAGGCGATCGGATCGGTAACGCAGCACGTGGATGATCGGGCCGAATACCTCGCGCTCGAGCCGCCCGATGGAGTCGATCTCGACGGCGAGCGGCGCGAGGAAGTGCCCCTCGCGCGCCGAGGGCGACAGGCGACAACGGTGGAGCCAGGCTGCCCCGCGGGAGATCTTCTCCGCATGGGCCTCCAGCGTGCGCAACGCCTCCGCATCGATCACCGGCCCCACGTCGGTGCGCAGCCAGGCGGGGTCGCCGACCTGGAGCTCGTCCATCGCGCCGGCGAGCAGCCGCAGCACCTTCGGCGCGATCTCCTCCTGCAGGCAGAGGATGCGCAGCGCCGAGCAACGCTGCCCGGCGCTGTTGAACCCGGACTGCAGGGCGTCGAGCACGACCTGTTCGGGCAGGGCGGAGCTGTCGACGATCATCGCGTTCTGCCCGCCCGTTTCGGCGATCAGCACCGGGATGGGTCCATCGCGCTCCGCGAGCGTCGCGATTGATGGCGCGGGCGGTCTCCGTGGACCCGGTGAACGCGACACCGGCCACTCGCGGGTCCGCCACGGCGCGTGCGCCGACCGCAAGCCCGTCGCCCGGCAGGAACTGCAGGACCTCACCCGGGATGCCGGATTCGTGCAGGATGCGCACGGCGGCCGCCGCGATCAGTGGCGTCTGCTCCGCCGGCTTGGCCACGACCGCGTTTCCCGCGGCCAGCGCCGCCGCGACCTGCCCGGTGAAGATCGCGAGCGGGAAATTCCAGGGGCTGATGCACACGAACACTCCGCGGCCCGTAAGCGCGAGCTCGTTGCTCTCCCCGGTGGGTCCGGGCAGCCTGAGCGGCGCGCCGAACTCGGCGCGGGCGCGCACGGCGTAGTAACGCAGGAAGTCGACCGCTTCGCGCACCTCGGCGATGCCGTCCGGCACGCTCTTGCCGGCCTCGCGAACGGCGAGCTCGATCAAGGCCGGCATCCGGGCTTCGAAGAGGTTGGCCGCGGCCTCGAGCGCCCGTGCGCGATCCCCCGCCGGAGTCGCAGCCCAGTCGCCCGCCGCCGCGGCCGCGGCCGCCATCGCCTCGTCCACCAGGGCGGCGTGAGCGACAGTCACCGAGCCGACGACGTCCGAACGACGGGCCGGGTTGACCGCCGGTGTGGTCTCTCCGTCGCGCTCGCGGCCATTCACGATCGGACCCGCGGTGTGTGCGCGACCCGCGCTCTCCGTCATGGCGCGCTCGAGCGCGGCGACGGTCGCACCGTCGGCGAGATTCAGCCCGCGCGAGTTCACCCGTTCCTGGCCGAACAGCCGTTGCGGCACGGGAATGCGCGGGTGAGCGACGGCAGGCAGCGCATCGACTTCCTCGACCGGATCGGCCGCGATCACCTCGGCCGGCAGGCGCTCGTCGAGGATGCGGTTGACGAACGAGGTGTTCGCGCCGTTCTCCAGCAGGCGGCGCACGAGGTACGGCAGCAGGTCCTCGTGTTCTCCGACCGGCGCATAGACGCGGCAGGGCACGCCGAGCCCCTCGGAGCCCACGACCTGCGCATACAACTCCTCGCCCATGCCATGCAGCCGCTGGAATTCGAAGCGCCGGTTGAGCGGCCGGCCGAGCTGCACGACGTACGCCACGGTGTGCGCGTTGTGCGTCGCGAACTGCGGGGAGATCCACTCTCCCGCCCTGAGCAGGCGCCCCGCCATCGCGAGATAGGACACGTCCGTATTGCACTTGCGCGTGAAGACGGGATAGGAATCGAGGCCGCGCTCCTGGGCGCGCTTGATCTCGCTGTCCCAGTAGGCGCCCTTGACCAGCCGCACGTTGAGACGCCGGCGGACCGCCGCCGCCAGCGCGGCGAGCCAGTCGATCACTGCTGACGCGCGCTTCTGGTAGGCCTGCACCGCGAGACCGAAGCCATGCCAGCCTTCGAGCTCCGGCGCGCGGCAGACCGACTCGACGAGCTCGAGCGAAAGCTCCAGCCGCTCGCTTTCCTCGGCGTCCACCGTGAGCGCAACGCCCGCCGAGCGGGCCTCCCGGCCGAGTGCGACCAGGCGCGGGCCGAGCTCGGCGAGCACCCTTCCGCGGTTGGCGCGCTCGTAACGCGGATGGAGCGCGGACAACTTGACCGAAATGCTGGCGGCCGCCTCGGGTGGGGTTCCGGCCGGCACGCCGCGGCCAACGGTCACGATCGCGTCGCGGTATGCGTCGAAATAGCGTTCGGCGTCCGGCGCCGTGAGCGCAGATTCGCCCAGCATGTCGAAAGAGTAGCGATAGAGCGCGTTGTCGCCCTTGAGCGAACGCTCGAGGGCCTCGTCGATCGTCCGCCCCATGACGAACTGATGCCCCATGATGCGCATCGCCTGGCGCATCGCCCCGCGCACCATGGGCTCGCCCATGCGGGTCACGAGCCGCCCGACGAGCCGGCCGGGCGCCCCGCGCTCCGCCCCCTCGAGCGAAACCATGCGCCCGGTGAGCAGCAGCCCCCAGGTCGACGCATTCACGAACAGCGACTCGCTGTCGCCCAGGTGGCTCTCCCAGTCGCCCGCCCGGATCTTGTCGGCGATCAGGCGGTCCGCCGTGTCGTCGTCCGGAATCCGCAGCAGCGCCTCGGCAAGACACATCAGGATCACGCCTTCCTGCGACGACAGGTCGTACTTGCGCAGGAACGCATCGAGGCCGGATTTCGCCGTGCGCTCGCGCCGTACCGACTCGACGAGCCGCACCGCCGTGGCACGCACGCTGGCGCGGTCCGCGGATCCAAGCCGCGTCTCGGTCGCGAGGCGCCGGACGATCGCCTCCTCCTCGCCGAGGAAGTCCTTGTTGATGCGGCGGCCCACGTCGGTGTCGACGTCGGCAGCGTCGGGATAGAGGAAGCGCGGCTCGTTTCGCGCGGCCGCAGGGCTTTTCATGGCCGCCAGCTCACTTTGTTTCGTAGATCAGTCCGACGGTCGCAAGAGTATCGGTCTTTTCGATGTCCGGGAGAACGTCCGAGTTGTGCCGCACCTGGTAGCGGATGACGCTGCCGCAATCAGTCCCGTCCAAGCTATCCTGAGCATCAACCAACTCCCCTATGTCATTGATTCGTCCCGATCGGGGGCGGCGAGTATACGCAGTTGCAGTGGCATTCTCGGCTCGATGCCCCTGGCGGGCCCTGCTTGCCAGCGGCGTGTGTCTGCGGAGAATTGCCAGGCCGCGACGGAGGCATGCCCATGGTCGAGATCGCAGGCGCACTGGTTGCGACGGTTGAAAATTTTGCCTCGGCCGTCGTCGAGGGCTCGAGCACGCAACCGGTGCTCGTCGACTTCTGGGCGCCCTGGTGCGGTCCGTGCAAGGCCCTGACGCCTGTGCTCGAGAGGGTTGCGACGGACTACGCCGGCCGTTTCGTGCTCGCCAAGGTCAACGTAGACGAGGAGCAGGAAGTCGCGGGGGCATTCGGCATCCGCAGCATCCCGACGCTGGTCCTTTTCCACCAGGGACAGGTCGTGGAGCAGGTCACCGGCGTCCAGCCCGAGGCCGCCGTCCGCGCCATGCTCGACCGTTACGTCGCGCCGGCAGCCGCCGAGCCCGGCGCGACCGCCGATCCGATCCTTGAGGCGCACGAGTTGCTTCGCGCCGGTGACCCCGACGGCGCCACGGCGGTCATCGAGCAGGCCCTGGTCGAGCGCCCGGACGATCCGAAGCTGCTCGCAACGCTCGCCGGGCTGCAGCTGTCGGTGCGCGACGCCGAGGCAGCCAGGGCGACCCTGGCACGTATCGCCGAGCGCAACCCTGCGCACCCGGCGCTCGGGACGTTGCGGGCGCGGCTCGGGTTCGTCGAGGCCGCGGCTGCGTCACCCGACGCCGCCTCGGCGCGGGCTGCCATCGAATCGAATCCGGCCGACTCCGGCGCGCGGCACGCGCTCGCGGCGCATCATGCGCTCGCCGGAGACTTCGCGACGGCGCTCGACCAGTGGCTCGAGCTAATGCGCCGCGACCGGGGCTTCGGTGACGACGTCGCGCGTCGCAGCATGCTCGCGGTGTTCGACCTGCTCGGGAACGAGGACGAACTGGTCGCAGCGTACCGGCGCAGGATGGCGAGCTTGTTGCATTGAAGTGACGATCCGGCTGCCGCACCCGGTCTGTCGCGGATCGCAGCCAGTGGCGCTCCGGCATTTCGTGATCGCCGATCTTGCCGGCACAACACGCCCGCAGTATAAGTCGCGCGAATCGCGCACTGGATGCGCGCAGGTCTTTCGATGGGCGAGAAACCGGAGTCCGACGAGTTCGAAGACGAGGAGGCTGAGGCCGTCCCGGGCGATGACGAATCGCTCGACGTCGACCGCCTCATGCAGGACCTCGACAAGCGCAAGCGCGGCGCACCTCGCGGCGCCGAGCCCGCGTGGCGCAAGCTCGAACGCCTGCTCGAGCAGAAACGCACGTCGGAGCTGCTCAGCGATTTCGACGACTATGACATCGGTGACGGGGCACGACCTGCGCGTCCACAGAAGTAGTTTCAGTGAAAGTCGCGCGAGGGCGCGACGAGGTCACCAAGCCAGCGCGACAGGTCCGCGATCCGATGCACGATGACGTGCATCACCTCGCCTTCGAGCTGCAGTTCGCCCGTCACGCCCATCAGGCGTGAACCGACCAGCGCGCGCCGCTGCCGTTCGGCGATCTGGCGCCAGACGATCAGGTTGATCTGCCCGGTCTCGTCCTCGAGCGTGACGAAGGTGACGCCGCTCGCGGTGCCCGGCCGTTGCCGCGTGATGACGAGACCCGCCGTGCGCACCCGTGAGCCGTTCGGCTGCTCCCGCAGCCGGGCAGCACTCAGCATCGAGCGCGCCTCGAGCCGCGGGCGCAACAGTTCCATCGGGTGGCGACGCAGGCTCAGGCCCAGGTGCCGGAAATCCGCGACGATGTCCTGGCCTTCCCCGGGCGCGCGCAGCAGCGGGATGCCCTCGGCGATGTGTGGCTGCCCGATCAGGGCTGACGGCGCCTCCACGCCCGCGACCTGCCAGGCCGCCCGGTGGCGATGCCCGGCCAGCCGGGCGAGCGCGCCGGCGGCGGCGAGACAGCCGAGCTCGCGCCGGTCGAGCCGCGCGCGCCCGGCGAGCGACTGCACGTCGTCGAAGCGCCCTTCGCGCCGCGCCTCCACCAGGCGGCCCGCCGCGGCTTCGGAGAAACCCTTCACGAGACGCAGACCGAGCCGCAGGGCGAGCCCGCCCCCCGCGACGGGCTCGAGCGTGCAGTCCCAGTCGCTCGCATCGACGTCCACCGGGCGCACCTCGACACCGTGGCGGCGCGCGTCCTGCACGAGCTGCGAGGGCGCATAGAACCCCATCGGCTGGCTGTTGATCAGCGCAGCGGTGAATGCCGCCGGCTCGTGGCGCTTGAGCCAGGCCGAGACGTAGACCAGGAGCGCAAAGCTTGCCGCATGAGACTCGGGGAAGCCGTATTCGCCGAACCCCAGGATCTGCCGGAAGATCTGCTGCGCGAACTCCTCGGTGTAGCCGCGCTCGCGCATGCCGCGGATGAGCCGCTCCTCGAACGGCCCGAGCCCGCCCTTGCGCTTCCACGCCGCCATCGCGCGGCGCAGGCTGTCCGCCTCGCCTGGCGTGAACCCCGCCGCGACCACCGCGAGCTGCATCACCTGCTCCTGGAAGATCGGCACGCCGAGCGTGCGCTTGAGCACGCCTTCCACCTCCGGGCTCGGGTAGGTGACCGGCTCCTCGCCGCTGCGGCGGCGCAGATAGGGATGCACCATGTCGCCCTGGATCGGGCCCGGCCGGATGATGGCCACCTCGATCACGAGATCGTAATAAGACTTGGGCTTAAGCCGCGGCAGCATCGCCATCTGCGCGCGCGACTCGATCTGGAACACGCCCATCGTGTCGGCGTGGCCGATCATCTCGTAGACCTGCGGATCCTCCGCAGGCACGGTGGCGAGCGTGAGCCGCGTGCCGCGATGACGCTCGATGAGGTCGAAGCTGCGCCGGATCGCCGACAGCATCCCGAGGCCGAGCACGTCCACCTTGAGCAGCCCGAGCGCGTCGAGGTCGTCCTTGTCCCACTGGATGACGGTGCGATCCTCCATCGCGGCGTTCTCGATCGGCACCAGCTCGTCGAGCGGCCCCTGCGAGATCACGAAGCCGCCGACATGCTGCGAGAGATGCCTCGGGAAGCCGAGGAGGCTCCGCGCGAGCGCGAGCACCCGGGCGAGCACCGGACTCGCAGGATCGAGCCCCGCCTCGCGCACGCGCGCTGCGTCGATGTTCGATCCGTCCCACCACTGCATCGATCGCGCCAGCGCCTCGACCTGCAGCGCGTCGAGCCCCAGCGCCTTCGCGACGTCGCGCAGCGCGCTGCGCGCCCGGTAGCAGATCACCGTGGCGGTGAGCGCGGCGCGCCCGCGCCCGTACTTCGCGTAGATGTACTGGATGACCTCCTCGCGCCGCTCGTGCTCGAAGTCGACGTCGATGTCCGGCGGCTCGTTGCGCTCGCGCGAGATGAACCGCTCGAAGAGGAGCGACATGCGATCAGGGTCGACCTCGGTCACGCCCAGGCAGAAGCACACGGCCGAGTTCGCCGCCGAGCCGCGGCCCTGGCAGAGGATGCCGCGCGAACGCGCGTAGCTCACGATGTCGTGCACGGTGAGGAAATATGCGTCGAAGCGCAGCTCCGCGATCAGCGCGAGCTCGTGCTCGACGAGCCGCACGGCCTGCGCGGGCGCGCCGTCGGGCCAGCGCCGCCGCATGCCCTGAAGCGTGAGCTGCCGCAGCCAGCTCGAGGGCGTCTCGCCGTCGGGGACGATCTCGCGCGGATACTCGTAGCGCAGCTCCTCGAGCGAGAATGTGCAGCGGCGTGGCGATCGCGAGCGTTTCGGCGAGGAGCTCCGGTGGATAGAGCTCCTCGAGCCGCGCGAGCGGCCGCAGGTGGCGCTCGCCGTTGGGGTACAGCGCGAAACCCGCGCGGTCGACCGTGGTGTGCAGACGGGTCGCGGTGAGCGCGTCCTGCAGCGCGCGCCGGCCGCGCACGTGCATGTGCACGTCGCCCGCCGCGACGAGCGGCAGGCCGAGCTCGCGGCCGAGCTGCGTGAGCATCGCGAGCCGGCGGCGATCCTGCCCGGTGGTCAAGAGCTCGACCGCGATCCACAGCCGCTGCGGGAACAGGCCGGCGAGCCAGCGCGCGTCGGCGACGTCGGGCGCGGTACCGGGCAGCCAGAGCGCGAGGCAGTCGCTCAGGTCGATGGGGCTCGCGATGCCGCGTTTCCGCGGAAACGTCGTCAGTCGCGACGCGGCGTTTCCGCGGAAACGTCGGCGCGAGCCAGGTCGGCGCGCACGAGCCGGTAGCTGCCCTTCTCCGCCGCGCGCCGCGCCGCGCGTGATCAGCCGGCAGAGCTGTCCGTAGCCGCGACGGCTGGTCGCGAGCAGCACGAAGGCCGGACCATCTGCAAGACGGAACTCGCTGCCGATGATGAGCTTGAGTCCCCGCTCGCGCGCCGCGACATGCGCGCGGACGACGCCGGCGACGGAGCATTCGTCGGTGATCGCGAGCGCGGCGTAGCCGAGCTCCGCAGCCCGTTCGACCAGTTCCTCCGGGTGCGAAGCGCCGCGCAGGAAGCTGAAGTTCGTCAGGCAATGCAGTTCCGCGTAAGCCATCTGCGTCGGGCCGCACGATCAATCGCAAACCGCGCACGCTCGTGTGTCGGCCGCTCAGCCGAACACGCCATGCAGGAACCAGCGCCCGGCGCGGCGGACGCTCGAGAAACACCCACAACCGCACGCCCGCCGGATTGCGGGCGACGTAGTAATCGCGCCGGACGTCGCGGCCGTCCCACCAGCCGCTCTCGATGCGCTCCGGTCCCTCCTCGAGCTCGAGCTCGCCCTCGAAGCGCGGCTGCTCGCCGCCGTCGAGCAACTGCGGCTCCTCGAGCAGCCACAGCGGCCGGAAAAAGGAGCCAGATTATATTCTTCCCGTCTGGAAAAAATGAATCCGTCGCCTTTTCGTTCGCCGGCAATCCGTCTCCTTTCCCCCACGCGGACTCGGGGCGATGCTCCGGCACGAGACAAAGACCGTGGACGGCGTCCGTGCCGAACCGCGCCCGCAGGCGCTCGACGAATTGCGGCACGCCTGCGCCGGCACGACCGCGACCCGTCGTGAGCAGGTCCTCGGATTCTTCCGCGAGCGGTATCGGCACGCCGGCCCGCAAGCGCATGGCCCGCACCGGCTCGACGAGCTGCAGCTGCGCCAGGCGCTCGCTGATGAGACCCGCGAGGTGAGCGAACTCGCCCGTCGGCCGCGTCAACCGCAGTGCGCACACGTGTCGGCGCGGCTTCGCGATGCACGAGCCGCAGCTCGAGCGACTGGATGCCGCAGCGCCGTCCGCGCAGGAAACCGCACAACTCGCCGAGCAGCGGCTCGAGCGCGTTGCAGAGGCGCGCGGTATCGGTGATTTCCGGCTCGAGATCGCGGCCGGTGGAAAAGCGTTCACGGGCGCGAAACGACGCCCGCGGATCGGGCAGACGACCCACCGCGCGATCGAGCATCGCGAGCATCCGCGGTTCGAAGCGCCGCGCAAAGCCATCGCGCGGCAACCGCAGGCAATCGCCGATCGTCCGCACCCCCATCGTCGCGAGCGACTGCAGGCTGCGTTCGGGCCAGCGCGTGCAGGCGAGCGGCAATGACGCAAGTTCACTCGCGAGCGCCTCACGGCGGCGCAGGGCCGCCTCCTTGCCGGAACGCGCGAGCCAGAGCGACGCGAGCGGCGTCGGCGTCAACGCCAGGCACGGCTCGAGCCCGACCGCCTGCAGCTCTTCGCGCAGCTGCGCGCAGAGGCGGCGCGCCCCGCCGAACAACCGCAGGCTGCCGCGCACTTCGAGCAGCACCGCATCCGGCGGCTCGAGGCTGACGCGCGGCGTGAAACGCACGGCCCATTCGGCGAGCGCCTGCAGCAGCTCGCGTTCCCGGCGCTCGTCGCGCGCGAGGACCTGCAGTCCGGGCAGCAGTGCCAGCGCCGAGTTGAGCGCCATGCCGGGCGCGATGCCTGCGGCTGCGGCGGCCGTATCGCAGGCACACACGACCTTGCCGCCGTGCTGCAGGTCGACGACGGCGATGCACTTGCGAGCCTGCCGCGAGCCGGGCTGGAAAACGCTGCGCCGCCGCTCTTGCCGGCGTCGGTCGCGAACGCAGCGCCGCGATCGACCCACCCAGCGAATCGAGCATGAACCGGGACAGGTGCAGCACGAGCCAGAGCTCGTGTGCAGTGCGTGACTGGTCAGGCTCTTGTTCCGGCGATGGGAGCGGATTTGCGGGGACGGTGCGCGGCCGCGGCGCCTCGGCCATTGGCGACGGCGAGGGAAACAGGGACAGCGACCGACTGCGGGAGCGCATGTGGAGCGATGCGGGCAAGGTGTGAACCCGGCCTGGCATCAGCCGGTAACTGTATTTATATACAGTTACTGTAGTTATGTACAGATAATGTTTTGCATTCACACTACGCTGTAAGGCACTGTTTTAACAAGCAGCTACTGTTTCAGCGCGCTCGACGGCGCCGAACTCTACCGCCCCGAGCCAGGCGGGAGCCTGATGACGGCGACCCACCGATCGGTCTCGCGGATCCGCGTCACCGTACGCAGCCGCGGCGCTGCGCACCTGCAAGCGGGTGGAGCGCCGCGGTCGGGCGCACTTCTGCCGACCGGATGCTGTGGTCGCCCAACAACGTGTCCAGATTGAGCCCGCTCACACCCTGCAGCACCACGAAATCCTCGAACCCGAACGACGAACCCGCGCCGTCGCGATCGATGCTCACGATCGTGTTGCCGCCGCTCTCAGTCAGCGTGAGGTAGGACGCCTCGTTGCCTGTGAATGTGCCACTGATCAGGTCGGCGATGTTCGAGGATGTCGCCACCCGCACCCGCCGTGAAATCAGTGACGATGTCGACAGCTGCCGGAATCGGCCGCCTGGAATCGGAACGTGTCCGCACCCGAACCACCCGTCAGCGTATCGGCTCCCGCAGCGCCGTAGATGACGTCGTTACCCGCACCACCGACAAGGATGTCGTTGCTGGCGCCGCCGATCATGCTGTGATCGAGGGCAACCGCGTCGTAGGCGAGCAGCGTGCCGCCCTGGCCGTCCGCTTGCGCGCCGGCCGCCGTGTACTGCCCAACCATCGCGATGGTGGAACTGTTCGTTCCGTCACTGAGCGTCAGCGTGCCGCCGGTGCCAGCGTCGTTGGCGACGTACTCGGCCGCGAGCCCGGAGCCGTAAGCGACATCACCGAGGTCGATCGAGTCGCCGGCCGCGAATCCGCTCACGCTACCGCTGAAAGCGGCAGAGACGTCGAGTGCCAACACACCTGACGCGTCATTGTCGAACACGACGTGCGCATCGGACGCGCGCGCCGAACTCGAGCGTTGCCGCGCCGCTGATCAATGCGTCGCCCGCACCCGTGACTGCGCCGTGAACCGTGACGTCGCCGCCGTTGGCCCAGAGAAGTCCCGCTGTTGAGCGAGCGCGCTTTCGATCACCAGGCCGCCGCTGCCAGTCGCCTCGAGCGTGCCCGAGTTCGCAACTGCGTTGTCGCCGGTGTCGATTACCAGCGAGTGGCTGCCGTCGGCGATGATCGTGCCGGCGTTGACGAGCGTCATCTGCCCGGCGCCGATCTGGCCCGCGCCAGAGATCGTGTTGTCGACGTTGTTCAGCGTCGCGCTCGCGGCGCCGCCGAAGATGACGTTGTTCGCCGTCGTCCGACAGCGGACGTGACCACCGCCCTGCAGCGTGACGCTCTCGACCAGCACTTGCAGGTTTGTCTCGCTGCCGGTCGATCCCAGTGCGATCGTGCCGCTGTTCTCGACCACGCCGCCGAGCGGAAGGATCGCGCCGTCGGAAATCGTCATCGTGCCGGTGTTGACCGTCGTCGGCTCGACGTTGAACTCGAAGTTCATCGAGCTCAGGTCGGCCGCATGAACGCCGAGCACCGTGATCGTCGAGCCGTTGGCCAGAGTGATTACCGCATTGCCGTTGGCATCGTCGGCGATCGACAGGTCAGCGAAACCGCTGACGCCGGGGAAGCCGATCAGGTCGATCTTGTCGGCTGCGACGTCGAAGTTGTGGATGAAGTCGTTCGCGATCGGCTGGGCGAAGACCAGCAGGTCGGCGGCCGCTGATGCAGTGAGGTGGTCGTCAGCAGAGACCGCGAAGATCGGCGAGCCGGGAGCGTAGGCTTCGACGTTGTTGTCGAGCACCGCTGAACCCGGCGTGCCGTCCGGGTTGGTCCACAGCACCGTCATCGGCAGGACGAGCGCGCCACGGAAGCCCGCGTCGGTGGTGACCGTCAAAGACGCGGGATCATTGGTCTGAACGGTCCAGGTGCCGTTGCCGTTGTCCGTTCCTTCGCTCAGGGTCCAGCCGGCCGGGATGCCCACCACCGTGACGGTGACCGCACCGATGTGCTCGGGCACGCGGTCGGCCAGACCGAGATTGATTGGCTGACCGGCAACGCCTGCCGGAGCGACTGTGTTGTTGTAGATGACGATGTCACTATTCGTGATCGCTGTGACGCCCGCGAGGGTATGTCATGTTGCTCGAACGTCGCTATTTGAGTGCGACCGGTGGCGTTATTCCAGTTGCTGTCGAACCAGATCTCACCCTTGCCCGTAGTTGAGTTGAAGACAAAGACATACAAGTTCTCGGCTTGACCACCGCCGACTGAAGACGTGCCGTTTTGGATCTGAGTCGTCGTTTGAGCATTGGTAATAACAATCACTTGATGGTCGTCGTTAACTGCGTCGATACCAGTTGCGCCAGTAATCGCGCCTCGGGTCGTTAGGTCGGATGCGGAGAGCGTTGCGCCGGCAGCCGTTGCAGTGGTGTTACCGAAAGTGAAGCCGCCCGTAACGCTGCCCCCAAGGAACCCAATCTGGTCTTCAGTGAGCGCACCGCCGTCTGTGTAGTCTGCAATGACGTCAATCCCGCCATCAGTGCGAAGGACGAATCGTTCGTCGCCAGCGCCCCCTGTGACTGTGTCATCGCCACCCTTACCGACAAGGATGTCGTCACCAGCACCACCTACGATCAAGTCACCGGCAGCGCCGCCAGTAATGGTAAAAGCACCATCGGTTTCGGATGAACCGATCCAAGTGAGGCTCTGTCCTGCCCCCAAGGCAGAACCATTCACAGTCAACCTCTGACCGGCGGACACCAATGCATCCACTGTTGTAACGCTCGTTATGGCTGCGCCCAGCGTTATCGATTCAATGCTGGTGACTCCATTGAGATCAGTTACTGCCGCGCCACTATCCGTAAGGTGAGCGTATCCGTTCCTGCTCCGCCGTTGATGGTGTCAGCACTGGTGAGGTTAACGCCAAGCACGAAGGTGTCGTTACCGTTGCCCCCAGCCAGTGTGTCGTTTCCAGCGCCGCTTGTAATGCTGTCGTTGCCTGCGCCACCGGTAATGCTGTCGTTGCCTGCGCCACCGGTAACGACGAACGCACCGTCGGTTTCGGCTGCTCCGTTCCAGGTCAGGCTTTGCGCCGCACTCAGGAGCGAGCCGTTCACTGTCAGCGTCTGGCCTGCAGTAACGAGTGCATCCACAGTGGTCACATTCGTAGTCGCCGCGCCAAGGGTAATGAATTCGACGTTGGTCACACCATTCAGATCCGAGGTTGCGGCGCCGTTGTCTGTGAAAGTTACCGTGTCTGTCCCAGCGCCGCCATTGATGTTGTCGGCACTGGTGAGGTTGACGCCAAGCACGAAGGTGTCGTTGCCGGTATTCCCGATCAGATAATCGTTTCCGTTGCCGGCATTGAACGTGGTCGGTGCCGCTTGATCCGCGATGATGATTGAGTCGCCGCTCGCCGCGGCATTCAAGGTTGTTGTGCCCGTGGTGCTGTTGTCGAATGTCACGTTGACAGTGGCCGAACTGGCAGTGCCGTCAGTCGCACTGAGCGAGAGCGTTCCATCGAGGGTTGCGTTGTCGACGATCGTGATGTTGCCCACCGTACCA
This sequence comes from uncultured Gammaproteobacteria bacterium, assembly GCA_963834855.1. Taxonomy (GTDB): domain Bacteria; phylum Pseudomonadota; class Gammaproteobacteria; order Steroidobacterales; family Steroidobacteraceae; genus DATJKD01. The sequence goes on along the minus strand of CAWIDH010000035.1, from coordinate 201,434 downwards.
ACCGCGCCAGCACCAAGGCTGGTTCCAGTCGCGCTGGTAAGGGTACCGCCCACCACCGCTATCGCGTTAACTCCGATGCTGGCACTGTCTACGTCGGTGAAGTACGCTGCGAGCGCCGCTTCGGTGAATGAGACGCCCAGGCCGTTTGTGCCTGCATTTGTAACCACGGTGAGCAGCGATGAATTGGCGCTGAACGATGGCGCATCATTCGTGCCGGTGATGGTGACGCTGACGGTGCGGGGCACGCTGCCGCCCTGTGCCGTCGAGCACATCGAAGGTGAAGGTCTCGACCTTGGTCTGGCCCGGCCGCCAGGTACTCGACGGCGCTCGCCGCCACGCTGTAGTTCCAGGTGACGACGCCACCCACACCGCTGCCCGTGGTGTCAGTGCTCACGCTCGCCATCAACGTGCCGAGCGCACCCGCCGAAGGCGTCACCGCGCTGAGGCTGTGGACGTCCGTCAGGTCCACGTCGGTGAAGGCGATCGTGCCCGTGTCGGTGAGGTTGCCGACCGGGCGTGACCGCTCGGTCACCGCCCCGGTGACATCGGCCGCGGCCACCACCGGCGCATCATTCGTGCCGGTGATGGTGACGCTGACGGTGCGGTGGCACGCTGCCGCCCTGTCCGTCGAGCACATCGAAGGCGAAGGTCTCGACCTTGGTCTGCCCGGCCGCCAGGTACTCGACGGCGCTCGCCGCCACGCTGTAGTTCCAGGTGACGACGCCACCCACACCGCTGCCCGTGGTGTCAGTGCTCACGCTCGCCGTCAACGTGCCGAGCGCACCCGCCGAAGGCGTCACCGCGCTGAGGCTGTGGACGTCGGTCAGGTCCACGTCGGTGAAGGCGATCGTGCCGGTGTCGGTGAGGTTGCCGACCGGGGTGACCAGCTTCGGTCACCGCCCCGGTGACATCGGCCACCGCCACCACCGGCGCATCATTCGTGCCGGTGATGGTGACGCTGACGGTGCGGTGGCACGCTGCCGCCCTGCCGTCGAGCACATCGAAGGTGAAGGTCTCGACCTTGGTCTGGCCCGGCCGCCAGGTACTCGACGGCGCTCGCCGCCACGCTGTAGTTCCAGGTGACGACGCCACCCAGCGCCGCTGCCCGTGGTGTCAGTGGTCACGCTCGCCGTCAACGTGCCCAGCGCACCCGCCGAAGGCGTCACCGCGCTGAGGCTGTGGACGTCGGTCAGGTCCACGTCGGTGAAGGCGATCGTGCCCGTGTCGGTGAGGTTGCCGACCGGGGTGACCAGCTTCGGTCACCGCCCCGGTGACATCGGCCGCGGCCACCACCGGCGCATCGTTGGTGCCGGTGATGGTGACGCTGACGGTGCGCGGCACGCTGCCGCCCTGTGCCGTCGAGCACATGAAGGTGAAGGTCTCGACCTTGGTCTGGCCCGGCCGCCAGGTACTCGACGGCGCTGCCGCCACGCTGTAGTTCCAGGTGACCACGCCACCCATGCCGCTGCCGGTGGTGTCAGTGCTGACGCTCGCCGTCAACGTGCCCAGCGCACCCGCCGAAGGCGTCACCGCGCTGACGCTGTGGACGTCGGTCAGGTCCACGTCGGTGAAGGCGATCGTGCCGCGTGTCGGTGAGGTTGCCGACCGGCGTGACCAGCTCGGTCACCGCCCCGGTGACATCGGCCGCCGCCACCACCGGCGCATCGTTGGTGCCGGTGATGGTGACGCTGACGGTGCGGGTCGACCGTGCCGCCCTGGCCGTCGTTGAGCGTGAAGGTGAAGGTCTCGACCTTGGTCTGGCCCGCCGCCAGGTACTCGACGGCGCGTCGCCGCCACGCTGTAGTTCCAGGTGATGACGCCACCCAGCGCCGCTGCCCGTGGTGTCGGTGCGTCACGCTCGCCGTCAACGTGCCGAGCGCACCCGCCGAAGGCGTGACCGCGCTGATGCTGTGGACGTCGGTCAGGTCCACGTCGGTGAAGGCGATCGTGCCGCGTGTCGGTGAGGTTGCCGACCGGGGTGACCAGCTTCGGTCACCGCCGCCGGTGACATCGGCCGCCGCCACCACCGGCGCTCGTTGGTGCCGGTGATGGTGACGCTGACGGTGCGGGTCGACGCTGCCGCCGTTGCCGTCGTTGACGTGAAGGTGAAGGTCTCGACCTTGGTCTGGCCCGCCGCCAGGTACTCGACCGCGCGGCCGCCACGCTGTAGTTCCAGGTGACCACGCCACCCATGCCGCTGCCCGTGGTGTCGGTGGTCACGCTCGCCGTCAACGTGCCGAGCGCACCGCGCCGAGCGGCGTGACCGCGCTGATGCTGTGGACGTCGGTCAGGTCCACGTCGGTGAAGGCGATCGTGCCGCGTGTCGGTGAGGTTGCCGACCGGGCGTGACCAGCTTCGGTCACCGCACCGGTGACTCGGCCGCCGCCACCACCGGCGCATCGTTGGTGCCGGTGATGGTGACGCTGACGGTGCGGTGGAACGTGCCGCCGTTGCCGTCGTTGAGCGTGATGGTGAAGGTCTCGACCTTGGTCTGGTCCTGCCGCCAGGTACTCCACGGCCGCCGCCGCGACGCTGTAGTTCCAGGTGACCACGCCACCCAGAGCCGCTGCCCGTGGTGTCGGTGCGTCACGCTCGCCGTCAACGTGCCGAGCGCGCCCGCCGAAGGCGTCACCGCGCTGATGCTGTGCATGTCGGTCAGGTCCACGTCGGTGAAGGCGATCGTGCCGCGTGTCGGTGAGGTTGCCGACCGGCGTGACCAGCTTCGGTCACCGCCCCGGTGACATCGGCCGCCGCCACCACCGGCGCATCGTTGGTGCCGGTGATGGTGACGCTGACGGTGCGGGGCACGCTGCCGCCTGCCGTCGTTGACGTCGATGGTGAAGGTCTCGACCTTGGTCTGGCCCGCCGCCAGGTACTCGACGGCGCGCGCCGCCACGCTGTAGTTCCAGGTGACCACGCCACCCTGCCGCGTGCCCGTGGTGTCAGTGCGTCACGCTCGCCGTCAACGTGCCCAGCGCGCCCGCCGAAGGCGTCACCGCGCTGATGCTGTGGACGTCGGTCAGGTCCACGTCGGTGAAGGCGATCGTGCCGTGTCGGTGAGGTTGCCGGCCGGGGTGACCGCTTCGGTCACCGCCCCGGTGACTCGGCCGCCGCCACCACCGGCGCATCGTTGGTGCCGGTGATGGTGACGCTGACGGTGCGGTGGCACGCTGCCGCCCTGGCCGTCGTTGAACGTCGAGGTGAAGGTCTCGACCTTGGTCTGCCCCGCCGCCAGGTACTCGACGGCGCTCGCCGCCACGCTGTAGTTCCAGGTGACGACGCCGCCCACGCCGCTGCCCGTGGTGTCAGTGCTCACGCTCGCCATCAACGTGCCGAGCGCGCCCGCCGAAGGCGTGACCGCGCTGATGCTGTGGACGTCGGTCAGGTCCACGTCGGTGAAGGCGATCGTGCCCGTGTCGGTGAGGTTGCCGACCGGCGTGATCGCTTCGGTCACCGCCGCCGGTGACATCGGCCACGGCCACCACCGGCGCATCGTTGGTGCCGGTGATGGTGACGCTGACGGTGCGGGGCACGCTGCCGCCCTGTCCGTCGAGAACATCGAAGGTGAAGGTCTCGACCTTGGTCTGCCCCGCCGCCAGGTACTCGACGGCGCTGCCGCCACGCTGTAGTTCCAGGTGACCACGCCACCCAGCGCCGCTGCCCGTGGTGTCAGTGCTCACGCTCGCCATCAACGTGCCCAGCGCACCCGCCGAAGGCGTCACCGCGCTGAGGCTGTGGACGTCGGTCAGGTCCACGTCGGTGAAGGCGATCGTGCCCGCCGTCGGTGAGGTTGCCGACCGGCGTGACCGCTTCGGTCACCGCCCCGGTGACATCGGCCAGGCGCCACCACCGGCGCATCGTTCGTGCCGGTGATGGTGACGCTGACGGTGCGCGGCACGCTGCCGCCCTGTCCGTCGAGAACATCGAAGGTGAAGGTCTCGACCTTGGTCTGCCCGGCCGCCAGGTACTCCACGGCGCTCGCCGCCACGCTGTAGCTCCAGGTGACCACGCCACCCACGCCGCTGCCCGTGGTGTCAGTGCTCACGCTCGCCATCAACGTGCCGAGCGCACCCGCCGAAGGCGTCACCGCGCTGAGGCTGTGGACGTCGGTCAGGTCCACGTCGGTGAAGGCGATCGTGCCCGTGTCGGTGAGGTTGCCGGCCGGCGTGACCGCTTCGGTCACCGCCCCGCTGACTCGGCCGCGGCCACCACCGGCGCATCGTTGGTGCCGGTGATGGTGACGCTGACGGTGCGGCGGCACGCTGCCGCCCTGTGCCGTCGAGCGACATCGAAGGTGAAGGTCTCGACCTTGGTCTGCCCCGCCGCCAGGTACTCCACGGCGCTCGCCGCCACGCTGTAGTTCCAGGTGACGACGCCACCCAGCGCCGCTGCCCGTGGTGTCAGTGCTCACGCTCGCCATGAACGTGCCGAGCGCACCCGCCGAAGGCGTCACCGCGCTGACGCTGTGGACGTCGGTGAGGTCCACGTCGGTGAAGGCGATCGTGCCCGCTGTCGGTGAGGTTGCCGACCGGGGTCACCGCTCGGTCACCGCCCCGGTGACGTCGGCCACCGCCACCACCGGCGCGTCGTTGGTGCCGGTGATGGTGATCGTGACGTTCTGCGTGACACGCTGTCCGCCCGTCCGTCGATGACCTTCGACGGTGATAGGTCTCGGTACGCGGGTTTGCCCGGCGCCGAGGTACTCGACGCCGCGTCGTCGCACGCGTGTAGCCCCCAGCTGACACGCACCCGCGCCGTCGCCGGTCGAGTCATCGCTCACGCTCACGCTGAACGTGCCAGGAGCGCACCCGCCGGCGGAATCACCGCTCACCGTGTGCAGGTCGGCGAGGTCGACGTCCGTAAAGTCGATCGTGCCGCTGCCGCGTGGTCTCCCGGGCCCGGCGTGCATCCTCCGTCACCGCCCCGCTCTCGACCTGTGAGGCCCTGACGCCGGCGCATCGTTCGTGCCGGTGATGGTGACGTTCACACCGTCGACCGGTGTCGTAGCCGCTCCGCCCTCTGGTCGGTCACAGCGTCGACGACCCGTAACTGAACGTACCTTGAACGTGAGTCTCGGCTCGCTCCTGGATACCTCGCCCTGCATTGGTCTCCCGGTGCGGATGCGCGTGTAGTCCGCGCCAGCTATACTGCACCGGGTCGGTGACCTCTCGTCGCCGTGCACGTAGGTGGCGCTCACCGCGCGACGCTGCGGACGTCGGTCAGATCCACGTCGGTGAAGGCGATCGTGCCGCTGTCGGTGAGGTTGCCGACCGGGGTCACCAGCTCGGTCACCGCGCCGCTCACGTCCGTCGCCGCCACGATCGGCGCCGTCGTTGGTGCCGGTGATGGTGATCTTCACGTTCTGGTGACACACTGTCCGCTCGTCATCCATGATCTTGACGTCAAATTTCTCGTTACGCGTCTCACCGGCGCCGAGCTACTGCGCCGCGGCGTCATTGGAGCGTGTATGTCCAGCGTCGACGTCCCTTGTCCGTCGCCGGCACCGTATCGGTCATTGTGGCCGCTGAGCGTCCCGATAGCGCGCTCACCGGCGGTGTAACCGCTCACCGTGTGCGTGTCGGCGATGTCGAGATCGACGAATTTGATCGAGCCGCTGACGACCTGCCCGGGCCTGGATTCGCGTCTTCAGTCACGTCGCCGCTCGATCGTCGATCCGCCGACGTCGACGATTGGCTTGTCGAGGTCGGCGACCGGCACGCCGTCGACATAGACCTCGAGCCGCTCCATCATCTGCACGGTCAGAGCGTCGTGCCCGAGCGCCGAAATTGAACGTGAAGTCGCGGCTGCTGCCGTTCGACACTTCACCCTGCGCGTTGCGTTGGACGGTCGCGAGGTGCGCGAAGTAGCGCGCGATCTGCGACTGCACCGAATCGCTCGCCCACTCGGCTGCGTCAGCATCAGCCGGACGATGTCGATGCCCGAGCCGCCGGTGTACACGTCGCCGGCGCCGGCGTTCTCGCAGAGACGGTAGACCAGAACGTCGTTGCCCGAATCGCCGTTCAGCGTGTCGCTGCCGCTGCCGCCGTCGAGGATGTCGTTCCCGGATCCGCCGTTCAGGGTGTCGCTGCCACTGCCACCATCGAGATAGTCGTCCCCGGAGCCGCCACTCAATCGATCCGCACCCGCGCCGCCATACAGATCATCGTCGCCCGCGCCGCCGTTGAGATTGTCTGCGCCGGTGGTGCCGCAGATGATGTCGTCGCCGCTGCTGCCGTTGTTCGTCGCCATATGCCGATCGCGCTCCCGGGAATGTTGTCCCTGCGACCGCTGATCGACGCTGCCGCGCAGTGCCGAATGCGGTCTATTGAAGGCGATCCTATGCAGGCTGCTGAGGCGGTCTATCCGACTGCCGTCGCCCCGGACTTAGGTACTGTCTTTCGCGACAAAAACACGCGAAAAACTGCGACTTTCGTCACTGCGAATGCGCAAATCAGGTCAGCTGCGCGGTGCGCAATGACGCGAATTGTCAGTTAGCGACAGGAACTGGCACCGCTGGATGGCGCAGCCATTTCCGCTGCGCGCAGCGGATCGCGCTGGCGATCAGTGCCGGCGCGCGATCAGCAACGCGAGCGTCAGCCGGTCGACGGCGCCGGTCTTGCGAAAGATCGCGGTCAGATGGCCCTTCACGGTCCGCTCGGTGATCGCAAGGTGACGCGCAATCCGCTTGTTGCTCGCGCCCTGGCCGATGAGCCGCGCAATCTCGATCTCGCGCGGCGTGAGGATCGCAAATCGGCCCGTTGCGCCGGCCGTCGTGTCGGCGTCGGCTGCCAGAAAGCTGTCGACCAGCTTCGCAACCATCGCACGGCGGATCCAGAGCTCGCCCTGCAGCACGACGCTCACGACCCGGGCGAGCAGGTCACCGGTGGTGTCGAGCGCACACACACCGCGCACACCCGCGCGGAACAACGCGAGTTCCTGGTCCTCGTCGGGCTCGTCCGCGAGTGCGACGATGCACGTGTCGGAGCTGACCTTGAGCAGCTCCGCGACGACCCGCACGGTGTTCACGTGTGTGAGGCGTACGTCGAGCAGCGCGAGCTGCGGTTGCAGCCGCGAAAAGCACTCGGACAGCGCATCGCTGCGTCGAATCTCGACGGCCGCGGCGCGATCTCCGAGGGCGGTGCGCCAGCAATCGAGCGTGTCGGGATGTGCACTTGCGATGACGAACATGATCGTGCCTCAGCGCTCGCGCAGCGCCGTCTGCTTGGCGCGCAGCACGGGCTTGAGCAGGTACTGCAGCACGGTCTTGCGCCCGGTCCGGATGTCGACCGTCGCCTGCATGCCGGGAATGATCTTGAGGTCCCGGTCGCCCGCGCCGCGACCGCCGTTGGACGTGCGTACGCGGACGAGGTAGAAGCTCTCGGGCCGCGAGCCCGGGCGTTCATCGACGATCGCGTCCGCGCTGACGTGCTCGACCGTTCCCTCCAGGCCGCCATAGATCGAGAAGTCATACGCGCTCAGCTTGACCATCGCCTCGAGTCCGGGCCGCACGAAGGCGATGTCTGACGGTCGCACGCGCGCCTCGACCAGCAGCGTGTCCTCGAGCGGCACGATCTCGACCAGGTCCATGCCGGGTTGGATGACCCCGCCGACGGTGCTGACTTTGACCTGCTTTATTGTCCCTGCGAGCGGCGCACGCACGGTGGTCCGGGCGAGACGGTCTTTCAGAGCCACCCTCGAGGCACTGACCATCGACTGCTCGCCACGCGCCTCGCTCAATTCGCGGCTCGCCGCGGCACGGAACTCCGCCGAGACTTGCTCGGCCTTCTCGCGCACTTCGCTTCGAGCGGACCGCAGGCGCGGCACACTCAGTCGCGCGACGTCGAGCTGCCCCTTCAGATCGTTCGCCTGGCGCTCGAGCCGGATCAGCTCCACCTTCGGGTACACGCCCTTCTCCGCGGCCGGGCGGATCATCGTGAGTTCCTGCTGCGCGAGCTCGTAGCTTTGCGCGAGCTGCGCGGCGCGGGCCTCCATTTCGGCCAGCTCCTGCCCGCGCTGCTCGGCCTGCCGGTGGATCACTGCGAGGCTCGCGTCGAAATCCCGTCGTCGCGACTCGAATACCGCCCGCTCCTGCTCTACGAGCTGCGGGTTGGTCTTCACGAGGTCCGCGGGTGGCTGGAACGGTCCGAGCACCGCCTCCGCCTCGAGCCGTGCGATCCGGGCCTGCAACGCGTCGTCCTTCGCCACGCCTTCCAGGTACGACGAGGAGAAACGCGTGTCGTCGATGCGCATCAGCGGCTGGCCCTTGCGGACGACCTGGCCGGGCTCGACGAGGATCTCGGCCACGATGCCGCCCTCGAGGTTCTGCACGACCTGGATCTTGCTCGAGGGAATCACCTGGCCCATGCCCACGGTGACCTCATCGAGCGTTGCGAAGCCGGCCCAGAGGAGCGCGACGAGGAAGAATCCGACCGTGCTCCAGAGGATCCAGTGGGCCTGCGGGCGGGCGCCCTGCAGGGCCGCGGCACTGACCTCCGTCATGTACTCGGTATCGTCCACGCGCGGCCGCAACACCTCGCGTGCGCGCGCGAGCCAGGGCCACTTCGACTCGGTACGCGTCGACGTCGACGGAACCGCTGGTTGAGATGGCCGGTCTGCAGGGTTGGGCACGGTATTAGCGATTTGCCGCACCGATCTTCCCTCCGGCCAGGGCGGCCAGGACGAGGTCACGGGGACCATCGGCGGCGACTCGGCCGGCCTCGAGAATGATGACCCGGTTGACGAGCGACAGCAGCGACGCCCGGTGCGTGATCAGCAGAAGGGTCCGGCCGTCGAGCTGCTCGCCGAGCTTCGCCTTGAAATGCTCCTCCGACCGGTTGTCCATCGCGTTGCTCGGCTCATCGAGCAGCAGGATCGGCGGCTGCAACAGGTAGGCGCGTGCGATGGCAATCGACTGGCGCTGGCCGCCGGAGACGGCTTCCCCGCGCTCCCCGACCGGCATCCCAAAGCCGCGCGGGTGTCGGTTGACGAACTCGGTGACGCCGGCCTGCTCGGCGGCGCGCAGCACCGCGGCATCGTCGGAGCGCGGCGCGCCCAGCACGATGTTGTCGCGTACCGACCCGTAGAACAACACGAGGTCCTGGGGCACGTACCCGATGTCGCGGCGCAGCTCGACCGGGTCAATCTGGCGTGACTCGATCCCGTCGATCAGGATGCTGCCCGACGTCGGAGGGTAGAGACCGAGCACCAGCTTCTCGATGGTCGTCTTGCCGGAGCCGATACGCCCGATCAGGGCGACCCGTTCGCCCGGTGCGATCCGGAAGCTCACGTTCGACAGCGCGGCGACCTCCTGTCCCGGGTAGCTGAACGTGACGTCGCGAAACTCGATCGCGCCCTGCAGCCGCTCGCGGCTCACGTATTGCTGCTCCGTGGCCCGCTCGTCGGGCAGCGTCATGATGCGATCGATCGACGTGAGCGCCGTGCGGGCCTGGTGATAGCGGGTCAAGAGGCCCGCGATCTGCGACAACGGCGCAAGCACTCGCCCGATCAGCAGCGTGCAGGCGATCAGGCCGCCGACGGTGAGTCGCTCGTCCGCGATCAGGTACACGCCCCACGCGACCACCGCGACGTAGCTCAGTTGCTGCACGAAGCTCGAGAAATTGATGATCGTGCTGGAGAGGAATCGCGCACGGAGCCCGAGCTTCGCAATCTGACCGATGGCCTGCTCCCAGCGCCGCTGTGAGGGACCTTCGGCCCGCTGGGTCCGGATGGTCTCGAGCCCGGCCAGCGTTTCCACCAGCGTCGCCTGCCGCTGCGCTGCGTGACGGAAGCTCTCCTGCACCACGCCCGACAACGGGCGCTGCAGGAGCAGTCCGAACCCGACGATCAGCGGAAACGCGAGCACCGGCACCCAGGCGACGGGGCCGCCGATCCACGCCATCGCGATGACGAACAGGAGCGCAAATGGCAGATCCACCAACGTCGTGATCGTGGCCGAGGTGACGAACTCGCGGAACGACTCGAATTCCTGCACGTTGTTTGCGAATGCGCCGACCGATGCCGGCCGGTCCGCCATGCGTATGCCGAGAACCTTGGCGAAGATGTTCGCCGACAGGATCACGTCCACACGCTTGCCGGCGATGTCGATGAAGTACGCGCGAAGCGTGCGCATCAGCAGATCGAAGCCGAAAACGATGCCGACGCCGATCGTGAGCACCCAGAGCGTCTCGACCGCGAGGTTCGGTACCACGCGGTCGTAGACGTTCATCGTGAAGAACGGCGTGACCAGGGCGAACAGGTTGATCAGCAGCGAGGCGACCAGCGCCTCCCCGTAGATGGGCCAGGACTGCGCGACCGCGCTCCAGAACCAGTGCTTCGGGCGCGGGATCGCGCTTTGCGCGCTGCGCGCATCGAGCTTGAGAGGCCGCTGCACGAAGATCGCGTGCCCGGTGTAGCGTGGACCGAGGTCCGCGAGCGTGGTGCCGCGCAGGCCCCCGGACTCGGGCAGGAACACCTGCATGCGGCCCGGCTTTCTCCAGGCGAGGAGCACGCACGCTTGTCGATCGGCGAGCAGCAGCACGCACGGCAGGACGAGCTCGGAGATGTCCTCGAGGCGACGCGCCACGACCTGCGCAGACAGTCCTGCACGCGAAGCGGCGCGAACGAACAGCTCGGGAGTCAACCCGCGGTCGGGAACCGGCAGCCCGGCTGTCAGCGCTTCGGGAGATTCAGGCTTGCCGAGCTGCGCCGTGATCTGGACCAGGCAGCCCAACAGCGGATCGCACGCTGGGCGTGCGTCCGATGGCAATTCCCATCCCTTGACGACGGCGGATGTGTCCATATTGTTGTTAAGTTCAGTGGTTCCGTCGCATCTACGCATGCGCCACAGCCGACGCTCCTGGCCGGGAGGATGCGCACCACATTAAGTCCGGGGGGCGGACGAATCCGCGCGTCCGGTCACGGATCGACCGGGCTTACCGAATATAGCGGAGCGACGACACGCCAGGTGTGGCGTGGCTCACGCAACGCCGGAAGGATGGAACGAGAGCCGCACGCTCGTCGGACGACCACCGCGATTCTTCACGACGCGCACCGTGAGCCCTTCTCGATCAGCCTCGAGCACGACACGCAGCACCGCAGGCGAAGGCTCGGCGGCTTCCTGCCGGCGACGGAACAGCACTGCAAGACATTGCGACTGCTCGGCCGCAAGTTGCAGCCGCCGCAGGCCCTGCATGCCCCGGAGCTCGCCGTGTTCACACCAGCCCAGCACCGCGCTGCACGCGGACGAACGCAAGGCCTGCTCCATCGCCCAGAATGCGGGCCGCGCGCGGACGACGAGCACGCGGCCGATATCGATGCCGCAGGCGGCGAGCGCAGGCGCATACGGCTGGTAAGGTGGCGCGATCCAGGCAAGCCAGCCGCCCTTGCCGTCGTCGCTCTCATTGTCGTCGTCGCTGCATAGCGCGGCGAGCGCGGGCATCAGCAGCTGTAGTTCACCGATGCCGTGATGATCCGTCAGGACCTCGATGAGCCCTTGTCGTGGCCACCCGCCGCCCGGCAGGCAATGATCGAGCGCGCTGAAGCCCGTCGGCAGGCCCGATTGTTGTGTTGACGCGTCCTGCTCGCGGGCGCGCCAGAGGCCGGGATGACGCAGCAGCTCATCGATGGAAGACATGACCGCCAGGACCAGCGTTGCCACCCGACCGTTCCGTATGCACGCACTGCCCGAGCTACCCCGACAGCTCCGTGCTCACGCCCGCGCCATGCTCAAACGCGTCTCTCGGCTGCGTGAGCGCGCGCCGCGTCCTGCCGCAACACGCCGACCACGACGCCCTCGATGATCAGCGACTCCTGCCTGAGATCCACGCGCAGCGGCTCGAAATCGGCGTTCTCCGGCAGCAGCCACACCACCGTGCCCTCCTGGCGGTAGCGCTTCACCGTCACCTCGTTCTCGAGACGCGCCACGACGATCTGCCGGTTGCGTACCTCGGGTGTCCGGTGCACGGCGACGAGATCACCGTCGAAGATGCCCACGTCCCGCATGCTCATGCCACGCACCTTGAGCAGGTAATGCGGCTTGGGCTGGAAGAGCTGCGGATCCACCTGGTAATGGGCCTCGATGTTTTCCTCCGCGAGGATCGGCTTGCCGGCCGCGACGCGGCCGATGAGCGGCAGGCCGAGCTGCTCGCGCAGCGAATCGCGGAGCTGGATGCCACGCGAGGCGCCGGGGAGAAGCTCGAGCACCCCTTTGCGCTGCAGGGCGCGCAGATGTTCCTCCGCTGCGTTAGCGGACCTGAAACCGAGCGCCTGGGCGATTTCCGCACGGGTGGGCGGCATGCCGTTCTCGATGACGGCATCCTGGATGAAGCGCAGGACCTGACGCTGGCGCGGGGTGAGATCGTCCATGGTGGTTCCTGTATGCATGTACAGCTACTGTGAATATATACAGGCTTGGCAGGTGCGATGCAAGCGCGCTGTAAGGTTTGGCGCGCGGCGCGGACTACCATCGACGTGAACACCCCGAGCCTGGCTGCCGCCGTGCCCCGACCGAGCCTCGACCGGCGCTTCGACGAGCTGATCGAGACGTACCGGGCACCCCTGACGCGACTGGTCGCCGCCTACGAGGCGAACCGCGCGGAGCGCCAGGACCTCCTCCAGGACATCTGGCTTGCGATCTGGCGCGCCCTGCCACGCTTCCGTGGCGAATGCTCCGAGCGAACCTTCGTCTATCGGGTCGCGCACAACCGGGCGATCACGCATGCCAGCCGTCATCGACTCGACACCACCGACATCGACACGGTTCCGGAGCTCACGCATTCCGCGCCACACGCCGAGCAGTCGGTCGACACGGTGCAAACGCGCGCCCGGCTGCTCGCCGCCGTGCGCCGACTGCCCCTCACCCAGCGCGAGGTCGTGACGCTCTGCCTCGAGGGGTTACCGCATCGCGACATCGCGCAGGTGCTGGGAATCACCGAAAACAACGTGGCTGTGCGCCTCGCACGCGCGCGGACGGAGCTTCAGCGACTCATGGGAGACCCATCATGACCACCGACACCGACATGACCGGCAACAGCGACTGGCACGCATTCACACAGGCCTGGCTCTATCCCCGCCGACGCGGATGCCGCTGACGACGACGGCGGGATCCGACGCAAGATCCGCGGAGGAAGCAGCCGGATGATCCTTGGCATGCTGTGCGAGTACGCGTTCGCAGCCCTGCTCGTGTGCTTCGCTGTCTGGAAGCTCGCGACCAACGACGGGCTGGATGCCTTCGTCTGGGGATTCGCGGTGCTCTGGTTCACTGCGATGGCCGTGCAGTTTTCGTCCGCAAATCGCAGGGGCCTGTGGCGGCCGGGCGGGGAATCCACGCGCGACTATGTCGAGCTCGCGCTCGAGCGCGTCCGCAGGCGCGAGGCGAGCGTACGCTTCGCGTGGCTCCTGTACGCCCTGCAGGTCGCGTTCCTGGTTGCGTGGTATCCGGCCACCTGGTTCCTGTGGCCGCTCGAGCTCTGGTCGCTCGTCGAACGGACGCCGTCCATGCTCGCGATGCTTGGCGTGTTCACCTTGTGCCTGGCAGCGTGGTCGACATTCGCGACGCGTCGCAATCGCGCGGAGCGGCGTGAATTCGAGCAGCTGCGGCGCGAGCTCCTCGAGACCTGAAAGCTCGGCACCGGTCCGGCCGGCGTGCCGGCATCACGCGCGCGCGCACCGGCATAGTGCAGTGCGAACTGCGCGCGCCCTCATGCACGGTGTGGGGCGAGTGCTCGGTCTCAACCACCATCGCGGACGGCATGAAAACCGCTGCATTTGCCGCTCGGAGGTGTGGTACGGGGGCTGCGCCACAGGCCCGCCAACCCGCATGCGCTCGCGCATGACGCTCCGAATCTGGCGTTACGGCCGGGCCTTACCGGCCCGCGCCTGCATGTCTGCCCGAGGACCTGTCGCCCCCATGCGTCGAAACCCGCGCTTTATCAGGCAATTGGGATCGGGTACCATCCGCGCGTTCGGCTGTCCCCCGCACAGGGAACTCGTGTTGCGGACCGGCGCAGTCGACTTTGGGTTCGCAATCAATTCCAACCACCGAGGACAACCACAAATGAAGACCGCGATCGTTAAGACGCTGACCGCCGGCGTTGCTGCGCTCATCGTTGCCACTGCCACCGGCTGCACCAACAAGGACACGCTGGCCCGCATCGATGCGGCCAATGCTGCTGCCAAGGCTGCTGCGCAGGATGCCGCCGCCGCCAAGTCGGCTGCTGACGCTGCTGCTGCCGCGGCCTCCAGCGCCTCGAACGCTGCCAGCGCGGCCCAGAGCACGGCAAGCCAGGCTCTTCAGGCGGCCCAGGGCGCCCAGGCCTGCTGCGACGCGACGAACGAGAAGATTGATCGTGCATTCCAGAAGTCGATGGGCAAGTAAGCCGACGACCAATTCGCATAAGCGATGTAATGACGCCGCGGTGCAAACCGCGGCGTTTTTTTTGACCGCTCAGTTGTAAGTTCTACAGTCCCCGTCGTTCCTCGTTGGTACGAGGTCACGTGGCCTTTTCGTGCCGTCTTCTTTTCATTCGCCGCCGGCGGAACCGGCGGTGCGGACGGGCGTCGACAAGGGGACCGGCACGCCGGTCGCCTGGAGAAATGCACGCTCGGCACCCGGCCAGTCGAGCGTCACACGACGGCCTTCGCTCGCCTTGGTGAGCAGGCGGGTCATTTCGGCCGGGTCATCGTGAGCAGGGTTGTTCGTGCCGTCCAGCGGCGCGTGCCGCTCGACGAACAGCGTGCCGCGCTGCCAACCGACCTTCGTGGTCTGATCGATGAGATTCACCTTCGTATTGACGCCGACCAGCTCGAAGAGCTCCTCGATGTCCTCCGGGTACATCCGTATGCAGCCGTGCGTCACCTGCATGCCGACGCCCGCCGGTCGATTCGTCCCGTGTATCAGGTACGCGCCGCCGGGTATGCCCAGCCGCATCGCGCGCTCGCCGAGCGGGTTATCGGGCCCGGGCGGCACGACACGCGGCAACGGATCTCCACGCTTCTCATGCTCCTCGAGCACCGATTTGGGTGGATACCAGTTGGGCCGCTTCTGCTTGGCGACGATCCGCGTCACACCGAGCGGCGTCTTCCAGTCCATCTTGCCCGTGCTGATCGGATAAGTGCGAACGACGCGTGGCTGCCCGGGCTGCGCGCCCGGGTAGTAGTACAGGCGATGCTCAGGCAGGTTGACCACGATGGCGTCGCGGGGCGCCACCGGCAGCACGAACCGCGTCGGGATGAGAATCTCCGCACCATCCCCGGGAAGCCACGGGTCGATGCCCGGGTTGGCCGCGATCATTTCCTCGTATCCGACACCGTAGCGCCGGCCGATGTCGAGCATCGTGTCCTCGTGCCGGGCAATCGCCGTCGTGACGAAGCCGACGACGTTGTCGCCGTTCTCGGGCAGACGGTACTCCACCCCGCTGGCACGAGCCTGCGTGACCGCGGCCAGAACGCTCAGGCCGAGCAGCCAGGGTCGGAGCCAGGGAACCCGTCCCGGTCCAGTACGTACCTCCATGTGCGCCATTCTATCCAGCCCCAGCCGCGGGCGCGCGCGGTCGTTGACCAGTTCACGGTCAGGCCAGTAGCCTCGCTGCCGCGGGGAGATGCCAGATGCCATACAAGCTGACCATCGAGCTTTCGGATCGAGATCTGCGTCACTTCAGGCGCGAATTGCAGCGGGCCCGGGAGGCAGTCAGGATCGCCGACGACGAGGAGATCCTCGGCGCTGCATCCGAATTCGTGACGAAGCTGCGCCAGTCCGAGCTGCCGGATTTCGTCACGGAGCGGCTGGCGAAGCTCGACGCACTGCTCGCGATGCTCAACGACCCCGACTGGCCGCTCACCGAGGACGAGCGCAGCCCGGTCCTCGCCGCGCTCGCCTATGCCTGCGATCCCGAGGACATCATCCCGGACGAGATCCCCGGTATCGGACTGCTTGACGACGCCGTGATGGTCGAGCTCGTGTTCCGCGAGCTGCAGCACGAACTCGAGGCCTACGAGGATTTCCGCAGTTACCGGAAATCGCTGCCGCGCGAAGCCAGGCAGCCGGCACCGCATCCCGTCCGGCAGCAGCTCGAGCGCCGTCGCGAGCAGCTCATGCTGCGCATGCGTCGCCGCCGCGCCGCTGCGAAGAAGACGCGTCGCTGAGGCCGCGCTCAGGAGCCGGCCGCGGCCCGTGGGGGGTTGCAGCCGGCGTCGGCGAACTTCGCGAGCATCGCGGCGATGCGCGCGGGGACGCCGTTGCGCACCTCGGTCATCGCGACGCGCACTGCGTTGGCGAAGGCGATGCGATCCGCCCCGCCATGGCTCTTGATGACGATGCCCTTGAGCCCGACCATGCTCGCGCCGTTGTAGCTGCGTGGGTCGAGCCGCCGCTTGAGGGCCGTAAGCGCCGGGCTCGCAACTACCGCCGCTGCCTTGCGCAGCGGGCCGCGGGTGAACTCTTCGCGCATCACGCCGCTGATGAACCGTGCCAGGCCTTCACTGGTCTTGAGCGCGACGTTGCCCGCAAAGCCGTCCGTCACGACGACGTCGACGTCACCGGAGAAGATGTCGTCGCCCTCGACGAAGCCGCAATAGTTGATCGGCGCCATGCCGAGCCTGCGATGCGCTTCGCGCAGCTCCTCGGTACCCTTGATGTCCTCCTCACCGATATTGAGCAGGCCGACACGCGGGTTCGCGAGGCCGTGCAGGTCGCTCGAGAGGACCGAGCCCATGGCCGCGAACTGCACCAGGTGATCCGCCGTGCAATCCGGATTGGCGCCGAGATCGAGCATCATCGTGTGGCCGTGCACGGCCGGGATGGACGAGACGATTGCGGGACGGTCCACGCCATCGATCATGCCGAGCACGAAACGCGCGGTCGCGAGCAGCGCGCCCGTGTTGCCAGCGCTGACGCATGCGGCCGCCTCGCCCGATTCCACGAGATTGACGGCGATGCGCATCGACGAGTCCTTCTTGCGGCGGACCGCGTCCTGCGGCCGCTCGTCCATGGCGACGACTTCGCTGGCCTCGGCCAGGTGGCAGCGCTCAGGCAGCTGCCCGGACGGCAGCAGCGCGCGGATCGCCTCGGCGCGACCGACCAGCGTGAGAGCGAGCTCGGGCTCGCCCGCGAGCACGTCGAGCGCCGCGGGCACGGCCACGGCCGGGCCGTGATCTCCGCTCATCGCGTCCACCGCGATGCTGAATCGGACCGTCATCCGGCAGCTGCAGGCCGATGCAACGACGAAGCGTGCGCACGGCGCGGTCGCCGCGCCGCGTGGCTCACTCCTGCCCTTCCTCGGCCACGGGCTTCTCGATCACTTTCTTACCGCGATAGAAACCGTCCGGCGTGATGCGGTGCCGCAGGTGCGTCTCGCCGCTGGTGCGATCCACCGACAGCGCGGGGCTCTTGAGCTTGTCGTGCGCGCGGCGCATGCCCCGCGTCGACGGGGTCCTGCGGCTCTTCTGAACTGGCATGTCTCATCTCCTTTGACGGTTCACCGCTCGTGCTTGTCGAGCAGCTCCCGCAGATTCGCAAACGGTCTCTGTCTGTCCTCGGTAGCTTGCGGCGCCGGTGTCGTCTCCGCCGGCCCGCTGCATCCCGTCCCCGGCAAGTGCACGGTCACCAGCGGCAGCCCGAGCAACAACTGTTCCTCGATCACCTCGATCACCGGCAGCCGCTCGGCATTGCCCAGGATCGGGTCGAACCCCGCAGGTGCTGGATCCTCGTCGGTCGCCACCACCACGAGCGGAGTCGCCTCCGCGATGCTCACCTCGCAGGGCTTCAGGCAGCGCTGACAGGGCAGCACCACCACGGCCGTTACTCGCGCATCAACCGTGGCCCGGCCCTCGAACAGGCCGAAACGAAGCTCGCCGTGCGCCCGCGTGCCGGGAAGCGCGCCGGCATCGACGAGCCGCGGCAACTGCGCCAGTACGAGATCGCGTTCGATCGAGGCCGCCCTGCCGGCCAGTTCCAGCGCGTTGACGAGGTCGGCCCGGGCAGGCGACATGGGCCGCGTATAATAGTGACGGCCCCTCCCCCTGTCAAAGCCAGTTCGAGCTTAAACCCTTGTTTTTCAAGGATCGAACGCCGCGGAGAACGGCGTGAGCGAGCAGCCTCCCGCGACGCTCGTGCTGGCCTCCACCTCGACGCATCGGCGTCGCCTGCTCGAGCGATTCGGGCTGCCGTTTACGTGCGTCGGCCCGGACGTCGCTGAATCACCGCTGCCGGGCGAGCTGGCCTCCGCGCTCGTCTCCCGGCTCGCGCGCGCCAAGGCCCTGGCGGTCGCGAGGGGACACCCCGGCGCCGTCGTCATCGGCGGCGACCAGGTCGCGTTGCGCGGGCAGGAAGTGCTCGGCAAGCCGGGCGATGCCGAGCGTTGCCGGCGGCAGCTGGCGGATTCCTCCGGCCGTGAACTCACGTTTCTCACTGCGGCGTGCGTCGCGACCTCGGGTGGCGCGCGGTGCTTCGAGCACACGGATCGCACCGTCGTGCGCATCCGCGAGCTCGCCGACGACGAGATCGCGCGCTACGTCGAGCGCGACCGGCCCTGGGACTGCGCCGGCGGATTCAAGGGTGAGTCGCTCGGCATCGCGCTCTGCGAGCGCATCGAGACCGTCGATCCCACTGCGCTCACCGGCCTGCCGCTGGCCTGGCTCGCCGGCGTGCTGCGCCAGTGCGGGCTTTCGGTGCCTTGAGCAGCGCGTCGAGGACCGCGCGCAGGTCGTCAGGCAACGGCGCGCTGACGTGCAGCGGCTCCTCGGTGCCGGGCCGCGTCACGCCGATGGATGCGGAGTGCAGGAACATCCGGTGCAGGCCGTAGTCGCGCAGCCGCGCGTTGCACTCACGATCCCCGTACTTGTCGTCACCCGCCACCGGATTTCCGGCGTACGCGGCGTGCACGCGGATCTGATGCGTCTTACCCGTGCCCAGGTCGACTTCCACGAGAGTCGCGACGTTGCCGAAGAACTGCACCGGCCGGAACGTGCTCACCGCCATCTCGCCGCGGCTGCGCACGGCGACGTGCCGCTCGCCGCCGCGGCGCTCGCCCGTGTCGAGCGCGAGCTCGATCCGCTTGTGGCCGAGCTGCCAGTGGCCGCAGAGCAGCGCAAGGTAGCGCTTCTCCACCGTGCCGGCGCGCAGTTGCGCATGCAGGTCGCGCAGCGCCGCACGGCGCTTGGCGATCAGGAGACAGCCGCTGGTGTCGCGATCGAGCCGATGGACGAGGTCGAGCTCCGTGAGCTCCGGCCGCGCCGCACGCAGCACCTCGATCACGCCGTGCGCCATGCCGCTGCCCCCGTGCACGGCGAGCCCGGCGGGCTTGTTGATCGCGATCAGGTCGTCGTCCTCGAACACGACCGACGCGGACACGCTCTCGAGCAACGCACCGCGCGGGGCGGAGACCGCCGCCGGGTCCGAACGGCGCACGGGTGGCAGGCGCACCCGGTCACCGGCCACGAGACGCTGGTCCGGCCGCGCACGCTTGCTGTTGACGCGCACCTCGCCTTTGCGCAGCAACCGGTAGATGTGCGTGCGCGGAACGCCCTTCAGCGACCTCAACAGAAAGTTGTCGAGACGCTGCCCGGCATCGCCCTCGGCTGCGACGACGTAGCTCACCGCCACCGTTGACGCGGCTTCGGCCTGCGCAGGCGCTGCGCGGGATCTATCGTAAGCCATTGATTTTCCGTAGGTCGCTTGTTACAGTCGGGCCCAGCGCCGTCCAGCCGCCCTCGGGCCGGTGGGGGGCGCTACGCCTGCGCCGCGATTATTGCCCCAAGGGGCCGTGGGCGGCGCATCTTAGTTGGCTCTGAAACGTCAGACCATCGAACAGCCGTGAACACGCGCAGATGCCGCAAGCCCGGGCGGGCGGCGGGTCGGCGCGACCTTCGGCCGGAACGATGTCCGTTTGCACTTTAGGATTCGGTCCGGCGCCGCGCGTATGTAAGTCCGCGCGCGCCATTGACAGCCGCATGACCCACGCCGCTGCAACACGACCTCTCCGCAAGGCCACGGCACGGCCCGTCCGGGCGTTCACGGTCCTTATCGCGTATTCAGCGAGGACCGATGAAAAGAATGCTCGTCAACGCAACCCAGGAAGAGGAGTTGCGCGTTGCGCTGGTTGATGGCCAGCGGATCTATGACCTCGATATCGAGATCCCGTCCCGGGAAACCAAGAAAGCCAACGTCTACAAGGGCCGGATCACCCGCGTAGAGCCCAGCCTCGAGGCTGCCTTCGTCGACTACGGCGCGGAGCGCCACGGATTCCTGCCGCTCAAGGAAGTCACGCGGGACTACTTCAAGCCGCAGGACGGCGACGGCAACCGACCGGGCATCCGCGAGCTGCTCCAGGAAGGCCAGGAAGTCATCGTCCAGGTCGAAAAGGAGGAGCGCGGCAACAAGGGCGCGGCGCTCACGACCTTCATCAGCCTCGCCGGCCGCTTCCTGGTGCTGATGCCGAACAATCCGCGCGCCGGCGGCGTGTCGCGCCGCGTCGAGGGCGAGGACCGCGAGCTGCTTCGCGAGGCGATGGACAACCTGCAGATACCCGACGGCATGGGCGCGATCGTGCGCACGGCCGGCGTGGGGCGCACCCCCGAGGAGCTGCAGTGGGACCTCAACAACCTGGTCGACGTCTGGAACGCCATCGGGCAGGCCTCCGAGGGCCGTGCGGCGCCGTTCCTGATCTACCAGGAGAGCAAGGCGATCCTGCGCGCTCTGCGCGACTACCTGTCCGACGACATCGGGGAAATCCTGGTCGACAAGAAGGAGATCTTCGATGAGGCGCAGGAGTACATGCAGCGCTTCATGCCGGGGAACCTCCGCCGGTTGAAGCTGTACGACGACCACGTGCAGCTCTTTACGCGCTACCAGATCGAGAGCCAGATCGAGTCCGCGTACTCGCACAAGGTCACCCTGCCCTCCGGTGGCAGCATCGTCATCGACCACACCGAGGCGCTGGTGTCGATCGACATCAACTCGGCGCGCAGCACGCGCGGCTCCGACATCGAGACGACGGCGCTCAACACCAACCTCGAGGCGGCGGACGAGATCGCACGGCAGATGCGCCTTCGCGACGTGGGCGGCCTGATCGTCATCGACTTCATCGACATGGAGTCGCAGAAGAACCAGCGGGCGGTCGAAGACCGCCTGCGTGATGCCGTCAAGCAGGATCGCGCACGGATCCAGATCGGCAAGATCTCGCGGTTCGGGCTGCTGGAACTCTCGCGACAGCGGCTGCGCCCGTCGATCAGCGAATCCACCAACATCGTCTGCCCGCGCTGCAGCGGCATGGGCGTGATCCGCAGCGTCGAGTCGCTGGCGCT
The DNA here is from genome assembly GCA_963834855.1 of uncultured Gammaproteobacteria bacterium. Taxonomy (GTDB): domain Bacteria; phylum Pseudomonadota; class Gammaproteobacteria; order Steroidobacterales; family Steroidobacteraceae; genus DATJKD01. The sequence continues at coordinate 180,137 of CAWIDH010000035.1, read as the reverse complement.
CGCGATCCTGCGGCTGATCGGCGAGGAGGCGCGCAAGGACCGCACCGCGAAGGTGATCGCGCAGCTGCCCGTGGACGTTGCGACCTACCTGATGAACGAGAAGCGCGACTGGCTGCACAACATCGAGAGCCGCAGCCCGGTCGACATCGTGCTGGTGCCGAACCGTTATCTCGATACGCCGGCCTACGAGATCCGCCGGGTCCGCGACGACGAGCTCGGCCTGCCCGAGAATTCCGTGACGAGCCACCAGATGGCGGTGCAGCCGCAGATCGACCTCGAGGCGGTGGCCGCCGAGGAGAAGGCGCCGCCGCCACCGGTCCCGGCGGTCACGACCGTCGTGCCGAGCACGCCCGCCCCGCCGCCCGCACCGGAACCCGTCGCAGCACCGGTTGCCGCCCCCGTCCCGGTCATTGCGGTCCCGCAGTACGGCCCGCGTGACGGAATTTTCGTGCGGATCTGGCACTGGCTGTTCGGCGACAAGCGCGCGCCGGCGCCGGTAGCCGTGACCGCACCGAGCATCGAGCATCGACCCGAGCGCGACGTGCGTCGCGACCGCGACGGCCGCCATGGCGGTCGTGGGGACCGGCCGGACCACCGCCGCGATGCGCGGCGCGACGAGCGCCGTCCGCAACGCCGCGACGAACACCGACGCGATGGACGCGGAGGCGAACCTCGCGACGGCGAGCGCGGGAGACAGGCCGGCGACGGGGGCCGCGGCAGCAACCGAAGCGACGGGCGCGTCGACGGCCGGCGCGACGGACGTCGCAGCGCCGGCCAGGGCGAGCCTTCGCGCGATGTGCGCCGGCCGGACGCCGAAGCCCCTCGCGGCGAGGCGCAGCCCGCTTCGCCTGCTCGCCAGGAAAGCTCAGGCGTCGAGCCCGTGCGCGCCGACCGGCCGGAGGGCGAGCGCGGCAGTCGACGGTCGCGCCGCGGTGGCAGGCGCCGCCGCCGTGACCAGGACAATGGCTACGCGATGGCGCCGCGGCGCGATGGCGCCAACGGCAATGGAGGATCGCCGGAGCCCGGTTCGGGCGAGCAGAGTCCGGCCCGCTTCGAGCCGTCGCCGCGCAGCGAGCAGGCGGCCCTCAACCTCGATTCCCCGCGCGAACCCGCGCCGGACTTCGATCGCCCGGAAGGTGCTACGCGTCCGCCCGCGCCCGACTTCGGCCGGGCGCCCGCAGCCCCCGTGTCGGTCGCCGCACCGGCGGTGCCGCCAGCGCCACAAACGTCGCCGGTTCCGCCGCGCAGCGACTGGACACCGTCGCCGCCGAGCGATGCGACCCGCGAGGAGCCGCGCAGCGAACCTTGATCGATGCGGTCAGGGCCGGGCGTGTGCCTCCCGGCCCTGGCTGCTGGTCAACGCGCGCCGCGCCGTCGTTGCGCGCGCGACCGGATCTCCTGCAGCAGGCCCGCCGCGGCCTGCTCGACGAGATCGAGCACCCGCTCGAAACCGACCGGCCCGCCGTAGTACGGATCGGGCACGTCGAGGTCGTCGCCGTCCTCCGATGCAGCGCCGGCGAACTCCATCAGCAACCGCACGCGATCGTGATACCCGGCCGGGCTGCGTTCGAGCAGCAACGCCCGGTTGAGACGGTCCATCGCCACGATCAGGTCGAACCTGGCGAAATCCTCCTCGTCGATCAGCCTGGCCCGGAGCGCGCGCAAGTCGACGCCGCGGCGCGCGGCCGCCGCGATAGCGCGCGGGTCGGGCGGCGAGCCGACGTGGTAGTCGTGCGTCGCGGCGGAATCGACCTCGACGTCGAGCTCGGGCGCGCGCTCGCGCAGCAGGCGCGCGAACACTCCCTCCGCCGTGGGTGAACGGCAGATGTTGCCCATGCATATGAATAGCACCCGGAAAGCAGGCATTTGCTAGGCTTTCCGTGTTTCCAGTCGGTTTCGTGTCACCACGGTGTCACCAGCGCCAAACAAAACGCCGGACGGCCCCGGCCCGGGTCTTTGTGAACAGCGATCCTACGCTGGAGCTACCCGCTTTTGCTCGGTCCCGTCGTCGCGAACCTACCCTGCAACGGCGAAGGGTCGCTGGAGGAACGCCTCGCACTGATTGAGGTGCAATCCCAGGAGACTCATCTGCCCGAGAAGCGAGTCACGTTCCGTCGCTCGAAGCTGAAGCTTGGGATATAGCTCCCGCATGTCCCGGTAGACCCGCCGTGCATCTGTAGATTCCTGTGCGATCGCGAATGGCTCGTTCGCTATCAATGCGTCCGCCACGCGTAATAGTGCGAGCGTCACTTCTTCCATTGCGAAATCGTATGGTGTCATTGCCGTCACCCCTCCCTGGCTCACGCGGTCCAACGCGGTTCACGTCCAATGTTGCAGACGTCCCGCCGACGACACTGTCCGACACAGTGTACTTAGTTGCGGGCAAGACCGTCGAGCTCATCCGCCAGTGCCCGCAGCACCCGCGCGGCGCCCTCGACCCCGTGCTTCGCGATCTACCGGGTTCGCGCAGAAATGGCGGGATGGCGTTTGGCGCGCTCGAGCTGCCTCTTGATTTCCCCAACCCATCGCTTCAACGCCAACGGATCGGTTTCAAGCAGCGCCACACGTATCGGTTGCTCGAGGGCGGTGACCAGCCGGACCTGATCGCTGGCAATTCGTTCTTCGTCGCTGTCGGTTGGCTTGGCGACTTGCACGGCCCGCCGGTGTCGCTGCAAACCCCGTAGACAGCTGCGCAGTGTCCTGTGCCAGTCGCGGATATATTTGTCGTCATCCATCGTCAGCACCTCCATTGCTGTAAATGGAAGGCCTCGACTGACGATTGCCGCGTCGGTCGGGGCCGCTTTGCGATCGGAAGACGAGCAGATTACTGCGCGACCGGTGGTACTTCACCTGTCGCAGATCGGCGCCACGTGCGGTGCAATTTTTACGCAGAGCCGATCAATGCAGGTGCGCACACTCGCGGCACGGGTCAATGGTCACGATCGTGAGCCACTCGCCGGTGTCCGGATCCTGCATCGCATAAATACCGTGCAGCACCTCGAGCTCGCGCCCGGCTGAGCTCGTTCCGCCAACGCACGCAGCACCCGGGCCGCCCCGTCGCAGCCCGTGCTTCGCCACCTGAAGGCCGCATCAGAAGGTCCTGCGGCCCGCTCCGCTGTAGGTCTTGTCCATGCGCCCACGCCTGCGTCGCGGCGCTCGTTCCGCCGTGACAGTATCGACATCGCTGCGCTTACGACGCTACACGAAAGCTCAGCGCGAAGCGCCGGTTCAATCTGACGACATCCCACGCCGGAGGCTAGCGGTTCGCTATGCGTCATCGCTCTGACAGGTCCGGGCCTGCCCCGACCGCGCCCTCGCGCGTACTGCTCACTCGTGGTACGGCGCGGCGCGTGCATCGACCTCGAACCGCGGTTGATCGCCGAAGAGCGCGGCCAGTCCCGCACGTTCGTCGCTTCCCAGGCCAGGATCTCCCTAGCTCCCGGTGGCGAGCCCGGGCAATGGCGAAATTTCAAGCCGGGAGGCGCATCGGTCCGTGGGGTGCCGGATAGCTGACTGCCAATCGCAGACGAACAACACGCGCATCGACTACCTGCAGCGTCACCGTGATGCGGGCGATTCTACACGCGCTGCCGCTACAATCCGGCACATGGCCCGGAGCATCAGGCGCTGGCTGGCCGCGGTTTCTGTCACCGCGGTGGGACGCGCCGGAGCCTGACGGGAATGCGCCTCAACAAGTACCTGAGCGAGACCGGCGCCTGCTCGCGCCGCGAGGCGGACGCGTGGATCGCGGCCGGACGCGTCACCATCGATGGCGAGGTGGCCGCGCTCGGTACACAGGTCAAACCGGGCGACGATGTCCGCGTCGACGGACGGCGGGTCGGCGAGCGGCGCCGCAAGGTGTACATCGCGCTCAACAAGCCCCGCGGGATCGAATGCACCACCGACCGCGACGTGCCCGACAACATCGTCGATTTCGTCGGTCACGGCGAGCGCATCTTCCCCGTCGGGCGGCTCGACAAGGACTCGGAGGGGTTGATCCTCCTGACGAATGACGGCGACATCGTCAACGGCATCCTTCGAACCGAGCACGGGCACGAGAAAGAATACCTGGTCACCGTGGATCGGCCCGTCACTCAAGCCTTCCTCGAGGGGTTGACGCGCGGTGTGCCGATCCTTGAGACGGTCACGAAACCCTGCACGGCCACGGCGGCAGGCAAGAACACCTTTCGCATCGTGCTTACCCAGGGGCTCAACCGGCAGATCCGCAGGATGTGCGAGCACTTCGGCTACACCGTGCGAGCCCTGCAGCGCGTGCGGATCATGCACCTGCGGCTCGGCCGACTGCGCCCCGGCGAGTGGCGCCCGCTGACACCCGACGAGCTCGCGCCCCTGCTCGCGACGCGACCGTTGCGCGCGCGAGCGGCCGTGCAGCCGTTCAGGCGCGCGCGTGGCCGCCGATCGTGACTTCCCCGCGCCGGTGACGGAAGTCGAGCAGCAGGTTGTAGATGGCGACCCCTGCCGGGAACAGGTTCGAGAGGATGCCGACGGAGTCGTTCTTCCCGAAAGTGAAATATGCGAGGAGCAGCAGGCTGCCCGTGATGCTCATCAACCAGAACGTGCGCGGCACGACCGGCCGGCCACGCGATCGTGAGGCCCACATCTGCACGAACCAGCGGCCCGCGAACAGCGCCACCCCTAGATAGCCGATTAGCTTCCACGGGGTGATTACAACCCCGAAGGGCACGAACAGCACCTCATCCATCCTGCCTCTCCTTCCCTGACGAGAGTCGAAGTTGGACCAGCCGATCAGGCCGAGGTTCCCGCTCCGTGGCCTGCAATGGCGAGCTGGCGGGCACGCTCCAGGTCCGCCTGCGTGTCGATGCCGGGCGCGGGCACGATGACAGCCTGCGCCACGACGATCGCCATCCCGTTCTGCAACGCTCGCAACTGCTCGAGTTTCTCGCGCAATTCCAGCGGCGAAGGCTGCAGTGCCATGAGGTGGCGCAACGCCCCGACACGGTAGGCGTAAAGGCCGAGGTGGCGCAACGCCCCGCTGAAATCGCGCAGGCTCGCCTGGCCCGCAGCAGTCCCGTCACGGTTCCAAGGGATCGGCGCGCGGCTGAAATAGAGCGCGCGTCCCGCAAGGTCGGTGACGACCTTGACCACGTTGGGATCCAGCATTTCGGCGAGCGACAGCACGGGTGTCGCGAGCGTCGCGATCGACGCCTGCGGGTCGGCAGCAAGCGCCGCCGCGGCCTGGTCGATGAGCTGCGGTGGAAGGAAGGGCTCGTCGCCCTGGACATTGACCACGATCGCGGTGTCGGGCCAGCGCCGCTCGGTAGCCACGACGGCGACCCGGTCGGTGCCGGAGGCGAGCGCAGGATCGGTCATGACGGCGATCTGCGTGCCCGGGCGGCGCGGGTCGGCCACGACCGCGGCGATGCGCGCATCGTCCGTCGCGACGAGCACCTCCGCCGCCGCGCTCGCGCAGGCGCGCTCGACCACGCGCTGGATCATCGGCTTGCCCGCGATGTCGAGCAGCGGCTTGCCCGGCAGGCGCGTCGAGCCGAAGCGCGCCGGGATGACGACCCGGAACTCCAAGATCAGTCCTTGAGGAGCGGATCGTCCGACGACAGGGCGCGCGCCTCGTCCTCGAGCATCACCGGGATGCCGTCACGCACCGGGAACGCGAGGCGATCCACGCGGCAGACGAGATGCTGGCTCTCGCGGTGCCAGCGGAGCGGTCCCTTGCACACCGGGCAGGCCAGGATGTCGAGCAGCTTGCTATCCAAGTCCTCCTCCCGCGTCGCGCACGAGCCCACTCGCGTCGAGCAGCCGCGCGATCAGTTCCGCTGCCGCGGGCGGCTCGATGTCGACTTCGAGATCGACGTACCACCAGTCCGGCCGCGCGAAGCTGCGGCATTTTACGGCATCCTTCTCCGTCATGAGGACCGTCGCATCGCGCGCCCAGGCGAGCGTCGTCGCATCGAGCGCCGCGTGATCCGGCAGCGGCCGCGCCTCGACCGTCAGCCCTGCGGCGCGCAACGAAGCGAAGAACGCCTCGGGATGGCCGATCCCCGCGATCGCGTGCACGGCGGTGTCGCGAAAGCTCGCAAGCGGGCGGCGTGCGCCGCTCGCGATGTTGACCGCATCGCCCGGACGCAGCCGGGCGTGAAACACGCGCGTCGAGGGCAAGCCCGCCGCCGCGCGCTCGGTGCGGCCGCGATCCGTCAGCACGATCGCATCGACCGTCCCGAGGCGGCTGCGTGGCTCGCGCAGCGGTCCGGCAGGCAGCAGGTGGCCATTGCCGAGGCCGCGCCCGGCGTCGATCACGACGATCTCGAACTGGCGCGCAAGGCGCAGGTGCTGCAGGCCGTCGTCGCAGACCACCAGCCGCGCGCCGGCGGCAACCGCCGCGCGCGCCGCCGCCACGCGGTCGTGTGCGACGAAGACATGCGTAACTCCGCGGCGCGCATGCAGCACCGCTTCGTCGCCCACCACCGCCGGGTCGGAATCCTGCGTCACCCGCAGCGGTCCGCCGTGGTGCCGACCCCCGTAGCCACGCAGGACGACCGCCGTGGCCACGCCACGTGCGTTCAGCTCGCCGGCGAGCCAGCTTGCGACCGGCGTCTTGCCGGTGCCGCCCACCGTGAGGTTGCCGACCACCGCCACCGGCGCACCCGCGTCCTCGCGCGGCAGCACGCCGGCCCGATACGCGGACGCGCGGAGCCCGGTCACGAGCCGGTAAAGGCCTTCCAGCGGCCAGAGCGCCAGCGGTACGCCATGCCGGTCCGTACCACAGGCGCAGCAGCCGTTCCTCCGCGCTCATTCGTTGAACTGCATCCGGTACAGCACGGCGTACTGGCCGTTGCGCGCAAGCAGCTCCGCGTGCGTGCCGGTCTCGATCATCCGGCCGCCGTCCATCACCACGATCCGGTCCGCGCGCTCGACGGTCGACAGGCGATGGGCGATCACCAGGGTCGTGCGCCCCTGCATCAGCTGCTCGAGTTGCTGCTGGACCTGGCGCTCGAGCTCGGTGTCGAGCGCCGAGGTCGCCTCGTCGAGGATCAGGATCGGCGGGTCGCGCAGCAGCGCTCTCGCGATGGCGATCCGCTGCCGCTGACCGCCCGACAGCAGCGAGCCGCGATCGCCGACGACGGTACCGAGCCCGTCGGGCAGCTGGCGTGCGAATTCGTCGATTTGCGCCGCCTCGGCCGCAGCGGCGATCTGTGCCTCGCTGGCCGGGGAGCCGAAGGCGATGTTGCTCGCGATCGTATCGTTGAAGAGCACCACGTCCTGGCTCACCAGGCTCATCTGGCGGCGCAGGTCGGCCAGCCCGTACTCGCGCACGTCGTGCCCGTCGAGCAGCACGCGGCCGGCCGTCACGTCGTAGAACCGCGGCAGCAGCCCCACCAGCGTCGACTTGCCGCTGCCCGAGCGCCCGACGATCGCCACGGTCTCACCGGACCGCAGCGCGAAGCTCACGCCGCGCAGCACTTCGTCCTCACCCGACGGGTAGCGGAACCGCACGTCGCGGTACTCGATGTCGCCGCGCGCGCGTTCGATCGGCCGCCCGCCGCCCTCGGGCTCCGGCGTCGCATCGAGGATCTCGAAGATGTTCTCTGCGGCTGCGATGCCCTGCTGCAGCGGACCGGCGACGTTGACCAGCCTGCGCAGCGGCGCCGTGATCAGCATCAAGGCGGCGATGAAGGACGTGAACTCGCCGACGCTCATCCTGCCCTGCGATCGCATCGAGGGTCGCAAGGTACAGCACGCCGGCGAGGCCGATCGAGGAGATCAACTGCACGACCGGGCTGCTGAGCGCCCGCGTGCGCATCATCTTCATGTGCGAGGCGCGGTTGCGCTCGATGACCTCCTCGAACAGTCGGGCCTCGTGCTCCTGTGCATTGAAGACGCGGACGACGCGCGGCGCCTCGATCGCCTCCTTCGCAACCCGCGTGACGTCGCCCATCGAGTCCTGGATTCGTGCGCTGTAGCGTCGGAACAGCAGGTTGATGCGCCGGACCAGGTAGGCGATCAGCGGGCCCACGATGAGACTGAAGAGCGTCAGCCGCCAGTTCAGGAAGAACAGGTAGCCGAGCAGCCCCGCGATGGTCAGCGAGTCGCGGATGAACACGGTGATCGAGTCGGTGGTCGCCTGCGCCACCTGCTCGGTGTTGTAGGTGAGCCTCGACAGCAGCGTGCCCGATGCCTGCTGGTCGAAATATGCGACGGGCAGGTGCAGGTAGCGGTCGAAGATCTCGGCGCGCAGCGTCTTCACGATGCGGCGGCCGACGTGCCCCGGGCAATAGGTCTGCAGGAAGTCGCCCACGCCGCGGAGCAGGAACAGCACGACCAGCGCCACCGGCACCAGCCAGACCATTCGCGGGTCTCTTTCGACGAACGTTCCATCGAGGAAGAAGCGCACGAAGGCCGCCCATCCCGCATCGGTGGCGGCGAAGATGACCATGCCGAGCACACCGAACGCGAACATGGCCCGGTGGGGCCGCAGGTAGGAGAGCAGCCTGCGATAGGTCTGCAGGGCGCCCGGAGGCGGGGTCGGGTCGCCGGCGCTACCGCCCGCCCGAGCCATCGTGGACCGTGGCGATGTTGATCTGCCGGTAGCCGAGGCGCCCGGCCACGTCCATGGCGGTTACCACCGACTGGTGCAAGGCGCGCGCATCCGCGCGGATCGTCACCGGAACCGCGCGGTTGCCCGCCGCCGCGCGGCCCAGGGCCACTGAAAGGGTGTCCGGGCTGTTGTTGATGAGCGCGCGGCCGTTGACGCGGTAGCCTCCTTCCGCGGTGACCTCGATTTCCACCGCATCGCGTATGGTCGCGTTCTCAGGCTCGATGCCCGCCTCCGGCAGCCGGATCGCGAGCCGCGACTCGTCGACGAATCGCGTCGAGACCATGAAGAAGATCAGGAGCAGCAGCACGACGTCGATCAGCGACGTCATGTTGAGATCAGGCTCCTCGGTGCGGCGTGCGTTGAACTTCACGCCGCGAATTCCTCCGCCGTGAGCTGGCTGCGTCGGGCCGCGTGCCGAGCGTGCGATCGACCGCCTGCACGAGCTTCAGCGACTCCTTCTCCATCTGGATCACCAGCGAATCTACCCGGCCGCGCAGGTAGCGGTACGCCATCAGCGCGGGCACGGCGATGATCAGGCCCGCCGCGGTGGTAATCAGCGCCTCGGAGATTCCGCCGGCCATGGCCCCGGGGTCGCCGATGCCGGCGACGGTGATCGCCTTGAACGTACGGATCATCCCGGTCACGGTTCCGAGCAGGCCGAGCAGCGGCGACACCGCCGCGATCGTGCCGAGCATGCCGAGGTAGCGCTCGAGATCGTGCGCGACGTGTCGGCCGGCATCCTCGATTGCCTCGATCATCACCGCCCGGTCACGGTGCCGGTTCGAGATGCCCGCGGCGAGAATCCGTCCCAGCGGCGAGTGCTGCTCGAGCGCGCGTATCTGCTTGTCGGACAGCGTGCGGTTCTCGACCCACTGCCAGACCTTGTCGGTGAGCTCCACGGGCACGACCCGCTGCTCACGCAGGGTCCAGAACCGTTCGATGATGATGGCGACCGCCACGATGGAGCACAGGATGATCGGCACCATCACGATGCCGCCTGCTTTCACGATTTCGAACATTTCGCGGGTCCGACCCCCTGTCGCAAACGCCCGCGGATCATACTTCATGCGCCGGCGGGCGGCGCAATTGCGGTGCCGGGGGCCGCAGTCAAGGTGCGACCTGCGTCCGGTGCCAGAGGCGCGGGACCGCGTCGCGCGCGAGCCGCGGCTCTGCGATCGCGCGGCCGGGACGCAGCTCGAATTCCACCGCGCCCGTCTGCCAGGACACCAGGACCGTGGAGCCGGCTCCCTGCCACCGCTCCACGACCGCATCGGCCGGGAAACGCCACTGATTGCGGTAGCCGCAGGAGACCAGGGCCCACCGCGGGTGCGTGGCGCGCACGAACGCCGGGCTCGACGAGGTACGGCTGCCGTGATGCGGCACGACGAGCACGTCGATGTCGCCCGGCGCGGCGGCACGAAGCAGTTCGCCCTCTGCGTCGCTCTCGATGTCGCCGGTGAGCAGCGCCACGTGTTCCCCGGTCCGGATGCGCAGCACGCAGGATCGGTCGTTGTCCTTGCGCGACAGTCCGGGCCCCGGGTGCAGCCAGGCGAACTCGACGCCGTCCCAGTGCCACTGTGCCCCGCGGCGGCAACGGCTCACGCTGCTCGTGTGGCCGAGCGCCCGGCCGCTCGCGGCGCGCGCGCCGACCGGGAAGTTCGCGAGCAGGCTGGCCGCGCCGCCTGCATGGTCGGCATCATCGTGGCTCACGACGAGCAGGTCGACCACGCGAACGCCACGCTGCTGCAGGTACGGAACGACTGCGAGCAATGCCGCATCCGACCCGCTGCGGAACGCCGGACCCGTGTCGTAGACCAGCACGTGCCTGCGGGTCTCGACGACGACCGCGAGACCCTGTCCGACGTCGAGCATCGCCACGCGTACCGCACCGTCCGGCAGCGGCGGCGGTCGCCACGCCCCGACGGCGACGATGATTGCGCAGGCCGCGGCGCGCCCGGCCATCGGCAGCGGCGCGATCGCGGCCACGGTCGCTCCCGCCAGCGCGCACCAGAGCAGCGGCGGCAGCCCGGCCACGCTCCACGTCGCCCAGGACCACGAGGCCGGCACATCGATCAGCGGCCAGCTCCACTCGATCAGCCAGGCGACCAGGCGCAGGGACGGTGCGCCGAGCATCGGAACAGCGGCGGTGAGCGCGGTCGCGGCGAGGACCGCGGGCACGATCAGCAGCGTGTAGAGCGGAACGGCGAGCAGGTTCACCGCCGCGGAGACGAGCGAGACGCTGCCGAAACTGCCGAGCAGCACGGGCACGAGACCGACAGTGACCGCGAGCTGCAGTCGGCCGTAGCCCGCGAGCAGGCGTGGTCGCGCGGTGTAGCCGGCGGTGGCGAACACGATGGCTGCGACCGCGCCGAACGACAGCCAGAAGCCCGGTGCGAGCACCGACAATGGGTCCGCGAGCAGCACGCCCGTGGCCGCAAGGGCAAGGCCGTCCGAGACGCCGGTGCGCCGTCGCGCGCCCAGTGCGACGGCGAGCACCAGGATCATGAGGGCCGTGCGCTGCGTCGGCACTGACCATCCGGCGAGTGCGGAGTACGCAACGGCAGCGGCGACGCCGCAGCGAAGCGCCGCATCGCGCACCGTGCCGAGCGCCCCGCGACGCTGCCGCGCGCGCTGCACGACCGCGGCGATCCAGGCCGCAATGGCGGCGACCATGCCGATGTGCATGCCGGAAATCGCCATCAGGTGGCTGGTGCCGCTGCGCGCGAGCGCGCGCCACTGCTCCGGTGACAGCGCATCCTGCAGCCCGACCGCGAGCCCCGCGACGATGCCGGTTGCTGGCCGCCGGCCCAGGGCATCGGCGATGACCCGGGCGATGGCGCCGCGCGCCGCCAGCACCGGGTGCGCGAGCACGTCGAGACCCGTGCGCGCGTGCCGCGCGGCGTCACGCACATATCCTGTGGCACCGATCCCTTCGCGCAACATGCGGGCCGCGTAATCGCTGCCACCGGGGTTCACGAAGCCGCGCGGGCGCCTGAGACGCACCTCGAGCGCGAGGCGCTGCGACGGAAGCGGCAGCCAGTCGGGCTCGTACCAGGTGAGCTCGACCGTATGCGGCAGGCGTGGACCCGCGCCACGCATGGGCTCGAACCGGAAGCGGATGCCCTGCGCGAGCACATGAGGCACCGAGACAACCCTGCCTTCGATCGACAGGGTTTGCCCTTCGAGCGCCGGGTCGAGACGGTCGTCCAGGCGGGCACGCGCATCGAGAAAGCACAGCGTGAGACCGGCGGCAAAGGCGAGCGGTATGCGGCTGCCGAGGCACCACGCGGACGCGCACGACGCCGCGGCGACGAGGCCGAGCTCGGCCGGCGACGGCAGGCGTGGCGCGAGCAGCAGCGTGCAGGTTCCCGCCAGGAATCCGAATGCGGTGCCGATCATGGTTGCCGTCCCGTCGAGGGCGACCAGCCTGCCGGCGCGGGCCACCACGCGCGACGGCAGATCCTGCCGGCAACGTGCAGATTCAGCCCGGTGTCAGTCGGCCTTCGGTGAGCACCAGCACCCGCTGCATCCTTGCGGCGATCTCGGGCGCGTGGGTGACGACGACCAGGCTCGTGCCGAGCTCGCGGTTGAGCTCGAGCATCAGCTCGAAGACGTTGTGGGCGTTGTGCCCGTCGAGATTTCCGGTCGGCTCGTCAGCGAGCACGAGCTTCGGCCGGGTCACCAGCGCGCGAGCCACTGCGGCGCGCTGGCGTTCACCGCCGGAGAGTTGCGACGGGCGGTGCGACAGGCGGCCGGCCAGGCCTACGCGCTCGAGAAGGCTGCGCGCCTGCGCCGCCGCCTCGATGGCCTTCATACGCCTCACCAGCAGCGGCATCGCCACGTTCTCGAGCGCCGTGAACTCGGGCAGCAGGTGATGAAACTGGTAGACGAACCCGAGCGCCTGGTTGCGCAGCCCGCCCCGCTCGGCGTCCGACAGCTCGTCGATGCGCCGCCCGTCGATGCGCACGTGACCGCTCGAGGGCAGGTCGAGCCCGCCCAGGATCTGCAGGAGCGTCGTCTTGCCGGAGCCGGATGCGCCGACAATCGCCAGCGTCTCGCCGACCCCCACGCGGAGCTCGATGCCGCACAGCACCTCGAGCCGCTGGCCGGCGTCCTCGAAGTGCTTGCGCACGTCCTCGCAGGAGAGCACTCCCCGGTCAGTCATGTCTCAGGGCCCTCGCAGGATCGGTTCGCGCCGCCCGCCACGCGGGATAGATCGTCGACAGGCAGCAGAGCGCGAACGCGGTCGCCGCGATCAGCGCGACGTCGCGCGGCTCGACATGCGCCGGCAGGTCGCTCATGAAGTAGACGCTCGCGTCCAGGAACTGCGTGCGCAGCACCCGCTCGAGCACGTGCACGAGTGTTTCCAGGTTGACGGCGAGCAGCGTGCCCAGCAGGACGCCGCCCAGCGTGCCGAGCAGGCCGATGACCGTGCCCTGCGTGGCGAATATCGCGAGTATCCCGCGCGGTGCGGCGCCCATGGTGCGCAGGATCGCGATGTCCGGCCGCTTGTCCTTCACGGCCATCACCAGCGTGGAGACGATGTTGAACGCGGCCACGGCGACGACCAGCAGCAGGATGAAGAAGAGCATCCGCTTGGTGAGCTCTATCGAGCGGAAGAAGTTCGCGTGGCGGTTCGTCCAGTCGTCGACGTAGGGCCCGTTGCCCATCGCGAGCGCGACCTCGCGCGCCACGACGGGCGCCCGCCAGGGATCGGTCACCTGAAGCCTGAGCCCCGTGACGCGGTCGCCGAGCCGGAACAGCCGCGCCGCGTCCTCGAGATGCACGAGCGCGAGCGTCTTGTCGATCTCGTACATGCCCGATGCGAACACGCCCTCGACCTCGAAGCGGCGCAGCCGCGGTACGACGCCGGCGGGGGTGACGCTGCCCTGCGCGATCGCGAGCACGACGGTGTCGCCGCGTCGCACCTCGAGCTGCTTCGCGAGCTCCACGCCGAGAATGACGCGGAAGCTCCCCGGGCGAAGCGCCGCCAGCGAGCCCGACTCGAGCCGCTCGCCGACCGCGGACACCTGGCTCTCGAGCTCCGGGAGGATCCCTCGCACGCTCGCCGCGCTCGAGCCCGAGCCTTCGCGCTCGCCGATCAGGAGCGCCTCCCCCTCCGCGAACGGCGCGGCTGCGCTGACCTCGGGGTTGGCGAGCGCCTTCTCGCGCGCTGCGCGCCAGTCCGCGAGACCCGCCCCGAATGCGGACACGGTCGCGTGCGAGGTTACGCTCAGGATGCGCCCGCGCAGCTCGCGCTCGAAGCCGTTCATCACCGACAGCACGACGATCAGCACCGCGACGCCGATCGCGACACCCAGCATCGAGATCAGCGATATGAACGACAGGAAGCGGTTCCCCGTCGAGCGCAGGTAGCGACGGCCCACGAGGAGCTCGTATGGGAGACTCGAAGGCATCACTCGTACCGCAGCGCCTCGGCGGGGTGCGTAGCCGCGCCACGCAGCGCGGGGTAGATCGTCGCGAGCACGGTCAGGAGGAACGCGGCCGCGGCGATCGCGAGCACCTGCGGCGCCTGCGGATCGGACGGGATCTCCGTGATGTAGTAGACGGTCGGGTCCATGACGTGGAAGCCGAACACGCGCTCGAGCACCGGCACGATCGTTCCGACGTTGCAGGCGATCGCGAGCCCGAGCGCCACGCCGAGCAGCGTGCCGGTCGCGCCGATCACGAGGCCCTGGGTGAAGAACGCGCCCACGACGCCGCGCGGCGTGAGACCCAGCGTGCGCAGGATCGCGATGTCGGAGCGCTTCTCGTTTACGACCATGACCAGCGCGGCCACGATGTTGAACGCGGCAACCGCCACGACGAGGAGCAGGATCAGGCTCATCATCGTCTTCTCGATGCGGATCGCGCGGAAGTACGCCGCGTGCTCCTGCGTCCAGTCGCTGATCTCCACCTCGTCGGGCAACGCGTCGCGCAGCCGGCTTGCGTACGCGGGCGCGCGCATCACCTCGTCGAAGCGCAGGCGCAGGCCCGCCGGCGACGTGCCCTGCCCCGTCAGCTCGCCGGCGTCCGCGAGGGACACGAGCGCGAGCTTGCCGTCGTGATCCTGCAGGCCCACCTCGAACACGCCCGTGACGAGGAAGGTCTGCAGCAGCGGGCGTCCGCCCGCGGACAGCATCGACCGCCCGGGCACCATCACCGTGAGCTCATCGCCCACTTCGGCGCCGAGTTGCCACGCGAGCACGCGCCCGATGATCATGTGGCGTGATCCGGCCGTGAGATCGGCGAGCCGTCCCTGGCGCAGGTGCGGCTCGATCTGCGAGACCGCGGTTTCTGCCTCTGGTTCGATTCCATGCACTATGGCCGGCAGCAGCGTACCGGAGCGCCCGAGCATCGCCTGCACGTCGACGAAGGGCGCGACCCCGATCGTTCCGGGCTGCGCGCGCGCGAGCTCGCTGAGCCGCGCCCAGTCCGGCTGTCGCCCGTCCCTGGCGGTCACGGTGGCGTGCGCGGTCAGCGCGACCAGCCGGCCGCGCAACTCGCCCTCGAAACCGTTCATCACCGAGATGATCGTGATCAACGCGGCGACGCCCACGCACACGCCCAGCATCGATATCCAGCTGATGAAGGAAACGAAAAACCCGCGGCCGCGGGTCCGGACATAGCGTAGCCCGAGGTAAATGGGGAGCGGGTGGAACATCGGCGATTGGGCTTTCATGGAGAGGCATGGTGCGACGCGCAAGGCTACCGGGCCGACGAGCCGATTGCACCTGTCCGGCATGGCGCCGCGCCGCGCGCATAGTGAACTGGCACAAGGAATCGGGACCTGGTTGGCCGGCCGCGACGGCTCGAGTGCTATATTTCCGGCGGCCCTTGCAGCTGAGGCTCCGTTTATGCACAAGCGCATGATTGTCGCGTTAGGCCTGATCGCGGGTCTCGGCGCGATCCAGGTTCACGCGGACGAGCTCGAAATGGTCGACCCGCCGGCCGCTCGGACCACCACCGCGGGCCCCACGCGCGGCAGCAGCATGGCGCAGGTCGAACGCCAGTTCGGCGAACCCAGCCAGCGCTACGGCGCGATCGGCGAGCCGCCCATCACGCGCTGGGTATACCCGCAGTTCGTCGTGTATTTCGAGCATTCGCACGTGATCCACGCCGTCGCGAAGCGCGGCACGCCCAGCAGCTGAGCCGCCTGCCTGCCTGACCCGCCGCCGACCGCGGGAATCGTCGGCCGTCGCGGCCTTCCCGCGGGCCAGCGCGCCTCTGCCAATAGGCCGGCGCGCCTCTGCTAACCTGCGCCCTCTCAGTCGGTCAGCTTTTTGACCGGCCCCACCGCTATTCATCTCGAATCGCATGATTCGAGTGTAAGCTATTGTATTTTCATGCGTCTTGACCTCATCGCTCCGAGTTCCGCGCACCCCAGCGTCCGCTGGCAGGGCCTGGCCGGCGCGGCCTTGCCCCTCGCGCTCGCCCAGGCGGCGTCCGAAGCGGCCGGGCCGTTGCTCGTCGTCACGCGCGACGCCGCGCAATCGGAGCGCCTGGAGGCCGAGCTCGCCTTCTTCGTGCCGCAGGACCTGCCGGTGCTCGCGTTTCCCGATTACGAAACGCTGCCCTACGACCGGTTCTCGCCGCACCCCGACATCATTTCGCAGCGCCTGCGCGCGCTCGCGCGCCTGCCGCTCCTCGGGCGTGGCATCGTGCTCGCCGACCTCGCGACCGCGATGCAGCGGCTGCCGCCGCGCAGCTTCATCGATGCGCACGCGCTGGCGCTCGCGATCGGCGAGGATCTCGATCTCGAGGCGTTTCGCCTGCGGCTGACGGCGGCCGGCTATGCATCCGTGCCGCAGGTCGGCGCGCCGGGCGAGTTCGCGATCCGCGGCTCGCTGTTCGACATCTTCCCGATGGGCAGCGAGGCGCCGCTGCGCATCGACCTCGACGATCGCCGTATCGACAGCATTCGCAGCTTCGATTCGGAAACGCAGCGCACGACCGGCCGGATCGAGCGCGTCGATCTGCTGCCGGCGCGCGAGTTCAGCCTCGCGCCCGAATCCATCCGCGATTTCCGGCGCCGTTTCCGCACCCGGTTCGAGGGCGACCTGACACGGATGCCGGTGTACCGCGACGTCGGCGAGGGGCTCGCGCCGGCCGGGATCGAGTACTACCTGCCGCTCTTCTTCGACGGCACGGCGACGCTGTTCGACTACCTGCCGGGCGATGCCGCCCTCGTCCTGCCCGCGGACTGCGAGGCTGGCCTCGCGGGCGCGCTGGCCGCGATCGAGGAACGCTACGAGGAGCACCGTTACGACATCGAGCACCCGGTGCTCGCGCCGGCGGAGATCTTCCTGACGCCCGAGGCCTGGCTCGCGCGTGCGCGCGGCCTGCCCCATGCGGAGCTCTCGGGAGCTGGGACCGGGGAGGCCGTCGACGGCGCCGCGGTGTCCGTGATCGCAGCCGCGGATGCGCCCGCGGTGCGGCTCGACATGCGTCGCGAGGAGACCATCGCGGCCTTTGCTGCTGCGCTGCGCACGAGCACGTCGCGCGTGCTGCTTGCGGCCGAATCACCGGGCCGGCGCGAACTGCTGCTCGACCTGCTGCGCCCGCAACGGGTCGAACCGCGCGTCGTGGCCGGCTGGCAGGAGTTCCTCGCCTCGAACGCGCCACTCGCAGTCGCCGTGGCGCCGATCGCCTCCGGTGTCGCGCTCACCGATCCACCGCTCACGATCTACGCCGAGGAGCAGCTTTTCGGCGAGCGGGCACGCCAGGAGCGGCGCCGGCGCCGCAGCGACCGCGACCCGGCGCGCATCATCCAGCAGCTCGCCGACCTGCGCCCGGGTGCACCCGTGGTGCACGAGGACTATGGCGTCGGACGCTACCGCGGTCTCACCACCATGGAGAGCGCCGGGACGACGGCCGAGTTCCTGGTGCTCGAGTACGCGGACGGCGATCGGCTCTACGTGCCCGTGCAGGCGCTCGAGCGCGTCAGCCGCTATACCGGTGCTCCCGCGGAATCCGCGCCGCTCCACAGGCTCGGCGGCGATCAATGGCAGAAGGCGCGCCAGCGCGCGGCGGCGCGCATCCGCGACGCGGCGGCCGAACTGCTGGACGTGTACTCGCGCCGCGCGACCCGCCCCGGTTACGCGTTTCCGGTCGACGAGCAGCAGCTGCAGGCCTTCGAGGCCGGATTCCCGTTCGAGGAGACGGCCGACCAGCTCGCGGCGATTCGCCAGGTCATCGACGACCTGCAGTCATCCCGCCCGATGGATCGCCTGGTGTGCGGCGACGTGGGCTTTGGCAAGACCGAGGTCGCGCTGCGCGCCGCATTCGTCGCCGTGCAGGCCGGCCGCCAGGCGGCGGTGCTCGTCCCGACCACCCTGCTCGCGCAGCAGCACCACCAGACCTTCGCGGATCGCTTCGCCGACTGGCCGATCAGGGTCGAGCTCCTGTCGCGCTTCCGAGCCGGTGCTCAAGCCAAGGCGGTGCTCGACGGCCTCGCAGAGGGCAAGGTGGACGTCGTGATCGGCACGCACCGACTCCTGCAGCCAGGCGTGCGCTTCAAGGATCTCGGGCTCCTGATCGTCGACGAGGAGCACCGCTTCGGCGTGCGTGACAAGGAGCGGCTCAAGCAGCTTCGCGCCGAGGTCGACGTGCTGACGCTCACGGCCACGCCTATCCCGCGGACGCTCAACCTCGCGCTGGGCGGCCTGCGCGACCTGTCACTGATCGCCACCCCGCCCGCCGCGCGGCTGTCGATCAAGACCTTCGTGTCGGAATGGAACGCGCCGATGGTGCGCGAGGCATGCCTGCGCGAGCTGCGACGCGGCGGGCAGGTGTACTTCGTCCACAACAGCGTGGACACGATCGGCCGGACCGCGGAGCAGCTGGCGGCGCTCGTGCCGGAGGCCCGGATCGCGATCGGTCACGGGCAGATGCGCGAGCGCGACCTCGAGCAGGTCATGCTCGATTTCTATCATCGCCGCAGCAACCTGCTGCTGTGCACCACCATCATCGAGAGCGGCATCGACGTGCCGACCGCGAACACGATCGTCGTGGACCGCGCCGACCGGTTCGGCCTCGCGCAGCTGCACCAGCTGCGGGGCCGTGTCGGGCGTTCGCATCACCAGGCCTATGCCTACCTGATCGCCCCGCCGCGCAACGCGATGACCGGCGACGCCGCCAAGCGGCTCGAGGCGATCGCGTCGCTCGAGGACCTGGGTGCCGGCTTCGTTCTCGCCACGCACGACCTCGAGATCCGCGGCGCGGGCGAGCTGCTCGGCGAGGAGCAGTCCGGCCAGATCCACGAGATCGGCTTCGCCCTCTACATGGAGCTGCTCGAGCGCGCGGTGGCCGCGCTGCGTGCCGGCCGGCAGCCGGAGCTCGAGCGCCCGCTGCACCACGGCCCGGAGATCGAGCTGCACGTTCCCGCCCTGCTGCCGGACGCCTTCCTGCCCGACGTGCATGCGCGGCTCGTGATGTACAAGCGCATCTCGGGTGTCGGATCCGAGGCGGAGCTTACCGACCTGCAGTCCGAGATCATCGATCGATTCGGCACGTTGCCCGCACCCGCAAAGAACCTGCTGCGCATCGCGCGACTGCGCGTCGGCGCCACGCGGCTCGGCATCGAGCGTCTCGACGTCGGACACGCGGGCGGCTCGGTGGCCTTTGCCGCCGACACGCCCGTGGACGCCGGCGCGCTCATCGTGCTCGTGCAGGCCAGCGCGAAGACGCTGCGTTTCGATGGACCGAGCAGGCTGCGCTTCACGGGCCGGTACGAGGAGCCCGAGGAGCGTTTCGCCGCGGCGCAGCGCGTGCTCGATCAGCTGCAGCAGTGTCTTCCCCGCCGCCGCGCGGGTTAGAGTCGCACTACCGGATCCGGCACCAGAAGGAGGAGGCGCAGGTCATGGGCAACCAGAAAACGCGTGCGGAAACGTTCAGGAACCTCCACGCACCCGGCGATCCGCTGGTGCTCTTCAATGCATGGGACGCCGGGAGCGCCAGGGCGGTCGCGGCGGGCGGCGCGAAAGCGATTGCCACCGGAAGCTGGTCGGTCGCCGCCGCGCATGGCTACCAGGATGGCCAGAACCTGCCGCTCGATCTCGCCATCGCGAACCTCGAGCGTATCGTCGCGGCGGTGGACCTGCCGGTCACGATCGATCTCGAGGCGGGTTATGGAGCAGCCCCTGCAGCGGTTGCCGAATCCGTACGGCGTGCGATCAAGGCCGGCGCGATCGGGTTCAACCTCGAGGACCAGGTGATCGACGGAGACGCGCTGTATTCGATCGACGAGCAGGTGGCGCGCATCCGGGCGGCTCGCGCAGCCGCCGAACAGCTTGCCATCCCGGCGTTCATCAATGCCCGCACCGACGTGTTTCTCAAGGCTGACCCGTCGAAGCACGACGTGGAGCTGCTCGATGCGGCGCTCACGCGCGCGGCGGCATACGCGGGTGCCGGCGCGAGCGGACTCTTCGTGCCAGGACTCGTGGCTTCAGATCTGATCGGCAAGCTGTGCGCGGCTTCTCCCCTGCCTGTGAATGTAATGGTCCTGCCGGCCCTCGCGCCGCCCGCGCAACTCGCTAAGCTCGGCGTCGCGCGGATCAGCCACGGCCCGGGACCCTATCGGCTCGCCATGCAGTTCCTCGAGAAATCGGCCCGCGAGGCGCTCACGTCGATCGGCCGTTAGGTCCCTTAGGTTTCATCAGGCCGAGGGTCGCCGGTTCTCCTTGCGGATGACCAGCTTGAGCCCGGACCAGGTCGAATCGACCGCGCAGACCTTGACGTCCACGAGCCCGAGCGGCAGCGCCACCTCGCGTACGACGTCCTCGGTGACGTCGGTCGGCACCTTCGCCGCCTTCTTGGGCCACGAGACCCAGATGGCCGCGTCCTGCCTCATGCGCTGCAACGAGGATTGCAGCGCGCCCGCCAGGTGGCTGCGTGCGGTCGTGAAGAGGTGAACGACGTCGACCCTTGCATCGACCTGCCGCGCGAAGCGAAGCCGAGCCGGCAGCGGCGCGAGCAGCTCGCGGTAGTTCGCGGGAGCGCCGACCGGGCAGATCGTCGAGCCTTCCCGTATCCCCAGCTTCCTCGCGAGTGGTGTTCCGGAGTATCCCGCCATGCCCTTCCCTCAGTCGGCGAGGAAATTCTGCACGAGCGCCTGGCGTTCGGCGCCGATGGCCGGGTCGCGATCCATGAAGGGGTGAGCGTACTCCTCGCGCAGCACGACACGCGCCCCGCGCGCCTCGGCGGCCGAACGCAATTCGGCTTGCGCCCGCGCACTGACGACGGTGTCCCTTGCGCCGCTGATCACCAGGAGCCCGGCAGCATTCTCGGGCAGATTGCGCACGGGGTCGTACGTTTCCGGGCAGCCGAACGACGACACGCGGCTCGGTGCCGAGTCGATCACCGCGCGGTCGAATCGCGCGCCTGCGCCGATGACGTTCAGCGCGATCAGCCCCCCGAAGGACACGCCGTACAGGTTCCGGGGCCCGTTGCCCGACGAGACGCTCAGGGCCGCAAAGATCTCGCGGTAGTCGGCGACGATGGCCGCGAGGCGCCGCCGGCCCTCCGATCGCCCGTAGCCCCGATAGTCGTAGACGTAGGCGTCGAGTCCGCGCTGCGGGAATGCACTCAGAGTGTCGAGCAACTGATCCGCGAGCATGGCATTGCCCTGGATGAACAGCACGAAACCTGTCGGCTCGCGTGCCGCTGTTTCTCGATCCGACGTCGGCGAGATTCGAAAGCCGTGCAGGGTTCGTCCGTCCGCGGTCCGATGGGTGACCGGGCTCGCTCCGGCGACGCTGCGCCATGCATCCGGATGCGGATCACCGGCGACGGCGCTCCACGCGGCAAAGGCCATCCGCTCGAGCAGCGGTCCGCAGACTGTTCGCTCGAGGCTTCCGACCGGAGGCTCGGAAGACGCGTCAGCGGCCTGGAGCGCGGCGATGAGCCCCACGGCGACTGCAGCGCGGCGCATCGGTGCGCTCGAGCGTGTGCGCTGCGGCCGGTCAGTTCGCATCCTTCTCCACGCGCTGCGAAGCCTCGCCGAGCCCCGGGAACGCCCCGAGCCGGCAGCGGCGGCCGGCTCATTCCTTCTGGTACGTCCCGACCAGTTCGAAGTGCTCGAGGATATGCCCTTTCATGGCTTCCTCGAGCCGCGTCTTGGTCGGCTTACCGAGATCCGGCAGCATGACGTCGAGGGCGTAGAGCTTGTGAAAGTACCGGTGCCTGCCGATCGGCGGGCAGGGACCGCCGTATCCGGTGCGCTTCCAGTCGTTCTGGCCTTCACGAGTACCGCGCGGCAGGTCGGCCGTCCTGACTCCCTGCGGGAGCGCCGTCGCATCCGGCGGGATGTTGTAGAGCACCCAGTGGACCCAGGTCATCTTCGGCGCCGCGGGATCCGGCGCATCGGGGTCGTCGACGATCAGCGCCAGGCTCTTCGTGCCCGCCGGCAGGCCACTCCAGGCGAGCGGCACCGAGGTGTCGCTCCCCTGGCAGGTATGGAGCCTGGGGATCGGCCCGTCGTGCTTGAATGCGGATGAGGTCAGTGCGAGCGCCACGAGCGTCTCCAGCATGATGATCACCTGCAGGCCGGCGCCGGCCAGTGCGGGGAATCATACGCCGCGAGGCGGGCCCGATGTGACGGGCCAGCCGTGCGATGACGCGCCTACTTCAGCTCGCCGCCGACGACCCGGTTGCCGCCATCTGCCTTCGCCTTGAGCAGCGCCTTGCTCGCGGCCTCGAGGATGGCCTCGCAATCGGCGCCTCGTGCCGGGACGGCGGTGACGATCCCGCAGCTCATGGTCAGGTAGCGGCCGGTCGGTGAGCGCGGGTGGTGGACGGCCAGCGCGCGGACCCGCGCCAGGATCGACTCGGCGTGCAACACGGCGCTCGGCGGTTCCATCGAGATGCCGAGCACGACGAATTCGTCGTCGTCGAATCGCGCGCAGACGTCGCTCGTGCGACGCATGGCGGCCGCGATGGTCTTGCCCACCTGGCGCAGGACGTTGTCCGCCGCCATGCGGCCGAAAATCTCGATGTAGGTCCGATAGGCATCGAGGTCGAAGCGCATCACGGTGACCTTGTGCGAGTCGCGGCCCGCGACCGACCAGTCGCGCCGCAGCACCTCCATCAGGTGCTCGCGGGTCGCGAGTCCGCTGTTGCCGGCCAGGTTGGGCAACGCCTGCGTCGACTCGAACGCGAGCTTGGGCAGCGGCCGGTAGAACACCACGCGCCGATCGCCCGAGAGCTGCGACTCATAGCGCTCGCAGCCCACCCTCGTCCCATCCGCACAGACCAGCGACACCGGTGCGCTGCTGACTTTGGCTGCGCCACACGAGCCGTTGGTCTCGATCTCGCCGAGCTTGCGTCCCACTGCCCACTTGTCCGGCCGCTGCAGAAGCAGGGCCAGGGTCGCATTCGCGTACACGATGTTCCCGGCCGGTTCCGAACCGTCCACGACGGCCACGGCATCGGGCGCATGTCGCAGTATTTCAGCCAGCAGGTCGGTGTCTTGGTCGCTCATTCGTGTGCTCACGGCCCCATCAGGCGTCGAGGCGCAGCTCCGGTGCGTCGCGGCAGTGGTCCACGGCCCGCCGGCATTCCTGCCAGCGCGGAAGCCCGGCGAGCTCGCGGCGACCCGGCGTGGGCCGCCCGTGCAGGCGCACGAGCCGGATCTGGCTCAGCGGATCCGTCTCGCCCGCCAGTTCTTCGAGCGTGTCCAGCACGCCCGGACGGTCGTTGCAGATCGCGAGCACGTCGCACCCGGCGGCCAGCGCGAGCCGGGCGCGCTCCGGGACCGAGCCGGCGTAGGCCGCGCCGGCCATGCTGAGATCGTCGGAGAACACCGCGCCGGTGAAGCCGAGGTTGCCGCGCAGCTCGCGCTGCACCCAGCGCCGCGACAGGCTCGCCGGCGCCTCGTCCACCTCGGGAAACGAGACATGCGCGACCATGACCGACGACAGTCCGTTCGCGATCATGCGTCGATACGGCAGCAGGTCGTCGCCGAGCTCCTCGAGCGGGCGGCGGTCCACCGGCAGTGCGCGGTGAGAGTCCGCCACGACGGCACCGTGCCCGGGAAAATGCTTGGCGGTCGCGGCCATGCCCGCATCGCGCATGCCCTGCATGGCGGACACGGCGAGTCGCGCCACGACCTCGGGGTCGCGGTGATAGGCGCGGTCGCCGATCACTTCGCTCACGCCGTAGTCGAGATCGACGCAGGGCGCGAAGCTCAGGTCCACGCCGCTGGCCCGCAGCTCCGCCGCGAGCAGCCAGCCGCACTGCGCGGCGAGATGCCGTCCGGCCTCGGGGTCGAGATCGTAGACACGGCCGATCACGCGCTGCGGCGGAAGCTCGGTGAAGCCCGTGCGGAATCGCTGCACCCGGCCGCCCTCCTGGTCGACACCGACGAGCAGCGCTGGCGACCGCACCGCGCGGATCTCGCGCACGAGCTCCTCGAGCTGGTCGACGTCCGCGAAGTTGCGGGCGAACAGGATCACAGCCCCGATCAGCGGATGACCCAGCACCTGCCGATCCTCGGCGGTGAGGCTGGTGCCCGGGACATCGACCATCAGCGGCCCGAGGGTCATTACGTAAAGTGCCTCACAAACACAGCCATGGCCTCGACGTGCGTCGTGTGCGGAAACATGTCCATCACGCCGGCGGAAACCAGCGTAAAGCCGTGATCCCGGACGAGAATGCCAGCATCCCGCGCCAAACTGCCAGCATGACAGGAGATATACACGACGCACCTCGCATCACTGCGGGCGACAACCGGCAGGATTTCCCTCGCGCCGGCACGCGGCGGGTCGATGAGCACTCGATCGTAGCGTCGCCTCGCCCAGGGCCGGTCCGCGCAGTCGGCGGCGAGATCGGCGGTGTGGAACTGCGCGTTCCCGATTCTGTTCAATCGGGCATTGTGCGCCGCGCGTGCGACGAGCCCGGCGTCGCCCTCGACACCCGTGACCCGAGCGGCGCGCCGCGCCGCCGCGAGCGAGAAGTTGCCGAGGCCGCAGTAGAGGTCGAGCACCTCGGTGGCCGGCTGCAGGTCGAGCAACTCGATCGCGCGCCCGACCATCCGCGCATTGAGCCCGGCGTTGACCTGGATGAAGTCGGAAGGTCCGAACTCGAGCCGCAGGTCGAACTCGGGCAGGGAGTAGCGGAGCGGCTCTGCCTCGCCCGACAGGGGCGTCACCGTTTCGACGCCGCCGGGCTGCAGGTACAGCCGCACGCCCCGTTCGCGCTCGAAGGCACGAAGGGTCTCGAGGTCGCTCGGCGAAGGCGCGGCCAGTACGCGCAGCACCAGCGCACAGGCGTTCTCGGCGACGGCGACCTCGACCTGCGGGAGGCGGTCGGAGATCGACAGGGACTGCACGAGCGCCGCCAGCGGATCGATCAGCCCGGCGGCCGGGGCTTCGAGCACGCGGCACTCGTGCAGGTCGGCGACGTAGGGCGCGGACCGCTCCCGGAAGCCGACGAGAACCCGTCCCTTCTTCGCGACGTGCTTGACGCCGAGGCGAGCACGACGTCGGTACTGCCACACGGGTCCGGTGAGCGGCGGGAGCACTTCCGCCGGTGCGACGCCACCGATGCGGGCGAGGCTCTCGAGCAGCTGCGCCTGCTTGTGGTCGAGTTGCGCGGCGGCAGACATGTGCTGCAGGGCGCAGCCGCCGCAGACGCCGAAATGCGGGCACGGCGGCACCACGCGATCGGCGGACGGCTCGAGCACCTGCACGAGCTCCGCTTCGTCGACATTCCGGTGCCGCCCGATCCGGCGCAGGATGACGCGCTCACCCGGCAGGGCATCCGCGACGAACACCGTCTTGCCGTCGACGCGAGCCACACCGCGCGCATCGTGCGTCAGGTCGATGATCCGCGCCTCCTCGGGCGCGGACAGACTGCGCCGCGTCCTCACGCCGCCGGCCAGGCCTCGCGATACTGGGCCAGGTGCGGCTTGTCGCTCGCGGCGAGCCAGGCGCGCACGAGACCGCACTCCCGCGCGTGCTCCTCGCGCGACAATCGCCCGCGCAGCAGCTCGAATCGCAGGTAGATGAGGTAGGTGTTGATGACGTCGGTTTCGCAGTAGTTGCGGATATCGGCGCCGCGCCCCTCGAGCCACGCGTCCCACACGGCCTCGCCTGACATGCCGAGCTTGCCCGGCAGCCCGAGCAGCTGCGCCATCTTGTCGAGGCCCACGCGGCCGCGACCCTGGTAGCCGGACAGCACGTCCATCAGGTCGATGTGCCGCCAGTGGAACCGGCCGAGGTAGTTGTTGAAGCGGAAGCCCTGTTCCTCGTCGCCGGTCTCCCAGTAACGCGGTGCCTGCACGTGGTGACGCAGCGCCCGGTAGGTGAGCACGGGCAGGTCGAATCCGCTGCCGTTCCAGCTGACGAGCACCGGCGTGAATCTCTCGATGCCGTCGAAGAAGCGCTGCACCAGCTCGGCCTCCGGCGAGTCGACCTCGCCCAGGCTCCAGGCGCGGAAGCCCTCGCGCGTGCGCATCGCCACGGAGATCGCGACGATCCGATGCTGCTCGAGCGACAGGAACTCCGAGCCCGTCTGCTCGCGCTGGCGGGTCTGCATGACGTAGCCGACCTGCTTGTCCGACAGGCCTTCGAGCCCGTGCAGGCGGCGGCCGAACTCGACGTCCGGAACGGTCTCGATGTCGAAGGCGAACACCTGCGCCACGCTCACGGAGCGGCTTCCATGCGGCGCATGAGCACCGCGACCGCGATGACGAGCCCGGCTTCGTCGGTGAGCGTCACGTGCCCCTCCCCCGCGCCGAGCTCGTCGCGCCGCCTGCGACCGCGCTCCGACCAGATGACCTCGGGCCGGCCCCAGGCGTTCGCCGTGATGCCCACGTCGCGGATCCACATGCCGTGCGCGAAACCGGTGCCGAGCGCCTTCACGATGGCTTCCTTGGCGGCGAAGCGCATCGCGAGAAAGCGCACCGGGCGCTTGTAGCGACGGAACGCCCTCTCCTCCTCGGGCAGCAGCAGCCGCCGCACGAAGTGCTCGCCGTGCCGCGCGTAGATCGACTCGACCCGCGCGAGCTGCACGACGTCGGTGCCGATGCCGAAGATCATCCGCGCGGCCGTTCGGCGCCGCCCGCCGGCCGTCGCGCCTCGATCATCAGTGCCTTCATCTCCGCGACGGCCGCCGCAATGCCCGTCGTGATCGCGCGTGCGACGATGGAGTGCCCGATGTTGAGCTCGACGATCTCGCCGATGGCCGCCACCGGCTGTACGTTGTGGTAGTGCAGGCCGTGACCCGCGTGGATGGTGAGCCCGAGCGATGAGCCGAGCCGAGCCGCATCCGCGATCCGAGCCAGCTCCATCGCCTGTCGCTCGCCGGTGGTCTCCGCATACGCGCCGGTGTGCAGCTCGACCACTGGTGCGCCGGCGGCACGCGCCGCCTCGAGCTGGCGCGTTTCCGGGTCGATGAAGAGCGAGACGCGGATGCCCGCGCCGCCCAGGGCCCGGCAGGCCTGCGTGAGCCGCGGCAGCTGCCCTGCGACGTCGAGACCACCCTCGGTGGTCAGCTCCTCGCGGCGCTCGGGGACCAGGCAGCAGTCCTGCGGGCGCACTTCGCGGGCAAGCTCCAGCATCCCTTCGGTCGCGGCCATCTCGAGGTTCATCCGCGTCTGCAGCGCGGCGCGCATCCGCTGCACGTCGTGGTCCTGGATGTGGCGACGGTCCTCCCGCAGGTGCAGCGTGATGCTGTCGGCGCCGGACTGCTCTGCGATCAGCGCCGCGAGCAGCGGATCGGGGTATGCCGCACGGCGCACCTGGCGCAGGGTCGCCACGTGATCGATGTTCACCCCGAGACGTATTGCCATGTTGTCCCTCTCAGCCCGCGCCCGCGTCGCGGCCGAGTGAACGCATTGCCAGCGCCACCTGCCGGGTGCGCAGTTCGCGCCCGTCCAGGCATTGCTCGAGGGCCGCGCGCAGCAGGCGCTTCGCGTCGGTGACGCTCCGGGCGTCTTCGAGCGTTTCCGTGGCGAGCGAGAGCAGCGATGCACCGCAAAATACCAAGCTTCCCTCGGCGACTCCATCGAGCAGCTCGGGCCCGCTGTCGATGCGATAACGGTAGCTGCGCCCTGCCACCACCGGCCGCCCGGTGCCGATCTCGGTCTCGAGATTGAGGCCGTAGCCCGTTTCCTCGAGCAGCCGCTTTTCGAACAGCCGCAGCGCCCTGACGGGGTCGGCGCCAGGCGTCGCGAGCGCCTCGACCAGGGTCGCGTAGGCCGCGTAGAGGCGCGGGTGCGGGTCGCCGCGCGGCAGCAGCCTGATCAGGAGCTCGTTCGCATAGAAGCCGCTCATCAGTCGATCGGCGGCGGGCGCTGCCGACGCGCCGCTGCGCTCGACACCCGTGAGCTGACCGGCGTCGCCGCGCAGGCTGAACGACACCAGCAGCGGGGTGAACGGCTGCAGCGTCGCACCCAGCGCGGAGCCGCTGCGCCGCGCCGCGCTCGCGAACACCGCGATGCGCCCGTGGGCCAGGGTCAGGAGCTCGAGGATGCGGCTCGATTCCCGCCAGGGGTAGTGATGGAGCAGGAAGGCGGGCTCGAGCTTGATGCGTCTGGCGCTGCCGCTCACGTGTCGTACCCGAAGCTCCTGAGCGCCGCCTCGCTATCGGACCAGTCCTCCTTGACCTTGACCCAGAGCTCGAGGTGCACCGGCTGCCCGAAATGCTCCTTGAGCTCGAGCCGTGCGAGGCGGCCGATCTCCTTGAGGCGCTCGCCACCCTTGCCGATCACGATGGCCTTCTGCCCGGTGCGCTCGACCCAGATGACCGCCTGCACGAGAAGCTTGCCCGGCTCGTCCTCGAGGGGCGCCATGTTCTCGATCTCGACGATGAGGCCATAGGGCAGCTCGTCCTGCAGGCGCAGCGTCAGCTTCTCGCGGACGATCTCGGCTGCCATGAAGCGCTCGCTGACGTCCGTGACCTGGTCCGGTGGGTACAGCATCGGCGACACCGGAAGGTACTTCGCGATGAGCTCCGGAAGCCGGTCGATGCCGTTGCGGCTCCGCGCCGACACCAGCACCACCTCCGCGAACCGGGCCCTGCCCGAGATTTCAGCGACGAAGGGCAGCAGCCGCTCGCGCGGCTTCGCCCGGTCCACCTTGTTGACGAGCAGGATTATCGGTCGCCCGGCCGCTTCGAGCCGCGCGAGCGCGCGCTCGTCCTCCTCGGTGAACCGGAGCGCCTCGATGACGAAGACGTTTACGTCGGAGTCCATGAGCGACGCGACCGCCGTGCGGTTCATGCAGCGGTTGATCGCCCGGCTCTGGTTGGCGTGCAGGCCCGGCAGGTCCACGAACACGATCTGCAGCCCGGGACGGGTGAGCACGCCATGGATGCGGTTGCGGGTGGTCTGCGGCTTGGGGCTCACGATGGAGAGCTTGCGCCCGAGCAGCGCGTTGAGCAGCGTCGACTTGCCGACGTTCGGGCGGCCCACGAGCGCGGCGAAGCCGCAGCGTGTGACGGCCGCCGGTAACTCCGGGCCCTGCTCGGCGACGCTCACGGCGCGACCTCCGGTGGGAGCGCCTCGAGCACCTTCCGGGCGGCTTCCTGCTCGGCGCGCCGGCGGCTCGATCCCTCGCCGCGCGTCCGGATGCCGAGCTTGGCGACTTCGCAGGCCACCGCGAAGTGCTGCTGGTGAGGCTCACCCGTGACGCTTTCCACGGCGTAGGCGGGCAGCGCGAGCCCCCGGCGCTGCAGCTCCTCCTGCAGCCGGGTCTTCGCGTCCTTGAGCTCCCGCGCCACGGGCAGGCGCTGGACCCGATCCAGGTACAGCCGCTCGATCACGCGGCGCGCGGCCTCGAAGCCGCCGTCGACGTAGGCCGCGCCGATGACTCCTTCGAGCGCGTCGCACAGGATCGAGCCGCGCCGGAATCCGCCGGACTTGAGTTCGCCGCCGCCGAGCCGCAGTTGCTCACCGAGTCCGAGCTCGATCGCGACCGAAGCCAGGGTCGCGCCGCTTACGAGCGACGCGCGGTAGCGGCTGAGGTCGCCCTCGTCCGCGGCTGGGAATTCGCGGTACAGCATCGCGGTGATAACCAGGGTCAGCACGGCGTCACCCAGGAACTCGAGCCGCTCGTAGTTGGTGCTGCCGGCACTGCGGTGGGTCAGCGCCGCCTTGAGCACCGCGGGATCGGCAAAATCGTGGCCCAGCCGCGCCGCCGCCCAGGCTTCCGGCGTCAGCACGGCACGATCACTGCGGTATCGTGACCGTCTTGTCGAACTTGACCACGAGGTAGATGTTCGAGACGAACGGTCGCTCGACCGAGTATTCCGAGCGGACGTCGAAGCCTTCGCTCGTCTTCTTGATCACCACGTCCTTCCAGCTGATGCCCATGATGTCCTCCACGTCCCAGCGGCGCTCGAGCGAGTTGCGGATCATCTGGGCGCTGGTCTCGATGGCCGCGTGCTCGTCGCGCACCTGCTCCATCGCCCGGGAGACTTCCATGTACTCCAGGTACACGGGCACGATCCGGATCGCCCCGTAGACGGCGGACCCCAGGATGATCAGGATCGTGAGTATCCCGAGGAAGGTCATGCCACGCTGACGCTGCTTCATGCTTCGACTCCGGATGGGTCAGTGTATTGCGTCGCCGATCCGGTTCCAGATCGGCGCGTTCGGTAGGTTCCAGTTGAGCCAGATGCGCACGGCCTTGCCGACCACGTTGCCCGCCGGGACGTAGCCGACCTCGGGAAAGCGGCTGTCGCGGCTGTTGTCGCGGTTGTCGCCCATGAAGAACAAGTGGCCATCGGGCACGACGCCCTCGAAGTCGATCGATGGCCGCTCCTGCATGTAGAGCACGCGGTGCGTCACGCCGGCAAGCGTCTCCTCCCCGATCTGCGCGCCCGAGTGGCCGAAGCCCACGTAGACTCCATCGAGCACTACCGGCTGCAACTCCCCGTTGACGTACAGACGCTTGTCACGCACCGAAATCCGGTCCCCCGGCAGGCCCACGAGGCGCTTGATGTAGTTG
Organism: uncultured Gammaproteobacteria bacterium; assembly: GCA_963834855.1. GTDB lineage: Bacteria > Pseudomonadota > Gammaproteobacteria > Steroidobacterales > Steroidobacteraceae > DATJKD01. The sequence goes on along the minus strand of CAWIDH010000035.1, from coordinate 149,594 downwards.
GTCGAGGGTTCGGACGGCAACCGGAAGACGACCACGTCACCGCGCTGCGGTGAGCCGAAATCGACGAGCTCGGCGTTGACCACGGGCAGACGCAGCCCGTATGTGAACTTGTTGACGAAGATGAAGTCTCCATCGAGCAGCGTCGGCATCATCGAGTCGGACGGAATGCGGAACGGCTCGAACAGGAAGGAGCGGATCAGGAGCACGATCAGGATGATCGGAAAGAATGACCGTGCGTATTCGACGATCACGGGCTCGCGCAGCGGCGCGGGGCTGGCGAGAGTGCCCGCTCGCTGTACTCGGATCGGCCGGAAATACCATGCGTCGACGGCCCAGATGAGGCCGGTTACGAGCGTCGCCACGACGAGTGCGAAGGAAAAGTCCAGGATCAAGCATCACCTCACGGGGCGCGAGTATTGTTCATTTTCTGCACTGCATCAATGCCTTGCGCCACGGATTGCGACGCTGGCACTCCTCAGTCCTTGCGGCCGACCTGCAAAACCGCGAGAAACGCCTCCTGCGGAATCTCGACCTGGCCTAACTGTTTCATGCGTTTCTTGCCCTCCTTCTGCTTCTCGAGGAGCTTGCGCTTGCGCGTGATGTCGCCGCCATAGCACTTGGCCGTGACGTTCTTGCGCAGCGCCTTGACGGTGGAGCGCGCGATCACGTGCGAGCCGATCGCGGCCTGGATCGCGACTTCGAACATCTGGCGCGGGATCAGCTCCTGCATCTTGTCGACGAGCTCGCGTCCGCGCTGGTAGGCACTGTCGCGATGGCTGATGATCGACAGCGCGTCCACGCGGTCGCCGTTGATCAGGATGTCGAGCCGCGCGAGCGGCGCCGCCTGGAACCGGTCGAACTCGTAGTCGAACGACGCATAACCGCGGCTCACGGACTTGAGCCGGTCGAAGAAATCGAGCACGACCTCGGCGAGCGGCAGCTCGTACTGCATCGAGACCTGGCTGCCGAGGTACTGGAGCTTCTTCTGCACGCCGCGTTTGTCGAGGCAGAGCTTCATGACCGGCCCGACGTAGTCCGGGGGCAGCAGCAGGTTCGCCACGATGATCGGCTCGCGGATCTCGCCGATGCGGTCGGTCGGCGGCAGCTTGGCCGGGTTGTCGACAGAGATGGTCTCGCCGTCGACGGTGGCCACCTCGTACACGACCGTGGGCGCGCTCGTGACCAGGTCGAGCTGGTATTCGCGCTCGAGCCGCTCCTGCACGATGTCCATGTGCAGCAGGCCGAGAAACCCGCAGCGGAACCCGAAGCCGAGCGCGGTCGAGACCTCGGGCTCGAAATGCAGTGCCGAGTCGTTGAGCTTGAGCTTCGACAGCGCGTCGCGGAACGACTCGTAGTCGTCCTCCGGACGGACGGGGAACAGTCCCGCGAACACGCGCGGCTTGATCTGCTTGAACCCGGGCAGCGGCGCGCTGGCGGGCCGGTTGTCCGAGGTGATGGTGTCGCCGACGGGCGCGCCATCGATCTCCTTGACGCCCGCGATGACGAAACCGACCTCGCCCGTCGCGAGCGTATCCGTGGCCACCGATTTCGGCGTGAAGCGGCCGAGCCTGTCGACCTCGTACGCGCGTCCGCTCGACCAGATGCGGATCTTCTGTCCGGTCCGCAGCGACCCGTTCATGACCCTGACCAGCGAGACGACGCCGACGTAGTTGTCGAACCAGGAGTCGATGATCAGCGCCTGCAGCGGTGCGTCCTCGCTGCCGCCCGGAGCCGGCACGCGCGCCACCAGCGTCTCGAGCAGCTCCTCGACGTTCTCGCCTGTCTTGGCGCTGACGCGCACGGCATCCTGGGCTTCGATGCCGATGATCTCCTCGATTTCCCGGATCACCTTGTCGGGGTCCGCGGACGGCAGGTCGATCTTGTTCAGCACCGGCACGACCTCGAGCCCCTGCTCGATCGCCGTGTAGCAGTTGGCGACGCTCTGCGCCTCGACGCCCTGGGCTGCGTCGACGACCAGCAGCGCTCCTTCGCATGCGGCGAGCGAGCGTGACACCTCGTAGGAGAAATCCACGTGGCCCGGGGTGTCGATCATGTTCAGCTGGTAGACCTGGCCGTCGCGGGCCGTGTACCGGAGCGACACGCTCTGCGCCTTGATCGTGATCCCACGCTCGCGTTCCAGGGCCATGGTGTCGAGCACCTGGGCCTGCATCTCGCGCGCCTCGAGCCCGCCGCAGAGCTGAATGAAGCGGTCGGCGAGGGTGGACTTGCCGTGATCGACGTGCGCGATGATCGAGAAGTTGCGGATCAGATTCATGTGGCGGGGCTTTGGGAACCTACTCACCCCGGCGCGGGCGAAAGCGCGCGATTATAGCCGCAATGCCTGCCGCAGCCGGGCCGCGTCGAGCACCCCTTCGCACAGGATCTCCCCGTTGAAGGCGAGCACCGGCACCCGCAGGCCGTACTTGACGGCCAGGTCTGCGTCGTGGTCCACGTCCACGACCGCCAGGCGCTCCACGCCGAGGCCGATCTCCAGCGACAGCTCCATCAGGAACTGCTCGCACAAGTGACAGCCCTCGCGCACATAGAGGATCAGGCGGGAGGCCGGGTCAGACATCCGTCGTGCCGGTCGCGGGCCTCACGACCGGTACCGCCTTCAATCGCCGGAACCCGGCGCCGCGGCTGAACAACACCCCGAGCAGGCCGCCCGCGAGCGCCGCGACGAGCGCAGCTGCTTCGCCCGCGTCGATCATCCGCGCGAAACCGGCGGCCACGAGCATTCCCGCCACCGGCGGCAGATAACTGGCCGCCGCGGCGCGCAGGAGCGCTCCGTCCGCAACGGTGAGCAGAACGGGATCGCCGGCCTGGAGCGGCGGTGCGGAACCGGACCGGCGGGACACTTCGAGGGTACGGACGGTCGAGGCGCCGAAGAGTCGCAGGCCGCAGGCACGGCCGCTGGTGCAGAGCCCGCAGTGCCCGTCTTCCTCGCAGACCAGGCGCGCGCTGTCGCCCTTGATCTCGAGCACGCGGGCCCGGACTTCCATGACGGCCCGGTTACTGCGTGGTCGAAGTGATCGCGCCGCCGCTTGCGGCCGGAGCGAGCGAGGTGGCGATGTCGCGCACCGTTGTGGGGGGGACCTCGCCGACCACCGTCACGACGTGGCCGCGCACGGTCGTCGTGAACGTGCTCGCCGCACCCATGCGCGACGCTTCGGGCGGCGCCGGTGCGTTGCGCGAACCGGGCTCGATGAACACCGACACCGAGGCGAAGCCGTCGGAGAAGATCAGGTGCTGAACCGGCATCGGGTGGCCAGGCAGGGTCTGGACACGGGTGCCGACCAGCCTGAAGCCGGGCGGCACCTTGAGCGGCCGCCACCCCGTCGCTGCGACGCGCTGCTCGACCACCGGCCGCGCCGAGCGGACCCAGCGGAAGCCCGACGCGTCGACCGAGGGCTCCGTTTCGTGCGCTGCCAGCTTAGTGTGCATGTCGAGCTTGGTGAACTGGATGCGCTCGACCGGGCGTCCCGCCTGGTCGCAGACCTCGGAGCGCAGCGGCATGGCGGTCTTCTCGTCGAGCCAGAGCCGGTAGCCGTACCGATAGCCGTCGCGTGGCCGGATCTCGACCACGCGGACGTCGCGACCGAGCAGACGGTGGCCGCTCCGCACCTCGAGCACGTACTGCGCGTCGAGCCGGGCACCCGGCGCCGGCAGGGCCTTCAGCAACGAGCCCTCGTCAGTGCGCGGCTCCACGAGCACCACGCGCCGGTCCGGCAGGTAAGCATGGACCTCGCGGGGCGTGCGAACGATCTCCCGCCCGCTGCCATCGAGCGACACGAGTCGCTCTACGCTGCGTTCTCCGTCCATGCGATGCACGATGCGCATGGATTCGCTCTGCCGGCGATTCGAGTGCGTGAAGAGTCCGTCGTACTCGCGGGTCGCGAGCGCCTCGGTCATGCGCGCGAGCCACGCCTGGGCCTCCTCCGGTGTCGCCCGCGCGGGGGCGGCGACCGCCCCCAGGATGCTGACGGCGAGCGCCGGCGCCGCGAACCGCATCAGGGCCCCTCGGCCGTTTCGTAGGCAACGCGCGCGATACCCGGATCCTGCGCGAGCACGCTGCTCCAGACCGTGCGCCGGCCGATCGGCGAGGCGAACTGGCTGTGTGCGACGAGATATCCCGCAAGCCGCTGGCTCTGCGCCGGCGTCGGGCTCGCATTGTCCGGTTGCGGCAACTCGGCCACGGCAGGTGCCGGCGCCGCGACGTCCGCGAGCACCGGCGCGGCCTGCCGGTCGCCGGGGCGCATCAGCAGCACGGCCGCGAACGCCGCGCCGGCGGCGATCGCGGTCGCCGCCACGGGCCGCACCCAGCTCGCGTGGCGCGTCGCCCGGCCGTCGAGCACTGTGGGCAACGCGGCATCGCCCGCGTCGATCACGGACTGGACGCGTGCCGCGAACCCTTGGCTCGCGGTGCGCCCGCCGGGCGCACGGAGGGTCTCACCCACCAGCACGTAGCTCCCGAACGCGCGACGCAGCTCGGAGTCGCGCTCCATGCGCCGCACAAGGAGGCCGATCTGGTCCTGAGGCAGCTCGCCGTCGAGCAACGCGGACATCTGTTCTCGGATCTGGTCGGTCATTCGGTGTACTCAGTCCAGCAATGGTTTCAGGCTTCGGTCGATGGCCTCGCGGGCCCGGAAAATTCTCGAACGAACGGTGCCTACCGGACACTCCATGGCTGCGGCGATCTCCTCGTAACTCAATCCCTCCACCTCCCGGAGGATGATCGCCGTGCGCAGATCCTCCGGAAGCTGCTCCACCGCGCGGTTGACGGTCGCGCGGATCTCCTCCGACAACGCCGATGCCTCGGGCGTATCCGTGTGCCGCAGGCGGGCTTCCATCACCGACTGCTCGCCCTCGCTCAGCCCGCCCTCGTATTCAATCGGGCGGCGCTGCCGCGACGCCATCGTATTGCGCGCGGTGTTCACCGCGATGCGATAGAGCCAGGTGTAGAACGCGCTGTCGCCGCGAAAGCTCGCCAGCGCGCGGTACGCCTTGACGAAGGCCTCCTGGGCCACGTCCTCAGCTTCGGTCGGATCGCGCAGCAGTCGTGCCACCAGCTTGACGACCTTGTGTTGGTACCTGAGCACCAGCAGGTCGAACGCGCCCCGCTCACCCCGCTGCGCCCGCCGCACGAGCTCGAGGTCGCTCTGCTCCACGCCGGATTCCGGCCTGCCAGCTGCGTCCTGGGACTCGTGCGACTCCATAGACCCTTCGGAGGGGGGAAAGTTCGACATCGGCAGCATGGACCAGGAACCCGGCAGCGGCCCGTCTCAGCGGGCCCGGAGGCTGGCGGCACATGCGAGACGCGCGCGCAGGCGCCCGAGCTGCCGGTCCTCGACGTCCCAGGGCGTGAGCCAGAGCGTCAGCGACCGCTCGGCCGTGACCCACTCGAGGACCAGCGTACGCCCGAGGATGCGCGTCCCGCCGCCCAGGCGTGCGGCGACGATGCATCCATCGCCGAACGTTAACCGCCATGTATCGTCCGCCAGCCAGGCGACCTTGCGGATTGCGCTCGCCGTGCGCAGCCTGGCCAGCCAGAGCCAGGCGGCCGCGGCCGTGCCAAGCACCAGGCCCGGGCCCGGCGGCGCGGGCGGATATCGCGCAACGAGGGCTTCCACCACCGCCGCGCAAAGCACGCACAACGCGACCGCCGCGCAGTCCGGCCAGGTGGCGCGCGGCAGTTCAAGGCTCGTCATTGCGGATGCGCGCGACGACATCTTCGAGCACGGGATTGCGGGTCGGGCCCTGGGGCCGCTGCCCGACAAGATATCCGAACAGGTCCGGGTCCGGCAGGTCGAGTAAGCGGGCGAATGCGTCACGTTCGCCCTGAGTGGCCCGTGGCAGCCGCCGCTCCACGTAGCGCAGCAGCAACTCGTCGAGCTCGCGCATGCCGCGACGGCATTGCCAGCGCAGACGCGACAACGTGACGGGGTCGTTCGCGTCCACGGCTAGAGCTGCCTCTCGGCGATCAGTTTCTTGATCTCTGCGATCGCCCGGGCCGGGTTCAGGTCCTTCGGGCAGGCCTCGGCGCAGTTCATGATCGTGTGGCAGCGGTACAGGCGGAACGGATCCTGAAGGTCGTCGAGCCGCTCTCCCGTCGCCTCGTCGCGCGTGTCGATGATCCAGCGATACGCCGCGAGCAGCGCCGCGGGACCGAGGTACCGGTCGCTGTTCCACCAGTAGGAGGGACAGGAGGCCGAGCAGCAGGCGCAGAGGATGCACGCCGACGGCCGGTCGATCTTCTCCTGGTCGTGCTTGGACTGCAGGCGCTCGTGGTCCGGCGGCGCCGGGGTGCGCGCCTGCAGCCACGGCTTCACGGATGCGTACTGCGCGTAGAAGTTGGTCAGGTCCGGGACCAGGTCCTTGATGACGGGCATGTGCGGCAGCGGATAGACGCGCACGTCGCCACGGATGTCCGAGATCGCCCTGGTGCATGCGAGATCGTTGACGCCGTCGATATTCATCGCGCAGGACCCGCAGATGCCTTCGCGGCAGGAGCGGCGGAAGGTCAGTGTCGGGTCGATCTCGTTCTTTATCTTGATCAGCGCGTCGAGGACCATCGGGCCGCAGCTCGCCATGTCGACCGCATAGGTGTCCAGGCGCGGGTTGTCGCCGGTCTCGGGGTCGAAGCGGTAGATGCGGAAGGTACGGGTCCGGCTCGCTCCCGCCGGAGCGGGATGGGCCCTTCCGGGGCGGACCTTCGAATTCTGAGGGAGTCGAAACTGGGCCATCGTGCGTGCTCGAACCCTGGTTGCCTCAAGTATGCCCTGCCGTCAGTAAGTGCGGGCCCGGGGAGGTATGGGCGCCACCTCCCCGGTCAGCGTCGCCAGGTGCACCGGGCGGTATTCGATCCGGACGCGGCCCGCGTCGTCGGCCCAGGCGAGCGTGTGCTTGAGCCAGCGCTCGTCGTCGCGCTGCGGGAAATCCTCGCGCGCGTGCGCACCGCGGCTCTCCTCGCGGTTGGCCGCCGATCGCATCGTGACGACGGCCTGGTCGAGCAGGTTCGCAAGCTCCAGCGTCTCGATGAGATCCGTGTTCCAGACGAGCGAGCGGTCGCTCACCCGCACATCGGCTGCGCTCGCATACACCTCGCCCAGCTTCTCGACTCCCTCGGCGAGCGATTCGCCGGTGCGGAACACCGCCGCGTGGTTCTGCATCACGCGCTGCATGGCGAGGCGGATGTCCGCCGTCGGCCGCTTGCCCGCTGCATTGCGAAATCGATCGAGCCGCGACACCGCCAGCTCAGCCGCGTCCGCGGGCAGCGGCCGGTGCGGTGCGCCCGGCCGCAGCGTGGCTGCGCAGTGCCGCGCCGCCTCGCGGCCGAACACGACCAGGTCGAGCAACGAGTTCGAGCCCAGCCGATTCGCGCCATGGACGGACACGCACGCAGCCTCGCCGATCGCCATGAGACCCGGCACGACGGCCTCGGGATCACCGTCGCGCAGCGTGACGACCTCGCCCTGCACGTTGCAGGGAATGCCGCCCATGTTGTAGTGCACGGTGGGCTGCACGGGAATCGGCTCGCGCGTCACGTCGACGTTGGCGAATATCCGCGCCGTCTCGGCGATGCCCGGCAACCGTTCCCTGATCACGTCGGCACCCAGGTGCTCCAGGTGCAGGTGTATGTAGTCCTTGTGCGGGCCGAGGCCGCGCCCTTCGCGGACCTCGACCGTCATGGCGCGGCTCACCACGTCGCGCGAGGCGAGATCCTTGGCGTTCGGTGCGTAGCGCTCCATGAAGCGCTCGCCCGTCGAGTTTGTGAGGTAGCCGCCCTCGCCGCGCACTCCCTCGGTGATCAGGCAGCCGGCGCCGTAGATCCCGGTCGGGTGAAACTGCACGAACTCCATGTCCTGCAGCGGCAGCCCCGCGCGCAGCACCATCCCGCCGCCGTCCCCCGTGCAGGTGTGCGCCGAAGTGCAGGTGAAGTACGCGCGTCCGTAGCCGCCGGTCGCGAGTATGGTGCGATGAGCCCGGAAACGGTGCAGGGTGCCCTCGGTCATGTCGAGCGCGATCACGCCACGGCACTCGCCGTTCTCCATGATGAGGTCGATCGCGAAGTACTCGACGAAGAACCGCGCCTCGTGCTTGAGCGACTGCTGGTAGAGCGTGTGCAGCATCGCGTGGCCGGTCCGGTCGGCGGCGGCGCAGGTCCGCTGGGCGATACCCTTGCCGTAGTGCGTCGTCATCCCGCCGAACGGCCGCTGGTAGATCCGGCCGTCCTCGGTGCGCGAAAAGGGCACGCCGTAGTGCTCGAGCTCGATGACGGCCGCCGGCGCCTCCTTGCACATGAACTCGATCGCGTCCTGGTCGCCGAGCCAGTCGGAGCCCTTGATCGTGTCGTAGAAGTGGAAGCGCCAGTCGTCCTCGCCCATGTTGCCGAGCGCCGCGCTGATCCCGCCCTGCGCAGCGACCGTGTGGCTGCGCGTCGGGAACACCTTGGTGATACAGGCCGTCGTGAGCCCGGCCTGCGCGAGGCCGAACGTGGCGCGCAGCCCCGCACCGCCCGCGCCGACCACGACCACGTCGTAGCTGTGGTCGGTGAACGAGTAGGCCCTCATGCCGGCGCTCCGACCGCGAGGCGCAGCACCGCGATCACGCCCACCGCCCCCGCCAGCACGAACACGAACTTCATCGCGACCAGCGCCGCGACGCGCGCGCCCGTGTCGGCGATGTAATCCTCGATCACGACCTGCAGGCCCAGGATGGAGTGCCACGCGAGCGTCACGACGAAGAGCAGCAGCAGCGCCACGGCGAGCGGCGAGCTCAACCACGAGCGCACGCGGGCCAGCTCGAACCCGTCCATGGTCGCAAGCGCGATCACGAACCACGTGCCGAGCACGGCCAGCGCAACCGCGGTCAGGCGCTGCGCATACCAGTGCGCTGCACCTTCTTTCGCGGAGCCCAGGCCGAGCACCTTGCCCAGCGGGCTCTGCAGGCTCATGGCGCACCCCGGAGAGCGTGCTGCAGCACGAACCACAGCAGGGCCGTCAGCACCACCGAGGCGACGGCCACGGTCCACCCGCTGGCGCGGGCCGTCTGCAGCTCGAACCCCCTGCCCGTGTCCCAGACGAGGTGCCGGATGCCGTTCAGGAAGTGATAGCAGTAACTCCACAGGACGCCGGCGAGCACCAGCCGCATCGGAACGGACGCCAGGCACGCGGTGGCACGCGCATATGCCTCGGGACCACGCGAGGCGGCGACGAGCCAGTAGACGAGGAGCAGGAAGCCCGCGCTCAACAGGACGCCGGTGATCCGGTGCAGTATCGACAGCGTGTTCGTGTACAGCCAGCGATAGTGCATGAACGGTGACAGGGGCCGTTCGAGCTGGGCCATTCCTTCCTACCTCCGTGGCGGCCGACGACCCGCGCGGCGGCCTGCAACGGCGCGCGCGACCCGTCGACCCTCAGAAATCGATGCAACGGCCGTCTTTCTCCCAATCCCCGAAACGAGTGGGATCGGGCCCGGCCCGGCCGCCGATTTCGCGCGGCCTCGGCGCTTCAGGCCGGGCCGGCGTGGGCGGCAGGACGGCTGGGGCGGGGGTCGGCTCGTCGGCGGGAGTCTGCGGCAGTTGTTGCATGGCAGTCGTGCGTGAAGTCTGCCAGATTGGGCCATGCTTCACCATATTGAAAGTCAAGGCAAAAATGGCGATGTCGAGACGCTGTGGCCACGCGAGCGAGCGCGCGGTCGGCGACCGGCAACGATACCTGCGGGCACATGCCGCTGAATTCGATGGATGATGCGTCGGAACATGAACCCGGAACTCGTGCGCTTGCCTCAACTCGCGGTGGTCCGCCTCGGCGGACCCGATGCAATCGGATTCCTGCAGGGCCAGCTCTCCAACGACGTTGAGCAGCTGGCCGATGGCCGCACTCAACTCGCCGCGTACGCGACACCGCAGGGTCGCGCGATTGCGCTGCTGCGCCTGCGCAGCCTTGGTTCGGAGATCTACGCGTTGCTGCCCGCCGAGCTCGCCGACCCGGTCTTAACGCGGCTGCGCCGGTTCGTGCTGCGTGCGAAGGTCGAGATCTCGCGCCCGCACGACTGGGCCGTGGCGTGGACCTCAGACGGGATACGCGCGGAGCCGGAGCGCGCGCCCGGCGATGATCGGGCCGTGCCGCTCTCGTTCGATTTTCCGGATGGCCGACAGGTGATCGCCGGGCCCGGGCTCATCGTGCGCGACGAGCCCGGGATCGTGGAACGCTGGACCGCCGCCGACATCGCGGCCGGTGTGCCGGACATCACGCACGCAACCACCGAGCACTTCGTGCCACAGATGCTGAACCTCGATCTCCTCGCTGCGATCAGCTTCGACAAGGGCTGCTACACCGGCCAGGAGATCGTCGCCCGCACGCAGAACCTGGGTCGCATCAAGCGGCGCACGTTCCGTTACTCGGCCGCAGCCGACACGCCGTTAGCGCCGCTCACGGCGCTGCACCGCGACGGCTCGAAAGTCGGCGAGGTGCTCGTAAGCGCGCGGGTCGAAAAGGGGATCGAACTGCTCGCGGTCGTGACACTCGACGCGCGCGACCTGCCCCTGCGCTCCGCGTCTGGCGGCAGCGTGGTGCCGTTGCCGCTGCCGTACACGGTCTAGATGGGACGGGATCGCCACGTGGCCAGCGCCCCGGTCGAGAGCGCCGTGCCGAGCAGGACGATCGCGCCGCCGGCCAGCGCCCGCGCGGAGACTGACTCACCGAGAAAGACGTAGCCCCAGATGCAGCCGAACAACGGGATCAGGAGGGTCACGGTGACGGCACGGGATGGCCCGACAGCTGCGATCAGGCGGAAATAGAGGATGTAGGCAAGCGCCGTCGGCCCGACGCCGAGCAGGACGGCGTAGAGCCAGGCACTCGCGCTGGGCGGCTGCGGCGGCCACAGCCAGGGCAGGAACGGCAGGAGCAGGACGGTCGATGCGATCTGGCTGCCCGCGGCGAGCACGAGTGCGGACTCGTCATTGAAATACCGTCGCGCGTAGTTCGCGCCGACGCCGTAGCACAGCGTCGCGAGCAGTCCCGCGGCGATGGCGTATCCGGTGCCCGTCGCGGCGAGCGAACTGCGACCGCTCACCAGCACAGCCACACCCGCCACGCCGAGCAGCAGCCCCGCAACCCGCCCTGGCTCGAGTCGCTCGCGCAGCCACAGGAATGCCACGACCGCGGTCCAGATCGGCGCCGTGGCATTGACGATCGAGGCGAGCCCCGCCGTAAGCGTCTGCGTCGCGTACGCGAACAGGCAGAACGGGATTGCCGTATTGACGGCTCCGACGATCGCGAGCTGCAAGCCGCGGCGCGTCGCGAGCAGGCGCGGCAGCTCGCCGCGCCCGGCCATCACGATCACCAGAAATGCGGCCGCAACCCCCACGCGCAACGCGATCAGCGCCACCGGTCCGAACTCGGGCACGGCGATCCGCAGCAGCAGGAACGATGCACCCCAGAGCGCCCCGAGGAAAATCAGTTCGGCGGTCTGCCGCGGCGTCACTCAAGCTTCGGGGCGAAGATGAGGGAACAGCAGCACATCGCGAATCGATGGCTGATCGGTGAACAGCATCACGACGCGGTCGACTCCGATCCCCAGCCCTGCCGCCGGCGGCATCCCGTACTCCAGCGCGCGGATGTAGTCCGCATCGTAGAACATCGCCTCCTGGTCGCCCGCGCTCTTGCGCGCCGCCTGTTCGCGGAAGCGCGCGGCCTGGTCGTCCGGATCGTTGAGCTCCGAGAAGCCGTTCGCGAGCTCGCGGCCGCCGACGAAGAACTCGAAGCGGTCGGTGATGAACGGGTCGCCGTCGTTGCGCCGGGCCAGCGGCGACACCTCGGCCGGATAGGCATACACGAAGGTCGGGTGCAGCAGCCGGTGCTCGGCGGTTTTCTCGAAGATCCCGATCTGCAGCTTGCCCGCGCCATCGGTTGCCTGCGGAGCGAGCCCCAGTCGTTCGGACACACCGCGCAGGTACTCGGCATCGCGCAATCTCGCGCGGTCGAGTCCCGGATTGAAATGCACGACCAGGTCCTCGACGGTCACGCGGCGGAATGGCTGCCCGAAGTCGTAGGTCTCGCCCTGGTACTGGACGCGCCGCGTTCCAAGCAACGTGTCGGCGAGACCCTGGAACATCCGCTCGGTGAGGTCCATGAAATCGCGGTAATCCGCGTAGGCCTGGTACAGCTCGAGCATGGTGAACTCGGGGTTGTGCTGCGTTGACAGCCCCTCGTTGCGGAAGTTGCGGTTGATCTCGTAGACCCGCTCGATCCCGCCGACGACCAGCCGCTTGAGATAGAGCTCCGGGGCGATGCGGAGATACATGTCGAGGTCGAGCGCGTTGTGATGGGTGACGAAGGGACGCGCGACCGCCCCGCCCGGGATCGGCTGCATCATCGGCGTCTCGACCTCGACGAAGCCCAGCGTGTCGAGGAACTGCCGCAGGTACTGCACGATGCGCGTGCGCGTGCGGAACACCTGGCGACTTTCGTCGCTCATGATCAGGTCGACGTATCGCTGCCGGTAGCGGATTTCCTGGTCGGCGAGTCCGTGCCACTTATCCGGCAGCGGCCGCAGTGACTTGACCAGCAGCCGCAGCGCGTCGACCTTGACCGAAAGCTCGCCGGTCTTTGTCTTGAACAGCACGCCCGAGGCACCGAGCAGGTCGCCCACGTCGTAACCTTTGAACGCCTCGTAGCCGCTGCCGAGCGCGTCGTGCTGCAGGAAGAGCTGGATCAGGCCCGAGCGGTCCGCGAGCTTGGCGAAGCTCGCCTTGCCCATCACTCGCTTGAACATCATGCGTCCGGCGACCGTGACCCGCGTCGGGTGAGCGTCCAGCCACTCGGGCGTGCGGTCACCGTAGGCGAGGTGCAGCTCCTCGGCCGTTGCGTCGCGCCGGAAATCATTCGGGTAGGCGGGCCCGCGCTCGCGCAGCCGGTCGAGCTTCGCGCGACGCTCGGCGATCAGGTGGTTGTCGGCGGTATCCGGAGTCGGGTCGCTCATGGGACGAGGCTGGAGACTGTAGGCTGTAGGCTGGAGGTAGAACGCGCATCCTTCCGACCTCCAGCCCCCAGCCTACAGCCTGTCGCCTCCAGCCTCATCACAATCCCTGCTTCAGGCTCGCCTCGAGAAACGGCGCCAGGTCCCCATCGAGGACCGCCGTCGTATTGCCGATCTCGACGCCGGTGCGCAGGTCCTTGATCCGGGACTGGTCGAGCACATAGGAGCGGATCTGGTTGCCCCAGCTCACGTCCGACTTCGCGTCCTCGAGCACCTTCGCCGCGGCGTTGCGCTTGTTGACCTCGAGCTCGTAGAGCTTCGCCTTCAGCATCTTCATCGCGGTCGAGCGGTTCTTGTGCTGGCTGCGCTCGCTCTGGCATGCGACCACGATGCCGCTCGGCAGGTGCCGCAGCCGCACCGCCGACTCGGTCTTGTTGACGTGCTGCCCGCCCGCGCCGCTCGAGCGGTAGACGTCCATCTCGAGATCCGCCGGGTTGATCTCGATGTTTATGTCTTCGTCGATCTCGGGCGACACGAACACCGACGCGAACGACGTGTGGCGCCGGGCGTTGGAGTCGAACGGCGACTTGCGGACCAGGCGGTGCACGCCGGTCTCGGTGCGCAGCCACCCGTAGGCATATTCGCCTTCGAAGCGGATCGAGGCGCTCTTGATGCCGGCGACCTCGCCCTGGCCCAGGTCGATGACCTCGGTGCGGAAGCCCTGCTGGTCGCCCCAGCGCAGGTACATCCGCATCAGCATCTGCGCCCAGTCCTGCGCCTCTGTGCCCCCCGCGCCGGCCTGGATATCGAGGAAGGCGTTGTGCGAGTCCATCTCGCCCGGGAACATGCGCTGGAACTCGAGCCGCTTGATGTCGCTTTCGATCCGACCGACGTCCGTCTCGACCGATCGCGCGGTGTCGGCATCGCCTTCCGCCTCGGCGAGCTCGAGCAGCTCGCCCGCCTCGTTCAGCCCCGCGCGAAGCCGGTCGAGCGTGCCGACCACGGCCTCGAGACGCGTGCGCTCGCGACCGAGCTCCTGCGCACGCTCGGGATTGCTCCAGATCGTCGGGTCCTCCAGCTCGCGCAGGACCTCCGCGAGGCGTTCGCTGCGCCCCTCGTAGTCAAAGGTACCCCCTGAGCGCGCTGGCGCGCTGCGCGAGGTCCTCGAGCGAACGGCGAATCGGGTTGGTTTCCATGAGCCTGCAGCGTTGTCCGGCGGATCGGAAAGCCGGCAATGCTAGCACGCGGCGCGCGGCGCTCCCTCAGGGTGCGCTCATATCCGCGGAGTGGCGGGCGCGAGCCATTCGCTGACGAGCTGCAGCCGCTGCGCTCCGCCGTATTCGTCCAGGGCGACCCGGTAGACGAGATCGATCTCGCCCTGCGCGGCGAGCGGCCCGGCCTCGCCGTCATCGAGGTAACGAAACGCGATCGCGTCGACGGTCTCGCCGCTCGCGGCGCGCAGGCGCAGCTTCAGGTGTCGGTCCGCAACGATCCGGCTCTCGATCACGCCGAATCGGCCGTCGAAGATCGGCTCCGGAAATCCTGCGCCCCAGGGTCCGCCTTCGCGCAGCGCCAATCCCATCGCCAGCGAGAACTCGCCCGCGGCCAGCGAGCCGTCGGTGTGGAGCTCGCCTCGGAGCTCGTCGGGGTCGATCCGCCGCTCGACCTCGGCTGCGAACGCATGACGAAAATCGTCGAAGCGATCCTCGCGCAGGGTCATGCCCGCCGCCATCGCGTGGCCCCCGAAACGCTCCAGCAGATCCGGATGAGTCGTCGCCACGGCGTCGAGCACGTCGCGTACGTGTACGCCGGGCACGGAGCGCGCCGACCCCTTGATCCAGCCGGGCTCGCCCGGTGCGAAGGCGATCACCGGACGGTGGACCCGCTCCCGGACCTTCGACGCCACCAACCCCACGACGCCCTGGTGCCAGCCCGCATCGTAGATCGCCACACCCGCCGGGAGCTCGCCCGCGAGCCGCTCGAGCAGCCGGTCGACCTGGCCAAGCGCCTCGCGCTGCATGCGCGCCTCGAGCTCGCGCCGCTCCGTGTTGAGCCTGGAAAGCTCGCCCGCGTGCCGGCGCGCTTCCGCGTCGTCGTCGGTGAGCAGGCAGGCGATGCCCAGCCGCATGTCCTCGAGCCGGCCCGCCGCATTGAGGCGCGGCCCCACCTGGAACGCCAGGTCCTGCTCGACGGCGGCGTCGAGCCTGCGTCCCGCCGATTCGAGCAGCGCGCGCAGGCCCGGCACGCAGCGGCCCGCGCGCGCACGTCGAAGACCCTGCGACACGAGGATGCGGTTGTTGCGGTCGAGCGGCACCACGTCGGCGACAGTGCCGAGCGCCACCAGGTCGAGGAGCTCGGCTGGATTGGCCGCGGCGGGATCGGTCACCAGGCCGCGCTCGATCATCGCGCGCGTGAGCGCGGCCATGACGTAGAACGCCACGCCCACGCCGGCGAGGGACTTCGACGCGAACGCCTCGTTGCGGAGATTCGGATTGACGATGGCGGCCGCCTCGGGCAGCGCGGTTCCGGGCAGATGATGATCCGTGACCAGTACGTCGATCCCGAGCCGGGCCGCCTCACGCACCCCCTCCAACGATGAGATGCCGTTGTCGACGGTGACCAGCAGGCTCGGTTGGAGCTTCGCGGCTTCGCGCACGATCTGTGGCGTGAGTCCGTATCCGTAACGGAATCGGTCCGGAACGATGTAGCCCGGATCGAGAAACCCGAGCCGGCACAGCTGGCGCACGACCAGCGCCGTGCTGGTCGCCCCGTCGGCGTCGAAGTCCCCGACGACGACGACGCGCGCGCGCCGCGCGTAGCAGCCGAGCAGCAGGTCGACGGCCGCCGGCAGGCCGCCCAGCGTGCTGACCGGCAGCAGGTGCGCGAGGCCGAGGTCGAGCTCCGCGTTGTCGCTGATTCCGCGCGCCGCGTAGACGCGCCGCAGGACTGGATGCAACCCGGACGAAAGACCGGCCAGCGCCGCAGCCGGAACGTCGCGCCGAAGGATACGGCGTTGCCTCATGCCAGGACTTCCGTCAACGCACGCGGGCGCCGCCAGACGGCGAGGCGCGATCGGTGCGTGATCGAGACGGGTGTGTCGCCGAGGAGCACCGTCGCTTCCGCGACGCGTCCCGAACGCACCGCCGCTGCGAGAGGCTCGCACAGCCGTGACTCCCACTCGCGGAGGCTTGCGAGCGGATCCTCGCTTGCGGTCGTCGATGCAACCAGCAGGTCGGCTGCGCCGGCAGCCTGCATCGCAGATCCTGCCGTGGCAAGCGACCCGGGCTCGCCGCCGTTGAGGCGCCAGAGCCCCATGAGCCAGGCGTCGTCGCAATGCAGGCTCGGAAGCTCCGCGGCGGATGCTGCCTCCTCCGCCTCACCGAACCCCCACAGCCAGAGCGAGTTGATGGGCAGCGCGCCCCGCTCGGCCCGGCGCGCGTTGACCGGATGTTCATGGAGCCACATCTGCAGCTCGTTGATCAGCTTGCGCACCCGCGCGCCGTCGCGGCCTCCGGGGAGCCACTCCCGGATGTCGTGTCCCTCGGCGAGCGCCGGCTCGACCGCATCGCACTCGACGGCGGGATCGCAGGCGAGCGACCACGGAGGCAGGTCGGCGCCGTGCAGCGCGAATCCGCTTTCCCCGAGTGGCTCGCGGAGCGACTGCACCAGCGCCTGTCCTTCCTCCGCGGTCAGGTCCAGGCTCGATCGCGGCGCCAGTCGCAGGTGGTCGAGACCGGTCAGCAGGTGCACGGGCTCGGCGCAGGCCCAGCAGCCCTCCGCGCGCCGCCCCGTGGCGAGCGCGCGCACCGATGCGCCCGCCGGCCAGCGCTGCAAGGCAAGTGCGCCGATTTCGGTGTGACCGAGCAGCCACTCCCGCCAGCCGTCGGTCCATGCCGCGCCCCGCCGTCCGCGCGACACCAGCCACTCGACGGCCGCCAGGCGCGGCAACCCGGCCGCGCCGTCGGCTGCGGATCGCAACGCCGCGCGGAACGCCGGGAGGGCGAGCACGACGCGCGGCGCACCCGTCAAGCGGCAACCCCGCCGTCGGCCGACCGGTATGACCGACGCAGCATCATCCAGTATGTTAAGGCCATGAAACTCACGGTCGATGCTCCGACTGCGGCGAACCTGATTCGCGGCTACTCGGCCGAGGGCTTTCGCATCGGTACGCGCGACTGCACGGGAAGCGTGATCGTAAGCGCCTCGACGCTGATCGAAAACTGGCGACCGCGAGATATGAGCGAGCTCGAGGTCGCCGATCTCGAGCCCGCGTTCGCGCTCTCGCCGGAAGTGCTCCTGATCGGCAGCGGCGCGCGGCAGGTGTTCCCCCGCGCCGAGCTGTTGGCCTACTTCTACCGCTCAAGGATCGGATTCGAAGTCATGACCACGGGCGCAGCCTGCCGCACGTACAACGTGATGTTGTCGGAGGGGCGTGTGGTCGTCGCCGCGCTGATGCCCGGTCGAGACTGAGCGCGTCACGAGATCCCCGCGAGCAGCGGGACGAACATCACTGCGCCCAGCGGCTCGCGCTCGAACGTGTCGCCGCGACGCGTGACCCGCATCAGCTGCTGCTCGCGCTCCGGCCCCACCGGGATGACGAGCCGTCCACCCGGCGCGAGCTGCTCGAGCAGCGCCGGCGGGACGGAATGCGCGGCAGCCGCCACGAGGATCCCGTCGTAGGGCGCGTACGCCTGCCAGCCCTCGAACCCGTCGCCGTGCCGCATGTGTACGTTGCGGATCTTGAGATCACGGAGCACCCGGCGAGCGCGCTGCTGCAGCGCGGCGATGCGCTCCACGCTGTAGAGCGTGACCACGAGCGGGGCGAGCACCGCGGTCTGGTACCCGCAACCCGTGCCGATCTCGAGCACCTTGCGCGGCGCGCCGCCCTCGATCAGCGCCTCGGTCATCCGCGCGACGATATAGGGCTGCGAGATGGTCTGTCCGTGCCCGAGCGGCAGCGCCGTGTCCTCGTAGGCGCGACTCGCCAGCGCCTCGTCGACGAAAAGGTGGCGCGGCACGCTGCGGATGCGGTCGAGGACCTGCGGATCCGCGATCCCGGCTTCGCGCAGCCGCGTGATGAGCCGCTCACGCGTGCGCGCCGAAGTCATGCCGATGCCCGAGACCCGCGAATCGCTCATTGCCGTTCTCAAGGTGCGCGCCCGCGCAGCCATTCGTCCAGGTCGGCCAGCGACGAGTGGCGGGTCAGGTCCACCTGCAACGGGGTGACCGACACGAACCCGCTCGCGATGGCGTTGAAGTCCGTCCCCTCGCCCGCGTCCGCGCCCTCGCCCGCCGGACCGATCCAGTAGACGGGACGGCCGCGCGGATCCGCGCTCTTCACCACCGGCTCCGATTGATGTCGATGGCCGAGGCGCGTGGCGCGGAAACCGCGCAGCTCCTCGTACGGCAGGTCCGGCACGTTGACGTTGAGGATCATCGAGGCGTGCAGCGGCGTGCGCGTCACCCGCATCACGAGCTCTGCGGCGACGCGCGCAGCGGTCTGGAAATTGCGACCCTGCCGGAGTACCAGCGAGACGGCCATGGCCGGCAGCCCGAGGAAGCGTCCTTCGATCGCGGCGGCCACGGTGCCCGAGTACAGAACGTCGTCCCCCAGGTTCGCACCGTCATTTATGCCGGACACGACCATGTCGTGGTCGTAGTCGAACAGACCCGTTATCGCGAGGTGCACGCAGTCGGTGGGCGTGCCCTCGACGTGGAACATGCGCTCGCCGTGGCGGTGGACGCGCAGCGGGAGGTCGAGCGTGAGCGAGTTGCTCGCCCCGCTGCGATTTCGATCGGGCGCCACGACCGTGATCTCGGCGAGAGGTACGAGCGCGTCGACCAGCGCCTTGAGGCCGTCGGCACGGTAGCCGTCGTCATTGCTGACCAGGATTCTCACGCGAGGAACCGGGCGGAACTCCACGGGCCCCGGATCCCGGGGGTTGGATGCGAATGCGGCGCAACTATACTGGAATCGTCCGGATCGCCGGAAGCCGAGACGTCGAGCCGCTGATGAACCCCAAGGACGACGACGATATCTTTCGCTCGTACGTGCGCGACGTACGACCGCTCAAGGACCGCGCGGCGCGACCGGCACTGCCCAGGCCGCGTGCGGCCGCGAACTTCACGCGCGCGGAGCGCGCGGCGGTGCTGCGCGAGACGCTCGCGGCGCCGGCGGACCCGGGGATGCTCGAGTCGGGTGACGAGCTCGCCTTCTCGCGTGGAGGCGCGTCGCGCGCCGCGTTGCGCCGCTTGCGTCGCGGTCAGTACGCCGTGCAGGCGGAGATCGACCTGCATGGCCTCGGGCGCGAGGCGGCGCATGCAGCGTTGCGCGAATTCGTCGCCGAATCCGCAGGACGCGGGCTCACCTGCGTGCGGGTGATCCACGGCAAGGGACGGCGCTCGGGCGCGCGCGGCCCGGTGATCAAGCGCGCCGTGGATCACTGGCTGCGTCGCATGCAGTCGGTCGCGGCATTCGCCTCCGCGCGCCCGGTCGACGGCGGGACCGGCGCGGTGTACGTCCTGCTCGCACAGCGCCGGGGCGGCGCCGGTTGATCGATCAGTCCTCGCCACTCTCGCGCTCGTCCCACGCATCTTCGAGCAGTTCGTGAAGCACCGCCGTGGCGTACGCGCCGCGCGGCAGCTCGAAGCCGATTTCGAGTCCGCCGTCGGTGAAGCGGGAGGTGAGTGAGCGCACGGGGACACGCAGGCTCCTGCGCTCGTGGGACAGGCCCTGTGATGCAAGCAGCGCGGCGAGTCGGGGCTCCGCCTCCGCCGCCTCGCGCTCGAGCGCCGCGATCGCGCCGGCGACGGGTGGCTCGCCGCGACCATGCATCGGGCCGCTGGGATGCAGATCGAGCGCTGTGCCGCGCGCGACGAGCGTCGCGTCGACGGTCGCCACGGGAAACCAGCTTCGCCGGCCGTCCAGCATGGCCGCATCGCCCGGCTGCAGGCGACCCCAGTCGCCGCGCTCGACGCGACTCGCGAGCAGGAGATTGAAGAGCCGGCTTCGCGCCGCGGACAGCGCGAAGCCACGCGCCCCGCGATTGCGCGGCGGCGGGCCCCCGTCCGCCCAGTCGCGGGCCGATCTCAGGTTCGCGCCGCCACGCCCGAAGCGCTGCGGCCCGAAGTAGTTCGGCACGCCGCCGCGCGCAATCTCCTCGAGCCGGCGCGAGATCCCCACCGCGTCGCCCTCGAGGTCGCGCACGCGGATGCGGAAGCGGTTCGAACGATGCGAGCCGATGCGCAGCTTCCGTCCGTGCGACGCTGCCGCGAGCACACGGAAGCCCTCGCCCTCGAATCCGACCCAACCCGTGCCTGGTGTCGCCGCGGACGCGGGCAGGCTGAAATGCTGGCGCGTGACGGCCACCCGGTCCTTGTGCCCGCTGAAGCCGACATCGCGGGACGCCATGCCCGCCGCGCGCGCGAGCTCGGAAGCCACCCATCCGGTGTTGGCGAGCCGTTTCTCGACGAGCAGCAGCAGGTGGCTGCCTTCGCCGTCCGCCCGGAAGCCAAGCAACTCGTCGACCTCGAAGTCCTCGGGTTCTACGCGGATGCGGCCGCGCGCCGGCGGCGGGCCCCAGGCGAGCGGCAGCGCGTTCAAGGCTCAGGATGCGGGCGCCGCGTCCGCGCGCGACAACAGCACGACTGCGTGACAGGCCAGGCCCTCCGCCCGGCCGAGAGCGCCCAGGCCCTCGCAGGTCGTGGCCTTGACGTTGATGCGCTCGGGGTCCACACCGAGATCCGCGGCAATGTTGCTGCGTATCGCGGTGCGGTGGGAACCAAGCCGCGGAGCCTCGGCGAGCAGCGTCAGGTCCGCATTGACGAGGCGCCACCCGCGCGAGCGCAGCAGCGAGGCGCAATGACGCAGGAACCTGCGGCTGTCCGCACCCTTCCATTGCGGATCGCTGTCGGGAAAGTGCCGGCCGATGTCGCCCATGCCCATTGCGCCAAACAGCGCGTCGCACAGGGCGTGCAGCAGCACGTCCCCGTCCGAATGTGCAATGACGCCCCGCGCATGCGCCACGCGCACCCCGCCCAGCGTCACGTGGTCCCCCGGCCCGAAGGCGTGTACGTCGTATCCGTGACCGATGCGCATGCCTCAGCGCCTCGCTGCGAGGACCGCGGCGGCGAGCGCGAGGTCCTCCGGGCGCGTCACCTTGACGTTGTCGCCCCGGCCCGGCACCAGCAGGGGCTTGAGCCCCAGCGCCTCGACCGCCGAGGCCTCGTCGGTCACCTCGCGCCCGTGCGCCAGGCACAGCGCGAGCGCGCGTCGCAGCACGCCATAGCGAAAGAGCTGCGGCGTCAGCGCGCGCCACAGGCCCGCCCGCGCGACCGTGCCTCCGACCCGCCCGTCGGGCGCAGCTCGCTTCAGCGTATCGCCCACCGGCACCGCGAGGAGCCCGCCCGCGGCGTCACGCCCCGCGCGCGCGAGGAGCCGGCGCAGATCGTCGCGGTGCAGGCAGGGACGCGCGGCATCGTGGACCAGCACCCAGTCGCCGTCGCGGGCCTCGCCGGAGAGGCTCTCGAGCGCCTGGGCGACCGACAGCTCCCGGCGCGCGCCACCGATGCACGATCGCACGCGGGAGTCGCGCGCTTCCGGCAACCGACGGAATCGCCGGTCGCCGGCGGCGATCGCGACGACGACGCCGCGGATCGACCGGTCCTCGAGCAGGGAGAGGATAGCCCACGACAGCACCGCCCGGCCGTGCAGCTTCCGGTACTGCTTAGGGGTGCCCGCGCCGAACCGGTCGCCGCGTCCGGCCGCAGGCAGGACGGCCCAGCGCCGTGCAGCATCCGTCATTGCCGCTCGGCCTGTGCCGTTCTCTGCGACGACGCGGGGGCCGGCGAGTTCGACGTCTCGGGCGGCACGACCTGGTAGAACGTCTCGTTCGCACCGATCATGCCGAGATCCGTCCGCGCGCGCTCCTCGAGCGCCGCGTGGCCTTCCTTCAGGTCGCGCACTTCTGCGGCAAGCGCGCGGTTGCGCTGCGCCAGGCCGTCGTTCTCCTTCCGCTGCGCCTCGATCGCCTGTTCGAGGCGCCACACCTCGCGCATGCCGTTGCCGGAGAGCCAGAGCCGGTACTGCAACGCGAGGAGCGCCACGAGCAGCAGGCCGGCAACGATGCGGATCGTCATTGGCGCGGAAGATTAGCAGAGTCGGGGCCGTGCGCGCCGCGAACGGCTGAGCCGGTCACGCGCAGCCCGCCGGCAGCGGCATCGGGAAGGCATCGCGCCCGGCGTAGCTCGCCAGCGCGCCGAGCTCGGCCTCGATCCGCAGCAGCTGGTTGTACTTCGCCACGCGGTCGGAGCGGCAGAGCGACCCGGTCTTGATCTGTGTCGCGCGGGTCCCGACGGCGATATCGGCGATCGTGGCGTCCTCGGTCTCGCCGGAACGGTGCGACACGACCGCGCAGTAGCCCGCCTCCACCGCCATGTCGATCGCGGCCAGCGTCTCGCTCAGCGTGCCGATCTGGTTCGGCTTGACGAGGATGGCGTTCGCGACCTTCCGGGCGATGCCCTCCCTGAGAATCCGGGTGTTGGTGACGAACAGGTCGTCCCCGACGAGTTGCACGCGCCGGCCGAGCCGCTCGGTGAGCAGCGCCCAGCCCTGCCAGTCGCCCTCCGCCATCCCGTCCTCGATCGTGAGGATCGGATAACGGCTCGCGAGCCCGTCGAGGTAGTCGGCGAACTGCGCCGAGGTGAACCTGCGGTCCTCGGATTCGAGCGTGTAGATGCCGTCCTGGAAGAACTCGGAGCTCGCGACGTCGAGCCCGAGATACACGTCGCGGCCGGCCTTGTACCCGGCGCGCTCCACCGCCTCGAGTATCGTCTCGAGCGCCGCCTCGTTCGACGGCAGGTCGGGGGCGAACCCTCCCTCGTCGCCGACCGCGGTCGCGAGCCCGCGCTCGTGCAGCACCTTGCGCAGCGTGTGGAAGATCTCCGCGCCGATGCGCAGCGCCTCGGCAAAGGAAGGCGCGCCGACCGGGAGCACCATGAACTCCTGGATGTCGACGTTGTTGTCGGCGTGCGCCCCGCCGTTGACGATGTTCATCATCGGGACGGGCATGAGCCTGGGCCCGGAACCGCCGAGCCGCCGGTGCAGGGCGACCCCGCTCGCGCGCGCGGCCGCATGTGCCGCCGCGAGCGACACGGCCAATAGCGCATTGGCGCCGAGGCGCGACTTGGTCTCCGTGCCATCGAGCGCGATCAGCGTCGCGTCGATGCCCGCCTGGTCGAGCACGTCGTGCCCGAGCAGGGCCTCGCGGATCGCGCCATTGACGTTCGCTACCGCGTTGCGGACGCCCTTGCCGAAGTAGCGTGACTTGTCGCCGTCGCGCAGCTCGACCGCCTCGCGCGTCCCGGTGGACGCGCCCGAGGGGACCGCGGCGCGGCCCATGCTCCCACCCTCGACGTGCACGTCCGCCTCGACCGTCGGGTTACCGCGCGAATCCATGATCTCGCGTGCGCGGATATCGGTGATCCGGCTCACAGCGTCGATTCCTCGAAGGGCCGCGATTTCACCGCCTCGTCGATGGTCCTGAGCAGCTCGAGCAGCGACTGCATTCGATCCAGCGGCCAGGCGTTCGGTCCGTCCGAGAGCGCCTTCTCGGGATCCGGGTGCGTCTCCATGAAGAGCCCGGAGACGCCGGCCGCCATCGCCGCCCGCGCGAGCACGGGGATGAACTCGCGCTGCCCGCCCGAGGCGTCGCCGCGCCCGCCCGGCAGCTGCACCGAATGCGTCGCGTCGAACACGACCGGGCAGCCGGTCTCGCGCATGACCGACAGCGAGCGCATGTCGGTCACGAGGTTGTTGTAGCCGAAACTGAAGCCGCGCTCGCAGACCATGATCTGGTCGTTGCCGGTGGAGCGCGCCTTGTCGACCACGTTGCGCATCTCCCAGGGCGAGAGGAACTGGCCCTTCTTGATGTTGACCGGCTTGCCCTGCGATGCGGTGTTGACGATGAAATTCGTCTGCCGGCTCAGGAAGGCCGGCGTCTGCAGCACGTCGACGACCTCCGCAACCTCGGCGAGCGGCGTGTCCTCGTGCACGTCGGTCAGCACCGGCACGCCGACCTGCTCACGGACTTTCTGCAACGCCTTGAGCCCCTGCTCGATGCCCGGGCCGCGGAAGCTCGTCCGCGAGGAGCGGTTGGCCTTGTCGTAGGAGGCCTTGAAGATGTAGGGGATGCCGAGCTCGGCGGTCATCTCGCGCATCCGCCCCGCCACGTCGATCACGAGCGCCTCGCTCTCGACCACGCAGGGACCCGCGATCAGGAAGAACGGCCGATCGATGCCGACCTCGTGTCCGCAGAGCTTCATGCGCCCGCGACCGCCGACAACGGCATGGCGCGGAAGCTCCGCGCGGCCTTGACGAACCCCGTGAAGAGCGCGTGACCGTCGCGCGGGGTGGAGCGGAATTCGGGGTGGTACTGGCTCGCGACGAAGAACGGATGGCCCGGCAGCTCGATGATCTCGACGAGCCCGTCGCGCGAGAAGCCGGAAAACCGCATCCCCGAGTTCATCATCTTCTGCAGGTAGCGGTTGTTGAACTCGTAGCGATGCCGGTGGCGCTCGCGGATCACGTCCGAGCCGTACACGGCGTGGGCGAGCGAGCCGTGCGAGATGCGGACCTCCTGCGCGCCGAGGCGCATCGTACCGCCGAGCTCCGACCGTTCGTCGCGTGACTCGGTCGTGCCCTTCTGATCCTGCCACTCGCTGATGAGCGCGATCACCGGGTGCGGGCTGGACCGGTTGAATTCCGTGCTGTGCGCGCCTGCAAGTCCCGCGACATTGCGCGCGTACTCGACGATCGCGAGCTGCATCCCCAGGCAGATGCCGAGATAGGGAACGCCCTGCGTGCGCGCGTGGCGAATGGCCTCGATCTTCCCCTCGATGCCGCGCTCGCCGAAACCGCCCGGCACGAGGATCGCATCGGCCCCGTCGAGCTGATCCGTGCCGTGCCTCTCGAGGTCCTGCGACTCGATGAAGTTCAGGTTGACGCGGGTCCGGGTCCGCAGGCCCGCGTGCATCAGCGCCTCGGACAGCGAGATGTACGCATCGCGCAGGTTGACGTACTTGCCGACCATCGCGATCGTCACCGACAGGTCCGGGTTGCTCTTCGCCGCGACCACCTGCTGCCATTCGCGCAGGTCCGACGGCGGCACGTCGAGCCCGAGCTTCTCGCAGACGATGTCGTCGAGACCCTGCTCGCGGAGCAGCATCGGAATCCTGTAGATGTCGTCGGCGTCGACGGCGGAAAACACGGCGCGCTCCTCGACGTTGGTGAAGAGCGCGATCTTGCGCCGTTGCTCGGGCGGCAGAGGGTCGCGGCCGCGGCACAGCAGCACGTCGGGCTGTATGCCGATCGAGCGCAGCTCCTTGACCGAATGCTGCGTGGGCTTGGTCTTGATCTCGCCCGAGGTCGAGATGTAGGGAATCAGCGTCAGGTGCATGTAGAGCACGTTGTTGCGCCCGAGCTCGACGCCGAGCTGGCGGATCGCCTCGAGGAACGGCAGCGACTCGATGTCGCCGACCGTGCCGCCGATCTCGACCATGCAGACGTCTGCGTCGCCCGCGCCCAGGCGGATGCAGTGCTTGATCTCGTCGGTGATGTGCGGGATTACCTGCACCGTGGCGCCGAGGTAGTCCCCGCGCCGCTCCTTTCCGATCACGCGCTCGTAGATCCGCCCGGTGGTGAAATTGCTGTTGCGGCTCGTCGTCGTGCGGACGAACCGCTCGTAGTGACCGAGGTCCAGGTCGGTTTCGGTGCCGTCGTCGGTGACGAAGACCTCGCCGTGCTGGAAGGGGCTCATCGTGCCGGGGTCGACGTTGATGTACGGGTCGAGCTTGACAAGCGCGACCTTGAGCCCGCGCGACTCGAGGATGGCCCCGAGCGATGCGGCCGCGATCCCCTTGCCCAGCGAGGACACCACTCCGCCGGTCACGCAGATGAACTTGGTCATTGGGGCGCTCCGCCGCTGGATTCGAACGACGGGAGGACAGTCTAATAGAAACGGCGGCGGCCTGCCGCATTTGAGGAACCTAAGGCGGCGCGCGCGTTCAGCGCCTCGGCCTCGGTGAGTGTCGGCCGACCGGTCCACCGGATCTCCCACGACGGCTCGTCGGGCCCGGCCGCGAGGCGCGCGGCCATGCCGATGTCGCCGACGCAGGCAAGCTCCTCGCCTGCGTAGAGCAGCGGAATGCGATCACGCAGCCACGGCAGCACGCCGTGCTCCTGCAGCCACTTGCGCAAGGGACGGCGATGTGCGCCACCGACGGGCTGGAAGGTCTCGCCGCCTCGCCGCGGCCTGAGCTCGAAGCCCGCGGCCAGGCGGGCGCGGCTCACACCCCGGCCGGTCGCGGCCTCGAACGTAAGCCGCCCGTCGGCGCCCAGGTCGAGGCACTGGCCCGGTGCGATGGCTCGCGCGCCGGACTCAGGCGCCCGCGCACGCGCGGCATAGAGCCGCCCGCGGTAGCGATAGACGCGCGCATCGAGCCAGCGCGCACAGGGGACGCGATCGTCGGCGGCCTGCCAGAGATCCCGCCGCAGCGCAGCGAGGGTCCGCGCCGACGGCAGCGGCAGACCGCTTGAAGTGATCCAGGCCCGGAGCACCGCACGCACCCGCGGCTCCGACAGGCGATCAAGGCTCGCGAGCGGGAGCGTCAGCCCCTCGCGGACGGCTGCAAGATCGGCCTGCGCGACCGTGCCGATCAGCTCGACGGCCTCGGCAATCAGCAATGCCGCCTGACCAATGGTCCCCGAGGCATGCGGCCAGCGGTCGCGTATCGCGGGCAGCACGGCAAGTCGAAGGTAATTGCGGTCGAAGCGGGTGTCGAGATTGGTGGGATCCTCGAGCCAGGCGAGGCCCTGCCGCTGCGCCCAGTCGCGCAGCGCCTCGCGTGAGTAGCCGAGCAACGGCCGCGCCTGCCAGCCGCTCGCAAAGGTCGCGAGACGCGGCATTCCCGCGGCGCCGGCGAGTCCGCCGCCGCGCAGCAGCTGCAGCAGCACCGTCTCGAGCTGGTCGTCGGCGTGGTGCGCGGTCAGCAGGATCTCGTTCGCGCCGAGTTGCGCGGCGATCGCCTGGTACCGCGCACGCCGCGCGGCGGCCTCCGGGCTCTCGCTGCGCGCCGCACGCGCGTCGACCGGCATCACCCGGCAGTCGATGCCGAGCGCGGCGCAGGTGCGCTCGCAATGAGCTGCCCAGTCCGCCGAGCCACCGGACAGCCCGTGGTCGACGTGCACGGCACGCAACCGCAAACCGGCGGGCATGCGGCGGAGCGCGTGCAGCAGCACGGTCGAATCGAGTCCACCGGAGTACGCAACGCAGAGCCCCGATGCCGGCCGCGGGAGGCCCTGCAGGATGCCGTCGATCGAGCTGGCCAGTAGTGCGGGTCCGAAGCTCAAGGGAACCTCGACTGCGCCGGCGTCACCGCTGCTGGCGCAATGCACCGACGATCAGCCGGCCTGGTACACACCCTGGGCGCGCAGCCGAGCGTAGCGCGCGGCCAGCAGATCCGCCCGTGGCTGCGCTTCCAGGGCGGCGAGGTGTCGCAGCAGCGCGGCTTTCAGGTCCTCCGCCATGGCCTGTGGATCCCGATGCGCGCCACCCAGCGGTTCACGCAGCACCTCGTCGACCAGGCCCTGCCTGGCCAGCCGCTCGGCGGTGATGCCCATCGCCTCTGCGGCGAGCTCCTTCTTGTCGGCGCTCTTCCACAGGATCGACGCGCAGCCCTCGGGCGAGATCACCGAGTAGACGGAGTATTGCAGCATCAGCAGCCGGTCGCAGACGCCGATCGCGAGCGCGCCACCCGAGCCGCCCTCGCCGATCACGGCCGAGAGCACCGGGACCGCGAGGTGCGCCATCTCGAACAGGTTGCGCGCGATCGCCCCGCTCTGGTTGCGCTCCTCGGAGCCCACGCCGGGATACGCGCCTGGCGTGTCGATGAGGGTGACGATGGGCAGGCCGAACCGCTCTGCGGTCTTCATGAGCCGCAGCGCCTTGCGATACCCCTCGGGCTTCGGCATGCCGTAGTTGCGCCGCACCCGCTCCTTGGTGTCGCGGCCTTTCTGGTGGCCGATCAGTATCAATGGTCGACCGTCGAGCCGGGCCAGGCCGCCGACGATGGCCAGGTCGTCGGCATACATGCGGTCGCCGTGCATCTCCTGGAACTCGTCGAAAATGGCGGCGGCATAGTCGAGCGTGTACGGTCGTTGCGGATGGCGTGCGAGCTGCGCTACCTGCCAGGGACTCAGGTTGGCGAAGATGCTGGTCGTCAGCGCGCGGCTCTTGGCCTTGAGCCGCGCGATCTCCTCGCCGATGTTGACCTCGGCATCGGAGGATACGAACTTCAGTTCGTCGATCTTGGCCTCGAGCTCAGCGATCGGTTGCTCGAATTCCAGGAAACTCAGTGGCATGGCCGAGGAGGATGCCGTAGCCGCCGGGGGTGCGCAAATCCGGCGGCGAACGCCGCAGCCAGGTTGCTCGACCCGGGCGCTTCAGCGCGCCTTATTCATGAACACCACTGCACACAGGCGAAGGCTTGATCGGGAAGGTATTTTCCGGACCGTCGAAAACAGGGATGTTTTCGACGGAGCCCCCAGGGATGGGTTTACGGCGATCCGGAAAATACCTTCCCGATCGAGGCTTCGACCACGACCAGCGCATCGTTCATGTGCGGAGGAACGTCAGGCGTCGACCCGGGGCGCGTAGACGAGCTCCACCCCGTCGCGGCCGACGATGCGGCCGAGCCGTTCCATGAGGTCCCGCGAGGGCCGCACGGTCCACTCCTCGCCGAACTCCACGAATGCGCTCGCGTCGTCGCGGCTGTATCGCATGCTCACCGCGCAACGACCACCGCGGCTCGGCCGCAGGGCTTGCTCGATCGCGCTCACGACCCCGGAGGCGTCGCCATTGCGTCCGCCCGGCCAGCGCAGCACGAGGCGGCGTGCAAACTGCTCCCGCGCCTGGTCGAGATCGAGGATGCGCTTCGCGGTGAGCCGCCAGTCCTCGATGAACTCGTCCCAGCGCAGCTGTCCGTCGACGACCAGGATCGCATCCCTCCGGATGAGCCCGCGGTGCTGCTGCAGCACATCGTCGAACAGCGTGACCTCGATGCGACCGCTGCGATCGTCGAGGACGAAGCTCGTGCGGCCGCCACGCTTGCGTATCTCGAGCACGAGCCCCGCGACGGTCACGTTGCGACCGCCAGAGCGGAAGCCGCTCTCCACCGCACCGACGGGCCGTGAGCCGCCGAGATCGGCGATGCGCCCGCTCGTGATGGGTCTCAGCTCGCGCTCGTACTCGGCGATCGGGTGACCCGTGAGGTAGAGCCCCAGCGTTTCGCGCTCGCCGGCGAGGCGCTGCGCGTCGCTCCATTCCGCCAGCGGCCGGCCGGAGTCATCCGCCACTGCGTCTGGCGCGCCCGCTGCAACGGCGACGCCGAACAGGTCCGTCTGTCCCGCCGCCTGCGCCTTCGAGCTCTGGTCCGCCGCCTGCATCGCCGCGGGCAGCTCACGCATCAGGGTAGCGCGGTTCGCGGCCAGCGCATCGAGAGCGCCCGCGCGGACGAGCGCCTCGAGCACGCGGCGGTTGACACGGTTGAGGTCGATGCGGCGGCACAGGTCCCGCAGGTCACGGAACGCGCCGTTCGCCGCCCGCTCGTCGAGCATGCAGTCCACGGCGGCCTGGCCGACGCCCTTGATGGCGCCCAGCCCGTAGCGGATCGAACCGGCTTCGGATACGGTGAACATGAACTGCGAGGCGTTGACGTCCGGGCCCTCGACGACGATCCCCATGCGGCGGCATTCGTCGATGAGGGTCACGACCTTGTCGGTGCGATCCATGTCCGACGACAGCACGGCCGCCATGAACGCCGCGGGGTAATGCGCCTTGAGCCAGGCGGTCTGGTAGGACAGGAGCGCATAAGCAGCGGAGTGCGACTTGTTGAAGCCGTAGCCCGCGAACTTCTCCATCAGGTCGAAGATGTGCGTCGCCGTGCCCTGCGCGACACCGCGCTCAACGGCGCCGTCGACGAACACCGAGCGTTGCTTCGCCATCTCCTCCGGCTTCTTCTTGCCCATGGCGCGGCGCAGGAGATCCGCGCCACCCAGCGTGTAGCCGGCGAGCACCTGCGCGATCTGCATCACCTGTTCCTGGTAGAGGATCACGCCGTAGGTCGGGGCGAGCACCTGCGTGAGCTCCGGATGCAGGTAGTCGATCGGGCCGGTGGTGCGCCCGTGCTTGCGGTTGATGAAGTCCTCGACCATCCCCGACTGCAGCGGCCCCGGGCGGAACAGCGCGACGAGCGCGATGACGTCCTCGAAGCGGTCGGGCTGCAGCCGCCTGACGAGATCGCGCATCCCGCGCGATTCGAGCTGGAAGACCGCCGTCGTTTCGCACCGCTTGAGGAGCGCGAAGGTCTCGGCATCGTCCATCGGCAGGGTGGCCGGATCGAGCGGCGCCTCGCCGAGCCCGGCGCGGACGGCGTTGATCGTGCGCACGGCCCGGTCGATGATCGTGAGCGTGCGCAGCCCGAGAAAGTCGAATTTCACGAGCCCGGCCGCCTCGACGTCGTCCTTGTCGAACTGCGTGACGACGCCGCCCGAGCCTTCTTCGCTGTAGAGCGGCGCGAAGTCGGTCAGCACAGACGGCGCGATGACCACGCCGCCCGCGTGCGTGCCGGCATTGCGCACGAGCCCCTCGAGCGAGCGCGCCAGGTCGATCACCTCGCGGACCTCGTCCTCGGCCTTGTATCGCCGCCTGAGCTCCTCCTCCTTCGCGAGCGCGTCGTCGAGCGTGATGCCGAGCTCGAACGGAATCAGCTTCGCAATGCTGTCGGCAAAGCCGTAGTTGTGTCCGAGCACGCGTGCCACGTCGCGCACCACGGCGCGGGCGGCGAGCGTGCCGTAAGTGATGATCTGCGAGACGCGGTCGCGGCCGTAGCGTTCCGCGACGTAGTCGATGACCCGGTCGCGGCCCTCCATGCAGAAGTCGACGTCGAAGTCGGGCATCGACACGCGTTCCGGGTTCAGGAACCGTTCGAACAGCAGGTCGTAGCGCAGCGGATCGAGGTCGGTGATCTTGAGCGCATACGCGACCAGGGATCCGGCGCCGGAGCCGCGGCCCGGCCCGACCGGTACGCCGTTCTCGCGGGCCCAGCGGATGAAATCGGCGACGATCAGGAAGTAGCCGGCGAATCCCATCTGGCAGATGGTCGAAAGCTCGCTCGCGAGCCGCGCCTCGTACACGTCACGTGAGGCCGGCAGCTGCACGCCGCCCGCCGCCGCCTCGAGGCGGGTCGCGAGACCGGCGGCCGCGGCCTCGCGAAGCTCCTGCTCGACGGTACGACCCGGCAGGACCGGGTAGGCGGGCAACCACGACTTGCCCAGGCGAAGCTCCAGGTTCAAGCGCTTCGCTAGCTCAACCGAGTTCTCAATTGCCTCTGGTACGTCACTGAAAACATTCGCCATTTCGGCAGGTGAGCGCAGGTACTGCTGGTCGGAGTAACGCCGCGGCCGCGCGGGATCCGCAAGCCGCGTCCCTTCCCGTATGCAGACCCGCGCCTCGTGTGTCTCGTAGTCCTCGTGGCTAAGGAACCGGACGTCGTTGGTCGCAACTACCGGCACGCCCGCGGCGCTCGCGAGCTCGAGCGAGCCGGTAATGCATTCCTCCTCGCCCGGCCGGCCGGTGCGAGTGAGCGTGAGGTAGTAGCGGTCGCCGAGCAGGTCCAGCCAGCCGGCAAGCGCCTGCCGAGCCTCAGCGTGTCGCCCCGCGACGAGGGCCCGGCCGACATCGCCGTCGCGTCCGCCCGACAACGCGACCAGGCCCGCGGTCGTATCGGCATCGAGCCACGAACGGGCGAGCATCGGTCCGTGGCGTCCGCGCCCCTCGAGGTAGGACCTGCTCACGAGACGTGTCAGGTTCCGGTACCCGCGTTCGTCCTGGCACAGCAGCAGCAACTTGCTGGGCTCGGCGCGTTCCCCGTCCTCGCGCAGCCAGGCGTCGACGCCGATCAGCGGCTTGATGCCGCGGGCCTGCGCGCTCCTGTAGAACTTCATCAGCGCAAAGAGGTTGCCCTGGTCGGTGAGCGCAACCGCCGGCATGCCGAGTCGCACCGTGGCGTCGATCAGGCCCTCGCGCCCGAGCCCGCCGCCGTCGGAGCGCTCGCTGTCGATGCGAACCACGCCGTCGACCAGCGAGTACTCCGTGTGCACGTGAAGGTGGACGAAACCCTGCATGTACCCGGCTCAGTCGAGGAGGCTCGATTGTACCGGGGCGAAGCTGCGGCGATGCACCGGCGAAGGGCCGAGCCGCCGCAATGCCTCGAGATGGCCCGGCGTGCCGTATCCCTTGTGCTGCGCGAGACCGTAGCCCGGATAGCGCTCCTCGAGTCTGCGCATGAAGTCATCGCGCGTCACCTTCGCAAGTATCGACGCGGCGCTCACGCTCGCGATGCTGTCGTCGCCGTCCACCACCGCCTCGATGGAGCACATCGCGAAGCCTGACAGCGTCGGGCAGCGGTTGCCGTCGACCACCACGTGCACCGGCGGTGTCGCGAGCGCGAAGAGCGCGCGCCGCATCGCGAGCAGGCTGGCCTGGAGCACGTTGAGGGCATCGACTTCCGCGGCATCGGCCCAGCCGACGCCCCAGCTCAGGCAACGCGCGCGGATCTGGCGCGCGAGCCGCTCACGCGTCGCCGCAGCCAGCAGCTTCGAGTCGGCGAGTCCCGCAATTCGACGGCCGGGCGCGAGGATGACGGCCGCGGCGACTACGGGCCCCGCGAGCGGACCGCGCCCCGCCTCGTCGACGCCGGCGGTCAGGCGCAGTGCGGACGACCGCCTCATGGTGCAGACCTCGCGGACGGCAGCAGCTCGAGGATGGCCTCGGCCGCCCGCGCGCTCGCGCCGCGGCGGAGTCGTTCGTGGATCTGCGCGAACTCCGCGGTGAGCGCCTCGCGATCGTCGCGGTCGAGCTGCCCGAGCACGGCGGGTCCGAGCACCTCGGGTCGTACCTGCTCCTGGAAGTACTCGGGCACGAGCTCACGACCGGCGAGCAGGTTGGGCTGCGCGAAGTGGCGCGTCTTCACCAGCCCGAGCTCGCGCAGCAGCCAGCTCGTGAGCGGAGCGACCCGATAGGCGACGACCATCGGACGCTTGACGAGCGCGCACTCGAGCGTGGCCGTGCCCGAGGCGAGGAGCACGGCGTCGCTCGCTGCCATCGCCTCCTGCGCCCGGCCGTCGAGCAGCAGCACCGCAACGCCCGGCGCATGTCGCGCGAGCGCGCCTGCGAACGATGCACGTACGCGGGGATTCGCCATCGCGGCCACGAACGTGAGCCCGGGGCGCTGCCGGGCGAGCCAGGCGACGGTGGCAGCGAACGGCGGCCCGAGGCGACCGACCTCCGCGCCGCGACTGCCGGGCAGAACGGCGAGCACGGGTGCCGAACCCGGCAGACCGAGTCGCGAGCGGGCCGCGGCCGCGTCCGAGGTCATCGGCACCTGGTCCGCCAGCGGATGACCGACGAACACGGCGCGCACGCCGTGCTCTGCATAGAAGTCCGTCTCGAATGGCAGCAGGCAGAGGACCAGGTCGACCGCGTCCCCGATGGTTCGAACCCGTCCCTGCCGCCAGGCCCAGACCTGCGGGCTCACGTACTGGACCGTCGGAATCCCCGCCGCCTTGAGCCTTGCGGCCACGCCCAGGTTGAACTCGGGTGCGTCGATGCCGACGTAGGCATCGGGCCGCCGGGCCAGCAGGCGCCGCAGCAGGTCGCGGCGCAGGCCAAGCAGCCGCGGCAGGTGCCGAAGGATCTCCGCGAGTCCCATGACCGCCAGTGCGTCGGAGCTGTACCACGCTTCACAGCCTGCGGCCGCCATCCGCGGGCCGGCGATGCCGAAGGAACGCGCGCCCGGGACGCGCATGGCAAGCTCACCCAGCAGCGCGGCGCCGAGGTTGTCGCCGGACGCTTCTCCGGCCACCAGCCCGAAGCTGCGCGGGGCCGGCGCCGCCACGACTCCGCTCAACGCAGGATACTGCGTGTGGATCGCGGCAGGAACTCGACGATGGACAGCACCTCCGGCTGCTCCTTCGCGAGCGCCTCGAGCTGGCTGGCCGCATCGGCGAGCTTGAGGCCCGATCGGTAGAGCACGCGGAACGCGTTGCGGATGTTGCGGATCTGCTCCGGCGTGTACCCGCGTCGCTTGAGACCCTCGGCGTTGACGCTGTGGGCGGTCGCGGGCTGACCAACGGCCATCACGTAGGGCGGCACGTCGCGCGTAACCGCGGCGTTGTTCGCGATGAACGCGTGCGCCCCGACCTTGCAGAACTGGTGGATTCCCGACAGCCCGCCCATGATCACCCAGTCGCCGAGCTGGACGTGACCGCCCAGCGTCGCGTTGTTGGCCAGCACGCACTGGTTGCCCACGGCACAGTCGTGCGCGACGTGGGAATACGCCATGAAGAGGTTGTCGCTGCCGATGCGCGTGATGCCCTCGTCCTTGGCGGTGCCGCGGTTGAGGGTGACGCACTCGCGGATGACGTTGCGATCCCCGATCTCGAGCCGCGTCGGCTCGCCGCGGTATTTCTTGTCCTGCGGCGCCGACCCGACCGAGGCGAACTGGAACACCACGTTGTCCTCGCCCATCCGGGTCGGGCCCTGGATCACGGCATGCGGGCCGATGTGCGTTCGCGGCCCGATCTCCACTCCGTCGCCGATCACGGCATACGCGCCAACCTCGACGCCGTCCGCGAGCCTGGCGTCGGGCGAGATCACCGCGGTGGCGTGTATCGGCGTCGTCATCGGGATTACCTCGCGCGTCGAGGCCCTCAGCCGGGCATGACCATCATCTCTGCGCTGCAGACCTCCTGCCCGGCCACGTCGGCGATCGTCGAGAATTTCCAGATCGTCCGGATCCGGCGCTCGAGTACCGCCCTGAGGACCAGTTGATCGCCCGGCACGACGGGGCGGCGGAAGCGCACCTTGTCGATCCCGGCGAAATAGAAACGCACGTTCTCGTCCGGGTAGATGTCCGCGGTGACGAAGCACAGGATCCCCGCGGCCTGCGCCAGCGCCTCGAGGATCAGCACGCCCGGCATGACCGGTCGGCCCGGGAAATGTCCGCCGAAGAACTGCTCGTTCGCCGTGACGTTCTTGAGGGCGGTGATGCGCTCACCGGACACGCACTCGCTCACGCGGTCCACGAGCAGGAACGGGTAGCGATGCGGCAGCCGCCGCATGATCTCGTCGATGCCGAAGCCGCCGCCCTCAGTCATCCCGGTCCTGCTCCCCCGTGCCGCCGCTCTCGAGGCGGCGTACGCGCTTCGCGAGCTCGTCGAGCTTCTGGAATCGCGCCGCATTGCGGCGGAAACGCCGCGTCTCCTCGGCGTGCAGCGTACCCGAATACATGCCGGGACGGTGAATGGAGCTCGACACCATGGTCCTGCCGGTCACGACGACGTCGTCGCAGATGCTGAGGTGGCCCGCGATGCCGACCATCCCTGCGATCACGCAGCGGCGCCCGATCGTGGTGCTGCCCGAGATGCCGCTGCAGCCGGCGATGACGGTGTGGGCGCCGATGCGCGCGTTGTGACCGATCTGAACCAGGTTGTCGACCCGCACCCCGTCCTCGATGATCGTGTCGCCGATCGCACCGCGATCGATCGCGGAGTTCGCGCCGATCTCGACGTCGTCGCCGATCACGACCGCGCCCAGCTGCGGCACCTTGACGTAACGGCCGGCGTCCGGGGCGTGACCGAAACCGTCGGCGCCGATCACGCACCCGGGTTGCAGGATGCACCGCGCGCCGATGCGCACGTCCTCGCAGAGCGTGACCCGCGCGACGAGACGCGTCGCCTCGCCGACGTGCGCACCGCGCATGACGACGCAGCCGGGACCGAGGACGGCCCGCGCACCGATGCGCACACCCGCGCCGATCGAGCATCCCGCGCCGACGCTCGCCGTCGCGTCGACGAATGCGCCGGGCTCGACGGTCGCCGTCGCGTGCACCCCCGGGTCGAGCGATGCCGGGGGATGCAGCAGCGCCGCGATGCGCGCATACGTCGCGTAGGGATTGGCGTGGATGAGCGCGGCCACCGGGCATTCGTCGGCAAGCGACTGCTCGAGGACGACCGCGGTCGCGCGCGTGTCGGCGAGGTAACGGCGGTACCGGGCGTTGGCGAGGAAGGCCAGCGAGCCGGGGCCGCCTTCCTGCAGGGTCGCTACGCGGTCGACCTCCGCATCCGCATCACCGCGGAGCTCGCACCCGAATCGTACGGCCAGTTCGGCGAGCCGCACCGGCATCCCCGCGCCGATGCGTTCAGGGCTTGGCGGGGGCCGGTGCCTTGTTGCGCGACTGCAGCGCGGTCAGCACCTGCCCGGTGATGTCGAGCGCCGGGCTGGCGTACAGCGCGTCGGCGACCACCATGTCGAAACCGGCGCTCTTGGCGTAGGTCTGAATCTCCTGCACGACCGCCCGCTGCAGCTGGCCGAGCGCTTCGTTCCGCCGCACGTTCAGGTCCTCGAGGAACTCGTTCTGCTTGCGCGCGAGCTCACGCTGACCGTCGCGCAGGGCCTTCTCGGCGTTGCGGCGCTCGTTCTCAGCCATCACCGCGCCGTCCTTCTGCAGCTTCTCCTCGCGGGTCTTGAGGTCGCGCTGCTGGTTCTCCAGGTCGCGTCGGCGGCTCGCGAACTCGTTCTCCAGGGCTGCCGAGGCGGCCTGGGCCTGCGGCGCTTCGGCGAGCAACCGGGTCACGTTGACGAAGCCGATCTTGGTCTGCGCCTGCGCCATGGCGCCGGACGCGGGCGCGACGATGGCGGCGAACGCCGCGAGCGCGAGAAGAGCTGGATTGCTGCGCATACAGTAGAACACCTCAGAAAGCCTGTCCGATTGAGAACTGGAAGCCCTCGGTCTCGTCACCGTAGATGACGCCCATATCCGGCTCGTCGTTGAGCGGGTAGGCGTAACTGAACCGGAAGACTCCCAGGGGAGCGAGCCACTGCACGGCAACACCGGTGGACGCGCGCAGTTTATCAAACCCGAACTTGTAATCCACGGGCGTCACGCCGTCCAGCCCCACGAAGGCCACGTCCTCGGTGGAGAACACGTTGCCTGCGTCGACGAACAGGCTGAAGCGGGCGGCGTTGCGCCACTTTTCCGGGATGGGCAGCAGCAGCTCGAGCTGGTTGATCACCTTGAGGTTGCCGCCGTAGGCGTTGCCGAACGAATCCTTCGGGCCCAGGCGGCTCTCGCGATATCCGCGTACGGTTTCCGGGCCGCCGGCGAAGTAGTTGCGGAACGGCGGCAGCGAGGTCGTGTCGCCCAGCGCCTCCCCGTACCCGAGCTCCGTGTTCCACATCAGGGTGAAGTGGCGGCTGATCGGGATGAACTGCAGGTAGTCGTAGTGGGCCGTGTAGAACTCGACGTCGCTGCCCGGCAGCGTGTAGCTCACGCCGAAGCGGTGGCGCGCGCCGCGATCCGCGAAGATCGAGCGATTGCGCGAGTCGTAGCCCCAGCCCATGGTCCACTCGAAGGTGTCGAACTTCGTGCCGAAGAACTCGAAGCCGATCGGCGGGTTGCCGGCTTCGACGACCCGCGTGTACGTGTTGCCGTTGTTCTGCACCCAGTCGCTGGCCTCCTGCGCGCTGGAATTGGGATCCGTGAACAGATCGGAACGCTGCGCCACGAGCCCCATGCGTACCGACTGGAACTCGGTGATCGGCCAGGAATAGTCCAGCGCGAGCGTACCGGTCTCGGTCTCGAAGTCCGACGACGCACGGGTGTACTGTTCGAGATTGCGGTAGGTGGCCGAGATCGTCCGCGAGACGCCGTCGATCGTGGTGTATGGGTCCGTGTGCGAGAGGCTGAAGATCCTGCTGTACTCCCCGCCGTTGACTTCCGCCGCCACGCGGTTGCCCGTGCCCATGAAGTTGCTGTGCACGAAACTGCCGCTCAGGATGAACGACTGGGACTCCGAGTAGCCGAGGCCGCCGCTGAACTGGCCCGGCAATCCCTCCTCGATGTCGAACACGACGTCGACGAGGTCCGGCGTTCCGGGAACAGGGTTCGTCTCGACCTCCACCTTCTCGATGTACGGCAGGCGCTGCAGACGCTGCTTGGAGCGCTCGACCGCCGCATTCGAGAGATACCCGCCCTCCATCTGCCGCATCTCGCGCCGCAGCACGTCGTCGTTGATCGATGTCGTCCCGGTGAAGCTGATCCGGCGCACGTAGGCTCGATTGCCCGGGTCCACGACGAAAGTGAGTGCGAGCTCTTTCGTCTCCTTGTTCTCCTGCGGGACCGGGTCGATCTTCGCGAACGCGTAACCGTCACGGCCCAGGCGCAGCGCCATCAGCTCGGTGGTCTGCGTGATGAGCTTGCGCGAGTACACGTCCCCGCGCCGCACCTGGACCAGGCGCATCAGCTCGCTCTCCGGCACGACCAGGTTGCCCGCGATCTTGACGTCCGAGACGCGGTACACGTCGCCTTCCTTCACGTTGAGGGTGACGTAGATGTCGTCCTTCTCGGGTGCGATCGCCACTTGCGTCGATTCGACGTCGAAGTTCGCGTAGCCTCGATCCATGTAGTAGGAGCGCAGCTTCTCGATGTCGCCCGACAGCTCCTCGCGTGAATAGCGATCGTCCTGCCGGTACCACGACAGCAAGTTCGGCGTCCGGAGCTTGAACTGCTCCTTCAGCTCCTCGTCGTCGAAGGCCTCGTTGCCGACGACGTTGATCTGGCGGATGCGGGCGCGCTTGCCCTCGGCGACGTCGATCGCGATCTTGACGCGGTTGTCGGGCAGCTCCTCGATCTTGGTGTCGACCCGCACGCCGTACTTGCCGCGCGAGAAGTACTGGTCGGTCAGGAACCGCTCGACCTCGTCCAGCGTCGACTGGTTGAACGTCTTGCCGCGCGCGAGCCCGACGTCGCGCAGCGACTTCTCGAGGTCCTCGGTCTTTATGTCCTTGTTGCCGGTGATCGTGAAGCTCTCTATCGAAGGGCGTTCGCGCACGGCGACGACGAGCGTGCCGCCGTCGCGGCGCAGCTCGACGTCGCGGAAGAAGCCGGTCCCGTACAGGGCACGCAGCGACTCCTCGATGCGACGCTGGTCGACGCGGTCGCCGATGTTGACCGGCAGGTAGTTGTAGACCGTGCCCTCCGAGATGCGCTGCAGGCCCTCGATGCGTATGTCGCCGACCGTGAACTCGCCGGTGCCGGTCTGCGCGAGAACCGCGGGTACCGCAAAAAGGGCCGGGATCGCGGCCAGCAACTTCAAGCGCATGGCGGACGGCTCAGCTGAACAACCGTGACAGGTCGTTGTAGAAGGCGAAACTCATGAGTACCAGCAGCAGGAACAGGCCGATCTGCTGCCCGACGGCCTGTGCGCGCTCGGACAGCGGGCTGCCCTTGACCAGTTCCGCGAGCTGGAAGACGATCTGTCCGCCGTCCAGGATCGGGATCGGCAGCAGGTTCAGCACGAACAGGCTCACGCTCACGATCGCGAGGAACGACAGGAACGCGAGCGCGCCCTGCTGCAGCGAGAATCCGGCGTACTCGGCGATGTTGATCGGGCCGCTCAGGTTCTTGACCGACACGTCGCCGGTGACGACGTTCCAGAGCATGCGCAGCGTCAGCACGGACATGCTCCAGGTCTTCGCGGCGGCGCGCGGCAGCGACTCGAACACGCCGTAGCGCTCCGCCGTCCGCATCTCCTCCGGGGCGGCGGCGCCGGCGACGGGCTGGACGCCGATGCGTCCGACCATGCGGTCGCCCTCGCGCTGCGACTGGACCTCGATCGGCAGCGTGATGCGGTCGCCCTGGCGCTCGACGGTGAACTCGAGCGTGCGCCCCGGGTTCGGCTGCACGCGCTGCACCAGCCCGGGGAAATCGGCCACCGCCTGACCGTCGATCGCGACGATGCGGTCGCCGGCCTGGAGACCCGCGCGTTCGGCCGGGCTGTCCGGAAGCACCTTTCCGACCACGGGCGGCACGGTCGGGTACCAGAAGTCGAATCCAAGTCCTGGCAGCAGCGCACCCGGCTCGGTGAGCCCGCGTGTGCTGCCCTCGAAGCGAAGAGCCGTCTCGCTCGTGGAGCCGTCCGCGCGCGCGAGGGCGAGCTCGATCGGGCGCTCCTTCATCAGGCCGTCAAGGATCGCGATCACGGCGGTTTCGCGCGTGGGGGTCGGCTGAGCGCCGACCCGCACGATCTCGTCGCCGTCGCGCAGGCCCGCCCGGGCCGCAATCGAGCCCGGTTCCACCTCGCCGATGACCGGCTTCAACGCGGGCACGCCCACGACGAAAAGCAGCCAGTAGGCGCACACGGCGAACAGGAAGTTGGCGGCGGGCCCGGCGAGCAGCACCGTCACCCGACGCCAGACGGGCTGGCGGTTGTATGCCTGCGATAAATGCTCCGGGGCGACCGGGCCCTCCCGCTCGTCGAGCAGCTTGACGTAGCCCCCGAGCGGTATCGCCGACAACGCGTACTCCGTCCCGTCCGCGGCCTGGCGGCGCCAGAGCGGGCGGCCGAAGCCGACCGAGAAGCGGACGACCCGGATCCCGAGACGACGCGCCATCCAGAAGTGCCCGAACTCATGGATCGCCACCAGCACGCCGATGGCGAGGAGGAAGGCGATCACGTAGGTGAATATCGTCATGTGCCCGCCATGGCCACCCGTGCCATCATCGATTCGGCCTCGCGACGCGCCCAGCGGTCCGCGTCGAGGGCATCCTGCAGGTCGGCGACCGGCCGGCTGCAATGACGGTCGAGAACGGCTTCGATGATCGCCGGGATGCCCAGGAAACCCAGCCGCCCCGAGAGAAACGCGTCGACCGCGACTTCATTCGCGGCATTGAGAGCGGCCGGGCTCGTTCCACCGGCCTCGGCCGCCGCGCGCGCGAGCCGCAGCGCGGGAAACCGCCGCAGGTCGGGCGCCTCGAAGTCGAGGCGCGCGGCCGCCACCAGGTCGAGGGATTCTACACCGGAGGCGATGCGCTCCGGCCAACCGAGCGCGTGCGCGATCGGCGTGCGCATGTCCGGATTGCCGAGCTGGGCCAGGACCGATCCGTCCACGTACTCCACCATCGAATGCACGATGCTCTGGGGGTGTACGACCACTTCGACCTGCCGTGGTTCCATCCCGAACAGCACGCAGGCCTCGATGAGCTCGAGACCCTTGTTCATCAGCGTCGCGGAGTCCACCGAAATCTTGCGGCCCATCCGCCACCGCGGGTGCGCGCAGGCCTGGTCGGGGCTCGCACGCGCCATCTCCGCCGGGGACAACCGCAGGAACGGCCCGCCCGAGGCGGTGAGCAGAATCCTGCGCACACCGGGCGCCGCAACGCCGGTCGCCGCGCACCCCGTCGCCGGCATGCACTGGAAGATCGCATTGTGCTCGCTGTCGATCGGAATCAGCGCGCCGCCGCCTGCGCGCGCGGCGGCGACGAGCAGCGAGCCGCCGACGACCAGCGATTCCTTGTTGGCGAGCAGCACGCGTCGGCCCGCCGACGCCGCCGCAATGGTCGAGGGCAGCCCCGCGGCGCCGACGATGGCTGCCATCACCACGTCGACCTCCGTCGCCTGCACGGCGTCGACGAGTGCCGCCTCACCTGCCTCGACGCGGGTCGAGAGGTCTGCCTGGGCGAGCGCGCGCGAGAGTTCGTGCGCGGCGGCCGGGTCCTCGAGCACCGCGATGCGCGGACGGTGGGCCAGGCATTGCGCAAACAGGCGTCGATGATCCGAACGCGCCGCGAGCGTGTCGACGCGGAAACGGTCGGCATGGCGCGCGACGACGTCGAGCGTGCTCGCGCCGATGCTGCCGGTGCTTCCCAGGACGGCGATGCCGGTCACGCGGTCCACCCCAGGCTCATCAGGCCGAGCATGAACGCAGGACCGGCCGCGGTCAGGCTGTCGATGCGGTCGAGCACGCCGCCGTGCCCGGGCAGCAGCCGACCGCTGTCCTTGAGGCCGGTTCGCCGCTTGAACATGCTCTCGACCAGGTCGCCGATCACCGAGATCAATGCAACCGCCATGCAGAGCGCGAGCCACGGCAGCAACGGCTGCTCGAGGAACAGGGCGCCGCCCGCGGCCGCGATCGATGCGGCAAGCATCCCCGACATGAGCCCTTCCCAGGTCTTGCCCGGGCTCACCACGGGGGCGAGCTTGCGGCGACCGAATCGACGGCCGCCGAAGAACGCCCCGACGTCCGCCGCCGCGATAAGCACGAGCAGGAACAGGAACAGCACTCGACCCTGCGGCTCGATCAGCACGAGTCGCGCCAGGCCGACGGCCGCTGGCGCGAGGACCGCGAGTCCCGCGAGCGCCGCCGCCATCGGACCGCCGCGTCGTGCAGCGAACGTGAGCCACAGGAGTCCCACCAGCCACCAGAGCATGGTGAGCGCGAGCATCGTGTGCAGCGTCGTGCCGTCGCCGGTCACGGTCCAGAGCGCCGCGATCGCCACGGCGACCAGGGCCACGTAGCCGACGCGGCCCACCGTACCGGTGAGACCCGCGAACGCGGCCCACTCCCAGGCGCCCGCGAGCATGACCATCGCGATGGCGATGACCGCCGCGGATCCAGGGAGCACGAGCAGCACGCCGATGACCAGACCGGCGAGCAAGAGTGCGGTGAAGACTCGCTGGCGCAAGGTGTCAGCCACTGCCCGACTGCGCGGCGGTCAGGCCGAACCGACGCTGCCGGGTGCCGTAGTAGCGGAAGGCGCGCTCGAGCTCGCCGTCGTCGAAGTCCGGCCAGAGCACGTCGCAGAAATAGAGCTCGGTGTACGCCAGGTTCCAGAGCAGGAAGTTGCTGATGCGGTGCTCGCCGCCCGTGCGGATGAAGAGGTCCGGGTCCGGAGCGTCCCCGAGCTGCAGGGCGGCCGCGAAGCGAGTCTCGTCGATGTCGGCGACGGCGAGTTCGCCTGCCGCGCAGCGCCGCGCGAGCGTGCGGGCGGCGTCGACCAGGTCCCAGCGCCCGCCGTAGGCGATCGCTATGTTGAGCGTCATGCGCGCGGCCAGCGCCGTCTGTGCCTCGGCGGCACGCATCCGCGTGCCGAGGTCCGGCCGCAGCCGCGACGCGTCGCCGATGAAGCGCAGGCGGATGCCGTTGGCGAGCAGGTCGTCGACTTCGCGATCGATGGCCTCGACGAACATCTCCATCAGCCTCGAGACCTCCTCGGCGGGGCGGCGCCAGTTCTCGCTCGAGAACGCGAAGAGCGTGAGGGCCTCGACGCCCCGTCGCGCGCAACCCTCGACGGCGGCGCGCACCGCCTTCACGCCGGCACGGTGCCCGACATGGCGGGGCAGCGAACGCCGCGCCGCCCAGCGGCCGTTGCCGTCCATGATCATCGCGACGTGCCGCGGTGCATCCGGCCTGTCTTGCTTCGCCTGCGCCACGATCAGACCTGCATCAGTTCCTTTTCCTTGTCCGCGAGGATGTGATCGACATCCGCCACGAACCGGTCGGTGAGCTTCTGGACCTCCTCCTGCGCCCGGCGGTCATCGTCCTCCGACACGAGCTTCTCCTTCAGCATCTCCTTCAGCTCGTGCATCACGTCGCGGCGCACGTTGCGGATCGCGACCCGCGCGTTCTCCGCCTCGTGCCGCACGACCTTGGTGAGGTCGCGGCGCCGCTCCTCGGTGAGCGCGGGCAGCGGCACGCGTATCACGCTGCCCGCCGTCGCCGGCGTCAGCCCGAGATCGGACTTCATGATCGCCTTCTCGATGACCGGCACC
Source organism: uncultured Gammaproteobacteria bacterium (assembly GCA_963834855.1). Lineage (GTDB taxonomy): Bacteria > Pseudomonadota > Gammaproteobacteria > Steroidobacterales > Steroidobacteraceae > DATJKD01. Next base: position 105,886 of record CAWIDH010000035.1, on the reverse strand, counting down.
ATCGGCTTTTCCCAGGGCACGATCGTGAGCGTGCGCGCGTCCTCGACGGCCACGTTCGCCACCTGCTGCAGCGGAACCTCGTTGCCGTAGTACTCGACGCGTATGTGCTCGAGCAGGCCCGTGTTCGCACGGCCGGTGCGCAGCCGCTTGAGCTCGTTGCGGTAGGCGGTCACGCACTTGCCCATGCGGTCGGCCGCGTCCTTCTTGATGTCCTCGAGCATGAGTGCTCTCCGGCGGCGCCGCGCCGCTTCAGTTCGTGACCAGGGTCCCGACGTCCTCGCCGCGCGCGGCGCGTACCAGCGCGTCCGCCTGGTTGAGGTTGAACACGCGCATCGGCAGGTCGTGATCGCGGCACAGCACGATCGCCGTGGCGTCCATGACGTTGAGCCGGTCGTCGAGCACCTGGTCGTAGCGCAGGCGTTCGTAGCGGCGGGCCTTCGGGTTGCCGGTGGGGTCGGCGTCGTACACGCCGTCGACCTTGGTCGCCTTGAGCAGGAGCTGCGCCTCGATCTCGATCGCGCGCAGGCTCGCCGCGGTGTCCGTCGTGAAGAAAGGGTTACCGGTGCCGGCCGCGAAGATCGTCACCCGGCCCTTCTCGAGGTGCCGGATCGCGCGCCGCCGGATGTAGTCCTCGCACACCTCGTTGATCCGGATCGCGGACATGACGCGAACGTGCACGCCGATCGACTCGAGGGAGTCCTGCAGGGCCAGCGAATTCATGACCGTGGCCAGCATGCCCATCTGGTCGGCGGTGACGCGGTCCATCCCGGCCCGTGCGAGACCGGCCCCGCGGAAGAGGTTACCGCCGCCGACGACCAGCGCCACCTCGATGCCGGCTCCGCGAACGGAGTCGATCTCGCCGGCCAGGCGCTTCAGGAACACGGGATCGATGCCGTAGTCCGACTCGCCCATCAGGGCCTCGCCGGACAGCTTCACCAGGATGCGCTTGTAGCGCGGGGTTCCGTCATCGGCTTGAGCCATCAGGTCTGCCACCTCCGACGGGGCGCCATTATAAGGAACCCCGCCTGCGCGGGGTTCCGGGACGAATCGGCTCGGCGGCAGTCAGGCGCCCCGTACCTGCGCCATCACTTCGGCCGCGAAGTTCTCCTGTTTCTTCTCGATGCCCGCGCCCACCTCGTACCGCGCGAAGCGCAGCACCCTGGCGTTCCCGCGCTTGAGCACCTCGCCGACCGTCACCTTGTCGTCCTTCACGAAGGGCTGGCCGACCAGCGTGATCTCGCCCAGGTACTTGCGCACCTTGCCGTCGACCATCTTCGCGACGATGTCCGCGGGCTTGCCCTGCGCCTTCGGGTCGGCGGCGATCTGCGCGAGGAAGATCTCGCGCTCCTTTGCCAGCTGCCCGGCCGGGACGTCGTCCGGGGCGACGAACTGCGGGTTGATCGCGGCGATGTGCATGGCCAGGTCGCGCGCGAGCTCGTCGTTGCCGCCCTGGAGCGCGACCAGCGCGGCAATCCGGTTGCCGTGCAGGTAGCTGCCCAGCGGGCCGGTGCCCTCGAGTATCTCGAAGCGGCGCACGCCGATGTTCTCGCCGATGCGCGCCACCAGCGCCCGCCGGGTTTCGTCCACCGTCTGGCCGGACGGCAGTCGGACCGCGCCCAGTGCGGCCAGGTCGGCTGGTCGCGCTTCGAGCGCCGCCCTGGCCACCGCCTGCGCGAACGACCTGAAGTCGGCCTCGCGGGCCACGAAGTCCGTCTCGGAATTGACCTCGACGACCGCCGCACGGCGGCCATCCTCGGCGCGCTCGATCGCGATGACGCCTTCGGCCGCGATGCGGCCCGCCTTCTTGTCGGCCTTTGCGAGACCCGACTTGCGCATGATCTCGGCGGCGGCCTCGAGATCGCCCCCGGCCTCCACCAGCGCCTTCTTGCACTCCATCATGCCGGCGCCCGTGCGCTCGCGCAGGGCCTTCACGGCTTCCGCGGTGACGGTCATGATTCCTCGCCTGGCGCCGTTTCCGTAGCTCCCACCGCTTCGGCAGGCGGCGTCGCCGCACCAGCCGGCGCCGCGGCAGCAGCCGACGCTGCAGCGCCGCCCGCCGGGGCCTTCTTGCGCGCCGCCGCGCGTCGCGCCATGAACGCCTCGGGGCTCTCCTCCGGATCCGCCTCGATCAGCTCGACGGCCGCGGCTTCGGCCGCCGCATCCGACTCGGCGGGCGTTGCCGCGGCGGCCACCTTGCGCCTGGCCGGCGCCTTCTTCCGGACCGGCGCGGCACGACGCCGCGCCGCGCCCTTCGGACGCGGCTTGCCTTCCTCGTCGAGCTCGACGAACTCGTCCTCACCCACCGCGACTTCCGGAATCGTCGCCTTGCCCTCCAGCACCGCGTCGGCGATGCCGGCCGCGTACAGCTGGATGGCGCGCATGGCGTCGTCGTTGCCCGGGATCACGTAGCTGATGCCGTCGGGTGAGCAGTTGGTGTCGACGACCGCAACCACCGGAATGCCGAGCTTCTGCGCCTCGTGCACCGCGATCTTCTCGTGGCCGACGTCGACCACGAAGAGCGCATCAGGCAGGCCGTCCATGTCCTTGATGCCGCCGAGGCTGCGATCGAGCTTCTCGCGCTCGCGGCGCAGCGTCTGCGCCTCGCGCTTGCTGCGGCCCTCGAGCACCCCGCCCTGCAGCAGCTCGTCGATCTCGCCGAGGCGGCGGATGGACTGGCGGATCGTCTTGAAGTTCGTGAGCATGCCGCCCAGCCAGCGATGGCTGACGAACGGCATGCTGCAACGCGCCGCTTCCTTCGCAATCGCCTCGCGCGCCGAGCGCTTGGTGCCGACGAACAGGATCTTGCCGCCGTCGGCAACCAGCGACTTCACGAAGCCCGCTGCCTCCGCGTAGAGCGGCAGCGTCTTCTCCAGGTTGATGATGTGTATCCGGTTTCGATCGCCGAAGATGAAGGGAGCCATCTTCGGGTTCCAGAAGCGGGTCTGGTGTCCGAAATGAACACCCGCCTCCAGCATCTGTCGCATGGACATGCTGGCCATTGCCAAGTCTCCTTGTAGGGTTGAGCCTCCACGCGCCCCATGCGGCAACCCTGCGAGCCTCGCGGCATCACCGGGCACCCGGCCGCATGTGCCGGCGCGTGTGCGGATTTCGTTGTCAAAAACGGGCGCGCTTTATACCATAACTTTCCCGCAGATCCAAACACTTGCGAGCGCCGGCCCGGGGCGCTCGAACGGCCAGCACCATGCAACATCCCGATTCGGCCCAGCGCGCCCCCGACCGCCACGGACGGGTGTCGATCAAGGACGCTGCGGAGCAGGCCGCGATGCGGGTCGCCGGCCGCCTCGCCGCGGACGCGCTCGACATGATCGCGGAGCACGTCGTCCCCGGCGTCTCCACCGAGGAACTGGACCGGATCTGCCACGACTACATCGTGAACGTGCAGCGGGCGATCCCGGCGCCACTGGGCTACCGCGGCTACCCGAAGTCCATTTGCACCTCGGTCAACCACGTCGTGTGCCACGGCATACCGGGTGACCGCAGGCTCAAGCAGGGCGACATCATCAACGTCGACGTGACGGTCATCAAGGACGGCTTCCACGGCGACAGCTCGCGGATGTATCCGGTCGGCAGGGTCGCGCCCCACGCCGCAGCGGCTGATCGAAATCACGCACGAGGCGATGTGGCGCGGAATACGCGAGGTGCGCCCGGGCGCCCGGCTGGGTGACATCGGCAACGCCATCCAGCGCTTCGTCGAGTCGAATCATTACTCGGTGGTGCGCGAGTATTGCGGCCACGGCATCGGCCGCGGCTTTCACGAGGACCCGCAGGTGCTGCACTACGGCCAGCCGGACACGGGACTCACGCTCGAGGCCGGCATGACATTCACGGTCGAGCCCATGGTCAACGCCGGAAGGCGCGACGTGCGCCTCCTGCCGGACGGCTGGACCGTGATCACGCGCGACCACTCGCTGTCGGCGCAATGGGAACACACCGTGCTCGTGACCGGATCCGGAGTCGAGGTGCTCACGCTGGGCTCGAACGAGCGAGCCGCGGTCTGAGCATGTCAAGGGTCCCGGCCGACGGTAGCGAGGCCGCGTCGGGCCGCATCGCCCTGCCACCCTGGCCTTTTCTCGAGGGCCTGCCCGCCGCGTTCGATGCGGGCCACGACCGCATCGCGGCCTTCCGCCGTGCGCTCGCGGACGGCGACGAGAACCTGCGCCAGCGGTTCGCCGAGGACGAATCGGTCGACACGCTGGTGCGTGACCGCGCGCGGATGGTCGACCTCGTGCTCCACAGGGCCTGGAGGCAGCACGCGGGGGCCGGTGAGCGCGACGTCGCGCTCGTCGCCGTCGGCGGCTACGGCCGCGGCGAGCTGCATCCCTGCTCCGACATCGACGTCATGATCCTGCTGCCGAAGAGCGGTGTCCCGGGCGGCCACGAGGGGATCGAGCGGTTCCTCGCCTTCCTGTGGGACATCGGCCTCGAAGTCGGTCACAGCGTACGTACGATCGACGACTGCCAGCGCGAGAGCGCCTCCGACGTGAGCGTCGCGACGACTCTCATCGAGGCGCGCCTGCTCGCGGGACCCGAGGGCCTCTTCCAGGCGATGCGGCGCGCACTCGGCCAGGAAAACGTCTGGACCACGCGCCAGTTCTTCGAGGCCAAGGTCGCCGAGCAGGCCGCGCGGCACCATCGCTACCACGACACCGCCTACAACCTGGAGCCGAACGTCAAGGCGAGTCCCGGCGGGCTGCGCGACATCCAGACGATCGGCTGGGTGGCGAAACGCCACTTCGGGGCGGACACGCTCGACGAGCTGGTCGGACACGGGTTCCTCACCGCCAGCGAGCTGCGCAAGCTCCACGCGGCGCAGGCCTTCCTCTGGAAGGTCCGCTTCGCGTTGCACGTGCTGACCGGTCGGCGCGAGGATCGCCTGCTGTTCGACCACCAGATCCGCCTCGCGAAGATGTTCGGCTACGAGGACGCGACCTACACGCTCGCCGTCGAGCAGTTCATGCAGCGCTACTACCGCACGGTGATGGACGTGAGCCTGCTGAACGAGATGCTGCTGCAGCTCTTCCGCGAGGCGATCCTCAGCGACACGACGAGCGCTCCGGTCCCGATCAACGCGCGCTTCCAGATCCGCAACGACTATCTCGAGGTGACGTCGGACGACGTCTTCGCGCGCCAGCCGTCGGCGATCCTGGAGCTCTTCCAGCTGATGCAGCGGCACCAGGAGCTGCGCGGCGTGCGCGCCACGACGATACGCGCGCTCGGGCGGCACCTGTGGCTGATCGACGAGGAGTTCAGGCAGAACCCGCGCAACCACCGGCTCTTCCAGGAGATCCTGCGCGCGCCGTCCGGCGTCACCCACGAGCTGCGCAGGCTCAACCTGTACGGCGTGCTCGGCCGCTACATACCGGCGTTCGGCCGTATCGTCGGGCGCATGCAGTACGACCTCTTCCACGCGTACACCGTGGACGCACATACGCTCTTCGTCGTGCGCAACCTCCGTCGCTTCGCACTGCCGCGCTTCGAGCACGAGTTCCCCGAGCTGTCGCGCCTGATGGCGACGCTGCCCAAGCCCGAGCTCGCCTACCTCGCGGCACTGTTCCACGACATCGCCAAGGGCCGCGGTGGCGACCACTCGGAGCTCGGATCGGTCGACGCCGAGGCCTTCTGTCTCGAGCAGGGCTTTTCGCGATACGACGCGCGGCTCGTGGCGTGGCTGGTGCGCCATCACCTGCTGTTCTCGCTGACCGCGCAGAAGAAGGACATTTCCGACCCGCAGGTGATCCGCGACTTCGCGCGTGTCGTGGGCGACCAGGCGCATCTCGACTACCTGTACCTGCTCACGGTCGCGGACGTGCGCGCCACGAACCCCAGGCTCTGGAATTCCTGGAAGGCGGCGCTGTTCGCGGATTTCTACGAGCGGACCAAGCGCGCCCTGCGCCGCGGACTGGAGGCGCCCCTCGACCAGGAGGAGCTGATCGCCGAGGTGAAGGCCGCGGCGCGCGACGAGTGCGCCCGGCAGGGGATCGGCGGGGAGCGCGTGGACGCTATCTGGGCGAAGTTCAACGACAGCTACTTCCTCGCCCATACGCCGGCCGAGATCGCCTGGCACACCGGCCTGCTCGCGGAATACGATCCGGGCGATGCCGCGGCGCTGGTCGCCGTGCGGCACACCCCCCAGCGCGGCGGCAACGCCGTGCTGACCTTCATGCCGCATCGCCAGCACAATTTCGCCCGGACCACCGCGCTCCTCGACCAGATGGGGCTCAACATCCTCGATGCCCGGATCACCCCGCTCGACGGCGGGATGAGCCTCGACAACTACCTCGTGCTGGAGGACAACGGCGCGCCGATCGCGGACCGGCATCGGGCGCAGCAGATCGAGCAGCAGCTCTGGCGCGTGCTGCAGAGCACGGAGGCAGCGCTGCCAGTGGTGACGCGCCGGGCACCGCGCCAGGTGCGGATGTTCTCGACGCCGATGCAGATCAGCTTCGCCGACGACGCGGTCCGTAACCGCACGATCCTCGAGCTGATCGCCGGCGACCGCCCCGGCCTGCTCTCCGAGGTCGGCAAGGTGTTCCTGTCCGCGGGAATCGACGTGGTGACCGCCAAGATCATGACGATCGGCGAGCGGGCGGAGGACGTGTTCTTCGTCACCGACGACCGGGGCCGGGGCCTGTCGGACGAGGCGCGCGCGCGCCTCCGGGACCAGCTCTTCGAGGCGCTCGACCGGCGCGCCGAAGCCAGGCTCGCGTGACGGCGGGAAGTGAGCCCATGAGCGACACGGCCCGGCTCGCAGCGACGATCGATGCCGCGTTCGAGGGCCGCGCCACGCTGTCGCCGGATAATGCGCCGGCGGAGCTGCGCCTGGCTGTCGACCGCGCGCTCGGAATGCTCGACGACGGCACCGCGCGGGTCGCGGAGAAGCGCGACGGCCGCTGGGCCGTGAACGAGTGGCTGAAGAAAGCCGTGCTGCTGTCGTTCCGCCTGCATGACAACCGCGTCGCGGACGCGGGTTACACACGCTTTTACGACAAGGTGCCGCTCAAGTACGCCTCCCACACCGACGAGCGGTTCCGCGCTGATGGCGTGCGTGTCGTCCCGCCGGCGGTGGTTCGCCGCGGCGCCTACGTCGCCCGCAACGTGGTGCTGATGCCCTGCTACGTCAACGTCGGCGCATGGATCGGCGAGGGCACGATGGTCGACACCTGGGCGACCGTGGGCTCGTGCGCGCAGATCGGGCGCAACGTGCACCTCTCCGGCGGCGTCGGCATCGGCGGCGTGCTCGAGCCGCTGCAGGCCGCACCGACCATCGTGGAAGACGATTGCTTCATCGGCGCGCGCTCCGAGATCGTCGAGGGCGTCGTCGTCGAGCAGGGCGCGGTCGTCTCGATGGGGGTGTTCATCGGGCAGAGCACGCGGATCTACGACCGCGAGCGCGACGAGGTAATCCACGGACGGGTGCCGGCGGGCGCGGTCGTGGTCCCGGGTTCGCTGCCCGCCGCAAACGGGCGCTATGCCCTTTCCTGTGCCGTCATCGTCAAGCGCGTCGATGCGAAGACGCGCGCCCGGACGGGCATCAACGAGCTGCTGCGCGGACTCGACTAGCCGTCGCGGCCCGGTTCGGGGTCCGCGTTCGTCATGGCATCCGCACCCGTCATGTAGAGCACCTGCTCGGCGAGGTTCTTGGCGTGATCGCCGATGCGCTCGAGTCCCTTGAGGGCGAACACCGTGTCGAGGGTCGCCTTGAGGAACTGGTGGTCCTGCATCACGAAGGACATCAGCTGCCGCAGCGCCGTGGCGAATTCCGCATCGAGCTCCTTGTCGCGCGCCAGCACCTCGCGCGCCAAGGCCGGGTTGGCCTCGTCGAGCGCGCGCACCGCGCAGCGCAGCATCCAGACCGAGAGCTCCCCCATGTGCCGCAGGTAGCGCGACACGGCCACGACGGGCTCGTTGTTGCCGAGGCTGGCCGCCCGCGACGCAAAGCGGGCAATCTTCTTCGACTCGTCGCCGATGCGCTCGAGCTCCACACTGGTGCGCGCGATCGCGCGCACCATCCGCAGATCGCTCGCGACTGGCTGCTGCAGGGCGATGAAGGTCAGCGTGTCCCGGTCGACACGGCCGTCGTAGGCGTTGACCAGCGGCTCGCGCGACAGCACGAGGTCCGCGAGTTCCGCGTCATGCTCGACCAGGGCACGCACGCAGCTCGCGACCTGGTCGATCACCAGGCCGCCCATCGCCACCACCTGCATGCGCAGGTCCGAGAGCGACTGGTCCATCGCCTTCGAGGTGTGGCCCTCGGCCGGGTCTCCTCCCCCGCCGACGGGTGTGGACTGTCCGATCGCGGGCCGGGTCTCCGCGGCGGGGTGCCGTTCTTCCACGCTCTGCATATCCGTGCCGTCAGCCGTAACGGCCGGTGATGTAGTCCTCGGTCGCCTTCTTGCTGGGGTTCGTGAAGATCGCGCTCGTGGCATCGACCTCGACGAGCTCGCCCAGGTACATGAAGGCCGTGAAATCGGAGACGCGCGCGGCCTGCTGCATGTTGTGAGTGACGATCAGGATGGTCACTTCCTGGCGCAGCTCCGAGATCAGCTCCTCGATCTTCGCGGTCGCGATCGGGTCGAGCGCGGATGTCGGCTCGTCGAACAGCAGTATCTCCGGCTGCGTCGCGAGCGCCCGCGCGATGCACAGCCGCTGCATCTGGCCGCCCGAAAGCGCGAGCGCCGAGTCCTCGAGGCGGTCCTTGACCTCGTCCCAGATCGCCGCGCTCCGCAACGCCTGCTCGACCCGCTCGGCGAGATCGGTCCGGTTGCGGATGCCGCGCAGCCGAAGTCCATATGCGACGTTCTCGAACACCGACTTCGGAAACGGGTTCGGCTTCTGGAAGACCATGCCGATGCGCATCCTGACCTCGATCGGATCGACGCCGTGTCCCACCAGGTTGATGTCGTCCGGCCGCAGCGTGATCGCGCCCTGGTAGCGCGTCTCCGGCTGCAGGTCGTGCATCCGGTTGAAGCAGCGCAGGAAGGTGCTCTTGCCGCAGCCCGACGGGCCGATCAGCGCCGTCACCTGGTGCTCGGGGATCACCAGGTCGATGCCCTTGAGCGCATGGTTGCTGCCGTACCAGAAATTGAGCCCCTGTGAAGTCGCCTTGGGCGGGTTGGCGCGCACGGTCTTGCGGTCCTCGATCGCGATCGAGACGCTCGGTGGCGCGTCGCGCTGGGACTTGGAATCACCTTGCATCGCGGTTGCCAGCCTCTTTTCGGGAATGGCGTGGGTGGGTGCGGCTGTGTCCATCGACATCACCAGTTGATTCGCTTGCGGAAGCGGTAGCGGATCCAGATTGCCAACGCGTTCATGAGCAGGGTCATGCCGAGCAGGATCGCGCCCGCGGCGGCCGCGTTGGCCTGGAAGGCCTGGTCCGGCCGGGACACCCAGTTGAACATCTGGATGGGCATCGCGGTGAACTCGCTGCGCAGCCACTCGAAGTTCAGGAAGGGGAACTCGCCCGATACCGGCGACGGCGGGAGGAAGGCGATGAAGGACAGTGCGCCGATCGTGATGATCGGCGCCGTCTCGCCGATCGCGCGCGACAGGCCGAGGATGAGCCCGGTGAGGATACCGCCGGTGGAGTACGGCAGCACGTGGTCCTTGGTGACCTCCCAGCGGGTCGCGCCCAGGCCGTACGCCGCCTCGCGGATGGCCTTCGGGACCGCGCGCAGGGACTCGCGTGTCGCGACGATGACGATCGGCAGGATCAGCAGCGCCAAGGTCAGCCCCGCCGACAGCACGCTCTCGCCGAAGCCGAACTGGTAGACGAAGAGCCCCAGCGCAAGCAGCCCGTAGACGATCGAGGGCACGCCGGCGAGATTCGTCACGTTGATCTCGATGATCCCGGTGAACCAGTTCTTGGGCGCGTATTCCTCGAGGTAGATCGCCGCTGCGACGCCGACAGGGAGCGCGACCAGCGCCGTGACGAACATGATCATCGACGTGCCGACCGCGGCCGACAGTATCCCGGCCTTCTCCGCCCTGCGCGAGGGGAAGGACGTCAGAAAATCCCAGCCGAACCGCGATGCGCCATCGCGCACGAGGTCGAGGAACAGGATCGCCAGGATCGCGAGACAGGCGAGCAGGATCGAGAGACCCGACGATCACGAACAGCTTGTCGAGCTGCTTGCGCCAGCTTAAGCCCGCGCGCAGGTCCTCGAGGGTCATCTGGGCCACGGCTGCCATCAGTAAGCCTCGCGGAAGCGGCGCGTCAGGAAGAATCCGATCACGTTGAACACCAGCGTGATCAGCATCAGCACCAGCCCGGCGGCAAATATGCTCTGGTAGCCGATGCTGTCGTGAGGAAGGTCACCGAGGCTGACCTGGACGATATAGGCCGTGATGGTCGCGGCCGGCTCGGTGGGATTGAAGGTGAGCTGCGGCTGCATCCCCGCCGCGATCGCCACCACCATGGTCTCGCCCACGGCGCGCGAGATGCCGAGGATGTACGCCGCCGCGATCCCGGACAGGGCGCCCGGAACAACCACCCTGAGAGCCGTCTGCAGCCGGGTCGCGCCCATCGCATACGAGCCCTCGCGCATGTAGCGGGGCACGGCGCGCATCGCGTCCTCGCTCACCGTGGCCACGTACGGCACGATCATCAGCCCGATCACGAGACCCGCGCTCAGCATGTTGAAGCCGGGCAGCCACGGGATCAGCTTCTGCAGAAGCGGCGTCACCATGAGCAGGGCGAAGTAGCCGTAGACCACGGTCGGCACGGCGCCGAGCAGCTCGAGGATCGGCTTGACCGTCTCGCGCAGGCGGTGCGGCGCGAACTCCGAAAGATAGATCGCGATGGTCGTGCCGACCGGGATCGCGACCAGCAGCGCAACGAAGGTCGTCGTCAGCGTCCCGGATACGAGCGGCAGGATCCCGTAGCGCGGATCCGCGAACAGCGGCATCCACGTCGTGTCCGTCAGGAACTCGCCGATCGAGACCGTGCGGAAGAAGAACGACGACTCGTAGACCAGGACGCAGACGATCGCGATGGTGGTGAAGACCGCCACCAGCCCCGCAAGCAGCAGGACCAGCTCGACGATCCGGTCGCGGCCCTTGCGAAAGGCGCAACCCGGCGAACCCGTTGCCAACTCGGCCAGCAGGAATGGCGCTCATGGGGCGTGACCCGTTCCCCTCGTCAGTTGTTGAGTCTTCGCACCGCACCGCAGGTCTGACTCCCGCGCGATGCGGCGCAGTAATGTACTCCGGCTCATGACCGCTTGCGACCGCGATCGGCGAACCGCAACGGGGCGGGCTTCCGTGCCCGCCCCGTCGCGTCGCGCATCAAAGCGCTCGCCAGTCGGCGGTCAGAGCTTGCCTTCGCGGGCCAGCAGGTCGTCTATCGTGACGCCCACCTCGGGTACGCCGCCGAAGACCGAGCCGAGCTTGCCCGCCTGCACATGCTTCCAGGCCAGGTCGTACGCCTGCTTCGGCAGAGGCAGGTATCCGACCTCGGCGACGAGCTCACCGCCCTCACGTCAGCATGAACTGCACGAACTCGCGCACTTCCGGTCGCGCGAGCGACGACTCCTTCACGTACACGAACAACGGCCGCGACAGCGGGTTGTAGGTGCCCTTGGTCACCGCCTCGAGGCTGGGCGCCACCGGACCCTTGCCACCGTCGATCGGCACGGCGCGCAGCTTGTCCTTGTGCGCCGCGTAGTACGCGAACCCGAAGTAGCCGAGCGCACTCTTGTTGTTCTCGACGCCCTGCACCAGGGTGTTGTCGTCCTCGCTCGCCGTGAAGTCGCCGCGGCTCGCCTTGGCCTTGCCGTTCACCGCCTCGGTGAAGTAGTCGAAAGTGCCCGAGTCGGAGCCGGGACCGAACAGCATCAGCCGCTCCGCCGGCCACTCGCTGCGCACGTGTTTCCAGGTCGTCACCCGGCCCTGGGCCGCGGGCTCCCACATCTTCTTCAGGTCGGCCACGGTCAAGGTCTTGACCCAGTCGTTCTTCGGGTTGACGACGACCGTGAGTGCATCGAAGGCCACCGGAACCTCGATGTACTTCACGCCGGCGGCGCGGCACGCTTCCATTTCCTCCTTCAGGATCGGGCGCGAGGCGTTCGACATGTCGGTTTCGCCGCGGCAGAACTTCTTGAACCCGCCACCGGTGCCGGCAATGCCGACGGTGACGCGAACCTTGCCACGCTTCGAGATCTGGTATTCCTCGGCGAACGCTTCGGCGATCGGGAACACCGTGCTCGAGCCATCCATCTTGATGGCACCCTGGGCGCTTGCCACCGTCGGCGCACCCGCTGCCATCGACCCGGCTACCAGTGCCGGCAATGCAATATTCCGCCACACCTTCATGGACTTACCCTCGTCAAGCAACGGGCGCCGCAGGGACGCGTGCCTTCGCGAGGGCGGCAGTGTGAGCGGCCCGCATGACAGCCGTATGACAGCGCCGCGCTTGTGGCCGTCGCCCCGCTCCGTTATATAGCGCCGGCCCCGCCGGAAGACGGCGAAGACCCCGTCGAAGATTGCAGTCATATGTCAGCCGCCGTCGACCTGACCCTCGAACTCCTGCGCCGGGCCTCGGTGAGTCCCGAGGACCAGGGGTGCCTGGACGTCATCGCCGGGCGCCTCGCGGCGCACGGGTTCGCCAACGAGCGGCTCGACTTCGGTCCGGTCGGCAACCTGTGGTCGAGACGCGGACACGCTGCACCGCTCCTCTGTTTAGCGGGCCACACCGACGTCGTGCCGCCCGGACCGCGCGAGGAATGGTCGTCCGATCCCTTCGTGCCGGAGATCCGCGACGGTCGGCTGTATGGGCGGGGGGCCGCCGACATGAAGAGCGGGCTGGCCGCGATGGTGGTCGCGGCCGAGCGGTTCGTCGCGCGTCATCCGGCCCACCGCGGGTCGCTGGCCTTCCTGCTGACGAGCGACGAGGAAGGGCCGTCGATCGACGGTACGCGCCGTGTGATCGAGACGCTGCAGGCGCGCGCGGAGCGGATCGACTGGTGCGTCATCGGCGAGCCCAGCAGCCACGAGGTACTCGGCGACACGATCAAGGTCGGCCGTCGGGGATCCCTCTCCGGACGGCTCACGGTGCACGGCACCCAGGGACACGTCGCTTACCCGCAGCTCGCGGACAACCCGGTGCACCGGTTCGCGCCCGCGCTCGTTGAGCTCGCGGCCATGCGCTGGGACGAGGGCAACGAGTATTTCCCTCCCACCGGCTTCCAGGTCTCGAACCTCTCCGCAGGCACCGGCGCACCCAACGTCATTCCAGGCGAGCTCAAGGTCCGGTTCAACCTGCGCTTCTCCACGGAACAGACGGTCGAGTCGCTGCAAAGGTCCGTCATCGGCGTCCTCGACCGGCACGCCCTCAACTACACGCTCGAGTGGTTCGTGTCGGGCCTTCCCTTCCTCACGCCCCCTGGCTTGCTCACCGCCACGGTGCAGCGCGCGGTACGCGAGGTGACGGGCCGCTCCGCGGCGCTGTCAACGACGGGCGGCACGTCGGACGGGCGGTTCATTGCGCCGACCGGTGCCCAGGTCGTCGAGCTGGGTGTGGTCAACGCCACGATCCACAAGGTCGACGAATTCGTGGACGTGGCCGACGTTGACGTCCTCGCCCGCGTCTACGAGCGCCTGATGGAACTGCTGCTCAGCGACGCCGCAGGTTGATCGCGAGGCCCCAGGCGCCGAGCGCGAGCAGCCAGACCAGCACCCAGGCCGGCATGCTGAGCCCGAGGAAGTGCCAGTCGACCTCGCCGCACTCCCCGGACCCGCTGAGCACCTTGGCCAGCACTTCCCTGAGCGGCAGCATCTCGAGCATGTAGTCGAGGCTCGCGCCGCATTCCGCGACCGAGCCCGGCGGCTGCATGGTGATCCACACGTGGCGAGCCGCGATGGCCGCGCCCGCCCACGCGACGATCGCGATGAGGGCGGCGTAGGCGCTCGCCCCACCGCGGCCCGTGCGATGCAGCGCCGCAGCGAGGAACACGATCCCGGTCGCGACGACCGCCACGCGCTGCAGGATGCACAGCGGGCAGGGATCGAGCCCCAGCCCGTGCTGGCTGTACAACGCGTATGCGAGCAGGCTGGCGCAGGCGGCGGCGCCGACGAGGTTGCCTATCCTGCGGGGGTGGATTGCGCGGTCGCCGTCGCCGTCACCGCGCGCTGCCCGCCCGCGCCGCAAGCGCCGTGGCGAGCTGCTGCTCCACGTCCTCGATCGACAGGTGGCGCACGTCCTTGCCGAGCACCATGTAGATCACGTATTCGCAGATGTTCTTCGCGTGGTCGCCGACCCGCTCCAGCGCGCGTGCGACCCAGAGCACGTCGAGCGCGCGGCGGATCGTGCGCGGGTCCTCCATCATGAACGTGATGCACTGGCGCTGGAGGGCCTCGTACTCCTCGTCGACCTGCCGGTCGCGCCGCGCGATCTCGAGCGCCCGATCGATGTCGAGGCGCGCGAACGAGTCGAGTGCGCCATGCACCATCGCCGCCACGAGGTCGCCCATGTGCTTGATCTCCCGGTAACGATCGGCCGGCCGCTCGACCGTTGCGAGCTTCGCGGCGATGTGACCGAGCTTCTCGGCCTCGTCGCCGATGCGCTCGAGGTCGGTGATGGTCTTGATGATGGCGAGGAGCAGGCGCAGGTCGGAGGCGGCCGGGTTGCGCGTCGCGAGGATCCGGCTGCAGTCCTCGTCGATCGCGATCTCCATCGCGTTGACCTTGCGGTCGAGCAGGGCCACCTCCTCGCCCAGGGCGCCGTTACCGGTCACGAGCGCCCGCGTGCCGTCCTGCAGCTGCTTTTCGACCAGGCCACCCATCTGCAGCACGCTCGATCGCACGCCCTCGAGATCGGCGTTGAACCGGCTGTGGATGTGGTGGGAGAGATCGGCGGTTTCCATGCGTACGCTCCGCGATGTTGCTCGTATACCCGAGGCGCGTTACAGCGGCAAGTGCGCCGCCTGAAAATCGAGACGGCTGCGCAGGAGCCCACGCAGCCGCCCGGACCGGGTGCCGCCGGAGTGCCGGCGGCGTGCGGTCAGTACCTCCAGTTCAGATCGAGCTGCAGCCGGTCGTAATCCTGCTCGATGCCCACGTCCTTGTTGAGCGTGTTGATGAAATACGTCAGGTTGACGGCGATGTTCCGAACCGGCGCATAGGCGCCGCGCAGCGCCCAGCCCTCGGTGTCGGTCAGACCGTTGCCGAAGTCCGAGTCGATGAACTGGCCGAACAAGGCGTCCTTGTCGATCGACTGGTACATCGCGGCCGCTTCCCAGGTCCCCGGGTTGCTCGCGCGCCCGAGGCGGAAACCGGCGTTGTAGGCCGTGTCCTCCTCGACGTCGTCGGCCATGTTCTCCGCGTAGTTCCCGAAGACCTGCAGCGGCAGGCTGCCGATCTGCGTGTTGAACTCCGCGCCGAGCTCCGCGATCTCGTAGTCGAAGACCAGGATGTTCGTGACGGCCGGAGCAACAAGCGGGTAAGTCGTGTTGCCGTTCGAGGCGTTGGCGAAGAGCGGCGAATGACCCTCGCATCCGCTGCAGTTGTAGTAATGCCCGAAGCCGACGATGTTGCTCGCATCGCCCACGGGCACCCTCACGCCGAACTGCGCGCCAAAGACGTAGGTGTCGGCGTCCTCGGCGGCCGGGTTGTCGTTGTGCTGCTCGTTGAACCACCAGCCGTAACCGCTGCCGAACCAGATGCCGCGCTCGAACTTGGCTGCGATGCCCTCGGGGTTGAAGTCGCTGTCGAAGAACAGCGACTGCCCAGGCCGGTAGAACGGATACGGCTGCTTGCCGAAGATCAGGTTCGCGCCCTGGGTGAACGTCCAGTCGGCATACGCCATGTCGAGATTGATCGCCTTGCGCGTGCCGTTATCGTCGAGGCTCTGGTTCGAGGATCGCGGGTCGTTACCTTCACTCGTTGAGAGCTGGAAGGTCGTCTTCACGTGATCGGTCACCTGGGCGTCGATGCCGAACCGCGCGCGGATGCGATGGCGGTAACGATCCTCCGCGTCCTCGACGGTGGTGACTCCGTCCGGTGGAGACGGTGCGCTCGCGGTGGATCTCCTCGTGGCGGTAGCGAAAGTCGCCGCGGGCCTTGATCTTGGTGGCCCAGTCGGCGCCCTTTACCTTGGAGATCTCGTTCGAGGCGACCGCCGCCTCCTCGCGGAGCTCCTTGGTCTGTGACTTGAGGTAGTCCGTCTCGGCGTCACGCCGGTCGACCAGCGCTTTCAGTTCGGTGTTCTCGGTCTGGAGCTGCGTATTCGCCGCCTCGAGGCGATTGAGGCGCTCGGCCAGCGCCTGCAGCTGGGTCTGCATGGCCTCGACGTCGGCCTTGGTTGCGGCGCCCCGCGCCTGGGCGCCGGCGTCCTGACTGGCCAGCAACAAGGCGGCAGCGACGGCCGTCGCCAGCACGGTGGTTTTCACGGTGACCTCCTCGGAGTTTTCTTGGGTCGAGCGGTGCGGCTCCGCCGCTGTTTTCGCGGGGATCGGACGCGCGGGCGCATCCGGCAGGCTTTATAGGTACCGGATGTTACAGTCGCGTGTCAGTGTGATTGCCGGACTGCGACAACGGAGTGAATGCGCGGGACGGCGCAAGTCAGCTCAGGCGCGGGCCAGGTGCTCGCGCACGGAGATCCGGCTCGCGGGAAAAAGGCAGGTGAAGGTGCTTCCCTTTCCTTCCACGCTCGTGACTTCGAGCCGCCCGCCGTGCCGCTGCAACGCGTGCTTCACGATCGCGAGCCCCAGCCCCGAGCCGCCGAGCTTGCGGGATCGCCCGGCGTCGATGCGGTAGAAGCGCTCGGTCAACCGCGGCAGATGCTCCGCGGCGATGCCGATGCCCGTGTCGCGGACCTCGACGTTCCCGCCGCGCTCGTCCACCCACCAGCGCACGTCGATGCGGCCGTCGGGCGGCGTGTATTTGGCGGCATTCGATAGGAGGTTCGAGAAGATCGAGTGCAGCTCGGCCTCCGAACCCAGCAGCATCGCATCGCTGTCGAGTGCGACGAACACCGAAGCCGTCGGCTCGGGCCGCGCCATGATTTCCTTGCGCAGCAGCGCCAGCATTCCGGCCACGTCGACCGGGACGCGGTCGGCTTCGTGGCCGGAGGCCTCGAGCCTCGACAACTCGAGCAGGTCATGCACGATGCGGCCCATCCGCTCCGATTGCCGCCGCATTTCCTGGACGGGTGCCCGCCAGGCCGGGTCCAGGCCAGGATCGTCGGCGAGCGAATCGAGGTACCCGCTGACCACGGTCAGCGGCGAGCGCAACTCGTGCGACGCATTGGCCACGAAGTCCTTGCGCATGGAGTCGAGCCGGGCTTCGGTCGTCACGTCACGCACGAGCAGCAGCTGCGGGCCCGTCGGATTGGTCGTGACCAGACGGAACGACAGCCACTGGTCGTTGTTCTTCGGGAAGTGGATGCGCGGCGGCGGCGCTGTGCCACCCCGGTCCATGTATTCGACGAACTCGGGCACCCGCACGAGATTGTCGATCCGCAGGCCATAGTCAGCCTTGCGCTTGAGCTCGAGCCAGCGGCTCGCGGCGCGGTTGAACCAGAGGATTTCCCGATTTGGACCGAGCAGGATCGCCCCGTCGGGCATGGCCGTCGTCATGCGCCGGAACTCGCGGAGCAGGCCGAGCGTGCGGCGCTTGTGATAGACCTTGCGCCGGTACAGCCGATCGACGATCGCGGTGACGTCGCCCCAGAGGCCCGCGTAGTGCGGGGCCGGGCGCGTCGCACGATTGCGCAGCCACCGATCGAAGCGCAGCAGGTTGACGCAGTGACGGGCGAGCATCACCGCGAGGGCAATCCCGACAAAAAGCCACGGCCATCCTGCGATCAACCCCGCCAGCAGTGCCAGCCCGAGCACCGCCACGGTGCCGGCGATGAACTGCCAGGCGGGCTTTGACACCTTCGGTCTCCGCGGCGGGCGCGGCCTACTCCGGCCTCGTCGAGAAGCGGTAGCCGGAACCGCGCACGGTCTGCACCAGCCCGTCGCGGCCCGAGGGCTCGAGCGCCTTGCGCAGCCGGCGGATGTGCACGTCGACCGTGCGCTCCTCGACGTAGACGTTGCCGCCCCAGACGCGGTCGAGCAGCTGGCTGCGCGAATACACCCGCTCCGGGTGCTCCATGAAGAACTGCAGCAGGCGGTACTCCGTGGGTCCGAGGGCCACGTTCTGATCATCGACCGTGACGCGGTGGCTGGCAACGTCGAGCACGAGACCGCCGGCCTCGAGCGCTTCGTCGGTGGTCCCGGACGAGCTGCGGCGCAGCACGGCGTTGATACGCGCCAGCAACTCCCGGGGGCTGAACGGCTTGGTGACGTAGTCGTCCGCACCGCCCTCGAGGCCCGACACCTTGTCGTGCTCCTCGGCGCGCGCGGTCAGCATGATCACGGGCAGGTCCTGCGTGTCCTTGCTGCGCTTGACGGCCCGGGTCAGCTCGAGGCCGCTCTGGTCCGGAAGCATCCAGTCGATGAGCAGCAGGTCCGGCCGCGCGTCCGCGATGCTGGCACGCGCCCCGGCGCAATCTTCGGCCTCCCGCACGTCGAATCCGGCACGCCGCAGGCCGAACGCGATCATCTCGCGGATCGGCTTCTCGTCCTCCACGATCAGTATCTGCTTGCCCGTCATCTCGGCCCGTCCCGCCAGAAATGGCAGCCGGATTAGACTGCAGGATTATTGCAGCGGCGTGACACGCGCGGTGCGGGCCGTAGCAACTTCGTCACGTACATACGTGGGAAGCGCCGCTTCGGGCGGCAACGCCCGGCCGGCGGCGATTTCGGCCGCACCGAGCCGGGCCACCGCGTCGGCCCGCGGATAGACCTCGAAGTGCAGCTGTAAGCCGCGTGCAACGAGACCTGCGCGCAACATCCCGAAGCGCCCGAGGCCGTTGCCCGCCGCATGCCTCGCCCTTGCCTCGGCCAGGACGATCTCGGCCGGGCCCACACGCTCCTCGCCGACGCGGAACACCGACCCGGCGGCCCTGCGGGTGTAATGCCCCCAGTACAGCTCTCCCATGCGGGCGTCGTTGCAGACCAGGATCACCTCATCCGCCGCCGCCGGCACACGTTCCGCGACGGCTGCGAGGCTCGAAACGGCGGCGACCTTGAGGCCGGCGGCAAGGGCCAGGCCCTGTGTCACTCCCGCGGCGACACGCAGACCGGTGAAGGCACCCGGGCCCCGACCGAAGGCGATGCCGTCGAGCTCGCCGAGACGCAGGCTGGCTTGCGCGAGCAGTGAATCGACGTACGGCAGGATCAGCTCCGCATGTCCGCGATCGGTCAGCGACGAGCGCAGGAACACGTCGTCATCGAGCATCAACGCGGCTGAGCAGCATTCCGTAGAGGTGTCGAGTGCGAGCAGCTTCACGCGTGTTCCGGGTGTTGCTGCGAGCTTAGCCGCAAGGTTCACGAACGATAAGAGCCTAGTCGCCGGCAAAGTCTCGATCAGGAAGGTATTTTCCGGAACGCCGTGAACCCATCCCTGGGGGCTCCGTCGAAAACATCCCTGTTTTCGACGGTCCGGAAAACACCTTCCTGCTCGAGACTTTGCCTGTCATCGAGGCTCTCCGCCGATGCGGCTCGCCGGTGGTGCCGAGCCGCTCGTGAAGAAACGCCCGGACGCGCTCGCCCGATCGTGTCCGCGGCATCGGCGGCAGGCTGTCGAGGAAGGCGCGGCCGTAGCCCTTGGTGAGCAGTCGCGGGTCACACAGCACGATGACGCCGAAGTCGTTCTCGTCGCGTATCAGGCGCCCGACGCCCTGCTTGAGCGCGATCACCGCCTGCGGCACCTGCTCGTCGAAGAAGGGGTTGCCTCCCTTCTCGCGTATCGCGTCGAGTCGCGCCTTGAGGAGCGGATCGTCAGGTACCGCGAAGGGCAGCTTGTCGATCACGACGACGCACAAGGCACCGCCCTTCACGTCCACGCCCTCCCAGAAGCTCCCGGTCCCGAGCAGGACGGCATTACCGGCTTCCCGGAACCGGCGCAGAAGGTGATCGCGCCCCGCCTCACCCTGCACGAGGACGGGCACGGGCGGCCGTTCACCCCAGTGACGGCGGATCTCCAGCGCGCCCTCGCGCAGCGCGCGGTGGCTCGTGAAGAGCAGGAAAGCGCGGCCGCCGCTGGCCTCGAGCACCGGCAGGACTGCGCGGATCACCTCGCGCGGGTGGGCCTCGCCGCCTGGATTCGAAACGCCTTCGGGCAGGAAGAGCAAGGCCTGGTTCTCGAAGTCGAACGGGCTCTCGAACCTGAGGGTGCTCGCGCGAACGAGGCCCGAGCGACGGCGGTAGTGCGAGAAGTCCTCGCCAACGGCGAGCGTCGCCGACGTCAGCACCCACGCGCAGGGCTGTGCGGCGACGAGTGCCCCCAGCTGCCGTGCGACGTCGACGGGCGCAAAGTGCAGGCTCAGGCTCCGAGCGCTGGACTCGGCCCAGCGCACGCCGCCGGGCGCCTCGTCGGCCGTCAGCTGGTGCAGTTTCCCGGTGCACTCGCCCAGTCTCGCCCGCAGGCGATCGATCCCCGTTTCACCCCCGGTTGCAAACGGCGCGAGCGCCTGCGCCAGCTCCGCCGCACGGCCGGCCAGCCCATTGGCGGCCTCGAGCAGTCGCTCGGGCCACTGCGCGAACTCGAGGCGCGTCTCGGGAGGCAGAGCGCCCGCGACCGTCGCAAGCCCGCCCTCGAACGCGGCGATCGCGGCGTCGACGCCGCCACCCATCTGCTGCGCCAGCAGCAGCTCGCCAGCGACGTCGCGCGCGAGCGCCGACAGCTGCCGGGTGCTGATGCTGTAGCCCAGGAACTGCGCCGCGATCTCGGGCAGCTGGTGGGCCTCGTCGACGATGATCGCGTCCGCGCCCGGTAACAGTTCGCCGAAACCTTCCTCCTTCAGCACCAGGTCGGCCATGAGCAGGTGGTGGTTCACGACGACGATGTCCGCGGCCTGGGCTTCGCGCCGCGCGGCGACGACGCAGCACGCGTCGAATTGCGGGCAATCACTGCCCAGGCAGTTCTCGCGCGTCGACGTCACCCAGGGCCAGACCGGATCCTGCTCGGCCAGGCCCTCGACCTCGCCGACGTCGCCGCGGCGGGTCGCGGCCGCCCAGTCCTTCACCCTCGGCAGGGCGCGGGCCACTTCGCCGCGCACGCCGCGCGCCCAGGCCTGCTGCAGCGCGAGCTCGAGACGGTGGCGGCACAGGTAATTGGCGCGGCCCTTCAGGAGCGCCACGCGTACGGGACGGCCGAGAGCGCCGCAGATGGAAGGCAAGTCGCGATGGAACAGCTGGTCCTGCAGGGCGCGCGTCCCGGTCGAGACGATCACGCGTCGACCCGAGAGCAACGCGGGCACGAGATAGGCATACGTCTTGCCGGTACCCGTCCCGGCCTCGACGATCAGCGTCTCGCGCGACTGGAAGGCCTCCGCCACCGCGCGTGCCATCGCGACTTGTCCGGCTCGGGGTGCGTAGCCGGGCAACGCCCGGGCGAGCGGGCCGTCGGGCCCGAAGACATCCTCGAGATCCATCATGGCGGCTCCAGGAACCTAGCCCAGGGTCGCGCGGAACCGCAGGAGCGCGGTCGCGCCGCCCGCCAGGGGCCGCTTGAGTATCCAGCGCACGTGCGTGTAATCCGCGGGCGCGGCGCGCCGTGCCGCCTGGCCGCCCGCCACGACGGTAAGGTCCGCTGCAGCGGCGAATGACTCGCCGCTGTCGACGGAGAACAGCACGGTCGCGGCCGGGCCCACCGCCGAACCGCCCACGTATGTCAGCCCGAAGGGCAGCCGCTTGGTCACCATGACCCCACTCACCGGCTCGCGGCCCGGGTTGGTAACCCGGATCGTGTAGTACACCTCGTCACCGGCGCGGATGCGGCCTGCGGGAACGAATTGGCGGATGGCGGCGTCGCCTGCGTCCAGCTCGCCGCCCAAGGTCTCGACCAGCGTGACGGTCGCGAGCTGGCCGCTGCCGACGGCGATGGCCTCTCCCTGGCTCGCATCCGGCGCCTCCGGCGCCTGGGCGGCGATCGTGCCTCCCGCCCCTGTGAGCAGAGCGCACGCCAGGCAGCGGATCAACGGGATTCGGACGACACGCTCGCGCAACATTTCGCGGCGCACTCTGCGTGAAAAGGCCCGGCCGCAGCAAGGCGCAAACTCGCCGTTCATGCCCGGATACTCATCGTTGTTTGACAGGTGGGCTTGCCGGGGATATGCTGCAATGCAACAATTGCTGCATTGCAGCAAGCACACCGCCAGACCGCCAGGAGCCACACTGATGATCAACCAGATGCAGGATTTCGTCGCCGGGAAGACCCAGACCCTCAACCGCCGGATCGGCCGGCTCCGTGAGAAGAGCGTCCAGTCGGCCCGCGCGACCGCCCAGGGGTCCGCCGATTTCATCAAGGGGCTCAAGACCCCGGTGCGGGTCGTCGCCCGCTCGGGCGTCAAGCTTGCGGCCGTGTCGCAGAACGCCGTGCAGGAGCTGATCGAGTTGCAGTCCGACGCGTTGACCGCGGCGATCGGCGAAGTCGCGCTGCGGCTCGAGCGCGCTTCGCGCGCGGGCAGCGTGATCGAGCTCGTGCGCGACCAGGTCGAGATGATGCCGGCCACGCGTGAGCGGATCGCCGGTGACGCCGGCCGCGCGATGCAGGTCTTCGCAACCGTCGGCCGCGAGGTGCGCAGCGTCGCCACGCACGCCTATGGGCGCGTGAAGGACGACGCCGCGAAGCGGGCCCCGGCGCGCACCGTGCGTCGGAAGGCGAAGAAGGCTGCAGGCAGGGGCAGGACCCGCGCGCGCAAGACCGCGGCCTGAGCCCAAACGGTTCCGCCGGCCTGCGCCGGCAAATCTCCCCCTGTTGGCGCCCTCTCCGGAGGGCGTTTTTTTTCCCTGCACCGGGGCGATCGGCGGGCCCGCAGACGGCTCGCTATAATCCCGGCCCCGCGTGCGACCGCGCGGTCCGCGGACGCGCTGCCGGCGAATGCGATCATGCGCGGTCAGCCGCAGCTTCGAGGGCAGCCGATGACGACGACCAATGCCGCGCTTCGAGACTGGGTCGCGCAGGTCGCGACGCTGACCCGACCCGAACGGATCCACTGGTGCGACGGCTCGCAGTCCGAGCACGACGGCCTGGTCGGGCTCATGCTCGAGCGCGGCGATCTCATCGCGCTCAATCAGTCGACTCACCCCGGCTGCTATCTGCACCGCTCGCACCCCTCCGACGTCGCCCGCGTGGAGCACCTGACCTTCGTCTGCACGCGCAACCGCGACGATGCCGGGCCGAACAACAACTGGCAGGACCCGCAGGAGGCGCATCGCAGGATCGACGCGCTCTTCGACGGGTGCATGCGCGGCCGCACGATGTACGTGGTGCCGTACTGCATGGGGCCGCTGGGCTCGCCGTATTCGCGCTGCGGAGTGGAGATCACCGACAGCCCGTACGTGGTGCTCAACATGCGCATCATGACCCGCATGGGCGAGGCTGCGCTGCGACGCCTCGAGCGCGACGGCGCATTCGTGCGCGGCCTGCATTCCACGGGGGATCTCGACCCCGAGCGCAGGCTGATCATGCACTTCCCGGAGGAGCTCTCGATCAAGAGCATCGGCTCCGGCTATGGCGGGAACGCCCTGCTCGGAAAGAAGTGCCATGCCCTGCGCATCGCGAGCTGGCAGGCCCGCGACGAAGGCTGGCTCGCCGAGCACATGCTGATCGTCGGCGTCGAAAGCCCGCAGGGCGAGACTCACTACCTCGCCTGCGCTTTTCCCTCCGCGTGCGGCAAGACCAACCTCGCAATGCTCATCCCGCCGGCATCACTGCCCGGCTGGAAGGTCTGGACGCTCGGGGACGACATCGCCTGGATGCAGCCGGGGCCCGATGGCCGGCTGTGGGCGATCAACCCGGAGTCCGGTTACTTCGGCGTGGTGCCGGGCACGAACCCGAAGACGAACCGCAACGCGTACGAGATGATCCGGCACGACACGATCTACACGAACGTAGCCGTCACCGCGGATGGCCAACCCTGGTGGGAGGGCTTGAGCGAGGGCAAGCCTGCGCAGGACTGGCGGGGCCGTCCCTACGACGCCGCAAGCGGCCCCGCGGCACACCCGAATGCGCGGTTCACCGTCGCGGCGAAGCAGAACCCATCCTACTCCCCGCTCACCGAGGCCGCCGAAGGCGTGCCGATCTCGGCGATCCTGTTCGGCGGGCGCCGGCGCACGGTTGCGCCGCTCGTGTACGAAGCTCGTGATTGGCGCCATGGTGTGCTGGTCGGCGCGGGTATGGCGTCGGAGACGACGGCTGCCGCAGTCGGCAAGGTCGGCGTCGTGCGACGCGACCCGATGGCCATGAAGCCGTTCTGCGGCTACAACTTCGCGGACTACTGGGGTCACTGGCTCAGTTTCAAGGACCGCGCACGGCAGCCTCCGAGGGTGTTCCACGTCAACTGGTTCCGCCAGGGCGAGGATGGCCGCTACCTCTGGCCGGGCTACGGAGACAACCTCCGGGTCCTGCGCTGGGTCATCGACCGCTGTGCCGGCCGCGCTCGCGCACGCGAGACCGCGATCGGCTTCCTCCCCGAACCGGGCGACCTGGATGTAAGCGGTCTCAGCATCGACGCTGCGACACTCGAGCAGCTGCTCGATGTCGACCCGGCGGCATGGCGCGCCGAAATGGACGATATCGCAGCCTACCTGGGCGAGTTCGGCGACCGACTGCCGCCGGCGCTACTCGATGAGCAGCGCAGGACGCGCCGCGCGCTGGGCTGAAACCCTGGGGTATAGGCTCTGATTTGCCGCCCGCGCGAGCGCGCGGGTGAATCGGAGGTCCTTCAGTCCTCGAGCCGGTAGCGGATCGCGTCGGCGGCGCTCTCCTCCGGCAGGTGGCCGAGGCCGATCAGGCCCTGGCCTTCGAGCGCGACGGAATCCCGCCGCACGAAGGACTCCTTGCCGCCCTCGCTGGTGACGAAAGTCCCGTTCGTGCTCTGGTCGACGAGCATGCAGCGGTTGCGCGCGATCTCGATGCGGGCGTGCAGCCGTGAAATGAGCGTGCCCTGGACGACCACGTCGTTCTCCTCCGCCCGCCCCAGGGTCAGCATCTTGTTGGCGTCCTCGAGCACGAAATCGCGCCCCTGGAACGACAGCCGCACGCGTTTCGCGCGCTGCCCCTCACGGGCGCCGAGGGCAATCGATGGCAGCATGCTGGTGATATCCTCCTGGTGCCAGAGGACCTCGAAGAGCTCGATCTCCTCGCTCTGGCCGCGCACCGAGGTCACGTCGATCTGACGCGTGCAGGCCCGCCATTCGGGCGTGAGCCTTTCTACGGTGTCCGCCGTCAGGACTATCTGCCCGGCCTTGGCCTGGCTCGTCATCCGGTTCGCCGTGTGCACCGACGACCCGAAGATGTCCTTGTTCTCCAGCACGACCGGCCCGAAGTGACAGCCGATGCGGATAGCAACGTGCTGCCCCTGGACGGTGAGCGACGGGTGTCCGCCGATGTCGTGCTGCATTTCGGCCGCGGCATTCACCGCGTCGCTGGCGGTGGGGAAGATCGCGAGGATCTCGTCGCCGATGGTCTTGATCACCGTGCCGCGGTTGCGCTCGGTGGAGCTCTTCATCAGCTCGACGCAGGTGACGATCATGTCGCGCGCCTGGTGGTCGCCCAGCAGCTCGTAGAGTCGAGTGCTGCCCACCACGTCCGCGAACAGGATCGCGACCTCCGATTCGGCGTTCATCAGCGGAAGGACCCCTGGCTCCGGCATGCCGCTACCCCAGCCGTGGCCGGCTGCCGTGGAATTATACAGATGGGGTGTTCAGGGTCCCGCCTGGGCGGCCGCGTCGGCCGTCCGGGCACCTGGCTGCCGACTGGCGTCGTGCGCGGCCGTGTGCAGCGCGGGCAGCGAACGACGCAGGATGTCGCCGTCCGCGGCGGGACGCCTGCCGTGCTCGCTCAGGGCACGCCGCCAGGACCGGGCACCGGGAAACCCGGTGTAAAGCGCATGCGCGTGCCGCAGCAGCGCCGCGGGCCGGTGGCCGCAGGCGAGCTGCCGGTCGACGTAGTCAGCATACCGCGCGACCACGCTCGCGCGCGTCGGGATCGTGCCGCCCGGCACGAGCTCGGCGTGCAGCTGCGCAAGGAGCCAGGGATCCTCGCATGCCTGGCGGCCGAACATCACGCCGTCGAAGTGCGCGAGCCACCGCCGTGCCTCGGCCGCGGTGCGCAGGCCGCCGTTCAGCACCACGGTCAGCTCCGGGTTCTCGCGCTTGAGACGCAACGGGATCTCGTAGCGCAGCGGCGGGATGTCGCGGTTCTCGCGCGGGCTCAGTCCCGAGAGGTACGCCTTGCGCGCATGCACGATGAAGACGCGTACGCCTGCAGCGGCGAGGGTGTTCACGAAACGCTCGAAGAATTCGTAATCGTCCTGTTCGTCGATGCCGATGCGGCACTTGACCGTGACGGGCAACCCGGGCACGGCCTCGATCATTGCTCGCAGGCAGTCCGCCACGAGCCCGGGCTCGGCCATCAGGCACGCGCCGAAGCGCCCGCTGCGGACGCGCTCGCTCGGACAACCGACGTTCAGGTTGATTTCGTCGTAGCCAAACTCGGCGCCGGCGCGTGCAGCCGACGCGAGCAACCGCGGATCCGAGCCACCCAGCTGCAGCGCGACCGGGTGCTCCGCCGGATCGAAGGCGAGCAGGCGCTCGGAGCGGCCGTGGGCCACGGCCTGCGCAGTCACCATTTCGGTGTACAGCAGCGCCGACGGGCTGATCAGTCGCAGCAGGTAACGGAAATGCCGGTCCGTGTACGCCATCATGGGCGCGACGCTGACCTGGCGTTTGCATGGGGGAACGGACACCGGCCCCTCAGCAGCGCGCGGTCTCGGTCACGAGCCAGTCGACGACTGCTCGCAGCGCGGCCGGCTCGTCGGCGCCATTCTTCAGCGCCTGCTCGTAGACCGCGAGCTGCCGATGCGCGCTCGTGCCTCGCTCCGTGATGCGGCGCAGTCCCTCGACCTCGGCGACGCAGCCGAGCGCCTCGGCATCGTCCCGCACGAGCTCGATCAGCTCTTCGAGCAACGCAGCAAAGGGCCGGATCTGCTGCTGGCCCAGGTCGAGCAGTCCGGCGTCGAAGGAATAGCGCATCGCCCGCCAGCGATTCTCCCCGACGAGCAGCAGTGGATAGCCGCGCCAGCGCTGGTTGCCCCGGCGCAGCCGGTACAGCGCGCGGATCAGGCACTGGTTGAGCGCTGCGAGCCGGATCGCGTCCTCGAGCGTCGTGCAGCAGTCCATGACGCGCGTCTCGAGCGTTGGATAGCGCGCGCTTGGACGCAGGTCCCACCAGATGCGGGACGTGTCGACGATGACCCCGGTCTCGATCAGCGTGTCGGTGTGCCGGCGGTACTCGCTCCAGCTCGGGAAGGGCTCGGGCAGGCCGGTTCGAGGCACCGCGTTGAACACCAGCATCCGGAAGGACATGAGGCCCGTCCGCTCGCCCTCCCAGAACGGCGAGCTGCACGAGAGCGCCAGCAGGTGCGGCAGGAAGTAGGTGAGCTGGTTCATCAGGTCGATGCGCAGCTCATCGTCGTCGATGCCGACGTGGACGTGCAGGCCGCAGATCATCATGCGCCGCGCGGCGCCCTGCATTTCCTCGAGCAAGGCGACGTAGCGCTCCTTGTCGGTGCGCTTCTGGCTGGACGACAGCGAAAACGGGTGCGTCGACGACGCGATCGGCGCGAGCCCGAATCGGCCGGCGACCTCGACCACGGCCGCGCGCAATTGCGCGAGCTCGCTGCGCGCCTCTGCGACGCTGCGACAGACCGGCGTCGCGACCTCGACCTGCGACCGCAGGAACTCGGGAAACGCCCGCCCGGCGGTGCGTGTGTTGAGCTCGGTGAACAGGTCCTGCGGCGGCTCGCTCGCGACGGAACCGGTCTCGCGATCGACCAGCAGGTACTCTTCCTCGAGGCCGATGCTCAGCGGTGGATCGCGCGTTGCCAACTGGCCGCTCCCGGACGCAGCCGCCGGAGGTTGGAGTCGCGCAGCATCGGGCCGATCAGCCGGGCGAGCCGCCGCACCCAGCGTTCCGTCCCCGCCGGTGATTCGAACTGGTCCTGCCGGATCTCCAGGCAGACGTGGGGCAGCCCGGCCGTCTCGGCGTGCTGGTGCACGGTGTAGTCGGCCGGATGCTTGCCGCTGTATGGTTCGTTATCCCCGACCACGAGCCCCTGCTCCGCCCTGAGGCCCTCGATGAGATGGCTTGCGCTCGCCTCGTCCCCGTCCCAAAGCACGCCGACGTGCCACGGCCGCTCCTGACCGCCCATCGTCGGCGTGAAGGTGTGGACCGAGACGAAGAGCGGCACGACGCCGCGCGCCCGGAAGCCGCCGAGCATCGCCGCGATCGCCTCGTGGTACGGGTCGAAGAAGCAGGCCAGACGCCGCCTGCGGTCGAAGTCCGAGAGCGCCTGGTTGCCCGGGACCTGCTGTCCGTCGCTCGCCCCGCGCATCGACTCGGCATCATCCGGGCGCCGGTTGCAGTCGACGACCAGCCGCGAGTACCCGGCGAGCACGGCGGGCGCATCGAGCGCGGAAGCCAGGCCACGGGTGAGCTCCGCGGCGCCGATGTCCCAGGCGATGTGCTGCCAGGTGGACAGCTCCGGCAACCCGAGCCTGCCGAGCGCCTGCGGAAACGCACGACTCGCGTGGTCGCATACGAGCAGGGCAGGCGCGGAGCCGTGTTCGTTCAGGACGACGAAGGGGGGCGGATCGTCCGGCCCGAGCACGAGACTGCCGGGGGCATGTGCGGTCGCAGGTCGGGTCATGGATAGGCGGTGACGGGCGGAGTGACGATTGTACCGGGCGCACGGGGCGAGGCCAGCCTCGAATGCGACCCACGTCACACCTGTCCGTGTACGCGGACGCCTACTATCCCTGCGACGCCGCTCGCTCGGGGAGTGGTGCGGCTTTGCGTGGCAGCGATGGATCGAGCTTCCCGGACAGTCCAGGGTAACGTCGATCGCATGCGCCGGTTGGGAATTCGGCCGGTGGACTTCGTGCGCGCCGCGGAACGGGCCCTGGGCTCTCGGGTGGCCCTTCGCGCGGGGAGACCGAACCGCGCGGGAGCCGCCACCAGGGGCACGGGACATCTCCTTGACCGGCGCGCGGCCGACCTGCTGCGGGCCTTCGCCGTGCTCCGCCGGGCATGGCGGTGAACATGCATCCACTACTCAGCAAACAGCTCGACGAGGCACGCGAGGCAGACGGACCGCCCGACGTCCGCAAGCTCCTGCTGTCCGTGAGCGCGGCCTATGCCGAGTGGGACGACGAGCGGCGCGGTGTCGTCCGGTCGATGAAGCTGCTGGCCGACGAAACCACGGCCGCGGCGCGCGAAGTCCGCGAAAACGCCGCCGTGCAGCTGCAGGCGATCGTCGACCACGTGAAGGACGCGATCCTGACGGTGGACGAAATCGGCCGCATCGAGACCATGAACACGACGGGTGAACGCGTGTTCGGCTACGACGAGGCCGAGGTGCGGGATCGCCGGCTTGATCTGCTGATCCCGTCGCTGGCCCGCCATCCGCGGCTCACCGGCGCGCTCGACGAGCTTGCGGAATCCGTCGAGGACACGCAGTTCGACCTGGCGCCGCGCGAGACCCGCGGCCGGCACCGCAACGGCACGCTCTTCGACGCCGAGATCGGCGTGAGCAAGGTGCGACTCGACCGGCGCTCGGTCTACATCGTCTGCCTGCGCGACACGACGGATCGCAAGCTCGCCGAGGCAGCGATCAGGGAAAGCGAGGCGCGCTATCGGACGCTGGTCGAGAACGCGCCGGAGGCGATCGTCGTCCTCGACACGGACGCCGGGCACTTCGTCGAGTGCAACGACAACGCCGTGCGATTCTTCAAGATGTCGCGCGAGGAACTGCTTGCGGCCGGACCGGAAAGGATCAGTCCGCCGGAACAGCCCGACGGCACGCCATCCTTCGGCATCGCCCGGGGCTACATCGATCGCGCGCTCGCGGGTGAGGCGCCGTGCTTCGAATGGCTGCACCGCGACGCGCATGGGCACGACATACCCTGCGAGGTGAGGCTCGTTCGGCTGCCGTCGTCGGGCCGGCGCCTGATCCGCGGCAGCATCACCGACATCACGGAGCGCAAGCGCAGCGAGCTGCTCGCGGCGGGCGAGCGGCGCGTCTTCGAGCGGATCACCGGCAACGTCGACCTGTCTGCGACCCTCGAGGCGATCGCCGAGACCGCCGAGCGCGTCACCCCGGACGCGCTCTGCACGGTGTCGACCTACGACGAGTCGTCGGCCGGCCTGCGCCACGTCGCGGGACAGCGCCTGCCGCGGGAATTCCTCGCCGCGATCGGGGAAGTGGCGATCGCGGCGCGCAACGGCTCCTGCGCGGCGGCCATCTTCCTGCAGCGGCAGGTCGTCGTGGCCGAGATCGCGCGCGATGCGCTTTGGGAGAACCTGCGCAAACCCGCGCTCGCCGCCGGGCTGCGCGCCTGCTGGTCCACGCCCATCCGCGTCTCCGACGGCAGGATGGTCGGCACGGTCGCGCTCTACTTCCGCCAGCCGCGCAGCCCCTTGAAACGGGACTTCGAACTGATGGCGCGCCTGACAGCGCTCGCCGGCATCGCGATCGAGCGCAAGCGCGGGGAGGAGGCGCTTCGGCGCAGCGAGGGGCGGTATCGGGGCCTCTTCGAGAATGTCATCGAAGGCGTCTACCGGGCCACCGCCGACGGGCGCCTCGAATCGGTCAATCCGGCGCTCGTGCAGATGCTGGGCTACGAGCACGCCGAGGAACTGCTCGCCCTTCCGACGACGCGCGACCTTTACGTCAACGCCGCCGATCGCGACGCCGTCATGACCGGCCTCGAGCGGGACGGCCTCGTGCGAAACGCCGAATATCAGCTCCGCAGGCGCGACGGCGGGGTCATCACGGTGGTCGAGAACGCGCGCCTGGTGCGCGACGAGCACGGCCAGACCGTCGGGCACGAGGGCACGATCGCGGACATCACGGTGCGCAAGCAGGCCGAGGTGCAGCTCTTCGAGGAGAAGGAGAAGGCACAGGTCACGCTGGAATCGATCGGCGACGCGGTGATCACCGCCGACGCCGAGGGCCGTATCGAGTACCTGAACCCGGTGGCCGAACAACTGACCGGCTGGGACTCGGTCGAGGCGGCGGGACGGCCGGTCGGCGAGGTCTTCCACCTCGTCGGCGAGTCGACGCGGCTGCCGATCGAGAACCCGATCGTGCGCTGCCTGCGCGAGGGGCGCATGGTCGAGATGGTCGAGCAGTCGCTGCTCATCAACCGCCGCGGCATCGAGATCTCGATCCAGGACTCCGCGGCGCCGATCCGCGATCGCGGCGGTCGGCTGGTCGGCGTCGTGATGGTCTTTCACGACGTGAGCCAGGAGCGGCGGCTGCAGCGCGCGCTCGTCTACCAGGCGAGCCACGACGCCCTCACCGGGCTCATCAACCGCCGGGAATTCGAGGCGCGCCTCAACGAGGCCCTGCTGACGGCGCGCAGCCGCGAAGGGGTGAGCCACGTGCTGCTCTACCTCGACCTCGACCAGTTCAAGGTCGTCAACGACACCTGCGGTCACCAGGCGGGCGATCGATTGCTCAAGCAGCTGACCAGCGTCGTCCAGACCCGCATCCGGACCACCGACACGCTGGCGCGGCTCGGGGGCGACGAGTTCGGCGTGCTGCTCCAGGACTGCACGCTCGAGACCGCGCAGCGGATCGCCGAGAACCTGCGCCAGGCGATCCGGGACTTCCGCTTCGTCTGGCAGGATCGCGTCATGAACGTCGGCGTGTCGATCGGCCTCGCCGAGGTCACCACGCACTCGGAATCGCTGGCGGCCGTGATGAGCGCAGCGGACGTCGCGTGCTACTCGGCGAAGGACTCCGGCCGCAACCGCATCCAGACCTACCTGCAGGGGCGCGCGCCCGAACGGCACCGCGAGATGCAGTGGGTGTCGCGCATCCATCGCGCCTGCGAGGACGACCGGCTGCTGCTCGTCTGCCAGCCGATCGTGCCGATCCGCGCCGGTGTCGAGAAGCTGCGGCACTTCGAGCTGCTGCTGCGCATGAAGGACGAGAGCGGCCAGCTCGTCCAGCCGTCGGAGTTCATCCCGGCCGCGGAGCGTTTCAACCTCATGCCGGCGCTCGACCGCTGGGTCGTACGGCAGGCCTGTTCGAAGCACGCGCATCGCCGGGGCGACATGCGCCGAGCACCCTACATCCTTGCCGTCAACATCTCCGCCACCTCGCTCAACGACGAGCAGTTCCTCGATTTCGTCGTAGCCGAAATGGAGGCAGCCGACGTGAGCACGGGCGCCCTGTGCTTCGAGATGACCGAGTCCGCGGCGATGAGCAGCCTCGCGAGCGCCAAGCACTTCGTCCGCGAGCTGCGCGCACGCGGTTGCCGCTTCTCGCTGGACGATTTCGGCAGCGGGCTTTCCTCGTTCATCTTCCTGAAGAACCTGCCGGTCGATTTTCTCAAGATCGACGGCCAGTTCATGCACAACGTGGCGCACGACCGCATCGACCGCGGCCTGGTCGAGGCGATCGCGCAGATCGGCCAGACGATGGGCATACGGACGATCGCGGAGCGCGTGGATTCGGCCGAGGTGCTCGCGCGGCTCGCCGACGTCGGCATCGAGTACGCCCAGGGCCACCACATCGCCGAGCCGCAGCCGGTCGAGAACCTCGAGAGCCTGGTCGCCCGCGACCCCGACGTGATCCGGCGCACGGCCTGACCGCGGTGACCCGCTCGCCGGCCTGGCTCGCTGCGGCGCTCGGCCGCAGTGGCTCGCTGCTCGCCGACGCCCGGCCGCGGTGTATCCCCAGCCGCTCACCACGAGTCAGGGTCGTTGCACGGCTGAAGATGGTGCCCCGCACGTTCGTGTCGGCGCACGCCGAACGGTCGTTGGTATCGCGGAATCGTCGAGGCGACCTTCGCTCAGAGTGGTCCGCGACGTCCACCTGCGCACGCGCGACGCCTCGTCGCGGCTGGGATACACCGCGTCCAGACGCCGGCTCGTGACCAACTGCGGCATCAGTGAACCGGAGGCCACCGCGGCCTCGGCGAGCCGGCGTTTGGACCGGGTGTCTCGTGGGCCGCAACGACGTCTCGACCTGCCGCAGGTAGACGTCGCGGACCACTCCGAAGTCATGACTCCTCGACGACTCCGCGATACCGCTGCCGATACGGTGTGCGCCGACACGACGTGCGGGGCACCATCTTCAGCCCTGCAACGACCCTCGATCGTGGCTGCGGCCCAGCGAGGCACCCGGGCCGAGCGCCGGCGAGCAGCGAGCCACTGTGGCCGGCGCCGGCGAGCAGCAGCCGTGGCCAGCGCGCAGCAGCCACCGCGGCCGGGGTCAGGCCTCTTCGTAGCGGGCTGCGCGCTTGCGCTCGTGCTCCTTGAGGGCGCGCTTGCGCAGGCGGATCGAGGCCGGCGTCACCTCGACCAGCTCGTCGTCGTCGATGAACTCCATCGCCTGCTCGAGCGTCATGCGCACCGGGCTCACCAGGATGATGTTCTCGTCGCGGCCCGCGGCGCGGATGTTGGTGAGCTTCTTGGCCTTGAGCGGGTTGACGACGAGGTCGTTGTCGCGGCTGTGTATGCCGACGATCTGTCCTTCGTACACCTCGTCCCCGTGGGCCACCATCAGCCGGCCGCGCTCCTGCAGGTTGAAGAGCGCATAGGCGAGCACGGTCCCCTGCGCGTTGGCGACCATCACGCCGTTCTGGCGCTCAGCGATGGCGCGGTCGAGCACCGGGGCGTAGTGGTCGAACACGTGGAACAGCAGCCCGAGTCCCGAGGTCAGCGTGCGGAACTCGGTCTGAAATCCGATCAGCCCGCGTGCCGGGATCAGGTAGTCGAGTCGCACCCTGCCCTTGCCGTCCGGATGCATTCCCGTGAGCTGCGCCCCGCGGCTGCCGAGCGCGGTCATCACCGCACCCTGGCTCGAATCCTCGATGTCCACCGCCAGGATCTCGTAAGGCTCGTTCAACTGCCCGTTGATGGTCTTCGTAACGACCCGCGGGCGCGACACCGCGATCTCGTAGCCTTCTCGGCGCATGTTCTCGAGCAGCACGCCCAGGTGCAGCTCGCCGCGCCCGTACACCTTGAACTTGTCCGGGTCGTCCGTTTCCTCGACCTTGCAGCGCGACGTTGGTCAGCGCCTCGCGCAGCAGGCGCTCGCGGATCTGGCGGCTGGTCAGGTACTTCCCCTCGCGACCCGAGAACGGCGAGTTGTTCACCTCGAAGGTCATGCTGATCGTGGGCTCGTCCACCACGAGCGGCGGCAACGGCTCGGGGTGTGCCGGATCGCAGAGCGTGTCCGAGATCGCCGGGTGCTCGATCCCGGCGAAGGCGACGATGTCGCCGGCCGCTGCCTCCTCGACCTCGATGCGGTCGAGCCCGAGGAAGCCGAGAACCTGCATGACCCGCTCCTGCCGTGCCGCGCCCTCGCGGTCGACCACGGCGACCGGCATGTTGCGGCGGATGGTGCCGCGCGTGATCCGGCCGATGCCGATCGCGCCGACGTAGCTCGAGTAGTCGAGCTGCGACACCTGCAGCTGCAGGGGCCCCTCCCGGTTTACCTCCGGCGGCGGGCAGTGACGGACGATCGCCTCGAAGAGCGGCGTCATGTCCCCGCCGCGGTGCGCGGGGTCGTACGAGGCGAATCCCTGCAGGGCCGAGGTGTAGACCACGGGGAAGTCGAGCTGCGCCTCCGTCGCACCGAGCCGGTCGAACAGGTCGAAGGTCTGGTCGAGCACCCAGTTCGGCCGCGCCTCGGGGCGGTCGATCTTGTTGATCACCACGATCGGGCGCAGGCCGTGCGCGAACGCCTTCTGCGTGACGAACCGCGTCTGCGGCATCGGGCCATCCACCGCATCCACGAGCAGCAGCACCGAATCGACCATCGACAGCACGCGCTCGACTTCGCCGCCGAAGTCCGCGTGTCCCGGCGTGTCGACGATGTTGATCCGGAACTCGCGCCAGCGGATCGCGGTGTTCTTGGCCAGGATCGTGATGCCGCGCTCGCGCTCGAGCGCGTTCGAGTCCATCA
This sequence comes from uncultured Gammaproteobacteria bacterium, assembly GCA_963834855.1. GTDB lineage: Bacteria > Pseudomonadota > Gammaproteobacteria > Steroidobacterales > Steroidobacteraceae > DATJKD01. Next base: position 70,836 of record CAWIDH010000035.1, on the reverse strand, counting down.
CGCGATCGGGAAGCGCCTTGCGCGCATCGAGCGTGCCGGACTGCCGCAGCAGCTGGTCGACCAGCGTCGTCTTGCCGTGATCGACGTGCGCGATGATGGCGATGTTGCGCAGCTCACGCGTCGAATCGAGGCTCACGGGACCGCCGGGCGGAAAAAGGGCGGCGGAGTATACGCGGCCGACCCGGAAACGACGAGGCCCCGTGCAGGGGCCTCGCCTAGTCAACCGTGGCGGCGCCGCTCAGGATCGTCAGGGTATACCAACGATGAACGGCACATCGAACGGTCTGTGCCGGCATTGACGGTCACCCGACCGATCAGAGCGCGTCCCGCGCAGATACAGCCAGTTGTCCGCTGGCATCGACGGTCATACTCATCCGTAGGTGGGAGACTTCAAGCTCAGCAATCCGACCGAGCATGCCGAGAGCGGAATCAGCTGGTCGGCGCTCTCGGCGAACATGAAACGCCCCGCCGCGTCTGGTTCGCGAGCTCGGCCATCGCTGCGAATCGATCCCGGTGGACAGTCCGATCGTGAAGATAACGCAGGCCGACCCGCATTCTGGATCGATGTATCTCGGCCGCGTTCGTGCAGTTCGGCAACCGGGGTGAGCAGCGGCAGCGGTCGCACTCGGGACAGTAGATGTCCTTGCCATCCGAGAAAATGACGACGGCCTTCGCGATGTCCGGCAGAGTGTCGTGGTCCTCAACTGATCTGTGCGCGCAACACGTCCAGCATGTCGTACAGCGGGGTGCCACCGCCTTCGAGCAGCGCCAAGGAGTCCAGGGTGTCGAATAGACGGCGGTTCGCTTGATCGTGCGCCGGCGTCCCAGAACGGCGGATAGACCGTCAGCGGCGTGGTCGGGCAATTTGCGCGAGGGTTGAGCCTACGTCGTCGGCGAACGCAGCCAGCAGCACTCATCGCCGCTGCCCAGCCGCTTCAAGGAATGCCTTCGCCGAAAATATCCGCGCCCCCGTCGGATCCGAGTCGCATCGATCTTCCACTCTGATCGAGCAACAGGCCAGCCGCATACGGTTGCGGTGTGCCGCCGGGCACCAGAGGTCGCTGATTGGGCGGTCGGAGTCGTCGGGTTGTAGCGCGCATCGGTACCGTCGATCAGGCAGTCGGGTCGCAGTTGTGGCCGGATCCGGTGGACAGGGACGAAGGGCGAAGTCCGCCGCGGTGAGGGTCTCGATCGCCTGGGAGTCGCTGCCGCACGACCACCAGCTCGGATCTGGAAGGTCAAGACGTCTGACCGCCGGCGGAATGACGAGGGCCGCCCGTCGGGGTCCCTGGTGCGTCAGACGAGCCCCCGGCCGCCGACGTCGTGCGACACGAGCTCGACCGCAAGCTCAGTTGTCTGACTTGCGTTGATCGTATGCTGCGACCGTCTGGCTCACGAACGTGGCGCGCGAGACGGCCACGCTCGCGCTGCCCACCGCGACGCTGTTCAGCAGCACGTCGTCCGCCGCCATCGGTCGTGCCGCTCCTGGTCGAGGAGCCCTTCAGTCGCCTGTGACTGAGGCACCCTGGACGCTGGCACCAAACGTGTCCCTAACGGTTACTCGTGAAGGACTGTCCGCCGTCTCCTCCGCGTCACCACCACCATCATCGCCGCCGCCTCCACCGCCACCGCACGCCGTCACGGCGGCGGCGAGCGTCGCCAGCGCAATCACACGCAGCGCCGTGCGCGCGGAGCGGATGAGCGAAGCCGAACCGCCCCCTTCGACCTTGACCATGTAATCCATGTTGTTGCTGGCTCCCGTAGATTTCTCGCTTCGACCAAGCCGCCTGCTGTCTTCCGCTGCGATGGCGACTCAGGTCGCGAGTGACGATTCTGCCCTAAATTCCGGTGAACGCTACAAAATTGACATAACCATGCGGCCGTCCCCGTATCAGGTACCGCTCGACTCCACCGCCGGCATCGGCTCGACAGGCTTGCCCTCGGCTTCGACCGCGGGTGCCGGTTGCGTCGTGGCCGGCGGCTCGGTGCCGACGACCACCGGGATCGAGAATGATCGCGCATCCGTCTGCACCTTGGTTGCCATGCGCACGACGATGCCGACGTAGTACAGGCCCGGCGCGTCGCCGATCACGCTCGATTTCGATGAGTACCGCTGCCCGGCCTGCACGGCGTCGAATCGAATCGTTTCGGTGCTGGTGATCCGAAGACCGGGCGTTGCACTCAGCTGCACGTCGAGCGTGTCCGCGGGCAGGCGCGGTGCGAACGACAGCTCGATCTCGAACGGCTGGCCGGCCTCCGGCCGGGGCGCAAGCTCGTACTGCAGGTCTACGGCAGCGCCCGCCGTGCTCGTCGGGACCGCGTTGGCCATGCGCGGCGCTTGGTCCACTGCGGCGCCGGCCGGGCTGGCCGCAGCACCCGGGGCGGCCTGGACGGTCGGTTCCGGCGTCTCCGCCTCGGGCTCTTCCTTGCGGCCGCAACCCGCCGCTGCGACGGCGAGCACGCCGACCAGCAGGCAACCGGCGACGATACGCTCAGTACTTGTCATGGCGATGACTCTCACGGTGTTCATCCATCGATGGTGACATTCATGCAGGTCCGGGTTCAGTTCTTCTGCAGTGCGGGCTCGCGCATCAGGCGCCGCTCCCAGTCGAGCTGGGTGCGCACGATGATCTCGAGGTCGTCGAAGCGCGGCGTCCAGTTGAGCGCATGGCGGACCCGTGCGGCGTGCGCGACCAGCGTGGGCGGATCGCCGGCGCGACGCGGCGCCTCCCGGATACGCAGCGGCGCGCCGTGCACGCGCTCGACCATGCGCAGCACTTCCCGCACCGAGTAGCCGTGCCCGTACCCGCAGTTGAGGGTGGTCGTGGGACCGCCGTCGCGCAGGTATTCCAGCGCGCGCAGGTGCGCGTCCGCCAGGTCCTCGACGTGTATGTAGTCGCGCACGCCCGTGCCATCCGGGGTCGGATAATCCGTGCCGAAGATCGACACCTCCGGTCGCACGCCCATCGCGTGCTGACAGGCAACCTTGACCAGGAGCGTAGCGTCCGGCGCCGAGTGCCCGATGCGTCCGCCGGGATCGCTGCCGGCGACGTTGAAGTAGCGCAGCGCGACGTAACGCAGCCGCGAGGCCTGCGACAGGTCGCGCAACATCCACTCGCTCATGAGCTTGGACAGACCGTAGGGGTTGATCGGCCGGGTCGGCGTGTCCTCGCGCGCAAGACCGTCGTCGGGAGTGCCATACACGGCCGCCGTCGAGGAGAAGACGAACTGCCGGATCCCGGCCCGGTCGCAGCACTCGAGGAGATTGCGCGTGGCGCAGGTGTTGTTCCGGTAGTACTTGAGCGGATCCGCCACGGATTCCGGCACGATCGTATGTGCGGCGAAATGCATCACCGTCTCGATGCGGTGCTCGGCGAGCACGCGGTCGACGAGCGCGCGGTCGGCCGTGTCCCCCACGATCAGCGGCGCATTGAGCACGGCGCTGCGGTAGCCGGTGGCCAGGCTGTCCAGCACCACCACGCGCTCGCTGCGCTCCGTGAGCTGGCGAACGACGTGGCTGCCGATGTAACCGGCGCCACCGGTGACGAGGACGGACTGCATCGGCGAAATCCTAGCAGCCGCGAGCGCGGCCGATTGAGACTTGCATCGGGTCCCGATACCGTGGCCACCGTGGTTGATCGAAGTGCGCACCCGTATTCGCGGCTCACGCCGGACGTGGTCGTCGACTCGGTCGAGGCCCTGGGCCTCGCGAGCGACGGGCGACTGCTCGCGCTCAACAGCTACGAGAACCGGGTGTACCAGGTAGGCGTCGACGGTGCGACGCCGCTCGTAGTCAAGTTCTACCGTCCCGGCCGGTGGTCGACCGCGGCCATCCTGGAGGAACACGAGTTCGCAGCCGAGCTCGCCGCCGCCGAGATCCCGGTCGTCGCTCCGCTCGCGCGCGGGGACCAGACCCTGTTCGAAGCCGGGGGATTCCGCTATGCGATCTATCCCCGGCAGGGCGGTCGCTGGCCGGAGCTCGCGACACGCGAGGACCGCCTACGGATGGGGCGCCTGCTCGGCCGCATCCACGGCATCGGTGCGCGCCGCCCGTTCACGCAGCGCGCCGAGCTCGACTGGCGAATGATGGGCCGGGGCTCGGTGCGCTTCCTGGTCGGGAACGACTGGATCCCGCCGCACGTCCTCCCCGCCTACACGACGCTGTGCGACGACCTGCTCAGGCGGATCGCGCAACGATTCGAGGAGACCTCCGACCTGCCCCGTCTGCGACTGCACGGCGACTGCCATCCGGGGAATGTGCTCTGGACGGACGGCCCACATTTCGTCGACCTCGACGACTGCATGACCGGTCCCGCCATCCAGGACCTGTGGATGCTCCTGTCCGGGCAGCCGGAGGAATCCGCCGGGCAGCTCACGGACTACGTCGACGGTTATGCGGAGTTCGCGGACTTCGACTGGCGCGGCTTGCGCCTGGTCGAGTCGCTGCGGACCCTGCGGCAGATCAACTATGCCGCGTGGCTGGCACGGCGCTGGGACGATCCGGCGTTTCCACGCGCGTTTCCGTGGTTCTCCGAGCCTCGCTACTGGGAGCAGCATGTGCTCGACCTTCGCGAGCAGCTGGCTGCACTCCAGGAGAACTGACACCTTCGGTTCCCTCCCGTGACCCTGCGCCAGGGCGACGGCCGATCCGCGATCCGGGCAGTGTCAAATCGATCGACAAGCAGGCGACTGACCCGCCGCTAGAATGCGCCCGTGAGATTCCCGCGACCGCGTTCGCTCAGCGGCCTGATCCTGCTCGGATTCGCGCTCGTTTCCATGCCGCTGCTGGCGGGCGTGGTCAGCGCGGCCCTCAACATCACGCGCCTGTCCGCGTCGAGCGAGCGGCTGGTCCTGCATGGCGTGGAGGCCACGCGTTATACGCAGGCGATCGTGAGGCAGGTCGCGGCCATGGAGCGCAGCGCGCGCCTCTTCCAGCTGCTCGGACGCACCGAGCTGCTGGACGTATTCCACGAGAACCGGCGGCGCATGGACACGGTCCTCGCCGCGCTGGAACGCCTGCCGGGCGACGCGCGCCGGCGCGGCCTGATCGACGAACTGCGGCGCCAGACCGCGTCCATCGCGGCCGGACTCGAATCGACCGAGCGCGCCGACGTCGCCGCGGCGCTGCGCGCCTTTGGACCGTTGTCGCAGACCGGCGGCCAGCTCTCCGTGCTCGCGAGTCGCCAGATCGACCGCGAGCTGATCCGCCTTCAGGACGACACCGAGCGGGCGCGCAGGCGCCTGCTGTGGCAGTCGGCTGCCCTGGTGCCGATCAGTCTCGGTTTCGCCTTCGTATTCACCCTGCTCCTCGGGCGGCCCATCCGGGACATCGACGAGGCCATCCGCAAGCTCGGCCATGGCGAGCTTGCCGAGCCGATCAAGGTGAAAGGCACCACCGACCTCGAGGCGCTGGGCCGGCAGATCGAATGGCTGCGGCAGCGGCTGCTCGAGGTGAGCGAAGAGCGCGAGCGATTCCTGCGCCACATGTCCCACGAGCTCAAGACCCCGCTCGCCAACATCCGCGAAGGCACCGAGTTGCTGCTCGATGGATCGGTGGGTGCGTTGAGCCAGGGCCAGAGGGAAGTCACCGGCATCCTGCAGCGAGAACAGCCTCAACCTGCAGCGACTGATCGAGAACCTGCTGTCCTACAGCGCGTGGCAGGCGCAGGCGCGCGGGCTGTCACTGGTCGACGTCGATCTCAGGCCCGCTGGCGCGCTCCGTGCTGGAAAACCAGCACCTGTCCGTCACGACGAAGCGCCTGCAGCTCAATTTCGAGATCGCCCCGCTGCAGGTGCGGGCCGATCGCGCCAAGCTGCGACTGATCCTGGAGAACCTGCTGTCGAACGCGATCAAGTTCACTCCCCAGGGCGGAACGGTGCTGGTCCGTGCCCGGGGCCGCGACGACGGCTACTGGGAGCTCGACGTGGCCGACACCGGGCCGGGCATTCCGGTCGCCGACCGGCCACGGGTCTTCGAGCCTTTCTACCAGGCCGATACCCCCAGACAGGCTATGTTCGCGGGACGGGGATCGGTCTGTCGGTCGTGAAGGACTTCGTCGCCGCCCACGGTGGACACATCGAGTTCGTCTCCGGAGAGCTGTCGGGGACCCACATCCGGGTGGTGCTGCCCTTCCGACCCGTCGAGCACGGGGTCCCGGAAGGCGTCGAAAACCCTTACAGTGTCCGGCCGTTGTAAGACTGACAATGGAATTAACCGGTTGTTTTCCAACGACTTTTGTCATTTGGCACGCATGTTGCTTTACATAGCGCGCAGGCCCCTGGGAAGGGACCGAAGCAACATCGGACGGCTGGACGAGGAGCACAACCACATGAAAATCAAGAATCTGCTGGCTGGCGTCGTCGCGATCGGCGCGCTGGCCCTGGGTAGCCAGGCGGCACAGGCCGTCGTTGATCTGCACGGGCTGCGACGTACGACGATGCCGCGGCGGGCACGTATCTCGGCCTGTACAACCCGGCGACTTTCGACCTTGGCACGTTCCAGCACTCGGACCTCGGCGCGCTCGGTGGCTTGACGGCGTTCGAGGATTTCTGGGTGTTTGACGTGGATCCCGCTGGCAACGGCTCGATCTCGGCCGACTTCACGCATACACCAGCATCACGGGCTTCATGGGCGAGCTCTTCGCGGACGGCGGCAGCGTCGTGCGCGGCGGGCACGCCCGGGGCATGCAGCTGCTCCGCAATCGCGACCGGCGCGCTGATCGGCAGTCGACTGCTGATGGCGGAGTCGTAACCTGGGAGATCATCGCAGGACCTGCCGGCCGGTCGTTACGTCATCCGGGTGAGCGGCACGACCAACGGGAACGGAGCTTCGACCAGCGCCTATACGGGTCAACTGTCTTCGTCGCCGTTCAAAGTCCCGGAACCGGGCACGCTGGCACTGCTCGGATTCGGTCTCCTTGGCATGGGCCTCATCGCCCGGCGTCGTCGAGAGCTGAGCGCAAGATGTAACTCGTCCTACGAGTCTCTCCTGATAAGAAGCGGCGATCGAAAGATCGCCGCTTTTTTGTTTGAGGTCGGCGGGCCCGCGGTCACGGTACGATAGGCGCGCATGAGCGGACGATGCGCGCAAGCCGACCCATCCCCTGCCGGGCCCGCTCCCGGCTGCACTCCTTGTCTGCCTGCTGACGGCCTGCCAGGCGGGTCCCGAACGGGCGCCGGCGGGCTCGGAATCGTCGGCGACGTCAACTGCACAGTCCGCAGTGCCGGTCAGCGAGTACCTGGAGGCCCTCGACGGCATGACGCCTGGCGACACCCTTCGCCAGCAGGCGACCCTGCAGAGCGCGCGCGGCGCCTGGCAACAGGCGCAGACCCCGGCGAACGTCCTGCGCTACGCCCTGGTCCTCGGCACGCCCGGCCACGACGACAGCAACCCGCTCGAGGCCAGCCGGCTGCTCGCGGGTCTGCTGGCTGCGCCCCAGGGGCTGTCCACCGACGAGCTGCGCCTCGCCACGGCATTCCAGCGCGAATTCACCGCGCGCGTGCAGCAGTATGCCGACCTCGCCCGCACGCGGAGCGACGCCGACGCGCGCATGCGCGCCACGGAAGCGGAGGCCCAGGCCCGCATCAATGCGATGTCCGCGGACCTGGCCCGGCATCCGCCGCGAGCGCGACACGATCCAGCAGAAGCTGGATGCGATCGCCGACATGGAGAAATCGCTGATGGAGCGGGACGATGGGACTGCGGCGACCCCCGACCCGACGCCGCCGTGACCGCGAACCGGAAGAACCGGCCGGCGCGGATCCTGGTCGTCGACGACGATCCGGGCCTGCTGCGCCTGCTGACCATCCGCCTGCGCTCGGAAAAATACGAGGTGGAACCCGTTGCAAGCGCGGCAAGCGCGCTCGACTCGGCGGCGCTCTTCCGGCCCGATCTGGTGATCTCCGACCTGCGCATGGCCGAGCTGGACGGCATCGGCCTGCTCAAGGAGCTGCAGAAACGCTGGCCCGGGCTGAGCGTCATCCTGCTGACCGCGCACGGCACGATACCCGACGCGGTCCGCGCCACGCAGTCGGGCGCGTTCGCGTTCCTGACCAAGCCGCTGGAGAAGGACCACCTGCTCGCGGAAGTGCGCCGCGCGCTCAGGACCTCCGGCTTCGTCGACGCGAGCGAGGAATGGCAGACGGAATTCCTGACGCGGAATTCCCAGCTGTCGGACCTGCTCGCCAAGGCGCGCATGGTCGCGAATACCGACACGGCGGTGCTGCTGACGGGTGAGTCCGGTACCGGCAAGGAGCCGCTCGCGAGGGCGATCCACACCTTCAGCGCGCGCCGCGACGGGCCCTTCGTCGCGATGGACTGCGGCCTGCTCGCGCCCGAGTCGGGTGCCGAGCGGCTGGCCGCAGTGCTGCGGGATGCCGAAGGCGGCACGGTCTTCCTGCGGAACATAGACGCGCTGCCCGAGGTGCTGCAGCTCGGCCTGGCGGAGGCGCTGCCGGTTACACCGCCGCCCGAAGCCGTCGGCGGCACGCCGCGACCCGGTGTGCGCGTGGTCGTGACCAGCGAGCGGCGGCTCGACGAGCTGGTTGCCGCCCAGCAGTTTTCGGAAGGTCTGTTCGACCGGTTGAATGGATTGCACCTCGACCTGCCCCCGCTGGCGAAGCGACGCGAGGACATTCCGCTGCTGGTCGCGCGTTTCCTCGACGAGATCGCGACGGAGTCGGGGCAGACCCGGCGCAGCATGTCCCCGCAGGCGATGGAGGTGCTGGCCGCCGCGAGCTGGCCCGGCAACGTGCGCGAGCTGCGGCAGGTCGTCCGCGAGGTAGCGTCGCTCGCCGTCGGCGCGGTGATCACGCCGGAGCTGGTCAAGCAGGCCATGGGCCAGACGACGCGCATGCCCTCCTTCGACGAGGCGCGTGACGAGTTCACGCGCGGCTATCTGACGCAGTTGCTGCAGATCACCGGGGGCAATGTCTCTCAGGCGGCGCGCCTCGCCAAGCGCAATCGAACGGATTTCTACAAGCTGCTGACGCGGCACAATGTCTCGCCGGATGAATTCAAGAAATAGCGAGGTACCGACCGCCCGTCACCTGATCCCCTGGCTCGCCGGCCTGACGCTGAGCCTGGTAGCCGCGGTCGCTGCGGGCGATAGCTGCGGCACCCCGCCGACGGGGTCGCTGCGGTACGAGCCGGCGCCGCTCGAGCCCGGTCGGCGCATCCTGCGGGTCGGCCCGGGCCGCAAGTTCACGAGCCCCAGGGACGCGGTGCGCGCCGCGAAGGACGGCGATGCGATCCTGATCGATCCGGGCGAGTACCCGGAGGAACGCGCGGTCTGGACGCAGCACCGGCTGCTGCTGCGCGGCGTCGACGGCCGACCGCACCTCATCGCCGGCAAGACACTCGCGCAGGGCAAGGCGATCTGGGTCATCAACGGCGACGACGTCGTGATCGAGAACGTCGAGTTCTCGGGCGCGCGGATCCCGATCCACAACGGCGCGGGGATCCGGATGCAGGGGGATCGCCTGACGGTCCGAGCCGGTTACTTTCATGACAGCGACATGGGAATACTGACCGACAATGACCCCGCACAGGAGCTGTTGATCGAGTTCAGCGAGTTCGCGCGCAACGGGCACGCCAGTGGCCAGGCCCATAACCTCTACGTCGGCGCGATCGGTCGGTTCGAATTGCGCTATTCGAGCTCGTACGGCGCGCACATCGGGCACCTGCTGAAAAGCCGCGCGAAGCGCAACGTGATCGTATACAACCGGCTCGCCGACGAGCCTGCGGGGCCATCGAGCTACGAGCTCGACTTCCCGCGCAGCACCGACACGACCGTCATCGGCAACCTGATCGTGCAGTCTGCGGCGAGTCCGAACGGCGCGATCCTGAGCTATGGCGCGGAGGACAAGGGCCGCCCGCCGGTGGGACGTTTGCGCGTCGCCTGGAACACGTTCTACAGCGCCCGCAGCCAACCGGTGTTCATCGTCAATCGCTCACCGCAGCCTGCGCTCGTCGTCGGCAACCTGTTCTCGGGCGCCGCCGGGCAGGACATCCGCGGGCCGGCCGAGGCACGCGGCAACCGGACCGTCCCTGCGCGCGTCTTCGCCGACCCGCGCGGGCTCGACTTCCGCCTGCGCCGGGGGGAGATCGAGCCCGGTGACGAACAGGCGCACCTCGACGCGCCGGACGACCTGCGTCCGGCATTCGAGTATGTGCATCCGGATACGGCCCGCCGCCGCGCGCCGGGCAGCCTCGCATACCCGGGCGCATACGGGGCCTGCAACGAGTAACGTGTCTTGGTCTGCGCTGATCAGGGGCCGGGGCAACCGGCCGCGGCAGTTTCAGACCCGAGCCGCGCGCATGCGGCGCAGTGCCGGGCCCGGTTCGCGCAACAGGCTCAGGAGCCCCGAGAGCGCCGCATCGAAGTGTTCGGGGGCGTAGGCTTCCGAATCCAGCAGCCGCGGCAGTTCCAGCGCGTCGCCGCCGGGAAACGCGAGTCCGTGCCGCGTCGTCGTCGCGCTGGCCACGCCGAATTCACGCAGCCAGTCCTTTTGGTGCGGCTGATACTCGCCACTCGGATAGCAGAAATGCTCGAGGCGGTTCGCGGCGATCGGTTGCAGAAACGCGCGATTCTCCTCGATCTCCCGCTCGCAGTCCGTGCGGTCGCCGGGCGGGAATTGGTGGCGATGAGTGTGCAGCTGCAGATCGAGCCCGTTGCGCACGAGCTCGCGCAACTGCGCAGCCGACATCAGGTGAAAGGTGCGGCGGCCGAGCAGCGGATCGAGATCGACGTCGAGCGCCGCGGCCACGCGGCGCACGAAATCCATGCGCGCAGCGCGCGGCAGCTCGTCCACCTGGCAGGCGAACCGTGCCGCAAGCCGCTCGCGGGAACCGCGGTCCGGCAGCGCGTGGCGCCCGTCGAGACCGGGCCCGAAACTTGCGAGCATCACCTGCTCATGCGGACATTTCCAGGCGAGGTAGCGGCACAGCACGTTGAAGACCGGAAGCTGGCGTTCGGCGTAGTAGCTCGCCACGTAGACGGTCGCCGGCATTCCAAGCTCGGTGAGCACCGGGAGTGCGTGCTCATGGATGCCGTGCCACCCGTCATCGATCGTGATCACCGCCAGCCCGGGCGCGATGTCGCGGGCGCGCAGGCGCCGCACGGCCTCCTCGAGCGCGATCACCCGGTACCCGGAGCCTGCGAGCCGCGCCATCCGCGTGCGAAACGTCGCTGCGCGCATGAACAGCATCGGCTGGAAATCGGCCGCGTCGTCGTTGCAGAAACCGTGGTAGGCGAGGATCCGGATGCCATGAGCGGTGAGCCCGCGCACCATGCGCGAGATGCCGATCTGGGAACAGGCCCTGAGAAACGCGGATTTCATGGACGGCAGTTGATGCTCGCGGGAACGCCGGGTTCGCGGCGTGAAAGCCTAGACTATCGCGCGCCCGACGTCTCGCGTACCGTCACAAGCCGGCACACCACTCGGACCGGCGCCGACTACATGGCTCAACTCGTCGATTGGATCCGGCGCGTCGTAGTGACCCGGCCGCTGCCAAGCGTTTCACCTTTTTGGCCAGGCATGGCCCGCTAAACTACCCGGATACCGGCCGAGGCCCCAAGACGCACGATGAGCGCCCTGCTCGCTTCCCTGCCACTGTCGACCGCCGATCGCATGCCGGACCGGGTCGCGCTTCGCCAGCAGGCCGAGGCCACCACGTACGCCGAGCTTGCCCAAGCGATCGATACCGCCGCGTCCGGTCTGCGCGCGGCGGGCCTCGACCGGCAGGATCGCGTTGCGATTTATCTCAACAAGCGCATCGAGACCGTCGTCGCCTGCTTCGGCACGAGCCACGCAGGCGGCGTGTTCGTCCCGGTCAATCCGCTGCTGAAGAGTGCGCAGGTCGGGCACATCCTCCGGGATTCGGGCGCGACGGCGCTCGTGACCTCGCCGGACCGGCTGCGTGAGCTCGCCGCTGAGATCAGCCAGTCGCAGACGATCAGGATGATCGTTACGACGGCCGGCGACGCCGCCGGCGCCCGCGCCTGCCGGCCGGGATCCGAATGCTCACCTGGGCGGAGCTGCTCGCTTCGGCGTCGCAACCCCCGGCGCGCGTCATCGATCTCGACGTTGCCGCGATCCTGTACACGTCGGGGAGTACGGGTCGCCCGAAGGGCGTCGTGCTGTCCCATCGCAACCTGGTCTGCGGCGCGCACAGCGTCGTCGAGTACCTCGGAAACACGCCGGACGACCGGTTGCTCGCAGTACTGCCGTTCAGCTTCGACTACGGCTTCAGCCAACTCACGACCGCGTTCCTGGTCGGCGCGAGCGTCTCGCTGATCGATCACCTGTTCGCGAAGGACGTCGTCACCGCCGTGCAGAGGGACCGCATCACGGGCCTCGCCGCGGTGCCGCCGTTGTGGATACAGCTCGCCGATCTCGCGTGGCCCGCAGGAACCGACGCGCATCTGCGCTACATCACGAATTCAGGCGGACGGATGCCGCGCGCCACGCTCACCAGGTTGCGGGCAGCCCTGCCGCGGACACGGCCATTCCTGATGTACGGGCTGACTGAGGCGTTCCGCGGCACTTACCTTCCGCCCGAGGAGATCGACCGGCGGCCCGACTCGATGGGCAAGGCGATCCCGAATGCGGAAATCCTCGTGGTGCGCCCCGACGGCACACCGTGCGAGCCCGATGAGCCGGGCGAGCTCGTACAGCGCGGTTCGCTGGTCGCATTGGGATACTGGAACGATCCGGCGAAGACCGCTGAGCGCTTCAAGCCGCTGCCGGGACGCCGCACCGAGCTGCCACTGGTCGAGATGGCAGTGTGGTCGGGAGACACTGTCCGCAGGGACGCCGAGGGCTTCCTGTACTTCGTCGGGCGTCGTGACGAGATGATCAAGACGTCGGGCTACCGCGTGAGCCCCACCGAGGTCGAGGAGATCGTCTACGCATCCGGGCTGGTCGGCGACGCTGTGGCCGTGGCCGCGCCGCATCCCGCGCTCGGCGAGGCGATTGTCGTGATCGCGTCGCCGCCGGAGGCGGGCGCGGTTATCGACGGCGCGGAACGGCTGCTCGCACACTGCCGCGCGCAGATGCCGACCTACATGGTTCCGCAGCGGATCGAATGGCTCGCGAGCCTGCCGCGCAACCCGAACGGAAAGTTCGACCGGCCCGCGCTCGCGGCACGCGTGCGCGGTATTTTCGAGCCGACGGCATGAGCCTTGATGCATTCGCGCAGCACCCGGCACACCCGTGGTTCGAGGCCCGCGACGGCGAGCTCGTGATCGGCGGCCGGACCGTGTCGCAGATCGTCGCCGAAGCGGGCCGTACGCCGCTTTACGTGTACGACCGCAGCGTCATGGATCGCAAGGTCGACGGACTGCGCGCGGCATTGCCCGCTGAAATCGGGCTGCACTATGCGATCAAGGCGAACCCGATGCCGGAAGTGATCCGGCACATGGCTGGCCTGGTCGATGGCCTCGACGTCGCATCGGCACGCGAGATGCAGCTTGCGCTCGCGACCGGCACGAAGCCCGCCGACATCAGCTTCGCAGGACCGGGCAAGTCGGTGGCGGAACTCGAGCAGGCAGTCGGCGCCGGCATCGTGATCAACATGGAATCCCCGCTCGAAATGCGGCGCATCGCGACGATCGCGGAGCGCGCCATGGTGCGCCCGAAGGTCGCGGTGCGGGTCAACCCGGACTTCGAGCTCAAGTCCTCCGGCATGAAGATGGCGGGCGGCCCCAAGCAGTTCGGCGTCGATGCCGAGCGCGTCCCGGCCCTCCTCGCAGATCTGGGGCGGCTGCCGCTCGAGTTCTGGGGTTTTCACATATTCAGCGGCTCGCAGAACCTGCGCGCCGACGTGCTCGTCGACGCGCAGCAGAAGTCGGCGGCGCTCGCGATCGAGCTCGCGGGTCACGCGCCCGCGCCGGTGCGGCTGCTCAATCTCGGCGGCGGGTTCGGCATCCCTTATTTCCCCGGCGAGAAACCGCTCGACCTCGCGCCGATCGCCGCGAATCTGCGCGAGCTCGCGCCGCGGATCCGGACGGCGCTGCCCCACGCGCAAGTCGTGCTCGAGCTTGGCCGCTACCTCGTCGGTGAATCCGGTGTCTATCTGTGCCGCGTGCTGGATCGCAAGATTTCGCGTGGCCAGGTGTTTCTCGTGACCGACGGCGGGCTGCATCACCATCTCGCCGCGTCCGGTAATTTCGGACAGGTGCTGCGGAAGAATTATCCGGTGCTGATCGCAAACCGCATCGGCGCGTCCACGCGCGAGACCGCCTCCGTCGTCGGACCGCTGTGCACGCCGCTCGACCTGCTCGCGGACCGCATGGAACTCGCGCAGGCGCATGAAGGCGACCTGGTCGCTGTGTTTCAGTCGGGCGCGTACGGACTGAGCGCAAGCCCGCTCGGCTTTCTGAGTCATCCGCCGCCGCTGGAATTGCTGATTTGACAATGTGCTCCGCAGCCTCTCCGGCGGAAGAAAAAACAGCGATCGAAAGCTGAGAATCAGGTCGCAGCCGTTCCGGCCGCGGCTGGCGAATACTTCCACTCGACGCACCAAGGGCAAAACCGCCGCAAGGCGGTGACGCAAAGCCTCCGGTCCCCGGGCGAACGATCGCGGGGATAGCGGGGTTGCCGGAGCGCCGGGAACGTCTGCCCGCGCCCCGTCATTCCTCTCGAGGCTGCCGGTTTCGCCGGCGCTGGTCCACTGCCCCTGTTGCGCGACACGACGCCGGTCGATCCGTGCGTTGCGCTGAGGTCGCTGGGACAGAGGTTTACATACATGCGTGCAAGATCCGGACTCGTCGCAGTTGCGCTCAGCCTGTCGGTGGTAATGCTCGGTGGCTGCAGGGACGACGACGACGGATTCACGGCCGGAACGCTGAACAGTGCTCCGACGATCAGCGGTTCGCCAAAGACCGCGGTGCGCGCCGGCGGAGCGTTACAAGTTCACACCTCGCGCATCCGACCCGGACGGACAGGCGCTGCGGTTCAAGGTCACGAATCGACCGGGCTGGTCTAACTTTGATGCAGCCACCGGCACCCTGTCCGGTACGCCCGCCGCCGATGACGTCGGCACGTTCGCCGGCGTGACCATCTCGGTCACTGACGGCAACCTCGCGCGATCGCTGCCGCCGTTCACGATCAAAGTAGACGCGCCGGCGCCCGCATCGGGCCCGCCGGCGCCGACGATGCCGTCGGCAGGCGGCCCGTTCCGGTTCGCGGAAATTCCCGAGATCGTGTTCGTGCGTGGCTACCGCGAATCGGAGCAGCTCGGGATATTCCACATCGACACGCTGAACCGATGGACACCCGGTGACCTCGACAACCAGAGCGGCTGGAAACCGCGTATCGCGACCGAGCTCGAGTACGTCACGGGGTCGCTCGTCGGCGTGCGCTACGACGCCGCGACCGGGCTGCTGAGCTACGACGGCTCGGGCTCCGGCACCGAAACGGCGCGTGTGAAGCTGCGCGCACCGTCGCAGAACGCTGTCTCCGAGGAATTCAACGTGCGCGTGCTCGCACCCACGATCGCCTGGGGGACCGATGCGTCTCGCCGCTTTCCCGGCATCGGCATCGACTCGGGCAGCGCGTCATGGCAGGACATGAGGCGACGGTTGCGGGCCGAGGCATCATACGCAGAACCGAATGTGCTGGTCGTGACGCCCGGCCGGTACACCGGCGATTTCTATCTCACTCGGAACCCGCTGAACCTCTACATCCTCGGCGAACCCGGGACGCGACCCGTGCTGGTCGGCGATGGGCTCGTCCTCGATGCGCTCGAGACCGGGTATCTGAAGAACCTGGAACTCGATGCTACGGCAGTCCACACAACCGTCCACCTGCCCGATCACGACTCGAACATCTACGTGACGCGGGTCTATCAGCACGATTCGACCCGCGACGACAACGGGTTCAAGACCTCTCCCGGCCGACCCTACGCGAACGTCAGCTGGCGCTACTGGCTCTGGAACTTCCACGGCTCGCAGATGGGCTGGCAGAGCAACCTGAAACATCAGATGTACATCGAGGGGCGCCTGGACTCGCATCTGTCGATCAACAACATCCGCGTAACCGGGTCAAAAGAATGCAGCATCGTCAAGTCAACGCGCCCGTTCGTCAGCATCCGCAACAGCTACCTGAGCGCGGTACTCGACGAGGACAATCTCGCGGCCGGCATGCGCGCGGACAAGCTCATCGACGTCGCGAGCGTCGCGGACATCGTCATCTACAACAACGAACTGGTTGGCGCCTTCTCGCAGGAACGCTGGGGCGTTTCGAACGGACTCGTGTTCCTGCGCGCACGCCACGCCATGTGGGCCGGAGACTCGCCGGTATACCCCGATATCAGCCACGAGCCGCCGACAAGCTCGCTCCCTCCGGGATTCGCGCCTCCCGGCTTCACCGCGGACCGGAGACGTTCGTCAATCCCGAGTTCTGGGAGGCCGTGCGGTCCTACGACATCGCCGACCCGGCGAATCCCTATTCGTTCAAGCATTACGTCGCTTACAACCGCTTCCGGTGGCTCGATGAGTCGAACCGGCGCCAAGCAGTGTTTCGCGACGACGGGACGGCGCCGCGCACCGATGTGTCGCCTCAGGCCGCGCGGAGTTCTGGGGCACGGTGCCGCCCAACTGGTCGGAACGCAGCGTCACGTTCTTCGCGAACAATCGTTACGAGGGCTGGCTTCCGACGGACATGACCGACCCGCAGCGCTGGTTCGAGCTCGACTTTTACACGGCGCCGTCGCTCGTGACGAAGCACGGGCCGGGGCCCTGGGCGTACCCGCCCCCGCCGCGCCCGGTTGTATTCGTCGGCGGCGAGCAGCACCCCGGCCAGCAGCCGGCGCCGATCGACATACCGAACTGGTTCAGCCTCTGACGGGGCGCAGGACGGACATGGACGCGTTGCCACGCCTGAAGGTGGCTGCCGCCGGCGTGCTCCTGATCACCCTCGCCGGCTGCCGGAACGACGACGGACTCTTCTCGCCTGGCCGGTTTGCCGGTCGGAACGACGCGCCCGGCACCGAGGCGCAGACGCCGGTCACGGCCACGCCGGTCACGCCCACGCCGGTCACGAGCCGCCACCGACCCCTCGCCGTCGACGACATCGCTCATGCACGAGCCGGATTGGAGGTCACCGTTCGGGTGCTGGCCAACGACGCCGATGATGACGGCGATGCGCTGCGTGTCGCGATGACCGGACAGGCCGCGAACGGCCGCACGAGGATCAACTCCGATGAAACGATAACGTACGTGCCGCGCGCCGGGTTCGTCGGTTCGGATTCGTTTACGTATACGGTCAGTGATGGCAAGGATGGATCCGATACGGGATCTGTGACCGTCAGCGTCCAGTCGCCGGTCACCGGCAGCTCGTTGATGGAGCGCATCGCGTCGGCGCCCGCGGGGTCCTGGATCAAGGTCAACATCAACCGGTTCGAGGACGTCTGGACGCCGGTCGCGCAGCGCGCCCGCCTGAACGACGTGCCGATGGGCAACCCGGGCAAGATCATCACGGCCTGGGGTGCGATGACCTGGGACGATAATCGAAGACAGTTGATCATCTGGGGCGGAGGGCACGCCGACTACGCCGGTAACGACGTCTACCGTTTCGACGCCGGAACGCTGCGCTGGGAGCGCGCGTCGCTGCCGAGCGCCGTGGTCGCGCCGTTCGGTGACGCGCGGTTCTTCACGATCGACGGGGCGTCGAGCGCGCCGATGTCGTCACATACCTACGACAACCTCGAGTTTCTGCCGCTGCTCGATCGGCTGATCACCTTCGGTGGTGCGATCTACAATACCGGGCAGTACTTCCTCCAGGACGACGGCGTCACGAGGACCGGCCCCTACCTTTGGGATCCGAGCCGCGCGTCCGGCGACATGGTCGGCGGCAGGAACGGCTCGCAGGTCGCGCCCGCGGCGTTTCCCGGGGTGACCGGCGGCGAAATGTGGATGAATCGCGACAGCATCGTCACGAACGGCGTCGGTGCAGCGCGGCCGGATTCGTTCGTGAACGGGACGTCCGCGTACGTCGTCGAGGATGGCGTCGAGTCGGTGCTCGTCTCCGAGGCACCACACGCGGGCGGCGATCTCTTCCGTTACACGATGCCTGCGCCCGCCGATCCGTCGCTGGATCGGTGGAGATCTCATTGGACCGGGATCGAGAAGCTATTCCGACCAGGGTGCCGGAGCCTACGACCCCGGGCGCAAGCTCTATCTCCGCACCGCGCAGGTACTCGGGTCCTTTGGCATCGTCATGTGGAACGTGGCGACGCCGGGCCCGGCCAATGAACCGCTCAGGTTCGTGCCCTCGGACGGCGACGGTCGATTCGTGCTGTCAACCTGCATGGCATGGACTTCGACCCGGTGCGCTCCGCATTCGTGCTGTGGGACGGTGGCGGCGCAGTGTGGTATCTCAGGCCGCCGGCTTCGGGACCCGCCTTCACCGCGAGCGGCTGGACCGTGAGTGCCGCCCCGGTCTCCGGCGCCGACTTCCCCGCGGTGCGGATGACGGCCGGCATCCTCGGCAAGTGGAAGTACATTCCCAGCCACGACGTGATGATGGGTCTTGGTAACGCCACTGAGGGCCAGGTCTGGGTCTACAAGCCGGTCGACTGGCAACCTCGACGCTGATCGCGTCCTGCACGAATGCGGCTCGCCACGCGATCCAGCCGCCACCCCGAGCCTCGACCGATAAGTGAACCGCCCGCTCTGCTCGCACCTCGGCTCCGCGCATGCGTTGCGCTCGCCAGGCGAGCTGATAGTATCCCTTCATGCGGGTGCTTCACGTACTCGATATCTCGATCCCGATGCTCGCGGGCTACACGTCCCGCAGCCGCTACATCGTGAACAGCCATAAGGCGCTCGGAATGGATCCGGTGGTCCTCACCAGCGTGCGCCACCAGAACGACGAGGGTGTCGCGATGGAGGAGCTCGACGGCATCCGGTACCACCGCTCGCACGCGCAGAAAAGGCTCGACCGGGCTGTGGTGAAGGAAGCGCTGGAGATCAACGAGCTGCGCCGGCGGATCGTGGAGGTGGCGAAGATCGAGAAGCCGGATCTGATCCACGGCCACAGCTCGATCTTGTGCGGCATCCCCGCCTTCCTCGCGTCCCGCCAGCTCGGGCTGCCCTGCGTCTACGAGATCCGCGCCTTCTGGGAGGACGCCTCGGTCGATCATGGAACCAGCGTCGAAGGATCGCCGAAGTACGTCGCGATCCAGAAGGCGGAGACGTTGCTCGCCCGGAACGCCGACGCGCTGATCGGCATCTGTCAGGGGATCAAGAAAGAGCTCGTTCACCGCGGCATCGACGAGCGCTCCGTGTTCGTGATCCCGAACGGAGTCGACGTGGATCGCTTCGCGCCCCGCGCGCGCGACGAAGCGCTGGCGCAGCGGCTCGGCCTCTCCGGGAAGACGGTGGTCGCGTACATCGGAACGTTCGCCAACTTCGAAGGAGTGCCGCTGCTGGTGAGGGCGCTGATCGATCTGATCAGGCACGGCCGTGACGATCTGCGCGGGCTGATCGTGGGCGAGGGGACGACGTACGAGGAGTGCAGGAAGCTTGCGGCGGACGCCGGGCTCTCCGACCGGATCCTCCATCCGGGGAAGGTGCCGCACAGCGAGGTCGGCGCGATGTACTCGGTCGTCGACATACTGGCGTATCCGCGACACAGCAAGCGGATTACCGAGCTGGTCACTCCGCTGAAGCCGCTCGAAGCGATGGCGATGGAGAAGGCGGTGATCGGGATCGAGCGTCGGCGGTCTGATCGAGCTGATCACCGACGGCGAGACCGGCCTCATCCACCGGGCCGACGACTCCGCCGATCTGGCGGCCAGGATCCGCACGCTTGCCGACGATCCAGAGCTCCGGAACCGGCTCGGCAGGAACGGGCGCGCCTACGTGCAGCGGACTCGCCAGTGGCGTCGGATCATCGAGGACCACTTCGCCGTCTACGATACGGCGCGCGCCGACTGGACGAAGAATCGGTACCTGTGGCGGGGATTGGCCCGGATGACCAGGTAGCGCAGACCTCACCGTGCGCCTACAACCCTGACCACCGTGCAATCATGTTTCGCTGCATCTCGGACGTTCCCGAATAGATGGTACTGCCTACGGCATCGCGAAGTGTGCGTTCCACTTCGTGCTCCGCCATGAAACCATGGCCGCCGTGAACCTGAACGGTATCGAGCGCAACCCTGACCAGCGTCTCGCTTACGAACAACCTGGTGATCGATGCATCCTGCGTCAGCCTGACGTGATTGCACGTCATCCTCAGTTGGCGCTGCACGGAGGGTAATACGTGCCGGGATTGCAAGCCTTGCGCCGGATTGTCAGTGCCAGCCGTGATGCTGCGCGTCATGGGGGGCTGCCGGTTGGCCGCCAGCTGCTGGAAATGCTGGTGCTGAAACTGGTTCGCGATATCGGACCCAATTACTACCACGTGGCGCGGTTCTGGCGCCGCGATATCGCGTTTCGCGACAAATGGCGGCATGCCAATTATCGCGAATACGATCGGCTGCTGTTCGCGATCAATCCGGCCGAATATCAAAAAGCGTCACAGCACAAAGTGCTGGAAAAAGCCACGTTAAGCCTGTTTGGCATTGCCACTCCACGCTTTGTCGGGTTTTTTCACAGCCACCGAGGCGGCGATCACAAGGGTGGCCCGTTGTGCAATGCTGCTGATCTGCATCGTGTGCTGACGGCATTTGCCGGCCAGCGCATTTGCTTCAAAGCGGTGGAAGGTTGGTGGTCGCAGTTTCGCCGCATTGGATATCGCGGCTGATGCCAGCAGCGTCCAGCATCCGATCAGCGGCCAGCGCTGGACCCTGGCCGAGTGGGCGGAAAATTGCTGCAAGCAACAGACGGCTGGTTGCTGGAAGAGTATCTGCAGCAGCACCCAGATATGGCGGCGATCAACGCCAGCTCCGTGAATACGCTGCGCATTTGGGTGTTGGAGCAGCAGGGAGACTTTCGCGCCCGTCACGCCATCTTGCGCGTTGGCCGGGCCGGCAGTCAGGTCGACAATACGTCCAGCGGTGGCTTTGCCTGCGTGGTCGACATGGCCACCGGTCGTCTGCGTGCCGGGCTGGATTTGCGCCGACCACATCAACCGATCCTGCAGCATCCCGATACCGGCGTTGAGCTGTCTGGTCGGACGGTACCGTTCTGGCCAGAAGCGCTGGCGCTGGGTGCCAAAGCCGTGTCGGTATTCCCGCGCATGCGTTTTGCCGGTATTGATGTCGCCATCACGCCGACCGGTCCTGCGATGATCGAACTGAATGTGTTTCCTGATCGGATCAGCGCCGTGCGCTGGGATCTGCCGCACAAGGATTTTTTTGAACCGGCTCTTCACATTACCAGCGAGGTCAAGCGTGACTGAAGCAGGAGCTTGTGTTCGAAGCGCAGGCGATTGGCATGATCGGCGTTTTCCGATGCGCGCTATCACGACGTGGCGTTTCTGCCATGGCTGTCCCTGCTCCGTCGCGACGCTAACGACGCCCAGCGAAGGGGAACCATGGAACGTGACCTGACCCTCCTCGAGCGCATCAGCGCTCAAGAGGCAACCCTTCCCGACGTGGGCCTTGCCGTTCCCGAAAGCGGCGAACTGGATCGCTGGGCGGAGCTCGACGACGCTGAGCTGCGAAGGCGCATCGAGCTACTGGCCGGCCGCTTTGGCAAGGCACCGGAGGCTGCGGGTCCGTTCGGCTGGAAGCTGCTGCTGGCGCTGATGCGTCGCGCGCTTACTCGGGAACTCGCGCCGTTCGGCTTGAAGGGAACGGCGCCGCTCGTCGAAGACCGAATCCGTCGGTTGCTCGCGACCGGAGACGACTTCCGTGCGCGTCTCACGGACGAAAGGATGGTGTACGACTGCCTCGTCCTGTTCGGTCGTCGCCTTCCCCTCGGTATCTACCACGCCGAAGTGGGCGCAGTTCCCCGTTCTCACCTCGTTCGTTCAGCCCCGGCGGACGCCTGGCGCCTTGCACGGTATCTAGCGCTGGAAATGCGCGGTTTCGGACCCACGCTGGCAATTCATCTGCCGAAGCAGATGGACCGTCCCTTGACGGAGCGAGACTACGTGGAGGCTCACCTGCTGGCTGTGCGACTCTTCGAGAGTAACCCGACACTGAAGGGTTTTTATAACGCGGCCTGGTACTACGATCCTGCCATCGCCTCGATCAGCCCACACCTCGCTTTTCTCCCCCGATTTGCCTCGAGCCACGGAGCAATCACCCTCGGCATCGGCCAGAGCGAGGAAGTCGTTGCCGACGCCACCTTGAAGAGCGGTACGCGGCGCCGACTCTACCAAGCGGGAGAATATTCACCCAGGAGCTTCGCCCGCATCTGGAGCCGGCGGCGATTCCTGGAGTGGGCGCACGAGAATCGCGATGCGAGTTGAGTCACAGTGCCCGAGTTCGGGCGGGGCGCGAGCGGAAAGCCGGCCCAGGCAGCAGGATCAGCCGCTGTCCCTGAAACCCGTCGCCGGCCGATTCCAGCCGTTCGCGACGAAATAGGGCGCCGCGATCACTGAGCCCGCCGCCACCTCCGCGACGCGGGCAGCGTCGGTCGCGGCGAGCTCGCCCGTCCAGTGCCACGCGCTCTCGAGCGGATCCTTGAACACGCTGTAGTAGTCCGCGCGCGACCGGGACGTGCTGCTCTTGAGAAACGCGGCGGTTTGTTCATTCCAGTCGAGGTCGGTGAACGCGAACAGTTCGCGCGTCGTGTCCTCTGGGGCCGCGCACAGTGCCTCGTAGTAGAGAACCCGATTGCGCGGGTTGGCTGCGGCGCCGTCGAACGCGACTTCGTTGAATATCACCCACCGCCAGGCCAGGCGTTCGATGCCGCCCATGTCCTGGAAGCGTTGCATCGTCAGCCCACGGCGGCGCGCAGGTTCCGTACGCGACAGCATTTCATAGATCGGCAGATCCGCTTCGGCAGCGTTGTACGCGAATCGTGCGGCAGCCTCGCCACGCAGCACCGAGGCGATGTAGCCGCAGGGATGCCGGACGATGTGCACCGACCGTGCGTCGGGGAGGCAGTCGAGCACGAGTCCGAGCCGTCCCAGCGATTCGATCGACTTCCAGACGAGTCGATAACAGTGCCCCGCACCAGGCTGTGGCGGCGTCGGTGCCGGCGTCTCGATCCCGGCCCGCGCGAGTGCCTTATGCAGCACCGACGCGACCGCGTGGCGGTGGATCGCCCACGCCGATGCGTAGTCCTTGGGGAACTGCGGGCGCTTGCCGCAGACTCGATCGGCACGAATCGACGGCATCGACTCGATGTATTCGCGCAGCACGCGTTCGTAGCGGACCTGCTCGACAGGACAGGCGATGATCGGCATTTCAAGGCGCCGCCAGGTATCGGGTTCGTGCCTGTAGAGAACCTGAGGGTGGCTGTCGAAAATCTTGCCGAGCCACGTCGTGCCGGACCGAGGCATCCCGAACAGCAGGATGGGCGCGCTTGCTTCGCTCATCGTCTCGTCGCGGGCTTCGGGTCGACCGCGTGAACGTCGCCGACGAACTGCGCCGAAGCCTGCTCGACCCAGTGACGCCAGACTTGACGCGAGAACGTGTGGGTCGCCTCCGGCAGCTTCATCGTCGTGACCCGCGGCGCCGCGAAGGCCCGCCGCCAGTCCTGCGATCGCTGCTGAAGCAGTTCGAACTCCGTCGCGACCAGATCCTGCCCGCTGAGCAGGATCAGAGTTTGCCCCGTGAAGGCCTGCACGGCCTGGAGCATCCGCGCGAGATAGGAATCCGCGCGACCGCCTCGACCGCTCGCCCCAGGCTCTCGACTCGCGGTGCGCAGGATCGCCAGGTACCCCGACGCGGCGCGAATGAGCGTCGACGGATCCGTGAAAATCTTGCGCCAGAAGAGCCGGCTGCGCAGCCGCCGGCCGTAGTAACGGTCGAGATACGCCTGCGCCTGCCCCTCGCTCGTCCTGACCCACGGGTTCAGCAGGATGAGGCGGGTCACGCGCGCGTCCGTCGGAGCGTACATCAGCGCTGCGGAGGCCGCGTCACACAGGCCCCACAGGCAAACCTCGCGAATCGACGGCTGCAGCGACTGCAGACAGTCGACCGCGGCACGGATGTCGTCGTCGGCATGCTCGAAGCCCGGGTGCTCGCCGTCGCTGTCGCCCATGCCGCTGAAGTCGAAACGCAGCACCGCGATGCCGCGCCGGCACAGTTCACGTGCCAGCAGGACGAATTGGCGATGGCTTCCCACGCGGTACTGCGGACCGCCCACGAGAACCACGACCGCCCGGCGCGTATCGGCGGACTCCGGACGGTGCAGCATGCCGATCAGCAAGCGGCCGCCCGAGTCGATGCACACGGGATGTTCCTCGCTCACGTCCCGCCTCCGGCCAACGCTGCGACAGTCGCGTCGACCAGCGCGGGCACGGTGGCGATCTCGGGCGTCGCCCAGAACGGCTCGCCGGCGACCACCGCCGTATCGACGGCGGCGCCACGCTCCCGCAGGGCCGCGAGCGCTCGCCGCGACGCCGGTGTCGGTTCGGTCGCGCCTTCCGATACGACCTCGAGCCAGGTCAGCCGCTCCCACTGGATGGCATCTGCGAGCGGATCGTCGATCGCCTCGAGGCCGGACGCCAGCTGCTCCGTGAGATCGTAGCCCGCGACCTCGAGTCGTCCCCTGTCGCGGAGCGTCGCCCGCCCATCGTGGACCGGCCGCGCAGTCCCGGCATCCGCCGATCGCCGCGGCGACGCGGAGCCTCAAGAACTGAGACACGAGCGTCCGCCCGCTGATGACGGGTTGCCACAGCGCGACCCGCCCCTTCGCCAAGCCGGCGGGCGGCTTGATCCCGGGGAGCAGCAGTGCGCCGGCGCGCACGGCCAGCACGTCGAGATGTGTCGTGCCGCACGAGGCGAGCCAGCCGACGGCGCAGGCAAGGTCGTCGCGCCACACCGCGAGCGAGCCGTCCGCGAAATCACCGGCACTGTCACCGGTGCCGTACAGGTCGATGAGCAGCACGTCGTGCCCTGCACGCTGCAACGCGCGAGCGGCGAGCGCGACCATGCGGCGGCTCTTGTTCAATTCTTCCGCGAACGGCGGCAGCACGAGTGCGCAGCGACGCGCCCGACCAGGCGTCGATCGCGGGAAGTGCAGGCAGAACAGTTTTCCCACCGGTCCGTCGAGGAAGAACGGAGTCGGCTCGAACGATGACCGTGACAAGGCGAGCCCGATTCAGTCCGCAAGCTTCGACTCGACGAAATCCGCGAGGCTGCCGAACGTGGCAAAGGTTTCCGCGGACACGTCGTCGTCGGTGACGATGATCCCGAAGTTTTCCTCGAGCGCCGTGAGTACATGCACGACGGCCATCGAGTCGAGCTCCGGCAGCCCGCCGAGCAGCGGCGTATCACGGGCCAGCGCCGCGCCGCGAGCTCCGAGCTGCAGGCTGCGGGTGAGTACGGCGCGGACACCGTCGATGGTTTCGCTGTTTGCAGGCATGCGTTTCATTATAGGGTTGGAAGCCGGTACACGAACACGTTGCGGTTCACACCGTTCATGAGTACGAAGATGTCCCGACCCGGCACGTAGCGAAATCGACCGAAGGTGCCGCTGGAAAGCGGCCGGCCGGGATCCGCGGTGTTGCCTGGCGCGGGCGCATACCGGGTCCAGCGCCAATCGTCGGGATCGAGCACGTAGACATCCGTGCCCCCGGACCATGCGACAAAGCGGCCGGAGGGTCCGTGAAAATCGAAGCCCGGGGCGTACGCCCGTTCAATGTCCTTGTCGCCGGACGTCACTGTGCGCAGGTCCGTGCACCGCCCTGGTCGATCCAGGTTCCAGCGGAGCGCCTGCGGCTTGTCGGTACCGCTGCCGATCAACACCATCAGCCTGCGCTTCGGGTCGATCGCGGCCGTCGCGTGGACCCGGACAAATCCCGGCTCCCAGCCGCCGCGCCAGCGATCCTCGGACGGCGAGTACCGGGCGAGCGCGCCGCGCTGCGCGGGGACGAAGAACACGTCACCGCTCGCAGGATCGAGCCGCGCATGCGCGCCGATCAAGCTGCCGCCCGCCGGGACGTCGCTGCGCCGTCCGGTGACCCATGTGCCCGTTTCCGGATCGAACTCCGAAATCCTGCGGCTCTGCGCGCCACCCTGCGGATAGAGCGACGCTCCGCCGAACGACATCAGGCGCCGTTGCGCGGGCAGAAATTCGATGTAGTTGTATGTGTGGCGTGATCGCGGGGCACCGTCCGCGTATGAATCGCCGCGATCGCGATCCGGTCGACTGGGCTCGGACAGGCGTGTCCATTCGAGCGTTCCGAGGTCGAAGGCGTACACCTCATTGCCCGCGTAGTCCTCGTGCCCTCCACCCCAGACCAGCAGGCGATCGGATTGCGGATCGAAAGCCGCGCTGCTCCAGGCCGTGATCTTCCCCACAGGTGCATCGGCGCCTCGCCGGGCTGCAGCGGCGCGCAGCGCGGAATCCGGAATCTCGTACCACTGCCCCGGTTCGAGACGTTGCAGCGGTGACGGCGCCGCTGCCGCGGACATCGCCGCGAGCGTCGCGGCGCACGTCGCGGTGCAGTCGCGTACGGCAAGCGACCACGCTCGGCGATGTTGCCGTGCGGGCGGCGCAGCTTTCAACATACGCGTCTCCCGCCTGCGATGGCATTGAACGGGCTCACTGCGTCTTGACCTCCAAGCCGACGCTGCGGGACTTCGGCCTCGTGGACGCCCCACTGTACCTGCTCGCGCGGCTCCTGCCCCGAGTGTTCGGCCGGCATGTCCGTCGCGTGAAATACGGCTATTGGGTTCGGCGCAATGGTAATTTTTGCCTTGGTGCCGTGAGAAACGGCCGGCTCGCCGGCTACACGTGGCTTTCGACCGCCCCGTACGAGGAAGACGAACTGGGGCCCGTTACGAGCTCGCGCGCGCCGGGCGGCTTGGGATTACGACATATTCCTGCAGCCCGACGAGCGCGGCGGCCTGCTGTTCGTGAGGCTCTGGGACGCCGCCCACGAGTTTCTGCGCCGGGGTGGCTACCGGGTCCTGAGCGCATCCCGAGCTTCAATCTGGCCTCCAGCGCCTCCCAGGCGCGCATGGGAGCGCGGCGTCTCGGGTGGGGGGTGTTTCTCGTGGTTTTCGGCTGGCAGCTGATGATATCGTCGGTGGCGCCGTACGTGCATGCCGCGCTGCCGCGGGCCGGCGGCCGGTGATCCGACTCGACGCGAAGCGTCGCGAAGCGATCCGGTCGCGCGCTGACCGGCAGCGGCGTGGCAGACACTCGGCGCTCCGACTGGTTCCGCCGCCGGGCTTTGTGACCTGGTCGTTGAACGGAGCCTGTCCGGGCTGGTCAAATGCACCATTGCCAGACAGCGGGGAATCACGCCTTGACCATGATCGACCTGCGCCCGAACGCATCGCGCCGCTGGCTCGTCTGGTCGCTGTGCCTCGCCGGGACAATTGCGTGCTCGCCTGCGAACGCGCTGTGCGGCGGCCCGCTCGACCAGAACAATTTCGGCCGGCCGATCGACGTGAATAACCCGGCGGACCAGGGAAAGGTCAACATCGTCGTGAGGCATCACTTCACGCCGGAGGTCGCAGCGCTGATCAGAGGCACGACGGCCAAGCTACCGGGCGACATCCATTACACCCTCCGTCACATTCCCAATCATTACCAGGCGTTGGATTCCATGGCGCGATTCCAACTCCAGAATCCGGCTCAGTCCGATCGACCCTGGCCGGTGGATTGCTATTTCGAGCGTGCGTTTGCGTTTCGGCCGAAGGATGCCCGTCTCTACCTGCTCTATGGAACCTACCTGCATCGTGCGCGGCGGCTGGCCGAAGCTGGGGTCGCGTACTCGCAGGCCGAAAAGCTCGGCCTCGAGTCGGCGGAACTGTATTACAACCGCGGTTTGCTCGAATTCGAGCGCCAGAATTACGAGGTCGCAGCTGCGTACGCGTCGAAGGCCTATGCGGGCGGTTACCCTCTGCCGGCTCTGCGCAACAAGCTCGCGAAAGCCGGCATCTCGATCCCGTCGACTTAGACCTGCTCAGACGCCACTGCAGGAGCGCCAGGCGTGGGTGCAGGGGCGGCTCCCGGTGCGTACGATGATCATTTGCGGGTAGGCGCCTTGCACCTGAGTGTTGACCTTGAGACTCTGCGTACCGCGCGCGACGCGAGCGCCGTAACCGCATCGTCTCAGGCGATTCATTGGTCCGAGGACGGCGAGATCGGCGTGACGTGCGTCGTCGAGCCGGCTGGCGCAACAGCCCGCTCGGACGCACGGGAAGCAAATACCGCGCGTGCATGGCTCGAGGCGTACCGGGAAGACCCCGGCACCTGGCCGGATCTGCCCGGCGTCGAGGCCGCCGGTGCCATCATCGATCTGCGGCGTGGGGAAGTCCTCGCGGCCGTGGATCGCATGGGGCTGCACGGCATGTACTGGTCCCGGGACCGGGACCAGCTTCGACTCGCGAGCCGTGCCACCGACGCCCTTCCAGCAACCGGCGAGCGCCCCGACCTCGATCCGGCCGCGTTGCACGCGTACCTCTACTTCCATCATGTCCCGAGTCCGCTGACGGTCTTTCGCGGCGTCCGCAAACTGCCCCGTGCGCATGCCCTGCGCTGCAGCACCACGGACCTCAGCGTCAAGCGCTATCGACTCGAGACTTTTCAGGACCAGGTGGATCGCAACGTCGACGCGCTGTCGCAATCGTTGCTCGAGACCCTGCGTTCGGCCGTGTCGCGCAGCATGGACGGTCACGCGTCAGTCGGCGCGTTCTTGAGCGGTGGTCTCGACAGCTCAACGGTCGCAGGATTGCTGGCTGAACGTCTGAGGCCTGCGACCGGGCGCAGCTTTTCCATCGGTTTCGATGCCGATGATTATGACGAAATGGAGTACGCGCGGATCGCGGCCCGGCATTTCGGGCTGGACAGCCATGAGTATTACATGACCCCCGACGATGTCCTGGCCGTCACGCCGGCGTTGTTGCGCGGGACGGACGAACCGTTCGGCAATTCCTCGATAGCCGCAGCGTACCAGTGCGCGCTGGTCGCTCGCGAAGCAGGCATCACGCGGATGCTCGCAGGTGACGGCGGCGACGAGTTGTTCGCCGGCAATTCGCGCTACGCCAAGCAGCTGCTGTTCGAACGTTATTTCAGGCTACCCGCGCCGCTGCGCCGCGGGATCATCGAGCGCCTGCTCGAGCCGCTTGGCCGCTCCTGGCCGGCCTCCGTGTTCGGTAAGGCGGCACGATACGTTGCGCAGGCGAATGTCCCGTTGCC
Source organism: uncultured Gammaproteobacteria bacterium (assembly GCA_963834855.1). Classification (GTDB taxonomy): domain Bacteria; phylum Pseudomonadota; class Gammaproteobacteria; order Steroidobacterales; family Steroidobacteraceae; genus DATJKD01. The sequence continues at coordinate 41,614 of CAWIDH010000035.1, read as the reverse complement.
GGACCGACTGCAGACCTACAACTACCTGCATCGCCATGCGCTTTCCGAGGTCTTCACGGACAGGTTCCTCGCGTCGCGTCGACGGTGATCTGCCACTGCGTCTATGGCGTGACGAGTTCGCGGCGCCGCAGCAGCGGGGATGCGGTGGATCGCATGTTGTTTCTCGACTGGGCATTCACGCTGCACGACAACGACCTCGTGAAAGTGAACACCGCGTGCCGGGCAGCCGGAATGTCGGTCGCCTATCCGATGCTCGACCACGCCCTCGTCGATTTGAGTTGCAGCGTGCCGGGGTCGCTGAAAATGCGGGGTGAAGAGCTCCGCTGGTTCTACAAGTACGCAACGCGGTCGTTGCTCCCGGAGGAGATCATCCACAAGAAAAAACACGGCTTCGGCCTTCCCTTCGGCATCTGGACACGAACGCACCCGGGCCTGCGCCGCTTGTCGGAGTCGGCTATCGAGTCCCTTGCAGAGCGCGGGATATTTCGTGCCGAGTTTCTCCGGGATACGCTACGACTCCACCGCGAGGGGCACGCCGCGTATTACGGCGAGCTCGTCTGGGTGCTGATGGCGCTGGAAATCTGGCTCGCCGCAAACGCCGATGCCGCACCGGGTTTACCCGCGCCCGAATTCAGCCGTTGACGGTGCCGACCGGCACGCCTGCCGAATCGGGCAGCCACTCGGGCTCTGAATACGCGAGCCAGAGGGCGACACCGAAACGCGTTGCCTGAGTGTGCAGCGGCGACACGCGTGGCATTTGCAGTGGATCGCAGTTGCTCCTTACTATGCCGCGATTCGTCACGAACGCCGCCTCAATGCCCGCGCGTCGAAGAATGGACACCTCACGGTCGCCATAATCCTGGCCCCGGCGGCCGTTCGGGTACGCAAAGAGCGCCGGCCGGCGACCGATCAGTGACGCCAGGTCCTCCAGGCCACCCACGATTTCCTTCTCAGCTTCCACGTAGGAAAGACCACTCAGGATCGGATGAGTGCGCGTGTGGCCACCTACTTCCATGCCTGCGTCGACCAGCGTTGCGACATCCCGCCGGCGCATCATGAGGTCCGACGGCAGCGGTGAGCCGGCAAGGCTGGCCAGAGTGTCCGCCGCATCCTGGCGCTCCACCTGCGGCAAATGCTTGATCGCGTTGAGCAGGCGCGGCACCAGCGGGCGTCGCTCCGTGACGTCGACGGGTACGCTTATTGCGCCGATCCCGCCGTGCTGGAAGGGGTACTCGCCCGGCGGCATTCGCCGCAACGCTTCGATGACCGTGTCGTTCCACATTCGCCCACCGTCCAGATAGGACGTCGCAACGAAAAAGGTCGCGGGCACACCCTCGCTCTTGAGAATCGGCAATGCCAGACTCACGTTGTCTGCATATCCATCGTCAAAGGTGACTGCGACGGCTCGGGACGGCAGTTTCCCCGCCCGTAGTCCCCGCAAACCGTCCGCGATGGCCATCGGCCGGAAAAAACGCGACAGCGTACGCATCTGTGCCCGGAACTCCGCGGCGGTCGCGATGCCTCTGCGCAGCGGGTCATGCTCGCTGCCAACGCGATGGTAATAAAGAACGGCGAGCCCCCGCCTCACGGCCTCGACCCCGCCGGACTCGCTTGCACGACATTGACTGCTGCGGCCGGGTGCTCCGTGCGTGTCTCTCGTACGACTACACCGTGGGTCGCAACCACGAGCGCCATCAACGAGTACGGCAGGTCGAAATAAGCGAGGCCGAGGAAAAGTCCACCCACGAGGTAACCGACGAGCCCGACCTGCAGCATTCCGGCCAGCAGCGACGCCCAGTACAGGTCCTCCCGCGTCCCTGGCCATGCGTCGCGTCCTGCCCGCCATGGAGAGCGTCAAGAGGCCCATCGTGACGAACAGCACCAGTCCGACATATCCCTGCTCCGCCAGCACCTCGAAGAAGATGCTGTGCGCGTCATGGAAGTTGGTCGGGTTCGGCGCGTACACCAGGAACAGTTCCGGCGTGAAGGTCTGCAGACCGCCGCCGAGAATCGGATGGTCGTTGGCCAGATTGAACGAGAACCACCAGGCGTTGATGCGGCCGAGCGCGGAGGGGTCCTCCTGGTAGTTCGGAATGCTCTGCATCCGCTCCATCCATTCGGGCGGCATGAAAAGCAGCGCCAGCCCAAGCGCGAGCAACCCGAGGGTGCCCGTGACGAGCTTTCCCGAGGATTTCAGCCACAGCATGCCGAGCATCGCGACGAGCGCGAGCAGCGCGCCGCGTGACTGCGAACCGAGCACCGACAGCACGCACAGGGCAGCCGCCGGGAGCAGGCACTTGCGCACCCACCCGCGCTCCGCCACATGCCAGGCGTACCACAGCAGCGGCAATATCATGATCGTCGCAAACGCGATCTCGTTGCTTTCGCCGATGAAGGTTCCGGGCGGGCCAAGCACGTAGTGCTGGCCACCCGAAAGCAGCGTGAACACGCCACCCTTGATGCCGTAGAACGCTATGGACCCGGCGATGACCCACACGGCGATCTCGATCCGGCGCCGGTCGTTGAGCATCAGGATCATCGTCAGGGTCATCAACTGGATCTTGATGAACCGGAACCACTCGAGCGTTGGCGCCTTCGGGATTCAGCGCGAACAGCGTAGTGATGCTGACCCACAGCGTAAACAGCAGCCAGGAGACCGTTACGCCGTTCATCGGGAATTTCTTGGGTTCCTTCGAAAACACGTAAGCGATGAGCGTCACGATCGCGGCAACCTGCACGAACGGCAGGTCGCGCGCGACCCCGAACGCAAGCCGATGCGGGTTGAGATATCCGAGACCGACCCAGAACATCAGGCCGACGAACGGGTAATACAGCATCCACGGCACCGCGCCGAAGACGACGAGCATGACGATCAGACCGCGCATGTCCGTGCCCTCCCCGCGCAGAGTCGCGGTCGGCAGCGCTTCTCACACAGCGCCGCATTGATTGCGAGCAGCAGCGGCTCGATCCGAATGCTCATGCGTCAGCCCCATGCGCGATGCGCCGGAACTCGTCGAGTTGCGCACGGACCGACGGTCCCCAGGCGAACCGCGTCGCATAAGCGGCGACCGCCGCGCGGTCGGGCGGCTCGCGCGACGAGGTCGCGCACCGCGGCGACGATCGACGCGGGTGTCGTCGCGTCGAGCAGCCGGCCCGCGACCGACATCGCGCACGATCTCGGGGCAGCCGCCGACCCGGCTCGCGATCACGGGCGTCCCGCACGAAAGGCTCTCGAGCAGCACGTTGGGCATCCCCTCGCGTGCCGAGGCGAGCACGAGGACCTCGCCGGCCGAGTACACGGCCGGCATCAGGTCGGCGCCGACGCGGCCGCAGAACACGACGCGTTCCGCGACGCCGAGCCTCCGGCCAGCGCGCGGAGGTTCCGCTCCTCTGGACCGTGACCGGCGATAACGAGCCCCCAGCCTGGCAGCAGCGCGAGCGCGCCGATCGCATGGTCGTGCCCCTTCGTCGGCACCAGCGCTCCCACACTCAGCAGCCAGGGGCGGTCAGCCAGCCCGAGCGAGCGGCGCGAGGCGGCGCGATCGAGTGGCCGGAACTGGTCCAGGTCGACGCCGTTCGGGATGACGCTGCGTCGCCGCGGGCGCCGACCCCGATGTCGCGCAGTCGCTCGGCCAGCGCCGCACTCACGGTGACGTTGAGCCGGCTGCGGTTCGCAGCCCAGCGGATCATCGCTGCGCGGCACCGCGTAGCGGGCGATCAGGTTCAGGTCGGTCCCCCGCGCGGTTATCGCGAGTGGCAGCCCGAGCGAGCGCGCGATCCACGCGGCGGCGACGCCGTCCGGATAGAAATAGTGCGCGTCGATCAGGTCGAAGGGCCGTTCGCGGTGCAGCCGCGCGACGCATGTCCACGCACGCCGAGCGCCATCAGCGCCGGCGCGACGTTCATCCCGAGCTTCGGCAGCACGGCATGCCGCGGGTGATGGACCTCGAGCCCGTCCCACGACTCGTGCCGCGGAACGCGCGCGAATTCCGCGTACGCGCCGAAGCTGGGGTTGCGGCTCGGGAACCACGGCACCGGCGCGACGACGGTCGCCTCGACTCTCACCGGTCGCGACGAGTTTGCTCAGACGCCGCCAGACGAAGAGCCCGTGAGTCGGCTGCGCCGAGTTCGGGAACAGGCTCGAGAACGTCAGGACGCGCAGCGGCCGGCTGGCCCGGCCGCGGGGACGTCCGCGCCGCTGCGACCGCGTCCGGCGCCGGGACCGAGTCCGGTGCCGCGCGTGCGCAGGCCGCCCCGCCGGTCGGATGCTGCGCGAGCCCGGTCATACCATCGCCCGCCTGAGCGGCGCTTCGACCTGCCCGGCGTCGACGTTGCGCAAGAACGCGTCGAACATCAGCAGGGTCCACAGCGGCGTGCTGTGGTCACGTGCCCCCGACAGGTGCGCGTCGACCAGTTCGCGCAGCACGTGGTCGTTGAACAGCCCGTCTCCGCCAGCCGCCCGCCGGTCAGCGCCGCGCGGACCCGCGCCTGCAATGGTCCACGGAACCAGCGCGCGAGCGGCACGCGCGAACCCCTGCTTCGGCCGGTGCATGATCTCGTGAGGCAGGTGCGGCTCCATCGCCTTCTTGAGCAGATACTTGCCCGTCGTGCCCTGGATCTTGAGCGATGACGGCAGCGTCGCGAGCCATTCGACGAGCGGGTGATCCATCAGCGGTTCACGCACCTCGAGCGAATGCGCCATGCTGGCGCGATCGACCTTGGTGTTGATGTCGCCGACGAGATAGGTCTTGAGGTCGAGGTATTGCACCAGCGCAAGCGGGTCGTCGGTATCCGCGCGCGCGGCATGGCGCGCGAACACTTCGGCCGCCCGGTAACCACCGAGGCTCGCCTGGAACTCGGGCGAGAACAGCCGGCGACGCAGCGGCTCGCGGACGAAGGACATCGTCAGCGCGTACGCCTCGACAGAGTCGCGCGCCAGCGCCTCGAGCGTCGACTTGCCACGGAACACACGTGGCGCCCAGTCGGCCTTCGGATACAAACGCCCGAGCAGGCTGAACACCGGCCGCCGGACCGCGAGCGGCAGCGTGCCGCGCAGCCGCTCCTCCGCCAGGTGCAGGAGGTAGCGGCGATAGCCGCCGAAGCTCTCGTCGCCGCCGTCACCCGACAGCGCCACCGTGACGTGGCGCCGCGCGAGCTGGCACACGCGGTAGGTCGGAATCGCCGAGCTGTCCGCATAGGGCTCGTCGTAGACCCGCGCGAGCTCGTCGATGAGCCCGAAGTCGTCGCTTGCGACGTGGTCGACGCGGTGATTGGTCCGGTAGCGCGTCGCAACCTGTGCGGCAAAGCGGGTTTCGTCGTAGGCGGGGTCGTCGAACGAGATCGAGCAGGTGTTGACCGGCTCGCCGGCGACACGGGCCATCGTCGCGACGACCGCGCTCGAGTCGACGCCGCCGGACAGGAACGCGCCGAGCGGCACCTCGGAGATCATCCGCAGGCGCACCGAATCCTCGAGCCGGCGGTCGAGCTCGGCGCAGGCCTCGTCGAGCGACAGGCGGGCGTCGAGCGTAAACCGCACGTCCCAGAACTCCCGCGGCGCGGGCAACGGATCGCCGCGCCGGAGCGTCAGCGTATGCGCCGGCGGGAGCTTGCGCGCGGCACGGTAGATCGTGCGCGGCTCCGCGACGTAGCCCAGCGCGAAGTACTCCTCGACGGCCGGCGCATCGATCGCGCGCTCGAGCCCCGGGTGCAGCACGAGCGACTTGAGCTCCGAGCCGAACAGCAGCAGGCCGTCCGGCAGCAGCGCGTAATACAGCGGCTTGACGCCGAGCCGGTCGCGCGCCAGGAACAGCGTCTCGCGGTTGCGGTCCCAGAGCGCGAACGCGAACATGCCGCGGAACCGCTCGACGCAGCGCTCGCCCCAGCTCTCCCACGCGTGGACGATGACCTCGGTGTCGCTGCGCGTATGGAACCGGTGTCCCAGCGCCTGCAGCTCGGGAATCAGCGACTGGTAGTTGTAGATCTCGCCGTTGTACACGACCACCACCGAGCCGTCCTCGTTGTAGAGCGGCTGCTGGCCGGTCGCGACGTCGATGATCGCGAGCCGCCGATGGCCGAGCGCGAGCCCGGGCTCGAAGTGCATGCCTTCACCGTCCGGGCCGCGATGCGCGACCGCGTCGATCATCCGCTGCGCGGTCGCACGGTCGATGTCGCGTCGATGACGCGTGTCGAAGATGCCTGCGATGCCGCACACTGGACTGGCCTCAGCTGCTCCGCTCACCCAGCAGCTCCTCGTAGAGCTGCCCGTACCGCTCGACCATCGCCTCGAGGCTGAAGTGCTCGATCGCGCGCCGTCGCGCCGCGAGCCCGTGCTCGCGCCGCAGCCGGGGCTCCGCCACATAGCGGAGGATCGCCGCCTCGAGCGCCGCCCTCTCCGCGGGATCGTAAAGCACCCCGGTCACGCCGTCCTCTACCAGCTCCGGATTTCCGCCGACGCGCGTCGCGATCACCGGCAGACCCGACGCCATCGCCTCGAGGACCGTGTTGGAGACGCCCTCGTTGCGTGACGGCAGCACGAACACGTCCATCGCGCGCATCAGGCTCGGGACGTCGGCCCGGCTCCCGGGCAGCCAGACCGCGTCATCGAGCGCGAGGCGGCGCACGGCGCCAGCGAGCTCGCCGCGCAGTGGTCCGTCCCCCGCGATCACGAGGCGCAGCCGGTCCGCACCGCGATCGTGCTCCCGGAGCACGCGCAGCGCCTCGAGCAGCGCCTGCTGGTTCTTGATCCGGTCGAGCCGCCCGACCGTGCCGATCACGACCCGTCCCTGCGGCCCGTCGCGCCATGGAAGATCGGCCGGAGTCCCGCCGTCCGGACGGAAGACGCCGGTGTCCACGCCGTTGTAGACCTGCCGGACCCTGCGGTGCGGGACCCGCACGTCGCGCTCGAGCCAGCGCGCGATGTCGTGGGACAGCGCAACGTAGCGCTGGATCGCCGGACGGCAGGCGCGGCGGATGCGCAGGCTGCGCGGGTCGAGTCCCTGCGGATCCTCGGCGTAGAAACCGTGCTCGCCGTGGACCCGGTGCCGGATGCCCGAGGCGACCGCAAGCCACTGCAGGTCGACGGTAGCGAAATTGCGCGTATGCACGATGTCCGGCCGCAGGCGCTGCAACTGACCGAGCACGCGCAGATAGAAGCGCGGGTCCTTGCCGTCGCGCTTGTCGACCGAGACGACTTCGACGTCCGGCCGGGCGATCCGCCGGCGGAAATCACTGTAACCGGCGAGACAGAGTATCGCATGGCGAAACCGTCGCTCCGACAGCCGGTTGACGAGGTTGACGAGCCCGTTTTCCAGCCCACCGTAATCCAGCCGGTAGACGAGATGCGCGATCAGCACGCGGCGGCTCCATGGGTTCAGCGCCGGCACGCCGATGGCGCGAAACCGTCGCCGGATGCACGCCGGCTGATCACGTACGAACGCGCTCGAGCCGACGCCGCGCGGCATCGCTGTCCTCGAGCCGCGGATCGACCGTCGTCGCGAACGTGATCACGCGGCCGAAGCCCGCCGAGCGCGTGATCAACGCGAGCACCTCGAGCGCCTTCGCGGCGCTGCGGCTGGTCGTCGTGCGATCACCGATCATGAACCAGTACCAGACCAGGCGGTCGTGTTCGCGGCCCGGGATCACGAACTCGCGGGCCTCGAGCGGCGCGCCGTCGCCGAGCCGCAGCGTCACGGCGCGCTCCGGCAGCAGGCTGCGGTGCTCGTGCGCATACAACCGGTTGTCATAGCTGATCATTTCGCCCAGGTCGGGTCGACCCAGCGCATAGACGCCGACGTAGACGTCGACCTCACGGTCCTCCCGGTCGACGATACGCCGCGGACTGCTCGGCGACGGCGCCGGAGAACAGGGGTCGCCAGGCCGCGGCATCGTCGCGCGGGCCGCGCCAGCCGGGACCGGACTTGGGCATTGCGAGCACGGAGCCGGCGAGCGCGGCACCGACGGCGGGCCGCGCCGTCGCCGATGACAGGTACCACGGCGTGCCGACGATCAGGAGCAGGCAGGTCGCCACAACCAGATCGGTGACGCGCCGGGGCGCGCCGTCCGTGGGACGCATTGCCATGCCCATCCCGCGCGGGTCCGCCTCCGGATCGCGCCAGCGCTGACCGACCCAGAACATCGCGACGATCACCGCCAGGAAAAGCACTCGACCGAAGACGATGTGGTCGTAGCCCGTGCCGTATCGCATGCCGCTCCAGTGCGCGACCGCGACCGTGAGGTAGGCACGGATGCCGTTCGCGACGACCAGCACGGCGATCGTAGCCGCGACGAAAGCGATCCGTTTGCGCCAGCCCGGGTAGGTGAGATACGCGTAGAGGGTGCCGAGGACGATACCCGCCATGAGGTAGTTGAGGCCGCTGCATGCGCGGGCGACTTCGAAGTCGCCGGCCGGGATGCTGAGCAGCATCCCGTTGCGGTACACCGGGACGCCGGTCCACATGAGCGCGGCTACCGTGATGTCCGCGGTCACCTGCATCAGGCTCGGCACCAGGCCGCGCCCGAACGGGACCGCGAACACGAGGAAGCTGAGCGGGAACGCCAGCTGCCTGTATGCCTGCCAGCCGAGCATCGCCAGAACGACGGACGACACCATTGCGACGACCGCGAGCTGCTGCACGACCAGCACGCCCGCGGCGCTCGCGATCAGCCAGGCCAGGCTCGCGGCGGCGAGCGCGCTCACGCCCCACCAGCTCGGTGCCCATTCGGCGGCCGCAACCGCGGCACGGCAGCGCCAGACCAGCCAGAGGGCGATCGGCACGACCAGCCCGCCGTGCGAGTACGTCATGTCCGAGAACCACTTGGCGCCGATGGTGAGCAGCGTTTCCCGATGGGAGATCGCGAGCAGCCCGAGCAACAATGCGAGCACTGCGAGCCGTAACGATCGATGACGTGGGTCTGGGGTCATGCTCAAACCGCCGCAAGTCCGGCCGGCCCGGCGGTCGTGACCGAGTGGCCGCTGCGCAGCAGCTCGCTCACGATGCCGACCTGCGTCAGCCAGGTGTGGCGGTCGAGCACGAACCGGCGGCTGTCCATGGCGATGCCGGATCCTCGTGTCAGCACCTCGATCACCGCTGCAGCGAACTCGTTGCCGGCATCGCGCACTATCACACCCGCCTGCGCCGCGCCGGGTATGCCCTGCACCGCGTTGCCGGTGGCGACGAGCGGGCGGGCCATGGCCATTGCCTCCAGCACCTTGTTCTGCACGCCGCGCGCGATCCGCAGTGGCGCGACCACCGCCGCCGCATGCGCGAGATAGGGCCGCACGTCCTCGACGCGCCCGGTCACCAGGATCGCGCCCGGCCGAGCCAGCGCCCGGACCGGCGCCGCGGGATTCGTGCCGACGATCGCGAAGAGCGCATCCGGCACAGCCGCCCGCACCGCGGGAAACGCCGACTCGGCGAACCACCGCACCGCGTCGATGTTCGCGTAGTAGTCCATGGCGCCGGTGAACACGACGGGCCGGCTGCCCGCCGGATACGGATCCGGACAGGCGCCGGCCGGGTCGAAATGCGCCGCATCCACGCCGTTCGCGAGCACCCGGATCCGCCCCGCCGCATCGGGCGCAACACGGCGCAACAGCACTGCCTCGGGTTCCGCGGATACCAGCGACGCATCGAAGTCGAGCGCCGCCTTCCGCTCGCAAAGCGCCAGGCGTCGCGCTTCACGCGCATAGATCCAGCGCGCTGGTGGCGCATGCGAGGCCGCGAACTGACGCCACTTGTCGGAGTCGACGTCGCAGAAGTCGATCACGCGCGGTCCCCGCACCGCGAGCGCGGGTCCCATCGCGTACTGCGCCATCGACGACGAATAGACGAGCACCGCATCGAGCGCCCTGCGCGACGCGACGGCATGCACCCAGGCGCGCATGCCCCGATCCCGGTAGTAGCCGGTCGTGAGCGGGCTGCCGGTCGCGAGCCCCGTGAGGCTCCTGAGCAGTGCGGCGCGGCGCGTGATTGGCCGCAGACACACCTCGCCACACACCGCGCGCAGCGCGCCGGCATGCTCCCAGTCGGCGGGATCATCCACGAAGGCGCCGAGATGGACGGTAAAGCGTCGCGCCAGCCCCGACAACAGGTTCCACGAGCGGATCTTGTCGCCCTTGGTCGGCGGATACGGGATCCGGTGGGCGAGAAAAAGGATCTCGGTCATCCGAGGTACTTCGCGAGCGGCGGCCCGAGCAGGCGCGTGAGCCAGAGCGGCAGGCGCCGCCATGCGGCGATGACCCGCTCGTAGCGCGGGTTGACCGGGCTCAGGTCCGGCACTGCCGTCGCGTTGACCAGGAAATACTCGTAGTACAGCGGCTCCGGCTCGAAGCCCCAGTAACGCTTGAAATCATACGAGCCCGTGCCGCGCTTGCTACGACCGTAGTCGAACACGCGGCTGCCCCTCTGCCGCGCCCGCTCCATGACCGACCAGTAGAGAAAATCGTTGCCGCCCACCTCCCGCGCCGCGCGGGTCCCGCCGCCGTAGTACGGCAACACCTCGTCGCGGAAGTAGAAACTCATGCAGCTCGCGACCGGCCGGTCCCCCTGCATGACGGTCAGGATCTCGCAGTCGTCGCCGAAGGTCTCGAGCAGCAGCTCCGGATAGCGTCGCGAGAACACCGGCGTGCCGAGGTTGCGCAGGCTCTCGGAGTACGTCGCGTAGTGCCGCACGGCGTCGCGATGCAGCTCCGACCGCAGTCCTTCCTTGATGCCCTTGCGCACCATCGCGCGTTGCTTGCGCGGTATGGCCAGCAAGTTCTCTTCCGCGTCGGGGCCGATCGACTTGCGGAAAGTGACGTACAGGTCCCTGGCCGGCCAGCCGGGATGCACGCGCCGGCGATTACGCATCTCCAGGTGGCCGACGCCGAGTGCGCGTGCGAGCTCGCAGGCGCCGGCCGTGAGAGCATCGTGCGCGCGCGGATCGGCCGCGACGGTCCCGCCGTAGACGCAGAAAGGCGTCGACACGAGCGCGTGGCCGAACAGGACGCTCCGGACTTCGGCAAGCGGCAGCACGCCGCAGATCCGACCGTCACGCTCGGCGAGAAGGTAATGGGTCGCATGCCCGAAGGCCCGGTGCAGAACTTCGCGCCACTGCGCGAGGTGGAAAAAAGTGCCCTCAGGGTGCGCGAGCACGAATGCGTTCCAGGCTCGCTGGTCGCCGTCACGATACGGCCGCACCGCCGGAGCCACGAGTTCCCCGACCCGGGCGCCGGCCGCGACGGTTGCGCCTTGGAGTGCGTCAAGCAATCGGAAAGACCTCATCCATGCGCCCCCAGCGGAAATCGCGCAGGAGCCGTCGCAGGCGCGGTTCCATCGTGTCGAGGTTCACGTAGTGACGGAATCGCGACCGCAGCGACGCCCCGTCGATACGGGGCTGCTCCGGGTCGACCTCCCAGGGATGGAAATAGAAGATACCCGGCTGCCGGTCGCGGTCGTTGACGCGGCGCAGGGCCCAGGCATAGACCGGATACGGCAGGAGCCTGAAATACCCGCCGCCGCCTGCCGGAAGCTTGCGCCCGGCGAGCTCGACGGTGGTCACCGGAAGCTCGAGGATCGAATCACGGTGCAGGCGAAATGCGAAGCGCGGCGCCTCGGGCATGCCATACAGGTCGTGCCGGATCGGATAGATGCTCGAGCTGTAGGAGTAGCCGGCGTCGCGCAGCACGTCGAGCGCCCACAGGTTGTGCGCCCCGATCGAGTAGGACGGGTGCCCGATACCCGCGCACGGCGCGCCCGGACAGGTCCTCGAGCGTCCGCTTCGTCCGGGTCACGTCGGCCGCGAACGCCGCCCGGTCCAGCATGGTCGCGCGGGTGTGGTCGTAGCCGTGGCTCGCGAGCTCGTGCCCCTCGTCCACGATCCGGCGCACGAGTTGCGGCGCGCGCTCGGCCACCCAGCCGAGCACGAAGAACGTCGCGTGGATGCCGTGCTCGGCGAACGAGTCGAGAACGCGACCCGTGTTCAGCCCGACGCGGGACGGATAGCGATCCCAGGCGTCACGCCGGATCCGGTCCTCGAACGCCGCGACCTGGAAATACTCCTCGACGTCGACGGTCATCGCGTTGCGCGGCGAGGCCGACGCGAAGCGTCCGTGCTCCTGGAGCATCTCCTGTGCGGGCGTGTGCAAGTCGGGTCCCCACGGACGCTAGAACGTGTAGCGGAATCGGAACGCCAGCCACTCGCCGTCGTAGTGGCTATCGCCCGAGCGGGCGAGATAGCCGGCCTCGGCGCTGGTCGTGAAGTTCCGGTACGCCTCCCAGGTCAGCCGCACCAGGGCGTCGCGGTCGTAGTCGTGGAACTGCACCGGGCCGGGCGGCAGGGGCAGCACGAAGGACTGCTGGCCACGCAGGATATCCTCGTAGCGCGCCTCGAACTCGCCGTACAGGTCCCTGCCGAAGTCGCGCGCCACGTTGAACAGCACCCCCGTCAGCTCCTCGTCGGGCACCATGCCTGGATGTATTCGCGCTTGCGGTCGTAGACGTCGAGGCGCAATTGCGTGCGCGCGCCCTCGGCGATCGCCGTCAGGACCGCGTCCTTGCGCACGTAGGGCAAGGCCGACAGGAACGAGAAGTCCGGCGAGGGTAGCAGCGGGAAATCGTCGGGATCGAAATCGATGCCGATGCGGCGCGTCTCGACCTCGGGGTCCTCGCTATACGACGCCCTGAGCGTGAGCCACCTGCCGTCGCGGCTCGCCTCCAGGCTGTAGCTGTCGCCGAAGAAGCGCTCGCCGTAGCGGGCGTCGAAATAGGTTCGGCTATCCGGCTGCCATCGGAAGCCCGCATGCCAGAATTCGGTGTCGAGTCCGCCGTCCGTCGTGTCTTCCGTGAGATCGCTCTCGAGCGCCGCCGTCGGCGACCAGGCGCAGGGTCCGCGTCAGCCGCAACGACGTATCGAGCCCGGTCCGCTCGTAGCTGTACGGCAGGCTCGTCTCGTAGGTGGAGCTCCTGCCACTCGTAGAACGCCTTGAGCGTCGCCGCATTGTCGGGATCGCGCGTGCCAAGGCTCACGTAGGCCCTCTGGTCCTCCGAATCCTCGTTGAAACCGGCTAAGAAGATCGGGTCGGCGTTGGCCACGTCGTCGGATTCGAAATACCAGACCCGGCCGTAGGTGTAGCTTGCGTCGAACTGGAATCCTCCGAACTGGTGCGTCAGGCTCGGAGTGATCGACGCGCGACCCGTCTCCTCGATGTTCGAGCGGTTGAACAGACCCGTTCCGCCGTAGTTGGTGCTCCGGGACGCGTCGATGATCGAATCGCTGTAACCGGCCTGGGCATGCACGAAGAAGAGGTCCTGCACCAGCATGTAGCGCCCGTGCGCCGACAGCAGGTGCGACACCGAGTCGTAGTCCTCGTCCTCGAAGGCCCGGCCGATCAGCGAGTAATCGAGGCTCGCATCCGCGCGGTTGCTGCGATAGGTTGCGTACAGCCCGGGCGCCGCCTCGATGCCGGCGACGTCGACCTCGTCCGCCGAGTTCTCGGCGAGGTTGATGTTGCCGACGAAGAGCAGCGCGGAATCGATGCGCGGTTGCAGATCGAGTCCCGGGGGACGCTCCTTCTCGTCGACCTCGCGAATGAACCTGGACCGCAGGTCATACTGGTAGGGATCCGCGAGTACCGTGCCGCCGTGCAACAGTATCGCCGCAGCAGCGCACCGGGCCGTGACGCACCGGAGACCGCGACCCGTCATTTGGCGGGACTCCTGCCATAACCGTAGTAGTAGTGACTGTAGTAGCGGCTCACGAGCGAGGGCTCTACGCGGTTGAGCACCGCGCTCACCGGCCGGGACCGGTCGATCAGCGTCAGCGCCTCGGTGAGGACCCGCTGCTCGGTCGAATCGGCACGCACCACCATCAGGACCTGGCCCGCGTAACGGGTCATCACCTGCGCCTCGTTGGCCGCGAGCACGGGCGGCGAATCGACGATCACGACCCCGGGCGACGCGCGCGCGCAGAGCTGTTCGACGACGTCTGCCATACGGGCACTCGCAAGGAGCTCCGGCGCATTGTCGTGACGCGCACCCGCCGGCACCACTTCGAGCTGCGGGATGTTGGTCGCGTATACGATGTCGTCGAGCTGCAGGGTCGTGTCACGCAGCAGGTTGGTGATCCCGGGACGCCCGGCCAGGCCGAGGCTCGAAGTGAGCGAGGGCTGCGCGACGTCGCCATCGACCAGCAGGACCTCCAGGTCGCGGTCGCGCGCGATGCTGAGGGCGAGGTTGAGCGCGTTGAACGTCTTGCCCTCACCAGGGATGGCGCTCGTGACGAGCACGATGTTGTTGTCGGCACGCCCGGCCCCTTCGCGGTGCGCGATCGCGTTCAGCAGCGGCCACTTGATGCGGCGGAATTCCTCCTCGGTACGGTGCGACAGAGTCTCGGGCGCCAGCCGCCCGTCGTGGCGCAGCTGCACGAAGTCGAGTACTACCGTCCCGCCGCCGGCGGGTCTGGCCTCGCGCATTGCAGCACCAGGATGGACCGGATGGCCCGATTCCGGTGCGACAGGCGTCACCTGCGCAGCCGCGTCCCTTGCGGCCTGGCGTTCGGTCTTGAGCTGCGCTTTCAGCAGCGCCTTTTCGACGATTGACATGGCTTACCCCAGCAGATTGCGCAGCATCGCACGCACGTTTTGCTGCAGAAGCAGATTGAGCAGGAACGCGGCCGCGAGTGCCGCGAGCGCGCCGCCGACCAGCGCGGTCTGGCGCCGGTACCAGGGCACGAAGCTCTGCAGCACGGCGGCAGTCACCGAACCGAGCACCGGCAGGCCCGTCACCTGCCGCAGGGTGTCCTTGGTCGAGAACACGGGCCGTACCTGCTGCAGAAGCAGGGCGAAACCGAGTCCGGCACCCAGGCTGGCGAGCAGCACGAGCGCGGAGAGCAGCGCGCGCTCCGGCCCGCTCGGTGCCACCGGCACCGTCGGCGGCTCGATCACGCGGAACTTGACGTCCTCGGTGCTCTGGTCGGCGCGCTGCGAGATACGGGCCGACTCCAGCCTCTGCAGCAGCTGATCGTACTGCGCCTTGTTGACCACGTAGTCACGGTTGAGCCGCGCGAGCTCGGCCTCGACCTCGGGTATGGCGTCCATGCGCGATTGCAGGTTGCCGATGGCCTGTTCCTGGGCTCCGATCTGCCCGCGGACCTCCGCCAGCTGCGCCTCGGCCTGGCTGAGCGCGATCTTCATGCTCTGGTACACCGGGTTCATGTCGAGGCTGCGCATCAGCAGGTCCTCGCCGGTGCTGCCGGAGGTCGGCGGGGCGACAGTGGCGGACACCTTGGCGCCCTGGCTCTTTTCCTCCTCCAGCCTCGCGATCGTGTCGCGCAGGGCGACGATCTCGGGATGCTTGTCGGTGTACTGCAGCAGCATCTGGTCGATGCGCGCCTGGTAGGAAGCGATCTGGCTGTCGATCGGCGCCGAGCCGACAGGCGCCGACAGGCCGAAGGTCGGTTCCTCGCCCTGCAGCTGTCGCGTGAGCTCATTGCGGCGCTCCGAGAGCTGGCGGTGCTGCGTACGCAGCGCATCGAGCTGTGCCATGGCCTGGTCGAGCCGCTGGTAGTAGTCGCCCTGCGTGCCCGGCATGAGTCCCACGTTGGTCTTCTTGAAGTCCGCCAGCCGCGACTCGGCCTCGAGGAGCTTGCGCTCGTAGTCGCCTAGCTGCTGCCGGAGGAAGCGTTCTGCGACGCCGGCGTCGCTGCGCTTCAGCCCCAGGCTGTCCTCCATGAAGGTGTCGAGCAGCGACTGGACCACGCGGTGGGCGGACTTCGGATTGGAGTCCTCGAAGCTGACCATGAACTGGTTCGACACCCGGGCGCGGCGCGCCGCACCGATCGCCTGGGACCCCTCGAGCTGGATGCGCTCCTGCAGCGAATCGATCACCCGCTCCTGGTCCCCGCGCGAGTCCGCGCGGAGGAGCAGGTCGGTCTGGCGGGCGACTTTCTCCAGGTTGGGCCGGCTCAGCATGACCGCCTGCATCATCGCGACCTGGCTCATGACGTCGCGATTGACCGCGATGCCCTCGAGCAGTGGCTTGAGCAGGGATTCGGTGTCGACGTAGACGCGGGTGCGCGCCTCGAAGCGGTCCGGCAACGACGCCACGGCCAGCCAGCCGGCGAGCGCAACCACCCACGTCAGCGCGAGCGCCGGCCAGCGGTAGCGCCAGGCACCGCGCAGCATCAGCAAGAGTTGTGCGAGTAAGTCCTGCATGTCCGTTCGAGCTCCGGTTGCGGATTCCTGTCGCGGCGCGACTCAGAATCTCGATTCGGGAATGATGAGCACGTCACCCGGCCGCATCGTCAGGTTCGCGCCGATGTCGCCGTCGTTCATCAGGTCCGACAGCCGCACCGGTATGCGCAGGTTCTTGTCGCCGTCCTGGCGCACGACCACGGCGCGGTTGCCGGCCGCGAATTCGCTCAGGCCCCCGACGGCGATCATCACGTCCAGCACGGTCATGTTGGCGCGATACGGCAGGGCCTGGGGTTTCTGCGCCTGCCCGACGACGCGCACCTGGTCGGCGAGCGCGCCGACGAAACTCGTGACGATCACGTTGACCGTGGGCGATCGCACGTATTCGGCCAGCGATTTCTCCATGTCGCGCGACAGCTGGCTCGGGGTCTTACCACCGGCCAGCATGTTCTCGACCAGCGGGGTCGAGATCAGCCCGTCGGGTCGCACCGGCACGGTGACGCTCAGCTCCGGATGGTTCCAGACGAACACCTGCAGGCTGTCGCCGGGGCCGATGCGGTATTCGGTCTGCACGGCCGCCTCGGCCGGCGGCGCATCCACCACCTTGGTGCGGCCGCCGCAGGCGGCAGCCAGCAGCGAAACGGCCAGCAACGCGCCCATCATCAGAGACCCGGTCGCAGGTTTTCTCATGCTCTGTTCAACCTTTTTTCGTATGCATGCCACCATGGATCAATCCGCCAGCCGGGCGAGTTCGCGCTGGGCATCCGCCCTGAGACCGGCGGGCGCACCGGAGCGCACGACCTTCTCGAGCACCGGGGTCGCTTCCGCGTCGAGCCCCTTGCGCGCGAGCGCGGCCCCGAGGTGAAACTGCACCTCCGGCGAGCCCGGCATGGCCTTCGCAGCGCCGCGGAGCAGCTCGAGCCCCCGGTCCACGTCCCCCTGCTCGACCAGCAGCCAGCCGTAGGTGTCCTGGATCGCGGCGCTGCCCGGCGCGGCTTCGTATGCGCGGCGGGCCAGGTCGCGCGCGCGCGTATCGCCTGTACGCTGGTAGATGACCGCCAGGTTGTTGAGCGCGACGGCGTTCTTCGGCGACCGTTCGAGCACCGCCTCGTATTCGCGTATCGCCCGCGTCGTATCGCCGCCCTGCTCATAGTGCTCGGCGAGCAGGATGCGTGCCGTCGTGTCCTCGGGCCGCTTTGCGAGCCAGTCCTGGATGATCTTCTCGGGCCTCTTGGCACCCGACAGGCGGGCAGCGCGATAGCGGGCTCCGACGAGCAGCGTATCGCCTCCGCTCGCAAGCGCCTTGTCGTAGTAGCCAACCGCATCGGCGTAGCGCTTCTGCGCCATCGCGAGATCGCCTTCGACGCGCATGGCTGCCGGCGCGTCAGGTGCGGCTCTGCGCAGCCGCTCCACGTAACCCGCCGCCCGTTCGACCTGGCGCGCCTGCAGGGCCGTCGTCGCAGCCAGGTAGAGCGCCGGCAGCAGATCGCTGTCGATCCTGAGCGCCGCGTCGAAAGCCCCCAACGCACCCTCGGCGTCACGCTGCAGGGCCAGTGCGCGGCCGAGGTTGAGCCGGTAACCGACCGACTGCGGCGCCATCTGCACGGCTTCCTGCAGGCTGGCGATCGCGGCCGCCGCGTCACCCGCGCCGAGCTCGGCGAGCCCGCGCAGGTTGACCGCGGCTGCGCTTTCGGGTGCGAGCCTGACCGCATCGTTGGCCACCTGGCGCGCCTGCCCGTAGTCCCGATTGCCCAGATAGAACTGTGCGACAGCCAGCTTCGCCGGCAGCGAATCCGGATGATCCGCGTTCACCCGGCGTATCCACTGCTCGGCACCCTGCGCATCGCCGGCGAGCCGCGCGGCAGCGGACAGACCGAGCTGCGCGGCGAGATTCTTCGGGTCCTGCTCGAGCACCGCGTGGAGGCGCTTCGACGCCGCATCCGTCTTGCGCTCGTGCAGGTCGAGCCGGGCGAGATTCAGCAGGGTCGCGACGTCCGAGGGCTTGACCGCGAGCACCTTCGCATACTCGGCCCGGGCACGCTCCGGCTGGCCGGCAGCCGCATAGGTTGCCGCGGCGACGTTGCGAGCCGGGGAGCTTTCGCCCGCCGCGGCCGATATAGCGTCCGCCTTCGCGATCGCCTCGTCGATCTTGCCCTGGCGCAGCAATGCTGCGATCAGGAGCGAGTCACGCTGCAGCGAACCGGCGTCGGCCGGCATGTCCTCGAGCAATTCGACGGCGCGGTCGAGGTCGCCCGCCGCGAGGTACCCGCCTGCGATCTCGAGCTGGGCCTCCGGAGTCCTTTCGCGCGTCGAGTCTGCGGCCTGCGCGAGATAGGCGAGCGCCTCGTCGCGGTTGCCGCTCTGCATGCTGAGACGGCTCGCCAGCGTCAGCAGTGACGGATCCGCCTGTGGCCCATCCAGGGAGGGCTTGAGCGTCTCCAGCGTCTCCTCGGGCGACTGCAGGCGGCTGCGCACCTCGGCGAGCAGCTGCTGCGCCCGGATGTTGTCGGGCTGCCGTGACACCACGAACGCCAGGTGCATCTCGGCCTGCCCCAGATTGCCCTGTCGCAGATTGACGAGCCCGAGCAGGGCCCTCGCCTGCAGGTTCGCCGGCTCGGTGCTGACAACCTCCTCCAGCAGCTCGCGCGACCGCACCAGATCGCCACCGCTTGCGGCCGCCTGCGCAGCCAGCAGCTTCGCGACGGGGCTCCTGGGCGCGGCCGCCAGCAGCCGCTCGCTGCTCGCCTTGGCGGCGTCGAGCTTGTTGAGCCGCAGCTGCGCCTCGGTGAGACCCGCCAGCGCGGCGAGCGCGTCCGGGCTCTCCGCATCGCCGGACGCGTACTTCGCGGCGTTCGCGAAGGCGGACTCGGCCTGCTCGTAGGCGCCGGCCTGCAACTCCAGCGACCCCAGCGCCTGCCAGTAACGGGGCAGCTCACGGAACCGGTCCGCGCCCGCGAACACTTTTCGTGCCTCTTCGATGCCGCCGGTCGCGAATGCGGCCGCGGCGAGCCCCTGGAGGGCGCCGAGGCTGTCCGGTCGTGCGATGAGGGCGGACTCGAAGCTGCTGCGGGCCTCCTCGTACCGCTTGAGGCCGATTAGCGCATCGCCGCGCACGATCGCCACGTCGACCGCCAGATCCGGGGACGTCGCAGGCGCGGTGCATTCCTCGAGCACGCTTTCGTACGCGTCGCGCGCGACCATCAGTCTGCAGTCGGCGATCAGCGTCAGCTCGCGCGCCGCGCCGAGGTCCTTCGCCTTGGCGAGCTCGGCCTCCGCCGCGGCCACGTCGCCGAGCTCGAGCATTACGAGGCTGAGACGAGCTCTCGCCTGCGCATTGTCCGGATTCCGCGACAGGTAGTTCCTGAGGTCGATCATGGCGGCGCGGAACTCGCCGCTCGCCAGCTGCTGCTCCGCGCGCGCCAGGAGCCGCTCGCCGCTCGGCGCGCAGGAGGCGAGCAGGCCAAGGGCGCAGGCGACCACGCCAAGCGGCGCCGGCGCGCGCAGGCGCAGGACCTGCAACCCGGTCGATTCGATCACGATGCCGTCTCCGCCCGTCGATCGTTGCCCATGTTCACCCTTCGGCCACGCGTTCCGGCACGGTGATCCCGTTCTTGTCGAGCAGGTCGTACAGCGTCGGCCGCGTGATGCCGAGCAGCTCCGCGGCCTTCGAGAGATTGCCGCTCGCGACGGCGAGCGCCTGGCGTATCGCACCGCTCTCCGCGCGCTGCCGCGCGCTTCGGAGGTTGAGCCATTCGAGATCGGGCGTGTCCATGGGCAGCCCGAGGTCGTCGGCCCCGATGTACTTCCCTTCCGCCATGATGACCGCGCCATTGATGCGGTTTTCCAGCTCGCGGATGTTGCCCGGCCACGGGTAGGCCTGGATGGCCTTGAGGGCCTCCGGCGAGAACCCGCGCAATGCGCGGCCGTGCTCGCGACTGCGCCGTTCCATCACGGCCTGCGCGATTACGACCGCGTCCCCTGGCCGCTCGCGCAGCGGCGGAATGAGGATGGCGACCTCGCTGATCCGGTAGTACAGGTCCTGGCGGAACTCGGTGCCCTGGATGAGCGCGGGGAGATCCTTGTTCGTCGCGCAGACGATGCGCACGTCGACCGCGATGCGCTCGCGCCCGCCGATCCGCTCGATGACCCGGTCCTGCAGGAAGCGCAGCAGCTTCGCCTGCAGCGGCAGCGGCATGTCGCCGATCTCGTCGAGAAACAGCGTTCCGCCGTCGGCGAGTTCGAACTTGCCCGGTGTCTGCCTGATCGCGCCGGTGAACGCGCCCTTTTCATACCCGAAGAGCTCGCTCTCGAGCAGCGTGTCGGGAATGGCCGCGCAATTGATCGCCACGAAGCTCTGCCCCGCCCGCGGGCTGAGCGCGTGCAGTGCCTGCGCGAGCAGTTCCTTGCCCGTGCCGCTTTCACCGAGCAGGAGCGCCGTGGCATTCGTGGGAGCGACTTTCTCGATCATCCGGCAGACCCGCATCATCGATTCGCTCATCGCGATGACGCCGGCCAGCGGCATCCGGGCCTGCTCGCGCACGAGCTCCCGGTTCCGGGCTTCGAGTTCGTGGATCTGGAGCGCGCGCTGAACGATCAGCCGCAGCACGTCCATGTCGACCGGCTTCTGGTAGAAGTCATAGGCTCCCTGCCCGACGGCTTTGACCGCGTTGTCGCGATCCAGCTGACCGGTGACCACGATCACCTTCGTGTGGGGTGCAAGCTTCAGGATCTCGAGCCAGGGTTGTAAAGCCCTCGGACACCCCCTCGGGATCGGGCGGCAGCCCAAGATCCTGTAGGACGACGGGAGGCTCGTGCCGTCGCAACGCCGCGACAGCCGCCGATCGCGAGTCCGCCGCGATCACCTCGAAGTCGTCAAAGGACCACTTGAGCTGGCGCTGCAGCCCGGGGTCGTCCTCGACGATCAGCAGCTTCGGCTTGTCCTCGGCCACGCTCGCTCCTGGCCCCGGCCGACGGGCCTGGGGTTTCGCGAATGATACAAGGAGATACGCGCGGGATTTGTGATATGGGTTCAGCCTCTATCCGGCGTCGGCCAACGAGGCCGGGTAGTGGGAAGTGCAGATCGACGCGGGTACCTGCTCCCGGCTCACTCTGCACCTCGACGCGTCCGCCGACGGATATCAGGTACTCGCGAACCTGATAAGCGCCGATTCCCATCCCCTTGCTGCCCTTGGTCGTGTCGAACGGTCGGAACAGCCGGTCGCGCACGAACTCCCGCGACATGCCTGAGCCCGTGTCTTCGATGCGCAGCGTGACCCAGCCCGAGTTGGGCCGGATGCTGATCGACACCGACCCGTCCTCCGGCGTCGCATCCTGGCCGTTCCGCACGACGTGCTCGATCACCATCGCGAGACGCTCGGGATCGGCTTCGACCAGCGCCTCCTCGGCCGGCTCATCGAAGACCGGCACCGGGCGGCGACCGTCGCACCGCCGGCAGGCGAGCCGCGCTGCGTCGGACAGGGACACGCGACGGCTGAGGCTCTGGACTTCGCGGCCCTGCAGCTGCTCGATCAGCCGCTGCATGCGCGCCGTCGAATTCGCGATCGTGCCGATCGCGTCGTCCACGAACTGCGGGTTTCTCCGGTGCCGCTCCGCGTTTGCAACGATCAGCGACAGCTGAGCGGCCAGGTTCTTGAGGTCATGCATCACGAAGGCCGTGAGGCGGTGGTAGGCCTCGAACTGCCTGCTCTCGGCCAGCTTGCGATCGGCGTCGTGCTGCGCGAGGTGGGTCGCGACGTGCCGGCCGGCGGTGCGGAGCAGGTCCCGGTCCTCGTAGGTCAGCTCGAAGGGTGGTGGTGGATCTGCCAGCACGACGAAACCGAGCAGGGCGTCGTGCTGCAGGATCGGCAGCACGAGTCGCAACCGCGTCTGCCCCTGCAGGAACTCCGGCAACGCGAGGTTGTGGTAGAGATCGGGGGCCCGCCGGTATTCCTCGAGGTCCACCACCCACTGCGTCCGGCGCAGGAACCCGACCAGCTCGTCGTCCGCCGGCACCGGCGGGTAGCGCGCGACATGGAAGTTGCCGGCCGGAAATCCGGCGACGGGAACCAGCGCATCGCCCGACTCGCCGGCCATGTACAGCACGCCACCGGCGCTGTTGACGATCTGCGCAACGCAACGCACGGCGTTCTCGCGCGTGCCGACGTCCGGGTCGCGCGCCGACAGCGTTTCGATGAATCGCAGCCATTCGACGCGATAGTCGTACTTGTTGCGGTAGAAGTGCTTGCTCAGGAAGACGCGCAGACGGCGCCGCAGGGTCGAGGAGACGACGAGCGACGCCAGCACGGCCCCGGCGCCGGCGAAGAACACGAGCTGCGCGATGCGGCCCCAGGTGCCGCCGTACAACCTGATGACGTAGCCACCGAGTGCCATGACGAGCAGGTAGGCACCGACCGCGAGAAACGTCGTCGTGTAGAAGACGACCTGTCGCGATACGAACACCTTCAGCGACCACTGCGGGTTGTTGCGCGCACCGATCGTGATCAACGGGAGCACGAGCGCGTTCACCAGGCCGCGGGCGTCCCAGCTCGCCGCCTCGACGCCGTTGACGAGTTGCGCCTGCGAGTAGAGGAACAGGTCGTAGCTGAACAGCACGCCGACGCCGATGACGAAATACTTGAGTGCGTAGCGCCCCGCGGGGTTCGCGTTGCGGAAGACCTGCTCGAGGAGCACCAGGGCGGCGAGCGCCATCAGGAGCCCGCCGTAGACGAGCACGGCGGCGGGATCGAGCCGGCCCGGATCGCCGGTGAGCTGGCCGACCAGGGGAATGGCCGCGAGCAGGATGCCGCTCGCGGCCAGCAGGTACGTCACCCGCGACAGCATGACGGGCAGACCGCCGCGCGCGACCAGCCCGCCGAGCACGAACAGCCACGCCCCGTCGCGCACGAACTCGGCCAGGGTCACCAGCGCCACCGGCATCACCCGTTGCCACGCGGCATAGGCGATCAGGGCGGCCCAGGCGGACGTGACCCCGCAGGCGGCGATCAGGCGCGCGCCCTGCGCACGACCTTCCCAGCTGGTCGCGAGCAGCAGCGTGAGCAGCAGGAATCCCAGGCTCGCCAGGCCGTAGGAAATGACGCCGAACGAAGCCACGTGCGCGAGCCGCTACCGCGCGCCCTTGCCCCAGAGCACGACCTCGACGGTCTGGACCAGTATCGCCAGGTCGAACAGCAGGCTGCGATTCTTGACGTAGTACAGGTCGTACTGCAGCTTCTCGAGCGCGTCCTGCTCGGACGACCCGTACGGGTAGCAGAGCTGCGCCCAGCCGGTGATGCCGGGCTTTACGCTGTGACGCTCGCGGTAATAGGGAATCGTGTGTTCGAGCTTCTGCACGAATTCCGGCCGCTCCGGCCGCGGCCCGACGAAGCTCATGTCACCGCGCAGCACGTTGATGAGCTGCGGCAGCTCGTCGATGCGCGCCTTGCGCATGAAGGCGCCGACCCGGGTGACGCGCGGATCGTCCTTGCCCGCCCAGATCGCCTGGCCGGGCGGTTCCGCGTCGACCCGCATGCTGCGGAACTTGAGCACGTCGAACTCGACGCCGTGCTGGCCGACGCGCCGCTGACGATAGACGATCGGCGCGTCGAGGCCGTCCTCGAGCTTGATCGCGATCGCGGCGAGCAGGATCGCCGGTGCGG
Source organism: uncultured Gammaproteobacteria bacterium (assembly GCA_963834855.1). GTDB lineage: Bacteria > Pseudomonadota > Gammaproteobacteria > Steroidobacterales > Steroidobacteraceae > DATJKD01. Next base: position 17,791 of record CAWIDH010000035.1, on the reverse strand, counting down.
CCAGGATCAGCAGGCTCAGGCTGACTGCCACGTCGACCACCCGCGCGAGCGCACGCTGGATCAGCGACGCCCGGAACCCTTCGCCGAAGATGATCCAGCTTGGATTCAGCACGTCGAGCCGCACCTTGCCGGTCTCGCGCTCGAGGAAGGTCGGCAGTTCGATGATTTCGATGCCCGCGAGGCGGCATTCGAGAAACTCGTGCATCGGGAATCCACGCCGCCGGTCGTCCATCGCGACCACGATCTCGTCGATCGGGTTCTGGACCACCCAGCTGTAGAGGTCGTCGGGCCGCTGCATGAGCCGGTCCGCGGGGGTAGAGACCTCGTCGCCTTCGGTCGGGATGAAGCCCACCAGGCGGAATCCGCGCTGGTCGGACCTGCGGCGCAGCTCGAGCAAGCTCGACGCGCGTCGGCCGGCCCCGTACACGAGCACTCGGCGCTTGAAGAGGTCCTGGTCGACGATGCGATCGAACAGCAGGCGTGCGACGATCGAGCTCGCGATGCCGATGAGGGTCGTCAGTGCCAGCATCCCGCGCCCGATTTCGAGGTTGGGGATGGCGTAGTAGGCCAGTGCGCTCAACGCCGCCGCGACGACGAGGCCGGCCACGACCCGCAGGACCGTCCCGGAGGTGCCGGATCGCTGCCGGATCGTGTACAGCCCCATCGCGAACAGGGCCATGACGGCGAAGAACGCGAAGAGCAGCGCCGTCGGCAGCAGGTTGCCGGTCGGCGTGGCGCGCTCGGTCGTCGATGAGCCGAAACGCAGCGCGGCCGCGAGATAGGGCGCATAGACGAAGAGCGAGCCCTCGATCAATGCCAGCAGCACGATCGGAACTTTCAGGTACAGGCGAAAGACGCGAATCGACACCGTTCGGAAACCGCCATCCCTATGCTTTCGTTGCGGCGCGGGACCGAAGCGGCGGTCCCTCGCCCCGCCATCCGGAGCCGCGCCGGATGCGTGTAATTGACAGATAGCTTAGCCGACTTTTCTCCCGTTTCTCTGTGAGCTTGGAGCCGGAATTTGAACCCGGGCCGAAGAGCGTCGCGCGACTGCGGCGATGCACGTGACCGCCGTGTGACTGTCGCATATGTAAAGTCGAAGCGCTGGACTGCGCGCGATACCGCCGTTCCGGACGGATCGAGAGCGCGCTGGCGCGGATGGCGTCCCCACGGGGATTCGAACCCCGGTCGCAACCGTGAAAGGGTTGTGTCCTAGGCCTCTAGACGATGGGGACTCGTGCCTCGCCGGCCGCGGCGACACGCGGGGGCCGGCGCGTATCTGGTGGAGCCAGACGGGATCGAACCGTCGACCTCTTGCATGCCATGCAAGCGCTCTCCCAGCTGAGCTATGGCCCCACGAAAGGGCGCGAACTGTAGAACGGGCACCCGGTGATGTCAACCAAGCCCCGATGCCTGCCGATGCCTGTAAGACGCCCGAAACGCAGCCCGGAGTTCGTGCCGGCGGGTGCGCGCAGGAGGCGCGCGCACGACACCTCGCGCTCGACGGCGTGTGCACGCGCGTCGCCGCCGCAACGGCGCTTCACTCGACGCACCGAGTGACGATGCAGCGAAGAAGTTCGTGCGCACAAAAAAATTCATACAGGACGTACCGACCGCACGCGACGTGCAGGAAACGCCTTGTTTTCCCGTACGGCGGTGATGCGTGTAAAAAATTCATCTCCCACGGTCGTCCCCAAACGGCGACAGAATCCAGGTTGTCGATCGCGGATAACTCCAGATAATTCGCGGCGCGGCGCAACAAAGTCGCACGTCGAATACGCAACTCGCGGATCCGTCGTGCGACGCCAAGGACGCGACGCCGATCGGGCAGGACACCTGCCCGCATCGAGGGCTCAGGCCCGATTGCTGACAAGGGCACACCCGTCGTAAGGCGGGGACGCAAAACCTCCGGTCCTCGGGGCGATCCAGGATAGCGGGGCTGCCGGCAGTTCCTGCCGTCGGGTTCATCCCGCGGCGCACTCCGCACCCCCGCTCTCCCATCGCTCCGACTCCGCCTCGGGGTTGCGTGTCATTGCCAGTCGGGTTTCCGCAACACGCGTTCAAGCGCGCGTCGCAGGCCAGCCCGCGGTCAGGCAGGGACGATCCCACTGGCACGCAGACTGGAGTTCAAGACGAAATGCATCGACCTCGCTTCCTCGCACCGCGATTCACGACCACCGCACTCATCACACTGCTCACGATCCTGCTCGCACCCCGCCTCGCCGGCGCAGCGAACTTGGCGCCCGTCATCACGGGCACGCCATCGACCACCGTCAAGGTCGGGGAGGCGTACTCCTTCAAGCCGATGCCAGCGACGCCAATGGTGACACGCTGCGCTTCAGCATCTCGAACAAGCCCGCATGGGCCGGCTTCAGCGCCTCACGGGCATGCTGCGCGGCACGCCCACGACCAGTCATGTGGGCACTTATCCGAACATCGTGATCAAGGCCAGCGACGGCACGCTTTCGACGAGCCTCGCCGCCTTCACCATCACGGTCACGTCGACGTCGAATCGCGCGCCGACGATCTCGGGATCGCCGGCCACTTCGGTGGCCGCGGGCCAGGCGTACAGTTTCCAGCCGACCGCCTCGGATCCCGACGGCAACAGCCTGAGCTTCAGCATCTCGAACAAGCCCGCATGGGCCTGGTTCAGCGCCTCGACGGGCAGGCTCGGTGGCACGCCCACGACCAGCCACGTGGGCACTTACGGCAACATCGTGATCAAGGCCAGCGACGGCAAGCTTTCGACGAGCCTCGCCGCCTTCTCAATCAGGGTCACGTCGACGGCAACGAACGCCGCGCCCACGATCACGGGCTCGCCTGCGCGGTCCGTGCTCGCGGGCCGGGCGTACAGTTTCCAGCCGTCAGCGACGGACGCAAATGGCGACGTACTGACCTTCAGCATCCAGAACCGGCCGAGCTGGGCCACTTTCAGCCCGACGACCGGTCGCCTCTCGGGCACGCCGACGACGAGCCAGGCAGGTGTTTACTCGAACATCGTGATCAGCGTCAGCGACGGCAAGGCAACCCGAAGCCTCGGCGCGTTCTCGATTGCGGTCACGTCGACGGCGACGACCGGATCGGTGACCTTGTCATGGACGGCACCGACCAAGAACACCGACGGCTCGTCGCTCACGAACCTGGCCGGCTACCGTGTTCATTACGGTACGGCGCCTGGCAGCTACACGCAGTCCGTGCAGTTGCCGGGCAAGACGCTGACCAGCGTCGTCATCGAGGACCTCGCGCCCGCGCGCTGGTATTTCGCCGTCAAGGCCTACAACAGCGCGGGCGTCGAGAGCAACTTCTCGACTACGGTGAACAAGCTGATCCCTTAGCAGGTGCCGGCGGGCGGGCCTGGCTTGTGCGGCGCTGCCGCGCGACCGGGTCGCAGCCCGCCGATTGCCTCACATTTCCGGCGATCGCGCGAGATCGAGCATTGCGCGGGCACACATCAGGACCATAATCCGACTCACGGATTTCTGAATTTGGGCAAACCCGCCGTAAGGCGGGGACGCAAAGCCTCCGGTCCGCGGACACCTGTCCTGGATAGCGGGGTTGCCAGAGCCAAGGTTGTCATGCGCGGCATCGCCCCCGCACGGCGTCCATCTCTGCTTCCCTCGATCGAGCAGGTGCTCAGCGGACCTCACGTCTCGCTGGAGCCGACATTGATCAACCTGCACCTGCTGAAGCGCGTCCTCCCGATCACACTGCTGGCAATCCTCGGCGCCTGCCGTGACGACGACGAGAGGTCGAGCACTCGCCGGCACTTCGAATTCGGCGCCGGTGATCGTAGGCACGCCTGCCACCAAGGCGCTCGTCGGCGTGACCTACGAGTTCGTGCCAAACGCGGCGGACGCCGACGAGGACGTCCTCACCTTCGCGATTGAGAACCGTCCGGGCTGGGCCACCTTCAGCCCGACCACCGGGCGGCTGGCGGGACGTCCGCCCGCGTCCGCCGCGGCGCGCGTGTACGCGGGTATCCGTATCAGCGTGTCCGACAACACGGCCGTCGCGGAGCTGCCCGCGTACGATCTCGAGGTCGAGGGCGCGGGCACGGGCGCTGGCGTCGGCGACGCGAGTGACGCTCAGTCGCGCCATTTCGCCAAGGTCCCTGAGATCCCGTTCGTGCAGGGTCGCCCCGAGACGGTGCAGCTCGGCATCTGGCAGCTCGACCCTGAGAACCGCTGGACGCCGGGCGATTTCACGCGCGCCTCGGGCTGGCGCTCGCGCTTCCCGACCCGGCTGCCGGGGCTGCCGCGGGCCTCACCTATGACGGTGAGACGGGCGAGCTTTGTTACGACGGCAGCGCGATCGGCGACGTGACGACCAAGATCGAGCGCGTGGATGGAGACGGGGCCAGCAATGCCTTCCGCATCCGCGGGCTGGTGCCGACCGTGGTGTTTGGTGACAACGCGGCGGCGATCAACGCGCAGTACGGCTGGGGCGCGAACGTCTGCGAGACGCCGATCAAGTTCTACCCGGAGTGCAATGCCAAGTTCAAGGGCGGGCGACCGATTCTGCGCCGCTGGTCATCTACTTCACGCCGGGCACCTACAGCGGGCAGGACTTCTACCTCGGCTCGCGCCGCTTCCTGTACGTCATCGGCGACCCGCAGAATTGGCCGACGCTGATGGGCGACGGGCTCGCCAATGCGTACCACGAGATCTGGCAGATCCGCAACCTGCACCTGCGCAGACCTCGATCGGCTCTCAGCAGTTCCGCGCCGACGCGCCGACCAGTATCTACGTGTCGAACGTCACACAGTGCTGCGAGGCCGCGACGCCAACGGCATCGCGGGACCCAACGGACGTCACGCATTTCCCGTGGCTGCTGTCCCTGTGGAATTTTGAAACCAAGGGCATGGGCTCGTCGTCGAACATGAAGCACTCGTTCTACATCGAGGGCCGCCCCGACAGCACGTTCGAGTTGAACAACGTGCGCGTGATGGGTTCCAGGGCTCGTCGGGCATCAAGTCGACGCGACAGCATGTGTTTGTGCGCCACTCGCTGATTTCAGACGACGCAGGAGCGGGTGTCGCGATCCGACCAACTTCTCCATGCAGTCGCCCATCGACGTGCCGGCGGTCAGCACCGCAGTCATCTATGGCAATCGGTTCGAGGCGTGGCGGATCGGACACGACCGGCGTGCCGACCGGCAAGGCGGGCACGATCACGGCGATGATGTTCTTTCCGCACCCGCCATGGACTGCTTGGGGCGGACAGCCCCGCGTACCCGAATCTCTCCTGGGATCCGCCGCTATCGCCGTCGAAGCAGGCGAGTTCGCCGGGCGAGGGCTGGTCGGCGGGCCCGGAGACCTTCGTCAGCGATCTGTTCTGGCAGGACGTGAAATCGAGGCCGGTCAGCGATCTGACCAATCCGCTGACCTTCAAGCACTACGTCGCGTTCAACCAGTTCACGCAACTGCCCGGCAGCTTGCCGGTGAAGGTGCTGCGGGACGACGGCACGCATCCGGTCGGGTACCCACCTAGCGATGGCAGTAACTGGAGGGGACGCACTACATGCGCACCCATCCGCTGTGGATCGAGCGTTCCGTCACGTTCTTCTACGGCAACGAGGTCGGGCCGGGCGTCAATGCTGTTTTCAATCGAAACACCGCGGAGCAGTGGGAAAAGGCGGATCGCGGGCGCTAAGTGGCCCCGCACCAAGGACGAGGAATTCCCGCACGCCTTCGAGCTGACGGGAGAGCTGCCTACGGAATTCCGTCTGTAATCCTAAGGAGCACGAGCATGCGTATGGAATGCACCGTCGGCCCGGTTTGTGCGGCACTACCGTGCGAGCGGGTAGCAGCCCGCCGATTGCCTCACATTTCCGGCGATCGCGCGAGATCGAACTTGCGCTGGTCCACACCCGGACGATAATCCGACTCACGGATTTCTGAATTTGGGCAAACCCGCCGTAAGGCGGGGACGCAAAGCCTCCGGTCCGCGGACACCTGTCCTGGATAGCGGGGTTGCCAGAGCCAGGTCGTCCTGCGAGACATCGCCGCCCGCACGGCGTCCATCTCTGCTTCCCCCGGTCGGGCAGGTGCCTGGCGGACCCCACAGGTCTCGCCGGAGCCGACATTGGTCAACCTGCACCGTCTGAAGCGCGCCCTCCCGATCGCCCTCCTGGTCGTCCTCGGTGCCTGCAGTGACGACGACGAGAGGTCGAGCATCGCCGGCACTTCGAATTCGGCGCCGGTGATCGAAGGCACGCCTGCCACAAGGCGGTCGTCGGCGTGACGTACGAGTTCGTGCCAGACGCGGTGGACGCCGACGAGGACGTCCTCACCTTCGCCATTGAGAACCGTCCGGGCTGGGCCACGTTCAGCCCGACCAACGGGCGGCTGGCGGGACGTCCGCCCGCATCTGCCGCGGCGCGCGTCTATGCCGGTATCCGTATCAGCGTGTCCGACAACAAGGCCGTCGCCGAACTTCCCCCGTACGATCTCGAGGTCGAGGGCGATCCCGCCGCCAACACCCCGCCCACGATCAGCGGCGCGCCAGAGATCACAGCGACCGTCGGCAACAGCTACTCGTTCACGCCGGACGCCTCGGATCCCGACGGGCAGGTGTTGACCTTCAGCATCGCCAACATGCCGAGCTGGGCCGGCTTCGACACGCTCACCGGGGAGCTCTCCGGAACACCCGCCGGCGACGACGTCGGCACGTATGCAGGGATCGTCATCTCGGTGTCGGACGGTGCGGCGTCGCGCTCGCTGCCCGCGTTCGACATCACGGTGTCGGCCGGCGCACCCCCGCCGCCGGTCAACCGTGCCCCGGACATCAGCGGTAAGCCGGCGCTGGTTGTGACCGCGGGCAACGCCTACTCGTTCCGACCCACGGCCTCGGATCCCGACGGGCAGGCGCTAACCTTCAGCATCGGCGGCAAGCCGGGCTGGGCGACTTTCAACCCGTCGACCGGCCGCCTGAGCGGCACGCCGGGCTCCGGCGCGGTCGGCTCGCACCCCGACATCGTCATCTCGGTGTCGGATGGTGACGCGAGCGCCTCGCTGCGCGGCGTTCACGATCACCGTCGTCGCGGCCAACCGCGCCCCGACGATCAGCGGTACACCCTCGCCGAGCGTCGTCGCCGGCCAGCCCTACAGCTTCCAGCCGACCGCGAGCGACGCGGACGGCCAGCCGCTGACGTTCTCGATCAGCAACCGGCCGGCCTGGGCGAGCTTCAACACGCAGACCGGGCGACTCTCGGGCACGCCCGCCGACAACCAGGTCGGCTCGTACAACAACGTGCTGATCTCGGTCAGCGACGGCATCGCGGTGAGTTCGCTGCCGGCATTCAGCATCCGCGTCGACGCCGCGAACCGTGCCCCCGTCATCAGCGGCACGCCCGCCACGAGCGTCGTCGCCGGCCAGCCCTACAGCTTCCAGCCGAATGCCTCTGACGCCGACGGCGACAACCTCGTGTTCTCGATCTCGGGCAAGCCGTCGTGGGCCGGCTTCGATACGGGCACCGGGCGGCTCTCCGGCACACCCTCGACCGCGGGCACCCACAACGGCATCGTGATCAGCGTAACCGACGGCCGGGCAAACGCGGCCTTGGCCGCCGTTTTCGATCACCGTGACCGCCGCCCCCACGCCGCCCCCGCCCCCACCGACCAACCGCGCGCCGGTCATCAGCGGCAGCCCGCCGCCATCGGTCCTGGTCAACCAGGCATACGACTTCCGCCCGACCGCCAGCGACGCCGACGGGGACACGCTCAGCTTCACGATCGCCAACAAGCCGTCCTGGGCGAGCTTCGATGCGGCCTCGGGCCGCCTGTGGGGCACACCCGGTTCAGGCGACGCGGGCGCCTGGAGCGGCATACGCATCACCGTCAGTGACGGCACGGCATCGGTGTCGCTCGCGGTGTTCGCGATCGTCGTCGAGCAGGTTCAGCTCGGCTCCGCGACACTGAGCTGGACGCCACCGACCCAGAACGAGGACGGCACTCCGCTCACGAACCTGCAGGGCTATCGCGTCCACTATGGCACGTCGTCGACCGCGCTCACCAACACGATCCAGATCCCGAACGGGGGGATCACGACGGCCGTGGTCGAAAACCTCTCACCCGCGACGTGGTTCTTCGGCGTGAAGGCCTATACGATCGAGGGCGTCGAGAGCTCGTTCTCGAACATCGCGAGCAAGCAGATCGACTGACGCAGCGCTCAACGGCTGGCCCAGGCGATCGCCCGGTCGAGGCGCAGCAGCGTTTCGTCGCGTCCCGAGAATCTCGAGCGTCCCGTCGATCGGCGGCGACACGGCGCCGCCCGACACGGCGACCCGCAGCGGCTGCGCCACCTTGCCGAGCGCCACGGCGTGCTCGGCTGCGACGCCCGAAATCGCCTCGTGCAGCGCAGGCGCGCGCCACTCCTCGAGCGCTGCGAACCGCCGGCGCGCCGCCGAGAGCAGCGCGATGCCTTCGGGTGTGAGATTCTTCTTCGCCGCCTTCTCGTCGTAGCCGGTCAAGTCGCGGAAGAAGAAGAGGCTGTTCTGCGCCATCTCCTTGAGCGTCTTCGCACGCTCCTGCTGCGCCTTCGCGACCGCGACGAGCCGCGCGCGGTCATCCGTGCTGCACGCCGAGCGCCGCGAGCTGCGGCTTGCAGGTGACTCTGCCAGGCGCTCGGGTGTCGCCCGCATGATGTGCTGCTGGTTGGTCCACAGGAGCTTGTCGGGATTGAAGGCCGAGGCCGACTTGTTGACGTCCTCGATGTCGAACAGCCGGATCATCTCCTCGAGCGTGAAGATTTCCTGGTCGCCGTGCGACCAGCCGAGCCGCGCCGAGATAGTTGAGCAGCGCCTCGGGCAGGAAACCCTCCTCGCGGTACTGCAGCACGCTCACCGCGCCGTGACGCTTGGAGAGCTTCGTGCCGTCGGGCCCGAGGATCATCGGCACGTGCGCGTACACCGGCGGCTCGACGCCCAGCGCGCGCAGCATGTTGATCTGCCGCGGCGTGTTGTTGAGGTGGTCGTCGCCGCGGATCACGTGCGTGATGCGCATGTCGATGTCGTCGACGACGACGCAGAAGTTGTACGTCGGCGTGCCGTCCGAGCGGGCGATGATCAGGTCGTCGAGCTCGGCGTTCGTCGAAGGTGATGGGCCCGTGGACGACGTCGTCGACGATCACGGAGCCCTCGATCGGATTGCGGAAGCGCACCACCGGATCGACGCCCGCGCGCGGCGCGGTACGGTCGCGGCAGCGGCCGTCGTACCGCGGCTTCTCCTTGCGCGCGATCTGCGCTGCGCGCATCTCCTCCAGCTCCTCCTTCGTGCAGTAGCAGTGATAGGCGTTGCCCTCGCGGAGGAACTGCGCGATGACCTCGGCGTATCGATCCATGCGCCGCGTCTGGTAGAACGGTCCCTCGTCGTGGTCAGGCCCAGCCACTGCATGCCGTCGAGGATCACCTGCACCGCTTCCTCGGTCGAACGCTCGCGGTCGGTGTCCTCGATGCGCAGGATGAACGCGCCGCCGTGGCGCCGCGCGTACAGCCAGGAGAAAAGCGCCGTGCGCACGCCGCCGATGTGCAGCAGGCCGGTCGGGCTCGGGCGCAAAGCGGGTGCGCACGGTCATGAGCGGTTCTGGATGCAGACGCGCCGGCTCATCGGGCCGGCGCGGTGAACTGGTGGGCGGTGCATGGGATCGAACCTGCGACCCCTGCCGTGTGAAAGCAGTGCTCTACCGCTGAGCTAACCGCCCTGAGGGGCGCGTAGTGTATGGATGTCGTGGTGAAGGGTCAACGCGCCGCGGTCGTCGCGTGTCCGGCTGTACGCGGTCCCAGACCACGCCAGAAGAAAGGGGCGCCGGATGACCGGCGCCCCATTGTCATGCCCGCAGCGCCCGCAGACGCAGGCGCGCACGACCGTCAGCCGCGCACGGCCAGGCTGCGTCGGCGCGCGAGGCCGAGGCCGAGGAGCCCGAGGCTCATCAGCATCAGCGTCCCGGGCTCAGGCACCGTTGCCTCACGCCCGACGATGAAGAACGACTCGGCGCCGTCGCTCGCCCCGTCCCAGGCGGCGTTGAAGAACACTCGGGCATCGCTCGCGTACGCACTGAGGTCTATCGCCTCGAGTGTCCAGTCGCCGTAACCGTTCCCGTTGCTGGGAAGGGGGTCGGCGATGTCCGATGGCCCCGCGAAGAAATAGATCTCCTCGAAGCCACCCGGGCCGCTGTCGCCGTCCGCATCGACGAACGCGTGGAACTAAGCAGCCTCTCCTCTCCGTTCGCCGTGTTGACTCGATCGCGACCGCGAAGCTCAGGAACGGGAACTCGCTGATCGTGTACGTCGGGCTGTTCTCGTTGTAGTCCGAGTCGTTCCCAGTCTGGACAAAGTCCGTAAAACGAAGTTGGCCGGGTTCTGGCAGTGAGTGCCCGCGATGATGCAAGGCGCGCTCGCGCTCTGCGGCCCGATCGTGTGCGGGGGCTGCTGCTGCAGCGTCAGCTCGATCGGCACCGCCTCGGCGACGGCTGCGCCCGCGAGCAGCGTCGTGAGCACCGCGGCCCGCGTAATCTTCGACATTGACATAAATATTCCTGCTTCTTCTTGGCTCAGACCGCCACCTCGACGGCAAGCCAACAGGAGCAAGTTGCGTGCCAGCGGTCAGTTGTCGATGCAGCGCGCGGCGTTTCGGGAAGTCGCGGTGACTATGTTCAACGACGAAAGCCGCCACGTGTAAGGTCCGCCGACGTCGCGTCGGCGGATGCGCTGCGTCGCGATTTGAACTTATCGCAGCCTGCCGTCCGGGCCGCCGCGAGGCGCAAGCGCGGTCGGCCGAGCTTCAGCCCGGCTCGCCGCCCATCAGCTCCAGCACCTCCGCCGTCTTCCGTCGCATCAGGTCCGCATCGGCGCGGCTCTCGACGTTGAGCCGGATCAGCGGCTCGGTGTTCGACGCCCGGAGATTGAAGCGCCAGCGGTCGAACTCGAGGCTCACACCGTCGGTCAGATCCTCGCTGCGGGCCTCCGGCCTGTAACGCGCGAGCACGCGGTCGATCGTCGCCCGCGCATCCGACACCCTGCGATTGATCTCGCCGCTGGCCGGAAACCGACGGATCCGTTCGTCCACCAGCTCGGACAGCGGCCGGCCGCTCTCGCACATGAGCTGCGTGACCAGCAGCCACGGGATCATGCCGCTGTCGCAGTACGAGAAGTCGCGGAAGTAGTGATGTGCGCTCATCTCCCCGCCGTAGACGCCGTCCACCTCGCGCATGCGCTGCTTGATGAAGGCGTGGCCCGACTTCGACTGAACGGCGCGGCCACCGTGCTCGCGCACGATGTCCAGCGTGTTCCACGTGAGCCTCGGGTCGTGCACGATGGTCCCGCCCGGGTTGCGGCGGAGAAACGCCTCGGCGAGCAGCCCCACGATGTAGTAGCCCTCGATGAACGTGCCGTGCGCGTCGAACAGGAAGCAGCGGTCGTAGTCGCCGTCCCAGGAAACGGCGAGATCCGCGCGGTGCGCGCGCAACGCCTCGACCGGCGCGCGGTGGTTCTCGACCAGCATCGGGTTCGGCACGCCGTTCGGAAAGGTGCCATCGGGCTCGTGCTGCACCTTGATGAACTCGAAGGGCAGGAACGGCTGCAGCTTGTCGATGATCAGCCCGGCGCCGCCGTTGCCGGCGTGGACCACGATCCTGAGCGGCTTCAGGCGGTCGCGCCGCACGTACGACAGGAGATGCTCGACGTACGAGGGCATGATGTCCATCGCGTAGCGCTCGCCCAGGCGCTCGGGAGTGGCGAACTGAGCAGCCTCCGCGATGCGGCGGATATCCTGCAGCCCGTTGTCGCCGCTGATCGGACGCGACTCCTCGCGGACGAACTTCATGCCGTTATAGTCGGGCGGGTTGTGACTGGCAGTCACCATGATCCCGCCGTCCATCCTGCCGGCGAAGGTCGCGTAGTAGACGACTTCCGTGCCGCAGAGACCGACGTCGTGCACGTCGACGCCGGAATCGAGCAGCCCCTGCTCGAGCGCGCGCGACAACTCCTCGCTCGAGAGGCGGATGTCGCGGCCGACGATCACCTTGCGCGGGCGTACGAACTCGGCATAGGCGCGCCCGATGCGATAGGCCACGTCCTCGTTGAGCTCCGACGGGATGCGCCCGCGCAGGTCGTAGGCCTTGAAGCCGGAGATGGGACCGCTCTTCATCCGGCACTCCTCAATCGGGAGACGATGCTTCGCGGCGTGCGACGAATCGCCGAGCGCGGCGGTACGCCTCGCGCTCGATGCCATCGGGCCGCCCGCGCAGCACCCACAGGGCCGCCGTTGCCGAAATATAGACGATCGCGCCGGCCGCGACATCCCGGAGCAACCCTAGCGCCGGCGGGCCGACCGGCTGCGCCGCCTGCAGCAGCTTCACGGCGGCTGCCATCGTGAGCGCGGCGGCGAGCGCCGGCCAGAGGCCCGACCAGAGGACGCGCAGTGAGATAGGCGGTCGGCGCGTGGCGACGATCGCGAGGGCGAGCACGAGCAGCAGCGCCACGCCGGACTTGGCGGCGGCGATTCCGATGATCCCGCCAGTCTGCCCGGCATAGAGCAGCACCGGTACCGTCAGTACCGCATTGCCCGCGGTCATCAGCCCGGTCGTTCGCTCGCGTCCGGTCGCGAGCAGAAAGATGTTTAGCGTGTGAACGATGCCGTAGAGCGCGCCGAAGACTCCGAGCCATGGCATCAGCGGGATCGCTTCGAGCCATTTCGGGCCGAGAACCACGCGCACGAAATCCTCGGCGACAACCGCCATGCCGAGCCCCATCACCAGGCTGATCGCGGTCATGGACGCGAGCACGTTGTGAAACGCCTGCCGCAGCGCCGGAGCGTTGTCCTGGAGGCGGCTGTAGACCGGAAATGCCGCCCGCGACATCGGCAGAACGACTTCGTCCGACGGCGAGGCGGCGAAGTCAGAGGCAACGTAGTAATGCCCCATGGCGGCGGTGCCCGCGATCGAGCCGACCACCCAGCGGTCGAACGCCCGGTTCACCAGGCCCGAGAACCGCGCCAGGACCAGCCACTGCGAGAAGCCCCATATCTCGCCGATCCGCGCCAGACTGATGCGCGGCCGGTAGTCGGACATGCCGTAGCTGATGCCCACTTCTATCACGCGGCCGAGCACCTGCCCGATGACGAGCGCCCAGTAGCTGCGCAGCCATAGCGCCGCCGCGACGGTCACAAGGACGGTCGCGAGCTTCCTCGCCAGGCCGAAGCGGAATTCCTGTCCGAAAAGCAGGTCGCGCCGGAAGTTCACGACGCCGATGTTCTGGAACCCGCCGATCAGCCCGCTCAGCGAAAGTATGCGGATTACCTCCGTGACGCGAGGGTCCTCAAAATGCCCGCCGACGAGCGGCGCGGTCGCATACAGCGCAACCGCGAGCAGTACGGCCTGGATGATCTCGAGCGTCCAGGCCGTGTCATAGTGCTCACGCGTCGCGTCGAGATTGCGCAGCAGGGCGAGGTCGGTCCCCGAATGCGTGAAGGACTCGAGGATGGCCACGGCGACCATGGCCATCGCGACGACACCGAAGTCCTCCGGCGAAAGCAGCCGCACGAGGATCACGGTACTGATGAGCCCGACGCCGCGGATCGCCCAGCGCATGCCGATCATCCAGGCGGAGCCGCGTGCCAGCTCGCGGCCGGCCCGCATGGGCGGATTCGACCGCCGCGGTGTACTCATCGCCCGGCGGCCGCGCCGGGCCGGCGGCATCCCTTCAACGCAGACGCTCGCGATAGTTCTTGAGGTAGATCAGGCCGGCCTCGACGGTGTCGCGCAGCGACTTGGGCCGACGGTGCAGTGTACCGCCGTACGTGGAACGCAGGTGGTCCATGCGAACGTCGGTCTCGAGAAACGAGGCCAGTCGCCCGATCTCCCGCTCCGGCGTCACGACTAGGTCCTCGAAGAGCACGGGCAGGTAGGGTGCGCCGGTCGTGTCGAGGAACTCGCGCAGCGAGCTGTATCGATTCGTTGTACCGACGCGCTAGTCGTACGTCTGGATCTCACGCCGCTGCGTGCGGACACCCAGGCCTGCATGTGATCGCGCCGCAGCAGCAGGACGCGGATCCGGCTCCAGTCGAGCAGCCCGCTCCAGAACCGGAGCGTGAGCCACAGCCGCTCCTTCCACACCACGGCGCGTGCGCGTCGCAGTCCGCACGCCGCGGTACTCGCCGTCCTCGGCCCCCCGCGCCTCGATGCGCATCGCCCCAACCATCGCTACTCCTCCCGACGCCCGCGCGCTGCATGAGCTGGCGATTCAGCCGGATCAGCTCCGAGTTCTCGTAGGTGTCGTAGTCGGGCTTGCGAAATGTGCCCTCCCCCGACCAGTACCCGGCCGCGGCGAGGAGCCCCGCGAGCGCCGAGCTCCCCGTAAGTCCGCCCGTGAGGATGATGACGTTGTCCGGGCGGCCGCCCGCGTGAAGCTGCGGTTCACCGGCCGGTGCTTGCGTCGGCAAGAGGCTCATCGGCGGCGCCTATTTCGAATCACTGTCGCGACCGTAGCGGTCCTCGAACCGCACGATGTCGTCCTCGCCGAGATAAGTGCCCGACTGCACCTCGATGATGTGCAGCGGGATCCTGCCGGGATTCTCGATGCGATGACGCACGCCGATGGGGATGTAGGTCGACTCGTTCTCGCTCAGGGTGAACACTTCATCCCCGCGCGTCACCCGCGCGGTGCCCGTGACCACCACCCAATGCTCCGCCCGGTGGTGGTGCAGCTGCAGCGACAGGGTCGCGCCCGGCTTCACGATCAGGCGCTTGACCTGGAACCGCTCGCCGCTGTCGATGCTGTCGTAGCTTCCCCACGGGCGATATACCTCGCGGTGCAGCGAGGTTTCGTGGCGTCCGCGCGCCTTCAGTTCGCCGACGAGCTGCTTCACGTCCTGCACCCGGTCGCGCGGCGCGACCAGCACGGCGTCCTTGGTCTCGACCACGACGTGGTCGCGCAGCCCGACGCCGGCGATGAGCCGGCTGGTCGAGTGCAGGTAGGAACCCGTGCAATCCTCGGTGATCACGTCACCCACGGCGACGTTGCCGTCCTCGTCGCGCGGCAGCGCATCCGCGAGCGCCGCCCAGGACCCCACGTCGCTCCAGCCTGCGGCCAGCGGCACGACCACCGCCGCGTCGGTCTTCTCCATGACCGCATAGTCGATCGAGTCGGGCGGGCACGCGGAAAACTCCTGCGCCGGCAGGCGCAGAAAATCGAGGTCGCGGCCCGCAGCCGCGAGCGCGGCCCGACACGCCGCCAGCATCGCGGGTGCGTGCCGGCCGAGCTCCGCGAGGTAGACGCTCGCGCGGAACATGAACATGCCGCTGTTCCAGTAGTACTCGCCCGACTCGATGTAGCGACGCGCCGTCGCGGCGTCGGGCTTCTCCACGAATTCGGCGACACGGAACACCGGGCCGGGATCGTGCGCCCGGCGGATGTATCCGTAACCCGTCTCGACACGATCGGCGACGACGCCGAAAGTCACCAGCCCGCCCGCTTCCGCGGCGGCCCGAGCCAGCGCCACCGCCGCCTGGAATGCCGCTACGTCCCGGATGACATGATCGGCCGGCAGGACCAGCAGCACCGGGTCGCCCGGCGACGATGCACCGACCGCCGCGAGCGCCGCGATCGCCACCGCGGGCGCCGTGTTGCGTCCGACCGGCTCGAGCACGATTGCCTGTGGCGTGGTGCCGAGCTCGCGCAGCTGTTCTGCGACCATGAACCGGTGATTCTCGTTGCACACGACGATCGGCGGGCCGAGGTCGGGCAGCCCCCGCGTTCGCGCGACCGTCTCCTGCAGCATCGTCCGCTCTGCGACCAGCGGCAGCAGTTGCTTGGGGTAGAGCTCGCGCGAGAGGGGCCACAGGCGCGTGCCCGACCCACCGGAGAGGATCACCGGGACCAGCACGGTGCCACCGCTGCGGACGCTTCGTTCGAACGATGTAGGCTCGTTGACATAAGATGCGACCCCTTCGCAGGCATCGACATCCTACCCTTGTGCCGCCGGCCCGCGCTCGCGACGGAGGGCGCCGGGCCACCCTTTCGAGGGCTCAGAGCGGCCATACGCGCAGGACCAGCGGCACCGTCGTCACGCCGACCAGCATGCTGAGCGGCATGCCGAACCGGGCGTAATGGATCGGTAGCCGCCCGGTCCGTACACGCGCGAGGATTTCGGCGCCGATCGGGCGAAGCGATCACCCGGTCAGTCGCGACGATGCCGCTACGCGAGGAAAGGACGAATCGGGCGCGGCAACCGCGACCGGGCGGGTCGGCGGCATGCGCGATCGCAAGCGGCAGCGGCGTGGGAAGACCCAGCGACGTGAACGCCGTTCTCTTCATTGCAACCGAGCTTACGTCGTACCTGATTCAGGTAGCAAAGGCGGCATGGACCTGCTGCCGACGCACGGCCGTTGCGCTTGGTGAGGCGCCTTCTCGGCCGATCCGCTCGCGATCCGCGCGATACTGGCACACCTCGGCACGACCACCACCGCTCGCGCCCCGTGCTAGCTCGCCGTGCAGGGCGAAATTCACCCTCAAACACGGTGCCATCGCGCGCCCCACACCGACGCCGCACGCCACGCTAACGCCCCCCAAAACGTACTCCCCGCCGCCGCCATCCACACCCGGCCCGCGGGTCACCCGCTGCGCCGCGCGTTGCGCGTGGACCAATCGGGCAACGCAAACGTCTAACCAGTTGGTGCAACGACGCCGACCTGAGTCGGCGTCACCACGGCCTCGTGTTCCGGCCCGATCGTCCAGTACATGACACTTTGAATGAGGCTGCCGAACGCCTCCGCCGGAGCGGACGTGAGTGGCTGGCCGCGGAAATCGAAGCACGTTGTAGCGCACGAACGCGGTGTCAGCAGCAATGCGTCGCCGTCGATCGAAACGGTGTCCACGTCGATGAAGCCACGAATGCCTGTGAACGCGACTGTTATTGTGTTCGCCGGAAGCAGGATGCGAATTTCGCCGCGATGACCGCTGTCTAAGCCGCCACAGCAGCTGGAGGTCGATCCGGAATAGTAGACGTGGCTCGTGTTGACAGCTGCATGAATCATGCGGTCCATTGTCGCAATGGTGCCGATTGCGGACCCGGAGGATGCGTCCGAGAAATCAAAGTTCAGGCTCGCGCTCGCGGTGTCGCAGGTGCCCATGCCATCAATCGCGCGCGACGACAGCGGCGAAAAAGGCCAAAAGAGGATGCTGCCGGGCGTCTCGAATGTTACGGTGCCACCTCCGGCGTAGTCGAGCGTCGTTCCGCCGCCTTCGATGTGGGCAACAATACCGCTACCTGTTCCACGGATAATTTCCGCGTGACCTGCGATCTCAAGTGGCACCACCAAATTGCTCCCCGGACGTTTCGGCTCGGTAGAGCACGAAACGGAAACGCGACGGAGGCAGGGGCGCTGAAGGATCCTCAACGTAGGTCAGCGTGGGCAGCGCAGCGGGATCCAATACGAACGTGCGTCCGTCGACAGGCGCGCCGGAAAACGACACGGCCTTATGCCCAGCCTGCAGGATCTGCATGCTGCGCATCAGCGCGTTCTCGTCAAGACACGACACCATGCCCTGGAGCGCGGCGTTCGCTTGAACCAGCAACGCAGTGGTGTATTCGATCGTGCCGGGCTGCGGCGCCGGCGGTCCGGGTTCTTCGTATGAATCCTCGTTGCAACCCGCCGCCAGGCATACGGCTGATAGCGCCAGCCAGGATCGCGCGGAAATGCGGCTCACATCGGGATCCTCAATATGACGCGTCGGGCAGCACTCTACCAGAGTGTCGACGCGCGTATCGGCCGCCCGTCCTGACTAGGTACGCATCAGC
>CAWIDH010000034.1:0-123062 GCA_963834855.1 uncultured Gammaproteobacteria bacterium | reverse complement strand
TTCGGATCACGATGGGAAGTAAGCCGACGATCATCGGCTGGCACGGGGCCCGCGATCTGACGACTGAACAGGCTACTGGAGCACGCTGGGATCAAGCGTCCACTCGCTGGGGCTCCATCTGGCGCAGTGACCACGTCCGGTTTTGGGTCAACTCAAGGCCGTCAGGCGGCGGCCATAGGAGGCTCCAAATGGCGGGCAGAATCGTGGAAAAATTCAGGGTGCAAGCAGACCTTGGCCGAAGCAGGATCGTCGTCTGCACCGAGTCCCAAATTGATGTGATCACTCCAACAAGCACCCACAATGAGTCCATTGGTGGGCTGTTGGACTACGATTTTGAGGACGGCGGCAAAGCGAACAAGATTGACGACGAGACGTACAAAGACGTGATAACCGGCGAGATTTATCACAGGCCTAATTGATGCAGAGCCCGCCTATTTGGCGGGCTGGACTAATCGTATGGAACCACTAGGTTTAGGTCGTCAAGGAAGGGAAGTCACATCAATCTCTTTACCTGCCACATGGCAGCGTTGCAGTGATTCATCAATATTCAGAGACAGAGCCCTATCCGATTGGCTTTGCGCCGCCTCAGTAAAAGGCAAGGACTGAGTCACGCGTCCCGACGCAGTTTTTCAGTCAGTTCCGGTGCCCGATCGCCGAGAACACAAATGCCTGGCGCAAAGTCAGGAAAAGACTACCCGGACTACATTGCGTTTCGCAAAGCGGACGACGGCGGGCGTCTGTTGACAGTCGTTGCCGCGCTCGAGCCGGAAGATGGTTCTCTCTTCCCGTGAGCTATGCGGTATCACGCGCAAGCTCCAAGCGGGGAATTCAGGAAAGTTCCATGCAACTACATCCGGCTACGGATCGATACCGCGGTTGCCAAGAGCATGATCGACTTAATCATACCTGGTCGATCTCTTCCTACCGAGTTTCGTCGCTAAGTTGCCGATCATCGAATGAGGTATAGGCCTTCGAGCCGGCCCCTACCGGCTTTGGGGCCGCTGCTAAACCACGCTGCTGCTGCGTCACTTACTCGCGGCGGGTTGCCTCGCATCGCAACCGCATGACCGGTACAGATCGAGTTCCGGCTGCTTACTCGTCTAATGTCTTTCGGATCTTGAGCGCAGCAAGGGCGAGCCACACCATGCGCGGTACCCTTCCCTCGCCGTTGCACCAGCCCCGCAGAACGCGTTCCTTTACGTCGAGAACGCGTGCTGCTTCTCCCTCGCTTAACTCAAGTTCACGTAGGAGTGTGCGCAGCCGAATACCCGCGGCCGGTTGCGTATTTGAGGGCTGTATGGGCAACTCGAGTCACCGGCGCATGAACGTGCGACACTTTTGTTATTCACAGTTCTTCCAGCTCGCCCGGATGAGCGAGCGTCCAGGCAGGAATCAATAACCGACGCAGATACTTCTACGTGGTGCCAACGTTACATAGATTAGCTCGTCGATCGTTTGCCGTGGCGCGCAGCAACAGTCGCCATATTTCACCGCGGGATGCCGATTGGACCATCGCCCCGCGTACTTTTCCTACAGATCCCTGTTTGGCATGGGTTCACTCTATGGCTGAGGCCCATGATGTTCGCAGGTCAAATTACGACTCGCAGCGAATGCGGGCCAGGTAAGGACAGGATGGCGATGATTGCATGACGCAACTCGGCGAGCGCTTCTCAAGAAAGCAGCCTATGTCGCACCTATGATTTTGACTCTTCAGGCAAGGCCTCGGCGGTGGCCAAAGTCAGGATCGGAAAAGGAGCAGGCTCAAGTCAAAGAAGCTGAAAAAAGCTGAAAAAACTGAACAGACGCAGGTAAACCGCAAGGTTGTCACACTCAGAAACGACACCTTCTGCGCGCTGCGACAGGGATCCCGATGATCTTCTACAGCGCATCGTTCTGACCACTGGGGCGGCGCTGGCGTTGATCACAGCCAGTACGCGCCGAGCCGCGCCGCTTGCTCCTTCAAACGCAGTAGCCATGACCGGCGCTGCCAAGCCTCGAGGGTGATTGCTTCGGACTCGCCAAGATCCTGGGCAAACATGACTTCCATCTGAGCAGCGAAGCCGCGGCCCAGAATCACGGCGTTGAGTTCGTCGTTGTGCAGGAAGCTGCGCCAGTCCAGATTGGTCGAACCGATGGTTGACCAGATGCCGTCAATGCAAGCGGTCTTGGCATGCATCACCGCGCCGCGCAGTTGGTAGATCTTCACGCCGCTACGCAGCAGGTCCGTGTAATACGAACGGCCGAGGTGGAAGATCGCACCGGAGTCGGAGTAGCTCGGCAGAACCAGCTTTACATCGACGCCGCGGCGTGCTGCCTCGGTGAGCGCCTTGAGCAATTGCGGATCTGGCGCGAAATAGGCGATCGTCAGATGTACTGTCGATTCTGCATGACTGATTGCTGACATGAGCGTCAGGTAGATCAGGCTCTCAGGATCGTCCGGCGTGCTGCCGATTGCGCGCACGATCTCCTTGCCCTCGGCCTTCAGTTCGGGAAAGTAGTTCCTTTCTGCCAGAGGCTCGCCCTTCTGCCGGGCCCAGGTGTCCATGAACAGCTCCTGGAACTCGGCGACCACCGGCCCTTCGATTTGGAGGTGGGTGTCGCGCCAACCCTCGGTCGGGTTGGGGTCGAGGTTGCGCTTTCTCCGAGCGCGTCTGTCCGAGGGCGCGCTGGAATAGGTGTCGCTGATATTGACGCCACCGGTGAATGCGGTGCGACCATCGATCACCAGCTGCCGGCGGTGATCGCGGTTGTTGACCAGCCATTCCGTCTTATTGCCGGACAACGGGTTCAAGGGATTGAATTCGAGCACCTCGATGCCACCGTCACGCAGCCGGTCGAAGAAAGCGTCCGGCGTCATCAGAGCCCCAACGCTGTCGTAAATAACGTTGACTTGGACGCCAGCCGCCTGTCGTTCCAGCAGCAGGTCGGAGAATTGCGTGCCGACCTCGCCGTCGTCGAAGATGTAGGTCTCCAGGTTGATGTGGTCCGTGGCCTCGCGCATGGCCGCGAACATCGCCTGGTAAGTTGCTGGCCCGTTCTGCAGCAGGGTCAGCCTGTTGCCCAACGAGAGCGGGCTGTCCGCGTTGATGGCCTGCTCGTATGCGAGGTGCTTCCGCAGTAACTCGGTGAAGTCGTCCGTGCTCTCCAGCCGGTCGAGAATGGCAGCACTTTTCGCTGCCGATGCCGGGCCATTCGTACCCTCGAACTCTACCTTCTTCGCATGCGGCACTGCCATTTCGGTCTTCGTGTCGGGGAGAGTCGCACAGCCTTGCAGAATGATCAGACCGGCAACGATTGGGGCGACTCGGCGTTGCAGCGTCAGTGTCCTCGGTTGTCCGGCGGGTGACACGACGCGTTCAGCACCACTGTCGACCTGGTGGCGATCGCCAGCGCGATCGCTCACGCGAGTAATCGCTTGCGTGATTGGGTGTCCCGCTCGCGTGCCGCTGGCGACAACGCATCGAGAATTTGATTCTGCTGTGGGTGGGCTGTCTCCGGCATTGAGCAGGCGTAATGACAGACCGTGCGTCTTAAGGATTATAGACCTCTTCGCGGCGCATACGTACGGCAGTGGACATAACGCCGGGTGCAGGATCAAGCGCTAATGCATTCAGGAGACGGGAATTCGCCGCCTGCGATTGGCAACAGGCGTCGTCTAGGCGCCGAGCTGATGTGTACGGTACCGAACAGACCTGTGCGATGCCCACTGAATAGATTCGCGACTATCGGAAACGCCAAGACGTGCTCACGGTTCGAAAATCGAGTCATCTGTAGGGGGACGCCATGAATGGCGAATCTGCATCGACGTGCCTCGGCGCGAGCATCCAGGACGTCAACGGGCGTGCGACCGATAGCGAGCTCGCCGGCAACCCGCGTAGGGTCGGCTCCGCAGGCATTTTTCAGCGTCATAGAGATGAGCCTGCGGATCGCCGTGGGGCCTGGCGCCAGTGGCTGTTTGGCGGTCAGGAGCTCAGCACGGAGACCGGGTGGAACGAGGAGTCCATCGCGGTGTTCTCCCACGAGCTGCGCAACTCCCTGGGCGCGATCCGCAGCGCGGCCGGTATTCTGTGGATGGAGACGTCCGCGGGTCCTGCGGCGGTGAAGGCGCGCTTGGTCATCGAACGTCAGGTCGGTCAGATGACGCGTCTCACCCAAGACCTTCTTGATATGTCACGGATCCAGAGAGGCCAGCTGCGCCTGCAGCTCGAGCGAATCGATCTGCGCACTGTCGTGAACCAGTCCATGCAGACCGTTGAACACACCATGCGAGAGCGCAATCACCGGCTGACCACATCGATCCCCGATGCGCCGCTGTGGCTGCAGGGCGACTGCGCCAGACTGGAGCAGGTCTTCGTTAACCTCCTCCTCAACGCGGCGAAGTACACCGATGCGGGAGGCGAGGTCGCGCTGGCCGTGGAACGGAAAGCGGGTGAAGCCATCGTTCGCATTCGCGATACGGGTATCGGCATTGCGCCTGAGGTGTTGCCGAACGTGTTCGATCTGTTCGTTCAGGCGGATTCTTCGCGGCGACGTGCAGATACGGGACTCGGCATCGGGCTTGCGTTGGTGCGCAGCCTGGTCGAAAGCCATGGTGGCTGTGTTACCGCGATAAGCGCCGGCCTGCGGGAGGGAAGCGAGTTCACGGTTCGCTTGCCGATGCCTGCTCAGTAGCGGTAAGTCGCAGCTCCGGCGTAGTCGGCGATGGGCTTGTCGAATGCCGCGGTCACGGTTGGCCATTCATGCACGTGGCACTTCGTGCACTCAGCTTCAGCCGCTGCACAGTGTGCCTTTTACTATTAATAGGTCTAATCAAGCCCGAAAATTCGCCACAGCACCGCGCGAGACAGCGAGTTCGCGGCGGCATCGGCGCGATCGAGCGTCAGCCACGCAACGCGGTCGGCATCGACGGTGAGCGACCAGTGCCGGGCGTTGTCCACGAGGAATCCTGCCGCTTAGGTGGCGGCGCGTTCCGTGCCTTCGACCCGGAAGTCGCAGAGGGCGTCGCACATTTCCAGGATTTCAGATTCACGATTTCAGGTGCTATTTCTCGCGTCGTGCGACGGTCTCCCCGGCGCGGTCGGATTGGTTGAGGACCACCTTGGCCCAAAGGAAGAGCCGCCAATGCGACCTACCGTACCGACAGCCGTCGTTGCGACGCCCATCCTCGAGAAGTGATTTCCATTTCATGCCGCGGCTCTATGCCGCTTGTCGTGCTACTCGGTGTCGTCGGCGTGGCCGCCTGTACGCATTCGGCCGAGGAATGTACCGCCGCAGACGCCGCCCAGCAGTATGCGCAGTCGCTGCCGGTAGCGACGAAGGCGCGGGATGTCAGGCCGGACTTGTCCGGATGCAAACGCACCGGCGTTGCGTCGTTCTACGCGGATATGTTCACCGGCCGGGAAATGGCGGACGGCACGCGCATGAACCCGAACGCCGACAATGCCGCGAGCAGGACGCTGCCACTCGGGACCACGGCGAAGGTGACGAACCTCGAGACCGGCCAAAGCGCAGAGGTGACGATCCAGGATCGCGGACCGTACGTGAAGGGCCGGATCATTGACCTGTCCCCGGCGACTGCGCGCGAGATCGGGCTCGATCGACAGGACGGCCTCGCCACGGTCGTAGTGGCGCCGATCGAGGTGCCGCTGCCCGACGGCGGGATGAAGCGCGGGGCCGCGGCCGGCGACAGGACCAGGTGACACTTGAGGGCGGGTCGCAATTGAACAACGTCAGGTGTCAGCCCGCCACCTGCAACCGCTATCGGAGGCCACGACCATGAGCGCAACACTCGCCCGCAGCGACCCATCGATCCGCATGTTCTCGATCGCAGCGTTGATGGTGTGCTCCATGTCCACCGTCCTGGCCGCCGACTGGCCAGTGTTCAAGCCGGGCAATTGGACGTTTGAGCAGACCATGTCAAGCACGGGCGCAGCCCCCGATAAGGCTTCCAACACCAGGTGCACCGACCCGACCGCGGACCATAAGGCGCAGCAGGGCATGTTTGCGAACGCCGGCTGCCAGGTCATGTCGCTCACGCAGAACGGTAATACCTATCGTTACTCCGCGACCTGCAAGTTGGGCGGGATGACGACGAAGTCCGATTCGGTCCTAACGGTCGAGAGTGCCGAGGCCTACACGATCACTGTCGACTCCAACACAGACGGCAGCAAGACCTACGACGTGCTGCACGCGCGCCGCATCGTTGACTGCGCGAAGTGACAGACCACGATGGTTCCGACCGAGAGCGATTCGAGACGGAACTCGTGGAGCTCCTGGTCCCTCATGGGAAGAGACGAGGGATTCTGAACTCTCGATCCGACCTTCAAGACCCGTCCTGAAACCGCATTCATTTGAGCTGGCCTCAGCCGGCATCTGTCTTGGATACTCTCCCTTGCCTCACGCCGCGCATGACCAAGTTCACCTTTCGTGATGTCATCTTCTCGATGATCTCCACACGGCGATAGTCGCGGTCAACCCGCAAGCTGCTTAGCTTGGCGAGCACTCAGGCAACGGCAACGAGTGCGGTAATCAACGCCCCAGGAGAACTGAAGCCGAAGCTATGGTTTCAGGACCTACAGGACTGTCCGGGTTCGGCCTCCTTTTCCTGACCGTCCCGCACCGGCACGGCGGGCGGAGCGGTGGAAACCTGGAGTCCTGACGGCCTGCGTACTGCGGACGCAGATATCCAGTTCCTTAGAACTTCAGGCTCATGGATGCGGTGGCTTCTGCGGAGCAGTTTGGCTGCCGGTCGCTCGGGGGTGGCCGCCGACGCGCGCCCCAGGATGACGAGCTGCGCTTCCACACCGTCCATCTTCGCCTTGCTCGTCAGGTCGTCAGCTCCAGTCAACAGGGCGCGGACGATTACGTCGCCACATGCGAAAACGGCAACCGCTACCGTGTGTGCGTGTACGCAGAAGGCCTAGTCATGGTGCAAAAGCTCGACTAGCAGGCTGTTGAAAATCGCCGCACATGAGGCACAGTTCGCCATCGCTGTTTGACGGAGCAGGATCGATGCGCGGAGCCGATGTGCAGCAGAGCGGGCTGTTCAGTTACGTGTCGGTCGAGGATCGGGTGCCGGCGAACCATCCACTGCGCGGGGTGCGGGCGCTGCTCAACGAGGCGCTCGAGTCGATGCATCGGGATTTTGAGCGGGTGTACGCCGAGGGTGGCCGCGCCTCGATCCCGCCGGAGCGGCTGGTGCGGGCGCTGACCCTGCAGATCCTGTACTCGATCCGCAGCGAGCGGCTGCTGTGCGAGCAGCTCGACTACAACCTGCTGTTTCGCTGGTTCGTGGGACTCTCGGTCGATGAGCCGGTCTGGGATCACTCGACGTTCACCAAGAACCGCGAGCGGCTGATCGAGGCGAAGGTGGCGCGCAAGCTCCTGCGCCGCGTGGTACGCCGGGCGCGCGCGGCGCGGCTGCTGTCGAATGAGCACTTCAGCGTCGATGGCACGCTGATCGAGTCGTGGGCGGCGGTGAAGAGCATGCGTCGTCGGGACGGGCGCGACGAACCGCCCGGCCCGGGTCGCAACCGCACGGTGGACTTCCACGGCGAGAAGCGGAGCAACGAGACACACGTCTCGCCGAGCGATCCCGAGGCGAAGCTCTACCGTAAAGGCAAGGGCCAGCCCGCCAAGCTCTACTACATGGGCCACGTGCTGATGGAGCATCGACACGGCCTGCCGGTCGATGTCGAGGTGACCGAGGCGAACGGCTTTGCCGAGCGCGACGCCGCGCTCACGATGCTCGATCGCCTGCCGCGGCGCCAACGCCGCACGCTCGCGGCCGACAAGGCCTATGACGTCGCCGAGTTCATGGCCGACTGCCGCGAACGCGGGGTCACCCCGCACGTCGCCTGCAACGATGGCCGCCCCGGCGGCTCGGCGCTCGATCGGCGCACGACCCGTCACGCCGGGTATCTCTGGAGCCAGAGGATCCGCAAACGAATCGAGGAGGGCTTCGGCTGGGGCAAGGATGGCCGCCCGCTGCGCAAGATGAAGCACACCGGTCACGCCCAGGTCAGCTTCATCGCGACATTGACCGTCGGCTGCTATGCGCTGCTGCGGGTCGCGAAGCTGCTCGCGCCACCGCAAGCGGTGCCGACGTAGGGGAAGTGTCGGTGAAATCAGCATCATCCTGCACTTGTGGTCATGAGCGACGCGAAATCGATACTCATACGCCCGCCATGACCCGCGCATCCGAGAGGCAAACCCAAAGCTCGCACATCGGAGCGTTCATGGATCCCTTGTCTCGTCCCTTTTCAACAGCCTGCTAGGGCTTCCTCGCGCCGAGCAGCGCGCCGCCAATCACGATCGCTCCAACGCCCGCCCAGACCGGGACGTTCACCGTCTGCTTGTCCTGCACGGACATCTCGATCGGCCCTATTTTGACGTCGTGTGTCTGCTTTGTGTAGCTGAAGCTCCCGTACGCCAATCCGAGGACACCGGCCACGATCAGCACGATGGCCGGAATATTCAAGGCGTTCATTGGCGATCCACCAGCGAGGTCAACACCAGCTCGCCGTTCTCGACCGGAATTCTTCGGCCCGGGTCGTGGTCCATGCGCACGGTGCCTTCGCGGTTGCCGAGGCGATAGCGCACCTGGTAGCCGTCGACTTGCTGCTCGGAATCGTAGGTCGTCCGACACCGCTGCTCGACCGACTGGGTCGTATTGCCGTCCTGCACGTGCTTCTGGACCTTGCTGCCGGCATAGCCCCCGGCTGCCGCGCCCGCTACCGTCGCCACCGTCTGGCCCGTGCCGTGGCCGATCTGGTTGCCTACCACTCCGCCCACCACCGCGCCCAGGACGGCCCCTGTCACGCGTTTCGGATCATTCGTGGGCGCCTGGCTCGTCACGATCTCGTCGGAGCAGACCTGGCGAGGTGTGCGCACCGTCCGGGTCAGTTGCTCGACGTTGAGGACTTCGGCAGAACGCCGGTTATCCATCGCTTGATAGCCGGCAAACGCACCGGCGGCAGTCACCGCCACGCCACCAACGACGAGGCCGGCAATCAATGACTTGTTCATTTTGAATTCTCCACTCGACCCACCCGTCGCGCTCTACAACCGGCTCAGGGGAGTGAGTTCATGTTTGCTCCTCAAGACGCAACTTTCGAGCGAATCGATCCGCCCCGGTACGTTGCCTTCCGCAAGGCCCAGGGAGACTCAACGTTGGCGGTGATTGCCAGCCTTGAACTTCGCGACAGCGTTGGGCATCAGCTGGGACGCTGGTTCAGCGAACTGACACCGAATGGAGATCGCTGTGCTGCTGCCGGGCTATGGGCGACTTGGCCGCCGCCCGAGTGCGGACCACGCGGCCAGCACCCGGTCAAGCACTACGGAAGTCGTCGACGATCAGCATTATCAACAAGAGCACCGTCGCGAACAGAGTGCCAACACCAAAATAACAACGATCGAAAACATATAGATCTTCTTCAGAAAGCGACGTGATGGCGGCGAGCCCTGCGCGGGCCGACCGCGGCGGCGCGCGCCAGACATCCGTCAAGGCAGAGGGTGAATAGGCGTAGAGCCCGTGCGAGTTTCAGGCATCAGTCACTGATCACGCACGAGGTGCCGCCTTTTTTGAAGCCTTCCAGGCAGCGCCAGTCGTTACCTGAGAAGTCGAGGTGCGCATTGGCGGGCAGGACCAGCGCCACGCAGTTCGCGACTTGGCGCTGGAAACCGCGATCACACTGCCAGTCGCTCCCGGATTCATCCAGAAAACCGTTGGCGGGCACTGCGACCGTCACGCAGGTCTCATCGCGTTTCTTGAAACCGTGTTCGCACTTCCAACTGTCGCCGGTATCGTCCAGGTATCCGTTGGCAGGGACCTTCACAGCCATGCACCGATCCACCTCCATGCGGTAGCCGCGTTCGCATTCCCACCCTCGACCATAATTGGTGTCGACTGCGAAGGCATGCGCCGGTGCCAGAATGCGTTCGCAATCGCTGCCGGTCTGACGGAAACCGCGATTGCATCGCCAGCCCGGAGCGAACGAGGAGTTGTCTGCATGCGCGTCGGCCGGGACGTTGATTGCGAGACAGCTTCGGGCCGCTTTCAAGTATCCCCGGTTGCAGTCCCAATCCCCGCCCGAGGAATCCAAGAACGCATGCAGCGGCACTTCCACTTGGACGCACGTCTCACCCGTGCGTCGGAATCCCCGCAAGCAATCCCAGCCGCTTCCATAGACACTTGCGTTCGCGTTCGCCGGAATAGCGCTTGGTTTCGTCTGGGAAAACGAGACTCCGGGGGCGGCGATCAATGCGAGCAGGAGATATAGCCCGCAAACCCGTTTATTGCGCAATCGGGTGTCGCTGTTCATATGGAACGTTACACATCCGCGCCAAGCGGGTGGCTACGGTGGCGTACGCCGCGCGTGGCGAAGCAGGCGCTGGCCACCGCCAGCACTCCCAGGAGTGCGGTAAGTTTCAGAATTCCAGTTTTCATGCTTGTTTCCTATCGCGTTGCCTTGAGCCACAGACTAGCCGTCCATCTCCGGCCGGTCTGTTCACTACCGTACAGAGCGGCAGGTGATCTCCTCAGGGTGGCGATCAGCCAAGCACGGCACGCACTCGGTGCGTCGCTCCGACATCGACCAGCCGCACGGCACGCGGAGAGCCAGTCGGCGTCGTGATCGACGCGGCGGGCGCGTTGGTGGTGGCGGTGGACGTCGGCTTCAGGTCGCAGGGCGATCACAGGCCTTGAGCGGCAGCAGAGGGACTTCAGCTGACATTAAGCGCACGTTCGCGAGCGATCGTGCGGCGTCGCACGCACCGGCGGCTGCCATGATCTCCGCGGCGCGGTACTTCAAGCTTGGCTTGGACCATGACCAGTCACCTCGTCGAAAGCTGCGCTCGCGCAGGTGTCCAGGGTCAATCACGCGACGCGTCGCTAGCCGTTGAGGCTGAGCGGGCCGCTGAGCCTTGCGGTCTCGGCAGTAACAAAGATCTCATGCGAACGCGTCAGATATTCCCGTCACCTAGCCACACAGGACGGTGCAGTGTCGGCGCATGGGCACGATGCCCACGGGCCGAACATTGCAGCCGGGCGCCTGGCGCGGTTTGCGTGGGGCTGGTGGTGGCACCAGCGAGTGCTTAGGGCAAGGCGCTGACCCCACCGGCGGGGCGGGGCGCCTCAGTTTGCGAGCGACCTAACGGCTTTTTTATCCGAGCCCCGCGGACGACGTGGGGCGCGCTAACGGGACAAACTTGCCATCTATTCCCGCGACTCCAAGCACCCAGCCGCTAATTTGCTGCGTTACGCCGGGCATGTCTGTGAGCAAGCCAGTTTCCAAGTCCCATGCCCGCACCTCGGTCCCTGACTGATCCACCTGCGCCGTTAGGGTCCAGCCGATTTCGCTGCACGCAAGCACGCCCGCACCGGTCATCCGCGGCGCCGGCGTGGTCAAGACCGATTCCGGGTCAGCCGCGATAACTGGTCGTGCATCAAGGTCTAGACAACCTTGGTCGCCTACGTTCGGCCAGTAAAGCAGTGGGAATCGCCGTTCTTCGTCGCGGAAGCCGAAGAGAATAAGCGCCGCATGGTGCACGTTAGATTGGCGGCCAGGATTGACGCGCAAACCGGCCCACCACGAGTTATGGGTCGAGAAGAGCACGAGATTGCCAAGCGGCACAGCCGACACGAGTTTTGATTTGACGGGATTGAGTCTGAGCATTTGTGCGACTCCTTCCATCAGGATTGGTGCACGTTAGACGTGCGTATTACGTCCCGCCACACTTTTGCCACAGTACCGCACAAAAACAAGCATTGCGAACGGCAACGAGCAACACGCCGTGGTCGCTGGAATCAATGGGTTAGTGTTGGGCGTTGTTGCGCAAAATGCGCCCCGTCGGCCTCCTAAGCGGTAGGTTTCCGCGTCCTTCAGCCGGCGGCGGCTGTGGAACGATTCGCAGCGTATCGTTCTGGCGTACGACCCCGCTCCGACTTCGGCCGCGGTCTCCCGTGCGCGTGGCGGAGCAGGCGCTGGCCACCGACAGCACTCCCAGGATTGCGGTAAGTTTCAGAATTCCAGTTTTCATGCTTGTTTCCTATCGCCTTGCCTTGAGCCACAGACTAGCCGTCCATCTCCGGCCGGTCTGTTCACTACCGTACAGAGCGGCAGGTGATCTCCTGAGGGTGGCGATCAGCCAAGCACGGCACGCACTCGGTGCGTCGCTCCGACATCGACCAGCCGCACCGCACGCGGAGAGCCAGTCGGCGTCATGATCGACGCGGCGGGCGCGTTGGTGGTGGCGGTCGACGTCGGCTTCAGGTCGCAGGGCGATCACAGGCCTTGAGCGGCAGCAGAGGGACTTCAGCCGACATTAAGCGCACGTTCGCGAGCGATCGTGCGGCGTCGCACGCACCGGCGGCTGCGATGATCTCCGCGGCACGGTACTTCAAGCTTGGCTTGGACCATGACCAGTCACCTCGCCGAAAGCTGCGCTCGCGCAGGTGTTCAGGGTCAATCACGCGGCGCGTCGCTAGCCGTTGAGGCTGAGCGGACCGCTGAGCCTTGCGGTCTCGGCAGTAACAAAGATCTCATGCGAACGCGTCAGATATTTCGCGTCACCTAGCCACACAGGACGGTGCAGTGTCGGCGCATGGACACGATGCCCACGGGCCGAACATTGCAGCCGGGCGCCTGGCGCGGTTTGCGTGGGGCTGGTGGTGGCACCAGCGAGTGCTTAGGGCAAGGCGCTGACCCCACCGGCGGGGCGGGGCGCCTCAGTTTGCGAGCGACCTGACGGCTTTTTTATCCGAGCCCCGCGGACGACGTGGGGCGCGCTAACGGGACAAACTTGCCATCTATTCCCGCGACTCCAAGCACCCAGCCGCTAATTTGCTGCGTTACGCCGGGCATGTCTGTGAGCAAGCCAGTTTCCAAGTCCCATGCCCGCACCTCGGTCCCTGACTGATCCACCTGCGCCGTTAGGGTCCAGCCGATTTCGCTGCACGCAAGCACGCCCGCACCGGTTATCGGCGGCGCCGGCGTGGTCAAGACCGATTCCGGGTCAGCCGCGATAACTGGTCGTGCATCAAGGTCTAGACAACCTTGGTCGCCTACGTTCGGCCAGTAAAGCAGTGGGAATCGCCGTTCTTCGTCGCGGAAGCCGAAGAGAATAAGCGCCGCATGGTGCACGTTAGATTGGCGGCCAGGATTGACGCGCAAACCGGCCCACCACGAGTTATGGGTCGAGAAGAGCACGAGATTGCCAAGCGGCACAGCCGACACGAGTTTTGATTTGACGGGATTGAGTCTGAGCATTTGTGCGACTCCTTCCATCAGGATTGGTGCACGTTAGACGTGCGTCATTACGTCCCGCCACACTTTTGCCACAGTACCGCACAAAAACAAGCATTGCGAACGGCAACGAGCAACAGGCCATGTTCGGCTGGAATCAATGGGTTAGTGTTGGGCGTTATTGCGCAAAATGCGGCCCGTGGGCCTCCTAAGCGGTAGGTTTCCGCGTCCTTCAGCCGGCGGCGGCTGTGGAACGATTCGCAGCGTATCGTTCTGGCGTACGACCCCGCTCCGACTTCGGCCGCGGTACTTGGAAGTGTCGCTTCCAGGCGGTGGCGTTCGAGGGATGATTGCGATCGTGGCGCGGGTGGCCACTAGATTTCGATCTTCGTCCCGAGTTCGATAACTTGGTCCGATGGGATGTTGAAATAATCGCCTGCAGTGCGCGCGTTGCGCGTCATCGCGCCGAACAGGCGCTCGCGCCATAGAGCCATGCCTTCCTTCGACGACGGTATCACCGTTGAGCGGCTCAACAGGAACCATGTGCTCGCCGGATCAAGCGCGAATCCGCGTTGCGCACACAGCTCGAGCGCCGCCGTGACGTCGGGCCGGTCCATGAAGCCGAAATAGACCAGCATGCGGTAAAAGCCCCCACCGAGCGGCTCGATTGCGATGCGTTCGCTCACCGGCACCCACGGCACGCTGCGTATGAGAATGGTCAGAAAGATGACACGCTCGTGCAAGACCTTGTTGCAGGCGAAGTTCTGCAACAGCGCTCGCGAGACGGAGTCCGCATGGTCCACCATGAAGATGGCCGTGCCCGGCACGCGATGCGGCGGATCCTTGGCCAGCGATTGGAGAAACGTCGCGAGCGGAACGCTGCTTCTCGTCTGCGTCGCGAACGCGATCTGCCGGCCGCGATGCCATGTGGTTATCACCGTGAACACGATCGCGGCGAGCGCAAGCGGGAACCAGCCGCCTTCGAGCACTTTGAGCAGGCTTGACGCAAAGAATGCCGCATCGATGAAGATGAAAAACCCGGTTACCGCGATGCATAGCGGGAGGTTGTAACCCCACGCGAAGCGAATCACGAAGAAGGTGAGGATCGTTGTGACGAGCATGGTTCCGCTGACGGCGACGCC
Organism: uncultured Gammaproteobacteria bacterium; assembly: GCA_963834855.1. Taxonomy (GTDB): domain Bacteria; phylum Pseudomonadota; class Gammaproteobacteria; order Steroidobacterales; family Steroidobacteraceae; genus DATJKD01. The sequence goes on along the minus strand of CAWIDH010000034.1, from coordinate 108,676 downwards.
GTAGGCGGATGCGAGCCTGGTGGAGCTGCCGAAGCCCAAGACCGCGGCGATGATGACGAGCAACAGCACCCAGTTCGCGCCAGGGATATAGATCTGGCCGCGCTCGCGGGCGGACGTCTGCCTGACGTCCATCCGGGGTAGGTAGTCGAGCTGTATGGCTTGCTTGGTGAGCGAATAGGTCCCCGAGATGGTCGCCTGCGACGCGATTACCGTTGCCGCTGTCGCGATTGCCACCAGCGGGTACAGCGCCCAATCGGGGGCGAGCAGGTAGAACGGATTGTCGAGCGCGTCGGGCTGCGCGATCAGCAGCGCGCCCTGCCCGAAATAGTTGAGCGTCAACGCCGGAAATACGAGGCTGAACCACGCGATGCGGATCGGCGCCTTGCCGAAGTGCCCCATGTCGGCATAGAGCGCCTCGGCGCCGGTGAATGCCAACAGTACCGCCCCGAGCACGACGAACGACGCCACGCCATGCTGGGTCAAGAAGCCAAGGGCGTAGAGGGGATCGAGCGCGCGCAGGATCTGCGGATGCATGGCGATCCCGTGCAATCCGAGCACCGCGATCGCTACAAACCAGAGCACCGCGACCGGACCGAACAGTGCACCCACTACCGACGTGCCCTGTCGCTGCAGTGCGAACAGGCCGACGATGATCCCGACCGCGATCGGGAGTACATACGGCTTGAAGGCCGCGGTGCCCACTTCCAGGCCCTCGACGGCCGAGAGCACCGAAATCGCCGGCGTCAGCACCGCGTCGCCGTAGAACAACGCGGCGCCGAAGGCGCCGAGCAGCATGATCGGGGCGTGCCAATGCGGTCGATCCTCCACCGCCGCGGAGGCCAGCGCCAGCAGCGCCATGATCCCACCTTCGCCCTTGTTGTTGGCGCGCATGATGAGGATCACGTATTTGAGCGACACCACGATCATCAGCGTCCAGAAGATCGCCGAGACGCCCCCCAGCACGTTGTGCGGTGTGAGCTCGATACCGTGATCGGGATGAAAGGTTTGCTTTGCGGCGTAAAGCGGGCTGGTGCCGATGTCGCCGTAAACGATGCCCAACGCCGCCAACGTCAATGCCGTTCGCGAATTCGCAACGTGCGGATGCGGGTGCACGACCGGTTACTCGCGGCAGGGATTTCTTATCGTGGGGCTTGTCGTGTGCTCCATCGTACACTGCGCGCTGGGCAACCTGCGCTAGAGCGATGGCAGCTCGGCTCGCCGCCTATTCTTCGGGAGGTGCTGCCTTGGCGGTGCCGGCCGAGCACGCCCCAGGGGTCCCGATCCCCATCCGAGAGCGTCAGACCCTCACAGGGGCCAGCGAGTGGACGCTTGATCCCCAGCGTGCTCGCAGCGTTTTCCACTCTAGTCCCTGTTCAGTCGTCAGATCGCGGGCCCCGTGCCAGCCGATGATCGTCGGCTTACTTCCCATCGTGATCAGAATCTCCAGGCGTCGCGCGTTCAACGAGGTCGCTGACGCGCTGCCAGGAGTCACGGACCGCGTGCTTGGCGTTCTCCCACGTCAAGCTGGACATGCCTTTGACGCGATCCCAATCGCGCATCAGCTCGGGTTCCGCCTGTTCGAACGATTGGCCTTCGTAACGTCGGTGGGCATCGACGCCGTAACTATAGGCGGGACGATACTCGTTAAAGGTTGCCTCGCGGGTGACGTAGGGCCGACTCGAATAGTTCTCGCGCCAGTAAGCTTCCTCGGCGGCGGGGTCGATCGATTCGGCGATCTTATTGCCTGCGAAACCGTCGTCCACGACGCCTGCTACGGCGTCCTCACGGCCTACCGTTCCAAACAGTGCGTCCGCTGCGACGCCCCCTCCCCTGAGCCCGGTTTCAACCGGATGTGCGCCAAGCGGACCCGAGATCGTAGCCGCGCCCGCAGTCTTGTCGGGTTCGCGTTCCAGAGTGCTGCTAGTCATCTTGCTCTCCAATTTGGCTTCCGAATGGATCACGTCATCATCGACGGTGAAACGCGCGTGTGGATGCACAACGACGGGCTGTCGGACGATTCATCGAAAGGGCTGAGACTCACGTGCACGCGAAGCGCACAAGCATTGGCTGAAGCGCCTCCGGACTGATGGCCGTTGGTCTCGCCGCCATGATCCATCGCGATAGGAACACTATCTGAGACGCCTGCCGCTTGTCGGTGCGGTGGGGAACACAAAGGGCGCCGCCACAACAGTTGCCACATTTCGACACTGCATACATTCATTGCTTTGACGAGTACATCGGTGCACTATGCGATCAGCGGTGGAAGTCACGGGTTGCTGCCATGTGGTAACCCAAGACACCGCACTGGAAGGGCCGCGCAAAGCGGCCCTTTCTAATTTGGTGCGCCCGGCAGGGCGCACTCACTTGGAGGTGTAAGTCCTCTACATGCCCGGTAAGGGGAAATGTTAGCCGGACGGCAAGGGTGTCTCGGGTGACTGAGAATCCGGAGGAAGCCGCAGGCAAAGCGCTGGTTCGAGGAACACGAAGCGGATAGAGGCGACGTATCGGGGTGAGGCGGCGAATATCGTCAAAGCCCAATGCTTACACGGAACGATGCGGCGTAGATCCGACGGACATAAGCGTGAAGGTGGGTGCGCAATACCCGGGGAGATCTGGCGATCTGCCTCGTGCTACCGGCATCGAGAGGTGTCGGGATGGATCGTCAGAAGTCAGCAGAGGCCATAGTAGCCGCGGGGCCGATGCCCGTAGCGAAGGGCTGAACCTGTCATGAGTGGAGAGTCACGCGTGATCTCTGCATCGATCAGGACACAAGTCACCGGCGAAGGTGAGCCTGCCGCGAGTGCTGTAGAGGCCGAAAGTCTCGATGGCGGCAGAGGTTGTTCGCATACGATCGACGGGCGACACGATGCACGAAACCAAGCTCGCTGAGCCCTCGGGTTCAGTAGACAGGAACCGCCGTATACCGAACGGTCCGTACGGTGGTGTGGGAGGGCGGCGAGCGTAAGCTCGCCCCCCTACCCGATTGGGTCCACCGCGCCGTAGGGGTCTTGGAAACCGGGCAAGCCCAGGAGCCGCTGCCGGAATTCGGAGCGGCCGAAGTGCCTGCCGCGCACTTGGTGCGGTAGCGAACAGACTCTGCCGGCACGTCAGTTACAGTCATCCACATCAACCGCATCGGACCGTTTCGGGAATTCGCCGCGCGACGGGTGGGTTCGAGTGGAGAAATCAAAATGAACAGGTCATTGATTACCGGCCTCGTCGTTGGTGGCGTGGCGGTAACTGCCGCCGGTGCGTTTGCCGGCTATCAAGCGATGGATAACCGGCGTTCTGCCGAAGTCCTCAACGTCGAGCAACTGACCCGGACGGTGCGCACACCTCGACAGGTCTGCTCCGACGAGATCGTGACGAGCCAGGCGCCCACGAATGATCCGAAACGCGTGGCAGGGGCCGTCCTGGGCGCGGTGGTGGGCGGAGTGGTAGGCAACCAGATCGGCGACGGCACGGGCCAGACGGTGGCGACGGTAGCCGGCGCGGCAGCCGGGGGCTATGCCGGCAGCAAGGTCCAGAAGCACATGCAGGACGGCAATACGACCCAGTCGGTCGAGCAGCGGTGTCGGACGACCTACGATTCCGCGCAGCAAGCCGACGGCTACCAGGTGCGCTATCGCCTCGGCGACCGCGAAGGCACCGTGCGCATGGACCACGACCCGGGCCGAAGAATTCCGGTCGAGAACGGCGAGCTGGTGTTGACCTCGCTGGTGGATCGCCAATGAACGCCTTGAAAATCCCGGCCATCGTGTTGATCCTGGCCGGTGTCCTAGGATTGGCGTACGGGAGCTTCAGCTACACGAAGCAGACACACGACGTCAAAGTAGGGCCGATCGAGATGTCCGTGCAGGACAAACAGACGGTGAACGTCCCGGTCTGGGCGGGCGTTGGGGCGATCGTGATTGGCGGCGCGCTGCTGCTGTTCGGCGCAAGGAAGCCCTAGTCGAGCTTTTGCACGATGACTCGGCCTTCTGCGTTCACGAACACACGGTAGCGGTTGCCGTCCTCGCATGTGGCGACGTAATCGTCCGCGCCCTGTTGACTGGAGTTGACGACCTGACCGCAGGGAAAGCCCTGCAATGCGATCACGGCCAAAGCTTAGTGAGTACGCCGAGAGCAGGCTCGATCTGGGATGGCTGGGCCGGCGCCTCACGGGCTTGGGGCGGCTCGACAACGGCGGGCGTGGTTCCTGCTTCCGACGCGGGTGGTGCGGGCGGAACGCTGGCGGGGGCTGGTGCTACCGGCGGGGAGCTCGGGACCGGCTCCTGCTGCTGCGCCTGCTTCACCCCGGCGCAACCCGCCGCGAGTAAACAGGCCAGGGCCAGCGCGATGCGCACTGCCCGAACGACCGCCGCACGCTCGCTCATGTCGGTGGTGTGTTAAGTCAGCACGCCCGCAAGCCAGCGCTCACGGGCGGACGGCGATCTCGGTGGCACTAGGGCTGCGCCGGGTGCGCGCCGATACTGCGCACATGATCGATTTCCTTGCGAATGCTCCGGGTTACGCATGGCAGGTACTCCGTCAAAGAGGTTACACGGCGGCTTCCATGAGGTCTGTACTGTTAAGTACACAGACGCGATCTCGCCAGAAGTGTGAAGGCGAATCGATTGAACGGTGGTATCGACTAAGCGCGCCAGCGCACCGACGCGAGGCTCGTCGACCGCTATCCTTCGGCGGTCAAACCAGGCCAGGATCATAAGCTGGCCGACCTGACTCAGGACACCACGAGCGTCGTTCCGACGAAGCCGTGACGGCAGGTGCTCCGGACTACTTCCCCACCACTGTCTTCGTGGACGGTCATCGGACCGCCATCGACAACCACTATTTATTCGAAACGGAGCATCTGAATGTACACCCAATCACGCAATCGATTACTCGCGACTGCAGTCGCGCTGGCTATCGCTACGAGCAGCGTCGCGGCGACCGCAGCCACCACGCCCTCACAGGACGTCACGAACGCTCGGCAGGAAAGCCAGATCTGGACGACCTATGCATTGAGCCCGTTCCTGCGGGCCAACGACCTCAAGGTCTCGGTCGATGAGGGCAAGGCGACGCTGACCGGCAATGTGGAAGAGAGCGTCAACAAGGACCTGGCTGAGCAGATCGCGCTCGGCGTCAACGGCATCAAGGACGTGGATAACCAGATCAAGGTCCAGGCCGACTACACGCCACCGGCGCGGTCAGCAGACCGCAGCTACGGCGAAGTGATCGACGATGCGTCAATCACATCCGCAGTCAAGTCGAAGCTGGTGTGGAGCAAGAATACCGAGGGCCTGACCGCGAACGTGGAAACGAAGCGGGGCAAGGTAACGCTCGTGGGCTCAGCTGACAGCGCAGCAACGAAGGACCTGGCTGGCAAACTGGCAATGGGCACACGCGGCGTCATGTCCGTGGACAATCAGCTGGTGGTCAAGAGTGCGAAGGCGGGCACTGCTGCTACGGCGATGAGTTCCACCCAGGAAGCCGGAAAGGACATGAGTGACGGCTGGATTACCACGAAAGTGAAGTCCACCTACATGTACTCCAGCAATGTCGACGGTTCCGACATCTCGGTAAATACCGACAAGGGCATCGTCATGCTGAGCGGCAAAGTGGACAGTGGTGCTGAGCGCGCCCTTGCCATCGAGCTCGCGCAGAACGTGCGCGGCGTCAAGAGCGTCCAGTCGAAGGCGCTGACGCTCTGAGTAGGTAAGGCATCGTTGAAAGGCCGCCGCGCACCCCGAATCGCGGGACTGCGCGGCGATTTCCTTTCGGCACTCCGTCAGAGACAGTGGTGCTGCGGCAGATCGTCGCTACTACATCAAGAGGCTTCCGGCTCCGGCGCAGGAACGGACAACCCTGGTCCGTCAGCTCCATCCGCCGGGGGCCACAAAATCGTGCGGTGTTGCGTGAATCAGTGCTGCACGGTCCTGCATCGCCGGGCATGCCTGTCCTCCGACGAACTGACCATGACCCAGGAGCTGATCGCCAACATGCTCGCCGTTCGGCGCGAAGGTGTCACGGAGGCCGCCGGCGAGCTGCAGAAGCTCGGCGTCATCCGATACGTCCGTGGAAAGATCACAGTGCTGGACCGGCCAAAGCTGGAAGAACTGTGCTGCGAGTGCTATGCCGTGGTCAAAACGGAGACTGATCGGCTACTCGCTTCCTGATCGCGCTTGCCGGCAGATTGCAATATTGCGTGAATCGCGCGCCTGCATGTCAGTCCCAGCGGGTCGAATGGTCTCGCGACCGCATGTTTTGACCTCAGAGCGACTTCAGGTACTCGACGAGATCCGCCTGCTGCTCTGCTTTGAGTCCGAGAGCACGCACGCGGTCGTAGTGCGTGACCACGTCCTGCAGCGTTGCCGCGCTCCCGTCGTGGAAGTAGGGCGGATGCTGCCAGAGCCCACGCAACGGGGTCGTGCGGTAGGCCTTGGTGGCGGTGCGGGCCGCGTAGGCGCCGTCGACGCCGGTATCCGCGGGCGCGTGCAGCTTCCCGCTGTTGTTGTCGGTGCCAGTCCCGTCGACGTGGCAGGTCGCGCAGGTCCGATTGAACACTATGCGCCCGCGCGCTGCGCCGTCGGCATTGAAACTCGCCGCTGCGGCTCGCGGTGCCGGGAGGCTGTGCTGATACGCGCGCAACGCCGGTAGCTTCGAGCTGACCAGGTCCGGTGAGTGCTTGACGTCGATCTTGAGCCGCGAGTCGGTGAAGTTGCCCTGTCCGCCCATTTGGGTGACGGCGACGTAGGCATTCCAGTAGGAGAGCGGTCCCTCCGCCGTGTATGTCTCATTCTTTATCTGGGCCAGCCCATACGCCGGCGGGATCACGAGCGGCGTGTTCTTCCCGTCCTGGTTGTAGCGCGGATCGTATTTGCCGGGCCCCCACGACGAGTAAACCGCCTTCTGGTCCGCAGTCAGGGCGGGCGAGAGTGCAATGATTGCGCCGACGTTGAGGTCCCGGTTCGGCCAGCCGTCTTGCCGGTGGCCGATACCGGCCATGACGGCGTCGTCGACCGTGGAGTGACACAGCGCGCAAGTGACCCCGAGCCGGGTGATATGGTTGTTTGCGTCGACTTCGGCCTGTATTCCGACGATGGCATTCATCTTCAACAGCGCGACGGTCGTCGCCGCGCTCTTCAGGTCGACCTTCTTCAGGATCCCCGGAGGCAGAACGTCGGCGTCGACCTTGAGCCCCACTGAGAGCGCAGTGGTCGGGTCGACGCTCTTCTCGACCACCTCATGCAGGCGCAGCTTGTCCGTCCAGAGCTGCTCGTCACCGAAGGTGTCGAAGCGGAAAATACGCTGTCCCTCGGCAATGAGGTCGGATGAACTCTTCGCGTCGCCCGATGCGTCGCCTGAGGTCATCGGCGTCGTCCGGGAGTCGGTGAGCGCAGGCTCCCCGGACAACCCGATGATCGCGACCGTTGCGATACCGAGTACCAGGAGTGCCCGTGTCCGGTCTAACAGTCGATATGGCTGGGTAACCATGTGGGACTCCTGAATCATGGTCAGGGCCAGGGTGCTTCGTCCGGCGCAAGCTACGCGACGCTCGAGTCACGGTCTGTACGCAACCGCACAGATGGTGCCCGACTGCAGCATCGCCATTCGCGATTCCGTTGAGAGCTTTGATGCAGCCGTCCGATGACATCGGTTCGAAGTGCCGCAAGTGCGTCGTCGTCGTGGCTGCACTCGGAATGAATGCGATGGTGGGCGTTGTTGCTGCTCAGTCGCCACAGAAGGAGAAACCGGCACTCGAATCCGCGATTTCCACGCCGTCGTGGGTGGACCTCGTGCCAATGGGAGCCGAGCGTTCGGTTCCGCGCGCACGTACGTCTCCCGCAGCTGAGCGAGCGTTTCACTGCATTCGTCGGCAGGGTCGATCCCGACGAATACGTGACCGAGCTGCGCGACGACTTCGACACGCTGCCTAGGCAATTTGCACGGGAAGAAGATGACTCGGTGCTTTTCGGCCTGGGGTACCGTCAACCCGGTCGGGGTGGTGGCCACTTCGATGCGGGCGTGGGCGCCAGGCTCGACTGGCCCGCGGAACCCTACGTCAAGGGTACTTACCGCCTCGCGCTACCGTTCCTCGACCGCAACCTCCTTCGACTGCACGAGACGATCTTCTGGCAAGAGCGCGAAGGCTTCGGGGCCACGACGCGCGCGGACCTGGAGCGCTTGCTCGCCGAAAACTTCCTGGTGCGCTGGACCGGCTCGGGCAGGTTTACGCAGGAAACCGAGGGCGCAAGTTGGTTCTCGAGCCTGACGCTCTATCAGAACCTCGGCGACGGGCGGGCCTTCGCCTATCAGGCCGGGATCTCGGGAGAGTCCGATCACGAGGTCGCGGTTGCCGACTACGGCCTGCGGGCAATCTACCGGCGCCGGTTTCACCGCGATTGGTTGTTTCTCGAGCTGCGCTCGAGCATCACGTGGCCGCGCGAGACCCTGCTCGAGCGCCGCGAAGCCAATTGGGGTGCGGGCGTTGCACTCGAGATGCTGTTCGGCGAGCGCACGAGGAAGTGAGCAGATCTGTCATGGGGTCAGCGTTGCGACACTCCCGGCGTCTCTGGAGCGACGGGGGTTTCTTTCTCGTGCTTGAGCGACGCTGCCGCCATTGCCGCGAAGTCAGGCTCGACGGGTTTGCGCCATAGCCCTTTCACCTTGTCTGCAAACCGTTTCCATGCGGTTGCAGGGATTTCGTCCTGCATAGCTATCTCCTTGCGTGAGCAGTGATACTGCCCGCGATTCTGCGCCGGGTCAGTACGCCGACGCACATACGCCGAACAATTGCGCTTGCCGATGAATTCACTCCGGAAACCCGACCATAAGTCGCCGATCTTCGTCCCAAAGCTTCATGCGCGCGCACTCGAGGCTGGTACGTAGCGTCAGGCTCGGTGCGCACCGCAGCAAGGGGCTGGATTCAAACGCCGCGCGCAAGCGGTAGTTCGGAATGCGCGGCGCCAGGTGGTGAATGTGGTGGTAGCCGATATTGCCGGTAAACCAATGCACCACTGGCGGGAGGTCGTAGTAGGAACTGCCGGTTACCGCGGCTTGATTGGCATCCCAGCCTTCCTGCCGTGACCAATAGGCATGCTCGAAGGTGTGCTGTACGTAGAACAGCCACACGCCCATCGCACCGGCGACCAGGAGCACCGGCAGATGCACGAGCAGCACCGTGTACCAACCGAATGCCAAACCGGCTGCAGCTCCCACGATCAGGAGCATCAGGTCGTTGAGCAGCACACTGGTCCACTCCTTCTTCCAGGACAACGGCAGATCGAATGGAACCCGATGCTTGATCACGAACTGAAAGATCGGCCCTAGCCCCAACAGCACGGGCATGCTGCGATAGCAGCGGTAGCAGAAGCGGCCCCATCGCGACCGCGCCCGATACTCGTTCAGGGTCAGCGTTCGGACATCGCCGAACTCCCGGCGATCGAGGTTTCCGGAAGTGCCGTGGTGCACGGCGTGGGTCTTCTTCCAGTAACCGAAGGGAAACAGCGTGATCAATCCTAGACAGGCGCCGACCCAGCGGTTGGCCCGCCTGCTGGCGAAGTACGAGCCGTGGCCGCAATCGTGCTGGATGATGAACAGGCGCACATACAGTCCAGCAGCAGGGAGCGCCAGCAGCAGCGTCCAGCCATAGCCTCGACCTGTGTGCAGGGTCCACGCCATCAACATCCACAATATTGCAAACGGTGGCAGCGTGTTGGTCAGTTGCCAGACCGCCCGACCCAAGGATGGTCTGGCGAAACGTGCGCACAGTTGTCGCGCGCCGACAGTGGGGCTTCCGGACATCGCCCTGGCTCGAGGAGTTTGCAGGCGAATTGTCGGGCGGAGCTCGCAGGTGCGTCTGTGCGCTTGCGCACAGTAGAGGCTCGATAGCCTGCCGCTTCGCCGCGGGTCTATCGATCTGCACGAATCACTGCGCGTGTCAGATCGAGGCGGCCCGCGTGCGCGTGCTCACTCCTTCGCTACGGGCTGCCGAATGTACGATGCAATCGTGGTTCGGCCCGTCATCGAGAGCACTTACCGTGAATCAGCGCGACGAGGCCGCAGGAGCCCCCGCATATCGAAGTTGCCAGACACCGCGTGCCTTAGCCCCGATTTGGGAGCCGGATCCTTCCGGGGCGGTGCTTCGAACAGTTTGCGGATCTTCTCCAGAAGGCGTGTCCAGCCTGTGTCTACTGTTTGGGCGTTCATGTCTCTCTCCTGCGGCTTCGTGAGAAGGTTGCGCGCGCCACCGGGAGCGGTCGGTACGGTGCCGAACAGACAGCTGGGGAGCTCGAGGGAATCTCGCAACGGACCGGTGACGCCTGCGTCAGAGCTACCTGCGAACGTCACGCGGCCGTCAAAGACACGCTCATGTGCGCCATGGCTTAGCCAAAGTCGAGATTGCGCAAGTTGGATTAGCTGCGCGGCGTGTTGAATAGACGAGCGTCGGCGGCCGACCGCCCTTCAGAAGGCACATCGCGGGTGCAGGCGTCAGCCCCCGTTGCGCCGCCGTCGTCCTCCCATGCCTCCAGCTGCGCGGCGTGCCCTGCCGTATCGTCGTCGCGAGACTCACGTCGGATGGGATGTGTCATTGGTAGACTCGGCTTCGCTCGCCTCGGTAGCGAACGTCGGGCACAGTCTCAATTCGCGTCAAGACGTCACGCGACTTCTCCAAAGGGTTCCGCGCGAGTTGCGAGCGACCGGTCGCCACGTGGTCCGCGATCTCGGCCTGGGCGGCGCGCATGCCGGCAGCTTCCCGGGAATGTTCGCATGCACTGGAGGAAGCGAAATCCGCGCACCCGCAGTGCCATCCACCGCCGGACTCGAAGAGAACGCGAAACCGTTCTATCAAGTACTCGCTCCGTACGAGTGAGCCGCGACGCCCGGGGTTCTCCACGCGAATGTCCTCAAAGTCTCCCTCAGCCTGCCTGAAAGCGTGCGCGAAACAGTGTTGGTACGTCTGTACGCCGCCGCACAGACATCCCGGCGATGGACGCCGAGGCGCAACAGCCGCGGCACTTGCCGACGTACGTGTCCGTGTGCAATGAAGGGTTAAGCTCATGGTTCGAGCTATTGCAGAACGGGAATCTGAACCTCGACGACGCGGCGATCCTTCAGTTGCACGCTGCCGCTCAGAAAGCCTGACGAGCCGATCTCCATCGCATACATCAGCGTGCGCGAATCCGAATCGGGCGCGGCGCGGAGTGCCGACGGCGGGCCGAGGATGTCGATCACCTCGAATTCGCTCATGCCGGTGCGTACGCGACGCCAGTTCGCCGCGCTGAGCCACAGTGGCGAACCTGCCGGGGCAACGGGACGCTCGGCAGGCGCCGCTCGCTGGGCGGTGGCACCGACGCCGCGCTGTTGCAGTTGAGCGACTTGTCGCGACAAGTCCTCAACCTGTCGTTCGAGATCGAGGACCTGCTGTTCCAGCTTGATGAGCTTGAAGTCGTCCGCCGCCACGCAGGGCAGGCAGAAGGCGCAGCAGCAGGCCAACGCAGATTCCACGCATACACCCTCCGGACACTTTTGCCGGAAACCCGTGCAGAGTTGGACGCCTCTCAAGGCTGGCGCGTTCAGGTCGCGGACAGGAGGACCCGCCCGGCATAGTAGGCCAACGCCGCCATCGCCGCCGCCGCCGGCATGGTGACGATCCAGGCGATCACGATGTTTCCCGCGACACCCCAGCGGACCGCGCGCGTGCGTTGCGCGGCGCCCACGCCCACGATTGCGCCGGTGATCGTGTGGGTGGTGGACACGGGTATGCCGAGGCCCGTGGCGAGGAAGAGCGTCATGGCACCGCCGGTCTCGGCCGCGAAGCCGCCCACCGGCCGCAGCTTGGTGATCTTCTGGCCCATGGTCTTGACGATGCGCCAGCCACCGAAGAGCGTACCGAGCGCGATCGCCACGTAGCAGCTGGCGATCACCCAGAAGGGCAGGTGGTCCGCGCCGGTGACCCCGGCCGTGATCAGCAGCAGCCAGATGATGCCCATCGTCTTCTGCGCGTCGTTGCTGCCGTGACCGATGCTGTAGAGCGCCGATGACACGAGCTGCAGCCGCCGGAACCACTGGTCGACGCGGCGCGGCGACGCGCGCAGGCAGACCCAGGACACCGCGATCATCAGGAGCGCCCCGAGCGTCATGCCGAGCAGCGGCGAGACGAAGATGAAGGTCGCGGTCTTGATGATGCCGGGCGCGAGCAGCGGGGCGGTGCCGGACTTGGCGAGCGTGGCGCCGATCATGCCGCCGATCAGCGCGTGCGAGGAGCTCGACGGTATGCCGTAGTACCAGGTGAGCAGGTTCCACAGGATGGCACCGCAGAGCGCCCCGAAGATCACGTAATGATCGATCGAGGGCGGGTCGACGATGCCCTTGCCGACCGTCGCGGCGACCTTGAGCTCGAACAGGAACACAGCGACGAAGTTGAAGAACGCCGCCCAGATCACCGCCTGGTAGGGTCGCAGCACGCCGGTGGAAACGACGGTGGCGATCGAATTCGCGGCGTCGTGGAAGCCGTTCATGAAGTCGAAGGCCAGCGCGAGCGCGACCAGGACCACGAGCGTCGCCAGCGGGATCGTCAGGTCCATGCTCAGACGTTCTCGACGACGACCGACTCGATGACGTTCGCGACGTCCTGGCACCTGTCGGTGGCTTCCTCGAGGTACTCGTACACGTTCTTGTGCATGATGAGCTGGCGGACGTCCTGTTCCTCGCGAAACAGGCGCGAAATACCCGTGCGCATGGCCTCGTCCGCCTCGCTTTCGAGCGCGTCGATCTCCTGGGCGATCGCGAGCATCCGGGAGGCGTTGTCCATGCTCGGCAGCAGCTGCACCGCCGCCTGGACGCGCTCGCAGCTCGCCTCGAGCAGCCGGACCAGTCGCGGCGCCTCCGGCGGAATCTGGCGCAGGTCGTAGAGGTGCACGGCCTCGGCGGTGTCCTGGATCAGGTCCAGGATGTCGTCCATGTTCGAGATGAGCCGGTGGATGTCGTTGCGGTCGAAGGGCGTGATGAACGTCGAATGCAGCAGCGAGACGGTGTCGTGGGTGACCTTGTCGGCGGCGCGCTCGGCCTCGCCGATCTGGCGAATCAGCTCCGCCCGGCGCCGGTCGTCGGCGACCTCGCTCATCAGCTCGGCGACCAGGCGGCCGCCCTGCACGACGTACTCCGCGTGGCGGTTGAACAGCGCAAAGAACCGGGTCTCGCGCGGCATCAGGGCGGAAAAGAACCTCATCGTGCAGCCCCCCGACGAGATGCGGTCGTTCTGTCGCGAAGTATCGGACAAGCCGCCAAATCGTGGTAGCGTGACCGCTCCGGCCAGTCGCGACCGGACCCCGGCCCATGACCACACCCACGCCCGACTGCATCCGCATTCGAGGGGCGCGGCAGAACAATCTGCGCGCGCTCGACCTCGACCTTCCGCTGCGCGAGCTCGTGGTGGTCACGGGCGTGTCCGGGCTCGGGCAAGTCCTCGCTGGTGTTCGACACGGTCTACGCCGAGGGCCAGCGGCGCTACGTCGAGACCTTCTCGCCCTACGCGCGGCAGTTTCTCGACCGCATGGACAAGCCGCGCGTGGATCGTATCGAGGGCATCCCGCCCGCGATCGCCATCGACCAGACCAACCCGGTGCGCACCTCGCGCTCCACGGTCGGGACGATGACGGAGCTCAACGATCACCTCAAGCTGCTGTACGCGCGGGCGGCGCAGCTTTCCTGCCGGCGCTGCGGGGCGCCGGTCCGACGCGACACGGCGGAGGGCATCTACGCGCAGCTGCTCTCGCGCGCCGGCCAGTGCGGGGATCCGCGGCTCACGGTGACCTTCCCGGTTTCGGTGCCAGCGAATTTCAGCGAGCGCGAGGTACTCGACCTGCTCGCGAAGCAGGGCTACACGCGGGTCCACGGCAGGCAGGGGCGGATGCTCGAGATCGTGCAGGACCGCCTGCGCGTCGGCGGCTCCGAGCGCGCACGGGTCGTCGAGGCGATCGAGGCGGCGCTCAAGGTCGGGCGCGGGCGGGTGAACGTCCACGTCGAGGGCGAGTCGCCGGTCGCATGGCGGTTCTCCTCCGACCTGCACTGCCCGGACTGCGACATCCATTACCGCGACCCGACGCCGAGCCTGTTCTCCTTCAACTCGCCGCTCGGCGCCTGCGACACCTGCCGCGGCTTCGGGCGTGTGATCGGCGTCGACTACGGGCTCGTGATCCCGGACGAGTCGAAGACGCTGCGGGGCGGCGCGATCCGCCCGTGGCAGACCGAGGCGTACCGGGAATGCCAGGACGACCTGCTCAAGTACGCACGCAGGCGCGGTGTCCCGGTCGACGTCCCCTGGCGGGAGCTCACCGATGAGCAGCGCCGCTGGGTGATCGAGGGCGAGGGGTCGTGGGACGAGAAGGTCTGGTACGGCGCGCGCCGGTTCTTCGCCTGGCTCGAAGGCCGCGCCTACAAGATGCACATCCGCGTGCTGCTGTCGCGCTACCGCAGCTACACGCCCTGCGGCGACTGCGGCGGCGCGCGACTCAAACCCGAGGCGCTGCTCTGGAGGCTGGGTACGCAGGCAGAGGCGCTGCGCGTCCTTCCCGCGCAGGCACGGTTCCGCCCGCACGGCGTCGAATGGAGCGACGCCGTGCTGCGCTCCTTGCCAGGATTGTGCCTGCACGAGGCGATGCTGCTGCCGATCGAGCGTTGCCGGGAATTCTTCGCGAACCTCGTCCTGCCGGCGCCGCTCGACGAGGCAGCCGACCTCTTGCTGGGTGAGGTCCGCTCGCGGCTCGAGTTCCTGGTGCGCGTGGGCCTCGGCTATCTCACGCTCGACCGCCAGTCGCGCACGCTGTCCGGCGGAGAGGTGCAGCGCATCAACCTGACGACGGCGCTCGGCACTTCGCTGGTCAATACGCTGTTCGTCCTGGACGAGCCGTCGATCGGCCTGCATCCGCGCGACATGCGGCGGGTTATCGAGGTGATGCAGCGGCTGCGCGACAACGGCAACTCCCTGCTGGTCGTCGAGCACGACCCGCAGATCATGCTGGCCGCCGACCGCATCCTCGACCTGGGCCCCGGACCAGGCGAGCGCGGCGGCCGGGTGGTCTTCGAGGGCACGCCGGCCGAGCTCGCGGCACGCGCGGACACGCTGACCGCGCAGTACCTGTCGGGGCGGCGCGATGCGGTCGCCTCGCTGCGCCGGCGAGGCCCGCCCGCCGCGGGCGCGCCGCGTTTGCGCATCGAGGGGGCGGCGCAGCACAACCTCAAGGATCTCGACGTCGAGATTCCGCTCAACCGGCTGGTCTGCGTGACCGGCGTATCGGGCTCCGGCAAATCGACGCTGGTGCGCGACGTGCTGCACGCCGCGCTGCTGCGCGCCAAGGGCAGGCCCACCGAGGCGCCGGGCGCGCACCGTGCACTGCATGGCGCGGAACACGTCGGCGGCGTGGTGCTGGTCGACCAGGCGCCGATCGGGAGGACGACGCGATCGAACCCCGCGAGCTACGTCGGGGCTTTCGATGCCATCCGCAAGCGCTACGCCGCCGAGGCGACGTCGATCGAGCGCGGCTACACGGCCGGCACGTTCAGCTTCAACTCGGGAAACGGCCGCTGCCCGACCTGCGGCGGCAACGGCTTCGAGCACGTCGAGATGCAGTTCCTGTCGGACGTGTACCTGCGCTGCCCGGACTGCGACGGGCGCCGGTACCGGCCCGAGATCCTCGACGTGAAGATGACTCGGGGCGACGGGCGGGCGCGCAGCATCGCCGACGTGCTCGAGCTGACGGTGTCCGAGGCCGTGGAGTTCTTCGCCGGGGACCGGGAAGTGCTCGCGCGCCTCGAGCCGCTCGTCGAGGTGGGCCTCGGCTACCTGCGCCTCGGCCAGCCCGTGCCGACGCTGTCGGGCGGCGAGGCGCAGCGCCTCAAGCTGGCAGGCCACCTCGCGGAAAAGGGGACATTCTCGATTTCCGACAACCCACGTCGCGTTCGTCCGCCGGGTCGATCGGAAATCGAGAATGTCCCCGTTCTGTTCCTGTTCGACGAGCCGACGACGGGCCTGCATTTCGACGACGTCGCGAAGCTGCTCGGCGCCTTCGAGCGGCTGCTCGCCGCCGGCCATTCGCTCCTCGTGATCGAGCACAATCTCGACGTCATCCGCGCCGCCGACTGGATCCTCGACCTCGGGCCCGAGGGCGGCGAGGCCGGCGGGCGACTGGTGGCGGCCGGCACGCCCGGGGACCTGATGCGCAACACCGCCTCTCACACCGGGCAGGCGCTCGCCGGGCATGCGGCGGAACGCGCGCGCGTGATGGCCGCCGGCCGGCTCAAGGTGGCCGACGCCACGCGCGCCACGCTTCGCGTCGCCGACCAGCGGATGCGACCGCGCGCCTGCCGGCGCCCGGACGCGAGGCCATCGTCGTGCACAAGGCACGCGAGCACAACCTGCGCGATGTCGACGTCGAGATCCCGCGCGAGCAGTTCACCGTGGTCACCGGCGTTTCCGGCTCGGGCAAGTCGACGCTCGCATTCGACATCGTGTTCGCGGAGGGGCAGCGGCGATATCTCGAGTCGCTCAACGCCTATGCGCGACAGTTCGTGCAGCCGGCCGCGCGGCCGGACGTCGACGCGGTCTTCGGCATCCCGCCCACGGTCGCGATCGAGCAGCGCGTGAGCCGCGGCGGCCGCAAGAGCACCGTCGGCACCCTGACCGAGATCCATCATTTCCTGCGGCTGCTCTACGTCAAGCTCGGCGTCCAGCACTGCCCGGACTGCGCGGTGCCGATCGAGCCGCAGAGCGCGGATGCGATCGCCGCGCGCCTGCTGCGCGAGTGCCGCGGCCGGACCATAGAGCTGCTCGCGCCGCTGGTGGTGGCGCGCAAGGGCTATTACACCGATCTCGCGAAGTGGGCCGCGGGCAAGGGCTTTGCTGCACTTCGCGTCGACGGTGAGCGCCTGCCGACCGCGAAGTGGCCGCGGCTCGACCGTTTCCGCGAGCACACCATCGAGCTGCCGGTCAGTACGCTCCGCGTGTCGGCGGCGACCGAGCGCGAACTCCGCGCGGGGCTCACGCGCGCGTTCGACTTCGGCAAGGGCGTGGCACACGTGCTCGAGCCCGCGGCGAGCGGCGGCAAGGCGGCAGTGCGCGTGTTCTCCACGCGCCGCGCGTGTCCGTCCTGCGGTCGCAGCTTCCCCGAGCCGGATCCGCGGCTCTTCTCGTACAACTCGAAGCACGGCTGGTGCGAGGAATGCTTCGGCACCGGGCTCGCGATCGACGGCTTCGACGCCGAGCAGAGCGGCGAGGAGCTGTGGTGGAACGAGTGGTTCGCGGGCGAGGCTACACCCTGCCCGGCCTGCGAGGGCCGGCGCCTCAATCCCGTCGCGCTCAACGTGCTGTTCCGCGGCCGGTCGATCGCGGAGCTCGCCGCGCAACCCGTCGACACCGCCCGTGGGTTCTTCGCCGGTCTCGCGCTCCGCGGCCGCGAGGGCGAGATCGCGCGCGACATCCTGGCGGAGATCGGCTCCCGGCTCGCGTTTCTGCACGACGTCGGGCTCGGCTATCTCGCGCTCGATCGGGCCGCGCCGACGCTCTCGGGCGGGGAGGCGCAGCGCATCCGCCTCGCCGCGCAGCTCGGCTCCAACCTGCGCGGCGTCTGCTACGTGCTCGATGAGCCGACTATCGGGCTGCACCCGCGCGACAACCGCATTCTCCTCGACGCGCTCGCGCGACTGGGCGAGAAGGGCAACACCCTGGTCGTGGTCGAGCACGACGAGGACACGATCCGCCGCGCCGATCATCTCATCGACCTCGGGCCGGGCGCCGGTGCGCGCGGCGGCCGGGTCGTCGGCGAGGGCGGCATCGCGGATCTCGTCGCGGCGCCCGAGTCGCAGACCGGGCGGTTCCTGGCGCAGCCGCTGCGCCATCCGCTCATCGAGCGTCGCGGCGTGCCGCGCGCGCTGCCTTCGCTCACCGTGCGAAAGGCGAGCCTGCACAACCTGCGCTCCGTCGACGTACGCCTGCCGCTCGGCCGGCTCACGGTCGTTACCGGCGTGTCCGGGTCGGGCAAGTCGACCTTGGCGCGCGACGTGCTGTACGCCAACCTGCGCGTGCGGACGGCCGAGACGCGCGGCAGACGCCGCGCGGCACCCTGGCTCGGCTGCGCCGGCATCGACGGCATCGATCGGCTCGCACGCGTCCTCGAAGTCGACCAGACGCCGATCGGCAAGACACCGCGATCCTGTCCGGCGACCTATGTCGGCTTCTGGGACGATATCCGGCGGCTCTATGCCGGGACCACCGAGGCGCGCGTGCGCGGCTACGGGCCCGGGCGCTTCTCGTTCAACACCGCCGGCGGACGCTGCGAATACTGCGAGGGGCAGGGCCTGCGCACCATCGAGATGAGCTTCCTGCCCGACGTGAAGGTGCTCTGCGACAGCTGCGGCGGCCGGCGGTTCGACGCCGAGACGCTTGCGATCCAGTATCGCGGGCGCAGCGTCGGGGACCTGCTCGCGATGAGCGTGGACGAGGCCGAGCCGTTCTTCGCCGCGCATCCGCGCATCCACCATTCGCTCAAGCTGCTGCAGGACGTGGGGCTCGGTTACCTGACGCTCGGCCAGCAGAGTCCGACGCTCTCGGGCGGCGAGGCGCAGCGCATCAAGCTCGTGACCGAGCTCGCGCGGCTGCGCCCGGCGCGCCAGATGCCGCTCGCGCTGCGGCCGAAGACAAAGGCGCAGGTGGCGGCGAAGTCGCCGGCCACGGCGAACGACCGCGGCACGCTCTACGTGCTCGACGAGCCGACGGTCGGCCTGCACATGGCCGACGTCGAGCGGCTGATCCGGGTGCTCCATCGGCTGGTGGATGCCGGCAACACGGTCGTCGTGATCGAGCACAACCTGGACGTGATCGCGGAGGCGGACTGGATCGTCGACCTCGGACCCGAGGGCGGCGCGGGCGGCGGACGGCTGGTCGTGCAGGGCCCTCCCGAGCGGCTCGTGGCGAATGGGCGGCGCTCGCACACGTCGCGCGTGCTCCGCGAATTCCTTCGCGAGCGGAGCCGCGTTCCGCCGTCCGCCGATGGCGCCTCGCAACCGGTGCCACCGCGACGGGCGGGGGCCGGGGCATGACGCAAGGGAACGCGAAATCCATCGCCCTGGTCAGCGCGCGCGACGCGCTGGCGCTCGATGAAGACCTGCCACCCCTGCGCGAAGCATTGATCGCGCAGGGTGCGCGAGTCACGACGCCCTGCTGGGACGATGATGCGGTGGACTGGGCGCTGTTCGACGCTGCGGTGCTGCGCTCGGCGTGGGATTACGCGGAGCGGTTCGGTGAGTTCCTCGCGTGGGCCGGGCGTTGTGCTGCGCGGACGCGGCTGTTCAATCCGCCGGACGTCGTGCGCTGGAACACCGACAAGCGCTACCTGGTCGAGCTCGCGCGTGCCGGCGTGCCGGTCGTGCCGACGCGGTACGTCGCGCCCGGCGCCGACGCGGCAGCGGAGCTTTCGCGGTTCCTCGGCGGAGGCGCCGGGGCCCTGACGGTGGGCCACCCGGACGAGTTCGCGGAGTTCGTCGTCAAGCCCGTGGTCGGCGCAGGCTCTCGTGACGCCGCCCGCTACGGTCGTGCCGACGACGCGCGCGCCGAGATGCATCTCGGGCGGCTGCTCGTGTCGGGGCGCGACGCCATGCTGCAGCCGTATCTCGGCGGGGTGGACGAGCACGGCGAGACCGCGGTGATCTACCTCGGCGATGAGTTCAGCCATGCGGTGTGCAAGGGTGCCCTGCTGCGCGCCGGTGCTGAGTTCGTCGCGGGGCTTTTCGCGCCGGAGGAGATTCGCGCGCGCGAGGCCGACGACGACGAGCGGCGGGTTGCCGCCGCCGCATGCGCCGCGATCCCGTTCGAGCGCCTGCTGTACGCGCGCGTCGACCTGATCCGTGGCGACGACGATGCGCCGGTCGTGCTCGAAGTGGAGCTCACCGAGCCATCGCTCTTCCTCGCCCACGCGCCCGGCTCGGCCCGGCGGCTGGCGGCCGCCCTGCTCGATCGCGTTTGACAGCCCCGCGGTTGTCTCCGGGTACGTGGCCCGGGTGTTGACGTCGGCTTTGCCGACCGCGCCTGCGTTCGTTCACTGCGCGGGTTGCGCGCTCTCGATCTTCCACTTCACGTAGTTCAGCACCTCGTTCGTGTTGTAGGGGCCGAGCGAGGTCTGCAGGCGTACCGCCTGCTGCGGCGGTATGACGTTACCGCCCGTCGTGACGCGCACCGGCCCGGCGTGCACCTGGCCGGACTGGTTGACGACCGCGACCTGGAGGCTGACGTTGCTCACCGGCACGTTCGTGCGATTGCCGACCGTGAGCCAGACGCGGCCGCTCTGGTCGAGCTGCGGCTGGATCGCGAGGTAGGTGTCCGGGTTCTGCGCGAGATCGAGCCGCGCGAGCCGCGCCTGCGCCTCCTGGCCGAGCTTCGACTTCGAGCCGGCCACCATCTTGTAGTACTCGACGGCCTTGGCCGTATTGCCCGTGTCCTCGGCGATGCGGCCGAGGTAGAAAGCACTCGGGCCGTTCGGCAGCAGCTGCATGGCCTGGGTCAGCAGGGGTTCGGCCGCCGCGCGGTTGCCGAGGTCGTACTGCGTGATGCCTGACAGTGCGAGCGGCTTGAAGTAGCCAGGGTCGAGGGAACGCGCCTTCTCGAAGTACGGCAAGGCGCCCTTCGGGTTCTTGGCCTGCCGCTCGAGCTCACCCTGCAATTCCTGGAATCGCGCCTCGCGCGGCTCCATCTTCGCGGCCTCGGCCGCGAGACGTTTCGCAGTGGCCATGTCGCCCTTGTTCGCCGCAGCCAGCGCCTCGTCGTACTTCGCATAGGCGGGCGCCGATTTGAGCAGGTTCGCGATGCCGGCCTGGTACCGCTCGGTGCCGAGATCGCCGCCGGGCCCGCCCATCTCGGCCATCGTGCGCTTGTTGGCGGCCACGCGCTCTGGAGAGGGCGGGTGGCTCGCGAACAGGCTGCTCAGTCGGTCCGCGCTTCCGCCCTCGAACTTCCGCACGAACAGCTCCTGCAAAGCGACCGCGGCCTGCAGGTCGTAACCAGCCGCCTTCATGTACTTCATGCCGTAGCGGTCGGCCTCGAGCTCGTCGTCGCGTCCATACTTGGCCGACAGGAGTTGCGCGCCCAGCATGCTGCCCTGGCCTACCATCTCGCCGAGCGCTGAACCACCGTAGGCGGCCGCACCGATGGACGCCACCGCGGCGCCGATCTGCAGGAGCTGCCCCTGTTCCATCTGCTGCGCGCCATGCCGCGCGGCCGCGTGCACGATCTCGTGACCGAGGACCGCCGCGAGCTCGGCCTCGTTCTTGAGCTCCACGAGCAGGCCGCGGTTGATGGCGAGCTTGCCGCCGGGCAGGGCCCAGGCGTTCAGGTCGCTGCTGTTGATGACCACGAACTCATAGGGCAGCTTTCGGTCGGCGACTGCCCCGAGCCGGTTGCCCACCTGGCGCACGTAGTTCGTGACCGTCGGGTCGGTGACGTAGTCGCCGCCTTGCGACTGCCGCGAAGGCGCGTATTGCTGCTGCCCGATCTGGATCTCCTGCGCCTCGGAAACGAGGTTCAGTTCCTTCTTGCCCGTGACCGGATTGGTCGCGCAGCCACCGATGGCGAGCACCGCGGCCAGGAGCGCAAGATGTCGGCGCATGGTCGTCTCCTCCGTGACGCTGCAAGTCTAGCAAGCGTGCGCGCGTGACCACACGCGCGCATCGGCCGCCATTTGTAGGCGCGCCGTACGTCGGGCGCAGGAGTCCTGCAGTTCACCCATAGGCGCGTCGTACCTCCTCGGCCAGGATCTCGATCCCGGCCGCCACCGCTTCCGGCGCCTGCGAGTAGTTGATCCGCAGACACTCGTTGCGATGCGGCCAGTCCGTGGCCAGCCCCGGAAAGAAATGATGGCCCGAGATCACGTACACGCCGCGCGCCTTGAGCCGCCCGTACAGCTCTGCGCTCGTGACGGGCAATCCCGGAAACCACAGCCACAGGAAGAACGCGCCCTCGGGCCGGTGGATGACGAGCGGCAGGTCGCGGCACGCCTCGCGCAGCCAGTCGATCGACTGCCGGCAGCGCGCCGCGTAGTGCGGTCGCACGACGTCGCGGCACAGCCGCAGGAGCTCGCCGCTCGCGAGCAGGGGCTCGACGATGGTTGCCGCCGTCCCGGCCGGCGCGAGCGCGGCCGTGGCATTGAACGCCGTGACCGCCTCGGTCACCGATTCGTGCGCGACCACGATGCCTGTGCGCGCACCGGGCAGGCCGAGCTTCGAAAGGCTCATGCACAGGATCACGTTGTCGTTCCAGAACGCAGCGCCGTCGTCGAACTGCAGGCCTGGGAACGGCAGGCCATAAGCGGCATCGAGCACCAGCGGCACTCCGTGCGCCCGCGCAACGCCATCGAGGCGCTCGAGCTCGTCCAGCGTCAGCACGTTGCCGGAAGGATTGGTGGGCCGCGACACGCAGATGGCGGCGACGTCGCCCGGCACGTCGAGCCGGTCCACGTCGAGCCGGTACTTGAAGAAGCCGTCCGCCTGCGCCTCGATCCGCGCCGGTTGCGACAACAGCATGCCGTCCGCCACGCCGAGGTCGGCATAGCCGATGTACTCCGGCGCGAGCGGCAGCAGCAGGCGCCGGCGCGCGCCGTCCGCCTGCGTGCCCGCGAGCGAGTTGAACAGGAAGAAAAACGCGATCTGGCTGCCGGCGGTGAGCGCGACGTTGCGCCGCTCGACCCGCCAGCCGAACTCCGCCGCGAGCGCGCCGGCGACCGCGTCGCGGAACGCGGGATCGCCGGCGGGATCGGAGTACTGGCCCGCGAAGCGGCCGAACTGCGCGGCGTCGGCGGCGATCTCGGTCAGGCGCCGCCGGTACACGGCCTCGACCTCGGGGATGCGCGCGGGATTGCCGCCGCCCAGCATGTACACGGGCGGAGGCGCCGAGGCCGCGGCGGCGAGATCCGTCATCAGCTCCGCCGCACCCGTGCGACGGGAAAAGCGCTCGCCAAAGGCGGACTGGCGGAACATCTGAGGAACCTCTGATTTACGCGCGCATGAGGCGCGTTACGCCTAAGCGCTCCCGGCGGCCGTGCGCGTTCGGCGCCGCCCGCGCGACTATGCCACGATCAGCGCAGGAGGAGCCCATGCCGCGGATCGATGCGCTGACATTCGACCTCGACAACACGCTCTGGGACGTGGGGCCGGTGATCCTGCGCGCCGAGCGGGTGCTGGTCGAATACCTGGCGCGGGAATACCCGCGGGTGGTCGAGCGACATTCCCTGGAATCGATGCGCGAGCTGCGCGCCCGGCTGGTGCTCGAGCACCCGGCCATGCGTCACGATTTCAGCTGGCTGCGCCACACGATGCTGCGCCTGCTCGCGCGCGAGGCCGGTTACGCCGAGACGATGGCAGACGAAGCCTTCGCCGTGTTCTACCGCGCGCGGAACGAGGTACAGCTGTACGACGACGTGCTGCCGGCGCTCACCGGTCTGCATGCGCACTGGCGGTTGTTCGCGATCAGCAACGGCAACGCGGACCTGGCAGCGATCGGGCTCGGGCACTTCTTCGAGCGAAGCCTCTCGGCGCGCGACGCGGGCATGCTCAAGCCCGACCCGCGGATCTTCCGGATACTGCTCGATGAGGCAGGGCTCGACCCTGCACGCGTAGCGCACGTCGGCGACGACCCGGACGCCGACGTCGAGGGCGCGCGCGGCGCGGGCGTGCTGCCGATCTGGCTCAATCGCAGCGGCCAGCCGTGGCCCGCGGTCACCGCGGCGCCGGCGCTGCGCATCCGTACGCTCGGTGAACTCGGCGCCGTGCTCGCGGGTCTAAGCCAACTGTGACGTGTCGCGCGCGAGCGGTGCAGTTGCGCGGGTTTGGTGCGCACGCGGCGTCGCGAATCGTGCAATGTGTCGCAATCGCCGTATTGATCGCACGGCGCCGCTTGGTTATGTTCGGCCCATGAAGTCGCTTGATGCAGGGCGACGGGACGAAGCGGCGGTGGCGGTGCAGGATGAACGGACCGCCCTCGACATCCGTGGTCTGCGCGAATTTTTCCGCGACTCCGTGCACGACGCGCTGCTGCGCCGGCACGTCGGCGTCGATGCCCACACCGAGCACTACGTCGTCAATCTCCTCACGATGTTCTCCCGCTCCGAGGCGCTCTTCGAGCAGACGCCCGAGGGCACGCGGCTGCGTCCGCTCGCGCTGATGCTTGCGGAGGCCGCCGCGGCGAGCTCGGCCGAGCATCGCAGCCGGGTGCTGCAGCGGCTGGGCGACGTGTCGCTGTTCGTCGCCGGCTTCTTCGCGCAGGGCTTCGCGCGCAAGCTGGTCGACATCGACTATCACATCGCGATGGGCGGCCGCGCCTACGGCACGCTGGCGGGCACGTGTGGGCACGGCACGCGCGGCCGCGCACTCGGCGCCGTGTTCGCCGAGCTTGCGGAGAAATTCCAGAGGCTGGTCGACGCGCTGAACGAGGTGAGCGAGATGTCGCATCGCCACAGCGACCGCGACCTGCTCAGACAGTACGAGATATGGCTCAAGACCGGGAGCCCGCGCGCGCAGGAGATCCTGAATCGGCTGGGCGTGATCCCGGTGCCCGTCCCGGTCGGGCGGGCGCCCAATTGACGGCCCCGGCCGCCGGACTGCTGCGCGGCCTCCAGGGGCGGCTGGCGTCCCTCTACGACGCGCCGGCTGCGCATGACGTGTACGACTTCCTGGTGACCGACGCGGCGCGCGCGGCGCAGCTCGCCGGACGCGCGCAGCCGCCGCCGACCGACGAGCAGCTGCTGCTGGCGGAAGGTGACGACGGGCTCGAGCTCAGCCTGTACCTGGATGCGGAAGTGCTGCGCCGGCTCGCCGCGCGCTGCCCGCTGCGCGCGCTCGATGAGCGGAATCTCGCGGACTACTGTACGGCGCTCGAGGGCGTGAGCCACTTCCACTACGTCGTCTGGAACACGGACACGACGCGCGAGATCTCGCTGCTCGAGCTGGAGCTGCAGGCCGAGGTCGACAAGTACGCGAGCGCGCTCTCGCTGATGCTGGAGCAACGCGGCGGAAGCTTCCCGGCCGAGTTGTTCCATCGCCTGTTCGATGCCGCCGGCTTCCTGCCGCAGCTCGATCGCGAGGAACGGGCGCGGTACGAGGAGGCGCACCGCTTTGCCGCCCGGTTCTGCCGCCGGCTGGAGGAGCGCTTCCTGCGCCGGCGTCGTGCGCGGCCCGAGGCGCTGCTCGCGGAACTGCGGCGTTTCTACCGCCTGGGGAGCCATTCGAAGCTGCGCCACGCGGCGCAGTGGTCCTGAGTCGGGGCGAGTCCGGATTCTCACAGCGCGAGGCTGCATCGGGCCTGTCTATGGCTGCTCGCCGGCGCTCGGCCGCGGTGGCTCGCACCTCGCCGGCGCTCGGCCCGGGTGCCTCGCTGGGCCGCAACCACGATCGAGGGTCGTTGCAGGGCTGAAGATTGGTGCCCCGCACATTCTGTCGGCGCACGCCGTATCCGCAGCGGTATCGCGGAATCGTCGCGGAGTCATGACTTCCGAGTGGTCCGCGACGTCTACCTGCGGCAGGTCAGACGTCGTTGCGGCCCACGAGACACCCGGTCCAAACGCCGGCTCGCCGATGCCGCGGTGGCCTCCGGCGCGTCGATGCCGCGGTGGGGTCACGAGCCGACGCCTGGACGCGGTGTATCCCAGCCGCGACGAGGCATCGGTGTGCACAGGTAGACGTCGCGGACCACTCTGAGCGAAGGTCGCCTCGACGATTCCGCGATACCAACGACCGTTCGGCGTGCTCCGACCAGAACGTGCGGGGCACCATCTTCAGCCGTGCAACGACCCGTGGATCGTGGTGAGCGGCTGGGGATACACCGCGGCCGGGCGTCGGCGAGTAGGAGCCACCGCGGCCGGGCGGCGGCGAGCAGCAGCCACCCCGGCCGAGTGCCGGCGAGCAGTCTGCCCGTGTCAGAGATCCGAGCTAGTCTTTGTCCCCGCGGTCGCGCAACCGCTTCTTGAGCGCAAGCCAGTCGCTGAGCTGGCGCAGGTCGCGCTTCTTCCTCCAGGAATTCTTCTTCGGTTCACCGTTGTCGTAGGGATCGTAGGCACCCGGCGGTGATTTCCGGACGGGAACCGGCTCGGGGCCAAGCGAGGCGTTGTCCTCTTCCTCGAGTTTCAGGCCCTTGGGCGCGAGCGCACGAATGCGGGCGGTGGTCCCCAGGACACCGTCTGCGTTCAGGTCCGGGTCCTCGGACCATTCCCAGCTGATGTTGCCGCGATCGTCGCGCGTGAGCTGTCCCGGCACCGCGGCCGCGGCACCCGGTTGCGACGGGTCGGCCGCCGGCCTCCCTGGCGGTGGGTGCTGCGTCATATCCTGTGGGTTGCCCTTGTCGGACTGCGTTCCCGCGTCCGGCCTGCGGGGTTTCTCCGTCATGCCAGCGCTCCGCTGGTTCCCTGGTACAAAGACAATATTACCGAGTCGTGGTTTGCGGGACATGCGAGGTCGGTCACGCAATTCCGCCGAGGCCCGCATCCGCGGTCGCACTGGCCCCACGGGCGCGCAGCGCATGGTTGGCCCAGACCAGGCCGACGATGCTCTTGCCGTCCGCGAGATGGCCGGACACGGCCAGGTCGAGTGCCTCCGCGAGCGGCAACCAGCGTGGCTCGATCACCTCGTGGGTCTCCGGGCGCGCCTGGACCGGCCTCAGGTCCCGGGCCAGGAACAGGTGGATGACCTCGGTCAATACCCCGGGCGAGGTCAGGAGCTGCCCCAGGTCCGTCCAGAGGCCGGCCTCCATCCCCGCTTCCTCGGCGAGCTCGCGTTGCGCGCAGGCGAGCGGTGGTTCACCTCCGTCGAGCTTGCCCGCCGGCAGCTCATCGACCCAACCGCGCGCCGCGTGGCGGTATTGCCGCAGCAGGCAGACACGCTCCTGCGGGTCGATCGCGACGACCGCTGCACCGCCCGGGTGGTGGGCGATTTCGAGCTCAGCGACCTCTCCGTTGGGCAGCCGAACCCGCTCGACGTTGAGGCGGATCACGCGGCCACGAAACACCTCGCGGACATCGTTCGACATGGGCGTCTCCCTGCGGACGATTGCTGCATTGCAGCAAAGAGACAGGATCTGTGCTAACGTGCGCCCCGCTGATCACCGCGCCCCGGAGTCTGTCTTCGGGCCGCGCCGGAGCCCAACCGTGACCAACGATACCCTGCGCCGACTCAGGATGCGCTTCGAGTCCGGGCGCACGCGCCCCCTGGCCTGGCGCCGCCAGCAGCTCGCGGCCATCGAGCGCATGCTCATCGAGCGCAAAGCCGAGTTCGAGGAGGCGTTGCGGCTCGATCTCAACAAGAGCCCCTTCGAGACGTGGCTGTCGGAGACCAGCTACGTGATCGAGGAAGCGAAGTACGCGCGTCGGCGCCTCGCGCGCTGGATGCGCGGCGAACGGGTGCGTACGCCGATGATCGCCCAGCCTGGCCGCAGCCGGATCCTGCCCGAGCCGAAGGGCGTCGTACTGATCATCGCCCCGTGGAACTACCCGCTCCAGCTGGCGCTCGCGCCGCTGGTGGGCGCGGTGGCGGCGGGCAACGCGGCGGTCGTCAAGCCGTCGGAGGTCTCGCGCCACACCTCGGCCGCGATCGCCCGGATCCTGCCCCAGTACCTCGACGCCGAGACCATCGCAGTCGTCGAGGGCGGCGTCGAGGAAACCACGGAGCTGCTCGAGCAGCGTTTCGACCACATCCTGTACACCGGCAACGAGCGCGTGGCGCGGATCGTGCTGGCCGCGGCAGCGAAGCACCTGACCCCCGTGACGCTCGAGCTGGGCGGCAAGAGTCCCTGCCTGGTCGACCGCGATGCGGACCTCGAGATCGCGGCGTCGCGCATCGCCTGGGGCAAGTTCCTCAACGCCGGGCAGACCTGCGTGGCGCCCGACCACGTGCTGGTGCACCGCGAGGTCGCCGCCCCGCTGCTCGACGCGCTCGCGCGCCGCATCCGGGAGTTCTTCGGCGAGGATGCGGCCGCGAGCCCGGATTACGGGCGCATCGCGAGCGAGCGGCACGCCGCGCGCTTCGAGCAGCTGCTGGCGGGCCAGAAGATCCACGTCGGCGGGCGCGTGGACGTGGCCGCGCGATTCGTCGAGCCCACGATCGTGCTCGATCCGCCGATGGACTCGATGCTGATGCAGGAGGAAGTCTTCGGACCAGTGCTGCCGGTGATCGCCGTGGACGACATGGATGCCGCGATCCGGATCGTGGCGGGTCGCCCGAAGCCGCTTGCGCTCTACGTTTTCACGCGTGACGACGCGCTGCAGCAGCGCGTGGTCGAGTCGCTGTCCGCCGGCAGCGTCTGCGTGAACGACGCCGTCATCTTCATGGTCTCGCCCGAGCTGCCCTTCGGCGGCGTTGGCACGAGCGGCATGGGACGTTACGGCGGCTGGTACGGGTTCGAGACCTTCAGCCATATGAAACCCGTCATGACACGCAGCTTCCGGCTCGACGCGCCGCTGCGCTACCCGCCATACACCGACACCAAGGCGCGGCTCTTCAAGCTCGTGCGTTAAGGTTCCCTAAGCCGGCGGCCGGCGCGAGGCGAGGGTCGGCACCGACTCCGCGGAGTTGCAAACGGGTGAGGCCGCCTTCGCCGGAGTGTGACACTTGCACGGTCGCGGCCGGCGTGCCCGTGGAAGCTTGCCTGCGTGGACTCTGGCACGCTGACACGGACCTCGGTCGTTACCACGACCGCGTTTCTGGGCTTCGTCCTGCTGGACGTGGCCGTTCCAGCGCGCCTCGTTTCGGGCACGTGGTGGCTGG
This sequence comes from uncultured Gammaproteobacteria bacterium, assembly GCA_963834855.1. GTDB lineage: Bacteria > Pseudomonadota > Gammaproteobacteria > Steroidobacterales > Steroidobacteraceae > DATJKD01. The sequence goes on along the minus strand of CAWIDH010000034.1, from coordinate 79,903 downwards.
TCCTGCTCCTCGTGTGGATCATGCGCTGGCCGGCGCCCCCGCACGGCGCGGGGCGAACCTCGCCGGGCCTCGCGCCGCTGCTCGCCCTCCCCGTGTTTGCCTGGCTCTTCTTCCGCGCGGTGAATGGCCTGGCCAGCGCCGTCAGTGCCTGGGAGGCGCCCAGGTCCGATGGCCCGCTGGCGCTGCTGTCCTTCCCGATGCAGGACACGCTCGTCGGACTGGTGACCGCGGTCCTGCTGGTCATTCCTCTCCGCCGCACCTACGGGCCGCGCGCGACGGCCGCGGCCTGCGTCGTGGTGCTGCCGTACTTCATGCTCGCCGGGCTCGAAACCGTGTTCGTCCCCGCCCGGTGGGCCACGCGTCCGCTCGCCAACGCCATCCATTTCTACGAGGCGGTGATGCCGCCGCTGCTGCTCCTCGAAGCCTGCGCGATCCTGACGCGGGCGAACCTGCCGCGCGTGCGCAGTGCGCCGGACCCGCTGCGACGCGCCTTCGAGCGCATCCAGCGCGGCGAACTCGGCGCCGTACGCACGTCGGTGCTCGTCTTTCTGCCCGTCGCCGGCCTGACCGCGGCGGCGATCTGGCTGCGCGCGCAGGTGGACGGCAATCCCGAGGCACCGCTGCTGCTCGAGACCACGGCCGCCGCGCTGATCCCGCTCGTGACCGTGGCGCTGACGGCCGCGGGCATCGCGCTGTTGCGAGCCCTGCGCCGCGTCGAAGCGCCGCGCGGACCCACCCGCTGGCTGATCCGGGACGTCCGTGCGACGGTCGTAGCGCTCCTCGGCCCGCTCTGGCTGTGGACAGTGCTGATCGATGCGCCGCAGACGGGCGCGTACGCAAAGGGCGCGGTGCGCTCGCTGCCGGCTTCCACCTGGGACATCGTCTACGACCCGCCGACGCGGACGATTCGCCTCGCCGGGGAATTCCAGGCGGGCATCGCCCGCGAGTTCGTTCGGGTGCTCGAGTCGGCGCCCGACGCAGAGACGGTCGAGCTCCAGAGCCCCGGCGGGTGGGTCGGAGAAGCGATCCGCATCGCCGAGCAGATCGAGCGGCGCGAGCTGTCCACGCGCGTCACCTCGCAGTGCTCGAGCGCGTGCACGCTGGCGTTTGCCGGCGGAGCCCGCCGCACGCTGGCGCCCGGCGCCGCGCTCGGCTTCCACGCGGGCTCGGCCGCGACGGGCATCGGCGACGGCAACCGCGAGTTCAACGCCTACATGCTATATCGCGGCGTCGAACCGGAGTTCCTGCTGGCGAGCAACGCCGTGTTGCCCAGGGACATCTGGATTCCCGACCGCGACACGCTGCATCGCGCCGGCGTAGTCACCGAGTGACCGGGTCGGCACCTATGTGCCGACGCGGTCGACCGACGACTGGCCGGATACGCGCCGGCGGATGTGCGCCCACACAGGCCGGCGACGCCGCCTCCGTGCTACTGGATATCCGTACAGGCGCGCCCTATAGTGCCCCGCTCCATGGAGAGCTCGAGCGCAGACAGCCTCAACGCCGCGCAGTTCGAGGCGGTGCGCCACGGCGACCCGCGGCCTGGCGGGGGCGTTGTCGCCGGACCCCTGCTGGTCATCGCAGGCGCCGGCACCGGGAAGACCAGCACGCTCGCGCACCGCGTCGCTCACCTGCTGACGGCCGGTGTTCCCCCGGAACGCCTGCTGCTGCTCACCTTCACCCGCCGCGCGGCGCTCGAGATGACGCGGCGCGCCCAGCGCGTCATCGCCGACCAGCGGTCGCGCGCATCGGCGTCTGCGGCGACAGCCGCCGCCCTGCGCTTGCCCTGGTCCGGCACCTTCCACGCGATCGGCAACCGCCTCATCCGCCACCACGCGGAGCGACTCGGCCTGGATCCCGCCTTCAACGTGCTCGATCGCACGGACGCCGCCGACCTGATGGACGTGGTCCGCCAGCGACTGGATCTGTCGAGGATCGATAAGCGCTTTCCGCGCAAGGACACCTGTCTCGCGATCTACTCGCACCGCGTGAATGCGCAGCAGCCGCTGCGTCTCACGCTGGAACACGTCTTTCCGTGGTGCCTCGAATGGGAGGAAGAGCTCACGCGGCTGTGCCGCGAGTACGTCGAGGCAAAGCTCACGCAGCAGCTGCTCGATTACGACGACCTGCTGCTCTACTGGCATCTCATGATGGCCGAGCCTGCGCTCGCGGCCGAGATCGGCGCGCGCTTCGACCACGTGCTGGTCGACGAGTACCAGGATACCAACCGCCTCCAGGCCGGCATTCTCGCGGCGCTCAAGCCCGACGGCGCGGGCGTCACCGTGGTGGGCGACGACGCGCAGGCGATCTATTCGTTCCGCGCCGCCACGGTCGATAACATCCTGGAGTTTCCGCGGCAGTTCACGCCGCCTGCGCGCGTGGTAACGCTCGAGCAGAACTACCGGTCAACCGTGGCGGTGCTTGACGCCGCCAACGCGCTGATGGCGGAAGGCGGCCCGCAATACCGCAAGAACCTGCGGAGCACGCGTGGAGCCGGTCCACGACCGGCATACGTGGTGGTGCAGGACGACCAGGCGCAGGCGGGCTACGTGATCGAGCGGGTGCTCGAGGCGCGCGAGCGCGGTGTCGACCTGCGTCGGCAGGCCGTGCTGTTTCGCGCGTCGGACCACAGCGACCTGCTCGAGGTCGAGCTGATGCGCCGGAACATTCCGTTCGTGAAGTACGGCGGGCTCAAGTTCCTGGAGGCTGCGCACGTCAAGGACCTGCTTGCGCTGCTGCGCTTCGCCGACAACCCGCGCAACCGCATCGCGGCGTTCCGTGTGCTGCAGCTGCTGCCGGGGATGGGACCGGCCAATTCGGCGCGGCTCTGTGATGCCTTCGAGTCGGTCGGATTTCACTTTGGCCGGCTGTCCACGCTGGCCGTCCCGCCCGCCGCGCGCAGCCACTGGTCGGCGCTCACGGCGCTGCTCGCTGCGATCGGCGGCCGCGAGGCGCCCTGGGCCGGGCAGCTGACGCAGGTACGGGCCTGGTACGAACCGCACCTCGACCGCCTCTACGAGTCGGCCGCGCCGCGCCGCGCGGACCTCGATCAACTCGAGCGGATCGCGGTGCAGTACCCGTCGCGCGAGGCGTTCGTCACCGAGCTGACGCTCGATCCGCCCCAGGCCACGGGCGACCTGGCCGGCGACCCGCTGCTCGATGAGGACTACCTCATCCTCTCGACGGTGCACTCGGCCAAGGGGCAGGAGTGGGAAGCGGTGTACGTGATCAACGTCACCGACGGCAGCTTTCCGTCGGAATTCGCCACGGGTCGGGCCGAATCGATCGACGAGGAGCGGCGCCTGCTGTACGTGGCGATGACCCGCGCGAAGCGGGACCTGCACCTTGTCGCGCCGGTGCGGTTCTACGTGACCCAGCAGTCGCCGGTCGGCGACCGTTACGTGCATTCGGCTCGGAGCCGATTCATGAGCGAGGGCGTGCTCGCATGCTTCGATCGGACGAGCTGGCCGACGCAGCTCGATGTAGACAGCCCGGGCAAGGCGGCTGCCGGACCGCGGGTCGACGTGGCGTCCCGCCTGCGCGCGCTCTGGTAAGAAAAAAGGCCCGGGAGAGATCTCCCGGGCCCTCGTCGGTCAAGCCGGGCGCGTCAACCGCGCCCGTGCCTTGTTTGCTTACCAGCGACGCTGACCGCCGCCACCGCCGCCGTAGCCACCACTCGGGCGGCCACCGCCACCCGGGCGGCCACCACCGCCGGTGCGCGGACGATCCTGGGCCTCGTTCACGCGCAACGGGCGACCACCCATCGAGAAGCCGTTCAGCGCCTGCATCGCGCGCTGAGCGTCGGCCTGCGGCATCTCGACGAAGCCGAAGCCACGCGGACGGCCGGTCTCGCGATCGGTCGGGAGGGCAACGGACTCAACCGTGCCGTGCTGGGCGAAGAGCTCGCGTACCGCGGCTTCGTCAGCAGAAAAAGGCAGGTTGCCCACATAGATCTTAGTCATTCAAACATCCTCAGAAAGTTACTCACGCCGCGGGCCATCCCATACTAGAGATTGCACACGAGGCACCATCACACAACAGGAGGATTCGTAGCCGAGGTCGTCTAAGAGGGCGTTCGCCTCACCGAGGCCAACGCTCGAGCGATGACTCCTGTCACCTGATCGCAGACAATTCGGCTTAACAAGACAGGCACCGGACGGGCGCCTTTCAAGACACGGACGGGCAACGATCGGCGCGCAGTCTAACACAAGTCCCTGCCAGTCAAGGATTTATTGCCGGAATGGGCAACGCCAGCCCGCCGGCCGGCCGCCTGCAGGCTGCGATCGGGGGGCGGCCTGGTCGCCGCCGCTCCGGGCCGGCGGGTCTACCAGCGACCGCCGCCGCCCCCACCCCCGGGGCCGCGGGGCGCCCGTTCGCGCGCCTCGTTGATCCGCAGAGGCCGGCCATTCATCTGGAAGCCGTTCAGCTTCTGGATTGCCTCCTGCGCTTCGGTCGAGGGCATATCAACGAACGCGAAGCCACGCGGCTTGCCGGTCTCGCGGTCGTTGATGATCTTCACCGAGTCCACCTTGCCGTGCTGCTCGAACAGGCTGCGTATCTCGGCTTCGGTTGCACTGAAGGGCAGGTTCCCAACATAGAGGGTCGTCATCGAGGGGGTCACTCACTCAGGCTGGAACGAACGGAAACGGATCCGCCCCGGCTGGCTACGCACCGGCGGAGAAGATCCGCGCATGAAATCGGTCGCTGACAACGAGCCGTCCCGGACGAATGATTAGAGGGAGCCCACCTTGACTGGGGGATACTCGTAAGGGTATCGGGCGTTTCCGGTGACGGTCGTCCGCCGCACGGCGGCTCAGGGCTGTGTCTCGTTGGTTTGCGACAAGACTACTGAGGCGCTCCGGGCCGTGCAACTGAATCCGTTGACGCGGCGCAAAAAACCCGGCGCACGCTCCCTCAGGGACGTAACGCGCTCCACAGCGTCCACGCGCCGATCGCGATGAAGCCCACGCCGGCGACGATCGACAGGTGACGCGTGTTGACGAACTGCGAGAGCAGGGTTCCCGCGAGCACGCCGATCGCGCAGGCGGCCACGAGCGCGAGCGACGCAGCGGCAAACACCAGCCACGCGCTGTGTGCGCGGTTGGCGGCGAAGAGCACTGTTGCGAGCTGGGTCTTGTCGCCGAGCTCCGCCAGGAAGACGGTGCTGAAGATCGCAAGGAGGGTCTTGAGGTCCATGGTCAATCCCGCTGCAGGGATCGCAGGCTACGTCGCGCCATTGCTGGTCGCAACGGCCGGACCTAGACTGGACCCATCGTCGCAGCGGGAAGACGCAAGCGCGATGATCCGGCAATAGTGGGGACCACCGGCCTGACCGATGTCGTGCTGCTCGTGTCCGCCCTGGGCAGCGGTCTCATGGCAGGCTTCTTCTTCGCCTTTTCCATCTGCGTCATGCGGGCCCTTGGGAAGCTGCCCTCGGCACAGGGCATCGCCGCCATGCAGTCGATCAATGTCGCCGTCCTCAATCCCTGGTTCCTGTCGGTCTTCTTCGGCATGGCCGTGCTGTCGGTGTTCCTGATCATCGCGGCAGTCACGCGCTGGCGTGAAGCGGGGGCGGCGTGCGTCCTGGCCGGCGGCCTGCTCTACCTTCTCGGGACGTTCGCCGTCACGATGCTGTTCCACGTGCCGCGCAACAATGCGCTCGCCGCGGTCGCGGCCACGGGCAAGGAAGGGGCCGCGCTGTGGTCGGACTACCTCGCCGTCTGGACGAGGTGGAACCACGTCCGCACGATCGCAGCGCTGGCAGCCGCCGGCGCCTTCACGATCGCGCTCATCCGCTGAGGACCCTGCCGGCCGCGCGTCAATCCGGCTCGAGATACGTGTAGCCGTTCAGCTCCATCTCGTAGAACCGCCGCAACGCCTGGCTCTCGGCGAGCGACAGCCGTCCTTCGCGCATCGCGCGCTCGCAGTCGCGCGCGAGCTGGGGATAGAGCCGGTCGACGTCGTAGCTCATGTAACGCAGGACCTCGGACGCCGTGTCGCCCTTGACCGTCTCCTCGATCCACCAGCCTCCCTCGTCGTGCAGCTTGATGTGCACCACGTGCGTGTCGCCGAAGAGGTTGTGCAGGTCGCCGAGCGTCTCCTGGTATGCGCCCACCAGGAACGCCGACAGGAAATACGGCTCGCCGTCCGTGAGCTCGTGCAGTTCGAGCGTGCGCTTCGGCTCGCGCAGGCTCACGAAGCGGTCGATCTTGCCGTCCGAGTCGCAGGTGATGTCGGCGAGCACCGCGTTGCGCGTCGGTCGCTCGTCGAGCCGGTGCACCGGCATGATCGGGAACAGCTGGTCGATCGCCCAGCTGTCCGGCAGCGACTGGAACACGGACACGTTGCAGAAATAGATATCGCTCAGCACCGACTCGAGGCCTTCGAGCTCCTCCGGCACGGACGGGAGTCGCCGGCAGCAGTCGCGGATCTTCGCGCAGGTCGCCCAGTACAGCCGCTCTACGTGGCCGCGGGCCTCCAGCCCCAGGTAGCCGAGGTTGAACATCTGCAGCGCCTGCTCGCGCGCCTGCAGCGCATCGTGGTAGCACTCGACCAGCCTGCGCTCCGAGATCGAGCGGTAGGCGTCGAAGATGTCCCGCACCGGCTGCGGAACGCGATCGCCGCAGGCGAAATCCTGCTCGGCCTTCTCGTCGACCCGGAACCGGTCGAGCCGCGAGCAGCCGAGCGTGTTGAACACGAGCAGGCTGTGATGCGCGGCGATGGCTCGTCCCGACTCGCTCACGATCACCGGGTGCTCGATGCCGCGCGCGTTGCAGACGTTGGCGATGCGGTAGACGACGTCGCTCGCGTACTCCGCGAGGGTGTAGTTCATGGAAGACGCATAGTTGGTGCGGCTGCCGTCGTAGTCGACGCCGAGCCCGCCGCCGATGTCGATGTAGCGCAGCCCGGCGCCCATCAGCTTCAGCTCCGCGTAGACGTGCGCCAGCTCGTTGACGGCATCCTTGACGCGGCGGATGTCCTGCAGCTGGCTGCCGGGATGGCAGTGGACGAGCTGCAGGCAGTCCTCCATGCCGTGCTCCTTGAGCGTGCGGAGGAGCTCGAGGATCTCGGTGACGAACAGGCCGAACTTGGACTTCTCGCCGGAGGATTCGCGCCACCTGCCCGCGCCCTCGGTCGCGAGCTTGACGCGCACGCCGATGCGCGGGCGCACGTCGTAGTTGCGCGCGTGCTTGAGGATGAGCTGCAGCTCGGCGAAGTTCTCGACCACCGGGATGATCGTGCGCCCGAGCTTCGTGGCGAGGATCACCGCCTCGATGTAGCTGTCGTCCTTGAAGCCGTTGCAGATGATCATCCGCTCCGACTCGCCCTCGGTGATCGCCATGACCGCGAGCAGCTCGGGCTTGGAGCCCACCTCCAGCCCGAAGCCGAACTCACGGCCGTAGCCGTAGACTTCCTCGACCACGAGCCGCTGCTGGTTCACCTTGATCGGGAAGACCGCGGCGTAGCGGTTCCGGTAGTCGTTCTCCGCGATCGCGACGGCGAAGGCGTCGGCGAGCCGCTTCAGGCGATGGCGCAGGATGTCGGAGAAGCGCAGCACGACCGGCGTGAAGAGGTCGCGCGCCTCGAGCCCGCGGACGACTTCGTAGAGATCGATCTCGCGGTCGGTGGTCTGATCCGGACGAACGACCACGTGGCCCGAGTCGTTGATGCCGAAGTAACCGTTTCCCCAGGCCTGTACGCCGTAGAGATCGAGCGAGTCCTCGATCTTCCAGCCGGTGGCGGGGTTGATCCTGCGGGCGGTGCTGTCCACGTGGTGCGTCGCCTGGCGGGCCGGTCAAACTGGCGCGAAAGATAGCAGATGAAATGAGGACATTCTCGATTTCCAGCACGGGCCTGGCCGTCTCAGGAACGGCAATCGAGTTCGAGAGTGTCCCCTGACCCGCAAGCCTGCGTCGGTGACGAAATTGTGAAGGTCCCCGTTTCAGGTTCTCTCGATCACCCTCTTGCGACGGGCCGCGCCGGGTCGCGGATCCACTCGCTCCAGGAACCGGGGTAGAGGCGCGCGTCAGGAAGCCCGGCCTGCTCCATCGCGAGCAGCAGGTGGCAGGCGGTGACGCCCGAGCCGCACATCGCAACGACGTGCGACGGCGGCACGGCGCCCAGCGAGGCCTCGAACGCGCGTCGCAACTCGTGCGGCGGCCGGAATCGTCCGTCGGCGGCGAGCGACTCGGTGAGCGGGTGATTCACGGCGCCTGGTACATGGCCGGCCACCGCGTCGATCGGCTCGATCTCGCCCCGGAAGCGCTCGGGAGCGCGCGCGTCGAGCACGCGGCAGCCGGGATCGGTCGCGACCGCGAGCACGCACGCGGCACCGACCGCGAGATCGGGCCGCGGATGAGCGACGAAGTCGCCCGGGGGATGGCGCGGCTCCTCGGTGGTAACCGGCAGTCCGAGCGCCCGCCAGCGCGCGTAGCCGCCGTCGAGCACCAGGGCGCGGTCGCAGCCCGCCCAGCGCAGCATCCACCACAGCCGCGCCGCATACATGCCATTGCCGGCGTCGTAGGCGACGGCGATCGATCCGGCGCCGAGGCCCCAGCCGCGCAGGCGCGCCTCGAAGTCGGCCATCGCCGGCAGGGGGTGACGCCCCGTCGCAGGCAGCACGGGGCCCGAGAGGTCGCGCTCGAGATGCACGTAGTGCGCGCCGGGAAGGTGCGACTGACGATACTCGCGCTCGCCTGCGCCTGGATTCGCTAGATCGAAACGGCAGTCGAACAGCCGCAGCCCGGGTTCGCCGAGCTGCTCGGCCAGGGTCTCCGCAGCGATCAACGGGCTCGACATGGTGCTCATCGGGGCCAGGCTCGTGTCCGACCCCCGAATGGTACCGCCGACCGCGCCCCGCCAGTACAATCGCGGCGCCGCGCAGACCGCGCGGCGCGGGACCCGTGGAGTCGGCTTGGCACTCGAAGTCTTCTGGGGGAGCGGCAGTCCATTCTCGTGGCGCGCGCTGCTCGCGCTCGAGTACAAGCAGGTGCCGTACGAGTCGCGCCTGCTGCAGTTCGCGAAGCAGGAGCACAAGTCGCCGCAGATGCTCAGGATGAATCCCCGCGGCCGGGTGCCGGTCCTCCGGGACGGCGACTACGTCGTCTTCGAGTCGCTCGCCTGCCTCGCGTATCTCGATCGCAAGTATCCCGAGCCACCCCTGTTCGGCCGCAGCGCGGAGGACACCGGAACGATCATGCGGGTGATCTGCGAGTACCAGGCGTACGCAGAGCCGTCGCTCAACCAGATCATCCAGGCGGCGTTCCTGGGCAACATCGAGGAACGCGCCGAGGAGATCACGCGCGCGATGCACGTCGTGGCGGGCGAGGCGCGCACGATCGAAGGCCGACTCAGTACGTCGCAGTGGCTGGTAGGTGACGCGCCCTCGGCCGCCGACCTCGTCGTGTTCCCCGGGATCATGCTGCTGCGGCGTGCGCTGGAGAAGCGCGAGGCTGGCGAACTGCGTTCCCGCTTCCTGCCGATGGAGACGACGTATCCCGCACTCGCGCGCTGGATCCAGCGCGTCGAAGCGCTGCCGGGCTATCAGCGAACCTATCCGCCGCACTGGCGCGAGGGCGCGCCACGCGGTTGATCTCGAGCGGCGGAGCGCCGTCCACGCCCGCAGTTTGCGGTTACACTTACCGTTCGTCCTTCGGATCTGGTTCCCGCGATGAGCAACTACCCGGTACACGTGATATTTCCGGGCCGCCTGGTCATGGTCGGCTTCGGCAGCATCGGCCAGGGTGTCCTTCCGCTGATCCTGCGCCACGTGGGCATCGCCACCGAACGGATCACTATCGTGACCGCCGACGACCGCGGCAGCGGCGAAGCGGCCGAGTACGGGATCAAGTTCGTCAAGCAGCCCCTCACGCGCGAGAACTTCAAGCGCGTGCTCGACCCGCTCGTGGGCCGCGGCGACTTCCTGCTCAACCTGTCGGTCGACGTGTCCAGTGTCGCGCTGATCAAGTTCTGCTGGGACAAGGCCGCGCTCTACCTCGACACCTGCATCGAGCCCTGGCCGGGCGGCTACACAGACCCGACCATCCCGCCGTCGAAGCGCTCCAACTACGCGCTGCGCGAGGACGCGCTCGCGCTGCGCGACGGACGCACCCGCGCCCCGACCGCGGTGCTCACCCACGGCGCGAACCCCGGGCTCGTTTCGCATTTCGTCAAGCAGGCCATGCTCAATATCGCCGGCGACCTCGGCGTCGACGCCGGCGAGCCTGCTGGCCGCGAGGACTGGGCGCGGCTCGCGCAGAAGCTCGGGGTCAAGGTCATCCACATCGCGGAGCGCGACACGCAGGTCGGCGACCGCCCGAAGGAGCTCGGCGAGTTCGTGAACACCTGGTCGGTCGATGGATTCGTCGGCGAGGGCTCGCAGCCGGCCGAGCTCGGCTGGGGCTCGCACGAGAAGAACTGGCCGCGCGACGGCAAGAAGCACGACTTCGGCCGCGGCAGCGCGATCTACCTCATGCAGCCCGGCGCGGCGACCCGCGTGCGCACCTGGACACCGCTCGCCGGGCCGTTCCACGGCTTCCTGATCACGCACGGCGAGTCCATCTCGCTCTCCGACTACCTGACGATCAGGAAGGCCGAGAAGGTGGAGTACCGCCCGACCGTGCACTACGCCTACCACCCCTGCGACGCCGCGGTCTTGTCGGTGCACGAGCTGGCCGGGCTGAACTGGGAGGTCCAGGAGCGCAAGCGCGTCATGATGGAGGAGATCGTCAGGGGCGTGGACGAGCTCGGCGTGCTGCTCGCGGGCCACAAGCGCAACGCCTACTGGTACGGCTCGCAGCTGTCGGTCGACGAGGCGCGGCGCCTCGTGTCGCACAACAGCGCAACCTCGCTGCAGGTCACCGTGTCGGTACTCGCCGGGCTGGTCTGGGCGATCGAGAATCCGAACAACGGTGTCGTCGAACCGGAAGAGCTGGACTATCGCCGCGTCCTCGAGATCTGCGCCCCGTACCTCGGTCCGGTCGTGGGCGAATACGGAGAGTGGCACCCGCTCGTGGCACGCGGCCGCCTGTTCCCCGAGGACCTCGACGAGACGGATCCCTGGCAGTTCAAGAACGTCCGCGTGATCTGATGACGTGGACGACGGCGGTGGTGGCTGCTCGCCGGCGCCCGGCCGCGGTGGCTCGCTGCTCGCCGCCGCCCGGCCGCGGTGTATCCCCAGCCGCTCACCACGATCGAGGGTCGTTGCACGGCTGAAGATGGTGCCCCGCACGTTTTGTCGGCGCACGCCGGACGGTCGTTGGTATCGCGGAATCGTCGAGGCAGTCATTCGCTCGGAGTGGTCCGCGACGTCTACCTGCGCGCACCGATGCCTCGTCGCGGCTGGGATACACCGCGTCCACGCGTCGGCTCGTGACCCCACTGTGGTATCGACGAGCGGGAGGCCACCGCGGCATCGGCGAGCCGGCGTTTGGACCGGGTGTCTCGTGGCCGCGACGACGCCTGATCAATCACAGGTAGACGTCGCGGGCACTCTGAAGTCATGACTCTGCGACGATTCCGCGATACCGCTGCCGACGCGGCGTGCGCCGACAGGACGTGCGGGGCACCCATCTTCGCGCCCTGCAACGACCGTTGATCGTGGCGAGCGGCCCACGAGGCACCCGGGCCGAGCGCCGGCGAGTAGCGAGCCACTGCGGCCAGGCGGCGGCGAGCACCCACTGAGGCCGAGCGCCGGCGGGCAGCCACCCGTGCGAGGCTAGCGCGCGGTGGTTTCGTAGCCGATCTCGACGATCGTCCAGGTCCTCGTGCCGCCGGGCGCCTCGATGCGCACCTCGTCGTCGCGCCGCCGGCCCAGGAGCGCGCGCGCGAGCGGCGAGTCCATGCTGACGTAGCCGCGCGCCGCGTCGATCTCGTCCGGGCCCACGATGCGCAGGCTGCGCTCGCTCCCCTCGTCGTCGACCAGCTGCACGTATGCGCCGAAGAAGACCCGGCTCGGGTCGTCAGGCGGCCGGTCCACGACCACGATGCCGTCGAGCCGCTTGCGCAGGAACCGCACGCGGCGGTCGATCTCGCGGAGCTGTTTCTTTCCGTAGATGTACTCGGCGTTCTCCGAGCGGTCGCCCTGCGCGGCCGCCTCGGCCACGGCGCGGGTGACCTGCGGCCGCTGTACGCGCCACAGCTCGTCCAGCTCCGCGCGCAGCCGGCGAGCGCCCTCTGGCGTTATGTACTTCGAGCCGGGGGCGTCCGGCCTGCGGTACCGCGTCATGTTCTCAGGGACCCCGCCGGCGCACGCCGCGGAGTGTGCGCCGGGTCACGGAACCCGTCCGCGCCCGTGGGTAGCTTCTGGCCCATGAGCATCAAGTACTACGCGCACTTCCTGGTCGACGAGCCGGGGCCGCGTGGGCTGCAGGAGTACCGCGGCATCGTCGAGCTCGACGGCACGCCCCGTCGCGATCGCGAACTGAAGGAGGCGGTGATGATCATCGCCCGCAACTTTGGCCGCCAGACCCGCGACGTCAAGGTACTGCAATGGGCGCGCCTGCATTGAGTGCATTGGTCCCCTAGCGGACTCTTCCCTTCCCTTCGACCAGAGTCCGCTCCTCGCCCCGGGCCACAAACCCGGGGCCTTTTTTTGTGGCATCACCAGCTGCCGATGCGCAGCACCGCGATGGCGATCCGCACCTCGAGCAGGAAGGCGACCAGCGCGACGACCAGCGACACCATCGAGGCGACGAACAGCACCGCGACCGCGGCGGCGAGGTTCATGGGTGCGAAGGTGCTCGCGAAGAGCAGTGCGATCACCAGCGCCACCAGCAGCGCCGTGACGGTGATCAGCGTGATCGCGATGTTGATCAGCTGCGCGCGCCGTGCCAGCACGCGCAGCTGACTGCGGACTTCCGGCGTATCGTGCACCGGGTCGCTGAGTACCCTGTTTTCCGCCGCGCGGGCGCGGTCGACGATTCGCGCAAGGCGGGCGGTCAGTACGCCGAGTATCACGCCGACACCGGACAGCAGGAACACCGGCGCGACCGCGAGCTGGATGGCGTGGGCGACGTCGACGACTTCGATGCCGGACATTGGCGCGCAGGTTCCCAGATGCTGCGCCGGAATTCCAGACGGGAATCCTGAGTCGACACGCGCCGTCCGACGGCGCCATGTCCCCATTCCCCGTCCACGGCGCCGTGCAGCGACCCCGGGGTAAATTGCAACATCGCCCGAAGGCGCGTAATCATGCCGGCATTCAAAGACCATTTCTCCCGCCAGGCTGCGGACTACAGCCGCTATCGGCCGGCGTATCCGTCCGAGCTGATCGCATACGTTGCCTCGCTCGCGCCGTCGCACGACCTGGCCGTTGATTGCGCCACCGGCAGCGGCCAGGCCGCGCTGGCACTGGCGGAACACTTCACGCGGGTCATCGCCGTCGATGGCAGCATCCGACAGTTGGCCGAGGCCATGCCGCACGCAGCCGTGCACTACGTCGCGGCTCTCGCCGAGCGGCTTCCGCTCCGGGATGGCCGCGCCGCGCTGGTCGCCGCGGCGCAGGCCCTGCACTGGTTCGACTTCGACCGCTTCTATGCCGAGTGTCATCGCGTGCTTCGCCCGGGCGGCGTCGTCGCCGCCTGGACCTACGAGAGATTCCGCGCGGACAGCCACCTGGATGTCGTGGTGGAGCATTTCTACCGCGAGGTGGTCGGCCCCTGGTGGCCGCCCGAGCGGCGCTACGTCGAGGCCGGTTACAGCAACCTGCCGTTCCCGCTGGCCGAGGAGAAGGCACCGGCGTTTTCGCTGCTGACGGAGTGGGACCTCGGCCAGGCGCTCGGGTATTTCGCGAGCTGGTCGGCGGTGCAGCGCTGCCGCGACGCGACCGGCGTCGATCCGCTGCCCGGGCTAAGGCAGGCGCTCGAGCCGCACTGGCTCGGCCGCCAGCGGCTCGAATGGCCGCTGCACCTGCGGGTTGGCCGGGTGTGATTGTTCTATCTATAATGCGCGCCCCGCCGGCGGCGGACTTCCAAGAATCGCAGGACGCCGCCACGGCCGCCGCCATGGACGGGTCGATCAGGGCTTTCCGAGGTCTCGATGAAGGGCTGGTGTAGCCTCGCAGCAAGCGCGTTCGTGTTCGCGGGTTGTGCCGGATCCGGCGCGCCGCCGAACACGGCGCTCGTTGCGACAGCGCCCGCCGCGCCGGCCGCAGTCCTGCCGCCATCGGGACTCGCACTCGGGAATATCGACCGCAGCGTGCGCCCGCAGGACGACCTGTACCGCTTCGTGAACGGCAATTGGCTCGCGCGGACCGAGATCCCCGCGGATCGCTCCAACTATGGCACCTTCACCAAGCTGGCGGACGACGTGGAGGTCAACCTGAAGGCGATTGCCGAGGAGGCCGCCGCCTCGACGGCGAACGCCGGGACGGAGCAACGCCAGGTCGGGGATTTCTACGCCAGCTTCATGGACGAGGCGCGCGCCGAGCAGCTCGGGCTCACACCGCTCGCCGGCGAGCTCGCGCGCATCGACGCCATCCGTGACCGGACGGCGCTCGTGGACTACCTCGCACACCTGCAGGTGCTCGCGATCAACAACCCGATCGGCATTGTCATCGACCCGGATGCGAAGCGGCCGGACGTGTACACGATCTGGGCCGACCAGGCGGGACTCGGCATGCCCGACCGCGACTACTACCTGAGTGAGGACGCGAAGTTCGCCGCGATACGGGAGAAGTACCTCGCCTACGTCGCCACGCTGCTGAAGAACGTCGGCCCGCCGGGTGACGTCTCCGAGCAGGCTCGTGCGGTCGTCGCGCTCGAGACGCGGCTCGCCAAGGCGCAATGGCCCAAGGTCGACCTGCGTGATGTGGACAAGATCTACAACCCCTATGACCTCGCCGGCGCCGGGAAGCTCACGCCCGCCATCGGCTGGCCGCGTTACCTCGAGATGATGGGCGTCGCCGGCCACGATTCGGTGATCATCGGGGAGCCGAGCTATTTCAGGGAACTCTCGAGTGCGCTGGGCGACGTTGCGCTCCCGGTGTGGAAGAACTACCTGCGCGTGCGGGTCGCCGACGACCTCGCGCCGTATCTCAATGCCGCGATGGTCGGGTTCGGGTTCGATTTTCATGGCCGGACCGTGACGGGCACGCCGGAGATCCGGCCGCGCTGGAAACGCGGACTCACCGAGACCGAGAAGGCGATCGGCGACATGCTCGGCAAGGCCTACGTGGCACGGCACTTCCCGCCGGCCGCCAAGGCGCGGATGGACCAGCTGATCGCGAACCTGCGCGGCGCGTTCGCCACCTCGATCGACGAGCTCGCCTGGATGGGCCCCGAGACGCGCCGCGAGGCGCACGCGAAGCTCGACAACTTCACGGTCAAGATCGGCTACCCGGAAAAGTGGAAGGACTACCCGGGGCTCGTGATCAAGCGTGACGACCTGGTCGGCAACGTCCTGCGCGCCCGCGAGGTCAATCACCGGCGGAACATACGCAAGCTCGGCGAGCCGATCGACAAGACCGAATGGAAGATGACGCCGCAGACGGTCAACGCCTACTACAACCCGCTCGGCAACGAAATCGTGTTCCCCGCCGCGATCCTGCAGCCGCCGTTCTTCGACATGAGAGCCGACGACGCGGTCAATTACGGCGGCATCGGCGCCGTGATCGGTCACGAGATCAGCCACGGCTTCGACGATCAGGGCCGGAAGTTCGACGGCAAGGGCATGCTTCGCGACTGGTGGACGGCCGCGGACAACGAGCGCTTCCAGGCGCGCGCCGGGACGCTGGTCAGTCAGTACTCTGCGTTCAGCCCCATCACGGGGCTCACGGTCAATGGCCAGCTCACGCTCGGCGAGAACATCGGCGACCTGTCTGGCCTCGCGGTGGCGTACAAGGCGTACCGCATCTCGCTCGGCGGCGCCGAGGCTCCGGTCATCGACGGGTTCACGGGCGACCAGCGCTTCTTCCTCGGCTGGGGCCAGATCTGGGCCCGCAAGTATCGCGAGGACGAGCTGCGCAAGCGCCTGCTCACCGACCCGCACAGCCCGAGCGAGTACCGCTGCAACGGCGTGCTGCGCAACATGCCTCAGTTCGCGACCGCGTTCGAAGTCAAGCCGGGCGATGGCCTCTACCTGCCGCCCGGAGAGCAGGTTCGCATCTGGTAAATTGCCGGCCACCCAGGCCACGGAGAGCACACATGCGCACGCTCAAGCTCGTCATGCTCGCAATCGGCAGCCTCCTGCTGTCGGCCTGCGGTTACAACACGCTGCAGGTGCAGGACGAAGCCACGAAGTCCGCCTGGGCGGAGGTCGTCAACCAGTACCAGCGCCGGGCCGACCTGATCCCGAACCTGGTCAACACGGTCAAGGGTTTTGCGGCGCAGGAGCAGGCGGTCCTGCTCGGTGTGACCGAGGCGCGCGCCAAGGCTTCGCAGATCACGGTCAACGCCGACGATCCGGCCTCGCTCGCGGCGTTCCAGGCGGCGCAGGGCGAGCTGTCCTCCGCGCTGTCGCGCCTGCTGGTGACGGTCGAGAACTACCCCGAGCTCAAGTCGGACCAGAACTTCCGCGACCTGCAGGCGCAGCTCGAAGGCACCGAGAACCGCATCACCGTGGCGCGCAACCGCTTTATCCAGGCGGTGCAGGACTTCAACGTCACGGTGCGGCAGTTCCCGACCAACCTGACGGCGATGATCTTCGGCTACAAGGTCAAGCCGAACTTCACGGTCGCGGACGAGGGCGCGATCTCGAAGCCGCCGACGGTGGACTTCGGCACGCAACCGGCACCGGCGCCGGCACCAGCGCCGACGCCTGAGCCTGCGCCGGCACCGTCGACCTGAGCGCACGCCGCCCCGGAGCGGGGCGGCGCGACCTCGTGTTCACCAGGCTTCAGGGCCGACTGCGCGCAACGGCGGCGTGTGTCGCCGCCGTCGCCTTGCTTGCAGCGGTGGCTTCGGCGCTGGCCCAGCAGCTGGTGCCGGTGCCCCCGCTCACCTCGCCGGTCACCGATCTCACGGGCACCCTGACGCCGGACCAGGTCGCCGCGCTCGATGCGAAATTGCGGGCGTTCGAGCAGGCGAAGGGCAGCCAGATCGCGGTGTTGATCGTCGCCACGACCGAGCCGGAGGCGATCGAGCAGTACGCGCTGCGCGTCGCGGAGACCTGGAAGCTCGGACGCAAGGGCGTCGACGATGGCGCGCTGCTGCTGGTCGCGCTGCAGGACCGAAAGGTCCGGATCGAGGTCGGCTACGGCCTCGAGGGTGCGTTGCCCGACGCCATCGCCAACCGCATCGTCGACGAGGACGTCGTGCCACAGTTCCGCCGCGGCGACTTCCACGGCGGTATCGCGACGGCCACGGATCGCATGATGCGGGTGATCGACGGCGAGCCGTTGCCCGCGCCCGTGAGCCGCGCGCCCTCGCAGGATATCCCGGGGCTGGGCGCGCTGCTCCCGTTCCTGTTCATCCTGGCCCTGGTCGGCGGCTCGATCTTCCGGCGGATGTTCGGCCGCGTGGGCGGGGCGATCGCGACGGGCGGTGCGGTCGGTTTCCTCACCTGGCTCCTGATCGGCATCCTCGGCCTCGCTTTCGGGGCCGGCGTCCTCGCTTTCATCTTCGCGCTGCTTGGCGGCTTCGGCGGGGGCGGCAATGGCTGGTACAGCCGTCGCCACGGCGGCGGCTGGGGTTACCCCGGGGGGTTTGGCGGCGGCGGTTTTGGCGGTGGCGGCTGGAGCGGCGGCGGCGGCGGGTTCGGGGGCGGCGGCGCCTCCGGGAGCTGGTGAGGCCATGGACTGGGGGCGCTGGTTCCGCCACGTGTTCGCGACGCAACGCACGCTGCACAGCGCCTTCCCGCCAGCGGCGCTCGATGCGATCGAGCTGGCGATCGACGAGTCCGAGCGGGAGCACACCGGGGAGATCCGCTTCGCGATCGAAATGGCGCTCGAGCCTGGCGAGGTGTGGCACGGCAAGACACCGCGCGAGCGCGCACTCGAAGTCTTTGCGGCGCTGGGCGTCTGGGACACCGACGCGAACAACGGCGTGCTCATCTATGTCCTGCTCGCCGACCACGACGTCGAGATCGTCGCAGACCGGGGATTCAACCTGCGGGTCCGCGGGGACCAGTGGACCGCGATCTGCCATGATATGGAGCAGCATTTCCGGTCCGGCCACTTCCAGCAGGGGGCTGTGACCGGCGTCAAGGAGGTCGGACAGCTCATCGCTGCACACTACCCGCAGCGACCCGGTGGCCGGGATCGGGACGAGCTGCCGAACCGTCCCGCGTTGCTGTAGACCGGAGGAGACGAGCGACATGAGGGAGACCCTGGCCAGTCCGCCGACGCGGCTTGCGACGCCGTGGCGGGTCGCCTGTGCAGCGGCGCTGCTCGCCGCCGGTGGCTGCAGCGTGTTCGTCCCGCAGGAGCGTCCGGCCAAGGCGCCGCCGGCGGCGAAGGCGAGGCCCGCGGGCCTGCCGCCGATCGCGACTCACACCTTCCCGTATGACCCGAAAACGGTCGGCGTCGTGGGCGTGTTGCAGGTGACGCACTCCCGCCACGAGGACACGCTCCCCGACATCGCTCGCAGGTTCAACCTCGGCTTCGACGAGGTCGTGCGCGCCAACCCGGGCGTAGACCCGTGGTTGCCGGGCGAGGGGACGCGGATCGTGCTGCCGACGCAGTTCGTGCTGCCCGATGCGCCGGCCGAGGGTCTCGTGATCAACGTCGCCGCGCTGCGGATGTTCTATTTCCCGAAGCCGAACAAGGGCGAGCAGCGGGTCGTCATGACCTTCCCGCTCGGGATCGGCAAGATCGGCTGGGCGACGCCGATTGGCTCGACGAAGATCGTCTCGAAGCGCAAGGACCCGTACTGGACGCCGCCGGAGTCGGTGCGCAAGGAACATGAGGCCGAAGGCGACATCCTCCCGCCACAGGTGCCGCCGGGCCCCGACAATCCGCTCGGCGCCTATGCGATGAACCTGGGCTGGCCCAGCTACCTGATCCACGGCACGAACAAGCCGGCCGGCGTGGGCTTGCGCGCGAGCCACGGCTGCATCCGCATGTATCCCGAGGACATCGCCTCCATCTTCGACGGCATCCCGGTCGGCACGAAAGTCACGGTCGTAAACCAGCCGTTGCTCTATCGCTGGCAGGGCGACAGCCTGTACGTGCAGTCGTATACGCCGCACCTCGAAGACGGAAGAGGACGAGGCGGCCGGTAAGAAGCCGGTATTCAAGGAGTCGATGCTGAGCCGCATGTGGCAGCGCGCGAAGCCCCACGGCGGCCGGATCGACGCCGCTCTCACCGAGCAGGTGGTCAACGACCAGCGCGGCGTTGCGGTGCCCGTGTCACGCGGCCTGAGCTATGACGGCTACGTCGCGGCCTCGCGGCTGGTCGAGAACGAACTGCCCGAGGGTGCGAACTGGGACGGCCAGGACGAGGCGCCGCCCGAGTCCGCGCGCGAGCCGGTGGCGACGTCGGGCGAGCAGGGCGGACGCTGATCAACGCCGAGACGGGCACGACGTCCGCACCGTCCATGCAGGGCCTGCCCGCGCCCTGCTTCACCGACGCGGGATTCTTCGCGCGCGAGCAGGAGCGCGTACTGCTGCCGAGCTGGCAGCTCGTCTGCCACGTCGCGGACCTGCCGGCGCCTGGAACCGCGATCCGCTTCGATTTCCTCGGCCGCTCGGCGCTGCTGCTGCGCGGGCCGGACGGCACGATCCGTGGCTTTCGCAACGGCTGCCGGCATCGCGGTTCGCGGCTGATCGACGGCGATGCGGCCACGGGTCTCGCCTTCTGTATCGACGGACGGATCCGCTGCCCGAGCCACGGCTGGGAGTACGACGGCACGGGGGCGCTTGCGCACGTGCCACGCGAATCGCAGTACGCCGGGCTCGATCGCGCCGCGCTCGGCCTGGCGCCGGTCGCCGTCGAAACTGCGCTGGGATTCGTGTTCGCGGCCTTCGAGCGCCCGGTGGCGCCGCTCGCGGCGCGAGTCGAGGAGTGCCGCTCGGAGCTCGAACCGTATCGGCTCGATGCAATGCGCCGTCTCATGGAGCCCCGGGCCGAGCGGCGTCGCGCCAACTGGAAGCTCATCTGCCAGCAGGCGCTCGAATCGCACCGCGCGTCCGTGGCGCAACCCGCGCCGCGTTTCGCGGAGCCGTGCATCCACAGTTTTCACAGGCGCAGTGAAGTGCTGCGGATCGCCGGGGAGATCGCCTCGCGCGACGCGGCGGCGTGGTCGCTGCGCGCCTATGACCGCTGGCTGCCGGAGCAGTTGCACCTGCCCCCGCCGCGGCGACGACTGTGGTGCCGCTACCTGCTCTGGCCGAATCTCGTCCTTGATGCGTATCCCGATCAGCTGGCGGTGCTGCAAATCCTGCCCCTGGCACCCGGCGAGACCCTGGTCCGCGAGACCACGTACGCGTTGCCCGGTGCGGCGCGTGACGCGCGGCTCGCGCGCTACCTCAATCGGCGTGTCCGCCGGCGGTTCGCGGCCGCTGACCGGCGGACGGCCGAGCGGATGCAGGCGGGCATCGAGACCGGCGACTATCGGCCCGGTCCGCTCGCCGCCGACGATCCCGGTGTGCGCTGGCACGTCGGACGCCTGCGCTCCTTGATGCCGGGCGGCGACTCCTCGAGTGAGGCGGCCCGCGTCGATCATGCGACGCTCCTGTAACCGTACCGTCACGGCGAGCGGGCAGGCTGGCGGTCGCAGAGCGGGGTAAGACGTGCATATCCTTATGATTTCGGACGTGTTTTTCCCGCGCGTCAACGGTGTCTCGACGTCCATTGCCACGTTTCGCGGCAGCCTCGAAAGCGAGCGGCACGTCTGCACACTGGTCGCTCCGCGCTACGGAGACGACGATCCGCCAGCCCCGGGCGTGCATCGGGTCAGCGCCCGCCGGGTCCCCATGGACCCCGAGGATCGCCTGATGCGCCGAGGGTCGCTGCGGCGCGCGCTCGAGGACATCGATCCTGACGGCATCGACATCGTCCACATTCAGACGCCCTTCGTCGCGCATGCGGTCGGTGTGCCCTGGGCGCGACGGAACGAGCTGCCCGTGGTGGAGACGTATCACACTCACTTCGAGGAGTACTTCCAGCACTACGTGCCATTTCTGCCCGCCGGGCTGTCGCGGGCCGCGGCGCGCGTGATCAGCCGCAGGCAATGCGGTGCCGTGGACCTGGTCATAGTCCCGTCGCCGGCGATGGAGCTGGTGCTCAGGCAGCACGGTGTCGACCGGCCAGTGCGGGTGCTGCCGACGGGCATCGACCTGCGCGAGTTCGCCCGCGGCGACGGCGACGCGTTCCGTCGCCGGCACGCCATCCCCGTCGACCGGCCGCTGCTCGTGTACGTCGGGCGCGTTGCGTACGAGAAGAACATCGACTTCCTGCTCGAGATGCTGGTCGCGCTGCGACAGCACCTGCCCGGCGTGCTGCTCGCCATCGCAGGCGAGGGACCTGCGGTGCCGAGCCTGCGCCGGCGCGCGCGGGAACTGGGCGTCGAGGACGCGACGCTGTTCGTCGGCTACCTGCGGCGCGATGGCGAGCTGCAGGACTGCTACGCCGCCGGCGACCTGTTCGTCTTCGCCTCCCGCACGGAGACCCAGGGCCTGGTGCTGCTCGAGGCGCTCGCGCTGGGTGTGCCCGTAGTTGCATTGGCCGAGCTCGGCACGCGCGAGATCGTCCTGCCGCAACGCGGCGCCTGCGCCGCGCCCGACGACCCGGCCGGCTTCGCGACGGTCGTGGCCGACCTGATGCGCGACCCGGCGCGTCGCGCCCGAATGGCCGAAGCCGGGCCTGCGTTCGCCGCGGAGTGGGACACGCGTACGGTCGCCCGTCGGCTGGTCGAGCTGTACGAGTCATTGCCGACGCCGACGCGACGACGGGCGGATCCCCTTCGCGTGCGGGCCTGAGCCCGCAAGGCGCCTGCTAGAATCGCCGATCTCTTGTCCGGCGCCGCGGCGCCCTCGGGGGGAGTGGCATGATCCCGCTGCGCGACGACAACGTTGCTGCGCGAACGCCCGTCGCCTCTCGGACCCTGGTCGGCCTGTGCGTGCTCGTGTTCCTCTGGCAGATGACGCTCGGTCCGCAGGCGGGCCAGGCCGCGGTCTATTCGCTCGGCGTGATTCCCGCCGTGCTGCTCGGCCGCGAGTCCCTGCCGACAGAGCTCGCGGTCGTCTCGCCGCCGCTCACCGTGTTCACCTCGATGTTCATGCACGGCGGCTTCATGCACCTGCTCGGCAACATGCTGTACCTGTGGATCTTCGGCGACAACGTCGAGGACAGCATGACCCGACTGCGCTTCGTCGTCTTCTACCTGTTGTGCGGCGTCGCCGCGGTGCTCGCGCAGGCGCTGCCCGAGCCGAACTCGACCATCCCGATGATCGGCGCGAGCGGCGCGATCTCGGGCGTGCTGGGTGCCTACCTGCTGCTCTTCCCGCGTGCACACGTGCTCGTCGCGATCCCGCTCGGCTTCGTGATGCAGACGGCGCGGCTGCCGGCCGGCGTCGTGCTCGCGCTCTGGTTCGTCCTGCAGCTCGTGAGCAACCTGCTCGCGAGCGGCCAGGGCGGCGTCGCATTTCGCGCTCACATCGGTGGCTTCATTGCAGGTATGCTGTTGCTGCCGTTGTTCAAGCGCAAAGATGTGCCGATGCGTCTTCTCGTGGGACGTCGCTGAAGGTCACCGCGCGGATCCGCGGTCGCGACAACAACTACATGTGCTACCGTAGCCGCCAGCGGGGGTGGCTGATTGCCTGAATCGAGGTCGCAGAACTTCGTCGTGGCGGAGGGACCGGGCGCGGACCAGCCCATCACCCGCCTGCCAGGCGCCGTCACCGCCTTCGTCGGCCGAACCGTGCGCGGCCCCGTCAACCAGTCGGTCCTCCTCGGGAGCTACTCGGACTACCAGCAGGTGTTCGGCGGCTTGTGGCAGCCGAGCACTCTTTCGTACGCGGTCGAGCAGTACTTCGAGAACGGCGGCCGGCAGGCCGTCGTCGTACGCGTCATCAACGGTGGTGCGCCGGCCACGATCTCGCTGCCCTGCGGCGCGGAAACGCTGACGCTCGAGGCCCTGAGCCCGGGCTCGCGTGAGGCACTGCGCGCATCGATCGACTACGACAACATCGGCGCGTCCGAGGAAAAGCGCTTCAACCTGGTCGTGCAGCGGTTGCGCGCGGCGGGGTCCGAGCACATCGAGGACCAGGAGATCTTCCGCCGCGTGTCCGTCGAGCCGGACACCGCGCGCTTCGTGGCGACCGCGCTGCAGGAGTCGGCGATGGTCCGGGTCCGCGGGCGGGTGCCGTCGCGGCGAGCGGATCGCACGTTCCGGCCCGGTTCGCGCCATCCGATCGGCTACATCGACTCCAACCCCGACGGTGACGACGGATCGCCGATCACGGACTACGACGTCATCGGGTCGCAACAGCGCGGCACGGGCCTGTTCGCGCTTCGCGGCACGGACTTCGTCAATTTCCTCTGCATCCCCCCGCTCACCCGGGAGCGCGACCTCGGGCCGAGCGTGCTCGTGGTCGCATCGAAGCTGTGCCGCGAGCTGCGTGCGCTTCTCATCGTGGACCCGCCGGCGGAGTGGGCCGACGCCGGCCAGGCGCTCTCCGGCATGCGCGAACTCGCGTTCCAGACCGAGGACGCGCTGATGTGCTTTCCACGGGTACTCGCCTACGACCGCCTGCGCGGACGGTATGAGACGTTTGCAAATTGCGGCGCGGTGGCCGGCGCACTGGCGCGGCTCGAGGAGCAGCGGCCGTGGTGGCAGCCGGGTCCGGACGAAGAGATCCTCCTGCGCCCGGGCACGCGTCCGGTCCGCATGCTGAATGACGTGGAGCGGGTGCGGCTCGCGATGCACGGGATCAATCCGCTGCAGTCGCTGCGCGCGGCGAATCCGCGTCCGCTGCTGCTGCGAACGCTGGCGCAGGGGGCCGCGGCCACCATGGACGGCGGGTGGCTGACGGCGCGCCGCCGCTGGCTGCAGCTGATGAACAGTCTCGAGCGTGGTACACGCTGGGTGTTGTACGACGTGCGTGATCGCAATGCCTGGTCGCGCGTGCGCGGCCAGGCGGAGGCGTTCCTGAAGCCGCTCGCGGACGCGGGCCTGTTTGGTGGCGGCCCGGCCGAGGAAGGCTTTCAGGTAGTCTGCGACGACCGGCTCAACACGGAGGAAGATCTGGCTCTCGGCCAGGTGCACCTGCTCGTGAGCGTGCGCACCGCGAGGCCGCGTGAATTCCGCTCCTTCCTGATCACCCACGGGCCGCAGGGCAGCCGGGTGCGACCGGTGCGCACCAACCTGCTGCCGGCGGGCATGCGGCTCACCATTGCGGCAGAGGACGAGGCGGAGATCGACCTGATTGCCGAGCCGGACGAGTCCGCTGCGGCGGTGATCGATCGGGTCGCGCAGCCGGACGAGCGCGACGCGACCGCGATCGATCTCGACGCGACCCAGCCGCGGGGAACGATTCCGGAAGGCTGGACCGGCGTGATCGAGCGCACTCCAGGCACCGATACGCCGCTGCAGGTTCTGCCGCCGCCCCGCGCCGGGGACGACGCGGCCGACGACGGCGCAGGGAGGGACGAGGAGGCGACGAGCGACGAGGATGGGACGACGCTGGTCGCGACGCCGGCGCCCGAATTTCCCGAGCCCGGCTTCGACGCGAACTCGACGACCCAGGTCAATGCGCTGCCGACCCAGCCGGCCGGCCCGGACGCGGATTCAACGACGCTCGTCCTCCGGGTGTCCGAAGCCGCCGCCCCCGGGGGTCTCGATCGAGATGACATCGCCCGGTTCTACAGCGATTTCGGCGGTCGCGGCCAGCCGCTCTGAACGGCCGTCGCGGCGCAGCAGGCGGTTGACGCCCGGTGCACCGGGCCGGCCGCCGCCGGCACCGAAAGGCGCGATGCGACGATGGTTGGACAGGATGGCGGCGGTCATCGGCTCGCGGAACTCGATCTGCCGCACGAGTCCGTCGCCCCCGCGCTGCGCGCCGTGACCTCCCGAGCCTGCGCGTATGGCGAACCGCCGCAGCAGCACGGGAAAGCGGCTCTCGAGGACCTCGGGGTCGGTGAGCCGTGAGTTGGTCATGTGCGTCTGCACGCCGCTCGCGCCGCTGTAGCCGGGCCCTGCGCCCGCGCCGCCGCCGATCGTCTCGTAGTACTGGTAACGCTCGTTGCCGAACGTGAAGTTGTTCATCGTGCCCTGCGAGGCCGCCTGCAGCCCGAGCGCGCCGTAGAGCGCGTCGACGATGCACTGCGAGGTCTCGACGTTGCCCGCGACGACGGCTGAGGGCCATTGCGGATCGAGCATCGACCCCGGCGGCACGATGATGGTGAGCGGTCGGAGGCAGCCGGCATTGAGCGGTATCGGCTCCTCGATCAACGTACGGAACACGTACAGGACCGCCGCCACCGTCACGGCACGCGGTGCGTTGAAGTTGTTGTCCTGCTGCGCGGAGGTGCCGGTGAAGTCCACCGTGGCCGCGCCCGCCGCGCGATCGACCCGGATAGCGACCTCGATGGCCTGGCCGTTGTCGAGCTCGTAGCGGAAAGCACCGTCGGAGAGCCGACGGATCGCGCGCCGGGCGCAGGCTTCGGCGTTGTCCTGCACGTGACCCATGTCGGCGAGGAGCTCGTCGAGCCCGAGTTCCGCGGCCGCGCGTCCGAGCTCGCGGATGCCGCGGGCGTTCGCGGCGAGTTGAGCGCGCAGGTCCGCGAGGTTCAGCGCGGGGTTGCGCGCCGGGTGGCGACCTCCGCCGAGGAGATGCCTGAGCAAGGCCTCGTCCAGGACCTCGTCGCGCACGATGCGCGTCGCCGGCACCAGCACGCCTTCGTCCTCGATGCGGCGGCTGTCGGGGGGCATCGAACCGGGCGTGAGACCGCCGACGTCCGCGTGGTGGGCTCGCGACGCAGTGAAGAAGCGCAGTCGACCCTCGCGCTCATCGAACACCGGCGTCACGACGGTCATGTCCGGGAGGTGCGTGCCGCCGTCGTAGGGTGAGTTGACGAGATAGGCGTCGCCCGGCCGCAGATCGCCGCCGTGGGCCGCGACGACGGCAGTGACGCTCGCGCCCATCGAGCCGAGGTGCACGGGCATGTGCGGCGCGTTCGCGACGAGCTGCGCCTGCGCGTCGAAGATCGCGCAGGAGAAATCGAGCCGTTCCTTGATGTTGACCGAGCTCGCCGTCTGCTGCAGCACGACGCCCATCTGTTCGGCGACGTGCATGAAGAGCCCGTTCATTATCTCGAGCCGCGTCGGGTCGGCCGCCGGACCCGCGGCCGGCGGGCGCGCATGGCCGCCGCGCTCGAGGACGAGGTTGCCGTCGCCCGCGATCGAGCCGGACCAGCCAGGCGCGACCCAGCTCGTGGCACCATCCTCGGCGACGAGCGCCGGGCCCGCGATTCGCGCGCCGGGTTCGAGCGCGCCGCGCGGGTGCAGCGGCACCGTCTGCCACCCGCCGTCGACCCAGGCGCGGACCGTCTCGGGCGCAACCCCCGGCTGGCGAGGCGCCGAAGTCGCCGTAACCTCGGCCGCGGGCCGCGCCGAAGCTTCCACAGAGATCGCCGCGACGATGAGCGCCTGGGTCTCCTCGAGGAAACCGTAGGTGCGCCGGTAGGACGCCGCAAACTCCGCGCGCATCGGATCGCTCCGCCCCCACGCGACCTCGAGCGCGGAGTCGGATCCGGCGAGACGCAGCTGCGCGGTCCGGCGCTGCTCGATCGCATCGGCGGCAACACCCTGGCGCACCAGCTCCTCGATCGCCTGTCGCGCGAGCGCGTCGAACGCCGGCTCCGCGTCCTGCCGGCACCACTCCTCGAGCTCGGTCTCCACGCTGCGCCGCCGGATGCAGCGCGGTTGCGCTCGCGCGATGCCCCACGCCGAGAGCACGCCCGCGAGCGCCGGCAGCACGATCTCGCGGCAGCCGAGCGCGTCGGCGACGGCGCAGGCGTGCTGCCCGGCTGCCCCGCCGAAGCACAGCAGTGCGAAGGCCGTCGGGTCGTGGCCCTGGCGCAGCGCGAGCTCGCGCACGGCGTAGCTCATGCGTGCGACGGCCACGTCGAGGAAGTCCGTTGCCAGCGCTTCGATGCTGAGCGGCTCGTCCGTGGCGGTGGCGACGGACGCCGCGATCGCGGCCAGGCGTCGTCGCGAGGCTTCGACATCCAGCGGGTCCTCGCCGCGCGGCCCGAAGACGCACGGGAACCAGTGCGGCTGGATGCGCCCGAGCACGAGGTTGCAGTCGGTGATCGTCGCCGGTCCGCCGCGTCGGTAGCAGGCGGGACCGGGGTCCGCGCCGGCGGATTCCGGCCCGACCTGCAGCCGCCCATCGGCGTAGCGCGCGATCGAGCCGCCGCCGGCCGCAATCGTGTGGATGTCCATCATCGGTGCCTGCAGCCGCACGCCGTCGATCTCCGTGAGATAGCGGCGCGGCAGCTCGCCCGCATAGAGGCTCAGGTCGGTGGAGGTGCCGCCCATGTCGAGCCCGATGATTCGCCTGCGCCGGTCGTCCGCGCCGGCGTCGATCATGCCCACGACCCCGCCCGCGGGCCCGGACAACACGGCGTTGATGCCGCGAAAGCCCTCCGCATCGACCAGGCCGCCGCTGCTCTGCATGAACTCGGCCCGCGCGCCCGGGTATCGCGCGGCGAGCTCGTCGCAGAACGCCCGCACGTAGCGCAACAAGAGCGGTGACAGGTAGGCATCGGCCACCGTGGTGTCGCCGCGCGCCACCAGGCCGATCAGCGCGGCGGCCTCGTGCGAGGCGATGACTTCCTCGAAGCCGACGGCACGCGCGACCGCCGCCGCGCACCGCTCGTGCTGCGGGTGCCGGAAGCCGTGCACGAACACGATCGCGGCGGATCGCAGCCCACGCGCGCGAGCTGCGGCGAGGTCCTCGCGCAGCCGCGACTCGTCGAGCGGTGTCAGCGCCCGTCCGGCGGCATCGACGCGCTCGTCGGCTTCCACGACGGCGGTGTACAGCAAGGGTGGCAGCCGTATGTCCCGGGCGAAGATGTCGGGCCGGTTCTGGTAGCCGATGCGCAGCGCGTCGCCAAAACCGCGCGTCGTGACCAGCAGCACGGGCTCGCCCTTGCGCTCGAGCAGCGCGTTCGTCGCGACGGTGGTGCCGAGCCGCACGGACTCCACGACGGGCGGGTGGCCGGGTGCGGCGTGCGCGGCGAGCACGACGTCGATGCCACGGACGGCCGGGTCGCCCGCGTGCAGCGGATCGCGCGACAGCAGCTTGTGCGTGTAGCGCGCGCCAGCCGGGCTCAGGCCCACGACGTCCGTGAAGGTGCCGCCCCGATCGATGGCGAAACGCCAGCCGCGCGTCTGCCACGCGCGAACTCATCGGTTCACTCTCGCATGCACGGCCGGGCGCGGCAACGCGCCGCCTTGCGGTGGCGGGGCGTGGCCCCTAGCATCGTGTCGGATGGCGATGCAGAGCGGCAGTATGGACCTGCGGACCGATCGGAGCGCGGCGATCCTGCGCGTGGTGCGCAGCATCCCGCGCGGCCAGGTGAGCACCTATGGCGCGGTCGCGTTGCGCGCGGGGCTTCCGCGTGGCGCTCGGCTGGTCGGGCGCGTGCTTTCCGAGCTGCCGAACGGCAGTGTCGTGCCCTGGCACCGTGTCGTCGCAGCGGGCGGCCGCATCGCGTTCGCACCCGGTTCGCGCGCGCACCGCGAGCAGTGCGCGCGGCTCGCGCGCGAGGGCGTCGTCACGCTGCGTGGTCGCATCGACCTCGACCGGCACGGCTGGCACGGCCCCGGCGGTGACCTCGACCGCTGGCTGTGGCAGCCAGTGGCGCCTGCGGGCGTGGGGTCGCGCGCTCGCCCTGCCACCTCGAGGGCTTATGATCGCGAGCCCCCCACAGTGAAGCGGAGATCCGGATGACCGAAGCGTACTTGGTGTTTTCCCATGGCAAGGAGAGCGGGCCGTGGGGCAGCAAGATCGCGGCGATGGCCGAGATCGCGCGCGCGGAGGGATTCCAGGTCGAATCGGTCGACTACCAGGGGATCGACGACCCGCAGGACCGGGTCACGCGGCTGCTCGCGTTCTGCAAGGACCTGCGCGGGTCGCTGGTGCTGGTCGGCTCGAGCATGGGCGGCTGGGTGTCGGTCGCCGGCTCCTCGCTGCTGCAGGCGCGCGGGATGTTCCTGCTCGCACCGGCGCTGTACATGCCGGGCTACGAGAAGTTCAGCCCGCGCCCGGCGAAGTGCCTCACCACGATCGTCCACGGCTGGCGTGACGACGTGATCCCGGTCGAGAACAGCATCCGCTACGCACGCGAGCACCAGGCGACGCTGCACGTGCTCGACTCGGACCACGGCCTGCTGGACCAGATCCGCGCGATCAACCATTTCTTCTCCTATTTCCTGTTCGCGCTGGACGAGATGCACTAGGACCCTCTGATTTACCCCGCGCGGGCCATGCGGGGGGTAAATCAGAGTTCCCTAACCGGGCGGCGGGTGTCGCTCAGCGGCAACGCACCCTGCCAGCATGCGCTGACACGCCGGGGCTCCGTCGTCCGATGGGCGCTCTGGTTGGGTCGTCCTAGAGTTCGTGACGGTCTCAACCAAGCAAGGAGTGGGTCAATGAAAAAGACATTGACAGTCATGGCGATGGTCCTGGCGGCGGGTGCGGCGATGGCCGGCGACAAGGACAAGATGAGCTTCAAGCAGCTCGATGCGAACGCTGACGGCCAGATCTCGGCGGCGGAAGCGTCCGGGAGCGCGCAGCTCAGCCAGTCGTTGAAGGACATCGATACGAATGGTGACGGGTCGGTGAGCCAGAGCGAATACGACGCATGGGCCGCCGGCAGCGCGCGTGGCTCGACGTCGGACCAGCCGACGTCGGACCAGCCGAAGCCCGAGAAGCAGTAAAGCCCCGGCCGGCACGGGTCTACCGCACCCGTGCCGGCCCGTTTCCCCCGGTTCGGGCGTACCTCCGCTAGCCGCCCGCACACCTGAGGTTAAACTGCCTCCCCGCCCACACTCGCGGGGAGGCATATGAACCGCATCGCCCGATCATTGTTGCCCGGTCTTGCGCTCGCGGCGCTGCTCGGCTGCGGCGCGCCCCCGCCGGAGGAGGAGCAGGCCGGGCCGCCGCCCGAGCCCGGCAGCCAGGAGGCGGAGAAGACGGTCTTCGACGACATGATCCAGACCCAGGACCGCGCACGCGCGGTGGAGGGCGTGCTTCAGGATCGCAAGCAGGATCTCGATACGGCGATCGACCATGCCGACGACGCCGGTGAAGAGGAGTAGGCGCACCGGCGCATGACCGACTTCACGACCATCGAGCGGTTGCTGCTGCCGCTCGTCCGTCGGTTCGTTTCCCTCTGGGTCCGGCCCGCGGTCCTGCCCAACGACGTGCGCGAGCGCATCGTCCCGGGCCGACCTGTCGTCTACGCGCTCGAGAAGCGCGGCGTCGTCGACCTCGCCGTCCTCGAGCACGTCTGCGGCGAGCGCGGGCTCCCGCCGCCGCTCGCGCCCCTGGCCGGGAGCGCGGTGTTGCCGGTGTCGGTGCTCTTCCTCGAGCGCCGGCGCGGCCTGCTCGGCCAGCGCATCGACCGGCGAATGCCGGAGGCGCTGCGCACGCTGACCGGCCGCGCCGCCGCCGACATCGCGTTCGACGTCGACCTCGTCCCGGTGAGCCTGTTCTGGGGCCGCACCCCCGTGCGCGAGCGGTCCTGGCTGCGCCTGATGGTCGCGGAAGGCTGGGACCTCGGTGGGCGATTCCGCAAGGCGATCTCGCTGCTGATCAACGGCCGCAACCTCCTGACGCTGTTCGGCGACCCGATCGCGCTGCAGCCGTCGCTCGCCGAGACGCGCGGTCTGCCGCGCGGCCCGCGGCGCCTGTCGCGGCAGCTGCGCGTGCAGTTGCGCAACCAGCGTGCCGCGACCATCGGCCCGGACCTGTCGCATCGCCGCACGATCGTCACCCAGGTGCTCCGCACGCAGGCGGTGCGCGAAGCGGTGCGCGGGGAGATGCGCGCGAAGGGCCTCACGCGGCGCGAGGCGCTCCGCGTCGCGCGCTCCTACGGCCAGGAGATCGCGGCGAACTACGCGCACCCCTTCGTCATCTTCATGTCGGGCGTGCTCGGGCGGCTGTGGAACCGGCTCTACGACGGCATCGAGCTCGCCAACTTCTCGAGCCTCGAGTCCGTGGAGGAGGGCAGCGAGATCATCTACGTGCCCTGCCACCGCAGCCACATGGACTACCTGCTGCTCTCCTACGTCGTGTTCCACAAGGGCTTCGCGGTGCCCCACATCGCGGCAGGGATCAACCTCGACCTGCCGGTGATCGGGCGCTTCCTGCGGCGCGGCGGCGCGTTCTTCCTGCGCCGCAGCTTCGCCGGCAACACGCTCTACACGGCCGTGTTCATGTCGTACCTGGGCCAGATGATGGCGCGCGGGCACTCGATCGAATACTTCATCGAGGGCGGGCGCAGCCGCACCGGTCGCCTGCTGCAGCCGCGGACCGGGATGCTCGCGATGACGGTGCGCGGCTACCTGCGCGAGCCGCGTCGCCCGGTCGTGTTCGTGCCGGTGTACTTCGGTTACGAGCGGCTGCTCGAGGGTCGGACCTACATCGGCGAGCTGTCCGGCCGGCCGAAGGAGAAGGAATCCGTGTGGAGCCTGCTGCGCGCGATCCCGGCGCTGCGCAGTCGTTTCGGCAAGGTGTATGTGAGCTTCGGCGAGCCGCTGTCGCTCGATGCGGAGATCCTCCGCCACGCCCCGGACTGGAAACGGCAGCCCGGCGGCTCCGACGACCGCCCGCCCTGGCTCGCGCCCATGATCGGCGAGCTGGCCCACCGGATCATGGTGCGGATCAATGCCGCCGCCTGCGTGACGCCGATCAACCTCGTCGGGCTGGTGCTGCTCGGGATGCCGCGACGGAGCATGGGCGAAGCCGACCTCGTCCGGCAGCTCGAGCTGTATGCGTCGCTGCTGCGGCAGGCGCCGTACTCCCCGCGGATCTGGGTCACGGCCGCGGACGGCGCCTCGATGCTGAAGTACGCCGAGTCGATGGGCGTGATCCGGCGGGGCGCGCACGAACTCGGCGACATCTGCCAGATGTCGGAGGA
Organism: uncultured Gammaproteobacteria bacterium; assembly: GCA_963834855.1. Taxonomy (GTDB): domain Bacteria; phylum Pseudomonadota; class Gammaproteobacteria; order Steroidobacterales; family Steroidobacteraceae; genus DATJKD01. The sequence continues at coordinate 47,873 of CAWIDH010000034.1, read as the reverse complement.
GAGCTCGGTGCTCATGAGCTACTTCCGCAACAATGCGCTGCACCTGATGCTGATGCCCTCCCTGATCGCCTGCGCATTCCTCAACAACGCGACCGTGCCGCGTTCCGACCTCGTGCGGCTCGCGCGCCGGGTGTATCCCTACGTCGCCGAGGAGTATTTCCTGCGCTGGCCGGCGGATGCGCTCGACGGCGTGGTCGACGAGCTGCTGGAGGATCTCGGCAACCACGGCCTGCTGAGCCCGAACGAAGACCGCAGCCTGTGGCGGCGGCCGCCGGCCGAGGCCAGCGAGGCCGTGCAGCTGTCGGTGCTCGCACGCGCCACGGTGTCCATCATCGAGCGCTACTACCTCGCGATCTCGCTCCTGCTCAAGGGTGGCAGCGGGCGGCTCAGCCAGGACGCGCTCGAACGGCAATGCCAGCTGATGGCCCAGCGCATGTCACTGCTGTACGAGCTGCATTCGCCGGAATTCTTCGACCGGGCGCTGTTCGGCAACTTCCTCGACCTCCTGCGGTCGCATGACGTGCTGCAGGTGAGCGCCGAGGGCAAGCTGACGTACGACACCGCCGTCCTCGAGGCGATCGCCGCCGACGCGCAGCTCGTGTTGCACGAGCAGATCCGCAACAGCATCCTGCAGGTCGTGCATCGCTGAAGGAGGAGTGGTCATGGACTGGGAGTCGATCTTCGGCATGACACTGCATCCCGCGGAACTCATCCTCCGCGGCACGCTGATGTACTGGTTCCTGTTCATGGTCTTCCGCTTCGTGGTGCGCCGCGACACGGGCGGAGTCGGTATCGCGGACATCCTGCTGCTGGTGCTGGTAGCCGACGCGTCGCAGAATGCGATGGCCGGCGGATACAACACGGTCGCCGAGGGCGCGCTGCTCGTCGCGACGATCGTCGGTTGGAACTGGCTCATCGACTGGGCGAGCTTTCATTCCCCTGTGATCGCCCGGTTCACCACGCCACCGGCCATCGTGCTGGTACGCCACGGGCGCGCGCTCCGCAACAACCTGAGGCGCGAGCACCTGACCGACGAGGATCTCGTGAGCAAGCTGCGCGAGCACGGCGTCGAGCGGCTCGAGGACGTGAAGATCGCACTCATGGAGAGCGACGGCGAGATCAGCGTCATACCTTACGCGCGCAGGTCGTCCGAGGCAGCGACGCGGAAACGCAGGCCGTGAGCACCGTGAACTGGGGTTTGCGCAGCCAGCAGGCCGTCGTCGTCATCGCGATCATTCTCGCAATCGGCGCACTGCATCTCGCGAGGTCCGCAGTCGTGCCGCTGCTGTTCGCCGCGTTCCTGGCACTGCTGCTGTCGCCCGCCGTCGCCGGGCTCAGAGGCATGCGCGTGCCGCGTGCGATCGCCTCAGCGGTCCTCGTGGCCTCACTGATCGCCATGGTGGCCGTCGCGCTCAATGCGACGTTGCAGCCGGCGCGGGAGTGGCTGGACGCGGCGCCGGCGACGATGCGGACGCTCGAGCGCAAGTTGCGGCCGGTCACACGGATCATCGCCAAGGTCGAGTCTGTGTCGGAACAGGCCGGTCGCGTGGCAGACCCGACCGTGGCAGGCGAGTCGGCCGCACCGGCGCTGCTCCGTCCCGCCGGAGCGAAGTCAACGTTCGAGAGCACGCGGGACTGGGGGATCGCGATCGTGACCGTATTGATCGTCGCCTACTTCCTGCTGGCCGGCGGACCGGCGCTGCTCGTCGGGGTGGGGGCGGTCTGGAGCGGTGGCGCGGCCGGCGAGCGCCTGCTGCAGCTCGCGACCACGATCAGCAGCGACCTGGGCCGCTACTTCGCGACGGTGACCTTGAGCAACCTGCTGCTGGGCCTCGGCACGACCGCGGCGATGCACTGGCTGGGGATGCCGAACCCGCTGCTGTGGGGGGCCGTCGCGTTCGTGCTCAACTACGTGCCCTATGCCGGCTCGGCGGTGACGCTGGTCCTGCTGACGGTCGTGGCAGTAGTCTGGTTCGACGGGCTCGGCAGGCCCCTCGCCGTGGCCGCCAGCTATCTGCTGCTTACCACGGTAGAAGGACAGATCGTACAGCCGGTCCTGGTCGGGCGGCGGCTCGACGTGCATCCGCTCGTCGTGCTGCTCAGCCTGTGGTTCGGCGGCTGGCTATGGGGCATTGCAGGCGTCGCGTTGGCCATGCCCCTGCTGGTCACCGCCAAGGCGCTTGCGATCGAGCTCGCGTCGGGACCGCGCGCCGCCATCGAGCCGGCGCCGCCCGTATCGACCGTGCGGTCGCGGGCGGCAGAAATGCTTACCCTTGGTGCCGCGCGTCACCGCCGCTCCGAACCGAAGCGGCGGTGACGCACCCTGCGACGATCATGCCGCGGGCGACACACCGCCCGCGGCCGTTCGCAGGATCAGTTCTGCCTGATCTCGAGATCGTTGCGCACGTCCACGACTCCGTCGACCGAGCGCGCCAGTTCGGTGGCGCGTGTCTTCGCTTCCGTCGAGTTCACGAACCCCGTCAACTGAACCACGCCCTTCTGGGTCTCGACGTTGATCTGGTGCGCCTTGGTCGTGGAATCGTCGATTAGCCTGGTCTTCACCGAGGCCGTCACCGTGCCGTCGTCGATGACCTGGCCTGCCGTGGCCTGCGGGCTGCTGACACGAAGGTCGTTGCGGACCTCCTTCACGCCGGTCACCGACCGGGCGACCTTGGTGGCCTGGTCCTTCTGCTGCGCGTTGTCGACGAAGCCGCCGAGCTGCACGACGCCGCGATAGGTCTCCACGTTGATCTGCCCGGCCTTGGTGATCGGGTCGTCGATCAGCTCCGCCTTCACCTTCGCGGTGAGCACGCTGTCGTCGATGACCTCGCCGGCCGATTGCTGCGTGCGAGTGGCGGAGCAGGCCGCGCCCACCACGAACGCACCCATGATTGCGGTCAGCTTCAGAAATCTCGAGTTCATGCTGGCCTCCTCGGCCTCCTGTCGGTGTGCCATCGTGCCGCCGACGGTGCAATGCACCGCCGGCAGTCGCGTGGAAAGGTGCAATCGACGTGCCAGGGCGACCGGACACCGTCACGGCACCGTTTCCGGGGCCCCGCGGGCGCCGACGCCGGTCCCCAGGTTCAGGCACTTAGCACCGCATGTCGGACAACGGCTGACAACCGGAGTCGGTCTCTCTGAAGGCGATGTGCGGCGGCGCCGATGCTCCGCGAGTGGCACAAGAGTTACAAGGTAGCCATGTAAAGATTTGCCCTGATCTCTCCGGGGTGGTCGCAGACCACGGAGGCCCCCGATGATGGAACTTGATGGCGGTCGCGAGACCAGTCCGGACCGCGCGCCGACGACGGCGGGAACGACGCTGGTCGGCCGGTCCGATGCCATGCGCCGCGTGCGCGCGATGATCGATCGCGTAGCCGCGACGGAGGCATCCGTGCTCGTGGTCGGCGAAAGCGGCACCGGCAAGGAGCTCGTTGCCCAGGCACTGCATGCCGGCAGTAACCGCGCGGCGGGCGAGCTGCACGCGGTGAACTGCGGCGCGATTCCAGCCACGCTGATCGAGGCCGAGCTCTTCGGCTACGAGAAAGGCAGCTTCACGGGCGCGACGCGCACGCATGACGGCATCGCCGGCCGGGCGAGCGGCGGAACGCTGTTCCTGGATGAAATCGCCGAGATGCCGCTGGAGATCCAGCCGCCGCTGCTGCGCTTCCTCGAGACTCAGCGGTATTTCCGCGTCGGGGGAACCCGGGAGCTGTCGACCAACGTGCGGTTCGTCGCTGCGACGAACCGGACGCCGGCCAGCGCGGTCAGGGAGAACAAGCTGCGCGAGGATCTCTATTACCGCATCGCGGTCTTCCCCATCGAGCTGCCGCCGCTGCGCGAGCGCGGCGACGACGTGGTCGAGCTGGCCGAGCTCTTCCTCCGGCGGTTGAACGCGGACTCGGGCCTTTCGAAACGCTTTACCGACAGCTCGCTCGACGCCGCCCGCCGCCACACCTGGCCCGGCAACGTGCGCGAGCTGAAGCACGCCGTCGAGTACGCCTACATCCTGAGCGATCACGACGTGGACCTGGGCGCGGCCATCGGCCGGGCGGCGGACCTGACCGCGCCCGCGGAGCCGTCTGCCGTCGCCCACCGCGACGAATTGCGCGTGCGCATAGGATCGCGTCTGAGCGATGTCGAGCGAGCGCTGATCGAGGCGACGCTGGAGCGCTTTTCCGGCAACAAGCGGCGCACGGCGGACGTCTTGGGTTGCAGCGTCAAAACGTTGTATAACAAGCTCAATCGTTATGCCTGTCCGGCGGGCGAGACCTGACGCGAGGATGTCGACGATGGCGCGCGTATTGATTGCCGATGACCATGCCCTGTTCCGTGCCGGACTGCGCCAGTTCCTGGTGCAGTCGCTGTCCGCGGCGGACATCGGCGAGGCCGCGTCCGGCAACGAAACGCTCAGCTGCCTGCAGCGCAGCGAATGGGATCTCCTCGTCCTCGACATAAACATGCCCGACCGCAGCGGGCTCGACATCCTGCGCCACGTGCGTTCGGGCCATCCGGGTACGCGGGTGCTGGTGCTCTCCGGCTACCCGGAGCGTCAGTACGCACTCAACGTCCTGCGGGCGGGCGCCTCCGGCTACATCGCCAAGGACTGCGCGCCTGAAGAGCTGCTCAAGGCCGTGCGCATGGTGCTGCAGGGCCGTCGCTACGTGAGCGACAGCCTCGCGGAGCTGCTGCTGCTCGACCTCGACCAGGCGGACAAGCCCCTGCACAGCCTGCTGTCCGACCGGGAGTTCCAGATCTTCGGCAAGCTGGCCGCGGGCCACGGCGTCTCGGAGATCGGCCGCGAGCTGTGCCTCTCGGTCAAGACCGTGAGCACCTATCGCACGCGCATCCTCGAGAAGATGCGCATGAAGAGCAACGCGGACCTGACGAGCTATGCGTTGCGCAACGAGATCATCCAGTAGGCGCATGGGTCGCCCATGACGATCGCGTCATGACAGACGGTCCGGATCTGCAGGTACTGCTCGTCGAGGACTCGACGGTCATCTGCAATCTGATCGCCAGCATCATCAACAACGTGGCGGGGGTCAGCGTGGCGGAGAGCGTCGGCTCGGAGGCCGATGCGATCGAGGCGGTGAACCACGGCAACGTCGACGTGGTGATCCTGGACCTGCAGCTGCGCAGCGGGACCGGGTTCGGCGTCCTGCGCGCGATGCGCAGGATGGCGAAGCGGCCGGACGTGGTGGTGCTGACGAATTTCGCCCTGGGCACCTACCGCGAATCGGCGCTCGCGCTCGGCGCGCGGCACTTCCTCGACAAGTCGCGTGACTACGAGCGCCTGCCCGGCATACTCACGGAGCTTGCCGCCGCCCGCGCTTCATGAGGCTGCAGCGGCCGAGTCGCTCCGCTCGGCCCAGGGGATGGCGGCGAAAACGCCGGATGTACCCGCATCGACGCCCGTCGGCTGCATCACGCTGGCCAGCGGAACCTCCACGCGCACATGAGTGCCGCGCCCCGGTGACGTAGCGATGTCGAGCCGGCCGCCGAGCACGTGGACGCGGTGGCGCATCCCGGCGATGCCGTGCGACTTTGGCTTGCCGAGGGCCTCCGTGGTGGAGCCGACACCGTCGTCGCTGATGGTCAGCACGACGTGCTCGTCCGTCATTTCCATCGCGACCCGACACTTCCTTGGCCCGCGCGTGCTTCAGCACGTTGGCGAGCGCTTCCTGCACCACGCGGAACAGCGTGATCGCGCCGGCACGGCTGAACTGCGGCTCGACCTCGGGGAAGTTCTCGATGCACCGGAGGTCGGCGCGCTTGCAGGCCTCCTCGATCTGCCAGCGCAGCGCAGCGACGAGTCCCATCGTGTCGAGCAGCGTCGGGCGCAGCTCCTCGACCACCCGCCGCTTCAGGTCGATGCCCTGATCGAGCGCCCGGCGAACCCGCTCGAGGCGTTCCTGGAACTCCTCCGGGTCGTGCGGCGAATTGTGCTGCATCCAGGTCACGTCCATGCGTGCCGCGAGCAGTACGCCACCGAGCTCGTCATGGAGTCCGCGCGACAGGCGCGCACGCTCCTCCTCCTGGACGTGCTGCAGGTGGCGGTAGAGCTCGTTGAGCTCCGCTGCCTGCGCGTCCGCCTGGGCCTTGAGCAGGTCATGCTGGCGTGCCAGGTCGACGGCGGCATCGTGTCGCTGCCGCATATTGCGGAGCATGGCGGTAATGGCGAGCCCGGCCAGCATGAGGCCGACGACGAGCGTCGCGAGGTTGAGCCGGCGCACGACCGACAGCTCGCGGTCCCAGTTGCGCAGCGAGCGCTCCACCAGCGACTGCTCGTAATCCCGCGTGATGCCGGCGAGCTCGCGGAAGCGCCCCATGACCTCCTGCCCGGAGGCGGAGTCCGCGATCGCGAGCGCCGCCACGGGACCCTGCTGCCGGTAGAGCGCGACCGAGGCGTTCATCTCGGTTACCTTGTTGTCCGCGACGGACTGCAGCAGCCGGATCGCCTTGGCGACCCGCTCATCCCGGCCCAGGTCGGCGGCTGCCAGCTCGCGGGCCAGCGTGTCGATCCGCTCGCGGGCGTTCGCGAGGGGCGCGAGGTGACGCGGGTCGCCGGTGAGCAGGTAGCCCCGGTGTCCGGACTCCGCGTCGAGCAGGATCTGTTGCAGATCGACGACACGGATCCATTGCTGCTGCGCGTGGCGGACGTCGTCTGCGGCCTCCGCGAGCCGCGCGCGGCCGAACTCCGCGACGGTGAACAACGCGACCACGAAGCCGACGGACACGGCGATGATGATCGCGAGCTGCCAAAACCTGAACCGCACCATCCGCGTACCCCCGTCAGCGGTTCTACCGCGGTCGGCGGCTCGTTGTCCAACGCGGGCGGTCAGCCTCCTGCGACGGGCGGGGTCTCCTCGCCGGGCGGCTCCGCACGGCCACGGTATTCCTCACGGGACACCAGCTGGCCGTGCCGCGAGTAGATCTCGACGACCGCGGCGTTGCGCCCGGCGGCGAGCTTGCGGGCGAAGTCGATCGCGTCCTGCCGGTGAGGAAAGCCCCAGCAACGCGCGTCGACATCGTAGTCGTAGACGCCCCACATGGGGGGGTAGCTCGAGCGGACCATGATCGAAGCTCGCATCAGCTTCGTCTCCTGTGGCCCGCGTGCCGACACTCGGGGCGTAGCCCGCCGCGGTTGCTGAACAGGTCGCGGTTCAACACGTCGTGTCCGGCCCGGGAGTCGACCGGCGTCGGCGGGCGGGTTGGGTACGCAGCAACACCCGCCACCGATCGACTCCCGGAAACCTCGTTCGATTCGTCCAATTTGCGTCGCCGCGGCGATCTCGACTGCCTTCCGGGGAGCAATCTTCGTGCCAGCCGGCCGCGGCCCGGATTTCCCCGTCGCGACTGCGCGCCGGATACGGACCGCGCGGTAAATGCCACACCGGACCGGACGGCAACGTGAAATTTCTTCACGCCTCCGGGCCGGGACCGCGCAGCGAACGTGCAAGTGGCACTCGTACCGGACTGGCACAGCGATTGCATCCTCCCAGGTGGGTAACGACGCCCAGGCAATGCAAGGAGCGCGCAATGCAGACACGAAAACTGATCTATACTGCCCTCGCTGGAAGCCTGCTCGCGTTCGGCTGCAATCGCGCCGAATCGCCGCAGGAGGTCCAGGAGGACGTCGCGGCCGCACAGCAGGAGTCCGCCGAGCAGTCGGCGGAGGCTCGCGAAGACCTGGCCGCGAACTATGGCCAGGCCTCTCCGGGGCAGGTCGCCCAGAACGAATACGACCTCGCGATCGCGGAAGCGGACGGCAAGCACAAGGTGGCCCTGGAGGCCTGCGAGGCGATGTCGGGCAGCGAGCAGGAGGTCTGCAAGCAACGCGCGGACGAGGAACTGGCCGCGGAAAAGACACGCGCCGAATCACTCAAGTCGCAGTGACAGGGGAATCACATGAACCTCATCGCCTGGTTGATCGTGGGTGGCGTCATCGGCTGGCTGGCCAGTCTCGTGATGCGGACCGACGCGCGTCAGGGCATCGTCCTTAACGTGGTCGTCGGCGTAGTGGGCGCGTTGCTGGGCGGGTGGCTGCTGTCGCCGCTCTTGGGCGCGGGCACGATCAACCAGCAGGATTTCAGCCTGCTGGGGCTCCTCGTGTCGTTCGGTGGGGCCGTAATCCTGCTGTTGATCGTCAATCTGGTGAGAACGGGCAAGGCGCGATGACGGCGCCGCGGCGCCGCGAGGCGAGGGTGTGAGACGCCTCGCGGCGTCGGTGCGGCGAGTCAGCCGCTTTGTGCCAGCTTCAGCTCGTTCATGGCCCGCGAGACGGCCGCAAGCTGCGTCGACACGTCGCTCGGCCCGGCGCCGCTATGCATGTCCTCCTCGCTGGCTTTCTGCAACTGGACGAGGCCCTGTTTCCAGTTGCGCAGCACGACGATCTTGTCGTCGTCTGAAAGCTCCGGACTCTGCAGGACGAGTCGAGGGTGCCGGAACATGGATTCCGGGGCGTTGAAGGCTCGCTTCCGATCGATCGCTGTCATGCTGACCTCGCGCACTGTGCGTTTGCTTGGCGACTGCTGCATTTCACCTAATGGCGCTGAGCAGCGATATCGGTCGATCGGATGAGGTAAGGTCGGATATGGATGACCCGCGGATGTAGGTGGCTTCTGACGCCAGCAGTCGCAAGGCGCCGACAGCCCGGGCTGCGGTCCGGCGTCAGGATGGAATCCGGGAGTAACACTCCCGGAAAAACGGCGGTTCGGCCCCCAACCCCCAGAACCGCCTGTCTCGACCCCCGTCGGCAGCGCCGACGGGGGTCTTTTTTTGGCACTCGACCACGCACGCTTGCGCAACTCGCGCACGCGCCGCGACCCGATTGTAAAAAGCGTACCGGCTCCTTGAAATCGTTACAGACCGCGCCCGTTTGAGGGCGCCCCGCGACCTACGCCTGCCGGAATCGTCGCTGGGCGTCGGTGCTCTCGCGCAGCCGAGGCTGACCTGGCACAGCGATTGCAGCGCGGACGATGGGCAAATCCGCCCGCAATGACCCGGAGAAGCGAGATGCAATCACGAAACCTGGTGCTTGCGACGCTCGCAGGCGCACTGTTCGTCGTCGGCTGCAACCGCGCGGAGTCGCCGGGCGAGACGCAGGATGAGGTCGCCGCCCAGCAGGATGCCGCCGACGAGGCGATGACCGAGGCACGCGAGCAGGTCGCGCAGAGCTACCCGCCCGGCACGCCGGCGACCGACGCGCCGCGGCAGGCGGGCAGGTCGCAGTACGACGTGGCGATCGCCGACGCGGAAGCCGCGCACAAGGCTGCCGTGGAAGCCTGCGAGGCGCTGGCGGCCGAGGAGCAGCAGGCGTGCAAGCATCGCGCGGACGACGATCTGGGCGCAGCCCGATCGCGGGCGGAGTCACTTCGCCTGGAACCGTCGGTTACGCGCTGATCGCGACGCAACGCTTGCGCGCCGCGCGGTCGCGGCGAACTGTAAAGCGGTACCGTTGTGCTCGCAGGTTCTAGAGAGCGCCGTGTTCGGCGAGCACCCGGGCAAGCGTGACGTCGTCGACCGGCTTCACCAGGTGGGCATCGAACCCGGCGTCCCTGGACGCTCGCCGGTCCGAGTCCTGGCCCCAACCGGTCAGGGCTACGAGCATGAGACCCTTATCGGTTCGCTGTTCGCGGATCCGGCGCGCGGCTTCGAAGCCGTTGAGCTTCGGCAGCCCGATGTCGAGCAGGATCACGTCGGGTCGGAAGGTCGACGCCGCCTCGACCGCCTCGAGACCGTCGTAGACGGCGAGCGTCTCATGACCGCTCAGCCGCAGCAGTGTGGCGAGGGAATCCGCCGAGTCCCGGTTGTCGTCGACGACGAGTATGCGGCGGGACGCGGCGACTGCAGGCACGTCGCGCGGTAGTCGCGTCGCCGGTGCGGGCGAGTCCGCGATGATCGGCAGGCGGACGACGAACTCGCTGCCCTTGCCGATTCCGTCGCTCGAGACCTCGACCGTTCCGCCGTGCATGTCCACAAGGGTCTTGACCAGCGTGAGGCCGATGCCGAGCCCGCTGCCGGCGCGCTCGAGCGACGTATCGACCTGCACGAACATGTCGAAGATGCGCGGCAATTGCTCCGTCGCGATGCCGATGCCGCTGTCGCGAACGCGAATCACCACGCCAGCCGGCCGCGACGCTTCCTCGAGCGTGACCGTCAACCAGATACGACCCCCCTTGTCGGTGTACTTGCAGGCGTTGCTGAGGAGGTTCCCGACGATCTGCGCCAGCCGCGCCGGGTCGGCATTGACGTAAACGGAATCCCGAGGGAGCGTGACCGTGAGTTCCTGGTCCATGCCCCTGCACAGCGGGAGCACGGCCTCGACGGTGTGGTGTACGACGGACGCGAGATCGACCCGCTCGCGGCGCAGTTCGATCCGGCCGCGACTGATGCGGCTCACGTCGAGCAGGTCGTCCACCAGCCTGACCAGCTGGTTGACCTGTCGCTCGAGGGTCTGCACCACGGACTCGAGCGCCGCCCCGGCTTCTTCGCGTGAGCGCAAGGTCGATGCGTCCGTAGCCCGATGCCCGGCCTCGGGGGCGTCCGACGCGGCAATGCGGCGCACGATCTCGATGGAGTTGCGGATGGGCGCAAGCGGATTGCGCAGCTCGTGCGCGAGCATCGCGAGAAATTCGTCCTTGCGGCTGGCGGCCTCGGACAGGGCGTTCTCGAACTGCTTGCGCTCGGTGACGTCGAGCGAGGTACCGACATGGCCCAGGTACTCGCCGTCGTCGCCGGACAAGGGCAGGGCGTAGGACTCGACCCAGCGCCAGTCCCCCTGGCCGTGCCGGACCCGCGCGACGGCCTGCAGCCGCGCGCGTCCCAGCCGCGCCGCGTCGACGGCGGCCATGTAGCCAGCCGCGTCATCGGGATGCAGCAACGGCAACCAACCCTCGTTGAGAAGCTCGTCCTCCGTCCTGCGAAAGAAATCGAGATGCTGTGGATTGACGTACGTAAAGTGACCGTCGGGATCGATGCGCCAGATGAGCGCCGGGGAGGCTTCCGCGAGCGCCCGGAACCAGGCTTCGCTGCGACGCAGCGCCTCCTCCGCCTGCGTGAGCTCCGTAACGTCGAAGGCGACGCCGCCGATCAGGGCGGTCGTGCCGTCGCGGCCGGGGATCGGGAACTTGCTGACGATGGAGTAGTGAATCGTTCCGTCGCCGTGCTCGAGCGTCTCAGTCGCCTGGATGCCCGCGTCGCTGCCGAGCACCTGCCGGTCATTCGCCGTGAACGCGGCCGCGGTCTCCGGCGGAAATATCTCGTGATCCGTGCGGCCGACGAGGTCGCGGAGCGGCGTGTCGAAGGCCGTTTCGGCGGCCTCGTTGGCATAGACGTAGCGTCCCTGGAGATCCTTGATCCAGGCGAGCCCGGGGAGGTTGTGCATGAACCGCGAGAATCGCTGCTCGCTCTCGCGCAGGTTCTCCTCCGCGCGTTTGCGGTCGCTGATATCCACGAGCATGTTGATCGCACCGACGATGCGGCCATCCTCATCGCGCAGCGGCGTTGGATAGGGCATGCACGCGATGCGGCTTCCGTCCGGACGTTCGACGATCACCTCCTCGCCGCGAATTGCGCGACCCTCCTTCAGGGCGAGGGCCATGGGACATTCGGCATGGGGCAGATCTGTTCCATCCGGTCGGTACAGCTTCCAGCTGACGCACCATCGGTCCGTTCCGATGTCCGGTGTGCGGCCCCAAAGCTCGATCGCGGCCGGGTTGCAGTACGTGATGCGGCCCTCGGTGTCGGTGGTGTAGATCGCCGCGGGCAGCGCGTCGATCATCTGGCGGAACTGCCGTTGGGCCAGTCGGCCCGCGAGCTCAGGGGCCGCCGTCACCGCCTCCCTGGACATCCTGCTCCTGTGCCGGTCTGTCGGCCCGGTGGTTTGTCGCGCAGCGTACGTTTCGGTGCATCGCGCTCTGGACACAGAATCATACGTCCGGCGGCGTCGGGGTTGAACCGGGTGGGGCGGGGGCGTGCGCTCATTCGGAGCGCGCGCCGAACCAGGCGATTGCGCGGTCGCCGCGCCGGGCCCAGGCCACGGCATGGGCGCACGCCAGCGCGCGGGCGTCGTCCCAGCGCAGTCGCCGCGGATACGCCGCCCGCGGCGGGTCGCCGCTGCGGACGGCCGCGCGGCCGCGAATCGACACGACGAGATTGCCGCCTCGACCGCCTATCCTCAAGGTGACGTCGGCTGCGCCCGGCATGGCATCGCCCAGCGCGACGAGCATCGCAGCGAGCACCTCGCGGAACGCCCAGCTGCTCACCATCCGCTGACTCGCATCCAGATGGGTGACAAGCTCGATGCCCCGCACGCTCCATTCCGTCCGGACGAGTTCGAGGCACTCCTGTACCGCCTGTTCGATCGCAATGGTCGCGGCCGCGTCGGGATGGACCCAGCCGGTGAGCGCCTCCGTGCGGCTGATGCCCCTGCCAACCTGCTCGCCGAGCCGGGCGATTGCCAGCGTCGCGTCGTCTCCGGAACCCGGATTCCCGCAGCTGACGCGTGCGAGGTTCACGCCGAACCGCAGGGCTTGAAGTTCGCCCACGAGCGCGTGGCGCAGGGCGGGCAGGATCCTGCACAAGAGCACGTAACGCGCTGCCTCGACGCTCCGGCCGTTCGCGCGTCGCTGCGCCGTCGCGAGGCCGTCCGGAGGGTTCACGGTGTTCGCCACGCTCCGCTGGCGGGCAGCGCTGTTCGCCACCGCTGCCCGGGGAAAGCAGTGTACCCAATCGGAGTCCACGGCAAGTGTGCGCTGGACCGCCGCGATCCGGGCGAGGCTCTGCAGGCCGGGGCGAAGCGCCGCGTCAGCCATCGCCTACGCGAACCGCCATGATGGGCCGACTGTCGGCGTCGGCAAGGCGTGCTCCAATCGGAATCCAGCCATCGGACGGGTGGTTGTCTCCATCCCGAGGATTTCAGCTCAGGAGGGCCTGGCTATGAACAGCAATGTCAATTTGAGGGATAGTGTGGATGAGGCGATGCAGCCGGCGGAGGAGATGGCCCGTACAGCCGCGCGTGCCGGTTCTCGCGAGCTCCGCAACCTGATCACCGACGTCGAGGAGCTCATCAAAGGCGTCGCTCATCTCGACGATGCGAAGCTGGCCCGCGCACGGGAAAAGCTCGAGCACACGCTCGCGGCGACCAAGGCGTCGCTGCACAACGGCCAGGAACGCGCGCGCGAGACGGCACGGCAGACCGACCATTACGTGCACGAGAACCCGTGGTCGGCGGTCGGCATCGCGGCCGCAGCAGGAGCCGCCATCGCGGTGCTGTTGAGTACGCGGATTCAGCGGTGAGAATGCTGTACGCGCTGCCGCGTATCGCTCCCGTGCTGGCCCGGCATGCGCTCGGTTACGCCGACCTGGCGACCGAGGAGCTGGACGGCATCGTGGCGCGCCTGGAGCGGCGCATGGTGGCGATGGCCGCCTGCGCCGTTGCCACTGGTATCGCCCTCCTGCTGGGCTGCTGCCTGCTGATCACGCTTGCGTGGGACACCCCGTATCGCCACGTGGTCATCGCGGGCCTGGCACTCGTGTTCCTCGCCGGTGCCATCGCAGCCGGCGAGATCGCACGGCGCGAGCGCCGGAACGCGGGGCCGGCGTTTGAGCGCCTGCGCAGCGAGTGGAATCGGGACCGCGAGACGCTTCGGCAGGTGCTGGCGGTACGGGAAGACGAGGAGCGGGGGGAACGTTCATGATCGACGAGAGACTGGGTCGCGCCGCGGACGCGCGGGAGAAGCTGGCGGCGACTCGCGCCGAGTTTCGGGACGTTCTGCTGCCGCAGGACGCGCACGAGTCGGACCGGTTTCCTCGCAGCGCGACGATGCGCGCCCTCACCGGGGGCGGCGCGGTGTCGGCCCTGGCGCTGGTCGGCATCGCAATCCTCGCGACGCGACCGGGCGTCGCCGGCCGCCTCGCGCGGGCGGCGCCAGTGATCAACCTGCTGCGACAGCTCGGACTGGGCGCGCGCTGAGCAAAAGTGGCGGCGGGGCGCGATGCGCCCCGCCGCCAGGTGCTCGCCAGCCATCGAGCCTCGATCAGTGCTCGACCTCGGCGTCGGCCGCAACGGAGCCGCCGGCGCTGGCCTGACCCGAGGCGGTCGGTCCGGTTGCGCTCGCGACGCCCTTCGCCGATCCGGCCGCATGCGCGCCCGTCGAGACACGCGGCGTGCGCCGTTCGCCCGATTCATCCTTCCTGGCGGGCTCCGACACAGGAGCCGGGATCGCGTCGAGAGCCGTGGAGCCGGAGAGGCTCTGGTCGCTTGTCGCACCCGCGTCGAGGAGCTCGCGCTTCCCGTTCGTCGGCGTCGGTGCATCCTTCGCCGCCTGGCCTGCAGTCCGCTCCGTGGACGAGGCGGCCGCATTGGCGGCGCCCGCAGCGGTCGCATCCATGGACAGGGACGAGGGCACCGTTGCCGATGCGGTGTTTGCGGCCGCAGCTGCGGCTGCATCGGCGGTGACGTCGCTGCCCGTCGAGGCGGCTGACTGCGACGCCGCGCGCGTCCTCTCCACCGCGCCCCGCACGCGCGAGCCTGCCCCGGCACTGGCTTCGCCCAGGCGGCCCCGGGCCTCGCGACCAATGCCGCCAGCGTGGGAAATACTGCCAGAGCTCGTCAAGCCGACATCGGTCGCACTGCTGACACCTCCGAGCCCGCCGGACAGGGTGCCGCCGAGCGCGCCGGTACCGGCGCCACTGAGCACCTGGGCATGCACCGCCGGGGCGGTCGCGAGCACGCAGGCCAGCGCGGCCGGCGCGAGGAACAAGCGTGACTTCATCATGATCGTTCTCCTGCTGGCACACGGTGGATCCGCGGCCTTCATGAGCAGGAACGATCGGGCGGCCGGATTTCTTCCCTGAAGGATCACTGCATGGCAATGGCCGGGTCGACGCGCAGCGCCTCGCCGACGAGGCCTTTACCATAACGCGGGTCGACGCCACGCGGTCCGAGATCGATCGCCTCAGCCGTCAGCATCGCAACGGCGCGCTCCGCGTTGTCCATACCGGCCTCGCGCATCGAAATCGCGAGCAGACCGGCGACGAGCGGCGCGGCGAACGACGTGCCGCGCACGGGCTGGAAGCCTCCGTCAGCGCCTGCCGCCGCCAGGTCTGCGCCGGGCGCGGCGAAATCCACGTGCTCGCCGCGGCCCGCCTCAGGGAGGACGTGGCGCCTGCGATCCACGCCCGTGATCGCGATGACGTCGGGGTTTGCCGCGGGGTAGAGCGGCGGCGCACCCGGGCCGTCGTTGCCGACCGCTGCAACAACGAGCGTGCCTTGAGCGATGGCGCGACCGACCATCCGCTCGACGATGGCGTTGCGTGGACCGACCAGGCTCACATTGATGACCGCCACGCGCTCGCGCGCGAGCGCGGCGAACGCGTGTGCGATCGCATCGGCCGCGCCGCCCGTTGCCCGGCCACAGTACACATCGAATGCGAAGAGCGCCGCATCCGGCGCCGCGCCGCTGAATCGCGCCGCACGTCCGACCAGGAGCGAGGCGACAGCCGTGCCGTGCATGCTGGGCACGCGCGCGCCGTCGCAGCCGTATTGCACGACTGACGCGGCCGCGAAGGCTGGATGCGCGCCGTCCACGCCTCCGTCGATCAGACCGAGGTTCACGCGGTTCGCGGTCGAAGGCGCGCCTTCGTGCTCGATCGCACCGCTGCGGACCGCCGCCGCCGGCATCGCGTCGCTTTCGAGGTAGATGTGGTTGTACTCGTAGGTGCCAAGCGGGTCGAGCTTGCGCAGAGTCGCCAGCGCACGCCGTGTGGACATCCGTTCGGGTGCAAGCAGCACGACCATCTCGCCTTCGAGACCGGCCAGCGCCTCGCGTCTTGCGATGCCGAACCCGGCCGCGACGGCGCCGGCCACGGCCGTTTCGGACGGCGCGAGCGCAAGCAATTCGTGACGGACGATCGGTGCGCCCTGCGGATCGGCCTCGATCGTGTCACGGTTGTCGCGGATCAACGCCTCGATGCGCAATTTGCGCAGGTCCGTCAGTCGATCGAGCCCGAGGCTGCGAGTGTCGGGCAGCTCAATCGGCAGTTCGACCGGGAGCTGCGTGCCGGGCACGACGGGCAGGGAGGGAAGGCCCTGTGCCTGCACGACGGGTGCGGCCAGCGCGAGCAGGACGAGCGCAGCGGGCAGGCGTCGTTCACGCACGACTCTTCTACGTCGCGCGGCGCTCTTCGAAGGGCCATGGCTCACGATGTGCACTCGATCCCACGTCCACGACAGGCCGGCGGGATGCTAGCACTGCGGGCGCGCGGTCCTTCCTGCAATACGTTCGGGGCGTCGACAGACTTCCCTGCGGAAGAATTCCCTGCGAAAGGAGATTCCGTCCACGGTTCACTCGTACCGCGTCGGCGTCCAGGTTGCGGCCGCTCCTGCGCGAACCTACGATCCGCCGGGCTCCGCCGTCCCTTTCAGGACCTCCTTCATGCTCTGGACAGCGAAATCACGCTTGATCCTGTCCGGCGCTCACCTCGGCTGGATTCTCGCGTGGCGCCGCGGTGGAACAAACTGCGATGCGCGAACGTATTGCAGATGATCGCATGAGTTCCGTTCCCGACAGGATGCGCACCGAGCTGGTGGCACTGCTGCCGCGGCTTCGGAGGTATGCCCGGACGCTGACACGCAACGTGCACGATGCCGACGACCTGGTGCAGCTCGCCGTCGAGCGTGCACTGGCGCGTCATGCGCAGTGGCAGCCCGGGTCGCGGCTCGATGCCTGGCTGTTCGGGATCCTGCGCAATGCCTGGCTCGACGAGCTGCGCGCCCGCGGTCGGCGCAGCACGGTCTTCGCACCTGAAGAGGCAGGCGAGCACGTGGGCGAGGCGGTGATGGACCGGGAGATCGAGATGATGGCGGTACACGCGGCGCTGGCGCGCCTGCCGGAAGAGCAACGCAGTGCCATTGCGCTGGTGTTGATCGAAGGACTCTCGTACAAGGAGGCCGCAGAAGCGATGAACGTGCCGATCGGTACGCTGACGAGCCGCCTCGCGCGCGGCCGCGACGCACTGCAGGCCATCCTCGAACGAGGAGGCGGCGAATGACGAGACCCAGCGACGAGACCCTGATGGCCTATGCCGACGGCGAGCTCGATGAGGCCGGCCGCAGGGATGTGGAGGCGGCGATGGCCCGCGACCCGGAGTTGGCGGCGATCGTGGCGCGACACCGCGAGTTGCGTCGCAGGCTGCGGGCGGCATTCGACGCCGAGCTCACCGAGCCGCTGCCCGAGCGATTGCTCGAGGCCGTGGGCGATTCCGGGCCGGCTGCGGCGAATGTGCCACCCAGGGTCGTCGATCTTGCGCAGGCGAGAGATGCGAAGGCTGGTCCCACCACGCGTCGCTGGGGTCCGCGAGAATGGGGCGCGATGGCGGCCAGCATCGTGGCGGGACTCCTGATCGCGCGCCTGATCCCGTTCGATGGTGGCGGGGGTGCATTGTTCGCCAACCGCGACGGCGAACTGGTCGCGCGTGGCGCGCTCGCGAAGGCGCTGACCGAACAGCCGTCCGGTCGACCGGTCTCGCGGGACGGAATCGTCGTCACGCTGAGTTTCCGGGCGACCAGCGGCGAGTATTGTCGCGCCTTCGTAGCTGGCGACGACCGCAGGCTCGGCGGGCTCGCGTGCCGCGACGCGGACGGCGACGGATGGCGAATGCGGGTGCTCGCGGAAGCCGCGATGCCGACCAGCGATGCGGGCGGCTATCGCATGGCGGGCGCGGCGTTGCCGCCGGCGGTCATTGCGGCTGTCGAGGCTGCGATCGACGGCGAGACGCTGGACCCAGCTGCGGAACGACGGGCCATCGACGCCGGGTGGCGAGGGCAGTGACCCGCAGCGACGAAGAAGGGCCCGGAGGTTGCCCTCCGGGCCCGTGTCGATGCACGGACTCGTCTTACGGGCCGAATCTTACCGGCCGAACTCGAAACGCATGCGGCGCAGCGACGGCGGGGCAGGCCGTCGGCCAGACGGCTGCCGACCCCGCGCCGCACCTCGGCGATCCCGGCTCAGTGATCAGCCTCACACTTCCGGGCCCATTCGGGGCCCATCGTTGGGCATGCCGGCACGACGGAACTAGGCTTCGCTCCACCCGGGAGCTCGACCGGAGTCAGGCTTGCGCTCGCGGCGGATGGTTCCACCACATCAAGGAGTGTGTATGCGTTCGAAATTACTTTCCGCGCTGGTTGCCGCGTCCCTGGGCCTGGCCGCCACCGCTAATGCTGCCGACGATGTCACCTACTCATACGCCGACTTCGCCTACGTCACCACCGACATCGACGGGGTTGACGAGGATCTCGACGGCTTTGCGCTGCGTGGCTCGCTCGAGATCACCGACCAGGCGTTCCTGTTCGGCACCTACGCCGACCAGAGCGCCGAGTCCGGTGGCGTCGACGTCGACTATGCGACCTTCACGCTCGGCGGCGGCTACGCGTGGTCGCTGTCCGACAGCGCCGATCTCTACGGCAAGCTCGGTTACGTCAGCGCCGAGGTAGAGGTTTCGGTGCCGGGGCTGGGCGGCTTCAGCGTGGACGACGACGGATTCCTGCTCGGCTTCGGTCTGCGCGGCCGCGTGTCGCAGCAGTTCGAGCTCGAGGGCGCCGTCAACTACACCGACTTCTCGGATAGCGGCGATGACACCTCACTCGGCGCCGCGGCGCGCTGGTTCTTCACGGACCAGTTCTCGGCCTTCGCCGAGGGCGAGTTCGGCGACGACGTCACGACCTACGGCGTGGGCATGCGCTGGAACTTCGGGGGCTCTGGCAGCCAGCGCGTGGCGAAGCAGTAGCAGGCTGGTAAAGGTCTGCAGCGCAACGCTCGCGACTGACAGATACCAGACGTGCTCGATGCGGAGGGCTGGCCAGCTGGCCAGCCCTCCGCAGGCACGACGAAGGCGAGCAACCTGCCCGCGCTGCTTGGGCATAGGCTATTCAAACACGCTGCGTTGGCCTGCCATCGCGGGGAGGGTCGAGTTGTGAAGTGAAGCGAGCGCGCGGGGCGGGCAACGGACGCGACGGCGCTCGATGTAGCTTGTCGAATCTCCGGCGGCATCGAGAAACGCATGAGCTTTCGGACGCTGCTCCGATCCGGGACAGACCCGCCCTCTCTCGTCGGGTCTCGGTCCTCGGAGCGGTCATGGGCCGTTAGTCGGCGCTTCACACTGCGGGTCTCGGCGCGTAAGCCCGATCGAGCGGCTCGCTCATTCGGCCGAGGTGATCGAGAATCCGCTCGATGATGGCCGGCTCTTCGATACTCGCGATGACCCGGAGCTTGCCGCCGCAGCGACGGCAGGTTTCGATGTCGATCATGAAGACGCGCGTGATGCGGACGGCCGTCACACAACCGGGGATCCCGCCGACGGTGACTCGAGGTTGAACGACGGCCCGGGCCGGGGCACGCTCGCGTCAAGGAGACGTCGCGCATGAACTCACGGCCAGTATTCGACGACATTCGCGAACGACTTGCCGCGTTCGCCCGCGACCGCGACTGGGACCAGTTTCACTCGCCGAAGAACCTTGCGATGGCCGTCGCCGCGGAGGCCGCCGAGCTGCTCGAGCACTTCCAGTGGCTGACGGAGGCGCAGAGCCGGGAACTGCCGCCGGCGACGCGCGAGGAGGTCGCGCTGGAACTGGCGGACGTGCTGCTCTATCTCGTCCGGCTTGCGGACAAGCTGGACATCGACCTCGTGGCCGCGGCGCATCGCAAGATCGACTTGAACGGCGAGAAGTACCCAGTCGACCAGTCACGTGGACACAGCCGCAAGTACACCGACCTGTAGGATGCAGCCATGAGCCAGGATCGAAGCCAACCCGGACGACGACTGATGCCGGAACAGGTGTCACGTGAGGATCGGGCCACCGGCGGGCGCTGGGTCGGCACCGTCGATGGCCACGAAGCGGAAATGACGTACTCGCGCGCCTCGCCGACCCTGATCATCATCGACCACACCGAAGTGCCGGATGCGCTGCGCGGGCAGGGCGTCGGGCAGGTGCTGGTCGAACGCGCCGTTGCCGATGCCCGCCGCGAGGGCTTTCGCATCATCCCGCTCTGCCCGTTCGCAAACGCGCAGTTCAAGCGGCATCCCGACTGGCACGACGTCCTGTCAACCTGAACGCCGATCGGCGCGTTACCTCGGCCGTCCGTCGCGGCATTGCGACATCGCGGCGGCAATTCCTGTGACGTGCTGCATGGCCGGAACCCTGGAGGCGATTCCATACTCGCGGCGTCATGGGTCGGCGGCATCCGCAGGAGCCGGCGGCATCGACCAGATTTCAGGAGATCGCAGATGAGCATCAAGCAAAGTTTCGTTCCGGCCTCGATTGCATCCACGGTCGCCGTGCTCGCGTTGGCGGCGTGCGGCGGGCCCACGGCACCGACGCCGGCGGCCGACGTCACGACGGTGGAGCCACCGGCGGACGCGACACCTGCCACCCCGGATCCGGCCGCCGAGCTCTCGACCTGGGAGGCCGACTTGACCAGGCGCGAGGCCGATCTCGCACTTGAAGCAACGCGAGCAGGAGCTCGCGCGTCGCGAGGCCGAGCTGTCCGCGAAGACGAAGGCGGCTGCCGCACCGGCACCGGTCACGAAATCCCCGCGCCCCCGAAGCCCGCGGCCGTCGCCGCGACACAGGCGCCGCCGGCAGCGGTTGTGGCGCCTGCACCGGCCAAGCCGATCGTCGTGCCGGCCGGCACGCAGATTTCGATCGGCTTGTCGTCCAACGTGTCGACGAAGACCGCGACGATCGGTGATTCGGTCGACGCGCGGCTGGCCTCCGATCTCGTGATCGACGGGCGGCGCGCGATCCTGGCGGGTGCGCCCGTTCGAGGGCGCGTGACCGACGTCGTGTCGGGCAGCAAGCGGATCGGTGGAACGCCCACCCTCGCCATGAATTTCGACGGCATCGAGCTCGAGGACGGCACGACGGTGCCGATCCGTGGCCAGCTCGTCCAGCAGGCGAAGAGCGACACCGGCCGGGACACCGCCAAGATCGTCGGCGGAACGGCGGCCGGCGCCATCATCGGTCACCAGGTCGACGACGACAAAGGCAAGGTCATCGGCGGCATCCTGGGCGGCGCGGCCGGCGCGATCGCTGCGCGGAAAACGGGCGGCGAGATCGACGTGCCGGCCGGCACGGTCATGGCGTTCGTGGTGGATGCGCCGTTCGAGGTGAGGCCGTACTGACGGGGCGGCCCGCGCGGGGCCGGGCGCGTCAGTCTTCAGCCTGCCCGATCGCGGCCGCGACCGCGTCGTGCAGTGACTGCATCCCGAACGAGATGTCCTTCACGATCCCGTTCACGTAGAAGGTCGGCGTGGCGCGCACGCGCATGCGCCGGCCGCCATCGATGTGCTCGCGCACGCGTTGCAGGTAAATGTGGCCGTTCAGCTCGGCCGCGAAGCGCACGCGATCCAGGTCGAGCTGCGCGGCGTAGCGTTCCAGGTCCCGGCGCTTTAGATGGGCCTGGTTCGCGAACAGCAGGTCGTGCATCTGCCAGAACCGACCCTGCGCCGCCGCGGATTCGGCCGCTTCCGCGGCCTCGAGCGCATGAGGGTGTGCCTCTTCGAGCGGAAAGTGCCTGAAAACCAGCCGCACCTGGTTCGGAAATCGCTCGAGCAGCAGTCTCGCGGCGGGCGCCGCCATCTTGCAGATCGGGCATTCGAAGTCGCCGTATTCCACGACGACGACGGGCGCGTGGTCGGGTCCCAGCGCGTGGTCGGTCGCGTCGACCGGCACGAACAGGCCGGACGGCACCGCATGGACGGTCGCTGTCATGCGCATACCTCGCCAGGTGACCGGGCACTCGAGGCCCCGACTCGTCTCCCCCACAGCGGGGTCGCGGATGCGCCGGCGCGACAAGTCTAGCCAAAATCAGCACGCGCAGATACAAAGGCCGCGGACGGCGCGACGCCCGTAGCGCGCAACGCCCGCACGCTGCGGCATGCGGAAGATAACCATGACCGAACCGACGGTGGCCCCTACTCGCCAGCGCTCGGCCGCGGTGGCTGCTCGCCGCCTCAGCCACGGTGGCCGCCTCTCGCCGGCGCTCGGCCCGGGTGCCTCGTGGGCCGCTGGCCACGATCAGCGGACACTGCAGAGCTCAGGAGGGTGCCCCGCACGTCTTGTCGGCGCACGCCGCATCAGTCAGCGGTATCGCGGAATCGTCGCGGAGTCATGACTTCCGAGTGCCCGCGACGTCTACCTGTGAGTGATCAGGCGTCGTCGCGGCCACGAGACACCCGGTCCAAACGCCGGCTCGCCGATGCCGCGGTGGCCTCCCGCTCGTCGATACCACCGCGGGGTCACGAGCCGACGCGTGGACGCGGTGTATCCCAGCCGCGACGAGGCATCGGTGTGCACAGGTAGACGTCGCGGGCACTCCGAGCGAAGGTCGCCTCGACGATTCCGCGATACCAACGACCGTTCGGCGTGCGCCGACAGAATGTGCGGGGCACCATCTTCAGCCGTGCAGCGATCCTTAAGCGTGGTGAGCGGCTGGGGATACACCGCGGCCGCGCGTCGGCGAGCAGGAGCCACCGCGGCCGAGCGCCGGCGAGCAGGCAGCGCCACCGCGGTCCGGGCGGCGGCGAGCAGCAGCCACCGCGGCCGGGCGCCGGCGAGCAGTCACCACGGGTGGCGAGAAGGCCCGGTTAATCGTCGCGTGTCGCGCGGCGCCGCAGCCGCTTGAGGCGCGCGTCCCGCGCCTTGGAGGCGAGTCGTCGTTCCTGCGATGCGCGCGTCGGCCGGGTCTTCTTGCGCGGTCGCGGAACGACCAGCGCCGAGCGGATCATCGTGACGAGCCGCGCGAGCGCATCGGCCTTGTTCTGTTCCAGCGAGCGGAAACGCTGTGCGTCGATCACGATGACGCCGGCATCGCTGAGCCGCCGGCCGGCCATGCGCGCGAGCCGCATGCGTGCAGGCGGCGGCAGTTCCGCCCACCGGGCGACGTCGAATCGCAACTCGACCGCATTCGATACCTTGTTAACGTTCTGTCCGCCCGGGCCCGAAGCGCGGACCTGCCTGAACTCGAGCAGCTCGTCGGGGATCGACAACGCGTCGTCGATGGCGAGCGGCGGCACGTCCGTGGGCTCAGGACTCGCGGACCGTGCGCGCACCGCCCATGCCGGATTCGACCATCTCGAGCCGTACGGCGCGCTGCGCCACCGGGATCGTGATGCCGTGCTCCTTGAACAGGCGCCAGATGCTGCGATTCACGTCCGAGCGCACGTTGTTGACGCCCTCCTGGGGATCCGCGATCCAGAACCGCAGCTCGAGCTCGATGCCGTGGTCACCGAAGCTCATGAGGCGGGCGACGGGCGGCGGCTCCCTCAGGATCCGGCGGTGCCCCTCGGCGGCGTCCAGCAGCGTCTTGAGCGCGAGCTCGGGGTCGTCCTTGTAGCTGATCCGCACGGGCAGTTTCAGCCGCACGCGCGGGTCCGTGTAGCTCCAGTTGATCACCGAGTTCGTGATCAGGTTCTGGTTCGGGACCAGCGTCTCGACACCGTCGCGGTCACGCACGACGACGTAGCGCCCGCGCAGCTGCTGCACCCAGCCGAAACCCTCGGTGCTCGTGCCGGTCGTGCCCGTGAAGCTGATCACGTCGCCCGGCTTGATCGAGCGGTCCATGAGGAGGACGAATCCGCTGACGAAGTTCGCGGTGATGCTCTGCAGGCCGAAGCCGAGACCGATGCCGATCGCGCCGGTCAACACGTTCAAGGTCGTGAGGTCGAGGCCGGCGGCGTTGAGGCCGACCAGG
Organism: uncultured Gammaproteobacteria bacterium; assembly: GCA_963834855.1. Taxonomy (GTDB): domain Bacteria; phylum Pseudomonadota; class Gammaproteobacteria; order Steroidobacterales; family Steroidobacteraceae; genus DATJKD01. Next base: position 24,120 of record CAWIDH010000034.1, on the reverse strand, counting down.
ATCGACAGGCCGACCAGGAACGCCTGAGTGAACTTCGCGAGCCCGATGCGCATGTTGGGCGCGATGCCCTGCAGGGTCATCAGACGCTTCTCGAGCCAGCGCGACAGCCAGACGGCGACGACGACGAAGAGACCGACCGTGACGAGCAGCTTCGAGATCGACCACACCGAGATGCGCGTCTTGCCGGCCGTGATGCCGATGCCATCGAGCAGGGCGATCAGCCTGTCGCCCCAGCCGAGCAGGTGCAGCGACAGGAACAACCAGACCACGATGCTGATCGGGGTGCCCCAGCCCTTGATGCGCGAGCGCGCCCCGAGCGAGACGCGCAGCAGGTAGACCACGATGCGGATCAGCAGCAGCAGGCCGGTCAGCTGCACCGCGACGTCAATGATGCGGGTCGGGGCGCGGATGGCATGCAGCAGCCCGTCCGCGGTCGCGAGCAGCAGCAGGATGAGGACGAAGGGCGCCCCGACCCACGCCGACTCGCGCGCGCGACCGCGCCAGCCGGCCGGCACGTCGGTTACGCCGATATCGCGGCGTATGCGCGCCGCGATCCACCAGCCGAGCACGACCATTGCGGCAATGACCGCAACCTGCACGAAGCTGGCGGGCTCCAGGAGACGGTCGATCACCCCGCTGGCCGCTTGCAGCTCTTTCTGCATCCCGTTCAGGCGTTGAGGTCCGGGATCAACTGGCTCTCCAGCCTGGAGATCTGGTCCTTGAGCAGCAACTTGCGCCGCTTGAGGCGCCGCAGCTGCACCTGGTCGATGTAGAGGTCGAGCTGCAGACGGTTGATTACGTCGTCGAGATCGCGATGCTCGATGCGTAGTTGACGCAGGCGTTCAAGGTGCCGAAAGGCCTCGGTCTCGACGTTGTCGCGGACTTCCGTCATTCTGAGCCGGTGGGCTGCCGTCGATCCTGGACAGGGCCGGTAGCTTAGCCCCGGCCCGGTCAAAAAGGGATACCCGGCCAGGCACGTCGGCCAGCCGGGCCTCATTCCAGGCCGATGCTCTCGAGCGACCGCCCGATGAGGATCACGAAACCCTGCCGGCGCGTGACGCCGTCCTGGCTGTAGTCGAAGACGTAGGTACGCTGCAGCTGCAGCCGGCCGTCGACGCCGCGGACGGGGCGCAGGCCCCGGAAGGCCACCGTGCCGTCGAGCAGCTGCGCGCCGGTGCGCTGGCAGGTTTCGAGCGCCGCAGCGTTGGCGCGCTCGCGGGCACGCAGGCTCGCGTACCAGAGCCACGAGATCCCCACCAGCCCGACGATTGCCGCCAGCAGCGACCAGGACAGTTCCATTCGCGTGCCGCGGGTCGGGATCCGGTCCGCGTCAGACCAGGTCCGTCCAGCGACGGCTGCGATCCCCGAAGGCGAGGAACTCCGGATTGAGGATCGTCTCGCGTGCGTTGTATTCGAGCGGCTGTCCGTCGAGGCGGATGACCGCGCCGCCCGCGACCTCGAGCACCGCCTGCGCCGCGGCCGTGTCCCATTCCGAGGTCGGGCCGAGCCGCGGATAGAAATCCGCGCTGCCCTCCGCGACGAGGCAGAACTTGAGCGCACTGCCCATGGGTTTCAATTCGTGCGGACCGATGCGCGCGAGCATCGCGTCGAGCGTGTCGCCGCGGTGCGAACGGCTGCCTACGATCACCAGGGGTGAGCCCGCCGGGCGCACGGTGATTGGCTCCGGCGGCGCGTCGGCGCTGCGACGGAATGCGCCGTGGCCGGCGGCGGCGTAGTAGATGACTCCGAGCGCAGGTGCGGCAACCACGCCCAGCACGGGGCGGTGATCTCGGATCAGCGCGACGTTGACCGTGAACTCGCCGTTGCGGCTGATGAATTCCCGGGTCCCGTCGAGCGGATCGACGAGCCAGAGTTCCCGCCACTGGCTGCGCACCGCGTGCGCATGCGTGGCCTCGGACTCCTCGGAAAGAACCGGGATCGCAGGCGCGAGCCGCGCGAGCCCGCGGCTCAGGATCGCGTGCGCCGCGCGGTCCGCAAGCGTGATCGGCGAATCATCGGCCTTGTACTCGACGCCGTGGGCGGTCGCATACACGGCCATGATCGCGGCACCAGCCTCCCCGACGAGCTTGAGGACACCGGGGAGCAGGTCGACAGGATTCGTCGTGTCAGTCATGAATAAATCGGCTCGGAGCTGAATTATCGGGATAAATCGGCTCCGAGCTGATTTTCCGCGCGCAGGGAAAGGTCCGTATCATAGCGGCCTCGCTGGGAATTTTCGGTACGCGTGCAGCGAATGGACGTCGCGATCAACGTTTCGGACCGCCCGACCGGCGCGCCCGACTGGGCGCGGATCGAGACCGTGTGTCTCGACATGGACGGTACCCTGCTCGACCTGCGCTTCGACAATTACTTCTGGGTCGAGGTCGTGCCGCAGCGCTATGGCGCGTTGCACGGCATTCCGGCAGAAACGGCGCTCGCGCTCCTGCTGCCGCGGATCGACGCCTGGCGGGGCACGCTCGAATGGTACTGCGTCGACCACTGGACCGAGGAGCTCGGCCTCGACATCGAGGCGCTCAAGGTGGAGATGCGCGAGCACATCCGCTTCCTGCCGGGCGCCGAGCAGTTCCTCGATCGACTCCACGGGCTCGGCAAGCGGCGCCTGCTGACGACGAACGCCCACCCGAAGGCGCTCGCCGTCAAGCACGGTCAGACCGGGATCGGGCGTCACTTTGACGTCGTGGTTTCGTCACATGTGATCGGCGCACCGAAGGAGTCGGCCGATTTCTGGGCGCGGCTCGCGAGCCGTCACGAAATCGAACCGGAGACGACGCTGTTCGTCGACGACAGTCCGTCGGTGCTCTGCGCCGCGCGAGACGCGGGCGTGCGCTTCATCTACCAGGTCCTGCAACCCGACTCGACGCAGCCACCACGCACGGCCGTCCCCGGCATCCCGGGCGTGCGCGACCTCAGCCAGCTCGGTTAGGTTCCTTAGGCGCCGGCCCGGGGGCCACTGCGTCGCCGGCCGCGGCGCCTTCGGCCCCCACCCTCGGTCGTAGCGTCGCCGCTGGCCGGGCCTGGATCGGTCGGTGGGCTCGCGGTCGTTCCGGCTGGCTGGCCATCACTGCGCCGGCCGTGCCGCGGTGGCCCGCTGCGGCGGCCACCGCCCGGACCTCCTCGACTGCCGCCGCCGGGACCGCCACGTCGCCCCCCGAAGCCGCCACCTTCGTACCGCCGCCGCGCGCGTGGCGGAATCACGATCTCCGCCAGCAGGTTCTCGGTCATCGGGGCGCGCGGGATGCTGCGACCGATGTATCCCTCGATGTCGGGCAGCGAGATGGCGTAGTCCTCGCAGCCGAGACTGATCGCGTCGCCATCGGCCCCGGCGCGCGCCGTCCGGCCGATCCGGTGGACGTAGTCCTCGGGATCCTGCGGCAGGTCGTAATTGAACACGTGGCTTACGTCGGGGATGTGCAGCCCGCGCGAGGCGACGTCGGTGCCGATCAGCACCGCGAGGTCGCCGCTGTGGAAGTCGCGCAGCATCCGCAGGCGCTTGCGCTGCGGCACGTCGCCGGAGATCGCCTCCGCGTTGATCCCGTTCGCGCGCAGCAGCGTTTCGAGTTCCTCGGCGCCGCGGCGCGTGTTGACGAAGATCATCGTGCGATGCGGGTCCATGGAGCGCAGCAGGCCGACCAGCAGCCGCGGTTTCTCGTCCATCGACGGGAAGTAGATCGACTGGCGGACCTGGTCGACCGTCACCTTGTCCGGCTCGATCTTGACCATCTCCGGGTCGTTCATGTGCTCGTAGGCGAGCTCGAGCACGCGTTGGGCGAGGGTCGCGGAGAACAGCATGTTGAGCCGCGCCTCCGGCGGCGGCAGCCGCCGCATGACGTAGCGGATGTCGGCGATGAAGCCCAGGTCGAACATCCGGTCCGCCTCGTCGAGCACCAGCACCTGCACCGACCGCAGGTCGAACACGTGCTGCTTGTAGAAGTCGATCAGCCGCCCCGGGGTGCCGATCAGGACATCGACGCCCGCCTCGAGCTCGCGGCGCTGTTTTTCATAATCGACCCCGCCGAAGGCGAGGCCCAGCGTGAGGCCCGTGTACTGGCCGAGGATCTCGGCGTCACGGTGGATCTGTACGGCGAGCTCGCGCGTCGGCGCGATGATGAGCGCGCGCGGCGCGTTGCTCCGGCGCGTCGGCGGCACGTCGCGGCGCAGCAGCGCGGCATACATCGCGACGAGGAAGGCGGCCGTCTTGCCCGTGCCGGTCTGCGCCTGGCCTGCGACGTCCATGCCGGCCAGCGCCTTCGGCAGCGTCTGGGCCTGGATCGGCGTGCAGCGCTCGAAGCCGGCGTCGGCGATGCCGCGCGCGAGAGATTCGGGAAGATGCAGGTTGGTGAACGATACGTCCGTGAGATGCGCGTCTGACATCAGATATCCGGAAAAGCCATGCCCTTGCAAATTGCCGCAAGTCGGGGTCAAATACCGACAACGCGGATTGATCCGCTCCCGCCATCATGATCGCCGGCCAGCCGGGCCTTGCAGTTCCGGCTTCCTCGCCAGGCGGACGGGATCCCTGAGTACAGGCCAGAAGCACTGTTTTCGCCAGCAATCTAGATAGTTTGCCTCACAAGGGACGCGCAGTCACCCGATACGACGCGTCCGGCCCGCATATCGCACCCCAGTCCAAGCCCAAACAGCAACCCATGCCCACGGAGGTCATCTCTGGTGAGCCAGCAGATCGTTCATGTCACTGATGCCAATTTCGAAGAACAGGTCCTCAAGTCGCCGCAGCCGGTGCTGCTCGATTTCTGGGCGGAGTGGTGTGGCCCATGCAAGATGATCGCCCCGATCCTCGACGAGATCGCGACGGAGTACGCCGGCAAGGTGACAGTCGCGAAGATCAACGTCGACGAGAATCCGAAAACCCCAATGAAGTTCAGCGTCCGGGGAATCCCAACGCTGATCCTGTTCAAGGGCGGCAAGGCGGAGGGCCAGAAGATCGGCGCGGTCCGCAAGGCCGAGTTGTCTACGTTCCTGGACGGCAAGCTGTGAGGGGTTACCTCGGCAACCAGGGCCGCAACCGGCCCAACAAGCGCGGGCGCGGCGGACCGGACGGCAATCGCGGCCCGCGGCAGGACGAGCTGCCACCCGACGACTACATGGACGGCGAGGACCTCGACGTCATCAGTCCGGCCGAGCTCGAAGCCAGCCGGACGTCGATGAACCTGACCGAGCTCAAGCTCAAGCCGGTCTCCGAAGTGCTGAAGGTCGCCCAGCAGGTCGGGCTCGAGAACCTGGCCCGGTCGCGCAAGCAGGACATCATCTTCGCCATCCTCAAGGCCCACGCGCGCAACGGCGAAGACATCTACGGCGACGGCGTGCTCGAGATCCTGCAGGACGGCTTCGGGTTCCTGCGCTCCGCCGAGGGTTCCTACCTCGCGGGCCCCGACGACATCTACGTCAGCCCTTCGCAGATCCGTCGCTTCAACCTGCGCACGGGCGACACGATCTCGGGCCTCATCCGCCCGCCCAAGGACGGCGAGCGCTACTTCGCGCTGCTGAAGGTCGGCCAGATCAACTTCGATTCGCCCGAGAACGCACGCAGCAAGGTGCTGTTCGAGAACCTGACGCCGCTGCACCCGACCAAGCGGCTGAAGCTCGAGCGCGGGACCGGCAGCACGGAGGACCTGACCGCGCGCATGATCGACCTCATCGCGCCGCTCGGAAAGGGCCAGCGCGGACTGATCGTCTCGCCGCCCAAGGCCGGCAAGACGATGCTGCTGCAGAACATCGCCAACTCGATCACGGCCAACCACCCCGAGGTGTACCTGATCGTGCTGCTGATCGACGAGCGTCCCGAGGAAGTCACCGAGATGACGCGCACCGTGCGCGGCGAGGTCGTCTCCTCGACCTTCGACGAGCCGGCGAGCCGCCACGTGCAGGTCGCCGAGATGGTCATCGAGAAGGCCAAGCGCCTGGTCGAGCACAAGCGCGACGTCGTGATCCTGCTCGACTCGATCACCCGGCTCGCGCGGGCCTACAACACCGTCGTGCCGAGCTCCGGCAAGGTGCTCACGGGCGGTGTAGACGCGAACGCGCTGCAGCGGCCGAAGCGGTTCTTCGGCGCAGCGCGCAACATCGAGGAGGGCGGCTCGCTCACGATCCTCGCGACGGCGTTGATCGACACCGGATCGCGCATGGACGACGTGATCTACGAGGAGTTCAAGGGCACCGGCAACAGCGAGATCCACCTCGACCGTCGCATCGCCGAGAAGCGCGTCTACCCGGCATTCAATATCAACCGCTCCGGCACGCGGCGCGAGGAACTCATCACGCAGACCGACGAGCTGCAGAAGATCTGGATCCTCCGCAAGCTCCTGCACCCCATGGACGAGCTCGCGGCGGCCGAGTTCCTCATCGACAAGATGCGGGATACCAAGGCCAACGCGGAATTTTTCGACGCGATGAAGCGCTGAGCCGAGATTCAGCTGGCGCCCCAAGCACCGGCTGTAGGTCGCGGCTGACGGGCCACATGCGCAGCGACGTGAGGCAGATCGAGGTCGCGGACCTGACCGCAACGCGACCCTCTCTGCTCCGCCACGCTCGGAGCCGGGCTTCCGCGCCACGCTCGACCGCCGGGACCCGAACTCGAAGTGACCGACCGCCGCGCCAAGGGCATCGCGGCGATGATCGGTGCGGTGGCGCTGTTCTCGGGCATGGACGCGCTGCTCAAGCTCCTGGCCGCGGACTATCCGCCGATGCAGGTCACGACGCTGCGCGGGCTCGCCTCGCTGCCGTTCCTGCTGCTGCCGTTCCTGGTCCGCGGCCGGTGGCATCGTCTCAGGCCGGCGCACTGGCACTGGCACGTCGCGCGTGCCGCGATCGGCGTCGTGATGCTCTGGTCGTTCATATTCGCCGTGCAGCGGCTCTCGCTGGCGGACACCTACTCGATCTTCATGTGCGCGCCGCTCTTCATCGCTGCGCTGTCGGTGCCGCTGCTCCACGAGAAAGTGACCGCAGGCCAATGGGCGGCCATCGCGGTGGGGCTCGGCGGCGTGATCGTCATGCTGCGGCCAACCGGGGCCGGTTGGGCAACCATCGGCGGCCTCGCAGCGCTCCTGGCCGCGGTCTGCTACGCGGTGAGCGCGATCGCGCTGCGCGTGCTGTCGCGGACCGAGACAACCGAGAGCCTGGTCTTCCATTACACGGTGTTTCTCAGCGTTGGCGCCGGCCTTGTGGCATTCCCGGGCTGGCAGCCGATGCAGCTGTCCGACCTGCCGTTGCTGGTCGGCATCGGCGTCCTGGGCACCGTGGCTCAGCTGCTGATCACCGAGGCGTTCCGCAACGCGCCGGCATCAGTGGTCGCGCCCTTCGAGTACACGGCGTTGCTGTGGGGCGTGTTGCTTGATCTCGCGGTATGGAACGTATTGCCCGGCGTGCTCACGCTCGCGGGTGGCGCCGTCGTGATCGGCGCGGGGCTCTATCTCATCGCGCGGGAGCGCCGCTCGCAGGCCCCTGCCGACGGCGGCCATCCGTAGCCGGAATTCGAATATCAAGAAAAATCAGCTCCGAGCCAATTTTTGCCTTCGCGCGCGATCGCGCGGAAGCCGATGTCCCGGCGGAACTGCATGCCTTCGAACCCCAGCGAGCTGACGAGAGCATAGGCGTCCGACTGCGCCGCGCGAATATCGGCGCCGATCCCGACCGCGCACAGCACGCGGCCGCCGCTGACGATGACCTCGCCGCCGCGTTGCGCCGTGCCGCCGTGAAATACTTTGCCGGGCAGCTGTTCGACGGCGCCGAGGCCGTGGATCGCGTCGCCCTTGCGCACGGTGTCCGGGTAACCGGACGCCGCGAGCACCACCCCGACCGCGGCGCGCGGGTCCCACTCGATGCGGGTGTCCGCAAGCCGGCCGTCGAGCGCGGCATCCACGAGCTCGGTCAGGTCGGAGCGCAGCCGCATCATGATCGGCTGCGTCTCCGGGTCGCCGAAGCGACAATTGAACTCGAGCACCGCGGGCCGTCCGTCCGCCCCGATCATCAACCCCGCGTAGAGGAAGCCGACGTAGGGCGTGCCCTCGGCGGCCAGGCCGCGCAGGGTCGGCCACATCACTTCGCGCATCACGCGCTCATGGATGGCGGGCGTTACTACCGGAGCTGGTGAATACGCACCCATCCCGCCGGTGTTCGGCCCGAGATCGCCGTCGCGCAGGCGCTTGTGATCCTGCGAGGTCGCGAGCGGCAGTACGTGCCGTCCATCGACCATGGCGATGAAGCTCGCCTCCTCACCCTCGAGAAACTCCTCGACGACGACACGCTCCCCGGCCGGTCCGAACCGACCGGCGAACATCGCCTGCGCCGTCGCCACGGCGTCCGCGCCCGACTCGCAGATCACCACGCCCTTGCCGCCCGCCAGGCCGTCGGCCTTTACCACCAGCGGTGCGCGCTGCGCCAGCACCCACGCGGCATCGAAGCTCGCATGAGTGAATGTCGCGTAGGCTGCGGTCGGAATCCCGTGGCGAGTCAGGAACTCCTTGCTATACGCCTTCGAGCCCTCGAGCCGGGCAGCGGCCTTGACCGGGCCGAAGCAGCGCAGACCGGCGGCGGCGAAGGCATCGGTGATCCCCAGCACCAGCGGCGCTTCGGGCCCGACGATCGTGAGGTCGATCCGCTCGTCGCGCGCCAGGCGCACGAGACCCGCCACGTCGTCCGCAGCGACATCGACATTGCGCGTACGCGGCTCGAGCGCCGTGCCCGCGTTGCCGGGTGCCACGTACACCTGGCTCACACGCGGCGACTGCGCGACCTTCCAGGCGAGCGCGTGCTCGCGGCCGCCGCCACCGACGATGAGGACGCGCTTGCTCAATGGCGGAAATGGCGCATGCCGGTAAAGACCATCGCAAGCTCGTGCTCGTCGGCCGCCGCGATGACCTCGGCGTCGCGTCGCGAGCCGCCCGGCTGGATGACGGCGGTGATCCCCTGCAGCGCCGCCGCGTCGATGCCGTCGCGGAACGGGAAGAACGCGTCCGAGGCCATCACCGCACCGGTCGGGTCGATCCCTTCGTCGCGCGCCTTCATGCCGGCGATCCGGCAGCTCACGACACGGCTCATCTGCCCGGCGCCGATGCCGACCGTGGCGCGGTCGCGCGCGAACACGATGGCGTTGGACTTGACGAACTTGCACACCTGCCAGGCGAACATCAGGTCGTCGAGCTCCTCGTGCGTCGGTGCGCGTTTCGTCACCACCTGCAGGGCCTCGCGCGCGACCATGCCGGTGTCGCGCGTCTGCACCAGGAGGCCGCCGATCACGCTCCTGAGATCGAAGCGCGAGTTACTCGGCGCGAGCCCTCCGGTCACCAGCAGCCGGACGTTGTCCTTGCGCGCGCAGGCCTCGCGCGCCTCGGCATCGGCGGCCGGCACGATCAGGAGCTCGACGAACTGCCGCTCGAGAACCGCGCGCGCCGTCGCGCCGTCGAGCGGCTGGTTGAACGCGATGATCCCGCCGAAGGCCGACGTGGGATCGGTGCGGAAGGCCCGGTCATAGGCCTCGCGCAGGCTCGCGGCGACGGCGACGCCAGCGGGATTCGCGTGCTTGACGATCACGCAGGCGGGCGACGCGAACTGGCGCACGCACTCGAACGCGGTGTCGGCATCCGCGACGTTGTTGTACGACAGCTCCCTGCCCTGCAGCTGCGAGGCCGAGCCCGTGCCCGCTCCCTGCACATCACCGGCGACGTAGAACGCCGCCTGCTGGTGCGGGTTCTCGCCGTAGCGCAGGTCCAGGCGCTTGCGGAACTGCAGCGACAGCAGCTCGGGAAACTCGGGAGCCGTGCCGCGTACCTCGCCGTCGAGCCAGGCCGCCACCGCGGCGTCGTACTGCGCCGTGTGCGCGTAGGCCTTGGCGGCGAGACGGAGCCGCGTATCGGCGGACACTGCACCGTTGCCGCGGTCGATCTCGGCGAGCACGGTGCCATAGTCGAGCGGGTCGACGATCACCGTGACCCGGTCGTGGTTCTTCGCGGCGGCACGTACCATCGCCGGCCCGCCTACGTCGATGTTCTCGATCGCCTCCTCGAAGCTGCAGCCCGGCTTGGCCACGGTCGCGGCAAACGGGTACAGGTTCACGGCGACCAGGTCGATCGGCTGGATGCCGTGCTGCTGCATGACGCCGTCGTCGATGCCGCGCCGCCCGAGCAGTGCACCGTGGATCATCGGGTGCAGCGTCTTGACCCGGCCGTCCATGATCTCGGGAAACCCGGTCACGCTCGACACGTCGTCGACCTCCACGCCGTCCGCGCGCAAGAGCGCCGCGGTGCCGCCCGTGGACAGCAGCGTCACCCCGCGCTCGCGCAGGCCGCGTGCGAAGTCGACCAGGCCTTCCTTGCTGGACACGCTCAGGAGCGCGCGACGTATGGGTACGGTCACGATGGGTCCCTTTCTGCAACGATCGTGCGCGCCCGCCGGCTGTGGCGGGCGCGGTCAACTGCGGCGAGCACTGAGCTCAGCCGGAAATGCCGTAGCTCTTGAGCTTCTTGCGCAAGGTGCCGCGGTTGATGCCGAGGATGTCCGCAGCGCGGCTCTGGTTGCCTTCGGCGTAGCCGAGCACCGCCCGGAACAGCGGTTCCTCGACCTCGCGCATCACCAGGTCGTAGAGCTGCCCCGGCCGATGGCCGTTCAGGCTGGTGAAATAGCTGTCGAGCGCCTGCTCGGTGTGGGTGCGCAGCGGCACGCTGCGCCCGTTGATGTTCGCGGCACGCGCCGCTTCACGTCGTGTCTTCGTTTTCTTGCGTGGCGCCATTGGCACCGACCCCCGATTCCGATCGTGTACTCAGGCCGCCGCCGCGGACGTCTCGCCCAGTGCGTCGAAATAATCCCGCACCAGTGCCAGCTGCGTCGCGGCCGTCGCCGCCTGCATCACGGATTGACGAAAGAGCTGCGCGTCTGCGCGATCCCGGCAATACCATCCGATGTGTTTGCGCGCGATCCTGACCCCGGCCGCCTCCCCATAGAAGGCGTACAGCTCGCGCAAATGGGCGCGCATGATAGCACCAACTTCGACGGCGCGAGGCGTCGGTGGCGCATCGTCACCCGCGAGGCGCGCCTCGATCTCGCGGAAGATCCACGGCCGGCCTTGCGCGGCGCGGCCGATCATCACGCCGTCGGCGCCGCTGCACCGCATCACGCGCCAGGCCTTCTCCGGCGAGTCGATGTCGCCGTTCGCGAACAGCGGAATCCGCACGTGCTGCTTGACTTCCGCAATCGTCCGATATTCGGCCTCGCCTTCGAAGCGGCAGGCGCGCGTGCGCCCGTGGACGGCGAGCGCAGCGATGCCGGACTGCTCGGCGATGTGCGCGATCCGTGCGGCATTGCGCGAGTTCGCGTCCCAACCCGTCCGGATCTTGAGCGTCACCGGCACGGCCACCGCGGAGACCACGGCGGCGAGGATGCGGGCGACCAGGCCCTCGTCGCGCAGCAGCGCGGAACCGGCGTCGCGATTGCAGACCTTCTTCGCCGGGCATCCCATGTTGATGTCGATGACCTGCGCGCCGCCATCGACATTGCGGCGCGCGGCGTCAGCCATCATCGCGGGTTCGCCGCCCGCGATCTGCACGACACGCGGCTCGGGCTCTCCCGTGTGATCGCGGCGGCGGCGCGACAGGTCGGTGTCCCACAACCGTTCGTCGGCGGAGAGCATCTCTCCCGCCGCGAGCGCGGCGCCCATCCGCCGGCACAGGCGGCGGAAGGGCAGGTCGGTGACGCCCGCCATCGGCGCGAGGATCACGCGGCCGCTCAGGCGATACGGTCCGATCTGCGTCACGGCGCGGCGCCTTGCCCATGCGCGCAACGGACCGGCCCCGTGTCCTCGCGCAGACAGACGTCGAGCCGGTAGCCGACGGCATCCGCGCCCGGTGCGATCACGGACAGCTCGGCTTCGGTCGATTCGCCCGCGTTCATCTGCCGCAACGCCTGCGGCGGGCTCTTCAGGTACTCGGCGGGCGCGAAATCGCGCCGCGCGACAGCCTCGCCGAACCGGTCCTCGAATTCGAGCCGCAGCAAGGGGTAGGGTTGGGCATGCTCCGCACGGTTGGTCAGGCTCGCTCGCACGGTGAGCGATTCGCCCGGCGCGACGTCCGCGGTCGGGCCCCATTGCCTGACTTCGAATGCGTCCAGATCCCAGTTGGGTGACAACGGCTGACCGAGCGCTGCATAAGCGCGGCGCAGTGCGGGACCCGCCTGCGGGTGGCGGACGATGTCCTGGCGGTAGTAATGCGCCAGCTGAACACCCAGCGCGATCGCGAGCAGCACACTGCCGATCGCGAGCAGCTGGCTGCTGCGCGCGGTGCGCGGCGGCACCGTGCGGCCGAGGTCGAGTTCGGACAGGTCGTCGGGTTCCCTCCGGCGATGCGCCTCGCTCCATCGCTCGGCGGCCGAAGTGCGCAGGTCCGCACGCATCGGCTCCTCGGCCGGGCGCGCTGCCCGCGTCGCTGCCGCAGCGCCGGCGTGCGTCGCAGCTGCGGCCGGCGGCGTTGCGACCGGCGCGCGATGGACCGGTGATTCGTCCTCCTCGCCGTCCGGATAGACAGACTCCGGCACGTCCTCGAGCGTCCGGAGTCGGCTGGTCGAATCGAGGTCGTACTCCTCGTCCTCCAGGTACTCGAACTCCGCCTCGAGGTGTAAGGATTCGCCGGTGTCGCTCTCGATGTCGGCCTTGAAGCCCTCGAGCGTGATGTCCTCGACGCGCTCGGGCTCTTCGATCTCGAACTTCGCCGGCTCCGACTCGAGGTCTGCAACCGGTTCGTCGGAACCGGGAGTGGGCTTGCCGCCGTATTGCTTCTGCCAATCCCGGGCATCGATGAAGACCTTCTCGATATCCTCGGCCGAGAAGTGGTAGTCCTCCGGGCCGAGTCCCTCGACCACGCTCGTCAGTTCGGCGTTGGCCACGCTGATCAAGTCCGCCTCCGCATCGGCCAGCGACCCCGTGGTCAAGGACGGTGGCGCCGCCGACGGGGCTGGCGAGATCACAACCTGCGCTGGCGCTTCGGCCGTGGCCGGCTTCGCTGGTTGCGAGACGGTCTCGGGTTTAGCCGCTTCCGCGAGTTCCTCGGCCGCGGCCGGCGCCGGACGTGCGGCCGCGCTCCGAGGCGGCAGCTCGTCGGTCAGGTGTTCGAGCACGTCGAACTTGTGACCGCAGCGTCCGCAGCGGGCATTCCCGTGCGCGGCGCGCAACGTGGCAGCCGTCACGCGAAATCGCGCCTTGCAACTGGGACACTGGGAGAACATGCCGGTCAGCTTATAGGTCCGCGTCGGCCGCTGAGCAGGGCCCAGCCGTCGCGCGTCGCGGTGGCGCCGATCATAAACCACGGGCGGTAGGCCGCGGCGACCCAGTCGACCTGGTCCTGCAGCAGGCCGCTCAACGCGAGGTCCCCGTTGGGCTGAAGCAACAAGGCGAAATGCGCAGCGAGGTCCGCCAGCGGCCCCGCCAGGATGTTGGCCACGAGCAGGTCGCAGCATCCCGGCTCCCTGGGCACCGCGGCCGCCAGCCGCAGGCGGTCGGCGACCCCGTTGCGCTCGGCGTTCTCATGCGTGGCGAGCAGCGCTTGCGGGTCGATGTCGAACGCGACCGCTTCGGAGGCGCCGAGCTTGAGCGCGGCGATGGCCAGGATGCCGGAGCCGCAGCCGTAGTCGATGAGGCGGCGCCCGGCGAGGTCGCGGCCGTCGAGCCACTCGAGACAGAGGGCGGTGGTCGCGTGGGTCCCTGTGCCGAAGGCGAGGCCGGGATCGAGGTCCACCCGGACCGCCGCCGGGTCACCGGCCGGCTGGCCGGCCGGGCACACCCAGAGCCGGCGCCCGAAGCGCATCGGACGGAAGTCGCGCAGCCATTCGCGCTCCCACGGGCGGTCGTCCAGCTCCTCGAAGTGCAGCGTCACTGATGACGGGAGCACTGCGGCCAGGCTGGCCCGCAGCGCGACGCGGTCTAGCCCCGAGTGAAACAGTGCACGCAGGCGGACCGTGGGCCACAGCGGTGTTTCACCGGGCGCAGGTTCGAGCACCGGGTCGTCGGCGGCATCCTGGAGGGTTACGGATACCGCGCCGAGGCCCGTGAGCGCGTCCTCGACCGGCGTCGGATCGGAGGACCCGAGTTCGACGGTGAGTTGCAGGACGGGCATGGCTGATGCCCCGCCGCCTCGTTACTCGCGCCGCGAGATCTTCCGGGAGGCCTTACGGACAGGGCCGCGTGTCGCGCGCGGCGACGAACGCGGGACGTGCCTGGCCGCGTAATGCTCGAGCGCCCAGCGGGTCTTTGCCTGCGGGTTCGCGTCACGCTGCGCACCGACCTCCGCCAGGAACGCCATGAACCCCGCCATTACCGCGGCCGCCTGGCCCACGAGGGCCTTGACCGACACTTCCATCATCGTCGCCTTGTCCTCCCGTTCCCAGAGCTCGGCGGTGATCGGCCACGGGCAGGCCGGGTCCTCGAAGTCCCAGCGCTGCGCGCGCAAAGGTCCCATGGTCACAATCTTCCGGAAGTCGATCCGGGTATTCGCCATTTCATCGAGGAAGTCTTCCTGCTCCTCGGTGAAGAGCGACCGGATGTTCTTCTTGCCGGCGACGACGCGCTTGATCTGGCCCTTCGCGACCGGCATGGAAAGGGACGCGGACTTCACCAGGCCCTTCTCGCTCGCATCGACCTCGATCTTGAAGTCGCGGTACTTGCGCCATCGCTTGGCGACCGACTCGGGCTGCACGGGCCGGAACTTGATCGTGCTGTCGTGCTGATCGCCAATCACCCGTCTTGCACGGGCGATGATGCCGGCGCTCTGCAGCGCAAGGTCCGGCGTGTCGAAGAAATAAATCAGCCGCAGCTCGTCGTTGGTCCGCGTCAGCCCGTAGTGCTCGAGCGCGGCGCGGATGTGCGCCTGCAGGATGGTCGCCTTGATCTCGATCGTCTCGGCGCCTGCGGTCAGCCTGGCGAATCGCCCACGCGTTCCAGCGTCCGTGTCGGTTCTCATGTCCGTGTCCTTGCCGGAATGCGCGGATTGTACAGGTCCATCGTACGGCGCCGGCCCGGCCCGGCGGGCCCACGCGCGTCCATGCTCGCCGCGGATGGGCCCGCACCGATGATGCTCCAGGCTGCGTATCAACCCGTCACTTGATCCCCAGCCGCCGCTCCAGGTAGTGGATGTCGGTGCCGCCCGCCCGGAAGGCCGCGTGGTTGAAGATTTCCTGGTGCAGAGCCACGTTGGTCTTGATGCCCTCGATCACCATCTCGGTGAGCGCGTTCTTCATGCGTGAGATCGCGGCCTCGCGATCCTCGCCGTAGGCGATCACCTTGGCGATCAGCGAGTCGTAGTGCGGCGGCACGTTGTAGCCGGTGTACATGTGGCTATCGACGCGGATGCCGGGACCTCCCGGCGCGTGCCAGAGCTTGATCGGCCCGGGCGAGGGCGTGAACTTCTTCGGGTCCTCGGCGTTGATGCGGCACTCGATCGCGTGGCCGCGGAACTGCACGTCGTCCTGCGTCCAGGGCAGCCGCTCGCCGGCCGCGATCCGCAGCTGCGACTTGACCAGGTCGATGCCGGTGATGATCTCGGTCACCGGGTGCTCGACCTGGATGCGCGTGTTCATCTCGATGAAGTAGAACTCGCCCTCCTGGTAGAGAAACTCGAGCGTACCGGCGCTGCGATAGCCGATTTCCGCGCAGGCGGCGGCCACCCGCTCGCTCATGACCTTGCGCTGCTTGCCGGTGAGGCCGGGCGCCGGCGCTTCCTCGACCACCTTCTGGTGCCGGCGCTGCATCGAGCAGTCGCGCTCGCCCAGGCAGATGACGTTGCCGTAGTGGTCGGCGAGCACCTGGAACTCGATGTGGCGCGGCTTGTCGAGGAATTTCTCCATGTAGACCTGGTCGTTGCCGAAGGCGGCCTGTGCCTCGGCCCGGGTCACGCTGATCGAATGCAGCAGCGTCGCCTCGCTGTTGACGACCCGCATGCCGCGGCCGCCGCCGCCGCCCGAGGCCTTGATGATCACCGGGAAGCCGATGTCGCGGGCGACGCGGAAGAGGTCGTCGGGCTCGTTGCCGAGCGGGCCGTCGGATCCCGGCACGCAGGGCACGCCCGCGGCCTTCATGGTGCGGATCGCCGAAACCTTGTCGCCCATCAGGCGGATGGTCTCGGCGCGCGGGCCGATGAAGGTGAAGCCGCTCTTCTCGACGCGCTCGGCGAAGTCGGCGTTCTCCGACAGGAAACCGTAACCGGGGTGGATCGCGACCGAGTCCGTGACCTCCGCGGCGCTGATGATCGCCGGCATGTTGAGATAGCTGTCGCGCGAGGGCGGCGGGCCGATGCACACCGTCTCGTCGGCGAGCAGCACGTGCTTGAGGTTGCGGTCCGCCGTGGAATGCACGGCCACGGTCTTGACGCCGAGCTCGCGGCAGGCGCGCAGGATGCGCAGCGCGATCTCGCCGCGGTTCGCGATCACGACTTTGTCGAGCATGCCGGGTGCCCTGTCTGCGGGCTTATTCGATGACGAACAGGGGTTGGCCGAACTCGACCGGATCGCCGTTCTTGACCAGCACGGAGACGACCTTGCCGGCCTTGTCGGACTCGATCTGGTTCATCATCTTCATCGCCTCGATGATGCAGAGCACGTCGCCGGGCTTCACTTCGCTGCCGATCTCGACGAACGCCTTGGCACCCGGGGCGGGCGCCGCATAGAAAGTGCCGACCATCGGGGCCGTCACGACCTTGTCGGGCGCGTGCGCGGGTCCGGCCGCCGCCGCAGCCATGGCGCCCGTCGTACCGCTCGCCGCGGGCGGCGGCGCCACCGACGTGGGCGGCGCATAGGCCATCGGCGCGTAGTGCACGCCACCCGGCGGGTGACGGCTGATCCGCACGGTTTCCTCGCCTTCCTTGATCTCGATTTCTGAGATTCCGGACTCCTCGAGCAGCTCGATCAGCTTCTTGACCTTGCGAATATCCATCCCGGGTTCCCCCTGATTCTCTTCTCTATGTCTTATGTTCAATTGCGCTTCGTCGAGCCGGTGGCCAGCTGATGCGCCGCCGCCCGCAGCGCAAGCTCGTAGCCGATCGCGCCGAGACCGGTGATCGTGCCCACGGCGACATCGGAAAAATACGAGTGATGGCGGAAGCTCTCGCGCGCGTGCACGTTCGACAGGTGCACCTCGATGAAGGGGATCTTCACGGCGAGCAGCGCGTCGCGCAGCGCAATGCTGGTGTGCGTGAGACCCGCAGGATTGAAAATGATGAAGGCGACGTGGCCGGTCGGCGCCTGGTGGATGTGGGCGATCAGCTCCGCCTCTGAATTGCTCTGGAAGGCCGACAGGTGGTGACCGGCCTCGGCGGCGAGCTGTGTCATCCGCTCGTGGATCTGCTCGAGGCTCACATGCCCGTAAACCCCAGGCTCCCGGACACCTAGGAGGTTCAGGTTGGGGCCGTTGAGCAACAGGATGTGGGCCACGACATCCCCGCAGGTGCCGTAAGATGGCAGCGAGTTTAGCGCCAATTGGCGCCAGATGGCGACACTTCGGCCAATATGGCGCTTTTTCAGGTGGGCGCAGGGGCCGGTTCCAGGGCCTTGAGTCCCCGCTCGATCTCGCCTCGGGCCTGCAGCGGCGTGGTGGCGCCGGAGTTGACCCGGCGGACTGCGCCCAGAATCACCCCCGCCTCGTCGCCCGTCAATTCGCCCATGTGCGCCGCGATGATCCGGCCCTGCCTGTCGGAGAAAACCGTAAACGGCAGGCCGACCATTTCCACTCCGAAGGCGGCCGCCGCGTCGAGCGCCTCCTGCTCCCCGATCAGGAGCGGATAGTCGATCTTCATCTCCTCCGCGTAGGCCAGGACCTTGTCCCGGTAGTCGACCGCGACGCCCACGACCTGGAAACCGTCGGGCGAGTTGTCGCGTTGCAGCTGCGCCAGCAGGGGGATCTCGCGCCGACAGGGTGCGCACCACGTCGCCCAGAAATTCACGATCAGCGACCGGCCCTGCCAATGGTCGAAGCCACGCGGCACGCCGTCGCGGTCGGTCAGGGACACCGTCGGCAGGGTCGCCGCGAGCACGAGGGGCGCCGGCTCGGGTGCAGGTGCGGGTGCGGCCGTTGCCGGCGTACGCGACCGGGAGAGGTAGGCACCGACCGCGCCTCCGACGGCGAGCGCAACGACCGCCACGATCGCGAGCGTCGTGCGCCTCATGTCGCGACGCCGAACGCCTGTGCGATGTGCGCCCGAAACTCCCCGGCCGGCTTGAACCCGACGATCCGGTATTCGCTGCGCTCGCGGCCGTCGGCGCCGAAGAAGACGATCGTCGGAGGGCCGAGGATCCCGAAGCGCTGCAGCAGCGCCTGGTCGGCCGCGTCGTTTGCCGTCACGTCGGCCTGCAGGAGCGAGGCGCGCGCGAACTCCGCCTGCACGCCTGGGTCCG
The DNA here is from genome assembly GCA_963834855.1 of uncultured Gammaproteobacteria bacterium. Classification (GTDB taxonomy): domain Bacteria; phylum Pseudomonadota; class Gammaproteobacteria; order Steroidobacterales; family Steroidobacteraceae; genus DATJKD01. The sequence continues at coordinate 5,721 of CAWIDH010000034.1, read as the reverse complement.
TGAACGTGTACCGCTCCATCTCCTTGCAGGACACGCACCAGTCCGCATAGAAGTCGAGCATCACCGGTCGGCCGGCGGCACTCGCGGCGGCGACCTCCTGTTCGAGCTCGGCGACGGTCTTGATGCGCTTGAACGCCACGTGATTGGCCTCTGCACCGCGGGTGGCCGAGGTGACCCCGGCGAGCGGCTGCAGGGGATCGGCGCGGCCGGCGAGCGCGCCGATCAGCATCAGCACGCCGTAGACGATTGCGAGCGCCCCGAAGCCGCGGCGCACGGCGTCCGCGCCGCTCCGCACCTCACGCCCACCCAAGGTCAGCAGGCAGAAGCCTGCGACGAACGCGAGCACCGCCCAGAGTGCCAGCGTGACCGAACCGGGCAACAGCCGGCCGAGCATCCACACGGCCACGCCTAGCAGCATCACGCCGAAAGCCGCCTTTACCGCATCCATCCAGGCGCCGGCCTTCGGCAGGAGCGCGCCGGCGGATGCGCCCACGACCAGGAGCGGAGCGCCCATGCCAAGGCTGAGTGCGAACAGCGCCGAGGCGCCACGGACGACGTTGCCGCTCTGGCCGATGACGGCCAGTGCGGCGACCAGCGGCGGCGCCACGCAGGCGGTGACGACCAGCGCGGACAGCGCGCCCATGATGGCGGTGCCGATGAGCGTGCCCTGCTTCTGTTCGTTGCTCATCGCCGTGAGCCGCGCCTGGATCGCGGCGGGCATCTGCAGCGTGAACAGGCCGAACATGCCGAGCGCGAGCCAGACGAAGAGCGCCGCAAAGAGCACGATCATCCACGGCTTCTGGAAAAAGGCCTGCGCTTGCTGCCCGGCCGCCGCGAAGGCGGCGCCGGCGGCGGTATAGGTCAGGGCCATGCCCAGCACGTACGCCAGCGACAGCGAGAACGCGCGGCCACGCGAAACCGGCCGCTCGCGCCCGGCGCCCACGATGATCCCGGAGAGGATCGGCACCATCGGCAAGACGCAGGGCGTAAACGACAGCAACAGGCCGGCGCCGAAGAAAAAAGCCAGGACGGTAAGGAGGTTGCCGTCGCGTATCCGCGCTGCGAGCGCATCCTGCTCGGACTGGACGGGCGCCGTGCCCGCTGTCACCGTCGCCCCGCCGGGGGGCGGCGCCTCGGCCGCCGAGGCGCCGGCGATCGGGGCCAGCGATACGCTGATCTGCTTGCGGATCGGCGGGTAACACAGGCCCGCCTCGGCGCAGCCCTGGTAGGTGATCTCGAGCGGCAACTCGGTCAACGCCGAGGTACGTGCAACTGGCACGTTAACGACCAGATCGTCGTAATAGACGACCTGTTCGCCGAAGTATTCATCGTGTTTGACCTTACCCTCCGGCATCACCGGGGTGCCGAGCTGCGCCTTCGGGCTCGCGGCGGTGACGGCGACCTTGTCGCGGTACAGGTAATAGTCCTTGGCGATCTGCCAGCGCAGGGTAACCCGGTCCGCGCTCTCGCTTTCCGCCGTGAGCACGAAAGCCTGGTCCGGCTTCAGGAATCCGTCCGATGCGCCGCTGCCACCGGTCGTGAGCTCCTTGAGGTCGATCCCGGCAGTAACGCCCAGAGACGGCAGCAAGGCGACGACAAGCATCGCGGCCGACATAACGAAAAGTTTAGGAAGCTTCATCGATGACCAGCGATTGCTATTAAAAGTCAACCATTCCTGTGGAAACGCGCATCGGATATGCGGGCGGGGCTCTCCCGCGCGGGGTCCGCTCGGCATCCTAGCCGTAATCACCATCGCCCGCCGATGATGCAAGCATCCGGCTGCGTAGACCGTCACATTGCCTCACCGTTTCGCCCCACAAGACCCCGGAAGACCCTTACGGGAGATTGGCCGGTAGCCAATGCTGTTCAGCCACGAAATTGGCTCCGAGCCAATTTTCCGGGCGGCTCGGGCCCTTGAAATGTAACAATCGTCCCCTATTATTAGCAGCCAACTCGGGAGAGTGCTAACACCCCCGATCTTCCCAGGGCTGAGATCCAGATAACGAACGGAGTCTGCAACAATGGCTGAGAAACTGAAGATTCGACCCCTCCACGATCGCGTCATCATCCAGCGGCTTGAGGCGGAAACGAAGTCCTCCGGCGGCATCGTAATCCCCGACACAGCGGCCGAGAAGCCGATCCGCGGCAAGGTCGTCGCGGTGGGCAAGGGCAAGATCCTCGAGAACGGCGACATCCGTCCGCTCGACGTCAAGGTCGGCGACCACATCCTCTTCGGCAAGTACAGCGGCACCGAGGTGAAGGTCGATGGCGAGGAATACCTCGTCATGCGCGAAGAAGACGTGATGGCGGTGATCGAGAAGTAATCCCGCGCCTCGTCGGAAACTTGGCTCTGAGCCAATTTTTCCGGGCCGCGACACACACCACAGAATTCCGGAGACAGATACATGGCAGCTAAAGACGTACGTTTCAGCGACGACGCGCGCACCCGCATGATGCGCGGCGTCAACATCCTGGCCAACGCGGTCAAAGTGACGCTGGGCCCCAAGGGCCGCAATGCGGTGCTCGAGAAGAGCTTCGGCGCCCCGACCGTCACCAAGGACGGCGTGAGCGTCGCGAAGGAGATCGAGCTCAAGGACAAGTTCGAGAACATGGGCGCGCAGATGGTGAAGGAAGTCGCTTCCAACACCTCCGACGAGGCCGGTGACGGTACGACGACCGCGACCGTGCTCGCCCAGGCGATCGTGCGCGAGGGCCTCAAGGCCGTCGCCGCAGGCGCCAACCCGATGGACATCAAGCGCGGCGTCGACAAGGCCGTCGAGGTGGTGGTCGAGGAGCTCAAGAAGCTGTCGAAGCCCTGCAAGGACCAGAAGGCGATCGCCCAGGTCGGCACGATCTCGGCGAACGCCGACGAGTCGATCGGCAAGACCATCGCGGATGCGATGGAGAAGGTCGGCAAGGAAGGCGTGATCACGGTCGAGGAGGGCTCGGGCCTCTCGAACGAGCTCGAGGTGGTCGAGGGCATGCAGTTCGACCGCGGCTATCTCTCGCCGTACTTCATCAACAACCAGCAGAACCAGACCGCTGAGCTCGAGAATCCGTACATCCTGCTGTACGACAAGAAGATCTCGAACGTGCGCGAGATGCTCCCGCTGCTCGAGGGCATCGCCAAGTCCGGCCGGCCGCTGCTGGTCGTCGCCGAGGACGTCGAGGGTGAGGCGCTGGCGACCCTCGTCGTCAACACCATCCGCGGCATCGTCAAGGTGGCGGGCGTCAAGGCGCCGGGTTTCGGCGACCGCCGCAAGGCCATGCTGCAGGACATCGCCACCCTGACGGGCGGCAACGTGATCTCCGACGAAGTGGGCCTCTCGCTCGAGAAGGCGACGCTCGCCGACATGGGCCAGGCCAAGAAAGTGGTCGTGGAGAAGGAAAACACCACGATCATCGACGGCCACGGCAAGACCGCGGACATAAAGTCGCGCATCGCGCAGGTCAAGCAGCAGATCGAGGAGGCCACCTCCGACTACGACAAGGAGAAGCTGCAGGAGCGCGTTGCCAAGCTCTCCGGCGGCGTCGCCGTGATCAAGGTCGGCGCGGCCACCGAGATCGAGATGAAGGAGAAGAAGGCCCGCGTCGAGGACGCGCTGCACGCGACCCGTGCCGCCGTCGAGGAAGGCGTGGTAGCCGGCGGTGGCGTGTCGCTGATCCGTACGCAGAAGGCGCTCGACAAAATGACCGGCGCGAACGACGACCAGGCCACGGGCATCCGCATCCTGTCGCGCGCGATCGAGGAGCCGCTGCGCCAGATCGTCGCCAACGCGGGCGAAGATGCCGCGGTGGTGCTCGCCAAGGTGCGCGACGGCAAGGGCACGTACGGCTACAACGCCCAGACGGGCGACTACGGCGACATGCTCGACATGGGCATCCTCGACCCGACCAAGGTCACGCGTCTTGCGCTGCAGAACGCCGCCTCGGTGGCGGGCCTGCTGCTCACGACCGAGGTCATGGTCGCCGAGGCTCCCAAGGACGACGAGCACAAGCATGGCATGCCCGACATGGGCGGCATGGGTGGCATGGACATGTAATTCGCGAAAGCGAATCGATGTCAGGAAAGCCCCGCTTCGGCGGGGCTTTTCTTTTGTGCGCCCAGCATGGGCACGACCTTGGAAGTGCAAGTCCTCCCGTTCTCAGATCATCAGGCCTTGGGCTTGATGTTGGCGTTCAGGCGGAACAGGTTCGTGGGGTCGTATTTCGCCTTGAGCGCCGCGAGCCGCTGATAGTTGTTGCCGTAGTTCTCCAGCACGCGCTTCTCGGAGATGTCGGCATTGTTGTCATTGAAATAAAAGCCGCGCGTGAACGGCTCGAGGTTCTTCCATGCCGCGCGCGCCCAGGTGAGATGCGCCTCGTCGCCGCTGCTGTCTTCCCAGGCCGCTGCGACAAGCAGGTTGTGGCGCGCTTCCCGATAGGGATACGCCGTCGCGTCGTTGGCGACCCGCGAGATCGCCCCACCCTGGTGCGCCGTGAGCACCGGCGTGATCGGCAGGTTCGAGCTCATGAACGTCTCGACCATCGCCTCGATCAATTCGGGCGGCATGCGGCGGATGAATCCGGCCTTGACGTAATAGTGGCGCCCGTACGCGAAGGCGTCGTCGAGGGCGCTCTGCAGCTTGACGTAGGGTTGCGGGACGATCGCATCCACCAGCGGTTTGCGGAACTCGCGCAGCGGCTTGAGCGCGCGTTCGCCGGCCTCGATGGAGCCGCAGTACGTGGTGTCGAGGATCAGCACCTTGTTGCCGTCGGGTCCGCGGATGAGTGTCGTATCGACGTACACCTCGTCCGGCGCCGCTTCGATGAACTCGTCGTAGAAAGTGAGGACTTCCTTCGCCTGCGCCACCGGGTAGATGAGCACGCCGCCGAGCAGCGTCGGGCCGACCGGGTACAGTTCGAACTCGAACGACGTGACGACGCCGAAGTTGCCGCCGCCCCCGCGCAGTCCCCAGTTGAGATCCGAATTTTCATCCGCGCTGACGCGCAGGAACTGGCCGTTGGCCGTAACGAGGTCATAGGCGCGCACGTTGTCGCAGGCCATGCCGAACTTGCGCCCGATGCGGCCGAAACCGCCCCCCAGCGTGAGCCCGCCGACACCCGTGTGCGAAACGGTGCCCGCGGTCGTGGCGAGTCCGAAGGACTGAGCTTCGCGATCGAGATTGCCGAGCAATGCGCCGCCAGACACGCGGGCCCGGCGCGCGACCGGATCCACGCGCACTTCGTTCATCAGCGACAGGTCGATCATCAGCCCGCCGTTGCAGACGGATTGACCGGATATGCTGTGACCCCCGCAGCGCACGGACGTGAGCACTCCGTGAGATCGACTGAAATTCACGGCCTTGATGACATCGGATGCGCCTTCGCAACGCACGATGAGCGCCGGCTTGCGATCGAAGCTGCCGTTCCACACTCGCCGCACGGTGTCGTAGCCCGCATCGCCCGCGAGCAGCACCTGTCCGCGCAGGCTCGCGCGGAAATCGTTGAGGTTGGAGCGCGGCAACACGATCTGCTGGCCGTCGCCACCGATGGCCGGGAGATCGCTCGCGACCGGATCGTTGGCTGCGGCGAGCAGCCGCGCGAACGGCAGGGAAGTCGCGCTCAGGGCCAGGGCAGAGCTGCAGAACGTGCGTCTTTTCATTCTCGTTGTCTCCAGCCGTTGGCCGTCCGCGGAAGCGGGGCGGCGGCCAGCATACCGGAGGCAAGAGCCGCTGCAAC
>CAWIDH010000033.1:0-65812 GCA_963834855.1 uncultured Gammaproteobacteria bacterium | reverse complement strand
CGCGGCAATTGGTTGAGCGACGGGTGCGGTTAGCAGCGGAGATCGACATGGCCTGGAGTCATACGATCAGCATCACCGGCCTCTGACGGATCGGACTTGATCACAACAAGCGTCTTTCCGTCCGCGTTTTTCCCGGACGGCATACGTGACGGTCCCTTTCACATCTCCCAGCCGCCCAATTCGACCGCCTCGAGCGTTGCCGCCAGCGAGCGGATCCCATGGCCGCTGGCGCCCGTTACGTCATAAACGCGCCCGATTTGGTAGCCCCAGCGACTCACGATGTCGCGGGCTGCCCGGAAATTGAAAACGTTATCGGCATTCGGTCGCTTCAGGTCCAATGACGGGCCGTCATTGAGAAAATGCGCCAGGCCGGGCGCGTTGAACGTGATGCCACGCACCGGCACCCAGGTTGCCGACGCCGCGACCAGCGCCGCGAGGCCGCCGCCCAGCGAGTGCCCGACGACCAGGTAGCGGCGGCAGCCGACACACTCGAGCGCGCGATGTGCGGCAGCAAAGTACGCCATGGCACAGCCGAACTGATCGACCGGGACCTTGCGCCGCAGGATCTCGAGGTTGGCGCCCTTCCAGTCCTCCATTTCACGGGAGCCACGAAACGCGATGACGCCGACCTGGTCGCGGCCCGCGTAGGCCAGACCCGCGAACTCATTGCCGCGGCAGTAGTGCTCGCCCTCGGGCACGCGGACGGGCACGTGCTCGCCGACGACCGTCGGTCGATCGTGGTAGACGTCCTCGGCGATCAGCGCGCAGGTGAGGAGCCTCGGCATAGTGCACCGGTGCGGAAACCAGCCTCAACGCGTGTATCCGTTGAAGACAGTCAATGCCTGGTTGAGCTCCTGCGCCGTCACGCGCACTTCGTGATAATGCTGCTGCGGATGCGTCGCGGCGGACGCGACCATCCGATCGGCCAACTTGGTGAGCTCAGCGGCGATCTGCGGCGAGAAGTCGATTTTCTTTTTCTTGAGCCCGTCCCGCTCCTTTGTGAATACCGCGATGTAACCCGTACGCCCCAGCATGTTCCGGCCGAGCGTGTGATTGTCGTTCTTGATCGTGTCCGGGATCCCCTGCTTGAAACCGCAGGCGGCCCACAGCTTGTCGACGACATCCGCGACTGTCACGGTCTTGCCGGACAGGCCGAGCTGCTTCTGCAGCGTCTTGAAGTCCTTGCTGAAGTTTTCGGCGGCGCGCAGCTCGACGTTGCTGGAATCCTTCGCCAGGTTGTGCAGTTCGGCCGACGCGGTCTGCCCGGCGCCGGTCGCAATCTTGACCGCCCAGCTGAGCCCATGCTTGAGCGTGCTGATCGCGCCATCGAGTGCGTGACCCTCGCACTTGAGGAACAGGTACGGCGTACCGCCCTTCTCGCCCTCGATCTGGATCAGCAGTTCGTTGTAGCCCTTGAGGAAGTTCCAGCCTTCGTGCGCGGAAGCACCCTTGGCGCTCAGGTGCGAGGAAATCCGCGACTGCAGCTCCTTGCTCTGCAGCAAGCGATCGTAGGCGCCGCGGACGTTTGCGTAGTGCGCCGCGGTCTCGAGCTTGAGCATGTAGGAGCCCTTCTCGACCGGGTGGAAGATCCAGCACGAGACGTACAGCGCCTGGAAGTTCTCGCGACGCCACCACGCGCCACTGCGACCCAGCAGTATGTTTACGTCCCAACCCGGGATGTGGTCGAGGAAGCTGCGCCAGCCGGCCGGAGTCTGGAATTCCTCGGTGAACACGCCACGGATCCGGGCGCGTGCCGTCGGGACACCAGCCGCGGCGGCGCTGACATAACTGCCGATTGCCCCCATCATGTCGAGGCTCCCCGTTTCACCGCTGGCCCGCCTCGAGCGGGAAATGAATCACGGACAGGTGCTGGACCGATCCAAGCCCGTAGATGCGTTCCAGCAGGTAATTCAGCAGGGTGCCGAACGAGTTCCAGCCGCTTCCGAGCGGCACCCGAGAGTCACAGCCGCAAATGGACCGCTTGTTGAATTTCTAGCCGCTGAGTATCCCGCCGGTCGAGCGACACCGTCAAGGACTCGGTTCGCCACGAGTCGGGAACAGGAACGCGAACACCTGCCGACCTGTCGGCAGCGACTGCAATGCGCGCTCAACGCCAAACCCTGTCTCCGACGAACTTCGTCTGCAACGCATCCCGGGATTCGCAGTATTCCGGCCTGTGGAACGCTCGCTCGAGAAGTTCCGGCGGCCCAGGAATGAACAACTGAAAAATGTCCTTGCGATGCTGCGGCGGGATGTGACGCCCGCCTTGCCCTTGTGCAACGTTGCCCAGGCCTTTCCATGCGCGCAACGGTTCGCGCAGTCGTGCTTTGGCGAGCCATGCCCGATCGCCCCATTCGTCTACCAGGGCGAGGTAATAACCGGCGTTGGACACATCGTGAATTGATCCGCCGTTTCGAACGGTTTGAGTGGCGATTGCCGCCACGACTTCATACGAGACCCACCATGGCCCGAAGCAGGCCTTCGTGCCCGACTGCCGATACTTCCTCGAATCAACGAATCGAAAATACGTGTCGTTCGTAAGGTCCCATTCGCGCCCAAAGATGATGCCCCCATTTCTCTTGACGACCCCACCCGCCCCGCTTGGATAGTCCCAGGTCTGGTTCCGCTGCCGCTCCGGCTCGTCACAGCCATGGGCCCGGAGCCACCAGTACTTCCGCTTGCTGCCTGCAAATAGATCGTCATTGATCGCCATGACAGGGCTCCTTTTGCAAAGTTCTGCCATCGCGCGATCCGCCGGCATTCTGGGTGCAGCACGTACCCGGCACGCTGCAGCGCAGGTGGACTCCGAATCGTAGAACCCTGCGTACTGGTAAATGCGCTACGACGTGATTGTCCTATGCGTTATTTTTGCGCCGCACAATACAGTGATTGTCCGTACGGCCGGTTTGGGCGCAATATGCTGACGGAAGGCGGTTCCAGAAAACAACGCCAAGATGGTTCTTCGCGGGCAGGGGGAAGTCATGAACCATTTCTTGCCGCGGGCTGGTCTGAGCCCGCCGGCTCCGCGGAGCAAGGTCATTCGACTTCCTGCGCGTCACCATCGATGCCATGAGTCGGACACGGCTTGCCTTCCGCGACAGCGAGCCCCTGACGATCGGGTTGGAGCGGTCGAGTGGCGGGCCAATACGGGGCGGAAATGAGATGAAACTCGATTTCGTGTCGATCCACGACGACATGTACGGCGAAGGGACGTCGCTGGCTTTTCCGTCCATGTCGACTTGTTCGGCTGCCATCGCCGTTCTGTCGGACCGACTGGTCGGCGTCCACAAGACGATGGATCTCAGTGCGGACGACCCAAGGGGTCGCTGGACATCGACCCACAAGAAGATACTCGAAGGTGCAGCGGCGCTGATTGCTGCGGGTGGCGGCGCCCGGGAACTCTACATCGCAGGCTGGAGAGTCATGTCCGCGGGAGGTCGCCACGAAGTAGCGCCGATCCAGGCGGCGCTGGGCTGCTCAGACGTTCCGACTTATATTTATGACTACGCCGACTCGTTCAAGATCGGCAAGAGCGGCAACCCAACCGCGTACACGCACTTCGGTGGCGGATCCCACAAGAAGGCGAATGACGTCTGCACCTTCGCGTTCCATCGTGACCATGAGCCGCCGCGCATCGGTCTCAAGCGTACGACCAAGGTAACGATCGTGACCAATAACTCCGGAAGCCAGGGCGGGCAGGCTCTCGTCGAGACGATCGAGACACCCAGCGACCATCTTCACGTGTTGAAGAAGTTCATCGACTTCAACCCGCTTCGCGGATGATCTATCGGCACTTGTCCGTCGGCTTTCGTTACCCTCGGCGCCTGCGCCAACGGCGGAAACAACACCCGACCATGATCAGTGATCGGGCCAGGCTGATGGCTGGCTACGTAAAGGGCCTCAACAAGCATGCGAAGGGCACCCACTTGTATGCGGCCAGCTTCATCGGCGGCGGAAATCGTCGAGGGTACGCGGGTACACCGCGAGATTCGTGGCTCGCCGAGTTGAAGAGCTTCGCCAAGGCATTGGCATTCTCAGGTCCCATTTCTGGTTGCGATCTCGCGCAGTTGAATACCACGCACTCGGCCTACGTGGAATTCAGGCGCGTTGGCCAATCCTGCCTCGTGCTTGCCAAGCCATGGGTCGACGCCACCTCGGGCAAGGTGACGGTACCCAACCCCGACAGCCCGAGCCACCAGAGCGTCCGCGGTAATCAATACACGAACGTCATCACGTCCATCGACGTGTCGGGCCTGACAATGCTTGACCTCGATCGGCTCAAGTAGCGAATCACCAACCATGCGGCAGGCACGAGCCGATGATGCCAACCGTGCGCGCCACCACGGTTGACCGCCGCGATTCTACCGCGAGCTCCAGGTCTGCATCTTCTGCATGTCGACTGCTGGAATCGCCACGCGATCCGTCAGCAGCCAGTTGCTGAAGCCGTTGCCGATCGCCGGCTCCTTGTTGATCCAAACCAGGTACTTGCTCGGCGTCAGGACGCTCTTCGTGACGGTGGTGGTGGTGTAGACCGACTTGGATCCAGGATAGTTGCCCAGCAGGCTGTCGTCCTTGGTGAGCGTGCACCAGATCATCGTGGGCGTATTGGCGAATGTCTTGTTGCCGGTGACGTCGTAGATCGTGTTTCCGTAGTTGCAGAAATAGTGATTGTTGAACTCGAATGCGCGGACCGTCCTGTTCGTGAGCTTGTTGAGGTCCACGCTTGCATGCGAATCCAGCCACACATTGCCATGCCAGCCCGAATCGATCATGTCGATGCCCGGCAACGTGATGAAGTTGGCAATTATGGAAGTGCTCCCGTCGACGTTCGGGGTGCTGGTCTTGATGTTGAAAATCTGCGCCGCCATGCCCTTCAAGGCAGCAGCGAACCCACCGCACGCGCAGGCACTGATGGTGCCGTCGAGCAGCCCACGGCCGGTCCGGCCCTCGGGCAGCTGCTCGACCGTGGATTGCGAGCCCTCGTCGAAGGCTTTCATCGAGTCACCGCTGGTGGTCCCCTCCCAGGTCCAATGGCGGCGGCCGTACTGGTAGATATTCTCCATCATCTTGCGCAACACCGAGTCCGTCGACTCGGTCATCGTCTTGAACAGATTATTCGGGCTGGTCATCATTTCGTGTATCGGTGCCCGTGGCCGGTATTTGTAGCGTTTGAGATTCTCCAGCAAGTGGGCCTGGTAGTCGGCCTGCGTCAGGCTGCGGCCCGTGACGTTCTGCGGTATGCCAATCTGGACCATGACCTACCTCCGCCCAAGCCGGGGCACTGAAACACTCATTCGATCGAATACGAAAAATCGCCCGCGCTGACCGTAACGTGCACCCGCTCGATCGGCCTGCCCTCCATCATCCGCTTCAGGAACTCCTCGCTGATCTTCGGCAGCACGGTGTTCGTCAGGATCGCGTCGATCATCCGGCCTCCGCTTTCGAGCTCGGTGCAGCGGCTCGCGATCAGCTTGATCACTTCGTCGTCGTACGTGAACGGCACCTTGTGATTCTCGCGGATGCGCTTCTCGATGCGACGGAGTTGAAGCCGGGCGATCGCGCCAATCATCTCGTCGTTCAAAGGGTAGAACGGGATCACGACCAGCCGGCCGAGCAGCGCCGGCGGGAACACCTTGAGCAGCGGCTCGCGCAGCGCCTTCGCGATGCCCTCGGCGTCCGGCATCAGTTCCGGGTCCTTGCACAGGCTGTTGATCATTTCGGTGCCAGCGTTCGTTGTCAGCAGGATCAACGTGTTCTTGAAGTCGATGACGCGGCCCTCGCCGTCCTCCATCCAGCCCTTGTCGAAGACCTGGAAAAAGATCTCGTGTACGTCGGGGTGCGCCTTCTCGACTTCGTCGAGCAGCACGACCGAATACGGCCGTCGCCGCACTGCCTCGGTCAGCACTCCGCCCTCTCCGTAACCGACGTAGCCGGGGGGAGCGCCCTTCAGCGTCGAGACCGTGTGCGCCTCCTGGTACTCGCTCATGTTGATCGTGATGACGTTCTGCTCGCCGCCGTACAGCACCTCGGCGAGCGCGAGCGCGGTCTCGGTCTTGCCGACGCCCGAGGTGCCGGCGAGCATGAACACGCCGATCGGCTTGTTCGGGTTGTCGAGCTTGGCGCGCGAGGTCTGGATGCGCCGCGCGATCATGTCGAGCGCGTGGCGCTGGCCGATGATGCGCTGCTCGAGCGTGTCGGCGAGCTTGAGCACCGCCTCGACCTCGTTCTTGACCATGCGGCCGACCGGGATGCCGGTCCAGCCCTCGACGACGGCCGCGACCGCCTGGTGATCGACCGTCGGCAGGATCAGCGGACGGTCGCCCTTGCAGCTTGTGCAGCTCGCCCTGCAGCTCGCGAAGCTCCTCGAGCAGTGTCTTCCGCTCCGAGTCGCTCATCGTGGGCGCGGGCGTCGCGCCGCGCCGCGGCCGCGGCCGCCTGGACCGGTGCGGCTTTCGCGGCGGCGTCTGCTGCCGCTTCCAGCGCGCTCGCCGTGCCCTCAACCTTGCCGCTGCCGCTACGCAACTTGCCGCGGATGTCGAGGATCTTCTCCACCAGCGCCTTCTCGGCGCTCCAACGCTCGTCGAGCTCCTTCAGCCTCGCCTTTTCCACGTCCAGCTTCCCGCGCGCCGCCGTCTCGCGTTCGGTCGTATTGACCCCTACCGCCGTTTCGCGACCGATGATCGCGAGCTCGTTTTCCAAGGCCTCGATGCGCTTACGGGTATCGTCGACCTCCGGCGGCACGGCGTGCTGGCTGATCGCGACGCGTGCGCAGGCCGTGTCGAGCAGGCTCACCGACTTGTCGGGCAGCTGCCGCGCCGGGATGTATCGGTGCGAAAGCCGCACCGACGCTTCGAGCGCCTCGTCGAGCACCTGCACCTTGTGGTGCTTTTCCATCGTCGACGTGAGGCTGCGCATCATCAGGATGCCTTTCTCCTCGCTCGGCTCGTGCACCTGCACGACCTGGAAACGACGGGTGAGCGCCGGATCTTTCTCGATGTGCTTCTTGTATTCGGCCCAGGTCGTTGCGGCTACCGTGCGGAGCGTGCCGCGGGCGAGCGCGGGTTTGAGCAGGTTGGCCGCATCGCCGGTCCCTGCCGCGCCGCCGGCGCCGACCAGCGTGTGCGCCTCGTCGATGAACATGATGATCGGCTTGGGCGACGCCTGAACCTCCTCGATGACGCTGCGCAACCGCTGTTCGAACTCGCCCTTCATGCTCGCGCCCGCCTGCAGCAGCCCGACATCGAGCGCGCGCAGCGTGACATCGCGCAGCGGCGGAGGGACGTCGCCCGACACGATCTTGAACGCGAACCCCTCCACGACCGCCGTTTTGCCGACACCCGCCTCGCCGGTCAGGATCGGGTTGTTCTGCCGCCGCCGCATCAGTATGTCGATGATCTGGCGGATCTCCTCGTCGCGGCCGACGATCGGGTCGAGCTTGCCGCTGCGGGCCTGCTCGGTGAGGTCGACGGTGAAGCGCTTGAGCGCCTCCTGCTTGCCCATTTGCGCGGGCGGCATCGCCTCGCTGAATTCTCCCGGCGCCGCCTGCGCGCCGAATTGCGTGCCGTCGCTTGCGGCGAGCGCTGCCTCCGGAGACCCGGCGCAGACCTTATCGAAGTCGTCGGCGAGCTCGTCGGGCTTGATCCTGTCGAATTCCCTCGAAATCCCGGCGAGCAGGTTCTTGAGCGACGGCGTCTTGAGCATCGCGACGACGACGTGGCCCGTCCGGACCTGGGTCTCGCCGTACTTCAGCGTGGCCCAGACCCACGCGCGCTCGACGGCATCGGGGATGTGGGCCGACAGGTCCGAGATCGAGGTCGCGCCGCGCGGCAGCCGGTCGAGCGACTCGGTGATGTCGCGCGCGAGCTTGCCCGGGTCGATCGAGAACGCCCGCACGATGCAGTGAAGGTCGGAGTTCTGCTGCTGCAGGATCTGGTGCAGCCAGTGCACGACCTCGACGTAGGGATTGCCACGCAGCTTGCAGAAGACGGTCGCGCCTTCGATCGCCTTGTAGCCAAGACTGTTCAGCTTGCCGAACAATGCAACGCGGCTGATGTCACCCATGAGATTTCTCCACCGTTCGTTCCTTCACTCGTTTATATGCTTCGATCGGTCGCGTTGATACGGCTCAGGCGGCAGCCTGGCCGCCCTGCAGCACCACGTCCGTGGCGACCCCCTGCTTGCGTCCGAGCCAGCTCGTCCACCCGAGCCGCCCGACCTCCCCAAGCGCAACGCCGGGCACGTCCTGCTCGGCGACCAACAGCCGCACCTGCCAGGCCCACTCGTCCGTCGTGTAGAACCGGATCAGCGCAGTCATGTTCTGGAGCGCGCGTGAGCCGGGCAAGAACCCCATGAAGGTCTCGAACGACATGGGGCCTACCGCAACCTCGAAGCGATTCTGGCACTGCCAGGAGCTCGAGCCGAGCGTCGCGGCCTCGCCGATCACGGCGGACGCGTCGCGCACGCCAAGACGGGTGCAAGCGTCCCCGGGGATGCGCAGCCAACCGCCGACGAATTGGCGGATCTCGATCGGCAGACCGAAGTAATCGATCAGCAGCGACTGCAGACCTTCCGCCGATTTGGCACCCGCGATGATGCCCACGCGGCACAGCTTTGCGTAATCCGGGACGACGTCCCGACCGGCCGCCGCCTCGCCGAACAGCCCGATGAGCGCACCGAGGTGGTCGGCGAACGCGTCGTCTGCGGCGCGCGCGTGACTCGCGGCCGGGTCGGAATCCGCCCACGCCCGGTAGAACAAGGCGATCAGGCGGTGCTGGAACAGGTTGATGAAGTCGCTGACGACCGGGTCGTCGTTGTGGCGGCGTCGCTCGAACGCGTGTTCGGTCAGGTGAAAGGGCAGTGCCCCGTTCGGGCCAAATACACCGAAGGCCAGCTGCTCGAGACGCAGCTTGCCGCCAGGTCGCGTGCCGATGGCGGCGATGTCGCCGGGAGCGAACCCGAGATGCGGCGGTTGCTCGAGCATCACGGTTTCGTCGGCCGGCCGGCGTGCGGTCCCGAGCCGCGGGCGGTCCGGCTCCGACCGCTCCAGCAGGCGGAGAGCCGCGAACAGGCTGAACCGGTGCGGATCGCGCCGCAGCGGCTCGAGCGCTGCTACAGCGTCGGGCGCGTGCCCGTCCGGACCGGCCATCGCTTGACCTCCCCGCGTTCCGCCGACAGCAGGCGGGTCTCGACGAATGAATTGAGCGACACGTAGCGCGATAAAAAACGCTCCAGCACGGTGCCGAGTCGCAGCGTCCCGATCCCTTCGAAGGACATGTCGTCGAGGGTCAGGTCGAGCTGCAGACCCCTGCCGTAGGTGATGGGTCCGCCGCCGGGTATCCGTCGCACCACCGGTCGGTAGCTCACACGGCGAACGCCGTCGGCCTGGCGGTGCGCCACGGGGTCGTTCGCATCCGAGTAAAGCCCCAGCAGATGACGCAGCATCTCCGCGCCCTTCTCCTCGTCCGTGTCGACGAGCGACAGGTAGTTGAGCGACAGCTGCCCGATCAGTTTCCAGGCCGTGTCCCCGAACGCGGGCGACGCACGCGGCGTGGTCGGGCCGGCAAGGCAGCGGACCGTCTGTACCGGCGCGCCGCCCTCGACGGAGAACTCGAGCCGCGACTTGCCGAAGCTGAGCCCGATCGGCAGGTCGCGATTCGTGCAGTGCGACTCGACTTCGAGCTGGCGGATCTCGCCGGTGATGTCGCGGTGCTGCGAATCGACCAGCGACAGGAAACATTCGCTGCCCAGGTAGTTGGTGCGCGCGCCCGTGCGGCGCTGCTTCTGCGACGCGAGCCGCGGCTGTCGCTGGATCGTGTAGTAGGCGCGGGCATCGCCGGCGACAGTACGATGCCCCGTCGAATAGAACGGCAGGATCTCGGCGATGCTCTCGCCGCCGGACCCGAACCCGAGCACCCGGTCGACGCTGAAGACCTCGAAGTCCATCGGCCTGCTGAGGTCCGGCACGACGTGCAGTTCCGTCTCGCTGGTGGTGACGTGGATCCGGTCGAGCGTCCGGGGAAACAGGTTGACGATCGGCGTGCAGTTGAGGCGGAACTGACCCGCGTCGAGCGCGTTCTCGAGATCCGGCACGCTTCGGTCGAAGAGCAGCAGGAGCTCGACGTCGCCGCCGACGGAAGCGCGCAAGGCTTCGCCGAGTCCCTCGACCGAAAAGAACAGATAGCGATCGGGGAAGGCGAAATACTCCTGCAGCAGGCGGTAACCCTGGAAGCTGCGGTGGCCGACCGGCAGCATCGCCTCGCTATCCTCGAACCCGACCGCTCGCACCGCTCGCGCCGGCAGCAGGACGGGTCCCCGATCGGCCTGCGGCCACTTCACGAGGACGCCCACACAGTTCGCCAGGACCTGCTCGTAGACCCTGCCGGCGAGATCGGGCGTCGCGTAGATGTAGAACGTAAGCGAGTCCATTGCGAGCTCGCGAAGTGCGGCCCCCTGCGTGGCCGACAGGCCGAGCCGGAGCGCAGCGCGGACGCGGCTGTCGAGCCGCAGTCCCGGCGTCGCAAACGCGCTGGTCCCGACGATGTAGCGTGCCTCGGTCACCTGCAGCGGCCAGAGGACGACGTCCTGCGCCGTTCGGAACTCGCACGATGTCCGATCGCCGGTTGCGAGTTCCGTGCGAAGCGCGCGGCCCCGCTCGACGCGATAGCCTTCCTTGAGGCCGCTTTCGTCCGGCGTGGGCACCAGTTCCACGACCGCGCAGGACGGCACCGGCGCGAGGAAGTGCGGATAGATCATTTCCAGCAGGTGCTGCGTGAATTCCGGATGCCGCGCGTCGAGCTTGAGCTGCACACGTGCGGCGAGAAACGCGAACGACTCGATCAGGCGTTCGACGTACGGATCTGCGCACTCGATGCCGTCCATGCCGAGGCGGGCGGCGATGCGCGGATAGGCCTCGGCAAATTCCGCGCCCATCTCGCGGATGTACTGAAGCTCCTGGTTGTAGTATTCGAGCAGCCGGGTATCCATAGGCTACGGTCTCGCACCGCGCTCGCCGACCACGACGTCGCCGCTCTCGATATCGATGCTCGTTCTGAGCGAAAGGTGTTGCGCGACCGGTTGCCCCCACAGTTCCGCCTCGACGAGAAACGACAGGGTCATCACGCCACTGACGTCCTCCCTGGCCTCCGGAACGACGCGGATCTGGCTCAGACGCGGCTCGAAGTAGGCGATGGAATCGCGAAGGCGTCGTGCGACATCCTGCGGATCCAGCGAGCTGATGTTTCGTCCCGCCTGCGAACGCAGGCCGAAGTTGATCACGGACCGGCGCACTTCCGGGTAACGCTCGAGGTCCACGACGTCATCGATTCCGCACGCGTTGAGCAACCAGCCAAGGTCGCGCAACACGGCCTCGCGGAGCCGGCGCATCGACATCGCGCGGCGATCCGCGGATTCGAGCTGCGTGTTGAGCGTCATTGTCACGTCCAGCTGGCAGATCGCCTCCAACGGCAGCTCGCCGCCGGTGCCGCGGACTCGCAGCCGGCGCAGCGTCGCCATGGTGGCGCGACGTCCCGCTGCGACGAATTCCAGCGTCGCCGCATCGCCGGACGACCCGCCTGACACCGGCTTCGCGGCAGGCCGCAGCCCCTCGGACGCAAGCGCGCGCTCCACGGCGTCCGGTGAAAGACCGTGGGTCTGCATTGATCCACGGTCGAGTACGACGCGCACGACCGTCAGCAGCCGTTCCTCGTCCGTCAGCCGGTCGAGGAGCGCGGGCTGCAGTCGGTCCCTGAGACTCAGTTCGACCATGGAGTCTGCGGAGCACCGCGCTCGTCAGGGACCCTAGGCCGGAGGCGTGAAGCGCAGCTCACGAAGTTCCAGCAGGCCCAGCTCGGCGGTGTCGGTGGTCAGAACCCGCTGACCGAGCCCGAGATAGGTTTCGGGACCGACCTGCTGCCATTCCGTACGCCGGGCGAGACGCACGGCCGGGTCCTCCGCCCGTTCCGATCCCGGATACCGCGACGGAATCATGCCCAGCGCCTCGCCGCCGTTCGTCCAACGGAACTCGGCCGGCAGCCACACCAGATCGCGGGCATCGCCCGGCGGTTCGATCGTGACGCTGGCGATCCTGTGCATGGGAACCCAGTAGTAGGCGCCGGCCAGCAGCACTTCCAGCACGGGACCAAGTCGCGAGTCGGAATCGGCAATCCACTCGAAGGCGGTTCCGTTCAGCGTCCCGGAGGCCGCCGGCGCCTCCTCGAGGGCCCGCGCCCGCAGCTCCGCGGCCTGTGATGTCTGCCCACTGCCGAGCATCGTCAGGCTCTGCATCAGCATCGCGATCCACGGCTCTGGCTCGCCGAAAAGCAGCGGCCCACGCGCGCCCGCGAATACGTCCGCGCGGAGTCGTTCGCACTGGATAGCGGTGCTGTACGCGTGAACCATCGGCAACGCGCTTGCGTCGACTTCGCCAATGACCTTGAGCTGGTTCAGCGCCCGGTCCCAGTCTCCCTGGACCATCAGTATCTGTGCGAGGAAGATCCGCAGCTTCGCGTCCGCGGGCGCGCTGCGCACCGCCGATTGAAGCTGCTGCAGACAGCCGGTCAGGTCACCCGCCCGGAACCGTTCCTCGGCGAGCTGACGCGGGCTCGAATCCGGCTCAGGTGGCATGCGGATCCCCCAGGTGGCAGCGCGGACAGCACCGCGTTCCGGCCATCGCCCGCGGCGACGGCCGGAACCCGCGCTGCGTCATCTACTTCTTGACGTTCTCGGCGATGTTGTACTTGTACTCGCTGGACTCGCCCTTCGCGCCCTTGTCGTCCTGGGTCCAGTACGTGAAGTGGACCTCCTCGAAGTTGAGCGTGACGTTCTCCGTCAGGCGATCCTCGCCGCCCGAGCCCCCTGTCGAGACCGAAGTCACCAGGCATTCGCCGAGCTCGATGATGATGTACTCGAGCGGGGTCTCGCCAGCCTTGCGCACGACCAGCTTCGCCGACTTCAGGTGCTTGCCGTTGGCACAGGCAAGCTGCAGGTCCGCCGACCCGGCATCGACGTACTTGGTGAAGCTGATGTCCTGGACATTTGCCTTGCCGGCGCCGCCGCCGCCGCCCATGTGCATGGTTCCCGAGTTCGACAGCCCCCAGCTCCAGGCGAGCACGTCGATCTCGCCCTTGTGCTTCGCATCGCGAGACTCCCCCTTGATTCCATCGAGCTTGATAAAAATATCGACAGCCATTCGAGTTCTCCTTATCTGACGTGCAATTTAAGAGTGTGCGCCGTTGCCAGCCTGCGAGTGGTTCCCGCAGGCGCTAGGCCGCGCGCTCCGACGGAAGGCGCGAGACGAGACTCAAGGTCACGTTCACCCCCTCCAGCTGATAGTGCGGGCGGAGATGGAATCGGGCGCTGTAGTAGCCCGGGTTGCCCTCCACCTCCTCGACCTTGACCTCGGCGCCGGCGAGCGGCTTGCGCGCCTTGAGTTCGTCTCCGGCGCTCCCGGGATTCCCGAGCACATAGTTCTTGATCCAGTCGGACAGGAACCGCTCCATGTCGGCGCGCTCCTTGAACGATCCGACCTTGTCGCGAACCATGCACTTCAGGTAGTGCGCGAACCGGCAGCTGGCGAACAGGTATGGCAGCCGCGCCGAAAGGCGTGCATTTGCCGACGCATCCGGATCGGCGTACTCGGCCGGCTTCTGCAGTGACTGTGCGCCGATGAACGCCGCCACGTCCGTGTTCTTGCGGTGAATCGAGCGGCATGAGGCCGGAATTCGCAAGCTCCGCCTCGCGGCGATCGCTGATTGCGATCTCGGTCGGGCACTTCATGTCGACGCCGCCGTCGTCGCTCGGGAAGGTATGGACGGGCAGGCCCTCCACGGCACCGCCGGATTCGACGCCGCGGATCGCGGTGCACCAGCCGTAGTTCTTGAAGGCACGGTTGACGTTGACCGCCATCGCGTACGCGGCGTTCGACCAGGTGTACTTGCTGTGGTCGCCCGATGCTGTCTCTTCCTCGAAGTCGAATTCCTCGACCGGGCTGGTCTTTGCGCCATAGGGGACGCGCGACAGGAAACGCGGCATCGCGAGCCCGACGTACTTCGCGTCGTCCGACTCCCGCAGCGAGCGCCAGGCGGCGTACTCGGGGGACGAGTGGATCTTGGCAAGGTCGCGTGGATTGGCCAGCTCCTGCCAGGTGTCCATCCCCATCACCGTCGGCGCAGCCGCGGCGAGGAACGGGGCGTGCGCGGCCGCCGCAATCTGCGCCATCTGCCCGAGCAACTCGACGTCGCCCGGCGTATGGTCGAAGTAGTAGTCGCCGACCAGCGCGCCATAGGGCTCTCCGCCCAGCTGCCCGTACTCCTGCTCGTAGAGCTTCTTGAAGACCGGGCTCTGGTCCCAGGCGGTGCCCTTGTACTTCTTCAGCGTCTTCCCGAGGTCCTTCTTCGAGATGTTCATGACGCGGATCTTCAGCATCTCGTCGGTCTCGGTGTTGTTGACGAGATAGTGCAACCCGCGCCACGCGCTCTCGACCTGCTGGAATCGCTCGTTGTGCAGGATCAGGTTTACCTGGTCCGACAGCTTCTTGTCGATCTCCGCGATGATCGCCTTGACGGTGCCGATCACGTCGTCGGAGACGACGGTCGACTCGCGCAAGGCCTGTTCCGCCAGCGTCCGTACGGCGTTTTCCACCTCCGCACGGGCGCGGTCGGTCTTCGGCTTGAACTCCTTCTGCAGCAGCGCCGTGAACTGGTCGGTCTCGAGCGCCGCAGCCGGCGCAGCCTGGTCTTTCTGTGCTTCAGCCATGTCAGGACCCCAATTTGGTTATGCGCTCTGCTCTGAGTCGTCGGGCTTGGGCTGCGCCGCGAGCGACTTGAGCAGCGCCGGATCGTTCAGCACCTTCGCGATGAGCTCCTCGGCGCCGGCCTTGCCATCCATGTAGGTGATCAGGTTCGAAAGCTGACTGCGCGCCTCGAGCAGCTTGTTCAGCGCATCGACCTTGCGCGCCACCGCCGCAGGCGAGAAATCGTCCATGCTCTCGAAGGTGATATCCACCGACAGATTGCCCTCACCGGTCAGCGTGTTTGGCACGCTCATCGCGACGCGAGGCTTCATCGACTTCATCCGTTCGTCGAAATTGTCGACGTCGACGTTGAGGAACTTGCGCTCGTCGACGGAAGGCAACGGTTCCTTCGCGTCACCGCTCAGGTCGGCCATCACGCCCATGACAAACGGCACCTGAACCTTCTTCTGCGCTCCGTACAGCTCGACGTCGTACTCGATCTGCACGCGCGGCGCCCGGTTCCGGGCGATGAATTTCTGACTGCTGGGTTTGGCCACCGTACACCTCCTCCTCGGAGTTCAATTTCTTCAAGTCGCTTTCGTCGGAGTTACGCGTCCCGTATGCCGCCGACGCGTTTGGCCTGATCGAGCCCGTCGGGCGCGACGTCGGCCAGCACCTCCAGAAAATCCTTAGCCACGAGACGCTTGGCGCGCTCGATAAAGATCGGAACCGGGCTGGAGGGCTCATTCTTGCGGAAAAACGTCGCCACTGCATCCAGCGCGCGGATTGCATCGTCTCGCGAGCGGATGCTCCCGACCGCGATCGCCCCGCCCGCGGCGGTCCCGTCGCCACCGGCGGCCGCGTCGGCCGGCGCGGCATTCGCTGCCCGTATCGCGAGCTCGTCGGCGACGATCTTGCGGGCCTGGTCGAGCGCCGAGATCAGCGTGTCGAACGCCGGGGCGCCGTCGGTGCCGTTTGCGCTCCGCATGGAGGCATCGACGTGGCGCAGCGCGGTCACGCCGGCCTCGAGGCTGGCCGCCAGCGGGGAAATCTGGTCGTCCGCGGCAGCGGAAAGCGCCGCGTTGACGTGGGCTTCACTCGGCGGCTCGCCGTCGGACTCGGTTGGAGTCTGCGCGCCGGTCGCGATTTCGAAGTGCCGGAGCGAGAATGCGCCGAGCTGGGGGTTGGAGACGATTGGCTGGCGCCGCACCGCCTCGACGATCGCCATCCGGTCCGCGAAGCAGTTGAGCGCATTCCGACGCAGGATGGCGTCCTCGTCGACGAGCGGGTACAGCTTGTCGGGAAACCCATCAAACCACCGGGACGCGACACCGAGAACGTCGCAGAACCCGGCCAGCCCCTGCGTCCGAAGGACGGCCGCGGCAAGATGCGCGAGCAACCGCAAGTCGCGGCTCTGCCCGAGCCCCTCGAACGCCTTGTCGCGGATCTCGCGCCAGTCCGTGTCGACGCCGGGCGGCGCCATCTGGCCGAATACGCGGTATCCGTCAAACGACGCAAGTAACTGGGTGTCCTCCAGATTTCCCCCGGCCGGGTTGTCCGGACTGATCCCAACCGCCAGCCGTTCGACGACCGGATCCATTGCTGTCCTTGTTGTGCTGCGCCGCGCCACCCGCAGCCGGCGCAGCGTATGTCACTGACCTGGTTTTCTCATGGGCGTCGGTACGCGCACGCCAAGCGAGACGATTCGCCATTCGCGCTGGATTGTCAACTCCGTTGGAGTGCCCTCGAGTTCTGGCGACGCTTGCCCGATACCGATATTGCAACGCAACATGCGTCGCGGCGCGGGCAACTGATTGACATGTCAGGGGTCGAGAGTCGGGGATCCGCACCTACACGTCGTCGGCGTTCGCCAGTGGCTCGTCGAACTCAAATCCGAACAGCTTCGGATCCTCGCCAATGACCGCGGCGGCGAAAATCAGGAACACGTAGTCGCGCGTCTCCTTGGGAATATCCTCCTGCGCGAGCAGCGCCCAGAAGTTGCGATCACGCGGATTCTCCTTCATCGCGCGAATACGTTTTTTTACACGCGTCGGTCCCCAGTTGTAGGAGGCGAGCACCAGCAGCCCCGATGCCTGCGCTTCGCCGCGATAAAGATCCCTGAGATAGCGCGCCGCGGCCTGCGTCGCGGCGTCGGGATCGAAGCGCTCGTCGGCCGGGTCGAACTTCGGCAGTCCGAGCAATGGCCCGGTGCGCAGGCCGTACTGACCGGCCGTTTCCGGCATCAGCTGCCACATGCCCTTGGCAATTCCGAACCGGGTTTCGGGACCCACTGCCTGCGCACGAAAATCGCTCTCCTGCAGCGCCACATAGAAGAACTGCGGAGGCATGTGGTGCTCGAGCATGATCCGCGTGACCAGTGGGGCGAGATTCTGTGCGTGTGCCTGCTGCAGGGCGTCCGTGAAGCGCTGGTCCGAGCGCCAGACGTCGATGTAGCGCTTCACTTCGTCGATGAAGCCTTTCGGCATCGCGACCTCGCACTCGCCGAAGACGCGCGCCATGCGCAGGATCAGTCGGTCCTCGGACGGCAGACTGTCATCCAGCACGCCGAGTTCCTCGAGCAGCGCATCGTACTGATTCGCCATCTCGGCGAGCTGCGCTCGCCCCTTCTCCGCCTCGGCCCGATGAGCCGGATCCGAGCTTGCCTGGACCTGCTCCTCGAGCCGCGCGAGTTGCAGCTCGATGGATTTCATGTTGTAGAAGATCTGCTCGGCGAGCCCGCGCGTACGCTGGAGCTGGAAGTACTGGTAGATGCCGACGGCGATGGCTACCAGCAGCAGTCCGAGCGCCCCTGCGATCACCGATCCGTACCGGCGCTGCTGCCGGCGCTGGACGGTGCTGAAGGCACGGCGGACCATCATCGTGCGATTGCCGGCGGGAGCTTTCGAATTCGGGTCGAAGTAATGCGCGACGACGTCCTCCACGGACTGCGGCGTCGCGTCGCCTGCGGGCTGGGCGGACGCCGGCGCGGCGTAGCTCAGCACGAGGTTCGGCCCGTCGGTGCCGAGGCGCAGCGCGCAGCGCGCCGGCAGCACGGCCTCCTGGACACGCCGGCCGTCGAGGTAGGTCCCGTTACTGCTGCCGAGATCGCGCACGCACCACTGCCCGCCGATCGGGAAAATCTCTGCGTGCGCTCGACTGACCCCGTCGTCGTCGACGCGGATGTCGCAGCCCGGATCGCGCCCGATGCGGGCGCGGTCCCGGTAGTCGCGTGGCGCGGGTTCGGTCCCGACCCGCACGGCGATCGGCGGTATGTCGGCGCTCGATGGGGAGCGCGGCGAGGGGGCGCCGAATCCGTGAAGCACGGTGCGGTTCGCCGCTTGGCCGCCGGGAGGTTGGGCAGCCGGGACTTGGCTCCCCAGCGGGTCGGGGTCGCCGACCTCCAGCCTGACTTCCAGGCCTGAGCTGCCGAGCGCGAGCGCCGCGCACCGTGGCAGGACTCCATTGTCGACCCGCGTTCCATTGATTAAGAGGCCGTTGGGGCAGCCAAGGTCACGCACGCACCACTGCCCGTCGCGCAGGAACACAGCAGCGTAGGCCCGGGTGACCTTCTGTTCGTCAATCTGCAATTCGCCATTGGCGTCGCCACCGATGCAGAAAGGCGCCGTCAGGCGGGCGCGACGCTCGCCGGCGATCGTCGGCCAGCTGACGGTGATCACCATGTCGACGGCTTTATGTGGCTGCGATACCGCCCACTTGGAATCTCGTCAGCGAACACCGATAGGGTACCGGCACGTCCGATTCTTTCTCGAGAGGCTGTCAGTGCAGCGCTTCGATTTTATTTGAACGACTGAGCGCCGCGGGATCCGCTCGCGCGGCCGCTTCAGCCTACTCGCCCGGCAGCATCACGATCGCGCTGTCCTTGTACTGCTCGGGCACTTCGACTCCGTAATGGACTGCGCCGGACTCATCCTGCCACCGATAGAGAGTGCGCTTGCCGGCCTGATCCGCCGCATCGCTCAGCGCTTCGGTCGAGACCGACTCCTGCGGAGCGGTGGCGTCGGTCGACGCCTCTACGGACGGGTCGCTGGCCTGCACTCCCGGCACAGCCGTACCTGCAGCCTGCTCCGCTTCCTCCGCCGCAATTGCGCGCTGCAAGTCGGTTGAAACAACGGACCCGGCCAGCGCTGAAGGGTTCGCCTTGGCGGCGGCCCGGGCCTTCTCGGCCTTGGCGCGTGCGCTCGCCGCCTGCCGACGCGCGGCTTCCTCCGCGAGCCGTTCCTCGTCGGCCTTCTGACGCGCCAGTCGTTCCTGCTCGATCAGCGCCTCCGCCGCCTGGCGGCCGCGCTCGGCATCCTCCGTAGCGCGTCGCTGCTGCTCCAGCGCCTCGTTCGAGCGCATCTGCCATTGCTGAAACCCGTAGAACGCAGCTCCTGAGACGGCCACCAGGAGCGCCGTGCTCAGCACTCGACGTCGCCACGGCGACACCGCGGGCGGTACCGGCTTCGGGTGGCCGGACGCGGCCGACGGCGCGCGAGCGCGAAGGCGGGTCCCATCGAGCGGAATGTGCCGTAGCTCGTGAGGCGTCGGGTGCGGCCCTGCGGCGCGCCCGCCGGGCGCAGGGTGTATTCCCAGACCCTGCAGCAATTCGAGGACCGACTCCGTCCGGTGCTCGCGTCGGCATTCGAGCGCTGCCCGCAGGGCGGCATTCTGATCGTCGCTCAAACCTTCGATAGGCTCGACTGAAAGCCCCTTGAGCTGGGCATCCAGCGCGGAGCGGCCACCGAAGGGGTGTTTGCCCGAGAGCAGCTCGTAGGCAACGACTCCCAAGGCGTAGACGTCGTCACGCGCGTCCGGGTCGGCGTCGCCGAGCATCTGCTCAGGACTGCAGTACGCCGCCGTGATAGCACCCAGTTTTCCGGCGTCGAACATCGTCAGCACGGTCTGGCCTCCGGCACTCCTGGGCTTCGTGGCCCGGGAGACTCCGAAGTCGATGACCTTCGTCTCGCCGCTCTGTGTCAGGAACGCGTTGGACGGCTTGAAGTCCGAATGCACGATCCCGAGCCCGTGCGCATGTGACAGCGCCGCGCCCATTTCCGAAAGCATGCGAAGCGCTTCGATTTTTTCGAAACCGAGAATGCCTCGTCGCCGCAGGAGCTCGTCCAGCGGCTCGCCGACGAGCAACTCCATGACCATGTAGACGTTTGGGCCGTCGCGGTCGAAATCGTAGACGCTCGCGATGTTCGGATGCGCGAGGCGTTGTGTCTTGCGCGATTCGCGCTGCAGCGCGCGTAACGCATCCGGATGGCGCTTGAACTCGTCGCCAAGCACCTTGATGGCCACGTGAGGCTGGCGGTCCTGCGCCTCCTCGCGACGCCGATCCAGCGCGCGGAACACGACGCTCATGCCGCCCGCACCGATCACTTCCTCGAGCACGAAACGATCGCGCAGCACGCACCCAGGTGTCAGTGGCGGCGCGGGCGGCTGATTCTCCGCCCAGGCCGACCAGTTCGAGGGATGGCTGCCTGACACCGGCGCGGACGGAGCAGATGCTGGCGCCAATACTTCCGGGTCCGGCGACCTGTAAATCGTCTTCATGACCTTGTCGGACGCCGCTTCCGACAGCCGGCCGGAGTTGCACAGCGCCTGCACCATGCCAAGCCGCGCGGCGCGCTCGCCAGCGCCGACCTGGTCCTCGCGCGACAACACGGTCAACAGGCTGTCGAGCGATACGCGACCTTCGCTCACCGCGTTCAGCGCGCGCTCGAATTCGGAGGTTCCCAGCTGCATCTATTCGCTCGTCGCGACGCGGAAGCCGCGGTCAGTGAACCCGAAGTTCATGTCGTCCCACTCCCGGTCGGATGATCGAAGCGACGCGCCACCCAGGTTCCAGGCGCCGCCGCGCACGACGCGCCGACTGCACTCGCCGGTCAGCCAGGCCTGACCGTCGACCGGCGCGCCAGAATAGTCGGGATGCCAGCAGTCCTGCACCCACTCGCGAACATTGCCGTTCATGTCCGAGAGGCCGAACGGATTCGCAGGAAACTGTCCGACAGGCGCGGTGCCTGGCCATTGGTCGCGGCCGCTGGTGCTCTTTGCATTCGCATACTCCGGGCTGAACTCGGCGCCCCACCAATAGTCGCCCGCGCGGCCGCCGCGGGCCGCATATTCCCATTCGGCCTCGGAAGGCAAGCGAAATGTACGTCCGCTCTGCTCGTTGAGCCAGGCGATGAACGCAATGGCATCGTCCCAGCTCACATTGATCACGGGCCGCTGCTCGCGGCCCCAGCCGTTGTCGTCGGGCGGCTTGCGCCCGGTGGCCGCGCAGAACCGGTCGAATTGCTCAAAAGTCACCTCGTACCGGCCGAGGCGAAACGCGGCGATGCTGACGTTGCGCAACGGGCGCTCATCAGCGTCGCCCTTGCCGGAGGCGTCGCCCATGCGAAATTTTCCTGCCGGCACGACGACGAGATCCGCGAACAGCGCATCGACGAACCGGGCGTCCTCGGCTTTCTTCTGCTCGTCGATCGCCTTCACTTCAGCCGCGGCGGCGAGTTGCATCTCGCGATCACGCGCCTCGGCCACTTCGAAGGCCTTTGTCTCGACGCCGGTGAACCTTCGCAACGCGTCCGAGTACAGCGGATCGGTCGGATCTGCACGGGCAAGGTACTCACCAAGCGCCGTATACGCGCGGAGCCAGTCGCGAAGGGCCAGCGCCGCTTCCGACTCTGCAAATAGCAGTGCGACCGGTATCGCGACGCCCTCCGATTCGAGTGTCCGGTACGCCGTCATGCCCTCGAGCACCGCGTCGTGCCGCTGCTCGGCCAGTGCCACGACGATTTTCGACCGCAGCAGGTCCGCCTGCGCAGACGCTGCGGGTTCCGGAGTCTGCGCCGACAACGGCACCGCTGCAAACATGACGACTACCCCGATCCTGCGAATCGCCGCGATGCGGAAGCTCGCGAGGCGCGACGATCGACAGGCCCCCCGGATCTTGCCAATCATGGGGCCGGTTTGGCGGATCCGGCCGCGCGCCGCAGTCTGTGATCGCGACCACGATCCGTGTCGACGCTCAGCAGTCCGACATCGACCCGGGCAGTCACAGCGCGAAAGAGGATTTCCACCTGCGGCAACGCCCACGCAGCGTCGAACGTATCGAAGGTCTCTCCCAGGCTGTTCTGCACCTGCTTCGGCCCGATTGAGGTCGGCTCGCCGAAGGTCTGCTTTAGCGCGTCCATCACCGGCGACTGGGCATCGGTACCCCGTGTATTGAAGGTCAGCCCTTCCAGCTTCCCGGCTACGACCAGACCAATAGCAGCGCCTCCGCTCATGACGGCCGGAGCCTCGTTCGCTGCGAATCTGATGAGGATGGAGTCGTCTTCGACCGACGCCGTTGCGCGCAATTTCTCCTGTACACCCAGCCGTTCGAAACACGTGGCGGCGCCAGGCGCGTACATGGTCAACCCCCCAACCAGCCTCTTGTCGCACTCGGAAATCTGCAGCGCCGAACCGAGGGGTATGCCGAACACAGCAGGGTTCGTACCCTCGGCGGACGCAAGACCTGACCAGACCGCAAGCATCGACAGAGCGCAGGGGCAGACCGAATTCATCGTTCTTATACCGGCTATTGTGCCAACCAGCGCATTTTACAGGCGCCGTCGGGCGGGCGCGACGCTCGCCATTTTTCGGTTGCACTACGGTACACCCGGCCGTCCAGGAAGCGGACCTTCGTCGGAAAATAAACCTGTCCCCATTTCCGAGGGCAGTTCCGGCAGGAAAGTCGCCTCGAGACCGTAACCGTCGAGAAACTGCCGCCACAGCTCGCGCCGTTCCACGAGACGCGACGAGAGCGTCGCATCGGCGCCCAGTCGCACCGCATACGGCGACTCGTCGATGACGACCAGGAGTTCGGGCGCGGGGCGCGCGCGCTGCACGGCGTCGCGGACTGCGGCGACCACCGAGCCGTGGTTCTCGCTCTCCGGGGTCGCCCCGAGGCTGAAGAGCAGCACCTGCGCATCGGACGGCGCGTTGCCGCTGGCAACGAGCCGCGCTGCCGCCGCCTCCTCGCCATAGTGCAGCAGCGGCTGCACGGCGAGCCGGACACCGGCTCCGAAGCGAGTCGCGAGCGTCCGTTCCAGCGCTGCCAACGTCCGGGCGGGCGGCTCGTAGGCGTAGGGCGTCACTGCCGCGACGGCGGTGCGCAACCCGCGTCCCGCCGCCCCGAATGCGCGTCGCGCGTAGCTCAGGAGCGGCGGCGGAAGGGCGGATGCGCGACGGAGCCGCAGCTCCTGCAGCCAGGCACCGGCGGCGAGCAACAGGCGCGGGACCACGACGTACATCAGCAGCGTGACGGCGATCAGGTGGATCCACGGCGCGGCGTCCCCACCGCCGCCGGCGGTGTCCCAGCGCAACGCCGCGACGTCCTCCGCCGACGCCGGCAGGGCCACCCCGGACCAGCGCGCCGCGGGACCGAACAGCACGCCCAGCACGTCCCTGACCTGTGAGGGCCCGAGAAACGTGCTCTCCCAGCCCGCCTCGTAGCGAAACACGATGCCGCGAAAGTAAAGCCCGGCGATCAGGCCGAGCGCGACGGCGGCCGAGCCCAGATGCAGCAGGCGCCGCGAGCGCGCCGCGATCAGTGGCGCCGCATAACGGCTCCACTCGCCGACGAACGAATCGACGGCCCGACCGAGTGTCGAGTGCACCTCGGCGGTCTTCCGGGCGAGCGTCCGCAAGGGGCGGGCAATCACCCGGGTCGCGATGGCCGCGAGCCCACGCCCGGTGGCTGGCTTCACGGCCGCGCCGGTCAGTCCAATCGCCCGCCGCAGCCAGGTTGCGCCCAGGACGAGATACAGCAGGAGGTTCCAGGCGATCACGCCGAGGAACGGAAAGGCCAGGATATTGATCCGGCGCGTGCCATCCAGGGCGGAGAGGGCGACGCCGACCGCGAAGGCACCAATGATCAGTGCCGCCGAGAGCCACCCCGGCCAGCGCACCCTGTCGAGCAGCTCATGGACGACGGGATAGCGGCGCCCAAGCACCTCCGCGAGCCGGCGAGCGCGAGCGGCGAGCGGCCGGACGATCCGGCGCTCACTGCCCTGGGTTTCGAACTCCGCGGTCGAGAGGCCGAGCGCGCGCAGCGTCTCGCGGGTGGCCTGTTCGCGATCGGCAAGGGGCAGTGCCGAGTGGATCTGGTCGGCTTCCTCGACGGCCTTGACCAGCAGGACGACGGGCATCGAGTCGGAACGCATCGCTGCCTGCATGCTACCGCAATCGCCCGCCGCCTCCCGGGATGCCAGGAGCGACCCCGAAAATTGGCTCGGAGCTGATTAACCGTGGAAAATCGGCTCTGAGCTCATTTGCACGGAATAATCAGCTCTGAGCTCATTTACGGGAAATAATGAGCTCTGAGCCAAATTACCGGGTTTTCTCATGAGTGAGTTCGTCCGGCACAGCGGCGGCTGCCACTGCGGCGACGTCGTCTTCGAAGTCGACGCCCCGGCACGGTTGCTCGTCCAGGAGTGCAATTGCTCGATCTGCCGAATGACGGGCTTCCTGCACCTGATCGTCCCTGCCAGCCGGTTCCGGCTGATCTCCGGCGAGGACTCGCTCGTGGGATACACCTTCAACACGGGGACCGCGCGTCACCTTTTCTGCCGGCGCTGCGGCATCAAGTCCTTCTACGTGCCGCGCTCGAATCCGGACGGATACAGCGTAAACGCACGTTGCCTCGACCCGTCGACCATCGAAAGGCTCAACGTCGAGCCCTTTGACGGGCAGAACTGGGAGGCGTCCGCAGCGACGCTGCGCGAGTTGTCGCGCGATTGAGCGCGCCGGGCGCAATCGGCCCGGCGACAGGATCGACCTACGCCGCGCGACTAGGTGGCGGACGCTGCAGGGGCGCAGACGACCGGGTCGTCGGCTCCGGGACGGCGGATCCACACAGGTTCGAAGACACGTGCGGCACGGTCCGCTTGCGCGCCTTGAGCCTTTCCGCCCGCAGTGCCTTGGCGCGCTCGTTGCGGCGCTTCTCCCGCCGGCGCCGCAGCGCAACGACGGACACCACGGCAAGCATTCCCACCAGGAACATCAATAGAAGAATCTTCATTCCCACAACTCCGACCCAGTAGTGGCGCCGTCCCCTTGGCGCCCGGTTCCCTGTTTGTATTGGACGCCTTCCTGGCGGTGCGAATTAGGATGCCACCGTCCGGGCCATCGCACAATCCGAATTCGACGCAATCGGATGAAATTTCTGGTAAAGGGCGCCGCAGCGCGCCGACCGGCATGGGTCGGCGTGTGCTTGGAATGAGTCCGGCTCGCGTCCGTCAGCGGGGCTGCGGCCGTACCTGCTCGAGTCGCGTTTGACCGGTTCGAGGGTCGTAGTAGCACACGGCCGCAAACAGCTGGTTGCCCTGCTTGAGGTTCAGGGCCACGCTCAAGGCGTTTCCCGCCGACTCGGCAGCGCTCTGGCCATAGACCGTGTATCCCACCCGCTTCGCGTGCGCCAAGCACGCCCGCTCCGCCTTGACCTTCAGATCGGTGCCGGGGCTCGCGCCGCCGCCCGTGTCGATGAACAGGCTCGCCCGGTTGCTCTGCGGGTCGTAACGGCAGTCGACCGGTACGAGCTGGTTGCGGAGATACCCGGTGATCGTCGCCTGCCAGTAGCTGCCCTGATTGCGCGCCGGGGTAATCGTCCGCACCGAGATGTACTGGCGTTGCGCCTCGGCCCGGCACGCCGCCTCGGTGCGCTGCAGCATGACGCTCGAGCCACCGCCACCAACCCCACCACCAGTCACCCGGAACTGCGCCTGGCAGCCAGCCGTCACCCAGACCAGGCCCGGCCGCAGCCCCCAGGTCGAATCCTTACGGCAATTGCCCGCATAGGCTCGCACCAGCTCCGCATTGCTGCCGCCCTGGATCCGGCATTCCCGGTACCGGCCGTCGGTGGACCGGCAGTCGAAGAACTGCCCGCCACCGGCGGTGCCGCCCTGGATGACCTCGAACCGCGCGCGACAGCCGTTGGTCACCCAGACGCGGTCGCCGCGCTGGCCCCAGCTCTGGTTCTCGTCGCAGGGGGCGCGGGAGTGGCGCTTCACCAGCCGGGCCCGGCCGTCGACCGGCAGCTGACACTCCCGGTATTTCCCGTCGTTCGATGCGCAGTCGAAGGTCATGTTGGCGCCGCCGCCCACGTTGTCGAACGCCCCGCCGAAGCCCCTCAGCGTCACGGCGCCCGTCGACGTCTGGACGTAGCAGCTGCCGCTGGACACCTGCCCCTGCGGGCTCCTCACCTGCATGTCGAGCAGCCAGCCGCCGGGTTGCTGGCGGAAGTTCCCCGACCCCGTCACCGAGTAGCCACGGCTCGCCACCGCCCGCGCGCAATCGCTCTGCGCGGATTTGGCCTGAGCCAACGCCGGCAACGGCATCAGCGCCGACACCGCGACCGCCAGTGCAAGCACCGTGATCCCAACGTCTCCGCTTCGCATGATCAGACTGCCTCTCAGCCAGGCGTACAGCCTCTCGGGCAGCGGTCCGTCCTACCAGTGTATGCCCCGCATGATGGTGGCGAAGATCATCGCCTCGCGCGTCGGCGGCCGTTGCGCCTCCTCGCCCTTCTTGCCCTGGGCGGCCGCCGAGTCCGGGAACATGCGGAAAGCCGAATTCATCACCACCTCGGACATCTTCGGCATCATCAGGTGCATGATCTCGGCGGCGAGCCCCAGCCGCGTGGCGATGCGCTGCGGCCGGCGGATGATGGCGTCGGCGATCATGTCCGCCGCCTCGTCGGGCGTGATGATCGTCGGCATATCGTCGTAGATCTTCGTCGGCGCGATCATCGGCGTGCGCACCAGCGGCATGTTGATGATCGTGAAGTGCACGCCTTCGTCGTGGAACTCGGCCGCCGCGCAGCGCGCGAAGGACTCGAGCGCTGCCTTCGAAGAGACGTACGCCGAGAAGCGCGGGGCGTTGGTCAGCACGCCGATCGAGGAGATGTTGACGATGTGACCGGACTTGCGCGCCGTCATCGACGGCAGCAGGTTCATGGTGAGCCGCACGCAGGCGAAGTAGTTGAGCTGGATCGTCCGCTCGAAGTCGTGGAACCGGTCGTAGGACAGGTTGATCGAGCGGCGGATCGAGCGGCCGGCGTTGTTGACCAGCACGTCGACGCCGCCGAACTCCTTGAGGATATCGCGCGCGAGCTTGTCGTTCGCGGCGTAGTCGGTGATGTCGCAGGAGTACGTCTTCGCGAAGCCGCCGCGATCGGTGATGCGCTTACGCACCTCGGCGAGCTTTTCCTCGTCGCGTGCGACGATCACGACCTTGCCGCCGGCATCCGCGATGCGGATGGCCGTGGCCTCGCCGATGCCGGAGGATCCGCCGGTGATCACGACGACCTTGCCCTTGACCGCGCCCTTGAGGCTCCGGTCGATGGACAGGTCGGGGTCGAGGTGGCGCTCCCAGTAGTCCCACAGCCGCCAGGCATAGTCCTCGAGCGGCGGCACGCGGATGCGTGCCTTGTCGAGCAGCGCCTGCGTGGCGCTGGAATCGAAGCGCGTCGGGTAGTTGATGAACTGCAGCACGGCACGCGGAACCTGCAGGTCGCGCAGGAGCTGGTCGAAGACGTTCTGCACCGGCTTGTTCCGTCCCAGCGCCGCGAGCGCGCCTTCCGGCACCATCGCGAACACCTTCGGATCGATACGCATCGCCATTTCCGGTGCGTGGGCGGCGCGCGCGAAGATGTTGAGGGCCTCGCCGACGCGCATCACCCGCGGGTCCGTGAGGTGGAAGCAGCGGCCGTCCTTGCCCTTCAGGTGCGCGAGGTAAACCATCGCGTCCACGACGAAGTCGACCGGCACGAGGTTGAGGTAGCCGCCCTCGACGCCCACCAGCGGGATCCAGCGCGGCCAGGACTCGCGCAGCTTCTGCAGGGCCTTGAAGAAATAGTAGGGGCCGTCGATCTTGTCGATCTCGCCGGTCTTCGTATGCCCCACGACTGCGCCAGGGCGGTAGATGCGGAAAGGCACGCGGCCGTTGGCGCGCACCATGCCCTCCGAATCGTGCTTGGTGCGGTGATATGGGTGCTCGAGGTCCTCGGCTTCCTCGAACATGTCCTCGGTAAAGGTGCCGCGGTAGAGACCCGCCGCGGCGATCGAGCTCACGAAGTGAAAGCAGCCGGCGTTGACGGCGTGCGCGAAGGCGAGCGCGTGCTCGGTGCCCTGGATGTTGGCCCGGTGCATGGACTCAGCGCTCGCTTCGATGTCGTAGACGGCGCCGAGATGAAAGAAATGCGCGATCTTGCCCTTGAGCTTGCGCAGATCGGCCGCCCCGACGCCGAGATCCTTGTGGGCGAGGTCGCCCTTGACCGCAATGACACGCCGGGCCGCGTCCTTGCCCCAGAACTCGTGCATCTCGTCGAGCTTGCCGACCGACCGCGCGCGCACCAGGACGTACACGTTGCCCTTGCCGCGATGCAACAGCGCGCGCACCAGGTAGCGACCGATGAAACCGGTCGCACCGGTCACGAAGTAATTCATCAGCTACTCCCCAGGCAGGATCGGCGCAGAAGCCCCGCACCGGTTTTGCGCCTACCATAGAAGCCGTTCCCGAACAGGTCAACGTTTGCCATGAGCGCAGCACACCGCGAGCGCCTGTCGGGCGTCGATACCGCCTGGTTGCGCATGGACTCCGACGTCAACTCGATGGTGATCGTGAGCGTCACCGTCACGGAGACGCCGCTTTCAGCCGCTGCGTTCCGCCGCCTGCTGGAGGAGCGCTTCCTGCGCTTTCCCCGCTTCCGTCAACGGCCCGTGGCCGATGCATTGGGCGCCGCCTGGGTCGATGACGCGAACTTCGATCTCGATGCGCACCTCAGGGTCGTCGCGCTGCCGGCCCCCGGCGGCCGGACCGAGCTCGAGTCGCTAACGGCGGAGCTCGCAAGCACGACGCTCGATCGCGAGCGTCCCCTGTGGCAGGTGCACCTGGTCTCGCGCTATGGCGGCGGGAGCGCATGGATCATGCGCATCCATCACTGCTACGCCGACGGCATCGCGATGATCCGGGTGCTGTTGTCGATGACCGAGGATCGCGCAGCGGCCCGCGATGCCGTGCCCGCTGCCCGGCGCAGGGCGGGCGTGCGAGCGCGCGCCCGCGCCGAGCTGCCGCTGATCGACTGGGTACGACAGATCTCGCCGCCGGCCGGCGCGGTGCTCGAAACGGCCTTGACCGAGGGTGCACGCCTGATCGAGGCCGGACTGCAGCAGGCGTTGCATCCTGCACGGGCAGCGACACTCGCGCGCCAGGCCGGTGACATGGCGGCGGAGCTCGCCAGGGTCATCGCGCTGCCCGATGACCCGCGCACGCCGTATCGAGCGGCGCTCTCCGGCCGCAAGGCTGTCGCCTGGGCCGATCCCCTGCCGCTCGAGGACGTCAAGTCGGTCGGGCGCGCGCTGGAATGCACGGTCAACGACGTGCTGATGTCCACGGTGGCGGGCGCGCTGGGTGCCTGGCTGCGCGACCAGCGTTTCGACACCCACGGGCTCAAGATCCGCGCCACCGTGCCGGTGAATCTCCGCGGCTCCGAGCAGGAGCTGTCACTGGGGAATCGCTTCGGGCTGATCTTCGTGGAGATGCCGCTCGGGCTGCGCAATCCACTGCGACGGCTTTATGCGATGCACTCGACGATGGCTGCACTCAAGGGTTCGATGCAGCCGCCGATGACCCTCGCGGTGCTCGGCCTGCTGGGCATGCTCCCGGCGGCCGCGCAGGCCCCGGCCATCGAGCTCTTCAGCCGCAAGGGCACGGCGGTCGTCTCGAACGTCCCCGGCCCGAAGACCCCGCTTTACCTGTGTGGCCAGCGGATCACCGAGATGTACTTCTGGGTGCCGCAGAGCGGCTCGATGGGCTTGGGCGTCAGCGTGCTCACCTATGCGGGGCGCGTGCACGTCGGCATGATCGCGGACCGAAATCTCGTGCCGGATCCACAACGGGTCGTCGACCTCTTCGCGCCCGAGCTCGAGAAGCTGCGGGCTTGCGTGAGCGCAGGCGCGCTCCGGGGTCAGAAGGAAGGAGAGAAGCAGGGGAAGGCCGCGACAAGACGCGAGAGCACACGAAAGGAGATGAGGAAGGTGAAAGAGAAGAAGACCAGGGGTGGCCATGGGAGGACGCGGGCATGACGCAACTCATGGGCCGCACTGACCAGGATCTGGTCTGGTAGACCGAACCCGGCGCAGCGCCGGGGCAAGATATTGTCCGGAAGCCCAGCTACTCAGGCGGAATCGGCAAGAAGATCCGCCACGCCTGCGTAGGATGTAATACCGCCCACAACGGAGCGGCAATTCCTCCCCAGACTTCCTGAGTCAGGTCACGCATTGGCAGAAGTTCCACGGGAGCTGTCACCGTGATCTCCTCGAGTTGACCGCCCATGCCAGAGCCCGAGCTCTTCTCGTACTTGGCAATAATGGTCTGCAGCTCCGCCTGGGTCAGCGTCAGTCGCAATGGCTTGAGGAGAACCGGTTGAGTTCTTGGGATCGCGATTGGCTGACGGTCAACTGGTTCCAGCTTGGCGCGCAATGTCAAAAAGTCGTCGGCCCGTGTCACTCCGCTGATCAGCAACGAGCCCACGAGGCCCATGCTCAGAATCATGACGCGGTGCGTACCAATCGCTCGGCTTGTGCGAACCATGCGTTGTTTTAGATCACCAGTCGGCACAACAGTTCCTTGCGGTTCCAGGCCGCCCCATCATGGCCCGAAGGTCAGCACCCGCCGGCACCACGCCCGCGCGCTGGCGCGAGGCGACCAGGCATTGAGGGTCGCGTACGCTTATCGCCCGTCCTTGATCACGCGAGCTGAATCGATGCTCGAAGGAGTGCGCATCATGATCGCCCATACGTCCCTTGCCGTCAGCAATTACAGAAAGTCGAAACAGTTCTATATCAAGGCGCTCGCGCCGCTCGGATACGACAACAACATGGAGTACGGCGAGGCTGCCGGCTTCAACGACGGCAAGAACACCGATTTCTGGATCACGAAGAAAGACACCGTCGTGCCGACGCATGTGGCATTCGAGGCGAGGAATCGAGACGAAGTCGCGGCCTTTCACAGGGCGGCGCTTGCAGCGGGCGGGAAGGACAATGGCGGCCCCGGATATCGGGCCGAGTACTGGCCCGGCTATTACGCGTCGTTCGTGTATGACCCGGACGGCAACAACATCGAGGCCGTCTGGTACGACTACGGCAAAGCAGAGCAGACCTAGGAGTCGCGTGAGCGGGCCCGATTGACACAGTGCAGCATGACGCTAGGATGCGCCCTCGTCGATCCGCGATCCGGTTGCGGCCATTGCCGCCGGGGAGAGTTCGATGGCGACACGGAAACGCAGAAGCGCCTCGCGCCCGAAGGGCCCGGGCGGTGGGCGAGCCGGCGGCATCCCCGCGGGAATGATCGAGGGCGTGCAGCAGATCTGGCTCGCGGGCATGGGCGCGATCTCGCGTGCCCAGCGTGAGGGCCCCGCGGCGTTCCAGGAAGCCGTGACCGAGGGGCTGAAGCTGCTCGAGCGCTCGCGCTCGGGCGCCGAACGCATGGTGCGGGACGCATTCGATACCGCCCAGGGCTCGATGCAGGCGCGGCTCGACACCGCCCGCACGCAGGCAAACGAAACCTGGGAAAGCCTCGAGACCCTGTTCCAGGACCGGGTGCAGAAGTCGCTGATGCAGATCGGCGTACCCACGGCCGACGAAGTCCGGCGGCTGACCCGGCGCGTCGAGGAGCTCAACCAAAGCGTCAAGGCGCTATCGCGCAGGCAGGCGAAGCCCCGCAAGCGCGCCGCGGGCCGCGCCGCACGCAAGCCTGCGCGACTCGCGCGGCGCACCCGGCGGGCCTGATTCTTTCGCGGATCCATGCTCGATCTGCAGCCAGCTTCATCCAGGTCACGCACCAGTCGGCGTCGCTTCGGTCTCGCGCTGGCGGGTGGCGGCCCGGTCGGCGCGTTCTACGAGCTCGGCGCACTCCACGCGATCCGCGAGGCCGTCGAGGGCCTGGACCTCAACGACTTCGAGATCTACACCGGCGTCAGCTCGGGAGCGATGGTTGCGGCGGGCCTCGCCAATGGCTTGGACACCGCGGATCTCGGCGTCATCTTCATCAACAACGACTCGCTCGACTATCCCGTCGAGCCCGGCCTGTTCCTGCGACCGGCCTTCCTCGAGTACCTGGACCGCGTCGCGAGCGCGCCGGCCCTGGCGGCCGACATCGTCACGCGATACCTGCGTGACCCGGCCAGGAGCTGGGCCGAGGCGCTCGACCCGCTGGGTCGGCTGCTGCCCACCGGCTTGTGCGACAGCCGGCCCTACGAGCGCTTCCTGGCGCGGTTTTTCTCGGAGCACGGGCGCAGCAACGATTTCCGCAAGCTGCGCCACAAGCTCTACATCGTCGCGACGGAGCTGAACGGCGGATACTCGGTGCGCTTCGGCGAGCCGGGGCTCGACGACGTACCTATTTCGCGCGCCATCCAGGCAAGCACGGCCCTGCCGGGCCTGTACCCGCCGGTCGAGATCGACGGCCACACCTACGTCGACGGCGCGCTGATGCGCACGATGAACGCCTCCGTGCTGCTCGACGCAGGCGTCGACCTGGCGATCTGCATCAACCCGCTGGTGGCCTTCGACGCCGCGAGCGCGGCACGCCGGCCGGGAGGCAACGGGCCAGTCGACCTCGCACGCGGCGGACTTCCGGTCGTGCTGTCGCAGACGTTTCGCGCGCTGATCCAGTCGCGCATGCAGGTCGGCATGGCATCCTACGATCGGCGCTATCCGCGCACCGACATGTTGCTCATCGA
The DNA here is from genome assembly GCA_963834855.1 of uncultured Gammaproteobacteria bacterium. Lineage (GTDB taxonomy): Bacteria > Pseudomonadota > Gammaproteobacteria > Steroidobacterales > Steroidobacteraceae > DATJKD01. The sequence continues at coordinate 33,299 of CAWIDH010000033.1, read as the reverse complement.
GCCCGACCGCAGCGACGAGGAGCTCTTCGTCAGGAACGTGTTCAGCTACACGGATCGCAAGCGGCTTTCCGAGCACGCCTACCTGAGCACGCGACGTGACCTGCTCGCGAACGCCAACGCCGTCAGCCGCGTGCTCAGGCGTCATGGCCTGCGGCTGCGGCGCGACGTGCTCGAGGACGATGCACGGCGCTTCCAGGGCGCGATACACGAGCGTCGGCGGCGGCTGCAGCCGGTCACCGGCGCGCTGCACCTTGCGCTCGACCGGCTGGAAACGGCCGTGCGGTCCGGGCTACGGGCTTGAGGCTGCGCGCATCCCATGGTGGCGAGACGCATCGCCGCCGCGTGGAACCCGGGACGCTGCACAAGCTGCTCACGCGCAATGCCGAACTGCGTGACGTTTTCCGTGGCGAGCCCGAGCTCGCGAAGCGGCTCAATGAGCTGCAGGCGTGGCAGTCGAAGCGCCTCCTGCGCACGCACCGGGACCTGTACGAGGACCCGCGATACCGGCCGGCGGTGGAATTCTTCGTCGAGGAGCTCTACGCATCGGGCGATCCGCGGGCGCGCGACCGCGACCTCCTCAAGGTAGAGCGCATGATGGAGCGGTTATTGCCGCCCGATGCGCTCGCGGCACTGTGCCTCGCGATCGAGCTCGAGGTGCTCTCGCAGGAGCTCGACGCGGAACTCGTGCGCGCGCTGCCCGACGGCCGGATCACCCAGGACAGCTATTCCGACGCCTACCGCACGGTCGGGCGGCGCGCGGATCGCGAGCGGCAGATCGACCTGATGCATCGCATCGGCCAGTACCTCGACGGCGTGGTGAAGAAGCCCATCGTTCGGGCGCTGGTGCACCTCGCGCGAGGACCGGCGCACGCCGCCGGCTTCGGCGGGCTGCAGGACTTCCTCGAGCATGGCCTGGCTGCCTTCGAGAGGATGGGCGGTGCGGGGCAGTTCCTCACCGCCATCCGCGACCGGGAACGAGAGGCGATGGACGGATTGTTCGAGAATGGCGACGCGCCGCGAAGGGCCGCTTCCGATGAGAACGGAGGATCCGCATGAGCACCAGGGGTAAGCCGCTGTTGCGCTGGCGGCGGCCCGCCGTGCAGGCCGAGCTGCCCCTGCCGGACCCGACCGAGCCGGGCGAACCGGAGGAGCCGGTTCCGCTACCCCTCTGGCAGCAGCCGGCCGCAGTGGCTGCGCTGGCCGCACTGGCAGCGATCGCACTCGTTTTCGCGACCACGGCGCAGATCGGGGCGCGGCGCGAGCGCGAACGGCGGATCGAGCTGGAGTCGGAGGTGAGAGTCCTCACACTGCGCGCCCCGACGCGCGATCGATCCCTGCGCGTCGTGCCGAACCCGCGCAGCTGGTCGGCGACGCCCGACGCGCAGCTTGCATGGCCCGAACCGCCGGAGATGGTCGAGCTCCTCATCCCCGTCGGCTACGCGCGCTTCCAGGTGTTCGCGGTCGCGATCGACAAGGCTGACCAGGGACGGATGATGGTGCTGCAGCGGGTGTCACCGGATTCGAACCGCGACCTGCGCATCTCCCTCAACTCCACCGCATTCGGGCCGGGCGAGTACCGGCTGCGACTGCAGGGCTATACCTGGCGCGGTGAGCGCATCGACGTCGGCTGGGTCCGCCTCGTCATCCGCGAAGGGCGGCGATCGGCGGGTGGGTGACCACGGAGCGCGCCGCCAGCACACCCGCCAAGCCGACCAGCAGCGCACCGCCGGCAAGCCCCGCGAGCCAGATCGTCGAACCCGGCGTGTACGTAAGATCGAACAGCTCGCGCGCGAGGAAGTAACCCGCCGCCGACGCCCCGGCCGCGGCCAAGAGCCCGGCGAGCGCGCCCAGCGCCATGAACTCCGCCGCCACGCCCTGGAACACCACTCGGCGGCTCGCGCCCAGCGTGCGCAGCATCGCGCTTTCGTAGCGCCGCTCGTCGCGTGTGGCCTGCACTGAAGCCGCCAGCACGACCAGGCCCGCGAGCAGCGTGAACAGGAAGACGTACTGCACGGCGAGCGCGGCCTTGTCCATCACCTCGCGCACCTGCGTCAGCAGCGCGTCGATGTCGATGATGGTCACCTCCGGGAAGCGCCGCACGAGCTCGACCAGCACGGGCCGCTGCGCAGGCTCGACGTGCACGCTCGTGATCAGCGTGCCCGCCACGCCCTCGAGCACGCCCGGCGAGAACACGACGAAGAAGTTGGGCTGGAACGAGTCCCAGCGCACCTCGCGCAGGCTCGCGACCCGCACCTCGATCGGCTCGCCGGCGGCGTCGTACGCCAGGCGATCGCCAACCTTGAGACCCAGCTCCCGCGCGAACTCCTGCTCGACCGAGACGCGCGGTCCGCCTCCGTCGCCGTCGCGCCACCATTCGCCCTCGACCAGGCGATTGTCGTCACGCAGCACTCTCGTCCAGGTGAGGTTTGCTTCGCGTTCGATCCACTGCCGCGCATCCTCGGACGGCAGCTTCACCCGGTCCGCAGGCACGTCGTTGATCGCCGTCAGCCGCGCCCGCACCATCGGCACGAGCTCGGTCGGCGGCAGGTGCCGCTGCGCGAAAAACGCCTGCAGCGCCTCGCCCTCGTCGGGACGAATGTTGATCAGAAAGAAGTTGGGCGCGTCCGCGGGCAGGCTGGCGCGCCATTCCTCGAGCAGGTCGTTGCGCACCAGCGCGAGGAGCAGCAGCACCATCAGGCCGAGCCCGAACGCGACGATCTGCACGACGCTGTCGCGGCCGCGGCGCGCGATGTTCGCGAGGCCGTAGCGCCAGGCGACGCCGACCCCGCTGCGCAGCGGCGCCAGTGCGCGCACCAGGCCCGCGCCGGCCAGCGCGAGCAGGACGAATGTGCCCGCGATGCCGGCGGCCAGGTAGAGCACCAGCTTCAGGTCCCGCACCAGCCAGAGCAGCAGGACGAGTATTGCGGCGATCGCCACGCCGTACACGACGAGGTAGCGCAACGGCGGCGGCTCGAGGTCGTGGCGCAGGACGCGCGCGGGGGGCGCGCGCTTCAACTGCAGCAGCGGCGGCAGGGCGAACCCGACCAGGATGACGACAGCGGTGACCAGCCCGAGCCAGAAGGAACCCATCGCGGGCCCCGGCAACTCGCCGCTCACCAGGTCCCGCAGCAACCATGCGAGGACCGCCTGCGCCGCGTAGCCGATGGCCGTGCCGAGCACCGATACGACGACCGCCACGACGACGAGCTGCGTCACGACCTGGGCGAGCACAAATCCCTGCGACGCACCCATGCATTTCATCAGCGCCGTCTGGTCGAGGTGTCGCGCCGCGTACCGGCGCGCGGACATCGCCACCGCGATCGCCGCGAGCAGGACGCTCACGAGGCTGGCAAGCGAGAGGAACCGTCCGGAGCGCTGCGAGGAGGCCTGGATCTGCGGGCTTGCATCCGCGATGCTCTCGAGCCGCTCACCGGGACGCTTGTTCGCGAGCAGCCAGGCGCGAAGGGACTCGACCGGCGCCGGATCGCCGGCGAGGAGCAATGCGTGGCGCACGCGGCTGCCCGGCTGGATGAGGGCCGTCGCCTCGATGTCACCGAGATTGATCAGCAGCGTCGTCGAAAGGTCGCTGAAACCCATACCCTGGTCAGGCCGCTGGTCGAGCACCCGCGTGATCGTGAGGTCGTGCGCCCCGACACGGATCCGGGCGCCGAGCGGCGCGCCGAGCCGCGCGAGCAGGCGCGAGTCCGCCCACGCTTCGCCAGGGCCGGGAATCGCCCGGGTCGCCTGCGCCGGGCCGAATGGGCGCTCCGCGATCCTGAGCTCGCCACGCAGCGGATAACCGGCGCTCGCGGCGCGCAGCGCCACCAGCGAGGACTCGTTGCCGAAGTAGACCACGCTCGGCATGGAGAGCAGCCGTGCGGTGCGAAGGCCCCGCCTGGCGGCCTCCCGCTCGTAGGCCGCGTCGATCGGCCGGGCGGACTCCAGGCGCAGGTCGGCGGCCAGCACACCGCCCGCCTGCTGCGCAACCGCGCGGCTGACGCGGCTCGTGAAGAAGCCGACCGCGGTGAGCGAGGCCACCGCGAGCAGCAGCGCGGCAAGCATCAGGGCCAGCTCGCCCGATTTGAGGTCGCGCACGAGGTTGCGCAGCGCGAGCCGCGGCGCGACCGCTGCGGCCGCGACGCGCGTCGACGCCTGGTCGCCTCCTCCAGGTCTCGGCTTCATGCCTGGCCGTCGACCATGCGGCCCGCATCGAGTCGGACGATGCGTCCGCAACGCGCCGCGATCGATCGGTCGTGCGTGACCAGGATGAGCGTCGTCGCCGAGACCGCGTTCAGTCCGAAGAGCAGATCCATGATCCGCCCGCCCGTGACCGCATCGAGATTGCCGGTCGGCTCGTCGGCGAACAACACGTCCGGCCCGGCGACGAAGGCGCGAGCGATGGCGACACGCTGCTGCTCGCCGCCCGAGAGCTGTCGCGGGTAGTGGCCGACGCGCTCCGCGAGCCCGACGCGTCCCAGCACCTCGAGCGCGGCGCCGCGCGCGTCGCGTCGCCCGGCGAGCTCGAGCGGCAGCATCACGTTTTCGAGCGCGGTCAGCGAGGGCACGAGGTGGAAGGACTGAAAGACGAAGCCGACGTGCCGGGCACGCACTGCGGCCCGTCCATCCTCGTCGAGTGCCGTCAGCTCGGTGCCCGCGAGCCAGACTCGACCGCTGGTGGGCTCGTCGAGGCCCGCAAGGAGTGCGAGGAGCGTCGACTTGCCGGCTCCGGACGCGCCGACGACCGCCACGGATTCGCCGCGCCGCACCTCGAGCGACACCTCCGCGAGAATGGCGAGCGTTCCCTCGGGACTGCTAACCTGCTTGCCGAGCCCGTCCGCCGCCAGCACCGTGTCCGTTCGATCCACGTTCCGCCTCGTTGCGCTCAGCCTGTGCCTTGCGCTCGCGGCCGGCACCGGCCGCGCCGCCGAACCGAGCATCCTGGTCCTCGGGGACAGCCTGAGCGCGGGCTATGGGATCCGTCTCGACCAGGGCTGGGTCGCCCTGCTCGGTGAGCGGTTGAAGCAGGAAGGGTACGGTCACCGGGCGGTCAACGCCAGTTCGAGCGGCGAGACCACGGGCGGCGCCCTGACTCGCCTGCCGCGCGCGCTGGAACGGCATCGGCCCGCGGTGGTCGTGATCGAGCTCGGCGCGAACGACGGCCTCCGCGGCCTGCCGGTCGCCGGCATCCAGGCGAACCTCGACAAGCTCATACGCCTGTCGCAGGGCAGCGGTGCAAGCGTGTTGCTGATCGGGATGCGGATTCCCCCGAACTACGGGCCGGTCTACACGCGGGATTTTCACGGCCTCTATGGCGAGCTCGCCGCGCGGTACCGGATCCCGCTGGTGCCGTTTTTCCTCGACGGCGTTGCGCTCGACGATGCGCTCATGCAGGACGACGGCTTTCACCCGAACGCCGCGGCACAGCCGCGGCTGCTGGAGCAGGTCTGGCCGAAGCTCGAACCTCTCCTCGGTCGAGGCGTTCCGAAGGAATAGAAGCTACTTCTTCTTCCTCTTTCCCAGCGACAGGCCGGCGACGTAGTGCGCGGCCACGTCATCGCCATGGCGGGCGGCGCGACTGATGCCCTCGGTGATCATCCGCTCGGCGCCCTCGGTGTCGAGCCAGCGCGCGAGCGTGACCCACTTGCCCTTCTCGAGATCCTTGTAGTGCTGGAAGAAATGCACGATCTGCTCGCAGAGCGTCTGGGGCAGATCCTTGTACGAGCGCACGCCGCTGTAGAAGGGGTGCAGCTTGTCCACCGGCACGGCGAGGATCTTCTCGTCGGGGCCGGACTCGTCCTTCATGACCATCGCGCCCACGGGCCGGCAGCGGATGATCGCGCCCGGCACCACCGGTCCGGGACCGACGACGATCACGTCGACGGGATCGCCGTCGCCGGACAGCGTGTGCGGGATGAAGCCGTAGTTGCCGGGATAGAACATCGCCGTGTGAAGGAACCGGTCCACGCGCATCGCGCCGGATTCCTTGTCGAGCTCGTACTTGACCGGCACGCCGCCCTGCGGGATCTCGATCAGGACGTTGATGTCGTGCGGGGGTGCCTCGCCGATGCCGATCTTGCTGATGTCCATGCCGGCTCCGGAATCAGGCGTGGTACGACGGTGACAGCTCGTGGACGGCCTCGACCATCGCCTGCGCGTGCTCGGGCGGCACGTCGGGATGAATGCCGTGCCCGAGATTGAACACGTGCCCGTGGCCGCGACCGTAGCTCGCGAGCACCTGGGCGACGCGATCCCGGATCTGGGCTGGCGCCGCGTAGAGCGCGCCCGGGTCGAGGTTCCCCTGCAGCGCCACGCGCTCACCGCCGATCCGGCGGGCGTCGGCGAGATCGGTGGTCCAGTCGACACCGAGCGCGTCGCAGCCCGTAGCGGCCATGTCCTTAAGCCACGCGCCGCCGCCCTTCGTGAACAGGATCACCGGCACGCGCCGACCGTCGTGCTCGCGCACCAGGTCCGCGACGATGCGATGCATGTACGCGAGCGAGAACTCGCGGTACGCGGCCGGCGTCAGCACTCCGCCCCAGGTGTCGAAGAGCATCACGACCTGTGCCCCCGCCGCGATCTGGGCGTTCAGGTAATCGCACGTGGCGCGCGCAAGGATGGCAAGCAGCCGGTGCAGCGCGCGCGGATCGCCGTAGAGCAGACCCTTGATGCGGCTAAAGCTGCGCGTGCTGCCGCCCTCGACCATATAGGTGGCGACCGTCCACGGGCTGCCGGCAAATCCGATCAGCGGCGCGCGGCCGGCGAGCTCGCGTCGCACCAGGCGCACCGCGTCCATCACGTAGCGCAGCTCGCGCTCGGGGTCCGGCACGGCCAGCCGGTCGATGTCGGCTGTGGTTCGCACCGGGTTCGCGATGCGCGGGCCCTCGCCCGACTCGAAGTCGAGGCCCAGCTTCATGGCGTGTGGAATGGTGAGGATGTCGGAGAACAGGATCGCCGCGTCGAGGTGAAACCGCGCGAGCGGCTGCAGGGTCACCTCGCAGGCGAGCTCCGGCGTCGTACACAGCGCGAGAAAGCTCCCGGCCCGCTCGCGCGTCGCCCGGTACTCCGGCAGGTAACGGCCCGCCTGGCGCATCATCCAGACCGGAGTACGCGGTGTCGGCTGGCGCAGCAGCGCGCGCAGCAACAGGTCGTTCTGCAGACCCGCGCTCACGCCCGGGCGCCGCCGAAGATGCCGTCGATCGTGTCCTGTATAGCCTGCGCCGCCGCGCGCGGATCGGGGGCGTCGCGGATGGGGCGCCCGACCACGATGTAGTCGGCGCCGTTGGCAAATGCCTGCGCGACGTCGACGGTGCGCTTCTGGTCGTCGACCGGCCGGTTCTCGACCGGACGTATCCCCGGCGTCACCACCAGCAGCCGCCGGTCGATGTACCGGCGCAGCATCGGCGCCTCGAGCCCGGAGGAGACCACGCCGTCGCAGCCGGCCTCGAGCGCACGTCGCGCGCGCGACAGCACGAGCTGCTCCACGTCGCAGGCGAAGCCGAGGTCGTCGAGGTCGCCTCGATCCAGGCTCGTGAGTACCGTCACCGCGAGCACCTTGACGTCACCCTTCGCGGCGGCCGCCGCCTCCATGATCGCCTGGTTGCCGTGCACGGTCGTCAGCGCCACACCTCGATTGCGCAGCCTGCCGACGGCAGCGGCGACGGTCGCCGGCACGTCGAAGAACTTGAGGTCGACGAACACCTTCTTGCCGCGCGCTACCATCCAGTCGAGGAGCTCGAAGTAGCCGCCCGCCATGAAGAGCTCGAGCCCGAGCTTGTAGAACGCCACCGAGTCGCCCAGCCGATCCGCAAGCCGCCGTGCCGTGTCCGCATCGGCAACGTCCATCGCGAAGATCAGCCGCTCGCGCGCGGGGATGTCCTTGTGGCTCATCGGAACAGACATGGCATCAGGCACGGGGACGGGAGGGGAAGAATAGCGTTCTCACGTGCGCTCGGCGGGGTCGAAGAGGCGCCGGTGCTCGAGGATGGCGAAGCGGTCGGTCATCCCGGCCACGTAGTCCGCGACGGCCCGCGCGCGCCCGGGGCGTCCGGCTTCGGCCTCCATGCGCCGCGCGGCGTCCTGGTGCTCGGTCGGCATGAGGTCGACGTCGTCCATCATGGCCTCGAACAACTCGCGCAGCATGCGGCCGGCCTTGTTGGTCATCCTGAGCACGCGATAGTGCCGGTACAGGTGATCGCGCAGGTAGCGCTTGAGCTCGAGGTGCTCCTCCCGCACGGCGTCGCTGAACTTGATCAGCGCGGCCGGCTGCGCGCGCACCGCGTCCGCGTCCGCGGGCGCGGCCTCCGCGAGCGCCCGTCCGGTTGCATCGATCACGTCGCTCACGACGTAGTCGATCATCCGCCGCACGACTTCGTGGATCAGGCGTCGGGGCGCCAGGCCGGGGTAGTGCTCCGCGACCGCGTCGTGCTGGCGGCGGAACATCGCGACTCCCCGCAGCTCGTCGATGCCGAGCAGCCCCGCGCGCAGTCCATCGTCGACGTCGTGGTTGTTGTAGGCGATCTCGTCCGCCAGGTTCGCGAGCTGCGCCTCTAGCCCCGGCTGGCGCCGCTCGAGAAACCGCAGACCCAGCTCGCCGAGCGTGCGGGCATTGGCCGCCGAGCAGTGCTTCAGGATCCCCTCGCGGGTCTCCAGCGTCAGGTTGAGGCCCGGGAACTCCGCATAGCGCTCCTCGAGCTCGTCCACCACGCGCAAGGACTGCAGGTTGTGCTCGAACCCGCCGAACTCGCGCATGCAGTCGTTGAGCGCGTCCTGCCCCGCGTGACCGAACGGCGTATGACCGAGGTCATGCGCGAGGCAGATCGCCTCGGTCAGCGGCTCGTTGAGCTCCAACGCACGCGCGACGCTCCGCCCGATCTGCGCGACCTCGAGCGAATGCGTCAGGCGCGTGCGGTACAGGTCCCCTTCGTGGTTGACGAACACCTGTGTCTTGTAGACCAGGCGGCGGAAGGCAGTCGAATGCACGATGCGGTCGCGATCGCGCTGGTACTCGCCGCGATGCCGTGGCGGCGCTTCCGCGTGGCGCCGGCCGCGCGAACGCTCCTCGTGCTGCGCATACGGCGCGAGCCGGACGGGCTCGGGGCTCATCGGGCGCCGGCCTCGAGATGCTCGCGCAGGGTGTCGGCGAGTGCATCCGGGCGATAATCCGCGGTGACGACGGCTTCGCCCAGCCGCCGGAGCAGCACCAGCCGGTTGCGGCCCTCGAGCACCTTCTTGTCCATGCGCATCAGCTCGAGCGCGCGCTCGGCGCCGATGCCCGGCGCGGCGTCGGGCAGTTCCGCGCGGCGCAGCAGGCCCCGTGATGCGCTCGACGTCGGCGACACTCAGCCAGCCCTGCCGCCGCGAGAGCCCGGCGGCCAGCGCCATCCCGACCGCCACGGCTTCGCCGTGCAGCCAGTGGTCGTAACCGGTCGCGGTCTCGATCGCGTGCCCGAAGGTGTGACCGAAGTTGAGCAGCGCGCGCTGGCCGTGCTCCCGCTCGTCCGCGGCGACGATCCGAGCCTTGATCTCGCAGGACCGCTGCACCGCGTGTGCGATCGCCTCCGGCTCCTGCGAGAGCAACGCGTCCAGGTGACCCTCGAGCCAGTCGAGGAAGGCCGCATCGGCGATCAATGCGTGCTTGATCACCTCGGCGAGCCCCGCGCGGAACTCGCGCCGCGGGAGCGTCGTGAGCGTCGCCGTGTCTGCAACCACGGCCACCGGCTGATGGAACGCCCCGATCAGGTTCTTGCCGCCGGGATGGTTGACGCCCGTCTTGCCCCCGATCGACGCGTCGACCTGGGCGAGCAGGGTCGTCGGCAGCTGCAGGAAGTCCACGCCCCGCTGGTAGCACGCCGCAGCGAACCCCGCCATGTCCCCTACGACGCCGCCACCCAGCGCGGCGACGCAGGCGTCACGGTTCAGGCGCGCCGCGACCATGGCGTCGAAGATCCGGGCGACCGTGGCCAGCGTCTTGTGCACCTCGCCGTCGGGGAGCGCGAGTGCGTGCACGCGCCTGCCCGCGAGGCCTGCGCGGACGCGCTCGAGGTACAGCGGGCCGACCGTCTCGTTGGTGACGATCAGCACGTCGCGCGCTGCGAGCACCTGCGCCATGACGGCCGGGTCGCCGATCAGTCCCCTGCCGATCAGGATCGGATAGCTGCGTCCGCCGAGCTCGACGTCCACCCTCGCGGTCATGGGTCGCGCCCTGCGCCCAGCCGGCCCACGATCTCCTCGACGACCGCCTTCACCTTGCGCCCGTCCGTGTCCACGGTGACCGTGGCCAGGCCCTCGTACAGCGGCGCACGCTCGGCCATCAGGCGCTCGAGCGTGCCGCGCGGGTCCGGATTGTCGAGCAGCGGCCGGTGGCTGCTGTGGCGGGTGCGCATGAGCTGCTGGTTCACGGACGTTCGAAGATACACGACGCGGCCGCGCTCGCGGAGCCGCTCGCGGGTGCGCTCGTCGAGCACCGCGCCGCCCCCGGTCGCGAGCACGATGCGCGGCCGGGCGCTCAATTCGTCGATGACCGCGGCTTCTCGCTGCCGGAAGCCCGGCTCGCCCTCGCGCTCGAAGATATAGCCGATGTCGACGCCCGTGCGGCGCTCGATCTCGGCGTCAGCGTCGACGAACTCCAGGCCGAGCAACCGGGCGAGCTGCCGGCCGACGGCGCTCTTGCCCGAGCCCATCGGCCCGACGAGGAAGACGTTGGCACTCACCGGCATGCACGAAGAAAAGCGGCCGCAGGATCGCTGCGGCCGCACATTCTCCCACCGGGGACGCAGCGCGTCAGTACAGGGTCGCGCCCTCGCGCAGGATCTTCGGCGTCACGAAGATCAGGAGCTCGTCCTTGTTGTCGGTCTTGTGACTTGCTGCGGAACAGCACGCCCAGGCCCGGGATGTCGCCGAGATAAGGCACCTTGTTGACGTTGTCGCGGCGCTCCGTCTCCAGGATGCCGCCCAGCACCACGGTCTGGCCGTCATTCACCAGCACCTGCGTCGTGATCTCGCGCGTGTCGATGCTGGGCACGAACCCGCCCGTGGCGCTCGGCACGACCGCACCGACGCTGTCCTTGACGACCGTGAGGTCGAGGATGATGCGGTCGTCGGGCGTGATCTGCGGCGTGACCTTGAGCGACAGCACCGCCTTCTTGAACTGCGTGGTCGTGGCGCCGCTCGACGCCGCCTCCTGGTACGGGATCTCCACGCCCTGCTCGATGCTCGCCTCCTTGCCGTTGGCGGTGATCACGCGCGGCGCGGAGACGACCTCGCCGCGGCCCTCGTTCTGCGCGGCAGTGATCTCGAGATCCACGACGTAGTCCGAATCGAGCAGGGTCAACGCGATTTTCCCGGCCGGGTTCGCGATCGGCAGGTTCACCATGTAGCGGTCGTCGACCGTCGGCGTCGTGACCAGCCCCCGCTGGTCCAGGGCACCGGTCGGGTCGAGGATGGGCCCCGATTCGCCCGGCACCGTGTCGAGGCCGTTGTTGCCCACGAAGCCCATGCCGTCGCTGCCGCCGTGGTTGAAGACCGCGGCGCCGCCGAAGCGCACACCGAGCTGGCGTGAGAAGTCGTCGTTGACGATCACGATGCGTGCCTCGATCAGCACCTGCCGCACCGGGATGTCGAGCGTGGAAACCAGCCTGCGGATGTCCTCGAGTCGCTCCGCGGTGTCCTGCAGCAGCAGCGTGTTGGTGCGCTCGTCGACCGAGATGCTCCCGCGCTCCGAGAGGAGCGACGACTTGCCCTGCGACTTGATCAGCGAGGCCAGGTCCGAGGCCTTGGCGTAGTTGACCTGCAGGTACTCGGTGCGGACCGGTGAGAGCTCGGTGACGGCCTTGCGCGCCTCGAGCATCTGCTTCTCGCGGGCCGCCAGCTCCTCCGACGGCGCCACGTAGAGGACGTTGCCCTCGTGGCGCTTGTCGAGCCCCTTGGTGCGCAGCACGATGTCGAGCGCCTGGTCCCACGGGACGTTCTGCAGGCGCAGCGTGACGTTGCCGGCCACGGTGTCGCTGACCACGATGTTCTGCCCGCTCGTCTCGGCGAGCAGCTGCAGCACGGCGCGGGTCTCGATGTCCTGGAAGTTGAGCGTCAGGCGCTCGCCCTTGTACTCTTTCTTCGCCTCGGCCGCGGCCGCCGCCTTGGACACCGGCTTCAGCTCGAGCGCGTACTCGCGGTCGGTCTGGTAGGCGGCCTGCTCGTAGTCGCCGGTCGCGGCGATGACGATGCGCGCACCCGTGGGCGTGCTGGTCACGTCGAAGGACTGGATCGGGGTGGCGAAGTCCGTGACGTCGTAGCGCCGCGCCTGGTCGGGGCCCAGCGTGACGTTCGGGAAATCCACCACGACGCGTCCGCCCTGCTGCTTGAGGCTCGCCTGGGACCGGAGCGCCCCGGTCTGCACGATGATGCGGCCGCCGCCGTCGGGCGTGCGGCGAAAGTCGACCTTCTGGATCGTCGCGCCCGCACCCATCGAGGCCGTCGGAGCGGCCGTCGAGGGGGCGGCTGCCGGCATGGCGGCCGCCGCGGCGGCGCCACCGCCGACCGTCACGTAGACGGTGTTGCCCTCGGTGCGCACGTCATATGGCTGCATGCGGTCGAGGTTGAACACCAGGCGCGTGCGGCCGGACGCCTCGGCAGCGACGATGGTGTCGACGCCGCCGGACTTCACGTCGATGCGGCGGGAGTCGAGCGCCAGCGCGGTGCCCGGCAGGTCCACCGCCAGGCGCGCGGGGTTGTCGATCGTGAAGGTGACCGGCGCCGGGGCCGGCCCGTCCAGCACGAGGCGCACCTCGACCTTCTCGCCCGGTTGCGGGTGCAGCTCGACCTTCTCCAGGCGGCTTGCCGCCTGTGCCCACGCAGTCTGCGCGGCCAGCGCGAGCAGGCCGGCCAGCGCCAGCAGCGCTGCAGTTCCGCGCCCGGATATCGCCTGGGGCCGGCTCGGGCGGCGGTGGTTGGGGTCCAACGATGCAGCGGTCATGCTCGGATCTCCTTGCAGATCATTCGCTCAGCGCGAGGGCGGCGGGACGTTCGATGAAACCGCCCATACCGTCGGTGACGATCTCGGTGAGCGAGATCTTTCCTTCTTCGATAGCCGTGATGCGGCCGTCGGCCTGGCCAAGTCGATTGCCCGGCAGCACGCGGTGCACGAGGCCATCCTGCGTCTGGATCAGGCCGTAGGTGCGGCCCTGGAGGCGCAGCGTGCCCACCATGCGCAGGGTGTCGAGCGAGAACTGCTCGAGGAACTCGCGCGGCCGGTTCATGTCCGGACGGATCGCATTCCCCGCCAGGGCGGAGGCAGGCATGCCCGCGACGAACGGCGAACGCTGGTTGGCCTGCGCGTAGGTGAACGTCTCGTACGGCTTCACCTCCGGCAGCGGCTCGATGCGGCCGCCGGGCCGGCTCTTCACCTCGACGATCCTCGCCTGCAGCTCGTCGATGTCGCTCGTGCAGCCCGCCAGTGCCGCGATGGCGGCGATCAAGAGGGCTATGCGCATGGGTCTCGTCATGTGTTGGAAGCCTCTGCCTGCGCCTCAGCTCTCATTTGCGCTGCCCTGCGCACCGGCCTGCTCCTCCTCGTCGAGGTACCGGTAGGTCTTTGCGATGACGTTGAGCGTCAGGTCGCCTGGCTGGCCCGGCTGGCCCGCGGCCCGCGCGATCTCGATATCGTGCAGCGTGACGATGCGCGGCAGCGCGGCGATGCCGCTCGCGAACGCACCCATCTCGTGGTAGCCGCCCGTCAGGCGGATGCGGATCGGCAGCTCGGCGTAGAAGTCCTTGCGGATTTCGCCCTCGGGCTGGAAGAGCTTCTCCTCGAGACCGGCCGCCAGGCCGCTCTGCGAGATATCGACGAGGAGGTTCGGCACCTCGGTCTTGTTGGGCAGCTGCCGCAGCATCGCGCCGAAGGACTTCTCCATCTCGGCCAGCTGGTCCTTGTAGGCCTGCAGGTTCGCAGCTTTCCTGGCCTTGGTCTCGAGCGTGGCCCAGAGCTCGGTCTCCTTTGCGCGCGCCTCGAGCAGCTCGGGCCGCTTGGCCTTCCAGACGAACCAGTAGTAGCCCCCGGCCGCGGCAAGTGCGAACAGCAGCACGGTCGTGCCGAGGCGGATCGCCAGCGGCCAGCGACCCGGGTCGTTCGGGTCGAGGTTGCGGAGCTGCTCGAAAAACGCCTTCAGCTTGTTCATCGGGCCGCCACCTTGTCGGGCGCGGCGTCCGCGCCCTCGACCGGCACCTGGCTGCGCTGGTTGGCGAACAGCGTGAACTCGGCGCCGCGCACGTTGTTCGTGTCCTTGGTCTCGACGATCTGCAGTGACGGGTCCGCCAGCCACTGCGAGTTGTCGATGTTGCGCATGAACGCCGAGACGCGCGTGCTCGACTGGGCGACGCCGCGCACCTCGATGCGCACGCCGTTCTGCCGCAGCAGCGTGAGGTACACGCCCTCCGGCAGGACGCTCACGATCTCGTCGAACACGTGGACGATCTCCGGGCGGCTGCGCTGCAGGGTCTCGATGATCTCCATGCGGGCGATCAGCCGGCGCTTCTGGTTCTCGAGCCCGTTGATCTCCGCGATCTGCTTGTCGAGCTCCGCGATCTCGGCTTCGATGACCGCGTTGCGCTCGTTCTGGTTCGCGATGGCGCCGCTCATCTGCACCCGGCCGACCAACGTCACGAGCGCCGCGGTGCCGATAGCGGCCGCGATCCCGAGCAGGAACTCCTGTCGCTGGCGCTTGCGCTGCGCCTCGCGCCACGGCAGTAGGTTGATTCTTGGCATGTCAGTCGAAGCTCCTCAGCGCCAGACCGCAGGCCGTGAGCAGTGCGGTCGCATCCTTCTTCACGCCCTGGGCGAGGGCGCGCGTGGAGACCTTCATCTGGCCCAGCGGGTCGCCGCGTTCCGCCGCAATGCCGACCCGGCTTGCGATCACGTCGGCGACGCCGGGGATGTTGGCGCAACCGCCGCAGATCAGGATCTGCTCGGGCTGCTCCCGGCCTGCGCCGGAAGCGAGGTAGAACTGCAGCGAGCGGCTCACCTGCTGACACATGTCGTCGATGAAGGGGTCGAGCACCTCGGCCTGGTAGTTCGCCGGCAGCCCCCCCTCCTTCTTGGCGCGGCCCGCCTCCTCCATGCTGAGCCCGTAGCTGCGCATGATCTCCTCGGTCAGCTGCTGGCCGCCGAAGGCGAAGTCGCGGGTGTAGGACACCTTGAGATCGCGCAGCACGGAGAAGGTCGTGCTGCTCGCGCCGAAGTCGATGACCGCGATGTGACGGTCCATGCCGCCGTCGGGCATCTGGTGAGTCAGCAGGCGGCAGGCGTTCTCGAGCGCGAAGGCCTCGACGTCGACGATGCGTGTCGACAGGCCCGCAGCCTGCACAGCCGCCTGTCGCTGCTCCACGTTCTCGGTACGCGTCGCCACGAGCAATACGTCGTACATGTCGGGGTCCTTTTCCGACGCGCCGACGACCTCGAAGTCGAAGCTGACTTCCTCCATCGGGAACGGGATGTACTGGTCGGCCTGCATCTCGACCTGGGACTCGAGCTCGCTGTCGCGCAGCGAGCGCGGCATCTGGATCACCTTGGTGATCGCCGCGTCGCCGCTGATCGCGACGGCGCACTCGTTGCTGCGCGCGCCGGCGCGCTTGACCGCCCTGCGCACCGCCTCGCCCACCGCCTGGGCATCCACGATCGCCTTTTCGTTGATCGCGTTCGGCGGCGAGGGCTCCGCCGCGTAGGACTCCACGCGGTACCCGTCACCGCTCTTCGAAAGCTCGATGAGCTTGATCGATGAGGTGGTGATGTCGAGCCCGATGACAGGTCGATGTCTGCGCTGAAGCAACACGAGTGAGTCCTTCTAGTTCAAGGGTTTGCGCAGCGATTATGGTGTCGATTCATGCCCCCGTCCCACTATATATCAGCGGTCCGGCAATTAGAATTGTGAGAGCCTTGGCAAATCCGAACGCTCGCCGCACGACACCCCCCACCGGTGGTCGAAATACACGAACCGGACACTCGGGCTGGCGCGTCGCCGGAGCTCAACAGGCGGACCCTGCTGACTGCCGGCACCGGCGGTGCGCGCCGATGCAGGCGGGGCGAGTCCGTCTGGACCGGCTGCCCCGCTGTCATAGGCCGAAACCATTAGACCGGCGGCTTTGCGTCCCCATCTTTCGATGAGTTTGCCCTTGTGTCGCGGCTACTATGCACAGGGCTCCATACCCCAGCAAGGACTGAATCCCAGAAATCGAGATGCGATCAAGCTTCCCTCGAGTGCTCGTGATCCTGCTCACAGCGGCACTGCTCGCGACCGGCGCGCTTCTGCTCGGCTTTGCAGGCGCGCTGCAGTACCTGGCCCCGGAAATCCCCGCCGCTGCGCAACTCCGTGAAGTACGCGTGCAGCTGCCGCTGCAGGTGCGCTCGCGCGACGACAAGCTGATCGCGCAGTTCGGAGAACAGCGTCGCATCCCGCTCGCCCAGGGCGAGATACCGCAGGTCGTCATCGACGCGTTCCTCGCCTCCGAGGACGCGCGCTTCTACGCGCATCCCGGCGTCGACTGGCAGGGTCTGGTGCGTGCACTGCTCACCAACGTCGCCGCCGGCGGCGTGCGCGAGGGCGGCGGCACCATCACGATGCAGCTCGCGCGCAACACGGTGCTCTCCTCCGAGCGCACGCTGCGGCGCAAGCTCAAGGAAGTGTTCCTCGCGCTGCGCCTCGAGCGCGAGTTCAGCAAGCAGGAGATCCTCAATCTCTATCTCAACCGGATCTTCCTCGGCCAGCGTGCCTACGGCGTCGGCGCCGCGGCCGACGTCTATTTCGGAAAACCGGCCGCCGAGCTCGGCCTGGCGGAAGCAGCGCTGATCGCGGGCCTGCCGCGGTCGCCGTCACGCGACAACCCGGTGGCGAGCATCGAGCGGGCGCGCGATCGCCGCGCCTACGTGCTGCGACGCATGCTGGAGACGGGCAGGATCGACGCGGCGACGCGCGACGCGGCGCTTGCGGTGCCGATCGACGGGCGCCTGCACGGACCGGAGATCGAGCTCCATGCACCGTGGATCGCGGAGATGGCGCGCGCGGAGTTGATCGAGCGCTTCGGCACCGCGGCGCTCACCGACGGGTACCGCGTCTACACGACCGTCGACAGCCGCCTGCAGTCGCTCGCCGACGTCGCCGCGCGGCGCGCCATCCTCGATTACGAGCGACGGCACGGCTACCGGGGACCGATCACCCAGATCCAGTCGAGCTCGCTCGCCGACGCCGAGGTCGTGCGCGCGACGTTTCGCGACCATGAGAACGTGGGAAATCTTTCGGTCGCGGTCGTCGAGTCGGTCGCGGAGAAGACCGCCGTCGTCCGGCTGCGCGACGAGCGGCGGATCGAGCTGCGCTGGGAGGATCTCTCCTGGGCGCGTCGCGCGCTGCCGGAGGACACGCTGGGTCCCGCGCCGGCGACGGCGGCGGAGGTGCTCGCCCCCGGGCAGTTCGTCTACCTCGAATCGCTCGGCGACGGACACTTCCGACTCGCCCAGCTGCCCGCCGTGTCGGGCGCGCTCGTGGCGCTCGACCCGAGCGACGGCGCCATCGTCGCGGTGACGGGTGGCTTCGCGTTCTTCGAAAGCAACTACAACCGCGCTCTGCAGGCCCGCCGCCAGCCGGGCTCGGCGTTCAAGCCTTTCCTGTACTCGGCGGCGCTCGAGCGGGGTTTCACGCCCGCCACGCTGATCAACGACGCGCCGGTGGTCATCGAGGGCGGCACGCCGGAGGAGGAATGGCGGCCGCAGAACATCACGAAGCGCTTCTACGGGCCGACGCCGCTGCGCGAAGGGCTCGTGCGTTCGCGCAACCTCGTCTCGATACGCCTGCTGCGCGGCACGGGAATAGGACACGTGATCAAGCACATCGGCCAGTTCGGTTTCGGCGCCGAGGCCCTGCCAAGGAACCTCACGCTCGCGCTCGGCACCGGCCAGGTCACTCCGCTCGGCATGGCGCGGGGCTTCGCGGTGTTCGCCAACGGCGGCTATCTCGTCACACCGTACTTCGTCGAGAAGGTGCTGGACACGCAGGACCGCGTCATCTACACGGCCGAACCGAAGATCGCCTGTTCGGCCTGCGTGGCCACCACCGGTCTCGGCGCAGTCGCGACGGGGCCCGTGCCGCCCGAGCGGCAGGCGCCGGCCGCAATCACGCCCGCCAACGCCTTCGTGATGACCGACATGATGGTCGACGTGATCCAGCGCGGCACCGCGCAGCTCGCGAAGTCGCTCGGTCGGCTCGATCTCGCCGGCAAGACCGGCACGACCAACGACCGTCGCGACGCGTGGTTCGTGGGCTTCAATGCGGACCTGACCGTGGCAACCTGGATCGGGTTCGACCAGGAGCGGTCGCTGGGCGAGCAGGAGGAAGGCGCGCGGACGGCCCTGCCGATGTGGCTGTACTTCATGGAGGAGGCCTTGCGCGGCCGGCCCGAGCATCGGCAGCCCGAACCGCCGGGCGTCGTGCGCATGTGGGTCTCGCGCGGCACGGGTGCACCGGCCTCGGCGGGCGAGTTCGGCGCCGTATTCGAGACGTTCCTCGCCGGCCACTCGCCGCAGTCGGGCACGCTGGCCGACGCCGGCTTCAGCGAGGGCATCGACGCGGAAAGTGTGGAGCCGTCCTCAGCTGAAGAGTCGATCTTCTGAGCGCGCGTTGCGCGCGCCTGCATTCTCCCGCTAGTGTTGTGCGTCCGCGCAAACATGGGCGATGCCGATGAGCCGACGACCGAACCCGAGGGCGGACCTGCTGCGCCAGGCGGTGGCCGACGAAGCAGCCCGGATCATGAACGAGCAGGGGGTCGACGACTTCCTGCTCGCCAAGCGCAAGGCCGCCGAGCGGCTGGGCGTCACGGACGCCTCGATCCTGCCGCGCAACAAGGAGATCGAGGCCGCGAAGCTCGCCCATCACCGCCTGTTCTCGAACGACCGGCACGAGGCGGACCTGTCCGACCTGCGCCGGGTGGCGCTCGCCGCCATGCGCCTGATGTCGGACTTCCAGCCGCGGCTCGTCGGGCCGGTGCTGAACGGCACGGCGTCCCCCCATTCCGAGATCAACCTGCACCTTTTCTCCGAGACACCCGAGGCGGTCTCGCTGCGGCTCGAGGAGCGTGGCGTGCCGCACGAGGTGCTCGAGCGGCGAGTGCGCTTCGAGCGCGATCGCAGCGTGAGCTACCCGGCGCTGCGATTCGTCGCCGGCCACCAGACGGTCGACGCAGTCGTGTTTCCGCTCGACGGCATCCGCCAGTCGCCCTGCAGCCCGGTGGACGGCCGGCCGATGCGCCGGGCGAGCACCGCTGAAGTCGAAGGCCTGTTGGGCTGAGCCCGGCCGCGGTTGCTTCTTGCCGGCGCTGGGTTCGGTGGCTGCTGCTCGCCGGCACCCGGCCAAGGTGGCCGCTGCTCGCCGACGCCCGGCCGCTGCGGCTCCTGCTCGCCGACGCCCGGCCGCGGTGTATCCGCAGCCGCTCACCACGATCGACGGTCGTTGCAGGGCTGAAGATGGTGCCCCGCACATCCTGTCGGAGCACGCCGAATGGTCGTTGGTATCGCGGAATCGTCGAGGCGACCTTCGCTAAGAGTGCCCGCGACGTCCACCTGTGCGCGCAGATGCCTCGTCGCGGCTCGGATACACCGCGTCCACGCGTCGGCTCGTGACCCACTGCGGCATCGACGCGCCGGAGGCCACCGCGGCCTCGGCGAGCCGGCGTTTGGACCGGGTGTCTCGTGGCCGCGACGACGCCTGATCCACCGCAGGTAGACGTCGCGGGCACTCGGAAGTCATGACTCCGCGACGATTCCGCGATACCGCTGACGACGCGGCGTGCTCCGACAGAACGTGCGGGGCACCCTCTTCAGCCCTGCAACGACCGCTGATCGTGGCCAGCGGCCCACGAGGCACCCGGGCCGAGCGCCGGCGAGTAGCGAGCCACTGTGGCCGGGCGTCGGCGAGCACAGCCGCGCCGGTGAGCGGTTAACCGCGGCGCTTCTCGGCGTCGACGTAGTCGCGCTGGACGGGACCGGTGTAGAGCTGCCTCGGCCGCCCGATCTTCATGGCCGGATCGCCGATCATCTCCTGCCAGTGCGCGACCCAGCCCGCGGTGCGCGCGATCGCGAACATCACCGTGAACATCGAGCGCGGGATGCCGAGCGCGCTGTAGATGATCCCCGAGTAGAAGTCGACGTTCGGGTAGAGCTTGCGGCCGATGAAGTAATCGTCCTTGAGCGCGATCTCCTCGAGCCGCAGCGCCAGCTCGAACAGCGGATTGTCCTGGCGCCCGAGCCGCGCCAGCACCTTGTGGCACATCTCGCGGATGATCTTCGCCCGCGGATCGAAGTTCTTGTAGACACGGTGACCGAAGCCCATCAGCCGCGTGTTGTCCTGCTTGTCCTTCACGCGGTCGAGGAACTTCTGGATGTTGTCGACCGTGCCGATCTCCTCGAGCATCAGCAGCACGGCCTCGTTCGCGCCGCCGTGTGCCGGGCCCCAGAGCGCCGAAACGCCGGCGGAGATCGCCGCGTACGGGTTCGCGCCGGTCGAGCCCGCGAGCCTCACGGTGGACGTGCTCGCGTTCTGCTCGTGGTCGGCGTGCAGCACGAACAGCAGGTCGATCGCCTGCGCCGCGATCGGGTCGACGACGTATTCTTCGGCGGGCACCGAAAAGAACATGTGCAGCATGTTCGCGCAGTAGTCGAGGTCGTTGCGGGGGTAGACGAACGGCTGGCCGAGCATGTGCTTGTAGGCAGCCGCCGAGATCGTCGGGATCTTGGCGAGGATGCGGTGCGTGAAGATCTCGCGGTGCCGGGGATTATTGATGTCCATGGAGTCGTGGTAGAACGCCGCCATGGACGCCACGACCGCCGAGACCATCGCCATCGGGTGCGCGTCGTAGTGGAATCCGTTGAAGAAACGCAGCAGCGTCTCGTTCAGCATCGTGTGATAACGGATCGACCGGTCGAACTGCTCGAGGTGGCTGGCCGAGGGCAGCTCGCCGTGATTCAGCAGATAGGCGACCTCGAGGAAGCTCGACCTGGTGGCGAGCTGCTCGATCGGGTAGCCGCGGTGCAGCAGCACGCCGGCGTCGCCGTCGATGTAGGTGATGCGGCTCTCACAGGCGGCCGTGGCCATGAAGCCGGGATCGAAGGTGAAGACGCCGTGGTCGCGATAGAGGTCGGCGATGCTCAGGCAGGCCGGGCCCATGGTGCCGGTGCGCGCTTCGAGCGCGGACTTCTTCCCGGTCGCGAGATTGACCAGCTGGTACTTCGTATCGCTCATCCTGCCCCACCCGGTTGCCGGCGCCCCGTCGCGAGAAAGACGCGGCGGGCCGGGGAGGTTTGCACGAGCGGCGGGTGCTAGGCAAGGGTCCGGGCCGCGGGCGCGGACCGCGTCGGGATCACTCGACGATCTTGACCGGCTGGCCCGGCTTGGGCTCCTTGTCCGGGTACAGGTCGTTCAGCAGGCGCAGCTGCTCGGCCGGGTACTTCTTGATCGCCGAGCTCTTCGCGAGACCGGCTATGGTGGTCTGCTGCGTCGCCCTCACCACGCGGATGCGATCGGGATCGGCCGCTTCGAACTCCCGCTCACGCAGACGGCGGAAGGTCTTGATGCTCCCGAGCAGCATGGGGTCGCGCGCCGACAGGGCCGAGGTGATGCGCGTCGCGCCGAAGAACACGAACGCCTGGTTGTTGAAGTAGACGACCGCGAAGCGCGCCGGCCCGTTGTTGCCCCAAGGCAGCGCGACGCCGTGCGCGATCGCGGTGTATCCCGGCAGGCCGTTGACCTCGAGCGGCTCCGCCTTCTCCATGCGGGTTCCCCGCAGGTTGCGCGTCAGGAACTGCTCGGGCGTCACGCCCGGCGGGTATGGCATCGTGTAGACCTGCAGGACCGCGTCCTTCTGCGGCGTGGCGCCGACCAGCTTGGTCGGCTGGTTCTGCACGATCCAGCCGGTCGGGAAAGCCATCGTGAATCCCATGTCCGCATGGAAGAAGCGGGTGCCGCGTGTCACGCCCTGCGCGCGACTCGGGCCGACCGGCAGCCCGCTGATGCGGCTCAGGTAGACGTCGCGATTGTCCGAGCGGCGGTCGGAAGGCGCCACCTTGCCGGCCGACTGGACGACCTCGTTGAGTCGCTGGTCGTTGTCCGGGTGCGAGGAGAACAAGCCGTGGTAGACACGGGGCTCGCGGCCCTCTTCCTTCGCGCGCTGGATTTCGAACGACTCCTGGTTCTTGAGCAACCGGACGACGTCGATCATCGACACGGGGTCATAGCCGAGGCGCCCCAGGTACTCGGCGCCGAGCGCATCCGCCTCGAGCTCCATGTCGCGGCCGTACCCGAGCACCAGTGCAGTGCCCGTCACGTTGGCGATGTTGGCGAGGCTGCCGCTGCCGGTGAGTATGGCGACCAGCGTCGCGCCGACGCCCGCGGCTGTCGCGCCCGCCTGCTGGCGAACGGCGTGCCGGGCGGTAACGTGCCCGATCTCGTGACCGAGGACCGCGGCCAGCTCGGCCTCGTCGTTGAGGTAGCTCATGATCCCGCGCGTGATGTAGATGTAGCCGCCCGGCAGGGCGAACGCGTTCGTCTCCTCGCTGTCCAGGACGGTGAACGTATAGGTGATCTCGGGCCGGTGGCTGCTCGCCGCGATCCGCTGGCCGACCTCGTTGACGTAGGCCTGCACTTGCTCGTCGTCATAGCGGCCGTATTGCCGCAGTATCTTGGGGTGCATCTCGCGGCCGATCTCGATCTCCTTCTTCTCGGAAATCGTGACCACGTCGGCGCCGCCGGTGGCCGGGTTGCTCGCGCAACTGCCCGTAACCACCGCAGCGACGGCTGCTGCCGCCAGGAAGATCAGCGGTCGGACAGGGATGGGCATCGGGTCCTCGTTCGGGGCCGCCCAAGTCTAGAGGCCGCGTAAGGGGCGGCAAAGTTCCCTAAGCAAGAACGGGGCGCCATGGCGCCCCGTTTACACGATCGATGCGCGGCGCGCTCAGCCGCGTGCGTATTTCTTGCGGAACCGGTCGACCCGGCCGCCCGTGTCCACGATCTTCTGCTTGCCGGTATAGAAGGGGTGGCAGTTCGAGCAGACTTCGATCTGCAGGTCCTGGCCCAGCGTCGAGCGCGTCTGGAAAACGTTGCCGCAGCTGCAGGTCACGGTGATCTGCTTGTACTCAGGGTGTATGGCGCTCTTCATGGTCGCAACCTGCGGAATCGTTCGGAAAAAAGGGGCGCGAAGTATATTGGTCCACGGCTCCCCCAAACAAGGGCGGATCGGCCCCGGATCACCGCGGCTCCGATGCGCCAGAACACGGCACCCATTGCCCGTGCGGCGGGCCAGGCCAGGGCGTGCCGTTATCCACAAAAGCTGTGGATAACTGTGTGGATGAAGACATGCCGGCCGGGGTCGTGCGGCTTTCACATAAGGCTCATTTTGATTTGGCGAAAAAATGACCACAAACATTTCACGTGCTAGATCAATATGTTGTGCATGCGCCCTAATGTGTCACTTGGATTACCGCCCGTAACGTGGCGTATTTCGGATTCGCCAAGCCGGGTGTGCATAACTGTTTTGGCCCCATAACCGATTTCCGGCACGGGCGCAACAGGTTCAGGCAGCAGGCGCAACCACTCCGGCGGAACTCGAGGGAGGAGCGGTCGCCGGATTCGCGGGCCGCCCGGTCAGAAAAAGGCCCTGCAAGTCGTTGAGAAAGCGGCGGCCGAGCGCGGTCGGCGCCCAGCCCGTGCCACGCCAATCGAGCAGCCCGCGGCATTGCGCCGACTCGCAGATCGACTGGATCGTCACTGCCGCAAGCCCCGTCCTTTCCTCGAACAGGGCCACATCGAACCCATCCACGAGCCGCAGCGCGTTGAGGCAGAACTCGAACGGCAGGTCCTCGGGCGCAACTACCCGGGCTTCGGCCACACGCTGCGCCGGACTCGTGGCCGCCATGTAGCGCGCCGGCGAGCGGTGCCGCGCCGTGCGCGTGACGCGACCGCCGTGGGTGAGCTTGCCGTGCGCACCCGCCCCGATGCCGAGATAGTCACCGAACTGCCAGTAGTTGAGGTTGTGCACGCAGGCGGCGCCCGGGCGCGCGTACGCCGACACTTCGTACTGGACGTAGCCCGCCGCTGCGAGGCGCGCCTGGCAGGTCTCCTGCATCTCGAAGGCTGCGTCCTCGCCCGGCAGCGGCGGCGGGCGCCGGTGGAAGACCGTGTTCGGCTCGACCGTGAGTTGATAGTGCGAGAGGTGCGCGGGCTCGAGCGCGAGCGCGTGCTCGAGGTCGGCCAGCGCGCCGTCGATCGTCTGCTCGGGAAGCGCGTACATCAGGTCGAGGTTGAAACTATCGAGCCCGGCCGCGCGCAATTCCGCGACGGCGGCGCGGGTCTCCTCCGCGGCGTGGATCCGCCCGAGCGAGGCCAGCGAGCGGTCGTTGAAGCTCTGCGCGCCCAGCGAGACGCGGTTCACCCCCGCCGAGCGATACGCCGCGAATGCGCCGCGCTCGATCGTGCCGGGGTTTGCCTCGAGGCTGACCTCGAGGTCCGACGCCACCGGCAGCAGCGCAGTCGCGCGGCCGAGGATCCGCTCGATGGAGGCGGGAGAGAACAGGCTCGGTGTGCCGCCGCCGAAGAACACCGACACGAGGCTGCGCCCCTCGCAGCCGGCCGCGGCGTACTCGAGATCATCGAGCAGCACGCGCAGGTACGCATCCTCGGGCACGCCGGCGGCCGGCGCCGGATGCGAGTTGAAGTCGCAGTACGGGCACTTACGCACGCACCAGGGCAGGTGGACGTAAAGCGCCAGCGGCGGCGTGCTCATACGCGCCCCTGCTCTCCGCGCAGTGCCAGCACGAGTGCACGCAGGGCCCTGCCGCGGTGGCTGATCCGGTTCTTCTCGGCCGGTTCGAGCTGCGCGGCCGACCGGCCGGTCCCCGCGACGTCGAACAGCGGGTCGTACCCGAAACCCTGCGTGCCGGCCGGCGTGCGCAGGATCCGACCCTCCCAGCTCGCCTGCGCGATGAGCGGTGCGGCATCCAGCGGCCAGCGCAGGTAGACCATCGCGCAGCGGTAGCGTGCGCCCCGCCGCGCGGGCGGCACGGCATCGAGCTCCGCCAGCAGCTTGAGGTTGTTGTCGGCGTCGGAGGCCGTCGGGCCGGCGTAACGCGCCGAATGGATGCCCGGGGCCCCGGACAGCGCGTCGACTTCGAGCCCGGAATCGTCTGCGACCGCGGGCAGGCCCGAGGCGCCCGCGGCAAAGCGAGCCTTGACTATGGCGTTCTCGACGAAGCTCAAGCCGGTCTCCTGGGCGCGGTCCGCGGTGAACTCGGACAGGGGCCGCACCTCCACGTTCCATGGCGCCAGTATCTCGCGCAGCTCGCGGAGTTTGCCTGCGTTACCCGTCGCGAGCACCAGCCGTTCGGGCAACCCGCCGCGGTCCGGATTCAAGCCGGCGCACCGCCGCTGCGAACCGGCGCCGGCATCGCTTGCAGGGCCGCGAGCTGCGCGTCGAACAGCCGCTCGCAGGCTGCGGCCGCGAGATCGAGCATCGCGTCGAGCTCGTGGCGTCGGAAGGCATGCCCCTCGGCCGTGCCCTGCAGTTCCACGAAGCCGCCCCCGTTGTTCATGACCACGTTCATGTCGGTCTCCGCGGTCGAATCCTCGGCGTAATCGAGGTCGACCACCGACACGCCGCGCACGATGCCGACCGACACGGCGGCCACCTGCCCGTGCAGCGGGCTCGCGGCCAGCGTCCGGCGCGCCGTGACCGCGGCCATCGCGTCGGCGAGCGCCACGTACGCACCCGTGATCGACGCGGTTCGCGTGCCGCCGTCCGCCTGCAGCACGTCGCAATCGAGCGTGACCGTGCGCTCGCCGAGCGCGCGCAGGTCCACCACGGCGCGCAGCGAGCGACCGATCAGCCTCTGGATCTCGAGCGTGCGCCCGGTCTGCCGGCCACGCGCAGCCTCGCGCGGCGAGCGCGAGTGCGTGGCGCGCGGCAGCATGCCGTACTCGGCCGTCACCCACCCCTCGCCCTTGCCACGCAGGAAGGAGGGCACGCCGTCCTCGACGCTCGCGTTGACCAGCACGCGTGTGTCCCCGAACTCGACCAGAACCGAGCCTTCCGCATGCCGCGTATATGCGCGCGTGATGCGGATCGGACGCAGGTCGCCGGGCGCCCGCCCGCCCGATCTCATGCCTGCAGCCCCCTCAACTCGCCCACCCATCGCACGGCGGCCGCCGTGGTGTTGTCGGCGAGCGGCGCCGTGGTCTGCACCGCGCGCTCGCCCAAGTCCGCGAGCGATTGCTTCAGGCCGCGCGCGCCGCCCTGGCCGACGGCCGCGATCTGTGGATCCGTAAGCCCGGTCCAGAAACCATCCGAGCACAGCAGCACGATGTCGCCCGGCTGCAGCTCGCGCGGCCCGCTCAGGCTCATCTCCGGCAGCACCGGATCGCCGCCGATGCAGCACTCGACGTAGTTGCGCATCGGGTGCGCCGCGGCCTGGGTCTCGGTGATGCGGCCCGCGCGCAGCAGCAACTCGACGTGGCTGTGGTCGCGCGTGCGGTCGAGGACCGCGCCGCCGCGGATCATGTAGACGCGGCTGTCGCCGATATGCGCCCACCAGGCACTCGAACCCTGTATCAGGCACACCGCGCAGGTCGCGCGCGGACGTATGTCGGGCGGCAGGCCGGTACCAAGGCCGACGACGGCCTCGTGCGCCCGCCCCATCGTCAGGTGCAGGAAGCCCTCCGGGTCGAACAGCGGGCGACTCGCCTCCCAGAACTCGCCGACCATCGTGCGCAGCGCGACCTCGGCGGCGCGGGCTCCGTCGGCGTGGCCGCCCATGCCGTCGACGACCGCGAGCAGCCACGCGCCGTCGCCACCGGCGATCGCGACGCGGTCCTGGTTCTCTTCACGATTTCCGAGGAGGCTTAGATCCGCGTGCTCCAACTGCACCGATAGCTCTGGCACGCTGCTTCTCATGTAGACTCCCCCGCTGACTTATAGCACCCCGCGCGCCGTCACCGTAAGAGCCCGGAGTGCGGGAAATCGCACGGTTTCACAGCGTTTTCGCCACGGACCAGAACCATGATCCGCAGCATGACCGGCTTCGCGCGGCGCGAGCGCCAGGGTCCCTGGGGCACACTCAGCTGCGAGCTGCGGTCGGTGAATCATCGCTATCTCGAACTGTCGTTGCGGCTGCCCGACGAGCTGCGCAGTCTCGAGGGCGACGCGCGCACGCTGCTTGGAGCGAACCTCCGGCGCGGCAAGGTCGAGGCGGGACTGTACCTGCGCAGCGGCGCGGCCGGCACGGGGGCGCTCGAGCTCGACCGCCCGCTGGTCGAGCAGCTGCGCCGGCGGGCCATCGAGGTGGGCGAGATGCTCGGCGGCATTCCCGGTCCGATGAACGCGCTCGACGTGCTGCGCTGGCCCGGCGTGGTCCGAGAAGCGGAGCGTGATCTGGCACCGGTGCTCGCCGAGGCGATGACGCTGGTTGCGGAGACGGTCGGCGAGCTCAACGAATCCCGTGCCCGCGAGGGCGCGCGCCTTCGCGAGGTGCTGCGGCAGCGCTGCGATACGCTTCGCGAGCGGGTCGCGACGATCCGTGCGCGCCTGCCGGACGTCCGCGCGCGCATCCAGACGCGCACTGCGGAGCGCGCCGCGCAGCTCGGCGTCGCTGTCGACGCCGAGCGGCTCGAGCAGGAGATCGCGCTGCTCGCGTGCAAGATGGACGTCGAGGAGGAGCTCGACCGACTGGGCAGCCATGTCACTGAGATCCTGCAGGTGTTCGATTC
The DNA here is from genome assembly GCA_963834855.1 of uncultured Gammaproteobacteria bacterium. GTDB lineage: Bacteria > Pseudomonadota > Gammaproteobacteria > Steroidobacterales > Steroidobacteraceae > DATJKD01. The sequence continues at coordinate 5,520 of CAWIDH010000033.1, read as the reverse complement.
GAAGGAACCCGCCGGCCGGCGGCTCGACTTCCTGATGCAGGAGTTGAACCGCGAAGCGAACACGCTGTCCTCGAAGTCACAGGACGTCGAGACCACGCGCGCCGCGGTCGACGTCAAGGTGCTGATCGAGCAGATGCGCGAGCAGGTGCAGAACATCGAATAGCTTCCAGCGTCTTCCGGAGACTTCCGCCAAAGACGCATTAACTCCCTGAGTTTCTGGCTGTTTTGGCCAGAATCATCCACTGGCCTCCAACCCTGTCCGGGTTAATCTTGTAGCTCGATCTGTAGCTGGTTTGTAGCTAGATCCGTAGCTGGGATTCGACGAGCAAGGTCGTTCGCGTAGTGCTCGAAGCACTGCGCGAACGACCGAGACAGGGGCAGGATGGCACGCGCGAAACTCACGGCGCTCAGCGTCGAGCGGGCTCACCGGTCCGGCGAGCCGGTGTTGCTCAGCGACGGTGACGGGCTGTATCTGCGCAAGCAGACCCGCGACGGCGCCTCGTGGACGCTGCGCTACCGCTTCGCGGGCAAGGAGCATTGGCTCACGCTCGGCAACTATCCCGACATGTCGCTCGCACAGGCGCGGGTCGAAGCCCGCCAAGCCCGCGTGTTGCTCGACAAGCGGCAGAACCCTCTGGACGTCCGGCGTGCAGCACTGGCCCAGGAACGCCAGAAGGGATCGTTCAAGGTGCTGTGCGAGGACTGGTATCGCGCCGAAGTCCAAGCGCGCGGGCTCAAGCACCCGGCCGTGCCGCGCCGGTATCTCGACAAGTACCTGCTGCCGAAGCTCGGCCGACTCCCGGCAAGCGACATCACGCCTTCGGATATCGCCCGCCTGCTGGACGGGATCAAGGGGCGCGCCCCGACTGCTGCGAACGATCTGCTTCGCTTCACGCGGCGGATCTTCGCCTTCGGAGTGCGCCGTCGCTTCGTGCCAAACAACCCGGCGGCCGACTTCTCGCCGCGCCTCGATGCCGGCGGCACCGAACGCCCGCGCAGCCGGACGCTGAGCTTCGACGAACTCGCGCAACTGTTCGAGAAGATTCGCGGGACGCCGAACTTCGGTGAGAACAACCTGCTCGCGATCAAGCTGCTGCTGGCGCTGTGCGTGCGCAAGGGCGAACTACTCGACGCCCGGTGGGCGGAGTTCGACCTCAATGGCGGGACTCACGCCGGCGCGGTCTGGCACTTGCCGCCTTCACGCACCAAGACGGGTGAGAGTCTCGATATCCCGTTGGCGCCGACTGTGGTCGGATGGCTCAACGCCTTGCACGCGCTCGCCGCAGGCGGCGAATACGTCTTCCCGAAGCGCCGCCGCGATCCCCGGGAGCGGGTACCGCACGTGGGCATCGACACCCTGAACGTCGCCTTGCAGCGCGTGAAGCACGGGTTGACGCACTTCACGCTCCACGATCTCCGACGTACGGCGCGCACGCACCTCGCGGCGCTGGGCGTACGACGCGAAGTGGCCGAACGCTGCCTCGGCCACACGCTTGGCGGTGTCGAGGGCACCTATGATCGTCATGACTATTTCGAGGAGCGCCGGCTGGCGCTCGGGCAGTGGACAGCGCTGCTGCAGGATGCCGAACGGGAAGCGCGCAAAGTAACCCCCATCAGGCAGGCGGTGCGGCGACGCACCTAAACCTGGCTTTACGGATCTATTCCCAACCGCTTGGGTTTTTAGTAGAGTTAGAGGATGCTTGATGCCGACGGTCCTGCGCTTTGACGGCCTGCGGGTGGTGATCTATCCAAATGATCATTCGCCCGAGCATGTTCACGTGATCGGACCGGATTGCGAGGCGGTATTCGAGCTGCACTGCCCCGAGGGGCCGGTCACGCTGAGAGAATCTTTCGGGTTCACAATACGGCATTTGCGGCGCTTGATGGAGCAGCTCAGTGCAGAGCTGATTGAATTGTGCGGCCAGTGGGAGAGGATCCATGGGTCTGACTGACATTGACGTTCGCCGAGCCGAGAAGCGCATGCAGGCGCGCCGGAAGGGACAGCCGCGCGCAACTTCCGCCCGTTTTGATCGGCGCGGTGCACGCATTGTGGTTGGTTTGAGCAACGGCCTCGATGTGGGAGTACCGGTGAATCTGGCGCAAGGCCTCGCCGGCGCCAAGGCCGCCGATCTGGCCGACATCGAGATCAGTCCGACCGGCCTGGGGCTGCACTGGCCGCGCCTCGACGCAGACCTGTATCTGCCGGCGCTGATGGAAGGCATGTTCGGCACGCGGCGCTGGATGGCGCAGCGGCTGGGAAAGTCCGGCGGCAGTTCTACGTCACAGGCAAAGCGGAAGGCAGCGCGTGTGAACGGCAAGCTCGGCGGACGGCCTCGCAAGGCAGCGCCTGCCTAATTCACCATTCGCGAACTGCGAATATTTGCCATGACTTACCGCTTCACAGATTAGCGGCGGCGCGCCTTTGCCCTCTTCCAATCACGATTGATCCGGTTCAGATCGAAGCCCTTCGGGTCGAACACGCCGCCGATCCACCGCACCATGTCTTCGTGCTGCTCGTGTTTCCGGTCGCCAAGGATTTCCAGGAACAGGGTGTAGCCGTGTGGTCCGCCTACGTCTTCCGGCGGACAGGCGTTCTCACCCGCGATGCACACCGGCAGCGGCTGGTCCTTTGTCCAAGACGGTAGCGGAGATTCGATCACGATCCGATGCCGCCAGCCATCGCCCATGTCATAGCGATATTCGAATTCACCGCGGGCGCCCAACTCCGACGCGACGGCAGCGACAGAGAAGCGGCGTTCGTTGCGATAGTGGCTGGTATCCGCGTCTTGGCCGACTTCATCAATCCACCAGTCCGGCGCGACCACGTTCGCGCCAACCTCGAATTCGTGTGCGTGCGAATCCGTCCACCCCATGACCCACTGCAGATAGCGATGCAGGCTCGCGAGCGTCCATTGATTGGAGACCAGCACGCGCCGCCAGATGAGCGGCGCCACGTCCAGCAGTTCGATGCGCAATGCCACAGGCTGTGGCCGTGGAGGTGTCGGCAACTCATAACCTCTGGTGCAACTGCGGGAATGAGAACATGAGGTCGCGCCCCATTTCGAGAGGGCGCGCACCGTCTCCCCGCCGACAATGTTTAGTCTTCAAGGGTCCGGCGAGTCGTGACCGACCTGCCAGCTCCGCAAGTTCGCCAGGAGCGTCGCCTTGAAGTGATCGCGCAGCCCGGCGCAGACCCTGAGCATGGCTGCCACATCCTCCCGCCGCGGACCGGACACCGAGCCGCCCTGGTGCACCGCGCGAGCGATCTGATTGAGATTGCGACCGATGGCGCCGAGCTCCGCGATCGACCGCTTGAGCGCCACCAGCTCGTCTTTGGGGAGCGGTGTCAGGTGCCGCAGATGCGCGCGCACCAGCACTGAGACGTAGGTCGCTGCCGCCATGCCTCGGGCGGCGGACCGTTCCGCGAGCAGCAGCTGGTCCTCGGGCCGTAGCCGAAGATACAGGCGCGCGGCGCGGGCAACCCTTCGCGTACCAGCAGGGTTACCGAGCTGCGGCTCAGCGGCGCCATCGAGCGTCAGTTCGAGCAGGCGCTTCAGCAGCGCCGACTCACTGAGCTGGCGCTGTTCGGCCAACTTCTTGAGGCGAGACTTCATTTCCGATGACACGCGAGCGGCGATGAAGTGGTTGGCGACCATGGCCACGATTGTTTAACAACAGCGGCCGCGGGCCTATCCTGCCTCTCACGTCAAAACACCCCAAAACCTCACATCCGGTACCGGCAGCGGCTTGCGTGCTGCACAGGTATTGGCGAGTTTTGCCCCCAGTCCCGGCCTCGTGATCTTCCGTCCGCGAACGGTAATCTTAGTGCGGATGACAACTTGCCCAAGCGCTGCTGGAACCACATCACGGAATCACATCATGCCTGTTCAATCCCCAGCATCCGTACCGCCCGTGCAGATTCTCCGCCTGCCGCAAGTCTGCAAAGTCACCGGCCTCGGGCGCTCGATGATCTACCAGCTCGAATCCGAACGCCGGTTCCCGACCCGGGTGCGCATCGGCTTGCGCGCCGTGGGCTGGGTGGAATCAGAGGTGCAGCTCTGGCTCACGAGCCGCATCGAGCACCATCGCGCCGGCGCGACTTGAACCGCACCGACCAGTTGGCGCGCCGGACGTTCACTCACCGCGGCCCGCCATCGGGAGTATCACGCCCGGTACTTGCCGCGGACGTAGAGATCGCGGAGGACGTCGTCGGCGATGCCCCGGTTGAAGTTGGCGATCCAGTTGAGCTGTTGTGATTCCATCAAGCGTTCCGTGTCGAGCGCCCGGTCTGAGTCATGATTTCCTCACCGCGTACCACCGTCGACGCGGATCGCGCGGCCCGGACCCTACCACGGCAATTAGCCCGCGCTGTTCGAGCGCGGCAAGCCGATGCTGCGTGGCACGTGTCGATAGACCGACGTGCCCGGCTATTGCAGCCGTGGAGCGGCCCTCGCCCTTGGCGATGTATTCGACGATCCCCTGTTCAGTGGCATCGACCGTCGCTGGGCCGATCGCCTCCGTCCTGATGACGACGCGAAAGCGAAGCGCCACTTCCGTGAATTCAGGCTCGGCAAGCCCTGCGCCGGTACATCCCTCGATCATTCGCCGAACTCCCGTTCCCCACTGTTCAATGAGACCGAGCTCATTGAACACCCGCGCGAGCACACGATTGCGGACACCGGACAGACCCTCGCGCAATTCCTCGATCGTGAGGCCCGGCAACAGGATCCCGGGGTTCTCGACCTCCACGCGGTCCTCGAACACGGCGACCCGAATGGGCGCACCGCGCTGGGCATAGTCGGCATGCACGACGGCATTCACCAGTGCTTCGCGCAGGGCCGCCGGAGGTACCGCAGGCGCGTCACGGCGCCGCAGGCGTCCGATGCTCATGCCGAGGCGGGTGTTTCGCTCGACGAACGATACGGCTTGCTCAAGCGCAGCGCGCAGCCACCGGGTAGTCGGTCAGGTCCGCGCGGTCGATCAGCTCGGTCCGATCGGTCCCCGCAAACCGGCCGACCTGGATCCAGGCGTCCGGATATCGCGACAGTCGCTCCCGCCCTAAGAGCAGCAGTCCGCCGACCGTGGGAACCGTGCGTCCGTGCTGGCGCGACACAAGCCCCAGTGCCGCGAGGTCCTGGCGCCGCAGCCGCCTCCCGGCAAAGCACTGCGAAGCGGCTGCGAAGTCGATCGCTTCGGAGTTCAGCTCCGGGACGGGCTGCTCGTCGAATGCCGGTGCGTCGCGCAAGTTCTGCACTCAGTGCGGCATCGGCTTCCCGATTGCTCGAGCCCAGCCGCACGTAGGTACCCCGCGTCGGGCCGTCGGCTTTGAGGTGGTGGGGGCGTGTGCCGCTCGGATGCACGGTCGCGACCACGACCTGCGTCTTGCGCCACGGTACGATCTCCATCTCCGGCAGGAGGCGTGGTTCGATGGAATCGGCGATAAGAGTCGCCAGACGTTCCTCGAGATCAAGCGGTGCCTTGACGCCGATGACGGCCCGCGAGCGATCCTCGATCGATGCC
>CAWIDH010000032.1:0-323443 GCA_963834855.1 uncultured Gammaproteobacteria bacterium | reverse complement strand
TGCCCTGGAATTGATCGGAGGAGGAGCCCCTGTGCCATGGCGTCCGAGCCCAATACCGCGGCCGGCCGAACCGCCTGTTCGCGTCACCGTCGATGGAGAAGTGTTCGACGTTACGACGCAACCGGATCATCCCGGCCACTACCACTACGCATGGATCTCTGGACCAAATCCCGGCTACGGATTCTCCTCGGCGTCATCGGACGGGCGGCCGTCCAGCATGGTCGACCACGAGGAGGCGATCCGGAACTTCCTGTCGCACGTGGACCCTGAGACCGGATACATCGAATAGGACGCACGCATCTGCCGCCGTCCGAGCGGATCACGCCGAGCCAGGCGCACGCTGTAGCTTGTCCATGCGCGCAGCCTGCGCCGTCCTGGGCGGTCTGGCGAGGCGAATTATCTGCTGCGTGGCAAACAACACCCGGCGCGACCGGCAGAGATCGGGCCAAGAGCAGCCGCTGATCCAAAAGCTCAAACAAGCACCCTGCGGAAGTAGGACTCCGCGAAGTCAACGAGCTGGCGTGTCGAGAACAGCATGGCGTCTGCATTGCCTACGCGTGCCGTACGCACCGCACCCGTGTCAATGAATTGCTCGCCCACGGCGGGGAAGTGAACACCGCCGTCCGTGGCCATATTCCGTGCTTCCACCCAGACGCGCTCGCCGTTGAGCAGCATGGGGAAGCGGTTGACCATCGTCCTTCTTGCAGGAACGAGGGACTCGGCATAGTGCAGCGACGTGCATCGGTTGAAGCCGACGCCGAGCAGGAGCGTGTAAGCGCCGAGCGTGTAGAGCTTCTCGAACGGAGTGCCTTTCCCTTCGCAGAATTCCAATGCATGCTCGGCCGTGATCTCCTTTGCCAGTGGACCATTCGCGCAAACGGACACCAGCGGATGGTTGCTTCTGAGTGTTCCCGGAAACGTTCGGAACGCCTCCGGTATCGTCCCCATCGTGGTGGGTGTCGTGAGCAGATCAAAGATTGGCAGGTGTTCGCGGATCGTGTCGTGCCACTCGGGTTTGACTCGAGTGTCATTCCAGGTGCTTGGGTCGGAGATGTGCGGCGACTCCGCCGGCAGCACCAAAGTTCCCTCGGGCCCGATCACATCGAGCAGCGCACGGATGACCGTCACCGGGCCGCCCACTGTCCACCCCACTTTGCCGAGCGACGAGTGAACCATTACAGTCATGCCGGTACTCAACCCGGGCTCGCGCAGCTCGCGGCGCAGTGAATCCAGCGTATTGGGAAGAGGCATCGAGAATCTGTATCCCGCCTGATTTCACATCGACGTTAACCCCTGCTGGACGGGTAGGCAATTGTCGCCGAGGTGGGTCGATGCGATGCCCTTTGTCCATCCCTAATATTCCTCGTCGACGCCTTCGTCTCCGTCATCAGACTCAGAGCCAAGCTGTTGGGAAACGCAGAATCGCTCGCTACCGTGCGCGAAGTGTTGTAGGAGGACCAACTTCTCCAATACACCGTCGATGTCGAGATAATGCGACAACGGCTTGCCTCGTGCGCCTTAACGCCCGCAATTTTGATTGTTCGCGGTAGATATTTGCATCGACCGGCGGCCGTTGCTCGCTGCTGTGGTCGTTCTGAGTCACTCGCCGACGACTGAGTTCGGCCAAAAGCGGGCAGTCGAGAGCGGAAACCGGACACTCGGCCCCAGAGCTTGAAATACGTTACCCTTGAAGCGCAGCCTTTCAGAAGCGGTTAATAAGGAGACCTGACAATGGCTGGGGTGACGGTTAAGGCCGGCGAAGGAAAAACACTCAACGTACTGGGCATGCCACTTCGGTTCCTCTGCGATGCGGAACACACTGATGGGGCTTGGTCGTTAATGGAGCAGCAGATTCCTGTCGGCCACGGCCCACCGCCGCATCGGCATGACTGGGATGAGGCTTACTATGTGATCGAGGGAGCGCTCGACTTCGAGATGGACGGGAAGCAAGTGCGCATCGAACGTAGCGATTTCGCTTACTTGCCGCGCAACACCGTGCACGCTTTCAAGGGAGCATCGCCGTCTCCTACGCGCGTGCTCATTTTTGCCGCGCCCGCTCATTCGTCCGCGTTCTTCGAGGATATGAATCGCGAGGTCCGCACGGTTCCGGACGACTTGGTGAAGGTGCCTTCGATCGGCCAGCGGCACGGGATCGAGTTCATACCCGCACCCGTGCCAAAGTAGCCCTGAGCGCGGCGAACACATACGCGAAATGAGATTCCGCAATGGGTCGTTCTGAGTCACTCGCCGACGGCTGAGTTCGGCCACAACCGGCCGTACGGGTGGTTGCCCATAGCAGTCGTTCGCGCGGGGCCTGCGTTGACACCGCTCTGCAACGGGTGTATCCGCGTTGTCAAGACTCTCGACAAGTGGAGTCCAGCCTGGTGCCGCCCCGGGGCAACTGGCGCAGGGGGTTGGCTCATCGGGGCACCAGAAGCGAAACACTCGCGAGGTTGAGAGTTCCTTCCAGTTGAAAGCGTCGTACTGAAGCGCCCGTGGTCACGTCCAGGTGCGTTGAGCCGAGGCTGTTTTCGGCCGAGTATTCGGCCGCACTGCAAGACGAAATAACGAGGAGTCAGTGATGAAGAACAGGTTCAAAACGTCGATTGCGCAGGCCTTCGCCTTCATGGCGATACTGAGTGTCTACACCACTGCCTGCAGTGGCGCGCAAGCGGAAGGCCATACCTACACCGGCAACGGTGGCATCGTGAAAATCGAGTTCAAGTCGGGCGGCAAAGCCTTTGTCTCGACGGGACCAGTCACGACCACGTGCAGCTATTCGGAAAGCGGCAAGACCCTCACGCTCAACTGCGAGGGCGACAAGACCGACTTCACGATCGACGACGACGGAGCACTCATCGGTCCGCCGGACGGCATGCTCGCGCGTCTGACCCAAGAAAAGTAGCCGAGGCAGAATCGGCGAACGCGATTCTGGGGGGAGGCATGGACACCGGATCGCGCACGGCCATGGTTGTGCTTGCAGCGTCGATCGCCGGCGCTGCCGTTACCGCTCGGGCGGAGCCGACGCTTCGCTATAACTACGGCTACGTCTGCAACCAGGAACGTGTCGTGGTCGGGCACTGCAGGCACGACAGTGACATGCCTGGAGTCGCGCCCACGACTCCCGAGGATGACTACTGCCAAGTCTATTATCCGGACCGGCCCAAGACCGGCGGCATTGAAGCCATGGCCATCGAACTGCACGGCGATCTGATCAAAAGTCTCGAGGCCTGTGGGGCGTTCGGGGCGGCCACGTCGGGGGCGAACGCCAAGCAAAATACGGCGGCTGCGAATACAGCGCCTCCCCCTGTCCGACCGTCCGGGGCGTCATCCGACGGCACTTCCAAGACCGACATGGGACAGACGTCGCCGCCACCTGCGCACACGGGCGATGCGGCCCCGGTCGCGGCGCCAGGCATAGGCGAGGCGCATTGGCGCAATCTCGCCTTTTTCGACGATCTCGCCTATTTTGTCCTGCCGGCCAATCTGCAGCCGGGCCGCCGCCGGGAAGTGGCTGGTTCCTGGTCGCTGTACCGCGATCCGCATCGCTCGCCCGACGGTCGGATCACCCAGATCGCCATCGATCAGGAATTCTGGACGGCTGACTGCGCGCACAACACGGTCGCGTTGGTGCAAAGGTCCTATTTCAGTGCGGCCGGCGCCCCGCTCGGCGCTTACGTCGTTCAGTCACCGGATCGGATCAGCGTGAACCCGTCGGGCGACACGCTTGCGACAGGCATATGGAATCTGCTCTGCGCACGGCGATACGAACTCGATGACGTGGACTATAGTTCCGACGCCGTCACAATCCGGAAAATCTGGTTGCTCCCGGAAATGCGGCAGCCCTCCGCGCCGGCGCAGACCTCAGATCGCGGCTAGCACGTACGCGGGTGTTCGCTTCATGCCCCGGTGCGGTGGTCATCGGTCGCTCAGGGCCGCTTCGCTGGTTGCTGCGTTACGCCGCTCCATTCGGACGTTGAGCGTCTGCTTTGCGACGCGACGAACTTCCGCTTGGGGTCGTTCTGAGTCAGTCGCCAACGACTGAGTCCGGCCCAGGAGCGGCCGTTCACCGATCTAGAATGCGTACCCGTTAGCCGCCACTCGCGCCATGCCGGTGCCGAGCGGTCCGGCCCCGACAGCCGTAGAAATCTCTCGACTGCCAGATACCCGGTAGACTCAGACCGTGAGGGGGCATGAGTGACCGGCACGCCTTCAGAGCGTAACGCTGAGAATACCTGGGCCAAACTCCGCCGCCGCAAGGTGGTGCAGTGGGGACTGGTCTACGTCGCCGCTGCGTGGGGATTCCTGCAGGGCCTCGAGTACGTCAGCGACGCCTTCCAATGGCCGGCACAGCTCCGTCAGATCGCGCTCCTCGCGCTTCTGATCGGATTACCCGTTGTATTGGTCCTCGCCTGGTATCACGGCGATCGTGGCGAGCAACGCGTCGGGGGCACCGAACTTACAATCATTGCGCTGTTGTTCCTGCTCGGTGGCGGCATCTTCTGGCTATACGAGCGTGGCGACGAGACACCCACCGTTGCGGACCGAGCGGACATTGCTCCAGCCCCCGCGGTTGCCACGGCCAAGTCCATCGCGGTGCTGCCGTTCGTGAACATGAGTGGCGACGCGGGAAACGAGTATTTCGCGGAGGGATTGTCGGAGGAGTTGATTAACCTGCTGGTAAAGATCCCGGAGCTGCGGGTTGCGGCGCGCACCTCGGCCTTCAAGTTCAAGGGTGAGAAGATCAACGTGCAGGAGGTGGCACAGAAGCTCAACGTCGCTCACGTGCTCGAAGGCAGCGTGCGCAAGTCGGGCAACAAGGTCCGAATCACGGCGCAGCTGATCAAGGCGGCGGACGGCTACCACGTGTGGTCGGAGACCTACGACCGCACGCTCGACGACATCTTCGTCGTGCAGGACGACATTGCCGGAGCGGTGGTCAAGGCGCTACAGGTCACTCTGGTCGGCACGGCGCTCGCGAGCCGTTCCAAGCCACGGGACCCAGAGGCGTACAACCTGGCCTTGCAGGGGCGTTACTTCGTCGACAGGGGCGGCAAGGAGGACCTCGAGCGCTCAATCAATTACTTCCGGCAGTCATTGCAGCGTGATCCGGGGTACGCCCCCGCCTGGGCGGGTCTGTCGCAGGCATACGCATGGCAAGCCGACCAGGCTTTCGTGCCGGTCGCGGAGGGCTATCCACGTGCGCGCGAGGCCGCGGAGAAGGCGCTGGCGCTGGATCCACAGCTCGCTGACGCGCATCTGGCGATGGGCTGGATCCACATCTACTACGACTGGGATTGGGCGGCCGCGGACGCAAGCTTTCGCAGAGCACTGGAGCTGGAACCCGGCAATGCCAAGGTCCTCCGGGCCGTTGGCGGCCAGGCAATGAATTTGGGACGCTGGGACGAAGCCATCGACGCGACGAACAAGTCCATCGAGCGCGATCCGCTGGGGCCGAACAACTACTACCAGCTCGGTCTCATACTGGAGGCCGTCAGCCGCGACCCGGAAGCCGAGTCTGCCTTCCGCAAGGCCATACAGCTTGACCCCGGCGGAGCGGGTCGGCAGGTGTCGATCGGGATTATTCTGCTCTTGCAGGGTAAGCCTGAAGCCGCCCTGCGGGAAATGCAGCAGGAAAAGGAGGAGATCTGGCGACTCTCAGGGTTGCCGCTCGCATACCACGCGCTCGGCCGGCGCAGCGAGTCCGACGCGGCGCTGGCGGTCTTGAAGAGCAAGTACGGCGGGGAAATGGCCTATCAGATCGCCGAAGTGCATGCCTTCCGCGGCGAGGCCGACCTGGCCTTCGAGTGGCTCGAGCGCGCCTATGACCAGCGAGACGCCGGCGTCTCCCAAATCAAAAGCGACCGGCTGTTGCTCAATATCATCGGCGATCCGCGTTACAAAGCGTTTCTCAAGAAGATGAAGTTGCCTGAGTGAACGGCCCCGCGTTGCGTTTGCTCGTTCTCTCACAAGATTTCTGACAGTCCCCCTTATTGTTCTAGCACGCGGCGCTCGCCGTGCGCCGCAAGGACGCACCGCGCGACCTTGCGCCGGATCGCAGTCACTCGCTCATCGAACACAACCCAATGCGCCAGCCCGGAGCGTCGTTCGCGACCGTCTCAGAAGGGTCGAACTCAGCCAGTTGGGCAGTACGCGAATCGAAGCCGTCCGACGTTGCCCGTCATGCGGAATCTCGGCTAGGACATTTTAGGAGCCCTCGGATGGCGTCCTCGGTTGGAGTCGCCGATCAACATCGTGCTTCCTAACCTGGAGCGCGTCGCAAGGCCGTGCTAACTGCCAATTCCGGCTATCTCAGCCCTGGCTTGTGTTCGAGCGTCGGCTCTAGCCGGTTCCACACACGGCAACTGTTCCACCAGTGCCCATGAATGGCACACGGCTTCGCGCGTAATGGCGCAGGGCTTCGCGCGCCGCTGCCAGGCCTTCGAATGGTTTGGAGCGGGTGATGGGAATCGAACCCACGTTAGCAGCTTGGGAAGCTGCAGTTCTACCATTGAACTACACCCGCTACGGCCGGGAATTCTAGTGGCCCGGTGCGGCCGCCGACAACCGCTGGCCGCTCGGCCGCCCGGCGACCCTCTGCCTCGATCCATCGCTCGACCTCCGTCTCGAGCACCGCGAGCGGCATCGCGCCCTGGCCGAGCACCCGGTCGTGGAAACGGCGCAGGTCGAACTGCGCACCGAGCCGACTCTCGGCCCGGCGGCGCAGCGCGAGCAACTTCTGCTCGCCGACCTTGTACGCGAGCGCCTGCGCAGGCCAGGCGATATAGCGGTCGACCTCGAACTCGACCTCGGTGGCGGCGAGTGCGCTGTTGTCGCGCAGGCACGCAACGGCCTGTTCGCGGGACCAACCCATCGCATGCATGCCCGTATCAATGACGAGCCGGCAGGCGCGCCACATCTCGAGCGACAGCCGGCCGAAGCGCTCGTACGGATCGCGGTAGATGCCCATATCCTCGCCGAGCTTCTCGGCATACAGGCCCCAGCCCTCGACGTAGGCGGTAATGTCATCTGCGCGGCGGAACTCCGGGAGCTCCGTCATCTCCTGGCTGAGCGCGATCTGCAGGTGATGACCCGGCACGCCCTCGTGCAGCACCCAGGCCGCGAGGCCGAAGGTCGGCATCTTCTCCGCCATCCAGGGCTTGAAGACGACCATGCCGGCAATGCTCTGCTCGGGGCTGCCGGGAAGGTAGCCGTTGGCGCTGCTCTCGAGCCCGGCGGGGATGGGACGCACGCCATAGGTCAGGCGTGGCAGCCGCCCGACGATGCGTGCCACCGCCTCGTCGGCCCGTTTCGCGATCTCGCTCGCCTTCTCTCCGTACCGCGTCGAGTCGACATAGAAGCGCGGGTCGCTGCGCAGGAACGCGAGGAACTCGGCGAACGTGCCCTTGAATCCGCTCTCGGCGATCACGGCATTCATCGCGGCGCGGATCCGAGCGACTTCCGCGAGACCGAGCTCGTGCACCTCGGCCGGCGTCATCGTCGTCGTCGTATGCCGCCGCACGAGGAACGCGTAGTACGCCTGGCCATCCGGCAGGCTCGAGGCCCCGATGCTGCGGCGGGCTGCGGGCAGATACTCCTGCTCGAGAAAGCGAAGCAGCTCGCGCTGCGCCGGCTTGACCCGTGTCTCGATCGCATCGAGCGCACGCGAACGCAGGCTCGCACGCCGCTGCGCCGGGAACGCCGCCGGCAGCGTGTCGAACGGCGCAAGCAGCGGACTCTGCGCCGACGGGTGCTCAGCCTGTGTGCGTACGTCGCGGATCGCGCGCTCGACGGTGACGCGCGGCTGGGTGAATCGCGTGCGGATGCCGCGCTCCATGTTCGCGGTCTGCGTCGCGTAGTACGAAGGGATGGCGGCGAGGCGCGCGAGCCAGGCCTCGGCATCGTCATCCGACGCCAGCGTCGTCCCGAGCGCCGCATAGTCGGCGGTCGTGTAGAAACCGTCCCCGCTGATGAAGGGGATGCGTTCCTCGTCGAAGGCGAGCCCGGCCAGGGCCACGTCCACCCGGTCGACGAGGAGCGCGCGATTGAGCGCGTCCGCCTCGGAAAGACCTGCCGGTTCGAAAGCGTTCAGACGCTCGCGAAAACGAAGCAACCGGTCGCGCCGTGCCGTCACGGCCCGAGGCGAGTTGTCAGGCCAGCGGCGCAAGGCGTCCCGGTCGCCGCGTTGACCCGCGCGGACCGGGTCCTCGATCCGCACGTGCGCATCGAAATCGCGCACGATCGCCGCCACGTCATCAGCAAGCGCCGCGACGGGTACCAGGATCGCAAAGTACCGGAACGAGCCACAGCCCCTTGCATGGCCACATACGTGTCCACCTCACGGCACGCACGATATCGCGGATTACGGTTGACAATGCGCGGCCGTCAGGAGGCGGCGATGCGCGCGAGCGCAGAGTCGGGATCCGACCGACGTCAGCGGGCCGGCGCATGTTGGCTCGACCCTCGGGTTCGCGCAAGCGCTTACGTGTGTGCGGCGCGCAACAATCACGTCAACGAAGCAATTGGGTGAACCCATGCTTCCTCGACACGACCACGCGCTCGAGCCCGAGCCAGGACGCGAGCAGGGCAAGCTCCTCGCGAAGCGCCAAGGCGACCTCGGCCGTACTGGCGGCAGCCTCACAGTGCGCTCGCACTACACGCAGCGCGCTTCGTGCGCGGTCCGACTTCAGGTCGACACGCGCCACGAGCTCATCGCCGAGCAGGAACGGCAGCACGTAATAGCCGTGCTCGCGGCGCTTCGCGGGCGTGTAGATCTCGAGGCGGTAGCGGAACCCGAACAGGCGCTCGGTGCGCTGCCGCTCCCAGACGAGCGAATCGAAGGGTGACAGCAGCGCGCGTGCCGCGACCGAGCGCGGCAGGCGCGCTGCGCGATCGAGGTAGGCCGGCGCCTTCCAGCCTTCGACGCTCACCGGCCGCAAGGCGCCCTCCTCCACGAGCTCCGCGATGCGCGTCTTCGCGTCCGCGGCCGGCAGGCGGAAATAGTCCCGCAGGTCGCGCTCCGTCGCGACGCCGAGCGCACGGCTCGCGACGGAGAGCAGGCGGCGTTGCGCTTCCTCGGGTGCCGGCGTCGGCGCCTGGAGCACGCGCTGGGGCAGCACGCGTTCGGGCAGGTCGTAGACGCGCTCGAAGCGACGACGACTGTGTGTCGTTACCTCGCCGCACCAGAACAACCACTCGAGCGCGACCTTCCCCTCGCTCCAGCCCCACCAGCCGCCGCGGCGCCGCCCCGCGGCGGTGAGCTCGGACACGCCGATCGGTCCGCGCGCACGCACCTGCTCGAGAACAGCCGAGACGAGGGACGCGCGTTCGCGGCCGAACTTCGCCACCCCCGCCCACAGGCCGTGACCGTGCCGCGCGCGATCCATGCGCCAGCGCAGCAGCGGCTGCAGCTCGACCGGAAGCAGCGAGGCCTCGTGACCCCAGTACTCGAAGAGTGCGCGCTGGCTTCGATACGCGGCGCGATCGAGAAGCGCGGTGTCATAGCGGCCGATGCGTGAGTACGCCGGCAGGTAGTGCGAGCGCACCAGCACGTTGACGGAATCGATCTGCACGGCGCCAAGGCGGCGCACGGTGCCGAGGACATCGGCCAGTCGCGGCGCGCGACGAGGCCGCGTCGCGGCGAAGCCCTGGGCCGCCAGGGCGATGCGGCGCGCGTCGGTCAGTGAAATTGAATCGCCGCCACGCGGCGCAGCGGAGCCCATCCTGCGCGGTATGGCGGGCGGTCGCCGCGCTACGGCCGCAGCGACAATCGAGACGCCAGTTCACCCCCCACCTTTCGAATCCGGAACGCGAAGGCGATCTTGAGCGCGCCGATGACGATCGCCCAGGATGCGATCAAGTAGACGATGCTCAGGCTCCCGGCCGCGGGCTGCGTCACGATCAGCATACCGAACAGGATCGACAGCGCCCCGGTCACGTAGAGGATCCACTCGCGCGACGTGGCCTTGCGGACCTTGTAGCCGAACGCCAGCAGGAGCACGCCGAGCAGGATCGCTTCCAGCGCGACCAGGTACACGAACGCGAGGATGCCCACGGGCGGGTTGAGCAGGGCGTAGACGCCCACGCCGATCCCGAGCAACCCGATGAGCAGCATGATCCACCAGCCGTCCTTCTCCCGGTTCTGGATCGATCCCACGACATTGAAGACGCCGTCGACCAGGATCGCGGCGACGAAGAACATCGCCAGCACGAGGAGCGCGATACCCGGATTGACGAATGCGAGGATGCCGAACAGGAGCGAAGCGATGCCGCCGATCAGGAACACCCACCAGGTGCGCCGACCCAGCGCACTGGCATCCGCGACCACCGATCCCGCTAGTCCGCTTGTTCCAGCCACGATCGCCTCCCCTGCACGATGACGCGCCTTATCATTCGACGAGCGTTTTTGCGAATCTACGCCCTTGCCGCAACGAAAACCACAGGACACGCCGACGGGCACGGTCTCGCGACCCCATCGCACCGTGCGCAGCTTCGTCCCCCGCGGCGGGCGGATGACGCGCGCGCAGGCCCGCGCATGGCAGGAGCTCTGGCCGCGCTTCGGCATCGAGCCGCCCGATCGACAGCTCGACCTGGACGCGCTCTTCGGACGCGGCGCGCGCCGCACGGTCGAGATCGGTTTCGGCAACGGCGAGGCGCTGGTCGCGCTCGCCGCGGCTCGGCCGGAGGAGGATTTTCTCGGGCTCGAGGTGCACAGGCCGGGCGTCGGACATCTCATGCTGCGTTGCGAGGAACTCGCCGTCGGCAACCTGCGGATCATCTGCCGCGACGCGGTCGAGGTCTTCGAGACGCAGCTCGGGCTCGAATGCTTCGACGAAGTGTTGCTGTATTTCCCGGATCCGTGGCCCAAGAAGCGCCATCACAAGCGACGCATCGTGCAGGATGCATTCGTCGATCTGGTGGCGGGCCGGCTCCGGCCAGATGGCGTGTTCCGTCTCGCGACCGACTGGCAGCCCTACGCGGAGCACATGCTCGAAGTCCTCGGCCGCAGCACGCGCCTCAGGAACGAATCGCCCGACGGATCATGGGTTTCGCGGCCCGCGAGCCGTCCGCTCACACGCTTCGAACTGCGGGGCCAGCGTCTCGGACACCGTGTGTGGGACCTCGCGTTCCGCAGGATATGAAGGAAGATAGAGATTTAAAGACGAAGCAGCCACGAAAACACACGAAACGAAAACGAGTTCCTCCTCATGCCGCCAGCGCGGCGCGTACGCCGTCGAGGATGAACTGCGCGGCGAGCGCGGCGAGCAGAACGCCGAGCAGCCTGCCCAGCACCGCCCCGCCGGTGACGCCGATGACACGCATGGCCGGTCCGGTCACAAGCATCAGCAAGAGCGAGATTCCGAGCACGAGCAGGATCACGCCGACCTGCGCAAAGAACTGCGCTGAGCCCACGGGAACGCCAGCGAAGGCGAGCAGGATGGTCGCGAGCGCTCCGGGTCCGGCGATGAGAGGGAAGGCCAGCGGAAAGACCGAGATGTCCTCGCGCAAATGCGCCTCGACATCTTCACCGGGCGTGGTCGTGCGCACACCGGACGGCCGCGCGAAGACCATTTCGATCGCGAGCAGAAACAGCAATGCTCCACCACCGACCTTGAACGCCGCGACGCTGATGCCCAGCAGCTCGATCAGTTTCGTTCCCGCGGTGGCAAAAACGAGACACACTACTGCAGCGATCACCACGGCCTTCGACGCCATGCGTCGTCGATGCGCGTCGTCAGTGCCCTCGGTCAGGCCTGCCAGCACCGGCAGCAGCGACAGGGGCTCGACGACCACGAACAGCACGACGAAGAACTTGACTAGATCATCGAGCATCACGGCCCCACGCGATGCGCGACTTGCGATCTTCGCGCAGCAGGTCTAAAAGTAAGGTCTGAATCAGAGCGATCGAGGGCCAACAGGATAGCGCGCGACGTCTAAAGGGGAGAGGGCAATGGCGAACCCGGCACCCGTCATCGGCAGCTGGTACAGGAAGCCCGGTGGCGACACCTTCGAGGTGGTGGCGATCGATACGGACGACCACACGATCGAGATCCAGTATTTCGACGGTGCGGTCGAGGAGCTCGACCTCGAGGACTGGGTCGAGGACCAGATCGAGCTCACCGAGGCGCCCGAGGACTGGACCGGCTCCGTCGACGTCGAGCCCGAGGACTACGAGAACGAAGTCGAGAGCCAGCCGAGCGAATCGAGGCTGTGGGGCGATCGAATGCAGTTCGTCGACCGCGGGGAGGTTTCCGGCTACTCCGAGATCGAACTCCCGGAAACCCCGGACGAGCTGGAGCGCTACTGACGCGGCCGCGGCCGGGTGACCGGCGTCGCGGAGCCCACTGAGCTCGATCCCGTCTACGGGCGGGAGGCAGCCGCGTTCATCGCACGACTCCCGTAAGGCCTCGGTGAGCGGCTTCGAGCAGCGCACCGTCCGCGTCCTGGCTCAGTTCCCAGAACATGATCCCGCCTAGCCCCCGCTCGCGCGCGTAGGCGGCCTTGCGCCCGATCGAACGTGGATCGTCGTAGCTGATGAAGCTGCGCGCGCGGGCGTTCCAGAGCCAGGGCGCGATCGCCTGGTCGTCCCAGTGGCGAACGTAACCGTCCTGGTCGATGTAGCGCGCGACCAGCTCCGAATACGGGTGATCGCCGCCGTAACGTCCGTACGGTCGATTTCGACCGAGATCGGTCGGTTCCACGCCTTCGAAGCGTCGCCCGTAGAAGGCCACGCCGAGCACGAGCTTGCGTGCGGGCACGCCTGCGGCCAGGTGCTGGGCGATCGATCCGTCCGCCCAGCGGCTCGCAGCGGGCGCGGTCGCAGCGCGGTGCAGCCCGGCATGGTGGCCCGTCGTCGGGGTCAGGCTGTTGTAGAAGTCGTAGGCCATCACGTTGATCCAGTCGAGGTGCGCATGAAGCACGTCCATCTCGACGTGATCGAAATACTCGCGGTCGGCCGACGCGATGGTGAGCAGGTAGCCATTGCCGGCGCCGCGGCCATCGGTCCGCGCCTGCGCGTCGAGCCGCGCGCGCAGCGCCTCGAGCAACAGGGTGAAGTTCCGCTTGTCCACCGGGCGCGAGCGGATACCCGCCGCGCTCTGGCCGGGATATTCCCAGTCGACGTCGATGCCATCCGCGCCGTGCGCCTTCATCAGCTCGACCGCGCTGTCGGCGAATCGCGCGCGGGTCTCCGCGGTCAGCGCCGCATCGGAGAAGCCGTCGGCGCCCCAGCCGCCGATCGAGATCAGCACCTCGAGCGCGGGCGAGCTGCGCTTGAGCGCCACGATTTCGCCGAGACGCGCCGCGGACGCCGCGTCCGGCAGCACGACCCGCCCCTCCCCGTCGATGCGCGCGAACGCGAAATTCACGTGCGTGATGCGCGAAGTGTCGATCGTCACGGGCGGTGACCAGCCGGTCACGTAGGCGATCAGTCTCGGCGCCGTGACTGCGATCGCCTCCCCGGCGGTTCCTGGTGGCGCGCTCTCCGCCTGCGCCGCACCGGCCGCAAGCGGCAACAACGATGCGAAGACGAGAGCGCAGGCCGTCCAGCTCGCGATTGCACGACTGCTGCGCACGGTGGCGTCCGTCGTGCGGCCGTCGATCACGCCGGGCGTGGCTGGCCCGCCCCGGCCTTAGCCTGGCGCACGACGAACCAGATCAATACCAGCGCCGGCAGGCCGAGCGCGGAGGTATAGACGAAGAACCACGGATAACCCACCTCGATCGACCACGAAGCCGGAGGTGCCCATCAGCAGCTTTCCGGGCAGGGCATACATCGACGAGAAGAGCGCGTACTGCGTGGCGGTATACGCCGCGCTCGTGAGGCCCGACAGGTAGGCGATCAGGGCGGTGCCGGCGACGCCCATGGCGAGGTTGTCTGCGCTCACCACCAGCGCGAGCCCGGTGAGGCTGGGTTGATCGGTCCACGCGAGCGTCATGAACATCAGGTTGGAGACGATCACCAGCACGCTGCCGAGCACGAGCGAGCGCACGGTGCCGAGCCGCGCCACCACCGCCCCGCCGACCAGGACGCCCAGGATCGACGCGATCACGCCGAAGCCCTTGGCGACGGCGGCGATCTCCTTCAGTGAATAGCCGACGTCGAGGTAAAACGGGTTCGCCATCACGCCCATCGTGAAATCGGTCAGGCGGTAGCTCGCGATGAAGGCGAGCATGAGCAGCGCGAGCTTCGTTCCGTAACGCGTGAAAAAGTCGACGAACGGGCAGACGACGGCGCCCGTGAACCAGGCGCCGATCTCGCGCAGCGACCCGTGCAGGTGCGCGTTGCGCTCGAGCCAGTCGATCACGCGCTGCTCCGTCGCAATGGAGGTCGCGGGCGCGCGCGGCTCAGGCTCGGGGATCAGCAGCGTCGTCACGATGCCCACACCGACCATCGCAGCCATCGCCAGGTACGCCGTCGTCCAGCCGGACTCGGCGGCGATCCAGAGCGCTCCGGCGCTCGCGACCATGATCGCGATGCGATAGCCGAGCTGGTAGGCGGCGGCCATCACGCCCTGCATGGGCTGGGGCGCGGCCTCGATGCGCCAGGCGTCGATCGCGATGTCCTGCGTCGCGGAGGAGAACGCGACGAGGAGCGCGAATCCGGCCAGCGCACCCAGGTGGCCGACGGGCGTCGAGTGCGCGATGTTGAGCAGCCCGATCGCGATGCCGATCTGGGCGAGCAGCATCCAGCTGCGGCGGCGGCCGAGCAGCCGCCCGAGCACCGGGAGGCGCAGCCGGTCGACCACCGGCGCCCAGAAGAACTTGAGCGTGTAGGCGAGTCCGACCCAGGAGAGCATCCCGATAGTCGTCCGGTCGATCCCGAGCTGGCGCAACCACGCCGAAAGCGTGGTGAACACCAGCATGAACGGCAGCCCGGCCGAGAATCCGAGGAACAGCATCGCCGCCACGCGCGGATGCTTGTAGGCCGCAACCGCTTCGAGCCAGCCGCGCCACCACGGGCGACGGGCCGCCGTCGCCGCCCCCTCGGGAATATCGGCCGCGCTCACAGGTCGTAGTCGACGGTGAGTGGCGCGTGGTCGGAGAAGCGTTGCGCCTTGTGTATGTCGACCGCGCGCACGCTGCCCGTGAGACGCGGGCTCAGCACGTGGTAGTCGATGCGCCAGCCCACGTTCTTCGCCCACGCCTGGCCGCGATTGGACCACCAGGTGTACTGCTCCGGTTCGGCATTCCGCTCGCGGAAGGCATCGACGTAGCGGACGTCGCCGAAGAGCTCATCGAGCCAGGCACGCTCCTGCGGCAGGAAACCGGAATGCTTCTGGTTGGCTCGCCAGTTGCGCAGGTCGATCTGCTTGTGCGCGATGTTCCAGTCGCCGCACAGGATGAAATCCCGGCGCTTGCGCTTGAGCGACTTGAGGTACGGCATGAACTGGGCCATGAAGCGGAACTTCGCGTGCTGGCGATCCTCGCCCGAAGTGCCCGACGGAAGGTACACCGAGACGACGGAGAGATCCTTGAACCGCGCCTCGATATAGCGGCCCTCCTTGTCGAACTCGCGCGACCCGTAGCCGGTGATTACCTCCTGCGGCTTGACCCGCGAGTACAGGGCGACCCCGCTGTAGCCCTTCTTCGAGGCGTCGAGGTAGTAACTGTGATAGCCCGGCGGACGGAAATGCGGGTCCCCGAGCTGGTCGATCTGCGCCCTGGTTTCCTGCACGCAGACGACGTCGGCGTCCTGCTTCGGCAGCCAGTCGAAGAAACCCCTGCGCGCCGCGGAGCGAATTCCGTTCGCATTCAGGGTGACGATCCGCATGGACGCGAAGTATAAGGGACGCATGCACCAGCCCGACTTCATCCGGCTCTGCATCGACCTCGGCGTGCTGCGCTTCGGTAACTTCAAGCTCAAGTCGGGCCGCGAGAGCCCGTATTTCTTCAATGCAGGCCTGTTCAACACCGGGCGGGCGATCGCCGCGCTGGGCCGCTGCTACGCGCACGCGGCCGTCGTCTCGGGCCTCACCTTCGACATGTTGTTCGGGCCGGCCTACAAGGGCATCCCGCTCGTCGCCGTGACCGCCGCAGCGCTCGCGGAGCACGAAGCGCGCGACCTGCCCTTCGCCTTCAACCGCAAGGAAGCCAAGGATCACGGCGAGGGCGGCACGATCATCGGCGCCCCGCTCGCCGGCCGCGTGCTGATCGTGGACGACGTGATCACCGCCGGCACCGCGATCCGCGAGTCGGTCGACATCCTCCGCCGGCATGGCGCGACGCCGGCCGGCGTGCTGATCGCGCTCGATCGCGAGGAACGGGGCCAGGGCGAGCGCTCCGCGGTGCAGGAGGTGCAGGACCAGCTCGGCCTGCCGGTCGTCGCCGTGCTGCGGCTGCGGGACCTCCTCACCCACCTGGAGGCGTCCGGGGAGGCGGCTATACTTGCGTCCGTCCGCGCCTACCGGGATCGATACGGGGTCTGACGACCCGTGCCGGCATGACGCGGGTCACATTAGCCGGTGCGCGCGGGACCATCCGGCTGCGCCGGATCCTGCCATCGGCGCAGAATCGTGGTCCTGGGGTATCCCAGGGCCCGGGAGTCGGTCTGAAGACATGCCCGTGAAACTGACTCGTTGTCTGCCTGCATCCGGCCTGGTCGGGCTCGCCCTCGTCGGGCTGGGAGCGACCGGCGCACTTGCGGCGAAAGATCCCAATGCCAGGACGCGTGAAGCCGTCTATCGCTGTCGCGATGCGGGCGGCCAGTCCCACTTCGGCCAGAGCATCCCGGCCGTGTGCATGGGCCGCGACATCGAAGTGCTGGACAACACCGGCCGCGTGGTCCGGCGAATCGACAGCGCCGCCGCGGTCGCGGCGCGGGCACAGGAGCAGCAGCAGGCGGCGGCGAGCGCCCAGGCGGCTGCGCTCTCGGCGCAGCGCGACCGCACGCTGATTGCAACCTACCTCAGCGTTGCGGACATCGAGCGGCTGCGCGACAACCGACTCGAGATCCTCGTGCAGCAGTCGCAGGTCACGCGCGAGTACATCACCAACCTGCGCGAACGCGAGACCCGGCTGATCCAGGACGCCCGGCGCTTTCGACCGTACAGCGACGCAGTCAACGCACCCCCCGTGCCCGACCACGTGGCCGAGGAGATGGTCAACACCGTCAACGGCCTGAAGGTCTACCAGGAAGAGCTCACGAAGAACACGGCGGAACAGACCCGCATCCGCGACGAGTTCGACCGCGACATCGCGCGCTACAAGGAACTGAAGGGGCTCAACTAGTCCCGGAGCTGCCGAAGCCGCCGGCGCCGCGCGCGGTGTCGGTGAAGTTCCCGACCACCTCCAGCGACACCTGCACCACGGGTACGACGACCATCTGTGCGATTCGCTCGCCGGGCACGATCGTGTACGGCTGGTCGCTGCGGTTCCAGCACGACACCATCACCTGGCCCTGGTAGTCGGAGTCGATCAGGCCGACGAGGTTGCCGAGCACGATCCCGTGCTTGTGGCCGAGTCCCGAGCGCGGCAGAAGCACCGCTGCGAGACCGGGATCGTCCAGGTGGATCGCGAGTCCGGTGGGCAGCAGCTCGGCCTGGCCGGGCGCCAGGGTGAGCGGCCCTGCGACGCAGGCACGCAGGTCGAGTCCGGCCGAGCCCTCGGTCGCGTATTGCGGCAACGGAAATTCACCGCCGATGCGCGGGTCGAGCACCCGCACCTGCAGGCGGTGCCGGGATGGGGGGTTCGGCTGCTCGAACTTGGCAAGCGGCGTCAGCGTGCCGCGGCGCTGCCCGCCGGGCGATCGTCGGCGCCCTGGGCGGCCGCGGTGGATCGTCTCGCGTATCGCTCGCCGATCAGCGCCATGAGCTCCGACGCGATCCGTGCCTTCCCGGCGCGCGCGAGCTCGCGCTTGCCGCCGCGCCAGTACACCGTGAGTGAATTCTCATCCTGGTCGAAGGCCAGCCCGTCCCCGACCTGGTTCGCGGCGATCATGTCGAGGTTCTTGCCCTCGAGCTTGGCGAGCGCGTTGCGTTCGACATTCTGCGTCTCCGCCGCGAACCCGACGACGAAGGGCCGCGGGCTGCCGGCCGCAACCGTGGCGAGAATGTCGGTCGTGCGGCTCAGGGCAAGCACCAGGGAATCGCTGGTCTTCTTGATCTTCTCCCCGGAGACCTGCACGGGCCGGTAGTCGGACACGGCGGCCGCGGCGATGAAGATGTCCGTGCCCGGCAGGTGCCGGTAAACGGCTTCGAGCATCTGTTCGGCGGTCTCGACGTCGACGCGCGTCACGCCGCGCGGCGTGCACACGCTGACCGGGCCGCTCACGAGGACGACGTTCGCGCCGGCATCGCGCGCGGCCTCGGCGACTGCGAAACCCATCTTGCCGGAGCTGCGGTTGGTGATGAAGCGCACCGGGTCGATGCGCTCGCGGGTCGGGCCCGCGGTGACGATCACCTTGCGGCCCGCGAGCGGCCCTTCGCGCGCGGCGCGCGCCAGGATTGCCGCGACGAGCGCGTCGGGCTCGAGCATGCGGCCCGGACCGGTCTCGCCGCAGGCCTGGTCGCCCTCGGCGGGGCCCTCGATCGTGATGCCCCGCGAGGCGAGGAGCGCAACGTTGGCGCGCGTCGCGGGGTTCGACCACATCAGGCGGTTCATCGCCGGCGCGACGGTGATGGGCGCATCGGTGGCGAGGCACAGGGTCGTGAGCAGGTCCGAGGCGAGCCCGTGCGCGAGGCGCGCGAGGAAGTCGGCGCTCGCGGG
Source organism: uncultured Gammaproteobacteria bacterium (assembly GCA_963834855.1). Taxonomy (GTDB): domain Bacteria; phylum Pseudomonadota; class Gammaproteobacteria; order Steroidobacterales; family Steroidobacteraceae; genus DATJKD01. The sequence goes on along the minus strand of CAWIDH010000032.1, from coordinate 304,738 downwards.
CGCAACCAGGATGCGGCTCGCCCAGCGGGCGAGCTCGATGTGGCCCATCGCGGCCTCGGCTGCCTCGTCCCAGAGGTCGGTGCGCACCGGCCGCCCGGACAGGGCCTGGAAGGTGAGCGGCGTGACGAACTGGCGCGCGGACGCGGTCATCACGACCTGCACCTCGCTGCCACGCTCACGCAGGCGGCGCACGATCTCGGCGCTCTTGTAGGCGGCGATGCCGCCGGTCACGCCCAGCAGGACTCGTTCAGCATCGGATTCCATGGCGGACGATTATGGGGCGGCCCCGGCCGGCGGGGCAAAGAAACCCGTCACATCGCAACACACGGCATCTGGGCATAACCACCCGGCATCAACGACACGATTCAGCGCTGGCAGCGCGGACAGTAATAGGTGGAGCGCTGACCCTGGACGAGCTGGCGCACCGGCGTGCGGCAGCGCCGGCAGGGTTTGCCGGCGCGCTCGTAGACGTACAGCTTCTGGCGGAAATACCCGGGGCTTCCGTCGGCGGCGACGTAGTCCCGCAAGGTCGTGCCACCCTCGCGGATCGCATCCTCGAGCACCGCGCGTACGCTCGTGACCAGGGCCTCGAGGCGTGCGCGGCTGATGCGCCCGGCCGCGCGACGCGGGTGGATGCCGGCGCGAAACAGCGCCTCGCTCGCGTAGATATTGCCGACGCCGACGACGATGCGCTGGTCCATCAGGAAATGCTTGATCGCGACCCGGCGGCCGCGGGTGCGTCGCGCCAGGTAGCCGACGTTGAATTCCGCGCCCAGCGGCTCCGGCCCGAGATCGGCGAGCAGTGGGTGGCCGGCCGGATCGCCGGGCGACCAGTGCAGGCTGCCAAAACGCCGCGGATCGTTGAAGCGCAGGCATCGACCCGAATCGAGCAGCAGGTCGTAGTGATCGTGCGGCAGCACCGGCGTCGCGGCATCGAGCACGCGCAGGCTGCCGGACATCCCCAGGTGCAGGATCAAGCTGCCTGCGTCCAGGTCGATGATCAGGTACTTGGCGCGCCGGCGGACGTCCGTGACGCGCTGCCCTTCGATCCGCACCGGCAGCGCGGCGTCGACCCGCCAGCGCAGCCGCGGCTCGCGAAGCACCAGCGCCGCGACCTGCCGGCCGCGCAAGGCCGCACGTATGCCGCGGCGCGTGGTTTCGACTTCGGGAAGTTCGGGCATGAAAGTGAAAAGCCCGCGGCAAGGCGGGCTTTTCTCCACTGACCTCATTCCGGCGCGCGGCTTACTTGATCTTCGATTCCTTGTAGGTCACGTGCTTGCGTGCCTTTGGATCGAACTTCTTGACCTCGAGCTTCTCGGGGTGCAGCCGCTTGTTCTTCGTCGTCGTGTAGAAGTGGCCGGTGCCGGCGCTCGAGACGAGCTTGATCTTGTCGCGCATGATTCAGGTCCTCCGCTTCAGACTTTCACGCCCTGGGCGCGCAGCTCGGCAACGACCGCCTCGACGCCTTTCTTCTCGAGCGTACGCAGGCCATGACCGGACACCTTGAGGCTCACCCAGCGCTTCTCGGTTTCGAGCCAGAAACGCTGCGTGTGCAGGTTCGGCAGGAATCGGCGGCGGCGGCGATTGTTCGCGTGCGACACGGTGTTGCCGCTCGTCGGCCGCTTGCCGGTGACCTGACAGACTTTGGACATGACCGATACTCCGGGACTCGGCGGGCCGCCACGCGGACGGCCGGCAAAAAAGAGCCGCGTTTTATACCAGCCGACCGGCGTCGCGGCAAGCCGACGCGCCTCATGGATGGGGTAACTGATTGATTTCACGTTGTTTCTCCGCAGCCCAAGGGCGCCGCGACCCGGCCTCGGCTGGCCTCGCGGGGCGATCGTAGGCATCCTGCCCGGAAGCCGTCCTCGCAGACGAGCGCCGCTCGGCGGACCGCCCGCATCGAATGACAACTAAAAGCCTGCTGCTCACCTTCGCCGGCATCCTGCTCGTCCTGCTCAACGGATTTTTCGTCGCGGCCGAGTTCGCGCTGGTCAAGCTGCGCAAGACGCAGGCGCACGAGTTCGCGCGCACCAAGGGGCTCCGCGGCCGAGTCCTCCTCGCAGTGCGGACCAATCTCGACGCCTACCTGTCCGCCTGTCAGCTCGGCATCACGCTCGCTTCGCTCGGGCTGGGCTGGATCGGCGAGCCAGCCTTCGCGCGCCTGCTCGAGCCCGTACTGCTGATGGCGGGTATCGACGACCCGACAGGTCCTGCACAGCATCTCCTTTGCGGTCGCATTCGCGTTCATCTCGTTCCTGCACATCGTCATCGGCGAGCAGGCACCGAAGTCGATGGCGATCCGCAAGGCGGAGGCCGTGTCGCTGGGGACCGCGCTGCCGCTCTTCGTGTTCCACTGGCTGATGTACCCGTTCATCTATGTCCTCAACAGCTCCGCGAACGCGATCGTGCGCCGCATGGGGGTCGACACCGCGAGCCAGAGCGACGCCGTGCACTCCGCCGAGGAGCTGCGCAGCGTGCTGCTCGCCAGCCACCGTCACGGCGAGCTCGGCCCGGTCGAAGCGCGCCTCCTCGTGCACGGGCTCGAGCTCGGCGAGCTGCTCGTCGGCGACGTCATGCGCCCGCTCGCGGACCTGGTCTGGATCGCGGTCGGCACGCCGATCGACCAGGTGCTCGCCGAGGTGCGCACCAGCCGGTACACCCGCTATCCGGTGCGCGACCCCGAGACCGGTCGTTTCGTCGGCCTGCTGCACATCAAGGACCTGCTCTCCCGCAACGAGCGGCTGCGCGACATCCAGGATCTGCATCCCTATCTGCGGAAGCTCCCGCGCATCGAGCAGGAGGCGTCGCTGTCGGAGCTCATCGCGCAGTTCCGGAAGGGCGCCCCGCATCTCGCGATCGTCACCGACCGGCTCGGCAGCGAGATCGGCTTCGTGACCTTCGAGCTCGTGATCGAGGCGCTGCTCGGCCCGGTGCAGGACGAGTTCACCAAGTCCGAGCCGCGCTGGGTCCGCGCCGAGGACGGCAGCCTCACCGGCCCCGGGAGCCTCTCGCTCTTCAGCCTCGAGGACGCGCTCGGACGCCCCGTGCCGGTGGTGGAGGCGAACAGCGTCGCCGGCCTGCTCATCGAGCAGCTGGGACGGATTCCGGCGCCCGGCGAGACCGTGCTGTTTCCGGGGTTCGCGATCGACGTGCTCGCGGCCTCCGGCGCGCGCGTAGAAAGCGTCCGCGTTCGCCCGCTCGTGCGCGAGCCGGAGATCTGAGGAAAATTGGCTCGGAGCCAATTTATCGCGAGTATTCAGCTCCGAGCCGATTGCGAATAATTGGCTCCGAGCCAATTTTTCCGTCAGAGCAGCCCGCGCTCCGCGAACGAGACGCAGGCGCCGTCGCCGACGACGATGTGGTCGAGCACGCGGATATCGACGAGCGCGAGCGCCTCCCGCAGCCGACCCGTGATCAGCTCGTCCGCCTGGCTGGGCTCCGCCACCCCGGACGGATGGTTGTGCGCGAGGATCACCGCCGCGGCGTTGCGCGACAGGGCGAGCTTGACGACGTCGCGGGGATGGACGCTCGCGCCGTCGATCGTGCCGCGAAACACCTCGTCGAAGCTGATGACACGGTGCCGGTTGTCGAGAAAGAGGCAACAGAACAGCTCGTGGTCGAGGTCGCGCAGCCGGGCGCGAAGGAATTCGCGGGTGGCGCGCGGATTCGCGAGCGCAGGACCCATCTGCATCAGCTCGGCGTAGTGCCGTCGCGCGAGCTCGAGCGAGGCCTTGAGCAGCGCGTACTTCGCATCCCCGAGGCCGGGCACGCGGCAGACGAGCTGGCGGTCGGCGGTCAGGAGCCCTCGCAGCGATCGGAACTCGCTCAGCATGTCCCGGGCGGTGTCGATGGCCGAGCGGCCGCGCGTTCCCGTCTGCAGCAGGATCGCGAGCAGCTCCGCCTCGGACAGCGCTGCCGGACCGAGCCGCAGCAGTTTCTCGCGCGGACGTTCCCCTTCGGGCCATTGATTGAGCGACATGGGCACCTTCCGTGGCGCGCCCATCCTGCCGTGTCGCCGCGCCCGCGACACGCCGCAAATCCCGCGTACGCGCGCGGATTCGCCCCCGCGAGCTCAGCGCACCAGGGCGCCGCCCGCGCCGCGCGGGTCGGAGGCGGCGACCAGCTTCCCGGTCGCACGGTCCCAGGTGATCACCTGCATGTTGCCGATGGTCGAAGGCCAGGGCCGCATGCCGTGGCCGCGCGACTCGAGGCCGGTCCGCTCCTCGGCCGACAGCGCTTCGGGCTCGGAGAAGATCGAATCCGGCTGGTACTGCTGGTGGAAGCGTGGCGCCGCGACGATCGCCGTGGCGTCGGCGCCGCCGATCCAGTTGAGCGTCCCGAGCAGCACCATGCTCGGGATGAAGCTGCCGCCCGGCGACCCCAGGATCGCCACGCCGCGCTCCCCCTCGAGGAACGTGGGCGCCATGCTCGACAGCGGCCGCTTGCCGGGCGCGACCTCGTTCGCAGCGGCACCGACCAGGCCGTACATGTTCGGCACACCGGGCTTAACGGCGAAGTCGTCCATCTGGTTGTTGAGCAGGATCCCCGTGCCGGGCACGACGATCCCCGTGCCGAACCAGCCGTTCAGCGTGATGGAGGCGGCGACGCGATTGCCCTCGGCGTCGATCACGGAGAAGTGCGTGGTCTGCGTCCCTCCGCCGCCCGCCCCGCCGATGTATCCAGGCAGCAGGTCGCTGGGCGTGGCCTTGTCGGGGTTTATCGAGGCACGCAGCCCCGCCGCGTAGTCCGGGTCGGTGAGCAGCCCGACCGGGACCTTCACGAAGTCCGGGTCGCCGAGAAACTCGGCGCGGTCGCGATGCGCCCGGCGCATGCTCTCGGCGATCAGGTGCTTGCGCGTCGTCGAATCGAGCTGGTCGAGGTCGTAGCCCGAGAGCACATTGAACACGCTCGCGAGCCAGATCCCGCCCGAGGACGGCGGCGGCGCGCTCACGATGCGCACGCCGCGGTAGCTGGTCACGAGCGGCGCGCGCTCGACGACGCGGTAGGACGCCAGGTCCTGCTCGCTCCAGATCCCGCCGAGCTTGCGCACGCCGCGGACGAGCTTCTTCGTGAACGGGCCGCGGTAATATCCGTCGGCGCCTTTCGAGGCGAGCACTTCGAGCGAGGCGGCGAGCTCCGGCTGCCGGACCACGTGTCCGACCGGGGGCATCTTCCCGTCGACGAGAAAGATCCTCGCGAACTCCGCGGTCGTGGAGTCGAGCAGCCGATCGGCGCGCAGCGCCCGCTCGAGCTCCTTCAACATCTTGTCGTACAGCGGATAGCCCTCGCGCGCGAGCCGGATGGCCGGCGCCATGCTGGTTGCGAGCGGCAACCTCCCGTAGTTCTTCGCGAGGTGCTCGAACGCGGCCGGCTCGCCCGGTATGCCGGCCGCCTTCGCGCTGCGCGTCGAGAGGTTCTCGATCACCTGGCCGTCGGGACCCAGGTACATGTCGCGGGTCGCCGCGGCCGGCGCGACTTCTCGGGCGTCGAGGAAGACCTGCCGGCCGTCGCTCGCACGATGCAGCAGGTAGAAGCCGCCGCCGCCCAGCCCCGAGCCCTTGGGCTCCACGACGGCGAGCGCCGCGCTCACCGCGACGGCGGCATCGAAGGCGTTGCCGCCCTTCGCCAGGATCTCCATGCCGGCTTCCGTCGCGAGCGGATGGGCGCTCGCGATCGCGGCCCTGCCGGGCGCGTCGGCCGCCAGCGCGGGCAGCGAGAGCAGCGCCGCCGTGAAACCGAGCAGGGCTCGCCGGGTGATGGACATGCGCAAACCTCGGGCGGAAGCGGGCTGCGCCCGCGCAGGTGGCCGGGGATCCAAGTTCAGGTCCGCTTTGCGAAGCGCTGGCGCAGCGCGTCCGCCACGAGCGGATGCACGAACTCGCGCACGTCGCCACCCAGGCTCGCGATCTCGCGGATCAGCGTCGAGGAAACGAAGTTGAACTGTTCGGTCGGGGTGAGGAACACCGTTTCGACCTCGTCGGAGAGGTGCCTGCTCATGGTGGCGAGCTGGAATTCGAACTCGAAGTCCGACACCGCGCGCAGCCCGCGCATGATCACGTTGAGACCGTGCTTTCCCGCGAAATCCACGGTGAGCCCGGTGTAACCCGTGACCTCGACCTCGGGGAGGTCTGCGAGCACCGCCCGCGCGAGCGCGACGCGCTGCTCGAGCGTGAAGAGCGGCGCCTTGCCGGGGTTCGCCGCGATCGCGATCACGACCTTGTCGAAGACGCGGCTCGCTCGGCGAACCAGGTCTGTGTGGCCGTTCGTGATCGGGTCGAACGTGCCCGGATACATTGCTCGGGTGCTCATGAATTCGCGTCTCGCCGCTGGCTGCCGTCAGGAATCTCCGGCCGGTGGCGGCCCCGCGGGCGCGCTTCGCGCGTGCGGTGCCTGCGCAAGATGATAGCCCACCTCGCCCGCGCGCTTGCTGCGGTGCAGCCGCCAGCCTGCGGGCAGCGGCGGGGCACCCTCGGAGGCGGAGCGCTCCAGGTAGACCATGCCGCCCGGGCGCACCCAGCCGCGCTCATCGAGCGTCGCGACGCTCGCGGCCAGGGCCTGTGCGGCGAAAGGCGGGTCGAGAAAGACGAGGTCGAAGGGCTCGCCGTGTGCGCGCAGGAAACTGCGGGCATCTGAGCGACACACGATGCCCTGGCGGCTTCCGAGGCGCTGGAGCGCGTCGACGAGGTACTTCGCGACGCGCGCGTCGTGATCGACGAACACGACCTCGCGCGCACCGCGCGACAGCGCCTCGAACCCCAGCGCGCCGCTGCCGGCGTAGAGGTCGAGGCAGCGGCTGCCGGCCAACTCATCGGCGAGCCAGTTGAAGAGCGTCTCGCGCACCCGGTCCGGCGTCGGGCGCAGGTCTTCCACGCCCGGCGGAAAGCGGAGCTTACGCCCGCGCCACGCGCCGCCGATGATCCTCACCTCGTTCTTCATCGGCGCCCAAAATACCGAAACCCGGTACCGGACGGTTACACTCGGCGGATGGCATTGTTCCGGAGCAGATCCAGCGCCGCGCCGTCCGAGGAGGCCGCGGAGACCAAGCCCGCGAGCTTCGTCAAGCGATTGCGTGCGCGGCTCAATCGCGGCAACTCGTGGCTCACGTACGACCTCGCGAACCTGCTGCCGGGCGGGCGGATCGACGATGCCGTGCTCGATGAACTCGAAACGAGGCTCATCAGCGCCGACGTCGGGCTCGAGACCACGGCCGCGATACTCGACGGACTGCGGGGCCAGGTCGCGCGCAAGGAGCTCGGCAACCTCGATGCACTGCTCGCGGCGCTGCGCGCCTCGATGCTCGGCATCCTGCGCCCGGTCGCACGGCCGCTTGCGATCGAGGGCAGCGCGCAGCCGTTCGTGATCCTCGTGGTCGGGGTCAACGGGTCGGGCAAGACGACGACGATCGGCAAGCTCGCACGCCGGCTGCGCGACGACGGCCACAGGGTAATGCTCGCCGCCGGCGACACGTTCCGCGCCGCGGCGATCGAGCAACTGCAGGTGTGGGGGGAGCGGAATGGCGTGCCCGTCATCGCGCAGGCAGCAGGAGCGGACCCGGCCGCCGTGATCTTCGACGCGATGCAGGCGGCGCAGGCCCGGGGGGCGGACGTGCTGATCGCCGACACGGCGGGGCGGCTGCACACCCAGACCAACCTGATGGACGAGCTGCGCAAGGTGCGGCGCGTGATCGGCGCGGCTCGATCCGGCCGCGCCGCACGAAGTCCTGCTCGTGCTCGATGCCGGCCAGGGGCAGAACGCGCTCGCGCAGGCGCGGCAGTTCAACGAGGCGCTCGGCGTCACCGGCATCGCGCTGACCAAGCTCGACGGCACGGCCAAGGGCGGGATCGTGCTCGCGATCGCGGATCGCCTGCGGATCCCGCTCCGGTTCATCGGCGTGGGCGAAGACGCCCTGGATTTCGACGTCTTCGACGCCGCCAGCTTCGTCGATGCCGTCATCGAGCCCGCGGCCGGCACCCCGCAGAGCGCATGATCCGCTTCGATCACGTCTTCAAGCGCTATCCGAACGGACGCGAGGCGCTCACCGACCTCACCCTCGACATCGGTCGTGGCGAGATGGTGTTCCTCACCGGGCACTCGGGCGCCGGCAAGAGCACGCTGCTCAAGCTGATTGCGCTGATCGAGCGGCCGACCCGCGGCAACCTGCTGGTGAACGGTCAGAACACGACGGCCGTGCCGCGCTCGAAGATCCCGGCCTTCCGCCGCCAGATCGGCATCGTGTTCCAGGACCACAAGCTCCTGATGGACCGGCCGGTCTACGACAACGTGGGCCTGCCGCTCGTGATCGCGGGCGTTCCCGAGAAGGAGATCGGCAAGCGCGTGCGGGCGGCGCTTGACCAGGTCGGGCTCCTCGGCCGCGAGCACAACCGCCCGATCGAGCTCTCGACCGGCGAGCAGCAGCGCGTCGGCATCGCGCGCGCGGTGATCAGCAAGCCTTCGCTCCTGATCGCGGACGAGCCCACCGGCAACCTGGACCCGGAGCTCGCCGTCGATATCATGAAGCTCTTCAAGCGCTTCAACGACGTCGGCGTGACGGTGCTGATCGCGAGCCACGACGTGCACCTGATCGAGCGCTTCCGCGTACGCCGGGTGATGATCGAGGGCGGCCGGGTGGCGGGCGGCGACCCGGCGCCAAGGCTGCCGTCGATGCAGGCGATCTGACGTGAAACAGTGGTTCGAGCGGCATGTGCAGACCATGGTCGGGTCGCTGGGCCGGCTGTGGCAGCAACCCTTCGCGGCGCTGCTCACCATCCTGGTGATCGGCATTGCGCTCGCCCTGCCCGCCTGCCTGCACACACTGGTGCAGAACGTCCGGGCGGCGAGCGGCGGATGGGGTCATGCGCTCGACATCTCCGTATACATGAAGCAGGCGGCCAGCCTCCAGGACACGAAGCAGCTCGCCGACAAACTGCGCAAGCGGCGCGACGTGGACGAGGTACGCCTGATCGAGGCCGACGACGCACTCGCCGAGTTTCGCAGGAGCTCGGGGTTCGGCGCGGCGCTGGACGCGCTCGAGAGCAACCCGCTGCCGCACGCGCTAGTGGTGCGGCCGGACGCGGCTTTTCGCGCACCCGAGCAGATCGCGAGCCTGACGCAGGCGCTGCGCGAGCTCTCGGGCGTCGACATCGTGCAGCTCGACACCGAGTGGGTCACCCGGTTCAACGCGATGCTCGACGTCGTGCGGCGCATCGTGCTGCTCGCGGCGGGACTCTTCGCGCTCGGCATCCTGGTCATCGTCGGCAACACGATCCGGCTCGACATCGAAAACCGGCGCGAGGAGATCGAGGTGACCAAGCTGGTCGGCGGCAGCAATGCCTTCGTGCGCCGGCCGTTCCTTTACAACGGCGCCTGGTACGGCCTGGGCGGCGGGCTCATCGCCTGGCTCGTCGTGGTCATCGCCGTGAGCCTGCTTGCCGAGCCCGTGCGGCGGATCGCAGGACTGTACGGCAGCCGCTTCGAGCTCGCGGGCCTGGGCGCGGTGGGCGCGGCCGCGCTGGTCGGAGGCGGGATCGTCCTGGGTTGGCTCGGCTCCTTCATCGCAGCCACCCGCGAGCTGCGGGGCATCGAGCCGAAGTGACAGCCACGGCTGGCTGGAGGCTGAGTGGAGCTGGAGCCGTCTCGATGACCCACGTAACAGGTTGATTCTGCTAGTCGTTTCTGACGATCTGCCGTCGGCTGACTTCGACCGGAACTTCGCCCGCCGCTTAGCACTCTAATGCCGTGACTGCTAAGATCACGAACCAAGGAGGATCCCAGTCACCCATGACCGCCCAAGCCCTGACCCGACGCAATCCCTTCGATCTCGTCCTTGCCGGCCCGGTCGGCAGCTTCGACGCGTACGTCGATGCCGTCAGCCGCATCCCGGTGCTGAGCCGCGACGACGAACAGGCGCTCGCAAGACGGCTGCGCGACGACGACGACCTCGATGCGGCGCGCGCGCTGGTGCTTTCGCACCTGCGCTTCGTCGTGCACATCGCGCGCGGCTATGGCGGCTACGGGCTGCCGATGGGCGACCTCGTGCAGGAGGGCAACGTCGGGCTGATGAAGGCGGTCAGGCGCTTCGACCCGGAAGTCGGCGTCCGGCTCGTGTCGTTCGCCGTGCACTGGATCCGCGCCGAGATCCACGAATACGTGCTGCGCAACTGGCGGCTGGTCAAGATCGCCACGACCAAGGCGCAGCGCAAGCTCTTCTTCAACCTGCGCAAGTACAAGCGCAACCTCGGCTGGTTGTCCCGCGAGGAGACGCAGAACGTCGCCCGCGAGCTCGGCGTCCCGGTCGCGGAAGTGACCGAGATGGAGCGCCGGCTGTCCTCGCGCGATCTCTCGTACGACCCGGCGCCGGACCAGGACGACGAGGAAGAGACCTACGCGCCGTCGGCCTACCTGCCGGCACCGGACGCCGACCCGGCGGTCGCGGTCGAGCGCGCGGAATGGGACGACGACACGAGCGAGCGGCTGGCCGAGGCGATGACGCGGCTCGATGAGCGCAGCCAGGCCATCCTGCGCGCGCGCTGGATGGGTGATTCCAAGGCGACCCTGCACGAGCTCGCGGAGCAGTACGGAGTGTCCGCGGAGCGCATCCGCCAGATCGAGGCGAACGCGATCCGGAAGCTCAGGCTGCTCGCGGCGCCCGAGGCTGCCTGACGCTCAGCCTTGTTTGGCCTGCTGGACGCTTTCCTGCGTCACCGGCACGATCGTGATCTCGACGCGCCGGTTCTGGGCACGGCCCTCCTCGGTATCGTTGCTCGCAACGGGGTGAACCTCGCCGGCACCGACAGTCACGACCCGCGCGCCCGGCACACCGTGGCTCGCCAAATACGCCTTTACGTTGTCTGCGCGCCGCTGGGAAAGGCCCTGGTTGTACGTGTCGCTACCGACGCTGTCCGTGTGGCCGGCGACCTCGATGACGGTCTTGTCGTATTCCGTGAGCGTGCCCGCAACCTTGTCGAGCACCGGATAGAACTGTGAGTTGAGGTCGGCGCTGTCGAACGCGAAGGTCACACCGCCTGGTACGTCGAGCGTGATGTGGTCGCCGTTGCGCACGACGTCCACGCCGGTCCCCGCCATCTGCTGGCGCAGCTTCGCCTCCTGGCGATCCATGTAGTTGCCGACCGCACCGCCGACCAGTGCGCCGGCCGCCGCGCCGATCATCGCGGACTTGAATGGATTGCTCCCGGCGGTCAGCAGACCCACGACCACGCCGGCGGCCGCGCCGTAGCCCGCGCCGCTCCGGGTCTTGGCCTTCTCGGGATCGTTGGCAAACGAATCCATCGCCTCGCAGCCGGCCAGAGCCAGGGCAGCGACCGCCACGACGACCACGGTATTTCTGAATCGGGTCATTACCAAATCCCTCCACGTTGCACGGGGCGCCGATCCAGCCCGCGTGAGCCAGCCACGGCCAATCATCACCGGCATCGGGGGTCGCGAGCAAATCAGCAGCAACCGTCGCCCGGGTCAACGCGGCCGACGACACGCCGTTGACGCCGCGGTTCGGGCGCGCAGCTGCATGTGAGACCCGCGTCACGAGGCTCGCGTCGCCGACGCATCCGGCGATGCGGCATCGCGCACCGCCGCGGTGACGCGCCGGTGCGCCTCGAGGTCGAGCGGGTCGGGCAGCAGGGCCTCCGTCCCCGCAAGCTGCGAGAGCGTGTTCGCGGCCGCCATCAGCATGTCATCGGTGAAACGCCGTGCGCGCGCTTCGAGCGCGCCCTTGAAGAGCCCCGGGAAACCCGAGACGTTGTTGATGCTCTTGCCGTCCGCGGCGAAGGCCGCGCCGCGCTCGAGCGCCTGGATCGGCTCGATCTCGGCGTCGGGGTTGGAGAGCGCGAGGATCAGCTGGCCCTTGCGCACCCATTCCGGCCTGATCAGGCCGCGCACGCCGGTGGTCGCGATGACGACGTCCGAGTCGCGCATCACCCCGGCGAGATCGGTGCGCTCGCCGCCGAATGCCTCCAGCCGGCGCAGCGAATCCTCGCGCAGGTCCGTGCCGAGCAGGCGGCGCACGCCGTGCGCCCGGAGCAGGCGCGCGATCCCGAGACCCGCAGCGCCCATCCCGATCTGCCCGACGGCGCGGTCCTCGAGACGGCCGCCGACGCGGCGCATGGCCGTGAGCAGCGCCGCGAGCGCCACCACCGCCGTGCCGTGCTGGTCGTCGTGCAGCACCGGCCGGTCGAGGCGGCGGATCAGTTCCGACTCGATCTCGAAGCACTCGGGCGCCGCGATGTCCTCGAGCTGGATCGCGCCGAAGGACGGCGCGATCGCGGTCACCGTGTCGATGACGCGCGCCGGGTCGCGTGAGTCGACGAGGATGGGCATCGCCGTGATGCCGACCAGCGTCGCAAAGAGCGCCGCCTTGCCCTCCATCACGGGCAGGCCGGCAAGGGGCCCGATGTCGCCCAGGCCCAGCACCGCGGTGCCGTTGGTCACCACGGCGACGGTGTTCGGCAGGTTCGTGTACTCGTTCGCCTTTGCCGGGTCATCGCGGATCGCGAGGCAGACCCGGGCGACACCCGGCGTGTAGACGTCGCGCAGGATCTGCGTGCTCGTGATCGGCAGGGATGCCTGCATGCGGATCTTGCCGCCGCGGTGCCGGTTCAGCACGCGATCGGACTTGCCGACGAACCGCGCGTTCGGCAGCGCGTCGATCCGCGAGTAGAAGCGCGGGTTCGCCGCCTCGTCGATCTCGACCGTGATCTCCCAGAGCGTCCGGCCCTGGCCGCGGCGCAGCGCCTGCAGGTGCTCGATCACGAGCTGCTCCTCGGCGATGACCTGCAACACGCTCGCGAGCGAGCCGGGGCGCTGCACGGTTTCGACCAGCAGGATCTCGGGGATCTTCATGTTCGCGACACTAACAATCCCAGCCCGCTGCGGCCATCCATCTGTCCGTCAAGAAATCGCATCCGGAATGTAACGAATCTGACACGCAACGCGAATACGTTTGGCGGCCAGCACGGGCCGGCGGGCGGAGACCAGATAAGAACGCCGGGCCCGAACTCGCACGACACGACCGGTGCGCCCGCGCGCCGGGGGCGAGTTCGGGCGGCACTGCCCGGGCGACAGGTCGAATCAACGAACAGTCCAGAGAGGAGTGCCCGGGAATGAATACGACTCGGTTTGCGGCGGCAGTGCTGACGGCGCTCGCGATTGCGGGTTGCGAGGGCGGCGGCGTGGACCTCAACGTCTCAACCACCGACAACTCGACCGACAACAGCACGAGCGGCGGCAACGGCGGCGGCAGCACCAACCCCTGCGCGTCGTACACCCCACCGAACAGCAACGAGGTGCGCATCGGCACCTTCGACGGCACGAACTGCGTCTATTCGGCCGCCTTCGTCAGCAAGACGAACCCGCTGCTGGTCGACCTGACGATCCCGTTAATCGCGGGCGTGCACATCTTCCAGGACAGCCTGTTCGTCGGGCAGAACGTCGAGACGCGGCTGGCCCCCGCGAGCGGAGCGGGCCCCAGCCTGACCATCGCCGCCGGCAACCGGCTCGCGTTCTCGACCTCCGCCGACTACGTGCTGATCAACCGCGGCTCGCAGATCTTCGCCGAGGGCTCGGCCTGCGGCGCCGATCACCTTCACGGCGTTCTCCGACGCCGTCACGAACACGGCGGGCGCCAACGACGTGTCGCTGTGGGGTGGCATCGTGATCAACGGCAACGGCATCACGAACAACTGCACCGATGCGCAGCGGGCTGCCAACGACTGCCATGTCGACGCCGAGGGCCAGCCTTCGGACTACGGCGGGAACGACAACGCCGACAACTCGGGCGTGCTGCGCTACGTCATCGTCAAGCACTCGGGCTTCGCGGTCGTCGAGGGTGACGAGCTCAACGGCATCACGTTCAACGCGGTCGGATCGGGCACGACGGTCGAGAACATCCAGATCTACAGCACCTTCGACGACGGGCTCGAATTCTTCGGCGGCGCGGTCAATGTCTCCAAGGCGATCGTGCTGTATGCGCGCGACGACTCGCTCGACTACTCGGACGGCTACGTCGGCACGATCTCGGAGGCGCTGCTCATCCACTACGCCACCGACGGCAACCACTGCATCGAGGGCGACAACATCGCTGCAGGCTCGCGGCGACGCCGGCGAGGCGCTCGACACCGCAGCCGATTTCGGCGCCCGACGTTCCGCAACCTGACCTGCATCACCTCGAACGTGCGTCAACAGCCAAACGGGCCTTCAACCCACGGGGATTCGCGCGGGATTCCTTGCCCGCCTGGGCGCTCAGATCGACATCGAGGACAGCATCGTCTACGGCGGCTACGGCACTCTGGAGAGCACTTTGCAGTCGACCCTCGGGTGCAAACGGGGCGTCGCGCTCGTCGAGCTCCAACACGCTCAGCCTTGCGGCGACCGGCGAGTCGACGATCAAGGGCTCGCTCGATGCCTGCGAGGAACCGGGCAACGGGACGCTTCGCGAATGGCGACCCGGTGCGCGACTGGGTGCGCGGCGCGAACCCGAGCACGAACGGCGCGAACTACTCGTTCAACACCGGCAACGCGATTATCGACGATCTCCGATGCCGCGACATGGTCTCGGTGCTGGAGGACGGCACGTTCTACACCGCGTCCACTTCGCGGACGAGACGGCGACTCGGTCACCGTCACGCCCGTCACGCCCGCCGACGCCTGCGATGACCCAAGCTGGGCGCGGTGCTCGCCAGCAACGACTGGACCGCGCCCTGGGCCTTCGGCCTGCGCGACGAGAACGCCGACGAGCCGCTCTGGATCGCGAAGTTCCGCCCACCCCGTAATCGGCCTGGCAGGGCGGGCGGCGGTCCCGCCGCCCGCCGGCCAACGCACCCCTCGGGGTATGCACCTGATCCATCGAGGTCCATCATGAACCTATCCGTGAGAACCGCGGTCCGCACGGCACTCGCGCTGTCGGCCGCCTCCGCGCTCGGCCTGGCCCTGTCCGCACAAGCACAGGAACCGGTGCCATCACCGCCGCCGGAGGCCGCCGCACCGCTCGAGGAAGTCATCGTCGAAGGCCGCCAGCAATCGGCAGCCGAGGACGTCATCGAGGAGCGGCTCAACCAGGATGTCGTCGCCGACATCGTGAGCAGTGAGCAGATCAGCCGCGTCGGGGACAGCTCTGTTTCGCTCGCCCTGCGACGCCTGCCCGCCGTCACGGTGGTGGGCGACCAGTACATCTACGTCCGCGGGCTGGGTGAGCGCTACTCCAGCACGACGCTGAACGGCGCCTACGTACCCTCGCCGGACCTGACGCGAAACGTGATCCCGCTGGACCTCTTCCCGGCCGAGATCGTCGAGACGCTGTCGATCCAGAAAGGCTACTCGCCCGACCAGCCCGCGGCCTTCGGCGGCGGCAGCGTCGACATCCGCACCCGCGGCATCCCGGACCGGCTGGTGCTCGACTTCGAGGTCGGCACCGGCTACAACACCGACAGCGACGACGACGGCCTCACGTATCCCGGCGGCGATGACGACAAGTGGGGCGACGGACGACGGCACCCGCGCCCTGCCCGCGGCCATCACGACCGCGATCAACGATTTCCAGGGCGACCTGAGCCCGACCGGCATCTTCGAGGCCCTGAACCGCGACGGCGAGTTCCACACGATCGGCGAGGCAGAGCAGATCAATCGCGAGATCGCGACCAGCCTGAACCGCAACCTCGACTTCGCAGGACAAGTCGCTCGATCCCGGACCTCTCCGTCGAGGGCGCGGTCGGCAACTCCTGGACCGTCGACGAGGCGGGCGACTGGACGATCGGTGCGCTGGCGTTGGCCGACTACGAGAACCAGTGGCGCAACCGCGAGCGCACCAATCGGTCGGTCGCGTTTCCCGACACGGACGTCGACCGCACGCAGCGAACGACGAACCAGGTCACGCTGACAGGGTCGCTCGCATTCGGCGTCGACTACGCGGACGAGCACCAGGTCCAGGCGACCGGTATCTTCCTGCGCAACACCGAGGACGAGGCTTCGCTGACGCTGGGCAACAATGCCAACTTCCAGCGGGAAGCGGGCCAACAGCTCCGCAACTACCGCATCCGGTTCGAGGAGCGCGAGCTGGAGGTGCTCCAGTTCCACGGCCGGCATACGCTCGGTGCGGCGACGCTCGAGCTGCTCGATTTCGTGCCGATGCTTTCGACGCTCGAAGGGCTGAACGTCGACTGGTACTACTCCGACGCCACGGCCACGACCGACATCCCGAACGAGGTACAGTTCTCGGCGGTCGATTCGGTGGTCCCGGAAACCGGCGAGGTGCTGTCCACGTCCATCCGCGCGTCGGTGACGGCGGGTGATTTCCGCTTCACCGACCTCGAGGACTGCGTGACGAGCTATGGCGTCGGCGTAACCCTGCCGATCCAGCTCGGCGATTTCCTGGTCGAGCCGGGCGGCGGCTACGCCTACACGGAGAAGGGCCGCAGCTATCTCCAGACCCAGCTCGGCCTCGGCACGACGGCGGCGGCTGCCATTCCCCTGCTGGTCGGCACCCCGGGCCAGGTCTTCACGGACGCAAACATCCTCGACCCGGACAACGGCTTCGTGTTGTCGCTGGGCGGCATCGGCACCGAGAGCTATCTCGCGGGCGAGACGGTGGATGCGGTCTGGGGCAAGTTGGACGTGACCTGGAACGAGACCTGGCGGGTCGCGGCCGGCGCGCGCTGGGAGGACTTCTCCCAGCTCTCCGTGCCGATCGACCAGTACGAGTTCGACACTCAGACCGGCAAGATCCCGGTGCCGGCGGACCAGCTCGATACGCTCGCCACGAACGACGACGACTATTACCCGGCCGCCGCCGTTACCTGGATGCGCAACGATTTCTGGGCCGAGCGCTTCCAGCTGCGGTTCGGTTGGAGCGAGACGACCGCACGCCCGGACCTGCGCGAGATTTCCGGCGCGACTTACATCGATCCGATCACCGAGGCTCGTGTGCGCGGCAACCCCGACCTCGTGCCGGCCGACCTCGCCAACTTCGACATCCGGGCCGAGTGGTTCTTCGACAACGGCGACAACTTCACGGCCTCGCTCTTCTACAAGGACATCGAGTCGCCGATCGAGACGATCGAGAGCCCGGGAACCGACGACAACATCGCACTCACGTTCGTCAATGCCGATTCGGCCGAGATCTACGGGGTCGAGTTCGAGTGGCTCAAGGGGCTCGGATTCATCGCGCCGGAGTCAGCCTGGGCCGAAGCCTTCTTCGTGTCGGGCAACGTCACCCTGAGCGAGTCCGAGATCACGATCGGGAACGCCGCGCTCAATCTGACCAACAACGTGCGCGAGATGTCGCAGCACTCGCCCTGGGTGGTGAACCTGCAGCTCGGCTTCGACTCACCCAACCAGCGTCACAGCGCCTCGCTCGCCTACAACGCGTTCGGCGAGCGGCTGTACTTCGCCGGGTCGAACGGCGCGCCCGACGCCTTCGAGCAGCCGTTCCATTCGCTCGACCTGATCTACAGCTACTACCCGATCGAGGCGATGACGATCAAGCTGCGGCTGCAGAACCTGCTCGACGAGCAGCTCGAGATCGAGCAGGGCGGCGTGACCACGCTCGAGCAGACGGTCGGTTCGGTCGTCAAGCTGGATCTGTCCTACCGCTTCTGATCTGGGTCGCGACCGGGTTCCCACGGATGGGTCCCGGCCGCGATCCGCCGAACGCGGCCGACGGCGGACGCCGCGTCCCGGCGGTTGTTCCCACCGCGTCCCGTCGCGGAATCCGGACAGTTTCCAGGGCCGTCGGGATTCCGCAGGGGCTAGAATTCCCGTCGTCGAAGGGTCCTGTGAGCTGAGTCCGCCGCTCGCGCCCGATGCTACGCGCAGCAGGCCGCAGGTGGACGGGCTTCTGCGCCAGCGATCCTCGCGCATCGTCAAAAGGAGAAGACCATGGAAGACAGGAAGTCGCCCCCAAGCCGGGGCGAGCCGACGACATCGGAACCGGGCACCCCCGTCGGCGAGAACCCGTACACGCAGTGGTACGAGGTGCAGGCCGGCGACACGCTGTGGAAGATCGCCAAGGAGCACTACGGCGACGGCAATCTCTACACCGAGATTTTCAAGGCGAACCAGGACGTCCTGACGGACCCCGACAAGATCAAGGTCGGTCAGAAGCTGCGGATCCCCTGATCGACTGGCCGACCGAGCCGACCGAGTACGAATCCAGAGGAGCAAGAAGATGAATACCATCCGACCGTACACCCGTTTCTTCATGCTGGCCTTCGCGGCGCTCGCAGTCGCTGCCTGCGCGAACAAGATGGAGCCGGCCCAGAAGGCGATCGCCGACATCGAGGCCGCCGTCGCCGTGGCGGGCGAAGATGCGACGAAGTACATCCCCGACCAGGTACAGGCCGTCACCGACCAGGTGGCGAACCTGAAGGCCATGTTCGACAAGAAGGACTACAAGGGCGTGCTCGCGGCCGCACCGGCGGCGCTCACCCAGGCGCAGGGACTGGCGGGTGAGGCCGCGACCAAGAAGACCGAGATGATGGACATGTACGCCGGTGAGTGGAGCAATCTCGCCGGGAGCGTCCCGCAGGCGGTGGCGGCCATCCAGAGCCGCGTCGACGTTCTCTCGAAGTCGAAGAAGCTCCCGAAGGGCATGGACGCCGCCAAGCTCGAGAGCATCAAGGCGGGACTCGCGGAGGCGAACAGCATGTGGACCCAGGCCACCTCCGCCCAGGCGGCGGGCGACCTGGAACAGGCGGTGAGCCTCGCGCAGCAGGTCAAGACCCGGACCGACGGGCTGCTGTCGGACCTGGGGATGAGCGCCGGCTGATCGACACGAGTCCCGGGCACGCGCAACGGGCCGCCGCAAGGCGGCCCGTTCGCTTTGAGGCGCGCGGGCGTTACCGCGGGCGCCGCCGCAGCGCTAAGATGCCGCCCCCAACTGTCGAAGGAGCCCGAAGTGGCCGCCTCCCCCGCCGAGTCCAGCCAGCCCAGGCCGGGCCAGGCGTTGAACCCGCTCGACCTGTACGACACCCGCGGCCTCCTCACCGAGGAAGAGCAGATCGTGCAGGACTCCGTGGCGCGCTTTGTGGACGACCGCGTCCTGCCCGTGATCCAGGGGCACTTCGAGGAGCACACCTTCCCGCGCGACCTGGTTCCCGACCTCGCGGCGCTCGGTTTGCTCGGCAGCTCGCTCACCGGCTACGGCTGCGCGGGGATGAATGCGGTCAGCTACGGCCTGATCTGCCAGGAACTCGAGCGCGGCGACTCCGGCATACGCAGCTTCGTCTCCGTGCAGTCGAGTCTCTGCATGTACCCGATCTTCGCGTACGGCAGCGAGGAGCAGCGCCGCCGGTTCCTGCCGCGCATGGCGAAGGGCGAGCTGATCGGCTGCTTCGGGCTCACCGAGCCGCACGGCGGCTCCGACCCGGCGAACATGAAGACCCATGCGAAGCGGCGCGGGCGCGACTGGGTGCTGAACGGCTCGAAGATGTGGATCACCAACGGGCCGATCGCGGATCTCGCCGTCGTCTGGGCCCGCACCGACGACGGCATCCGGGGTTTCATCGTCGAACGCGGCATGAAGGGCCTCGCCACCCCCGAGATCGAGCGCAAGTTCTCGCTGCGTGCCTCCGCAACCGGGGCGCTTTTCTTCGAGGACGTCGTCGTACCGGAGGAAAACGTGCTGCCCGGCAGCACCGTCGGCCTCAAGGCGCCGCTGTCCTGCCTGACGCAGGCGCGCTACGGCATCACCTGGGGCGTGATCGGCGCCGCGCAGGCCTGTCTCGCGCAGCTGCTCGAGTACACGAAGACCCGTGTGCTCTTCGACCGCCCGCTCGCGGCCAACCAGGCGATCCAGATCCGTCTCGCGGAGATGGCGCGCGGCATCACGGGGGCACAGCTGATGTCGCTGCAGCTCGGCCGGCTCAAGGACGCCGGGAGGATGACGCCCGCGCAGGTGTCGCTCGCAAAATGGAACAACTGCCGCATCGCGATCGACATCGCGCGGGATGCCCGGGACATGCTGGGCGGCGCGGGAATCAGCGCGGAGTACGTCCCGATCCGCCACGCGCTCAACCTCGAAAGCGTGATCACCTACGAGGGCACCGAGACCATCCACCAGCTCACGATCGGACGCGAGCTGACGGGCATCAACGCCTTCTGATGACAGCCCCCGCGCATGGGTTCGTGGCTGCGCAACGCCGATTCTGTCGGCTTTCTTTACGTCCGGAGCCCAGATACAGGGGCAGCTGCAACATGAGCTGTACATGTCTCCGGTAACTCATTGATTTCACACGGTGTTATCAGGCTGGCACATTCATTGCTACTCCGATAAGCGTCCCCCGACGCGTGGTGGTTGGTCGGGTGGACGCCAGCCGAGGGAAAGGGATAGAGACCGCAGGGGATGACCGGAAGATAGAACGAGCGCAAGCAGGAAGCCTAGTGTGAACTTGAGCCCTTGACGGGACGCCAAGAAAAAGAAGCAGGACAACAAGAACAAAGAGCGTCCCGCAATAACAGACACCCCGCGCAAGCGGGGTTTTTTTTGCCTGTATTCTTGGTCCCGATGACCACGCTCGCCGCCAACGCGCACGCCTGGAGCGTGATCGCATTCACCCTGGTGGCATTCTTCCTGCGCGTCGGCGGACCGCCGGTGGTGCTGATGATCGTCGCGTTCTCGTTCCAGCTCGCGCGCGCCTACCCCATCTGACGGCGAGGGGTTCTCAGGAATCCGCGGCCGACGGTGGTGGCGGCACGGGATCCCGGCGGAACGGGTTGAGTGCCCGTCGCGTGGGCTGCCATAGCCCGTTGGCTCCGAATGCATCCCAGGCCCAGCGCACCCAGCGCGTGAGCGCGAAGCTGAGCCACAGCGCCCAGACCAGCATCGCCGCCTTGTAGAACCAGATCGACACCGAGATCACGACCGGCCGCGGCAGGGCCTGGTCGACACGGTCGTGGAACCATTCGAGGAGGCCGCCGTGGCTGCCTGCGCCGGCGACCCGCATGTCCGGCGATCCCAGCAGTCCGTTCGGAATGGCGGCGACCAGGCTGCCCAGCGCGACGAGCGTCATCAGCGCGAGCAGCACCTGCACGCCGTTGAAGACCGCGGGCCGGACGTTCGCCGCCCAGCGTCCGCGCCAGTCGAACACGAACACCCACAGCGCGAAGATGAGCAGCACACTCCACGAGAACGTGCTGAGGCCCAGTCCCACCAGGAGCCACTCGTGCGTCGCAAGCGGTGGCAGGCGTCGCCCGAGCAGCAGCGCAAGCACGACGAACACCGCGAGCTCCGCCCAGTAAAGAATCGCCGGGCCGACGCCGCCGCCGGCAGCGTAAAGCAGCCAGCGGCTGGCCGGCACTGCGATCGTCGTATGCACATTGCTGGCCGGCGCGCCCAGCACCACGGAGCCCGGACGGGTCGCAAGGGACACGCCCGTATCCACCTGCCATTCAATCCGCAGCTGATGCGCGCCCGGCGCGAGCGGCAGCGCGAGCTTTCCGTCCTGGTCGCGCAGCTGCAGCGGCGTCCCGTCTGCGGCGACCGATTTCAGCCTGGCGCCATCGGGCAGCTCGATCACGTGCCGCCCGCCCTGCGTGCTGCGGTACTCGATCTCGAGCATCGTGTCCGTCGAGCGCCGTCCCGGAGTCAGCGTGTGCCGCACGCTTTCGAACGCGAAGGTCGGCCCGGCGACGGCGGGCGGCCGGGTCACCGTCGCAGTCAGCGCTTCAGCCGGGCGCGGCTCGAAGTGATGCACCCAGGGACGCGGGAAATATGCGCCTTGCGGTTGAGGGCCCGGCATATCGGGGCCCAGCACCTCCGGCGTGCCCTCGAAACGCAAATGCCAGATCGGGCTGACGGCGAATCGCCACACCTCGACAGTACGGCGCTGCCGCCGGCGCTGCGAGCTCGAGCGAATCCGCACGGGCGAGCGTCGAAGTCCAGCCGGCATTGGCGACACCGACGGGCATGGAGAGCTCCACGTGGCCGTCCTGCGCCGGCAGACCCGCGGTCAGCACGGACTCGCCGGGCAGCAGTGGCAACCGAAGCGTGAACGCTCCCGCTGCGGGCGCGAGCCGCTCGACGTTTGTCGACACCGTCCAGTCGAGACCCAGGTTGAGCGTGCGCGTCACGCGCACGAAGGGCGGAAACTCGTCGCGCAACGGCTCGACCGACGCGCCACCCTGGGCCGGCGTCTGCACGGTCCGGATCAGGCTCACCGAATCCGCGAGCAGACGCCCGTCGTCGATGCCCGCTACCTGCCAGCCCGGCGCATCGACCTGGATGCGCGCCGGCCGCTCGCGGAATGCGAGCCGGAGCGCCTCTGTCGCAGGTACGGCTCCGCGCAGCGTCACCGCGTGCACGCCTGCAGGCACGGCGAGTACCAGCGTGCCCGCCGCGTCGCGGGCGAGACTGCCCGCGGGCGCGCCATCGAGGAGCACTTGCCCGGGCTGCCAGCGCTGCTCCGCCTCGGGAAGCGCGAGGACGGCGAGTGCCTGGGCGTGCGCCTCGAGCTGGATCTCGAGGGCGCCGCCGGCAAGCGAAACCTGCGCACGCGCGATCGACACGCAATCCGGCACGCATTTCGGCGGGCGGGACAACCGGCGCTGCAGCTCCTCGAGCAGCTCCGGCGCAGGCGTCTGCGCGTGGGCGGTCGGTGCCGCGAGTGACAGTACGACCCCGAGCAGCACGGTCGCGGCCGCCGGGGCGAGCCTGAGCCACCGATCGAGTCGCGGCTGGCCGATCCGCGGAAAGGCGTTGCGCAGCAGCGCGTACAGTGCGAGCGCCACGAAGAGGATCCCGGCGAGGCGCCAGAGGCTCACCCAGAACGGCCTGAGCACGATGAGTCGCATGGTCTGCGTCGGCTCCACCGGGCCGCTCCACTGCAGGCGGTGCGACTGGTAGCTCCACCGCGGCACACCGGGCCCGTTCTGAAGCTGCGTACCGGGCGCGTAGCGTCCGAGCACCGACTCATCGTCCACGCGTTCCTGCAACCGGGCACCGGTGGCCGTGAGCGTCGTGGTTGGTGCTTCCTTCCTGAACGCGCGATCGTCGCCCTCCCTCGCCGACTCGGGCATCGCTGCATCGGGCGGCGGGGGCGCTGCCACCTCTCTTGCGCTCATGGGCACGACCTGGCCCAGGCCCAGGGGCTCGAGCTGCGGAAAGAACGCCAACCGCGCCTGCGACAGCGCGAAGGGCACGAACAGCAGCACGACGAGCGCGACGGCGAGCGCTCGCCAGAGGCCGACCCAGTAGCGAAACCTGCCTTCGGGCACGGCACGCGCGAGCCCGATCGCGACCAGCAGGTTGAGCGCTGCCCAGGTGAGCGCGGGGAGCTCGTGATGCGTCAAGGCGAAGGCAACGAGCGAGAGCACGGCCGCCGGCACGCCCGCTATCCGGAAGGCGACAGCCGTGACGAGCAATACCGCGAAGATGTCGAGCAGCCGCCAGCGATTGAGCCAGGCGGATGTAGAGACGTCGGCACCCGGCGCCGCGAGAAGCCGGTGGCCGGGCGGCAGATTGAGGTTCACTCCCAGGCTCGCCACGCGCGTACTCCAGCCGGTTGCCGGAATCGCGCCGCCGCGCTTCTCGAGTCGCCCGGTCGCTTCGATGCCGAGAGCGGGTGAGCGCAGCTCCACGCCTGCCCGGTCGTCCTCAGCCGCGGTCACGAGGAGCGGCTGATCGCCAAGACGCGCGCCCTGCAGCCGCCAGGGCGGCGACATCTCGAGTCGCCACCCCTGCTGCATGCTTCCGCCGACGAAATCCTGGAAGGTGTAAGCAGTGCCGTCGAAGTCCCGCCAGAGCTGCCGCTCGACTTCGATCCGGTTGCGGTCCTCGCCCAGCGTGCCGCGACTCCGCTCGGTCACCGTGAGCTCGGCGCCGGGCGCCAGGCGATACGCCGGCAGGCCCTGCCACTCGCCGGGGACGTTCGCCTGCGAGGGATCGATCCCGGGCACGCCTTCGATCGCCGCCGAACGCAGACGGTCGACCGGCTCGAAGCTCCATACCTCCTCGGCGACACCCGATTCCGGCACGCGGATGGTGTCGACGGCGGATGCTGCGCGGGCCTGCAGATCGAGCGTCCAGGTGCCCGGTCGAACCTGCACGCGCAGGCGTCCGTCGGGCCGCAGCCGCGCAGGCAAAGGACCGGTGAGCTGCGTGGGAACGAACCCTGCGGGCAGCAGAGGGCCGATCAGTTCCTCGCGCGGCCGGCCGGCGACGTGAAGCTGCAGGCGCGTGTGCAGCATGCCTGGCAGCGAGTCCGTGAGCTTGCGGTAGACCTGCACGTCGAGTTCGTCGACCTGCGCCTGCTCTCTCGGGGCACCGAGGCGCAGGCTGTCGCCCGAGCGCTCCGGCAGCGCGATCCGCATCCCGTTGACGCGCAGCTCGACCAGGCTGAATGAGCCCGGAAGCGTCACCGCCTCCGGCATCCTTGCCCAGGGCAGGCGACCGGTGACGCGATGCTCGCCAGCGTCGAGGCGCAGCTGCGGCCGACCGTCGCGCTCGATCACCGGCACGGTGCGGCCGTCGACCTCGACATCCTGCGGCCAGGCCTGCGCATCACCGGGCAACGGCAGGAACCCCGGCGCGTACACACGCAGGGCCTGCGCAAAACTCGCGCCCGTTTCGTCGGCGTCGATGACGACCGGCCCCGGCCACACGCACAAGCGTCCGTCCTGGGTGCTCGCGTCGGCGCCGCCCAGGTATGGGCAGCGCAGGTGCTCGCGCCCGTCGAGCACCCAGTCCTCCCAGCCGCGTAGCGCCAGCGGAACATTCTCGACCTGGGCGTGGATCGGACCGGGCAGGGCCGCGGTCACAAGGAGGAGCAACGCAAAGATGCTGCGCATCGAAACTCCGCGCGTCGGCGGGCGGACCGACCGCCCGGAGTCACTCGGAATATAACGCCCCGGGGGCGCCGCCGGGGTTGATCAGGCGGCGGGCAGGATGATGGGATCGATCTCGTAGCCCATCACTTCACGCGTGACGGGATCGAGGATCGGCGTGCCGCAGTTGACGCGACCCGTGAGCCGCGCGCGCCTGATCAGCGCGACGTCCGGCCGGAGGTTCTTGATCTCCATGAGCCCGTGCTCGTCGCGCACCACCGCGAGCACCGACTGGACGGTGCCTTCCCTGGCCCGGGCGGGCTCGGGAAAGAGCAGAGCGATGACTTCGTGATTCATCCGGGTGTCGAGGCGGTGCGCCATGGCACAACCGGAACTAGCAAGTTACATGCCATCCGGGAAGCGCTTGAGAATCACGCACCTGCGTCGGGTGCCGATGCGCCCCCGGTGACGAAATTGGTCACCTGCCGGCAGCGGTGGCCGCTCCGTGCCGTGCGTCACCACCGATCGGGCGCGCCCGCGGATCAGGCGCCACCCCGCTTTAAGTAAGATCGGGCGCATGAGCACACCGCTGCCGCAGATCGTCGCGCACCGGGGCAACGCCGCCGAGTTCCCCGAGAACACGCTGCCTGCGCTCGAGTCGGCCATCACGCTCGGGCTTCGGCACGTGGAGTTCGACATCCAGCTCACAGCAGATCACGTGCCCGTTCTCCTGCACGATGCGGATTTCCGCCGCATGAGCGGCCGGCCCGACTCGGTGTTCGAGCTGTCGTGGCAGCAGGTGGCCGCGCTTCCAATGGGCGAGCCGGGTCGGTTCGGCGAGCGCCATGCGGCCGTCGGTCCCGCGTCGCTCGCGCAGGCGGCGGCGGCGCTCGAGCAGTGGCCGGGGGTCACCGCCTTTGTCGAGATCAAGCGCGCGAGTCTGCGGCGGTTCGGGCAGCAGCTCGTGCTCGAGCGCGTCATGTCCTGCCTGCCGCCGGTGCTGTCGCGCTGCGTGCTGATCTCCTTCGACCGGCCCTGCCTCGAGCAGCTGCGCCGCGACTGGTCGGCGCGGATCGGATGGGTCCTCGGCGACAGCGACGACGCGTCGCGCGCGATGGCAGACGCGCTCGCGCCCGAGTTCCTGTTCTGCGACCTCGACCGGCTGCCGCCACAGAACGCGCCGCTCTGGCCCGGGGCCTGGGACTGGGCGATCTACGAAGTCCGCGACGCCGCAACCGCCCGCGCATGCGGGGCGCGGGGGGCGGCCTACGTCGAGACGATGACCGTACGCGCGCTCGTCGAGGAGTACGCACGGGCCGCGCGGCGCGTGAATCCCGGCGCTGCGACAAGCGACCTGGTGCTCGCGCTCGACCAGGGCGGCCACGCGAGCCGCGCGGTACTGTTCGACGCGGCCGGACGGGAACTGGCGGAGGCGCGCGTCCCGGTCGCCACCCACCGGATCGGCCCGGACCATGTCGAGCACGACCCCGACGAGCTGGCGACGTCGCTGCGCGTCGCCGCGCAGGACGTGTGCGAGGGCGCCGTCGCGCGCGGCCGCGAGATCGTCGCCGCCGGCCTTGCGTGCCAGCGCTCGACGGTGGTCTGCTGGGACCGGCGCGACGGGCGCGCATTGTCGGCCGCACTGTCCTGGCAGGACCGGCGCGATGCCGGGTTCCTCGAGCAGCTGCGGCCGCAGGCCGACCGGATACGCGATCTCACCGGCCTCGTACTGTCCCCGCACTACGGCGCCAACAAGCTGCGCTGGTGTCTCACGCACCTGCCCGGCGTGCGCGCCGCCGCGGACGAGCGCAGGCTCGCGGCCGGGCCGTTGTCGAGCTTCCTGCTGCACCGGCTGCTCGATGAGCGTCCCGTATGCGTCGACCCGTCGAACGCCGCGCGGACCCTGCTCTTCGACCCGGCGACGCTCGCCTGGGTGCCCGAGTTGCTCGCCGCGTTCGGCGTTCCAGAGCACTGCCTGCCGCAGCCGGTGCCGACCGCGCACGCTTATGGAACCCTGCGCATCGCGGGACGTGAAATCCCGCTCGTCGCCTGCACCGGCGACCAGGCCGCCGCGGTGTTCGCGTTCGGCAATCCGGCACCCGACCGGGCGTGGCTCAACGCCGGCACGGGCGCATTCCTGCAATGCGCGGCCGTGCCCGACCTGGCCAGGCAGACGGACTGCTGAAAAGCGTGCTCCATGCGGATGCGACCGGCATCGTGCGGACCCTCGAAGGTACGGTCAACGGCGCCGGCAGCGCGCTCGCCTGGCTGCAATCACGCGTCGCAATCGACGTGGAGCGCGCCTTGTCCGCGCTGCCCGCGCAGACCCCGCCGAGCGCGCCGCTCTTCATCAACGGTGTCGGCGGCCTCGGATCGCCCTGGTGGCAACCAGGGTTCCCCATCGAGTTCGAGGGCACGGGCGATGAGCTCGCGCTGCTCGTCGCGGTCATCGAGAGCATCGCGTTCCTCATCGTCGCCAATCTCGAGGTGATGCGGCGCGCTGCCGCGCTGACGGCCGTCACGATCACGGGCGGGCTCGCGCGCAGCGACTACCTGTGCCAGTCGCTCGCCGACCTCGCGGGACTGCCGATCGAGCGCCCCAGGCTCCGCGAGGCGACTGCGCGAGGCACGGCGTTCATCGCCGCCGGACGCCCGGCAGGCTGGCCATCCGTGCCGATCGAGCGCACCTTCGAGCCCGCGCCGAACCCGGTGCTCGAGTCGCGTCATCGGCGCTGGCGCGAGGCGATGTCGCGGCGCGGCGCGTGAGGCCGACTCGTGAACGCTAACGCGCATTGCCCGTGAACGCCACGGCACATCGGCGAAGGCTTGATCGGGAAGGTCTTTTCCGGAACGCCGTAAACCCATCCCTGGGAGCCCCGTCGAAAACGTCCTGTTTTCGACGGTCCGGAAAAGACCTTCCCGATCAAGCCTTCGCCGATGTGCCGTGGCGTTCATGAATAATGCGCGTTAGTGCCGGCGCGATTGCAGCGTCGCCAGCACCTCGCGCGCGAGCCAGCCGTTGCCGGCGTCGCCGTCGAAGAACCCGCAGTGACCGCCCTGGCGCGTGCGCGTGATCGTGAGCCTTGGCGCCGCCGGCAGGCGCGCGAGATCGGCTGCCGGGATGATCGGGTCATCCGCCGCGGCGATGATGCGCGTCGGAACGCCGAGCGTGTCGAGCACCCCGTCGACCACGGCGTAGCCTCGCAGGTAGGCGTCGAGCGACGGGAACCCGCCGTACACCCGCGCGAGGTGGTCCGTCATCCGCGTCAGGTTCGCCATGCGGCGGACCTCGCGCAGGTCGTAGAGCCCGGGCCATGCGGCCTGCTTCTTCGCCAGTGAACGCTGCCACTTCCAGACGAAGTAGCGTCGGTACAGCGCCCAGCCGCCCTCGAGCTCGGCAAGCGTGTGCACCGGATCGAGCACGGGGCAGATCGCGACGATCCGGTCGAGCTCCACACCCGCATCCGCGGCACGCGCGCCGACACGCAGGCAGAAATTCCCGCCGAGGGAGAAGCCCGCGAGACTCAACGCCCGGTCGCGATTCTGCTGCTGGACGCGCCGCACCGCGCCGACCACCTCCGCGATCCGGCAGGAATGGAAGATCCCGGCGTTCAGGTGGTGGCTGTCGCCGTGGTCGCGCAGGTTGAGCCGCAGCACATCGAAGCCGCGATCGAAGAGGTACTGGCCGAGCGACAGTACGTAGAGCGAGCTCGCGCTGCCTTCCCAGCCGTGCAGCAGGATGACGAGCCGCGTCGCGGCCGGCCGTCCGAGGCGCTCCTGCGCGGCGTGCCACGCGGCGAGGCGCACGTCCTCGCCGCAGTCGAGCACGATGGGCTGCGACGCCGCCACGAGCTGCCGGGCGCGCCGCTCCACGCGTGGGCGTCGCAGCGGCAAGCTTGGCCATACCGACTGCAGGTGCCGGTTGCCGAGCCATTGCGGCGCGATGAAATCAGGCCGAGCGAGCGCTGCGCCGGGCGCGAGGCCGGGCTTGATCGCCTCGGCGGCGTTCGCTTCGTCGCCGGTCATGCTCGCGGCTCCCAGGCGCGGTCGCTTTCGAGGCGGATGGAACCCGAGCCTTCGAGCGACTCGACGAAGCGCGGGCCCGCGAGCTGCGACGGCGTGCGGTAGCCACCCTCGCCCTCGCGTTCGACCACGCGGGCGAGCAGGCCGAGCGCGGCCTGCACGGTCAGGTCGTAGCCGTTCGCGACGGTGATACGTGCGACTCGACGCTCGCCGCTCGGCGCCTGCACCTCGCCCCAGACGAAGGTCGGGCTCGCGGCACGCGCCGCCGCATCCGGCCCGGGCGGACCGCGGGAGATGCGCGCCTCGAAGATGGACTGCACCGGGCGCAGCCTGAGCAGCGGCGCCACGCGCCCGAGCCGGCGGAGCGATGCGATGCGCTCAGGCGACATCGGGATGTAGACCTCGATGTTCGGGATTCCCGTGGTGTGGAAGGCGGTGCTTACATCGCCCCAGGGGATCGTGACCGCGGTCTTCGTCCCGTCGCCGAAATCGATCGACCGCTGGCGAAACGCATGCGCTACACGACTGATCTGGCCTGCGCTGCGGATCCGCCCGCCCATGGCCAGGCCCTGCACGCGCGTGAGCGCGGTGCCCCGGCTCGGTCGCGTGCGCGAATCGAAACCGAGCGCGAGGTAGGTGGCGTCGGGCAGCGCCTGCTTCAGCACCGCGGCGAGGCAATCGGTGGGCACGACGTCGAACCCGGCACCCGGACAGATGACGATGCCGCTCGCACGGGCTTCGGCGTCGCGCGCGTGCGCGGCCTCGAAGACGTCGATCTCGCCCGTGATGTCGAGGTAGTGCACGCGCGAGGCGAGGCACGCCTCGATCATCGGTGCGGCGGTCGCCGAGAACGGGCCGGCGCAGTTCAGGACCGCGCTGCATCCGGCGATCGACCGTACGATCGATGCGCGCTCCGCGAGGCCGAAGGCGACCGTTTCCAGGCCGAGCTCGCCGCCGAGGCGTGCGATCGCGTCCGCGTTGCGGCCCGCGAGCAGCGGCGCCATCCCGCGGCGCGCGGCCTCACGCGCGATCAGCTCGCCCGTGTACCCGTTGGCACCATAGAGCATCCAGCGCGCGGTGGTCATTCCCGCGCGCGTCAGGCGCTCGGCACGACGCGGAACTCGACGCGATTGTTCTGTGTGGCCACGCCGTTCCACTGCCCGGCGGTCATGCCCTCGCGCTGCTCGGGATACTGCACGGGGTTGGTCCGGCCGCCGTGCGTCACCTCGACGACGATCGCGCCATTGGTGCGCTGGCGCAACCCGGCCGTGAAGTTCGCGAACGCCACGGATTGCCGCTGCGCGAGCGAGAGCCCGTCGTCATGCGGGTTGCCGACCAGCGCGCACTTGGCGAGGGGCAGGTCGGGATCGGCCACCGAAAAGCCCTCGTACGCGTTGCCGGTCAGGCAGAAGTCACCGACGAAGCTCTCGGCGACGATGCGTCCGTGAAAACCCTGGCTCTCGAGAGCCGCGGCAATCGCCCGCAGACGTTCCAGGCGCGTGCCGTCGAAAGGCGGCTCCCCGTAGGGAAGGTACTCGACCACGGTCGCGCCCGATCCGCCCGGCGTCGCGCTGCCGACGGGCGCCGAGCTCGCGGCTGGACTGACCGAGGCAGCCGTCACCGTCGGGCGCGCCTTCAGTTCGGCGAGCTCGACCTCGGCTGCGCGGTTTGCCTCGAGTGCCTGCCAGAGCAGGCCGCCCAGGACGACGGCCGGCACCGCGGCCAGCAGGCCTGCGACTGCGATCGGCCACCAGGGCGAAGGCGGCGGAGTTGACGGCGGCAGCTCGACGGTTGGCGGCGGAGGCAGCCGGCTCAAGCCGTCCTTGAGCTCGGCGCTCATCCTGCGCCCGAGGGCTTCGACCGTCGCGACCACGAAGCGTCTCTGTTCGGCGAGCTGATCCTTGAGGAGCTGTTGCACGGATTGCCGCAGGCTGCCGTGCAACTCCGCGAGCGAAATCGCGGAGGCAGATGATGCCGGTTGCGGAGCCGGAACTTCGCCTGTCGCGCCCACCTCTCCCGGCACTTCGCTGTTCGCCGCCGCCTCGCTTTCGGTACTCATCGCCGCCCGGGCGGCGCCGGCCTCGAAGAGCGCCGAGCGGTGCTGCCTGCGGTCGGGCAGCAGGTGGAGCTGGTACAGGACACGTGAGACGTCGACGGGACGCACGGTCTTTGGCAAGACGCCCACGGCGCCGAGGGCGCGCGCCTGACTCACGTACAACTCGCCTTCCTGCGAGGTGTACATCATCAACGGGATCGTCGCCGTCTGCGGATCGCTCTTGATCGCCTGCACGGCCTGGAACCCGTCCATGCCGGGCATCAGGTGGTCCATGAAGATCACGTCGGGGCGGCTCTGGCCCAGGAACTCGAGCGCCTGCTCGGCGGACTCCGCCGTGTCGACAGCCAGCCCGTGATGCTCGAGCATCCGGCTCAGTATCACCCTCGCCGAACGCGAGTCATCCACGATCAGGGCACGTTTGCCCGACACCATGCGTCCATCCCCCGGGGAAGGGCGGCTGCGCGCCGCCACTCGTAACGCGCTTTCTACAGTGATCCTGCGCCCAAGCCAATCCCGCTTGACAACCCTGCCTCAATGCCACAGCGGGCGTATGCTTTCCGTGACGCAGTTCGAATACGGAGGGGGAGATGCCCTATACGACGGCGGACATCCGCAACATCGCACTGGTCGGCCAGGCGGGCGCGGGCAAGACGCTGCTGGCCGAAGCCTTGCTCGCGCAATCGGGTGCGATCCGCTCCAAGGGCTCGCTGGCGCGCGGCACCACGGTTTGCGACTTCGACCCGCAGGAGAAGGCGCTGCTGCATTCGCTCGACGCGGCGATCTGCGGGTTCGAGGCCCAGGGCCGGCGCGTCAACGTGATCGACACGCCCGGCTACCCGGATTTTCTCGGTCGCTCGCTCTCGGCGCTCGAGGCCGTCGAGACGGCGGTGATCGTGGTGAGCGCGATCAACGGCGTGGAGCCGATGACCCACCGGATGATGGACTTCGCGAAAGCGCGCGGCCTGTGCCGGCTGATCGTGATCAACAAGATCGACAGCCGTGAAGCGCGCGCGGGCGAAGTGCTCGAGGAGATCCGCGAGACCTTCGGCAAGACCTGCCTGCCGCTCAACCTTCCGGCCGACGGCGGCAAGTCGGTAGTCGACTGCTTCTTCCAGCCGCATGGCAAACCGACCGACGTTTCCTCGGTCGAGGCCGCGCACACGGAGATCATCGACCAGGTCGTCGAGGTCGACGAGGAGCTGATGGCGCTCTACCTCGAGCAGGGCGAGGAGCTGACGCCCGAGCAGCTGCACGACCCGTTCGAGCAGGCCCTGCGCGAGGATCACCTCGTGCCCGTCTGCTTCTGCTCGGCCGAGACGGGCGCCGGGATTACGGAGCTGACCGATGTTCTCCTCAAGCTGATGCCCAACCCGGCCGAGGGCAACCCGCCGCCGTTTCTCAAGGGCGAGGGCACCGAGGCCGAGCGCGTGGCGGTCGCACCGGATCCGTCGAAGCACGTGATCGCACACGTCTTCAAGGTGAGCATCGATCCGTTCGTGGGCAAGCTCGGCATCTTCCGGGTACACCAGGGAACGGTGCGAAGCGGCGCGCAACTCCTCGTCGGCGACGCGCGCAAGCCGATCAAGGTGGCACATCTCTACCAGCTGCAGGGCAAGGACCACGCCGAGGTCGCGCAGGCGATCCCGGGGGACATCTGCGCGGTGCCGAAGATCGACGAGCTGCATTTCGACGCGGTGCTGCACGACTCGCACGACGAGGATCATCACCACCTGAAGTCGGTGGCCTTCCCCCCGCCCATGCTGGGGCTCGCGATCCGCAGCGAGAAACGCGGCGACGAGCAGAAGCTGTCCGAGGCGCTGCACCGGCTGGTGGCCGAGGATCCCTGTGTCCGGGTCGAGCATCACGCGGCGCAGAACGAGACCGTGCTCTACGGGCTCGGCGACCTGCACCTGCGGGTGATGCTGGCGCGGATGACCGAGCGCTACGGTGTCGCGGTCAAGACCAGCCCGCCCGCCGTGCCCTATCGCGAGACCATCAGCCGCCCGGCGGACGGCCATCACCGCCACAAGAAGCAGACCGGGGGCGCCGGCCAGTTCGGCGAGGTGTACCTGCGCATCGAGCCGCTGCCGCGCGGGAGCGGCTTCGAGTTCGTCGACGACGTCGTCGGCGGGGCGATCCCCGGCCAGTTCCTGCCGGCCGTCGAGAAGGGCGTGCGCCAGGTCATGAACGAAGGCGCGGTCGCCGGGTTCGCGCTGCAGGACATCCGCGTCAGTGTCTACGATGGCAAGCATCACGCCGTCGATTCGAAGGAAGTCGCGTTCGTCGCCGCGGGCCGCAAGGCGTTCATCACCGCGATCCGCGAGGCCGGACCGATCGTGCTCGAGCCCGTCGTACGCGTCGCCATCAGCTCGCCGTCGAGCGCCATCGGCGACGTCACCAGCGACCTCGCGACGCGTCGCGCGCGCATCAACGGCCAGGACACGCTGCCCGGCGGGCGCGCCGAGATCACCGCGCTCGTCCCGCTCGCCGAGCTGCAGGATTACCTCTCGCGGCTCAAGGCCCTGACCGGGGGCGAGGGCAGCTACACGATGGACCTGTCGCACTACGATCCGGTGCCCCCGCGGCGCCAGCAGGAACTCATCGCGGCGTTCAAGCCGCGCGAAGAATCAGACTGAGGCCGGGCGCCGTGCGTCGCGGCGACCCCGTCCCCGGGTTGACCGGGCGGGCCGCCGGGGCATGGCCCGCGCGATCCGGGAGGACTACGGAGCCATGTGCGGCATCGCCGGCGTGATCGGCGCGGGGGCCTCGACTGCGACAGTCGAGGCAATGATCGGGCAGCTGCGTCATCGCGGCCCCGACGACCGCGGCCTCTGGCGCGAGGAGGATGCCTGTCTCGGCCACACGCGGCTCTCGATCATCGACCTGTCGCCGGCCGGCCATCAGCCCATGGAGCTCGACGGGCTGGTCCTGACCTACAACGGCGAGATCTACAACTTCAAGGAGCTGCGCGCGCGCCTGCCGGGACCGTTCCGGTCGCACTCCGACACCGAGGTGCTGCTGCACCTGTATCGCGAGTACGGCGAGAAGTGCGTCGAGCACCTGCAGGGCATGTTCGCGTTCGCGATCTGGGACCGCTCGCGCCGGCGGCTGTTCGGTGCGCGCGACCACT
The DNA here is from genome assembly GCA_963834855.1 of uncultured Gammaproteobacteria bacterium. Classification (GTDB taxonomy): domain Bacteria; phylum Pseudomonadota; class Gammaproteobacteria; order Steroidobacterales; family Steroidobacteraceae; genus DATJKD01. Next base: position 270,764 of record CAWIDH010000032.1, on the reverse strand, counting down.
TAGGGATAAAGCCGTTTCACTACGCGCACACGGCGGCGACCTTCGCCTTCGCCTCCGAGCTCGACGCGCTCGATCGCGGCCGCGCCGTCGGCGGTGGACCCGTCCGCCATCGTCGATTACCTCACCTACGGCTACGTGCCCACGCCGAAGACGATCTACGCGGGACTCCAGAAGCTCCCGCCCGCGCATGCGTTCGTCCTCGAGGACGGGAAGCTGCGCACCTGGCGCTACTGGGCGCCCTCCCCCGAGACGCGCGTCACCGACATGACGGAGGCCGTGGCGCGCACGGAGGCGCTGCTCGAGGAGATCGTCCCATCGCAGCTCGTCTCCGACGTGCCGATCGGCCTGTTTCTCTCCGGCGGCATCGACTCCGCGACGATCGCGTGCTTCGCAGGCGCGATCAGCACTTTCACGCTCGGCTTCGAGGATCGCTCGGTGTCGGAAGCCGACGCGGCGCGAAGCGTCGCCACGCACCTGGGCACCGACCACCACGAGCTCACGGCCAATGCGCGCGACGTGCGCACGGCGGTCGATACCATCGCGCGCTGCTTCGGAGAGCCCTTCGGCGACAACGCCGCGTGGTCGAGCTACCTCGTCTCGCAGCTCGCGCGCGAGCAGGTGACCGTGGCGCTGTCCGGCGAGGGCGGCGACGAGCTCTTCGGCGGCTACGCGCGCTACTGGAAGCTGCAGGCCCCGCAGCCCCGTGCGCTCGCCGCCGCGCTCGCGCGGATCACGCCCGCGACCAGCAGCCTCGGCCGCTCGCTCGCCAAGCGCGCGGCGACGGGACTCGAAGCCGCGGCGCATGCGCGGCGCGGGGATCGTCGGGCCGTCGCTCGATGCGATCCTCGACCCTGCGCTCGTCGAGCCGGACTACGACCGCCTCTGGTCCTATCGCCGGTTCTGGCGCGAGGATCTGCACCCGACGGTGCGCCTGCGCTGGATGGAGCTCAACACCACGCTGCCGGATGCGCTCCTCACCAAGGTCGATCGCTCCAGCATGGCGCACTCGCTCGAGGTCCGGCCGCCGCTGCTCGATCATCGCCTGGCGGAATTCGCCTTCGGGCTGGACCCGGCGCTGCTCGTCGACCCCGTCGCGGCCCGCGGCAAGCTCGTGCTGCGCGAGCTCGTGCGCGATCGCCTGCCGAGCGGCCACCTCGACCGGCCGAAGAAGGGGTTCGGCCTGCCGGTCCGGCGCTGGCTCCGGCAGGACCCCGGAGTACGCGACCCAGGCGATGAAGACGCTGGTCGACGCCGGGATCCTGCGCCGTCCGGTCGACCACCGCTTCGACAAGATCTGGTTGCTGCTCGTGCTCGCACGGTGGCTCGAACTCAGGGGTTGAGTCGATGAGCCTGTTCGAGTTCCTGGTCACGCTCTATTCGATCATCACCGGTCTCGGCCTCATGCTGCTGGTGCGCAGCCTCGGACAGATGCTCGAGACCCGGCGCCGGACGCGGCTCTACTGGGTGCACACCTGCTGGCTCGTGATCATGCTGGTGTCCTACGTCATCGTCTGGTTCCAGCTCTGGAGCTACCGCGATGTTGCGTCGTGGACCGTGCTGGAAGCGTTGCTGCTGCTGTCCGTGCCGGTGGCGCTGTACCTCGTGAGCCACCTGGCCGTACCGGAGCTCGAGGGCGACGCGCATTACGACATGCGTGCCTACTACTACGAGCATCATCGCCTGCTGCAGGGCCTGCTCGCGCTCGGCGTCGTGTTGTCGACCGCATCGGTGGCGCTCCTTCTCGACCGCTGGACACCCGAGCCGTGGCTCATCGTGCGCCTCGCGGCCCTGGCGCTGCTCCTCCCCGGGATCGTCTCACGCCGGCCGGTGGTGCACGGCGTGCAGGTCGTGCTGCTGCTGCTGCTGCTCTCCTTCGCGGTGACGGAGCTGCGTCGGCCGATCAGCGAATAGTGGTCCGCGACGTCCACCTGTGCATTCAGATGCCTCGTCGCGGCTGGGATACACCGCGTCCAGACGCCGGCTCGTGAGCTAACTGCGGCCCGGCGATCCGGAGGCCACCGCGGCCTCGGCGAGCCGGCGTTTGGACCGGGTGCCTCGTGGGCCGCAATGACGTCTGATCAGCCGCAGTTAGACGTCGCGGACGACTCCTGAATCATGAGTGAGCGAACTCCGGCCTCAGTGATTCGGAGGCCACCGCGGCCTCGGCGAACCGGCATCTGGACCGAGCGCCGGCGAGCAGCGAGCCACTGTCACCGGTTCGCGCAGCGGTCAGTCGCGGATACCCGTGCCACGGTTCATCAGCCAGACACAGGCGGTGAAGAGCGCCGCAACCGCCGCGACCATCACGAAGTAGGCTACCGCGACGCTGACGTCGGAGTAGCCGAGAAAACCGTAGCGGAAGGCGTTCACCATGTAGAGGATCGGGTTCGCGCGCGACAGGTGTTGCGCCCATTCGGGCAGCATCGCGATCGAGTAGAACACGCCGCCCAGGTAAGTGAGCGGCGTCAGAATGAAGGTCGGCACGAACGTGACCTGGTCGAAGTTCTTCGCGAAGACCGCGTTCATGAAGCCGCCCAGGGAAAAGATGATCGAGGTCAGCAGCACGGCGCCGATCACGCTGAACCAGTGCTCGACATGCAGCCGCGTGAAGAAGAGGGCGATGACGGTCACGACGACGCCGACCAGCAGCCCGCGCAGCACGCCGCCGACCACGTAGCCGAGCACGATCAGCCAGTTCGGCAGCGGCGACACGAGCAGCTCCTCGATGTGCCGGCCGAACTTGGCGCCGAAGAACGACGACACCACGTTGCCGTAGCTGTTGGTGATGACCGACATCATGATCAGCCCGGGCGCGATGTACTGCATGTAGCTGAAGCCGCCCATCTCGCCGATGCGCCGCCCGATCAGGCTGCCGAAGATCAGGAAATAGAGCGTCGCGGTGATCGCGGGCGGCACCAGCGTCTGTCCCCAGATCCGGATGATCCGGCTGAACTCCCGGATGACGATCGTGGCGAACCCCACCCAGCGGTGCGCGTTGGCGGTTTCCGGCGGCAGCGTCACGACCGCCTCGGGCGCGCGGTTCATGCGCCGACCGCCGGGCGCGCCGGCAGCTCCGGCAGCTCCGTGAGATCGCGGCCCTGGACCAGCCGCATGAACAGCTCCTCGAGGCGGTTCGACTTGTTGCGCATGGAAAGCACCTCGATGCCGCGCCAGGTGAGCGCCGCAAAGATGTCGTTCAGGTTCTGCTCCTTGCTCACCTCGACCTCGAGCGTGTGCTCATCGGTCAGCCGGACCGCGTAGCCCGGCAGCTGCGGTGCGACGTCCAGCGCCACGCGCGTGTTCAGCACGAACACCTCGGTCTGGAGCTTGCGCAGCACGTTCGCCATGCGGCCGTGCTCGATGATGCGTCCGTCGTCGATGATGGCGATGTTGCGGCAGAGCGTCTCGGCCTCCTCGAGGTAGTGCGTCGTCAGGATGATCGTCGTGCCCTCCGCGTTGATGCGGCGGAGGAAGTCCCACATCGAGCGGCGGATCTCGATGTCCACGCCCGCCGTCGGCTCGTCGAGGATCAGGAGCCTCGGCTCGTGGATCAGCGCCCGCGCGATCATCAGGCGGCGCTTCATGCCGCCCGACAGCGTCCGCGACACCTCGTCGCGCTTGTCCCAGAGCGAGAGCGCCTTGAGCCAGCGCTCGACGCGCTGCCGCGCTACGCCACGCCGTATGCCGTAGAACCCCGCCTGGTTGAGCAGGATGGTCGTGACCTTCTCGAACTGGTTGAAGTTGATCTCCTGCGGCACCACGCCGAGACAGGCCTTTGCGGACTCGAGGTCGCTGTCGATGTCGTGGCCGAAGACGAAGGCCTTGCCCGCGGTCTTGGTGACGAGCGAGGAGACGATCCCGATGGCCGTGGTCTTGCCGGCGCCGTTGGGACCCAGCAGCGCGAAGAAATCGCCCGACTCGACGTCGAGATCGATGCCCTTGAGCGCATGGACACCGTTCTTGTAGGTCTTCGCGAGCTGGCGCAGGGACAGGGCGTGCATGGCACCATCATGCGGGCGGGGGTTGGGCAGCGTAATGCCCCGCACGAAGCGCAGCAAGGAAGCGCCGGGATCAGCGCCGATGACGCGTGGATCAGCGGCGATCGCGTTGCGTGGTGCCGAGCGGACGGCCGTCCGGCCCGTGCAGGTCGGCGACGATCATGCAGATCCCGGCGCAGTGGGCGCGCTGGAGCGTCGCCTCGCCGGGGGCGGCCGCGGCACGCACGAGCAGGCGCCAGAATCGCAGGTGGCCGATCCAGCGCGGTCGTATCAGCTGCGGTGTGTTCGCAAGCCCCGGCAGGTCGGACTGCCGCGTCTGGTTGAGCAGCAATTCGTCCGTCGTGGACAGGCCGAGAGTGATGCGGAATGCCAGCGGCTGGCCGTCGGCAAGCCGCCACGCGAGGAACACCGCGACGTTCTGGAACCAGTGCGTGCGCGCGATCGTTGCGGAGTCGACGGGGCGTCGCCTGGCGTCCTCGACGCCGGCTGCGCCTTCGACGACGCCGAGCCGGCAATGTGCCAGCGAAACCTGGAAGAGCGCGAACGGACAGGCCGCGACCCGCCCGAGCAGCCCGGTGCCCCCCGAGCGCAGTGGGGCGCGTATCTCGTCGGGCAGCGCAAAGCGGGGATCGTCTGCGAGCGTGGGCTCGAGGGCGAGATCGAGGTAACGCCGGTTGAGGTCGGCGACGTCGCGAAGAATCGGCGGTGTGAGGAGACCATGCGCCGGCAGGGTGCCGACTGGCGGACCAGGGTCGTCGGGTGGCCGGGCCATGGTTTTTCTCCAGAATATGGTCCGATCGGACCATATTTGCTTATAGACTTCAATACGTGGTCCTGTGAGACCATATTTTTGCGGAACACACCAGATTTGGGGCCTGCCATGCGAATCACGGACAGTCGCTACGACCGCGACCGGTTGAGGCTCAGCCTCGCGTATCGGCTGATCGGGTACGAGGCGCGCACCCATACCATCCGGCACTGCACCGGCCTCTCGGCGGATCGGATCCGCAAGCTCTTCCGGGACTATGTCCGGACGCAGCCTGATCTGCCGATTCGTCGCCGGCGCGGCAAGTCGCCGCGTCAGATGGAGTTCTTTCGTCGTTCCGCGACGCTCGAAATGGAGGCGGCGACCGTTGCGAGCCTGCTGCGGGCGTTCGCACTCCTCACCTGCCCCGCCCTCCTGCAGCGCCCGACGCTCGACGAAGTCGCGCGGTTCTGCGATGCGTACGACACCTTCCGCTGTCTCTGCCCGACGACGTCGATCTCTTTCGAGCACGCCTGGTATCTGCGGCACGCGCTGGCCCAGCACGACGAATACGAGCTCGCGCATTGCCCCGACTGCCGCGGTCTCTGGGTCCGTGACAGGCTCGACGTCAGCCCGGGAACATGCCCGGCCTGCCGTTGGCCGGAGGCGTCCCTGCCTGCATCCGTGCCGGTCGAGGTCGCGCACGGTTGCTAGAATCCGGGCACATGCCCGGATCGACCGTGCCCCGTCCCAACGTCTTCGCAGGCCCCTATCTCGATCGCGCCGCGCACCTGCGCAAGGACCCGGGGTTCCTCGATGCTGCGCTGCGCGACCCCGCCGCGCTCCTCGTGCCGCTCTGGCACGCACGCAACCTGATTCAGAGAGCCGAGGCCGGCTGGACCGCGGCGCTGCTCGAGAGCGGCGACGCCATGCGCGCGACGGTGCCGGAGACCGAGTATGTGCTGCTCGGTCATTTCCACGGCCGCGTCGTATTCGCGGCCGAGCTCGCCGACGAGGCGGCCGCCGTCCTGCCGCCCGGCACGGGCTTCGAGGACCTGCGGCTGACCGGCGGCGTCCTGCCGCCGGACGAGGCGGGCCTGCTCGCCTACGCGCGGGCAATGCTGCTCTGGCGCCGTCGCCATCGGCATTGCGGCACCTGCGGCGCGCCCACCTCGAGCACGAGCGCGGGGCACGTCATGAAGTGCAGCAACGAGTCGTGCGGCACCGAGCACTTTCCGAGGCTCGACCCCGCGGTCATCGTGCTCGTCTCCGATGGCGAGCGTGCGCTGCTCGGGCGCCAGGCCTCCTGGCCGGCGGGCCGCTATTCGACGATCGCCGGTTTCGTCGAGCCCGGCGAGAGCCTCGAGGACGCCGTGGCCCGCGAGGTCCTGGAGGAGACCGGGGTGGCCGTGCGCGAGGTGAGCTATCACTCCTCGCAACCCTGGCCCTTCCCTTCCTCGCTCATGATCGGATTCACCGCCCTCGCCGCGCCGGACGCGGCGATACGTACCGACGACGAGCTCGAGGACGCGCGCTGGTTCACGCGTGCCGAGGTATCCGCGGGCGTGCCGGGTTTGCCGCCGCCGCAATCGGTCTCGTTCCGGCTGATCGAGGACTGGTACGACGCGGGCTCGGCCGTGCCGCTCGCGGTAACCCCCGGTGCAAGGCACTGGGGCCCGGGCGGCTGATCGCGGAGACTCGCCGCGGACATCGCGAAGACCGCGGACGCGCTGCGCCTTCCTGATTTGTGTGCGGCGCCGCGATCCGGCAGCATCCGGCACGGACGCACACACTGGAGCAGTGATGGACGTCAGCTTCGGTTCGGTGCTCAGCATCGCGCTCGGCGTCGGGCTCGCCGCGGCGACCGGCTTCCGCGTGTTCCTGCCCCTGCTCATCGCGGCCATTGCGGCCCGCTCGGGCGTGATCCCGCTCACCGACGGATTCTCCTGGCTCGCGAGCACCCCCGCGCTCGTCACACTCGGCACGGCGGCCGTGCTCGAGACCCTGGCCTACTACATTCCCGGCGTCGATCACGCGCTCGACGTGCTCGCGAGCCCGGCCACGGTCGTAGCGGGCGTGGTGGCGAGCGCGTCGGTGATGGCCGACGTACCGCCCGGCATCATGTGGCCCATCGCGATCATCGCGGGCGGCGGCATCGCCGGACTCACCAAGGGCAGCACGGCGCTCGTCCGCGCGAAGACCGGCCTCGCGACCGGCGGGCTCGGCAACCCGGTCGTGAGCACCGTCGAGACCGTGGGCGCGACGGGGCTTTCGATACTCGCGATTGCCGTGCCCCTGCTGTGCCTTGCGGCAGTCGTCGCGCTCCTCGTCTGGGCGACGCGCAAGGCCGGGCGGCTGGTGTTCGGTCGGCGCCGCGCGGCCGCCGCCGCGCGCGAGACGAAGCAGTCGAGCTAAGGAACCTCTGATTTACCCGCGCATGAGGCGCGTAACCGCGTCGCGGACCGGGCGATTTTCACTGCTGGCTTTGTCGCTCGTCGCTCATGTATGCCAGATACACCTCGCTCCTCGCTTCGCGCCAGCAGCGAAAATCGCACACGGTCGCGCCCATGCGGGGGTAAATCAGAGGTTCCTTAAGATCTGCCGGCGCCGCCGGGCGGCGGCGGCACGCTCTCGAGCCCGTACAATTGCGCTCATGTGCCTGCTCGTCGTCGGCTGGAATGCGCACCCGAAGTACCGCCTCCTCATCGCCGGCAACCGCGACGAGTTCCACGAGCGTCCGGCCGCCGCGCTCGACTGGTGGAACGACGGGCCGCCCGTGCTCGCCGGTCGCGACCTGAAGGCCTCGGGGACCTGGCTCGGGCTTGCGCGCGATGGCCGGGTGGGTGTCGTCACGAACTTCCGCGATTTCGAGTCGCCTGCCGCCGATGCGCCCTCGCGGGGCGATCTCGTGCCGCGATTCCTCCGGGGCCGCGCGTCCCCGGGTCGCTTCCTCGAAGCGCTGGTGCCCGCTAGCCGGGCATACGGGGGATTCAACCTGCTCCTCGGCGGGCCGCAGTCGCTGCACTACTACTCGAACCGCGGCGACGCCCCGCCGCGTGCGCTCGATGCCGGCATCTATGGACTTTCGAACCAGTGGCTCGACACGCCGTGGCCCAAGCTGCTGCGCAGCCGCGCACGTTTTACGGCGCTGCTGGCCCACGGCGAGGTCGCAGCCGAGGAACTCTTCGCCATCCTCGCGGATCGAACACCGGCCGGAGATGCGGACCTGTCGCGCGCCGGGTTTCCTCCGGACTGGGAGCGCGCAGTGTCGGCACCCTTCGTGGTCCATGAACGGTATGGCACGCGCTGCTCGACGGTCGTGATGGTCGAGCACGACGGGCGCACCGTGGTGCACGAGCGGCGATTCGATCCCGGCGGGGTCCAGACCGGCGCCTCGCGTTTCCAGTTCACGGCCGGCGAAACGGCCCGCGACGGCTCGCCGGGCGCCGGGCACGATCCGGCCGAAAAATCAGCCGCGGTGGCCGTGGCCTGCGACGCGTCGCCCGAATGAAGCCAGGCGCGCGGGAAAAAGGGGACATTCTCCATTTCCGGCGCCGAGCAATCTTCGCCATCCATTTCCGATTCGGAAATGGAGAATGTCCCCTTTTTGCGCCGCCCTCGTCGCGGTCCTGTCGCTCGCCGTGCCGGGCGCCGCACTGGCGGCCGACCGGATCCGCATCGAGATCGAGGGCGTCGACAAGGCCATCGCCGCGAACGTCCGCAGCTACCTCACGCTCGGCCGCTACCTGCAGCGCGAAGACCTCACCGATCCGCAGGTGCGGCGCCTCGCCGACCGCGCGGTGGACGAGGCGACCGACGCGCTGCGTCCCTTCGGCTACTACGAGCCGGCCGTGCGCAGCCGCACGACGCGCGACGACGAGAACTGGATCGTCCGGCTCTTCATCACGCCGGGCGAGCCGGTGCGGTTCACCGTCGTCGACGTGCGGGTCACGGGGCCAGGCGCGGACGACACGACGCTGCGTTCCACGATCCACAACAGCACCGTGAAGACCGGCGCGCGGCTCGAGCACGCGGCGTACGAGCGGCTCAAGCTCGAACTCCTGCGCGGCGCGCAGGAGCGTGGCTATCTCGACGCCAGCCTCAAGCGCCGCGAGCTCATCGTCGATCCGGAGGGACGGACGGCCGAGGCGCACGTTACGCTCGAGACGGGCGGCCGCTACCAGTTCGGCAAGGTCGAGATCGAGCAGGACGCGATCGGCGGCCGCCTGCTCGCGGGTTATGTGCGGTTCGCCGAGGGACAGCCGTATTCGCCCGAACGGGTCCGCAACACGCAGTTCGCGCTGGAGGACAGCGGCTACTTCGCCACCGTGTCCGTCGTCCCCGGTGACCGCGATCCCGAGACCCTGACGGTGCCGGTGACGGTCCGCGGCGAGCGAGTCAAGCGCCACCGCTATGCCGTCAGCACGGGCTACGGCACCGACACGGGCGTCCGGGGCCAGTTCACCTGGGAGAACCGCCTCGTCAACGACCGCGGCCATCGCTGGCAGGTCGAGCTCACCGCCTCCGCCGTGCTCACCGAGGCGATCGCGCGCTACATCATCCCCATAGGCGACCCGTCGCTCGAGAAGCTGGAGTTCTCGACCGGCTACACGAACGAGGAGATCGGCGACCTCGAGAGCGAGCGCATCGAGCTGATCGGAAGCCTGACGGAGGCCCTGGGTAGCTGGCAGCGGGTCCTGTTCCTGAAACTGAACCAGGAGCGGTCGACCTTCCCGGACGGCACCGACGCAGACCGACCTGCTGCTGATCCCGGGCGCGAGCTATTCAAGCCTGCCACCCAACTTCCTGACGGGCTGGGTGCGTGACGCCGCGTATTACTTCGAGCTCTCCGGCAGCCCGCAGACGCTCGGCTCGGAGGCGTCCTACCTGCGGTTCATCGCGCACGCAGAGAAGGTCTGGTCCATTGGCGGTCCGTGGCACCTGCGGCTGCGCGGCGAAGTCGGCGCGAGCTATGTCAACGAATTCTCCGAGCTGCCGGCGTCACAGCGCTTCTTCGCCGGCGGCGACCGCAGCGTACGCGGATTCGCCCTCAACGAGCTCTCGCCGCCCGGTCCCCCCGATGCAGAAGGCAACCCGACCGAGGGTGTCGGCGGCGAGAACAAGCTCGTCGCCACCATCGAGATCGAGCGTGACCTGCCGCGCGACCTGCGCTTAGCCGTGTTCTATGACACGGGCAACGCCTTCAACGAATGGGGCGACCCGCTCGAGTATTCGGTGGGTGTGGGTCTGCGCCTCAAGTTGCCGCTGCTGATGCTCGGCCTCGACATCGCACAAGCCCTGTCCGAGCCCGGCAAGAATCCGCGGCTGCACCTGAACATCACGCAGGTGCTCTGATGACGCGACGCCTGGTCCTGGTCGCTGGGCTGCTGCTGCTCCTCGCGGTCGTCGGGCTCGCCGTTTTCGCGGGCTGGCTCCTCAACACCGAGGCGGGACTGCGGTTCACGCTCAAGCGGCTGGAGACCCTCTCGGCGGTCTCGATAACGACGCAGGGTGCGCGCGGCACGATCGACGGACCATTGTCCTTCGACTCGATCGTGATCGATCACGAGGCGCTGCGGATCGAGGCGCACGACCTGCGGCTCGCGCCCGAGCTCGCGGGCCTGCTGTCGCGCACGATCTCGCTCGCCCGCATGGACGCCGGCGCCGTGACCGTGCGGCTCCGCAGACGCGAGCCGCAACCACCGTCGGAACCGCATTTCATGCCGCGCTTGCTGCGGCTTACGGTCCGGGCGATCGACCTGCGCCGGGTCGAGCTCGTCCTGGCGAGTGGCCAGCGCTACGCCGTGGCCTCGATCGACGGTTCACTCACGGTTGATCGCTGGACACTCAAGGCGCCGCGCATCGCGGTATCGGACCCGGCGGGCGAGCTCGCGGGCGAGCTTCGGCTGCGCGCTGCGCGCCCCATCGGCCTGCAGGGCACCCTCGCCGGGCATTGGCGGCTGCCGGACGACCACGTTTACCACTTCTCGGCCGCGGTTCGCGGCAACCTGGACCGCCTGGGCACCTCCGTGAAGCTCGCGCAACCAGCGCGGCTGTCCTTCGATGGCAACGCGCTTGCACTGACCGAAGCGCCGCGGCTCGTCGGAACAGTGCGAGCCATCGGCTTCGACGGCTCGCCATGGGTGCCGCAGGGCCGCTTCCCGCGGGTGAGCGGATCGATCGCGCTCGACGCCGGTCGCGAATCGATCGGCGTCGACGGCACGCTCACCTCCGAGATGCTCGGCGCGGAGCCGTTGCGCGTGCAGGGTGGCGGGACCTGGAAGGCCAGGGTGATCGAGATCTCGAAGCTCCGCGCCTGGCTGCCCCGCAGCGAGGCGTCGTTCACGACCGCGGGCAAGATCGATCTCGCGCCCGAATCGCCCGTGCTGGCGCTGACGGGTGAGTGGTCAAAGCTGCGCTGGCCGCTCACGGGAGAACGCATCGTCGAGAGCGCGCTCGGCGCTTACCGGATCGGCGGCAGCCTGCCGTACGCCTTCGAGGTCAAGGCCGAGACCGCGGGCCCCTCGATCCCGAAGGCCGCCTGGCATGCGACGGGCCTCGTCGACCGCACCACGCTGACTATCGATGCGGCCGATGTGTTCGTGCTCAACGGGCGAGTGCGCGCCGCCGGGCGCCTCGGCTGGACCGGCGAGCAGCCGTGGCGAATCACCGCCAACGGGCGCTCGCTCGATCTGCGCGAGCTGCGTGGCGACCTCGAGGGGCGCATCAACGTCGAGGGCGCGATCGAAGGCCGGGGATTCGGGGCCGCGGCGCCGTGGACCGCGCGCGTCGATGCGGCGAGCGGCACGCTGCTCGGGCGCCCGCTTACGGCCAGGGGCGAGATCGCCCACCGCGACGGTGAGTTCGAACTGCGCGGCGTACGCGTGGTGAACGCCGACTCGTACGCCCGGGTCGATGGCCGCTATGGACCGACGATCGATCTCACGTGGGATGCCGACCTGCGCTCGCTCGCGCTGGTCGATCCCGGCCTCTCCGGGCGGTTGATCGCGAAAGGCCGGGCGCAGGGCACGCGTGCGCGACCGTCGATCGTTGCCGAGGCGAAGCTCACGGGACTGCGTCGCGGGGATCTCTTGATCGGCTCCGCCGAGGCCGAGGTCGACGTCGACCTGGGCGACGAGCGGCCGTCGGTCGTCGACGTCTTTGCGCGCGACATGGAGACGGGCGCCCTGCGCTTCGATCGCCTGCACCTGCGCGTCGAGGGCCGCGCATCGGAACACGAGCTCGATTTCGAGCTCGTCTCGCCGGGCGACGAGCGGGAGCGGCTCGCCGGGTTTCTCGCCCGCCTCGCGGCGCGCGGCGCACTCGACGCAGACCGGCGCGCATGGAGGGGCGAGCTCGTCGCGACGGAATTCACCTATCCCGACGGCAGCGCGACGCTGCTGCAGCCGGCGGCGATCGAGATCTCGCGCGAGGCGGCGCGGGCCGCGCCGATCTGCCTCGAGACCGGCGAGGCGCGGTTTTGCGCCGAAGGCGAGTGGGCGGCCTCGCCCGAACGCTGGCGGATGATCTACAGCGCCCAGGACTGGCCGCTGAAACGGCTGCTGACCTCGCTGCTCGGCTGGCAGGAATTCGACGGGATGCTGCAGGCGAGCGGGTGGATCGGCAAGGAGCCCGGCCAGGACTGGCTGGGCGCGACGACCGTGCTGCTCGATCAGACCACGCTCGACATCCCGCGCAACAAGTTCCGGACCGAGCGCGTGCGGCTTGGAGGCGGCCGTCTCGACCTCTTCGCCGAGCCCGAGCAGATCCGCACCAGTCTTGCCCTGTCGGTCGGCGAGCATACGCAGATCGAGGGCGAGGCGCGCGCGGAGCGCCTGCCGGGCGCGCCGATGACCGACTATCCCGTGACGGGGCGCATCCACGGCGGATCCGCCGCGCTCACCGCACTCCCATTGCTCGTGCCGGAAATCGACCGGTCCGCCGGCAGCCTCGAAGCGGAGCTCACGGTCGGCGGCACCCTGGGGCAGCCGCGCTTCAACGGCGAGTTCCAGGTGCGCGACGGGCGGTTCGAGCTCTATCGCACGAATTTCGTACTGTCCGACACGCAGCTCAACGGAAGTTTCACCGGCGACGAATTCACGTTCGACGGCCGTGGCACGACGGCGGGGGGCGCCGTGACGCTGGAAGGACGATTCCGCTGGCCGGAGGGCGTGATGACCGGCTCGATGCAGCTCTCGGGCGATAAGCTGGTCGTGGCCGACACGCCTGAATATCGCATCGTCGCTTCGCCCGACCTCACGGTTGCTGCAGGCAAGGAGGGCTTCCTGGTGACGGGCAAGGTCGACATCCCGTCCGCGAAGATCGCGCCCAAGGACCTGACGACGTCAGTGAGCACCTCGCCCGACGAGCGCATCGTCGGGATCGACACCGAGGACGAAAGCCCATCGACGCTCGAGCGGGTCGAGAGCCGCATCGACGTCGTGCTGGGGGAGGACGTGCGCGTCGACAGCTACGGCCTGAAGGCCCGGCTCGGCGGCGCGGTGACGGTGCTCACGCAACCGGACGACGTCGCGCGCGGACGCGGCGCGATCCACGTCGTCGAAGGCGAGTACAAGGCCTTTGGCCAGGACGTGCGGATCACGCGCGGCCGGTTGTCGTACGACGACACGCCGCTTTCGCAGCCGACTCTCGACCTGGTCGCGGAGCGGCGGATCGAGGCAGAGGACGTGACTGTGGCCGTCAACGTGCGCGGCCAGCTCGACGCGCCGTTCATCTCCATCACCTCGACGCCCGCGATGTCGAGCAACGAGGCGCTGTCCTATCTCCTGACCGGCCGCTCGATCAACACCCTGCAATCCGGCGAAGTGCACGCGGTCGACAGCGCGGCCCAGGACCTCGCGGTCAGCGGCGGCGGCCTGCTGCTGGGTAGCATCGGCAGCCGGTTCGGCCTCGACGAGGTGGCGGTCGAAAGCTCGGGCGACGACGATGCGGAGGTGGTGCTCGGCAAGTACCTCTCGCCGCGGCTATTCGTGAGCTACGGCATCTCGATCGCGGAGGCGATCAACACCATCAAGCTCCGCTACACGCTCAACGAGAAGTGGTCGCTCAAGGCCGAAGCGGGTCTCGACCAGAGCGCCGATATCGAGTACCGGATCGAGCGGCGCTGACGGCCGGCTGCGGTGGTTGCTCGCCGCCGCCCGGCCGCGGTGGCTCTGCTGCTCGCCGACGCCCGGCCGACAGTGGCTCGCTGCTCGCCGACGCCCGGCCGCGGTGTATCCCCAGCCGCTCGCCACGATCCACGGTCGTTGCACGGCTGAAGATTGGTGCCCCGCACATTCTGTCGGAGCACGCCGAGCGGTCGTTGGTATCGCGGAATCGTCGAGGCGGCCTTCGCTCAGAGTGCCCGCGACGTCTACCTGCGCGCGCCGAAGCCTCGTCGCGGCTGGGATACACCGCGTCCAGACGTCGGCTCGTGACCTAACTGCGGCATCAGCGAGCCGGAGGCCACCGCGGCCTCGGCGAGCCGGCGTTTGGACCGGGTGTCTCGTGGGCCGCAACGACGTCTGATCCGCCGCAGGTAGACGTCGCGGACCACTCTCTGAGTCATGACTCCGCGACGATTCCGCGACACCGCTGACGATGCGGTGCGCGCCGACAGCACGTGCGGGGCACCCATCTTCGGCCCTGCAACGACCCTCGATCGTGGTTGCGGCCCAGCGAGGCACCCGGGCCGAGCGGCGGCTCGCATCAGCCGCAGGCGGGCGTCGGCGAGCAGCGAGCCACTGTGGCCGAGCGCCGGCTCGCAGCAGCCGCAGCCGGGCGGCAGCTGCCGCCGTGGCCCAGCGTTGGCGGCAGCGGCCAAGCGGGGCTAATCGAACTCGGCCGGCAGCGGGCGCTGCAACCAGTGCGCGTGCAGCCTCGCGACCTGCGCCGGCGTGCTGCGACCGAGCGACATTGCAGGCAGCCGCTGCACATCGAAGAAGCCGGCGGCCTCGGTCTCGTAGCTGCCGCGCGCCGCCCCGCCAGTGATCTCGCACAGGAAGAAGGCCTTCCAGCTGTGGAACAGGCCCGGCGCGCCCCCGTGCAGGTTCCGGTCCCAGAGCGCCGCGAGCGCCACGGCACGGGTGCGAAAGCCCGACTCCTGCTCGATCTCCCTGGTCACGGCCTGCGACGGCGTCTCGCCGACGTCGGCCCAGCCACCGGGCAACGTCCACAGTCCGTCCGCGCGCTCGTGGACCAGCAGCACCTGGCCGTCGCGGAAGACGGCACCACGCACCTCGATCTTCGGGGTCACGTAGCCCGCTTCCGCCGACCACAACTTCTGCAGCCGCGCACCAGCGTCCGCGTCCCCGTCGGCGAGCAGCTCGGCGGCGATCCGCTCGATCTCCTCGTAGCGCTGCCGGTCGTACTCGCCCGGACAGAAATTGAGCCCGGTGCGGGCGAGCGCATGCAGGCGCCGTGCGGCGGCGAGACGGCGGTCGTTCATGACGCCATTGTCGCCCGCCGTCGACGCGGCCGCACGCCGCCGGTGCCCCGGTCGGCCCGGTGCTTGACAGCCAATGCATATTTATGCAGAGTGTCGGCGTTTTTATTCATAGGAATACCGGACGGCATTCGATGGCGATGGAGCCCAATCCAGCACTGCGGCGCGCGGCGATCTCGCGGATCCTGCGCCAGACCGCCGTGGGTCGGCAGTCCGAGCTCGTCTCGCTGCTGCGCCGCGAGGGTTTCGACGCCACGCAGTCGAGCGTGAGCCGCGACCTCCGCGAGCTCGGCGTCGCCAAGGCCCACGACCGCTACCTGCTGCCCGCGTCGGAGGACGCCCTCACGCCCAGCCACTTCGAGGCGGTGCGCGGTTTCCTCAAGGAGTTTCGCCACGCGGGTCCCTGCCTGACGGTGCTCCGCACCATGGTGGGCAGCGCACAGAGCGTCGCAATCGCGATCGATAAGGCGCGCTGGCCGGAAGTGGTCGGCACGATCGCGGGCGACGACACGATCTTCATCGCGACGGGCAACGCCCGCACGCAGCGCCGGCTCGCCGAGCGGCTGCGTGCCAGCTTTTCTCGCTGAGGCTTTCCTGTGACCCACGCTGAACCGGGCGTCACGCCCATCCTGCTTGCATTCTCCGGAGGCCTCGACACCTCCTTCTGCGTGCCCTGGCTCGCCGAGACCCATGGCCGGCCGGTCGTCACGCTCACGGTCGATACCGGCGGCATCGACGCGGAGGCGGCGCGGGCGCTCGAGGCGCGCTCCCGGGCGCTCGGCGCCGTGGCGCACCACCTCGTCGAGGCGCGCGCCGCCTATTTCGAGCAGGTGCTGCGCTTCCTCGTGATGGGCAACGTCCGGCGCGGGCACTCTTATCCGCTCTGCGTCGGGGCGGAGCGCGTGCTGCAGGCGCAGACCGTCGCGCACTGGGCGAGGCGGCTCGGCACCGACACCGTCGCCCACGGCTCGACGGCCGCCGGCAACGACCAGGTCCGCTTCGAGGTGGCGCTGCGCACGCTGGCGCCCGGGCTTGCGATCCTGGCGCCCGTCCGCGACCGCGCCTTCAAGCGACCCGAGCAGGTCGCGTACCTGGAAGCCCGCAAGCTCCCGGTGCCCCCATTCGGCGCCGCCTACTCGGTCAACCGCGGCCTGTGGGGCGTGACGATCGGCGGCAAGGAGACGTTGAGCTCGGAAGGCAGCATTCCCGAGCAGGCGTGGGTGCTGACGCGCGGCGCCTTCGAGCAGTCGCGCGCTCCCGAGCGCCACACGATCGGGTTCGAGGCCGGCGTGCCCTGCACGCTCGACGGCGAGCGGCTCGCGCCGGTCGCGCTGATCGAGCGGCTCGAGTCGATCGCGGCCGCCTTCGGCATCGGCCGTGGCATCCACCTCGGCGACACGATCATCGGCTTCAAGGGCCGCGTCGCCTTCGAGGCCCCGGCGGCCGAAGTGCTGCTCACGGCGCATCGCGAGCTCGAGAAGCTCGTGCTCTCGGCGCGGCAGGCGCGCATCAAGGACCTGCTCGCCGCGACCTATGGCGACCTCGTACACGAAGGCCAGCATCTCGATCCGGTGTGCCGCGACATCGAGGCCGCGTTCACGGCCTCGCAGCGACGCGTCACCGGCCAGGTGCACGTGCTGATGCGCACGGGCGCCGTCTTCGTCGAGGGCGTCGAGTCGCCCCATTCGCTGATGAAGGCGTCGAAGGGCGCCTACGGCGAGTCCGCGGGCGAGTGGACCGCCGTCGAGGCCCATGGCTACTCGAAGATGCTGGCCCTGCCCGGCATCTTCTACACCCGCGCCGGCGACCCGGCCGCGCGCCCCGGAGCCGAAGGATGAAGAGCGTCGTCGTCGACAAGATCGCATCGATCGCCCAGGCCGCCGGCCTCGGCCACGAGCTGCGCATCGCGACCAGCGATATCCCCTGCGAGGAAGGCGTGCTGCTCGTGGTCGAGATCCTGACGAACAAGTCCACCTACAACACGCTCGAGCTCACGAGCGGGCGCATGGCGAAGCTCGCGCGCGGCGACGTGATGGTGGGCGCGCTCGGCCACCGCCAGGCGCTCTTCGGCTACTCGGGACACGTGCCCGACAAGGTCGAGGCGGGCGACGTGCTGCAGGTGCTCAACATCGGCGGCGTGCTGGGCGTGTGCGACTCCGCGAACCCCGAAAAGGGCAAGCCCTTCGACTGCCGCGTGCTGGGCGCCGCACTGCAGTTCCCGTTCCTCGGCGAGCGGATCGGCGTCCCGGCGCGGATCGGGCACCGCAAGCTCGACCCGGCGGCCACGCTCGATGCGCGCGGCGTCCCCGTCGTCGCGCTCGCCGGCACCTGCATGGAGGCCGGAAAGACCGCGGCCGCCTGCGCGATCGTGAGCCGGATGCGCCATCGCGGGCTCGCGGTCAACGCTTTCAAGGCCACGGGTGTGTCGCTGCGGCGGGACATCCTCGCGATGGAGGACGCGGGCGCGCGGCGCAGCATGATCTTCACCGACCTCGGCGTCGTCACGACCACGGCCGCGACCGGCCCCGCACTCACGCGCACCATGCTGAGCGAGATGACGCAGGACAAGCCCGACGTGGTCGTCTTCGAGCTGGGCGACGGGATACTGGGCGCCTACGGCGTGGAAGCGATCCTCTCTGCGCCCGATATCCGGCGCGCGGTGTCGGCCGTGATCCTGTCGGCGAACGACCCGGTCGCGGCCTGGGGC
Organism: uncultured Gammaproteobacteria bacterium; assembly: GCA_963834855.1. Taxonomy (GTDB): domain Bacteria; phylum Pseudomonadota; class Gammaproteobacteria; order Steroidobacterales; family Steroidobacteraceae; genus DATJKD01. The sequence goes on along the minus strand of CAWIDH010000032.1, from coordinate 252,870 downwards.
GGCGTCAAGCTGCTGCGCGAGCGCTTCGACATCGAGCCCTGCGCCGTGACGGGCCCCGCGACGGACAACGCAGTGGGCGTGCGCATCATCGAGGAGCAGATGGGCGTGCACGCCTGCAACGCCATGACCGCAGGCGCGGCCCTCGGGGATCACATCCTCGAGAGCCTCGGGCTCGACGAGCGGTTCGCACAGGCGGCGAGCGAATGAGCCAGCGCATCCCCGCGGTCGTGCTCGGCGGCACCGGCTACGTCGCGGGCGAGCTGCTGCGCCTGCTCGCAGCCCATCCTCGGCTCGACCTCGCCGCCGTCGCCTCGGACAGCCAGCCTGACGAGCCGGTGGCGCAGTCCTTCCCGCACCTGCAGCCGGTGCTGCCTCACCTTCGCTTCGCCGGTCACGACGAGATCGTCGAGTACGTCACTGCGAACCCGGTGTCCGCGGTGTTCTCCGCCGCCCCCCACGGCGTGTCGGCCGCGCTGATCGACCGCCTGCTCGGCGCAGCCGAGTCGGCCGGAACGCGCCCGCGCGTGGTCGACATCTCGGCCGACTTCCGCTACGCAACGGCCGCCGCGTACGAACGCGTGTACCGGCACGGCCACGGCGCGCCCGGCCGCATCAGCGAGTTCAGCTGCGCCGTGCCCGAGCACGCCGCCGAGCTCACGACGCCGCACGTCGCGCATCCCGGCTGCTTCGCGACGGCCGTGCTGCTCGCGAGCGTTCCGCTGCTCGCGCACGGGCTCGTCGAGCCGCAGCTGTTCGTGACGGGCATCACCGGCAGCACGGGGTCGGGTCGCCGGCCCACCGCCGGCACGCATCACCCGATGCGTCACGGCGACCTGTACACCTACAGCGCGCTCGCGCACCGGCACGGCCCCGAGATCGCCGCGCTTGCCGCGGCGGCCTCGGGCACCGACGCGGAGTTCGCGTTCGTGCCGCATTCCGGGCCGTTCGCGCGCGGCATCCACGTCACCGTCCAGGCCGTGGCGAGGGAGCCGATCACGACGCCCGAGCTGCTGCGGGCGTTCGCCGAGAGCTACGAGCAGTCGGCATTCGTACACGTCGGCGCCGAGCCGCCGCGCGTCAAGGACGTGGCCGGGAGCAACTTTGCGCGGCTCTCGGCCGTAGCAGCCGGCAGCACGGTCGCCGTGATGTGCGCGATCGACAACCTGGTCAAGGGCGCGGCCGGCGGCGCGATCCAGTGGATGAACCGCATGCTCGACCTCGACGAGACGGCAGGCCTCATGGCGCCCGCGCCGGGCTGGACCTGAGCGAGGGGAAACTCATGGCCAGCAACGTCAAGCAGCCCATCGCCGCGGGCGCGGACGCGCCCGCCGATCACCTGGCGCGCGTCTATGCGCAATTCCCGATCGACGTCGTCGGCGCCTCGGGCGTGCACCTCGAAACACGCGACGGCCGGCGCGTGCTCGACCTCTACGGCGGCCACGCGGTCGCCGCGCTCGGGTACGGCCATCCGCGGTGGCTCGATGCGCTCTACTCGCAGGCGCGTGCGCTCGCCTTCCAGAGCAACGCCGTGCCGCTGCCGGTGCGCATGCGGGCCGCCGCCCGGCTCGCGCGGTTTGCGGGGCTCGGGCTCGACACCGTCTTCTTCTGCAACACCGGGGCCGAGGCGAACGAGAACGCGCTCAAGCTCGCGCTGCGCCTCACGGGCCGGCGCAAGGTTGTCGCGGTCGAGGGCAGCTTTCACGGCCGCACGGCCGCGGCGGGTGCCGTAACCTGGGGAGCCGCCTCGAGGTGGTACGGCTTTCCGCAGGCCCCGTTCGACGTCGAGTTCCTGCCGCGCGGTGACGCGGAGGCAATCGAGCGCCTCGTCAGTACCGAGGTCGGGGCGGTGATCGTCGAGCCCGTCCAGGGAGTCGCCGGCGCGGTCGACCTGGGCGCCGAGTGGCTCCGCGCGTTGCACCGGCGCTGCGCCGCGACCGGCGCGCACCTGATCTTCGACGAGGTGCAGTGCGGGATGGGGCGCACGGGCCACCCGTTCGCGGCCAACATGCATGGCATCACCCCCGACATGATCACCACCGCGAAGGCGCTCGGCGCGGGTTTCCCCTGCGCCGCGCTGCTGATGAGCGATTGCATCGCCGGGGCACTCAAGACCGATGACCTGGGTACGACCTTCGGCGGCGGGCCGCTCGCCTGCGCGATGGTCGAGGCCGTGATCGACATCATCGAGGACGAGGGGCTGCTCTCGAACGTGCGGCGGCTCGCCGCCCTGATGCGCGAGACCTGTGTCGTGGGGCCGGTCACGGCGATCCAGGGAGCGGGCTTCCTGACCGGACTGCGCACCCGCCGGCCCGCAAAGGACGTGCAGCGCGAGCTCCTCGCGCACGGGATTCTCACCGGCACCAGCGCGGATGCGAACGTCGTCCGCATCCTGGCGCCGTTCGTCCTCGAGGAGCGTCACGTCCTGCAGCTTCGCGACGCACTGGCGGGGCTGGCACCATGAAGCGCTTCATGGACCTGGCGGAGTTCAGCCGCGAGGAGCTCCTCGACCTGCTCGCGCTCGGGGACCGCCTGCAGGACAAGCCGCAGCCGAACGCGCTGGCGGGCAAGGTGCTCGGGCTCCTGTTTCTCAACCCGTCGCTGCGCACGCTTGCATCGTTCCAGGCGGCGATGATGCGCCTCGGCGGCTCCGCGTTCGCCATCACGCCCGGCCAGGCCACCTGGAACATCGAGCTGCGCGACGGCGTCGTCATGGACGGCGCAGCCGCGGAGCACGTGCGCGAGGCGATCCCGGTGCTGGCGTCGTATTGCGACGCGCTCGGGATACGCGCCTTCGCCGATGGACGCGATCTCGCCGAGGACCTCGCCGAGCGTCAGTTCGGGCTGATGGCGTCGGTCTGCGACAAGCCGCTCATCAACATGGAGTCGGCCGTGAATCACCCCTGCCAGGCACTCGCGGACTGGAAGACCATGAACGACCTCGGCGTGCCGCGGCGTGGCCGCTTCGTGCTCGCCTGGGTCAATCATCCCCGCGCGCTGCCGCTCGCGGTGCCGGCGGCCGCGGCGCACATGGCGGCACAGCGCGGCATGGACGTCGTCGTGCTGCGACCGCGAGGCTACGCGCTGCCCGAGGGCATCATGGACCGGGCGCGGCGCGCAGCGGAAAGCTCGGGCGGTTCGATCACGGAGACCGACGATCGCGAGGCCGCGCTCACGGGCGCGCACGTGCTGTATGCGAAGGAATGGGGCTCGCCCGCCCACTACGGCGATGCGGACGGTGACGCGCGCCTGCGCCGCGAGCTCGCCGACTGGTGCGTGAGCGAGCCCTGGTTCCGTGCCGCGCAGCCCGACTGCCACTTCATGCATTGCCTGCCGGTACGGCGCAACGTCGCCGTCGCGGACCACGTGCTCGACGGACCGCGCTCGCGTGTCGTCGCGGGAGCCGCCAATCGCCTGACGGTGCAGACGGCCATCCTGCACCGGATGCTGGGCAAGCCCTGATCCCCCTACCCAGGCCACGGACGCATGCAACGATGATCGGACACAAGGTCGAACACGCCGTGACGGTGCGCGCGCTCCGCGGGGCGGCCCCGTACATCAACATGTACAAGGGCAAGGTCTTCGTGATCAAGACGGGTGGCGGCGCGTTCCGCGAACCCGCGACGATGCGCGCCTTCGTCGAGCAGGTCGCGATCCTGCACCATCTCGGCATCCGCGTCGTGCTCGTGCACGGCGGCGGGCCGCAGCTCGACGAAGTGACCGCGCGCCTGGGCGTAGAGACACGCATGGTCCAGGGCCGCCGCGTGACCGACGACGCCGCGATCGACGCGACCAGCATGGTACTGAACGGCCTGATCAACACCCGGCTGCTGGGACTCTGCCGCGAGTTCGCGATCTCGGCGATCGGGCTCTCCGGCGTCGACGGCGGGCTCGTGCGCGCGCACCGCCGCGCGCCGGTCACGCTCGCGAGCGGCGAGGTGGTCGACTACGGGATGGTCGGCGACATCGATTCGATCGATGCCTCGGTGATCGTGCGCCTGCTCGACGCGGGTTTCCTCCCGGTGGTGAGCCCGCTTTCCTCCGACGCCGCCGGACAGCTCCTCAACATCAACGCGGACACGGTCGCCGCCGCGCTCGGCGGCGCGCTCGAGGCCGAGAAGCTGATCCTCTGCACGGGCGCGCCGGGCATCCTCGAGCGGCTCGGCGACCCTCAGTCGCTCATTTCGTACACCGATCTCGGCGGGCTGCGGCGCCTGCGCGAGGAAGGCGCGCTCTCCGACGGCATGCTGCCGAAGGCGAGCGCGATCGAGTCGGCCATCCGCGGCGGCGTGCGGCGGGTGCACGTGATCTCCTACGCCGCGCCCGAGGCGCTGCTCGCCGAGATCTTCACCAACGAGGGCACCGGAACGCTCGTCGTGGCCGACACCAAGGCGCTTTCCGCCGCCGAGCAGGGCGCCGCATGACCCGCCTGTGGGACAAGGGGGCGCCGCTGGATCAGCGCGTGCTCAGGTTCACGGCGGGCGAGGACCACGCGCTCGACGACCGGCTGGTCGCCTACGACGTCGAGGCCTCGATCGCGCACGCGCAGGCGCTGCAGGCCTGCGGACTCCTGACGGCAACGGACTTCACTTCAGTCCGCGATGCCCTGCGCGAGATCGGCGCAGCGCATGCGCGCGGCGAGTGGCGGGTCACGCTCGAGCTCGAGGACGGCCAGACGGCCCTCGAAACGCTGCTCACGCAGAAGCTCGGCGCGACCGGTGGGCGACTGCACGCGGGGCGCTCGCGCAACGACCAGGTGCTCGCGGCGCTGCGCCTGTACCTGCGCGATGCCGTCGCCGACCTCGCGCTTGGCGCCGAATCGGTCGCCGCGGCCCTCGACGCGCTGGCCGAACGCCAGGGCTCGGTCGCCCTGCCCGGCTACACGCACATGCAGCAGGCGATGCCGAGCAGCGTGGCGCTCTGGGCGGGCGGATTCGCAGCAGAAATCCGCGACGATGCGGAGGGCTTGCGGCTGGCGCGGCGGCGAATCGAGAAGAATCCGCTCGGGTCGGCCGCCGGCTACGGCACGCCCAACCTGCCCATCGACCGTGACGTCACGCGCGCAGCGCTTGGCTTCGCCGCAAACCACGAGCCGGTGACGGCCGTGCAGCTCTCGCGCGGCAAGGCCGAGGCGGGCGTGCTGTTCGAGATCGCGCTCCTGATGCAGGACCTGGGCCGCCTCGCTTCGGACGTGCTCCTTTTCTACACGCGCGAGTTTGGCTTCGTCGTCGTTCCCGATTCGTTCACGACGGGATCGTCGATCATGCCGCAGAAGCGCAACCCCGACGTGTTCGAGCTCGTCCGCGGCCGCACGGCGACGGCGCATGCCTGCCTTGCCGAAGTACTCGCGATCACCGCCAAGCTGCCGTCCGGCTATCAGCGCGACCTGCAACTCATCAAGGCACCGCTCTTCCGATCGATCGACGCCTGCCGTGCATGCCTGGACATCATGTCCGCCGCGATCGCGGAGCTGCGCTTCGTGCCCGAGCGCATTTCGCTCGATCCTGACATCGACGCGGCCGCCGAGGCGAATGCGCTGGTCGTGACGGAAGGCATTCCGTTTCGCGAGGCATACCGGCGCGTCGCTGAAAAGCGACGCTGACTCGACACGATGTCCTACATGAATCCGCGCGCCGCGACGAAATGGCAACGCCGTGTGACTCTTGTTCCATCGGTTCCGGAAAAAAAATCTGACCGCACTTCCACCGCAGGATATATTTCGGACATGTTGGGGGGCAGGTTGATCGCGATGCGCACCATCATGGCGCTGGCCGGACTCGTCGCGGGTCCGGTGACCGCCGTTGCCGTGCCGGTCACCTGGGAAGCGCAGGGGTCGGTCGAATCCACCGACCTCACGTCCCCGTTTGTCGCCAACTTCCTGCCCGGACTCGCGGGTACACAGAGCGGTGACCCACTGGTTCTGCGCATCAAGTTCGACACCGACGCGGAGCTGATCACGACGCGCTGACACAGGCGGCACCACGTATTCATTCGATGCGTCATCGCTGGTGCTCGAGCTCGAGGTCGCCGGCCGCGGCACGCACGTCTTCAGCATCGACAACTCGATCCCGCCGGGCACGGATCCGGAGCTCTTGGGCCTCGTGGGCCTCATCGATGACCTGGTGCTCGGTGACCGGCCCCAAGACGGCCTGCAATTCCAGCACGATTACCTGGCGGCGGAATCCGGACCCGACCCGCTGCAATTCCAGATCATCGCTGCTTTCTTCAGCACGGATACGAGCATCTTCACGGGCGGGATGCTGCCGCTCGCCCCCGACCCGCGCTTGAGTGTGGGCACCGAACAGCTGATCACTATCTTCGCTCAGGGCAACGGCGACCTGAACGGCACGTTTTCGTCGCTTGTACGCGTGCCGGAACCGGGCTCGCTTTCGTTGCTGGGCCTGGGCTTGCTTATTCTCGGCGCGGCGAGACGCGACAGAGCGAGAAGCGCCGCCTGAGCATCCTGCCGTCACCGGCCGTCGGCCGGGCCAGGCATGCGAGTTGACTTGCGCGCCGCCCGGTGCATTCTTGCGGTGACGATGGGCCCCAAGACCCCGCGATGTCCCTGATCTCCGAGCTCAAGCGGCGCAACGTTTTTCGCGTCGCCATCCTCTATGGCGTCGCGGCCTGGGCCCTGCTGCAGGTCGGCGACCTGCTGTTCGGCCTGCTCGGCCTGCCGGCCTGGAGCAACAAGCTGCTGTTCGCGATGCTGGTGCTCGGCTTCGTGCCGGCGCTCATCTTCTCCTGGGTCTACGAGCTGACACCGGAGGGACTGAAGCGCGAGCACGAAGTCGAGCGCAACCGGTCGATCACGGCAGAAACCGCCCGCAAGCTCGACCTCACGGTCGGGGCCCTGCTCATCGTCGCCATCGTCCTGCTCGGCATCAACTGGTACACGGGCCCTCGCGACGACGATGCCGACACAGCCGCGACCCGGCCTGCTCCGCCCGTCGCCGCCGGCTCGGACGCCCCGGCCACGCAGGCGTCGATCGCCGTGCTGCCCTTCGTCAACATGAGCGACGACAAGGCAAACGACTACTTCTCGGACGGGCTGTCCGAGGAGCTGCTCAACGTGCTGGCGAAGGTGCAGGGCCTGCGCGTGATCGCGCGCACCTCGTCGTTCGCATTCAAGGGCAAGGACGCCACGATCGCGGACGTCGCGAAGACGCTCGGCGTCGATCATGTGCTCGAAGGGAGTGTGCGCAAGGCGGGCGACCGGGTCCGGATCACGGCGCAGCTCATCCGCGCACGGGACAGTTCGCATCTCTGGTCCGAGACCTATGACCGAACGCTGGACGACGTCTTCGCCATCCAGGAGGAGATCTCGGGACAAGTCGTCGGTGCCCTGAAGATTCGCCTGCTCGGCGCTCGAACGGACCTGTCCGAGGTCGGTGGGACGGAGAACGGGCAGGCCTACGAGGCCTTCCTGCGCGGTCTTCACATCCTGAGTCAGGGAAGAGCGCTGGAGGAGAATTTGCGAGATGCGCTCGCAGCCTTCGATCTCGCCGTCGCCGAGGACCCGTCCTATGCGCAGGGCATGCCGGCCGCGCCCGTGTGCTCAGCTTCCTGGCGTCGAACGGCTACGAACCCTACGAGTCCGGATTTGCCCGCGCACGTGAAGCGGCGCTGCAGGCGACGCGCCTCGCGCCCGACCTGGCGGAGGCCTACCTGCCGCTTGCATGGGTCGCGTTTTCGCTCGACCAGGACGCCCGAGCCGCACTGGCGTACTTCGATCGCGCGCTCACGCTGAATCCAGGCAGTGCCGAAGTCCAGAGTTTCTATTCGTTCTTCGCGAGCTAGCGTGGGCTTGGCCGACGAGGCCGTGGACGCCGCAAAGAACGCCGTCCGGCTGGATCCACTCTCAGCGGGAGCCCACAGCACACTCTCGTCCGCCTACTACGGCGCGCGGCGGTATGCCGAGTCGCTCGAGGCCGGCGCGTCGAGCGCTGGCCCTGGATCCTGATTTCCCCGGTGGGCACGCAGATATCGGATACGCGCTCCTGGAGATGGGTCACTCGGAGGCGGCGCGCGCAGAGTTCGAGAAGGAATCGGTCGACTGGATGCGCATGAGCGGGATCGTGCTGGCCGACGTGAAGCTCGACCGCACGCAACTCGCACGCGAAGGGCTCGCCGCCATGATCGAACAGCAGGGCGACAACTGGGCCTACCAGTATGCGCAGATCAACGCCCAGCTCGGCGATGCCGACGCGTCGTTCCGCTGGCTCGACACCGCGCGACGGATCAAGGACCCCGCGGCCATGACAATCGTGGGCGATCCCTTGCTGGATCCATTGCGCGAGGACGTGCGGTACAAGCAACTGGTGCAGGACCTCGGCCTCGCCGACCTGCGTCGTCGCGGTTGAGACCAATACGCAAGGACCCGCTTCCATCCCCGTGACGCACGAGCTCCGATTGGACGCACTCGACCGCGGCAGTTGATCCGATCCCGCTGGCGCTGCGTCCAGCCGAGGAGCGCCGGCGGACCGGTGGCATTGACGTGGACCGATGCTGGCATGAGCATCGAGTTCAGGCCGCCGGCCGCTGTCGCGAACCCGGCGCCCGGGAGGGAACATGAAGCTCGATCTCCGTTGGTGCATTGATAGCGACCGCGTTCTGACCGTCGCGGCCGTCGCACTGGCTTCCCCGGCGGACGATCGCGCACGCGTCGCGGCACTCGACACCCAGTACCAGGCAGCGGTCAAGCGCAACGATGCAGAAACCATGGGCCGAATCCTTGCCGACGATTTCGTGCTGGTGCTCGGCAACGGAAAGACGTACACGCGCGAGGATCTTCTCGAATCCGCACGTACCGGAAAGATCGTCTATGAGCGCCAGGAGGAAGACGAGGGCACGCAGATCGTCCGGGTCTGGGGAGACACGGCCGTCGTCACGGCGCGGCTCTGGCTCAAGGGTGTCAACGAGGGCGTAGCCTTCGAGCGGCGCCTGTGGTTCAGCGACACCTACGTTCGCACGCCGACCGGCTGGCGCTATGCGTTTGGACAGGCCTCGCTGCCCTTGCCCGCAACCGCGCCGACCGCCGAACCGAAACCCTGACGTCACGCCGACGGGTGATGCGCGATGTCGCTCCTTGCGGAACTCCGACGACGCAACGTCCTGCACACGGCGTTGCTCTATCTCGTCGCCAGCTGGGTCGTGATGCAGGTGGCGGAGCTGCTGTTCGACGTGCTCGACCTGCCGGACTGGGCACCGCGTCTCGTGCTTGGGCTGCTGGTCCTGGGGTTCGCGCCGGCGCTGATCCTTGCGTGGGTCTACGACCTCACGCCCGAGGGCCTGAAGCGAGCTCACGAGGTCGCGCCCGAGGGTTCGATCGCCCCGCAAAGCAGCCGCAGGATCAACCTGCTGATCGTCGCCCTGCTGGCGGTCGCGATCGGGCTGCTGCTCTGGGAGCGTTTCGGTCGCCCGAGCGCCATCCGTGGCGCAGACCGGGAGACGGCGGTCGGCGCCGCGCCCGCCCGGTCGTTGGGGATGCCGGACGACGCGGTGGATGCGGCGACGGACACGGCGGCCTCGATTGCCGTGCTGCCCTTCGTCAACGTGAGCGACGACAAGCAGAACGAGTACTTCTCCGACGGGCTGACCGAGGAGCTTCTGAACCTGCTTGCCAACATGCCGGGCCTGCGCGTCATCGCGCGGACTTCGTCGTTCGCTTACAAGGGCAAGGACGTGAAGGTCGCGGACATCGCGCGTGAGCTGAAAGTCGATCACGTGCTCGAGGGAAGCGTGCGTAAGTCCGGTGATCGCGTGCGCATCACCGCGCAGCTCGTCCGCGCCTCCGACAGCTCGCACCTGTGGTCCGAGACCTACGACCGCACGCTCGAGGACGTATTTGCGGTGCAGGACGAGATCTCGAAGGAGGTCGTCGGTGCGCTCAAGGTGCAGTTGCTGGGCGCTGACACCGCGCGGTCGGAGCCGGGCGGCACCGGCAATCCGAAAGCATACGAAGAGTTCCTGCGCGCGCTTTACCTGCTGAACCAGGGTCAGAAGGAGGACACCCTGAGGGCCGCGCTTGCGGCGTACGATCGCGCAATCGTCGAAGACCCGTCGTACGCGCAGGCCCATGCCGGCCGTGCAACCACGCTGGCGTTCCTGGCCTCGAACGGCTACGAATCCTTCGCCGACGGCTTCGGGCGCGCACGCGACGCCGCGCTGCGTGCAGCAGAGCTCGCACCGGACCTCGCGGTGGCGTACCTGACGCTCGGCTGGGTCGCCTCGGTCGTCGACCACGACGTCGACGCATCCCGGGCACATTTCGAGCGGGCGCTGGCGCTCGATCCGGGCAACGCCGTCGTGCAGATCGCGTACTCGAGGACTGCAGCCGCGTTCCTCACCGGACAAGGCCGTTACGGCAGCATCGAAAGCCGTACAGCTCGATCCCGTCTCGGCATGGGCGCACTATGTCCTGGCGCTGGCGCATTACTCCGATCACCAGTTTGCAGAGGCGGAAACCGCTGCGCGCCGGGCTCTGCTGCTCGACCCGGCCTTCCCGAGCGTGCACGGCGGCCTGGCAATCATCCTGCTCGAAACCGGCAAGCTGGACGAGGCTCGCGCAGTGGCCGGAAAGGAATCGATCGAATGGCAGCGCCTGACGGCGCTCGCGCTGGTCGATGCGCGCCTCGGACGCAGCGAGCTCGCGCGCGCGGAACTCGCCACCGCAATCGAGCGCCTGGAGACGCCGCCGCGTATCAGTATGCGCAGATCAACGTCGCTCTCGGCGATCACGATGAGGCTTTTCGCTGGCTGGGCGTCGCGCGCCGGGTCAAGGATCCTGGTCTCACCTACATCACTTTCGACCCGCTGTTGGACCCGCTGCGCAAGGACCCGCGATTCGACCGGCTGTTGCGGGAACTGGGCCTGGCCGATGTTGCTCGCGCCGGCTGACGTCGTGAGGTCCCCGAGCGCCGGCCTGACGCCCGCGACGTTTGTGTCCTGGCTGGCGGCGGCGATCGCGGCTGCTGTACGCGAGCCTCGCATGGCCTGCGCCGTCGCCGCAGGACATCGAACGGCTCGGTCGCGACCTCACGCCCGTCGGCGCCGAGCGCGCCGGCAATGCCGAGGGCACCATCCCGGCATGGGACGGCGGGCTCACGAAGCCGCCGGCCGGCTGGACCGCGGCGCAGGGTTACATCGATCCGTTTCCGGGCGATGCGCCGCTCTTCGACGATCACGGGCGACAACGCCGCGCAGTACGCGTCGAAGCTGACCGCCGGCCAGTCGGCGCTGCTCGCGAAGTATCCCGAGTACCGGATGCGCGTCTATCCGACACGACGCACGGCGGCACTCCCGGCGACAGTCACGGATCGCGTGCGCGCGCAGGCGGGCCAGGCACGGCTCGAGGGGTTCGGCCTCAAGAACGCTCGGCGGATCGACCACGCCTTTTCCGATACCGGAGAACGGGCTCGAGGTGATGTGGAATCACCTCGTGCGCTACCTGGGCGGCGGCGCCATCCGCGCGGCGCATTCATTTCCGGTGCGCGCGAACGGCGACTACTACAAGATCGCCTTCCGATCGACCCGCATCTATGCATCGAACATCGAGAAGCCGGAGGACAACCGGCTCTTCTACGCGCTCGGCTACTTCACCGAGCCCGCGACCCTGCGCGGCACGGCCTTTCTCGTGCACGAGCCCGTCGACCAGGTCGCCGAATCGCGCTCCGCCTGGATCTACAACGCGGGCTCGCGCCGCGTGCGCCGCGCGCCGGACCTGGCCTACGACGGCGTCAACGACGGCTCCGAGGGCATGGTGGTCACCGACCAGATCGACGGGTACAACGGCGCGCCCGACCGCTACGACTGGAAACTCGTGGGCAAGCGCGAGATCTACGTTCCCTACAACACCTATCGCCTGTCGGACAAGACACTCAAATACAAGGACATCATCGGCAAGCACACGATCAACGCGGACCTCGTGCGCTACGAGCTGCACCGCGTCTGGGTGGTCGAGGCCGCGCTCAAGCCGGGACAACGCCACATCTACGGCCGGCGCACTTTCTACGTCGACGAGGACAGCTGGAGCGTGGTCGCCGAGGACGTCTACGACCTGAGGGGCGGGCTCTGGCGCGTGTCGCTGCACGGCCTCATCCAGTGCTATGACGTGCAGGTGCCGTGGTACCGCTTCAGCATCGTCCACGACCTCGACAGCCGCAGCTACATCACGGGCGGCTACGACAACGAGATCCGCGAGCCGATCCAGTTCGGCGTCAAGGGCAGGGTCGGCGACTTCCAGCCGGACGCGCTGCGGCGGCTGGGCACGAACTGAGCCTCATCGTCACGCCGGCGACGAGCCCCGGACGAATTCGCGGCGCGAAGCGGTGCTAGTCGAGCCCCAGCGAGAAGGCGGCCTCGATGTCCTTCTTCGAATAGACCTTGAAGGCAATCAACGTCTCCGAGCTCCTGATGCCCGGAAGCTTGCGCATCTTCTCGCTGATCACGCGGGCGAGGTCCTCGTTCTCGCGGACCCGGACGAGCGCCACGAGATCATACTGACCGGCGACCGAGAACACCTCGCTCACCCCGTCGAGCTCAGCGAGCGTCGCGGCGAGCTCCGGAACCTGGTCGGTCTCCGACTGGATGAGCACGACTGCGGTGACCATGAGGGCGCTCCGTGGCGCGCGATCGACGCGCAGAGCCTAGCACGCTGGCCGCGGGGCGTTCGTCCGTGCATCGCGTAAGCGGGCCGAGTCGGGCTCTTGTGCGTCAGGTCCGGCAGCCGACGCCGAAGAGGCGGTGCGGAGCGGGCTCTTGTCCGGCAGGCCGTGTGAGGCATGGATGCCGAACACGGAGCCTACAGGGACGTACTCGTGGCGTCCTGACGGACAAGAGCCCGCTCCGCACCGCCTACTCGCCGTCGGGTTGTCGGGCGCCTACCAGACAAGAGCCTGGCCCGACCCGTCCCACTTACTCAGCGTCCGGTTGTCGCTCCGGCCGCGCCGCAGCGAAAGCCGGCAGTGCATCGAGCGCTGTCGCCACGGCGGCGAGCCGCGGAAACGGCGCGAGGTCGAGCGAGAACCGCCGCGCGTTGTAGACCTGCGGCACGAGCACCACGTCGGCGAGCGTAACCGTCGCGCCGTAGCAGTGGCGGCCGTCGGCCGAATGGCGCGTGATCCACGCCTCGAGCGCGGTGAACCCCAGCCCGATCCAGTGCCGGGTCCACCCTGCGACCGCCTCGTCGTCGGCGCCGAACTCCTGTCGCAGGTATCGCGTCACGCGCAGGTTGTTGAGCGGATGCACGTCGCAGGCGATGGCGAGCGCCATCGCGCGCACCATTGCGCGGCTCTGCGGGTCCGCGGGCAGCAGCGGCGGGTCGCGGCGAGTCTCGTCCAGGTACTCGATGATGGCCAGCGACTGCGTGAGCAGGAAGTCGCCATCCTGCAGCGCCGGGACGAGTCCCTGCGGGTTGCGCGCGAGGTAGTCGGGCTTCAGGTGCTCGCCGCCGTCGCGTACGAGGTGCTTCGGCACCGACTCCCACGCAAGTCCCTTGAGATTGAGGGCGATCCGCACGCGGTAAGCCGCAGAGCTGCGCCAGTAGTCATAGAGCGTGACGCTCATGCGGCATACAGCACGGGTAGGAAGACTTCCTGCACGAGGATCGGCCCGCGGGCGAGCCGATACAGCTTGCGACGCGCCCACAGGGCGCCGCGCACCGCGCTGCCGGGGGCGGCGGCGAGCGCGAGTTCGTGCGTGGGCGGCAGCTCGAGGTACTCGATCGGCTCGCGCTCAACCTCCGCGACCTTCGCAAGCGCTTCGCCGAGCCCGTTGCCGCCGAGCTCGGCGAGCCAGGGGTACCCGCGGACGGTGGAATCCGGAAACACCGAGCAGGCGTAGATCCAGCGCCTGCCCCGGCAGCAGAGCTCGATCTCGCGATGCAGACAGCCGTGATCCGCGACGCCGAGCCGCTCCGCCAGCGCGGGCGCGAGCGGTGCCGGCGCGACACGCAGGAGATTGAGCTCCATCGCATCGCCGCAGACCGTGCGCATGCGCGCGGTGAGCAGTCCCGGCTCGGTGAGCCACGGCAGCAGGGTCGCCGGAACGCGTGCGCGGCAGTCGTCGAGCCCGAGCCAGCGCTCGACGCGAACCGTCTCGGGCCGCGCGCTCAGAACTGCTCCGCCGGCAGCGCCATCAGTGTCGCGCTGCCGGCGCGAACCGCACCAGCGTGCACCAGCGCGCGCGGCAGGATCTGTTCAGCGTAGAAGCGCGCAAGCACGGTCTGCAGCTTCAGAAACGCGGCGTCCATGCCACGCGCGGCGCCCGAGGTCGCCGCGAGCGCGCCGCGCGCGAGCTGCCAGCCGCCGATCGCGGTGCCCATCAGCATCAGGTAGTGCATCGCTGCCGCCCCCGCGAGATCCGGGTCGCGCTTGTCACCCGTGAGCAGGTGGGTCGAGCACTGCACCACTTCGTCGAGCGCCCGCGTCAGCGCCTGCCGCAGGCCGGCGAATTCCTCTCCCGCGTTGGCGAGCTGCGGGTCGACGACGCGCATCTCGGACACCATGGCGGAGACGGACGTGCCACCGTCGCGCAGGAGCTTACGCCCGACGAGATCGATGGCCTGTATGCCGTTCGTGCCTTCGTAGATCGAGGCGATCCGCGTGTCGCGGAAGAACTGCGCGACACCGGTTTCCTCGACGTAGCCCATGCCGCCGTGCACCTGGATGCCGAGCGAAGTGACTTCCTGCGCAACCTCCGTGCACCAGGCCTTCGCGATCGGCGTCAGCAGGTCCGCGCGCGCCTGCCAGCCGTCGGCGACCTCGGCGTCGGAGCCGTGCGCCCCGCGGTCGAGACAGGACGCGGTGTAGTAGCACAAGGCACGCGCGGCCTGCGTCAGCGACCGCATCGTGAGGAGCATGCGGCGCACGTCCGGGTGGCGGATGATCGGCACCCGCCCCTTTACTCCCGGTGCCCGCCCCTGCACGCGCTCGCGCGCGTAGGCCGCGGACTGCTGGTAGCAGCGTTCCGAGACGCCGACCGCCTGCAGCCCGACGCCGAGCCGCATGTAGTTCATCATGGTGAACATCGCCGCGAGCCCCTCGTTCTCACGGCCGATGAGGTGTCCTTCTGCGCCGCCATGGTCGCCGAAGGCGAGCACGCAGGTCGGGCTCGCGTGGATGCCGAGCTTGTGCTCGACGGACACCGGGCGCACGTCGTTGCGCTCACGCGTCGCAGCGCCCGCCTTGAGGCGGTACTTCGGGACGACGAAGAGCGAGATCCCGCGCGAGCCCTCCGGCGCGTCCGGCGTGCGCGCGAGCACGAGATGCGCGATGTTCTCCGTCATGGGGTGATCGCCCCACGTGATGAAGATCTTGCGGCCGGTGATCAGGTAGTGATCGCCGTGCGGGACCGCGCGCGTCGTGAGGGCCGCGAGCTCCGAGCCCGCCTGCGGCTCACTCAGGCACATCGTGCCGGTCCAGCGCCCCGCGATCATGGGTTCGAGATAGGCGCGCTTGAGGGCTTCCGTTCCGTGCCGCTCGATCGCCAGGCTCGCGCCCTGGCTCAGCTCCGGACAGAGCGCGAGCGCCATGTTCGCGCTGCTCCACATCTCCTCGCAGGCCCCGGCCACCGTCTTGGGCAGCCCCTGGCCGCCGTATTCCGGGCTTGCCGCGATCGCGGTCCAGCCACCGTCGGCGAACGCCGCGAATGCGTCGGTGAACGCCTGCGGCACGACCACGGCGCCGTCCCGGACCGAGACACCCTCGCGGTCACCGAGCGCATTGACCGGTGCGAGCACGCCGCTCGCGAACTTCGCGGCCTCCTCGAGCACCGTCTCCACGAGGTCTGTGCTCGCGGACTCGAACCCCGGCAACGCCGCGACTTCCCGCAGGTCGGCGAGATGCTCGAGCGTGAAACGCATCTGCGGCAGGGGCGCCTGGTAGTCGCTCATCCGGTGGCTCCTTGGACGGTCCCGCGCACGCCGGTGCCGGGCCGCACGGCTGCATATTACAATCAGCGCCCGCTCAATCGAGGCAAGGCATGCAGGACGCGTCCCGGTCGCACAGCGCGGTTGCGGATCACCGCCACGAGCCGCGGCCGCGGCGTGCCCGCGTCTCCCGGCGCCTCCGCGCGATCGTCGGCGCGATCGCGACGGCGACCCTGACCGCAGCCTGCGGCCTCAAGGGCTCGCTCGCGCTGCCCGAGGAACCCCGCAACGTCGTGATCCGCCCCGGACCGGGCGGCGAAGCCGCACCCCCGCCGACCGAGCCCGAACCCGAACGCCTCCCTCCACCGGAGCTCCCACCCGACACCCGCGGCAGCAACCGTGACTGAGCCGCGGACGCTGGTACTGGTGGACGGCTCGTCCTACCTCTACCGCGCGTTTCACGCCCTGCCGCCGCTGTCCAATTCCCGCGGCGAGCCCACCGGCGCGGTGCTCGGCGTGCTCAACATGCTGCTGCGGCTGATCAAGGAGGACGATCCGGCCCTGGTCGGCGTCGTCTTCGACGCGCCGGGGCGGACGTTCCGGGACGAGGTCTATATCGAGTACAAGGCCAATCGTGCGCCGATGCCCGACGACCTCCGTGCGCAGGTCGAGCCGCTGATCGAGGCGGTCGAGGCGCTCGGCCTGCCGCTGTTGCGCATCCCCGGCGTCGAGGCCGACGACGTGATCGGGACGCTCGCGCAACGCGCCGCCGCCGTGGGGCTCGACGTGGTGATCTCGACGGGCGACAAGGACATGGCCCAGCTCGTCGACGCGCGCATCTCGCTCGTCAACACCATGACCGGCAGCCGGCTCGACCGCGCCGGCGTCAAGGCGAAGTTCGACGTGTTTCCCGAGCAGATCATCGACTACCTCGCGCTCGTCGGCGACGCGTCGGACAACATCCCGGGCGTACCGAAGGTCGGCAGCAAGACAGCCGCGAAGTGGTTGAACCAGTACTCGACGCTCGACTCGCTGCTCGCGCACCGCGACGAGATCGCAGGCAAGGTCGGTGAGAGCCTGCGCGACCACCTGACCGACCTCGCGCTGTCGCGACAGCTTGCGACGATCCGGTGCGACCTCGACCTGCCGATGAGGCCCGAGGAGCTGAAGCGCGCCGAGCCCGATATCCCGCGCCTCCGGGACCTGTACGGCCGCCTCGAGCTGCGCTCGCTGCTTCGCCAGCTCCCCAATAATGGCTCGCAGCCTTTCGGGGCGACGGAACCGGCGGCGACTGGTGACGCGGAACTGAGCCCATCAAGCCGGCAGATCAATGACTTACAAGCGCCCAGCCCCACGAAAATTGGCTCCGAGCCAATTGTCGGGCGGCGGTACGAGACGGTGGTCACCGAGGCGGCGCTCGAGGAGTGGCTGGCCCGGCTGCGGCAGGCGCCACTCATCGCGCTCGACATCGAGACGAGCTCGCTCGACTACATGCAGGCCGAGATCATCGGCGTCTCCTTCTCTTGCGAGGCGGGCCATGCGGCCTACGTGCCCCTGGCGCACGACTACACGGGCGCGCCCGTGCAGCTCGACCGCGGCCGGGTGCTGGCGCGCCTTGAAGCCGCTGCTCGAGAACCCCGCGCTGCCGAAGCTCGGCCACAACCTGAAGTACGACGCGCACGTGCTGCGCAACCACGGCATCGAGCTGGCCGGGATGCGTTACGACACGATGCTCGAGTCCTACGTGCTGAACAGCACCGCCACCCGCCACGACCTCGATTCGACCGCCGAGTTCTATCTCGGCATCTCGACCATTCAATTCGAGGCCGTCGCCGGCAAGGGCGCGAAGCAGCTCACCTTCAACCAGGTGCCCGTCGAGCGCGCCGCGGAATACGCCGCCGAGGACGCGGACGTGGCGTGGCGGCTGCACGAGCGGCTCTGGCCCCGGATCGACGCCCTGCCCAGGCTCGAGGCGGTGTACGAAGACATCGAGCAGCCGCTGCTGCCGGTGCTTCTCGAGATGGAGCATGCCGGCGTGCTGGTCGATGCGGAGATGCTCCGCCGGCAGAGCAACGAGATCGCGAGGAGCCTGGTCGGCCTCGAGCAGCTCGCGCACATCGCGGCCGGCACGAGCTTCAACCTGGATTCGCCAAAACAACTGCAGGAGGTGCTGTTCGGGAAGCTCGGGCTGCCGATCAAGCGCAAGACGGCGACGGGCCAACCCTCGACGGCAGAGGACGTGCTCGAGGAGCTCGCACTCGAGTTCGAGCTCCCGCGCATCATCATGGACTACCGGGCGCTGGCCAAGCTCAAGTCGACGTACACGGACAAGCTCCCCGCGCAACGCAACCCGCGCACCGGCCGCGTGCACACCTCGTATCACCAGGCAGTCGCGGCCACGGGCCGGCTGTCCTCGCAGGACCCCAACCTGCAGAACATCCCGATACGCACGCTGGAGGGCCGGCGGATCCGCCAGGCATTCGTCGCGCCGCCGGGCCACCTGATCGTCGCGGCCGACTATTCGCAGATCGAGCTGCGCATCATGGCGCACCTCTCAGGCGACGAGGGCCTGCTGCGCGCCTTCTCCGAGGACCACGACATCCACCAGGCGACGGCCGCGGAGGTGTTCGGAGTCGACGCCGCCAGCGTGAGCGCCGCACCAGCGCCGCGCCGCCAAGGCGATCAACTTCGGTCTCATCTACGGCATGTCGGCCTTCGGACTTGCGCGCCAGCTCGGGATCGATCGCGGCGCGGCGCAGCGGTACGTTGAGCTGTACTTCCAGCGCTATCCGGGCGTGCGCCGCTACATGCAGGAGACGCGCGAATCCGCTCGCGAACAGGGGTACGTCGAGACGGTCGCCGGGCGGCGCCTCTACCTGCAGGACATCCGCGCGCGCAACCCGCAGCTGCGACAGGCTGCCGAGCGCGCGGCGATCAATGCGCCGATGCAGGGCACCGCGGCCGACATCATCAAGCGGGCCATGATCGCGGTGCACGAGTGGCTGCGACGCGACAAGGTACCCGCGCGGCTGATCATGCAGGTGCACGACGAGCTCATCCTCGAGGTGCGTGACGATGCACTCGCCGCGGTCGAATCGGGTCTGCGCGAGCACATGGCCGCGGCAGCGGCGCTGCGCGTGCCGCTGAAAGTGGACGTCGGTCACGGCGCCAACTGGGATGAGGCGCACTGACACGCGGGTCGGCTAGAATCCCGCGGGCCCGGAAGCCCCAAAGGAGCACACGGTCATGCGCAGATTTTTCATCGCCGCGGCGGCGCTCGCCGCGGCCCTGGGATCGTCGTCGGCGCTCGCGGTGGATAACGGCATCTACGTCGGCGCGAGCATCGGCGAGAGTGGCATCGAGGTCGACCTGAATCCGGCGCTCCCCACCGCCAACTTCGACGACGGCGACACGGCGTACAAGCTGAACGTCGGCTGGCGAATCCTCGACTGGCTGGCAGTCGAGGCCAACTACGTCGACCTTGGGTCCCCTGAAGACACGTTGCAGGGCTCAGGGGGCAACGACGTGCGGCTGGGGATCGAGGCCGACGGCGTCAACTTCTCCGCCCTCGGCTTCGTGCCGATCGGCCCGGTGGACTTGTTTGCGCGCGCCGGGTTCATCAGTTGGGACGCCTCGCTCAACGATCCGGGCTTCGGCGAGTCGTCGGACGACGGCATGGATTTCTCCTACGGGGCCGGCGCCCAGTTCCGGGTCTGGAGCCTGACGTTGCGTGCCGAGTGGGAGCGCTTCGACGTCAGTGCGCTCGACAAGGCCGAAATGATCTCGATCGGCGTGATGTGGACGTTCTTCTAACCCCGGCCAGGGTAGGTCGCTCATTGCGGGACGGTCCCGAAACGTCGCCCCTGGCGTAAGTCCCTGACCAGGAAGCCCGACTTGGCGGCCGGCCCTCCCAGCGAGTTTGGCGCGCGCCTGGGCCTTTGGGACGGCATCCGTCCACCCTGCGGGATAGTAAAGATTTCCTGACCGGTGGGCGCGCCGTCAGTGGCATC
The DNA here is from genome assembly GCA_963834855.1 of uncultured Gammaproteobacteria bacterium. GTDB lineage: Bacteria > Pseudomonadota > Gammaproteobacteria > Steroidobacterales > Steroidobacteraceae > DATJKD01. The sequence goes on along the minus strand of CAWIDH010000032.1, from coordinate 232,995 downwards.
CCAAGGCCTTCCTGAACCCCGGCTGATGTCGGTCGGACATTGAACTTCCGCCCGCACGGGCGCTCAAATTCTATCGAGCGTCCTCGGATGCTCGCGTCGAACCTACCTCCCTGGGTTCGGCGTTGACCCGGTCATCCCCCAATACCGGGTTTGTCTTCCCCGGTTGGCTCCGCTGGGCCAACCGGGGTTTCTTTTTTACGGCCCACCAACAAGTCATGCAGCCTGGCCCTGGCCTCGGCCAGCCCCTCGCCCGTCAGCGACGAGAACAATTGCGCCGTGGCGGTCTGGCCGACGTCGCGCTGGACGGCGTGCAGCGTCTGGCGTGCGGCGCCGCGGCCGACCTTGTCGGCCTTGGTGAGCAGCAGGTGCACGGGTAGGACCCGCGCCTGGGCGAGTGCCAGCATTCCGCGGTCGTGCTCGGTCAAGGGATGACGGGCATCCATCACGATGATCACGCCGCGCAAGGCACGGCGCGAGGCGAAATAGGACTCGACCAGCGCCCCCCAGTGGCGGCGCATCTCACCCGACACCGCCGCAAAGCCGTAGCCCGGCAGGTCGACGATCCGGCGGCCCGGAGCCAGCTCGAAGAAGTTGACCAGGCGCGTCGCCCCCGGCGTTCGGCTGGTCCGCGCGAGACCCTTGCGGCCCGTGAGCGCGTTGAGCGCGCTCGACTTGCCCGCGTTCGAGCGCCCGGCGATGGCGACCTCGGCTCCCGAGTCGGTCGGGAACTGCGCGCGCGCGTTCGCGCTGGTCAGGAATTTTACGTTTGGATACGCAGACATAGCACCGGCCGCAGGCATCTGCCGACGAGGCCGTAGTGTACAATTCGCGCCCCACCCGACCGGCGAAGATCGGTCGCGGCGAAGAATCCTGACCTGCAAGGAACCGCCTTCGGATGGCCGCATGACCACCAAAGTCGCCGCGACCCTGCTCTGCACCGCCGCGCTCGCGTCGGCTGCGCCCGCACTCGCTGCAGGGTCGAAGGAGGCGGGCCAGGCGAAGTCGACGCCCTGCGTGGCCTGCCACGGTGTCGACGGCAACAGCGTGAATCCCGAGTGGCCGAGCATCGCCGGCCAGCACGAGTCGTACGTGATCCGCAGCCTCAAGGCATTTCGCGACGGTTCGCGCCAGAACCCCCTCATGTCGCCGATGGCCGTTGGCCTCACGGACGAGGACATCGCGGATCTTGCGGCATGGTTCTCGAGCCAGACGGCGCGCGGCGGCGAGGCCGAGCCGTCGAAGCTCAAGCTCGGGCAGAAGATCTACCGGGCCGGCAACATGGAAGAGAAGTCGATGGCCTGCGCCGCCTGTCACGGGCCGACCGGCCGCGGCAATCCGCTGGCGAGCTACCCGGCAATCCAGGGACAGCACGCGACCTATGTCGCCGCGCAACTGCGCGCCTACAAGTCAGGCGCCCGCACCAGCGATCCCAACCAGATGATGCGCGCCATCGCCGCACGCCTTTCGGAAGCCGAGATCGATGCCGTATCGTCTTATGTTCAAGGGCTCCGCTGAACCCGGAGCGCTTCGACCGGTCATAGCTGCCATGAATACGACCCTTTCGCTTCGCCTGCGCCCCCTGACCCTCGCCGCCTTGCTGCTCGTCGGGGGTGTCGCCTGCTCGGCGGACTTCAAGGAGGGCGAGCATTACAAGGCTCTCAAGCCCGCGCAGGCGACCAGCGTCGCCCCAGGCAAGGTCGAGGTCGTGGAGGTGTTCTGGTACGCGTGCGGCCACTGCTACCTGATCGAGCCGACGCTCGAGAGCTGGGTCAAAAAGGGCAAGCCAGCCAACGTCGAGCTCGTGCGCGTGCCCGCGATGTGGAACGACCTGCTCAAGACCCACGCGCGCGTGTTCTACACCGCCGAGCTGCTCGGCAAGCTGCCGGCGCTGCACAGCGAGATCTACCGCGAGATCAACGTGCGCGGCAACCGTCTCGACACGCCAGCCAAGATCGAGGCGTTCTTCACGTCGAAGGGCGTGTCGAAGCAGGAATTCCAGAAGGCCTTCTCCTCATTCGCCGTCGAGACGAAACTCAGCCGCGCGGCCGATCTCAATCGCCGCTATCGCATCACGAGCACGCCCACCGTGGTCGTGAACGGCAAGTACGTGACCGACGTATCCATGGCTGGTTCCGAGCCGCGGCTCTTCGACCTCATCAACACGCTCGCCGCCCAGGAAACGCCGAAGGGCTGATCCGCCGCGTCTTCCGGCCTCGCAGGTCCTCGCGGCCTCCCGCACTCCGCCTTGCGCTGCGTGTCGCAAGGCCCGCGCCGAGCGGGGCTTTTCGCTTGGGTCTGTGCTAAAACGGCGCCCAGTTCGCGCGACCGACAAGAACATGCTCCGTCTCCTCATCCCCACCGGCAGTGGTTACACCTGGGTCGAACACGTCCCGCCGGCGCCCGTTTCCGGACGAGTTCCTCTGGGCGGACCTGTTCGAGCCCACGCCCGAGGAGGAGAAGGCCGTCGAGTCGCTGCTCACCGTCGACGTCCCCACGCGCGACGAGATGAAGGAGATCGAGACCTCGAGCCGGCTCTACGAGGAGAACGGCGCGCTCTACATGACGGCGACCGTGGGCACCAAGCTCGACGGCCCGGCCCCCGAGAGCAGCGCGGTCACGTTCATCCTGGCGAACGACCGGCTGATCACCAACCGTTACGCCGATCCCACGCCGATCAGGCGGTTCATGAACTACGTCGAGCGTTCGCCCGCTGCGTGCACGTCGTCGGCCACGCTGCTCGCCGGGCTGCTCGAGGCCTTCATCGAGCGCATCGCCGACCTGCTCGAGCGCGTCCAGGTCGATCTCGATTCGGTCTCGCATCTGATCTTCCCGCGCGCCGACGGCCCGGCGCCCACCAGCCGCGACCTGCACGGGATGATCCAGCGCATCGGCATCGACGGCGACCTGATCTCGAAGGCGCGGGAGAGCCTGATCAGCTTCCAGCGGCTGCTGATGTACGTGCAGCAGACCACGACCGTGACGCTCTCGAAGGACCAGAGCGGCCGCTTCAAGTCGACGCTGCGCGACGTGCAGTCGCTGTCCGACCACGCGAGCTTCCTCAGCACCAAGGTGCAGTTCCTGCTCGACGCCGTGCTCGGCCTCATCAACCTCGAACAGAACAACATCATCAAGATCTTCTCGGTGGCGGCGGTCATGTTCCTGCCGCCGACGCTGGTGGCGAGCATCTATGGCATGAACTTCGACTTCATGCCGGAGCTCGACAAGCACTGGGGTTACCCGGTGGCGCTCATCGCGATGCTCGTCTCGGCCGTCGTCCCGTACATCTACTTCCGCCGCAAGGGCTGGCTCTGACTCCGCTGCGCCGCCATCAGGGTGCGTGCTAGGCTGCTACGCATGGCAAAGCCCGCGATCACCAACATGGCCGTGTTCTGCGACTTCGAGAACGTCGCGCTCGGCGTGCGCGACGCGAAGTTCGCGCGGTTCGACATCGACAAGGTACTCGAGCGCCTGCTGCTCAAGGGCAGCATCGTCGTCAAGAAGGCCTACTGCGACTGGGACCGGTACAAGGAGTTCAAGGCCTCGATGCACGAGGCCTCGTTCGAGCTGATCGAGATTCCGCACGTGCGGATGTCCGGCAAGAACTCCGCCGACATCCGCATGGTCGTCGACGCGCTCGACCTCTGCTACACGAAATCGCACGTGGACACCTTCGTGGTGGTGAGTGGCGATTCGGACTTCTCGCCGCTCGTGAGCAAGCTGCGCGAGAACAACAAGATGGTGATCGGGGTGGGCGTGAAGAGCTCGACCTCGGACCTGCTGATCGCGAACTGCGACGAGTTCATCTATTACGACGACCTCGTGCGCAAAGAGGAACAGCGGCGCGGGCGACGGAAGACACCGGCGAAGCAGGCGCAAGGTGGCGCGAAGGCGCCGCCGGGCGCGGCGCCCACCGTCACGCAGGAAGCCGGGCCCGGCAACGGCGGGACACAACCCGCCTCGCCGAAGAGCACCGATGCCGAGCGACGGCAGGAGGCGTTCGAGCTGGTGCTGAAGACCCTCGAGGCACTGTCCGAGGAGCGCGACGAGGACGAGAAGATCTGGGGCTCGATGATCAAGCAGGCGATCAAGCGCCAGCGCCCGGGCTTCAACGAGACCTACCATGGCTTTCGCAGCTTCAGCGAGCTGCTCGAGGAAGCGCGGGCTCAAAGGCTGATCGACCTCGAGAAGGATGAGAAGTCTGGCGGCTACATCGTCAGGGCGGTCGCGTAGGACAGGCTGGCGGCTCGGCTCGTCCTGCAGGTCGCCGGAACCGACCAGTGGCTCCGCCTCGTCCGCCCCGGCGTCGAACCGGGGCGACCACGACAGGAAAGTCGGCCTGCCTATCCCTCACTTGACGAGCCCCTCGGCCTTGAGCGCCTGCTGCACCGCCGGCCGCGAGGCGACGCGATCCTGGAATGCGAGCAGGCGCGGGAAGCTCGACAGGTCGAGCTTTACGGTGCGCGCCCAGTTCGTGACCGTGAAGAGATATGCATCCGCCACGGTGAAGGTGCTGCCGAACAGGTACGGATTCCCGTCGAACTTCTTGTCGAGCAGCGCATAACGCTTCTGCAGGTACGCCAGCCGTTCCTCGCGCAGCTCCGGCGTGATGTTCGGCCTGAACAACGGGCTGTAGGTCTTGTGGAGCTCGGAGTTCACGTAGCCCAGCATCTCCTGCAGGCGGTAACGCTCGAACGTGCCGCACGCGGGTGCGAGGCCGGACTGCGGCTTGCGGTCCGCGAGGTATTGAACGATCGCCGGGCCTTCGGTGAGCCATTGGCCATCGTCGAGCTCCAGCACCGGCACGTAGCCCTTGGGGTTGATTTCCAGGAAGTCGCGACCGGAGGCGGTCTTCTTCGCGGCGAGGTCCACCTTTTCGAGTTGCAGATCGAGGCCCGCCTCGCGGGAAACGATGTGCGGCGAGAGCGAGCAGGCGCCGGGTGAGTAGTAGAGCTTCATCGTCGGGTCTCCTTCAGTGTGTTGGTGAGTGCGTCCATGAGGGTCGCGGTAGTGCGATGGCGCAGGTTCGGGGCGCCCTGGCCGCCCCAGAGTGACACCAGGTCCGTGCGTCCCGCCTTGACTGCGGCGGGCCGCAGCTTCGACACGAACCAGCTCTGGATCGGAAACGGCGGCAGCTCGGCGATGCGCGGCGCCATCTCGTCGGTCCATCGATTGCGGACGCCGCGTGCGAGGCGCCCGGAAAATGCGCGCGTCAGCGTCGTTTCCTGCGCGCGTTCGCTGAACAGGATCTCGCGGTGCTCCGCGGTCGCGCCGGATTCCTCGCAGGCGAGGAACGCCGTTCCGATCTGCGCCGCCTGCGCACCGAGTGCCAGCGCGGCACGCACGCCGCGCGCATCGACGATCCCGCCGGCGGCAATGACGGGGACCTTGACGCGGTCGGCGATGAGCGGCACGAGCGAAAAGGTGCCGGTGAGCGAATCCTCGGCGGACTTGAGAAAGGACGGACGATGCCCGCCCGCGTCGGAGCCGGTGGCTACCAGCAGGTCGACACCGGCTTCCTCCAGCACCCGCGCCTCGGCGATGGTCGTCGCGGCGCCGATCGTCACGATCCCGCGCTGCCGGCACTCGGACAGGATCGCGGGCGAAGGCACGCCGAATACGAAGCTGAAGACCGGCGGGTTCGCCTCGAGCAATGCAGCGACCTGGTCGTCGAAGCGATGGCTGAACCGCTCGGGACGCGCGGGCAGCGCGACGCCCAGCTCGCGGAAATAGGGCGCGAAGATCCGCGACACGCGTTCGAACTCGGCGTCGCTCAGATCGAGCCCTCCGGCGTCATGATCCGAGACCCAGAGATTGAGCGCGAAGGGCGCGGAGGTGAGCGCGCGGATCGCGCGCGCGGCATCCAGGATTCCCTCCGGCGGCAGGCTGTATGCGCCGTACGAGCCCAGCCCGCCGAGGTTCGAAACCGTGGCCGCCAGGCGCGCCGTCGAGAGCCCGCCGCCGAAGGGACCCTGGATGATCGGGTGGCGGATGCCGAGCCTGCGCACCGCTTCCGTCTGGTCGGCCTGATTCATGCGAGCACCGTTCCCTGGCGATTGCGGAGGATCGTAGCAGCGGTTGATTACTGTTTGATACCTGGTAATAGCCAGTAACTAAAAATTGTGGTATCCAGCCAGTAACCTGTCCTACCGGGGTCCATTGCATGGCGTTGAAGGTCCGCCGCAGCAGGGTCGTGCCACCGCCCGGGGAATGCCCGTTGACCCAGTGCATGTCGATGCTGCGCGGCGCCTGGACGCCCAACGTCCTCTGGTACCTGAGCGGCGGCCCGCGGCGGTTCGGCGAGCTGCGTCATGACATACCGCGTATCTCGGCACGCGTGCTCAGCGCGCGGCTCAAGGAGCTCGAGCGCCGGGGCATCGTCACGCGTACGGTCATGCCGACATCACCGCCGTCGGTAGAGTACGCGTTGACCGAGTTCGGTCACGAGCTGATCCCCGCCATCAACTCGATCGCCCGGGTCGGCATGAAACTCAGGCGCGAGTTGGACTGAATCCGCGGGCAGGTGGCGTGAGCCTCCCTGGCGAGTGCTCCGGCCCGGACAGCATGTGATCGGAACGGACCCTGAGAACTTGGCGCGCCCGGCGGGATTCGAACCCACGACCTTCGGCTTCGGAGGCCGACACTCTATCCAACTGAGCTACGGGCGCGCGGTTGGATCCCGCGAGGGGCGCAAATCTTAGCCGCGCGCGCCGCGAGCGTCCACGCCGGGCCAAAATCGACTGGTGCGGTAGCGTTTCTGCGGCGATCGGCGGGCGGGAGGGTTGCGGCCCTGTGACTGTATAATCCGCGACCCTGCCTGGACCCGGCCGTGTGGAGGCCTCGTGAGCGAGAAGCACGACCGCACCTTCTTCGACACCTTCATGCTGGTGCTGGGCATCCTGTTCGCGGTCACGCTGGTGCTGCTCGGGCTCGCGCGCGTGATCTCCGGACGGTCGTTCGAGGCACACAAGCTGGAAGATCCCGTCTACCAGCGCGAGCTCCTCGCGCGCATCGAGCCTGTAGCCAAGGTGGCCATCGCCGGGCAGGACAACACGGCGCTCGAGCCCGCCGCCCCCGAAGCCGCTGGCGCCGCTGTCGATCTGGGCGGCGAAGAGGTCTACACCCAGGCGTGCGTCGCCTGCCACGGCGCGGGCGTGGCCGGTGCGCCGAAATTTGGCGACAAGGCGGCGTGGGCGGCGCGCATCGCGCAGGGCGCGCGACACGCTGCACCAGCACGCGATCAAGGGATACCAGGGCAAGGCGGGCTTCATGCCCGCGAAAGGCGGCCGCACGGACCTGACGGACCAGTCCGTGATCAACGCCGTCGAGTACATGGTGGCGGCCGCGAAGTAAGCGGCGCATCGGTCAACCAGGAGGACCGCGTATGCAGACCTGGACCCGCGCGAGCCTGCTCGCCCTGATGCTGCTGAGCGGCTGTGTCACCCCGCCCCCCGAGCCGCAGTCGATGCGCGACCCGCAGGCGAACTTCGCCGCCTACCGGACCTTCGGCTGGGCGCCGGCGCCAGGCGTGACGGGCGGCGATGCACCCCTGCAGCTCCTCGACAAGAACATCCGCGCCGCGATCGCAACCGAGATGCAGCGCAAGGGCTACACCGAGTCGCAGGAGAATCCCGACCTGCGGATCGCCTATGAGACCGCCAAGGCGGAGAAGGTCGAGAACAATCCGGTGCGCGTCGGCATCGGCGTCGGCAGCTGGGGCGGCAACGTCGGCGGCTCGGTCAACGTCGGCAGCCCGAGCATCCGCAATTTCACCGAGGGCACCCTCGTCGTCCACGCGGTCGACGCCGGCAAGAACGCCGAGGTCTGGAACGGCAGCATCTCCGGCAAGCTGACCAAGGGCAGCGTCGAGCCGGCGGCGATACAGCACGCCGTCTCGACCGCGATGCGGGATTTTCCGGCGCGGACGGCCGCGGCGCAGTAGCAGCGTCCCAGCGAAATTCGGCTCAGAGCCAGATTAGTAAGCCGTAATCTGGCTTTGAGCCCATTTCCGAGCGCAGGTTCCTCGTCACTCCTCCGACTGCCGGAAGTCGACGCCCAGCGAGCGGAGCTTGCGGTACAGGTGCGTGCGCTCCATGCCCACGCGCTTCGCGAGCTGGCCGACTTTGCCGTTGCAGAGCTGCAGCTGCTGCGTGAGGTAGGCGCGCTCGAAATGCTCGCGCGCCTCGCGCAATGGCAGCGCGAGCAGGTCCTGCTTCACCAGCGGCTCGTCGGCCACCGTCTGTGCCGCGATCTGGCGCTCGATCTCCTCGAGCGGGATCTCCTCCGGCCCGCCCTGGATCAGCAGGCGGTGCACGAGGTTCTTCAGCTCCCGTATGTTGCCCGGCCAGGGGTAGTTGCGTAGCCGGTTCTGCGCGGCGACGCTGAAGCGGCGGAACGGCAGGCGTTCCTCGTCGACCAGCCGGTCGACGTAGTAGCGCAGCAGCTCCGGCACGTCCTCGGCGTAGTCGCGCAGCGGCGGGATGCGCAGCGTCAGCACGTTGAGCTGCGACAGCAGGTCGATGCGAAACGGCTCCGGGCCGCGCGTCTCGAACCCCGGCTGCCCGCTGGAGACGACGCGCGCGTCGAACCGCAGGGTCGCCGTGCCCGACTTGCGCGTGTAGCTGCCCGTGTCGATCGCGGCGAGCAGCAGTCGCTGCGCCGCAACCGAGAGGTCCTCGAGGCCGTTGATATACAGGGTTCCGCCTTCCGCCTGCTCGAGGGCGCCCTTGCGCACCTCGCCCCCGTTGCCGACGCCGTAGAGGTTTGTCTCGAGGTCGCCCTCGGTGAGCGCGCCGGCGACGGCGGTCACGAACGGGCCGCCGGAACGCGGGCTCAGCGAATGGATGTAGCGCGCGAACGCCTCACGGCCGGTGCCCGGCTCGCCCACGATCAGCACCGGCGCGTCGTGCGGCGCGAGCTGGCGGACCTGCTCGCGCAGCTCGCGCATGAGCTGGCTGCGCCCGATCGGCGCGAGCAGCGGCGGGACCAGCGTGCGCGCGCTGTGGCGACGCCGGCGACCGTCGTCGAGCGCCCTCTGCACGGTGCGCAGGAGCTTCGCGAGCGACAGCGGCTTCTCGACGTAGTCGACCGCGCCGAGCCGGGTCGCCTCGACCGCGGTCTCGACCGTCCCGTGACCGGACATCATCACGACCGGCGCGTTGAACGAGTGCGATTGCTGCCATTCGCGCAGCAGGCTGATGCCGTCCGAGTCCGGCATCCAGATGTCGAGCAGGACAAGGTCGGGCGCGTGCCTCTCACACGCGTCGCGCGCCTCGGCCGCGTTCGCCGCGGTCTCGACGGTGTAGCCCTCCTCGCTCAGGATCTCCTGGACCAGGTCCCGGATGTCCGATTCGTCGTCAACGACGAGTATCCGTCCGGTGCTCATGCACGCTCCCTCCTGGGCTCCACCTTGCGCTCGCTGCGTTGCGCTGCGGCGGGCCTCCCCAGTTCGGTCAATGGCAGGTCGATACGTACCCTCGCACCGCCCTCGGCGCGGTTTTCCGCCTCGATGTGGCCGCCGTGCTCTTCGACGATCTTTCGCACGATTGCGAGCCCGAGGCCGGTACCCTTGGCCTTGGTCGTGACGTAGGGGTCGAACACCTGGCCGATGAGCTCGCGCTGGAACCCGGGCCCGTTGTCCTCGACCGTGATCTCCGCCACGTCCCCACCGCCGCGGCGCGCGAGCCGTGTTCGCACCACGATCTCCCCGCCGCGATGGCCCTCGAGCGCTTCCATCGAGTTGGTGAGCAGGTTGTGCAGCAGCTGTCGCAGTCGCCCCTCGTCCGCCACCACCGTGTCGATGCCGTCTCCGAGCATCACGGTGAGTCGCACGCGTCGGCGCGTATCCTGTGCGCGGTAGAGATCCGTCACCTCGGTGACGAGCTTGTTGAGGTCGACGCTCGACATCTCGAAGCGCGGCGCGCGCGCGTACTCGCTGAACGCGTTGACCATCTCCTTCATCGCCTCGACCTGCTGCACGATCGTCTCCGTGCCGCGGTCGAGGATCTGCGCCTCCTTCTCCGCCATCGCGGGCAGCAGCTTGTGGCGCATGCGCTCGGCGGAAAGCCGGATGGGCGTCAGCGGATTCTTGATCTCGTGCGCGAGCCGGCGCGCGACCTCGCCCCAGGCGGCCTCGCGCTGCGCCTGCAGCATCATGGTGATGTCGTCGAAGACCAGCACGTAGCCCGCCGGCGCGTCGCCCTCGCCGGGCAGCGGCGTGCACGCGCACATCAGCACGCGCCGCCCCGACCCCGAGGCGAGCGTGAGCTGCTCGCGCCATTCGACGTCGCCCGCGGCGAGCCTCGCGCGCGCCGACTCCCTGAACTGGCCGAGCAGGCTCTCGGGCGTGCCGAGCGCGGCGAGCGGCTGCCCGACACGTGCCTCGAGATCCTCGCCCAGGATCATGCTCGCGGCGCGGTTCGCGGTGCGCACGCGCAGGTCCGGCTCGAGGGAGACCACGCCGGTCGACAGCCGCGCGAGGATGACCGCGAGGTTGGCGCGCTCGGTCTCGGCCGCCTGCTGCGCGGACTGCTGGTCCTCGCGCGCGCGTCGCAGTCGCTTGGTCATGTCGTTGAAGGAATGCACGAGGAAGCCCATCTCGTCATGCGAGGTGAGCGGGAGACGCGTGTCGAGGTCGCCCTGCGCCACGGCGCGCGTGCCCTTGACGAGGTCCTGTATCGGCTGCACGAGGCGCTGGGCCGTGAAGATCGCGCCGTACCACGCGGCGAGCAGCGAGAGCAGCAGCACGACGGTCAGCGTGAGGATGAAGCTCGCCTTGAGCGGTCGGCGCAGGTAGTCCTTCTCCCCGTACTGCTGGTACGCGGCCTGCACCGTGTCGGCGAGCGCGCCCAGGCGCTCGGCCACGGGGTAGACCGCCTGCACCAGGAGACGCTCGCGGCCGGGCGCCGCCGGGCCGACCTGCACGGCCGTGCGCACCAGGTAGCCACCCTGCGCCTGCGGCTCGAGGCTCACGAATGGCCGGCCCTGGCGGATCTGCAGCAGCAACTCGTCCGGCAGCTCCTCGGGCACCAGGTCCGAGGACAGGCCCTTGGAGAGCGCGATCAGCGATCCGCCCTCGGTCGCGATCGTGAGTTCGAGTGCGCCGACGCGCTGTCGCATCGCCTCGAGCAGCCCCGGATAGGCACCGCCGCTCGCTGCCAGCTCGTCGGCGATGAGCTGGGTGTCCGCGAGGTGCTCGCGCATCCGCACTTCGAGCGCCGAGCGCGACAGGACCAGCGCGTCGTCGAGGCTGCGACGGATCTCGACGTTGAACCAGCTGTCGATGCCGCGGTTCAGGAACTGCACCGCGAAGAAGTACACGAGCAGGATCGGCAGCGTGGCGAGCACGCCGAAGATCCAGACCATGCGCGCCTTGATCCGCGAGCCGATCACGTGTCCGCGCCAGTCGCGCACGAGCTGCGCGAGCTTCCCGCCCAGCAGCACGAGCAGCACGACGAGACCGGCCGCGTTGATCATCAGGATCCACGGGTGCAGACGACCGAACTGCTCGGAGTTCTGCGCGGTCTGCGCCATGAACAGGATGGCCGCGAGCCACAGCAGCCCGCCGATGCCCATCAGGGCCGCGGAAGCGACCCGCCTCAGGGACGCAGCGTCCATGAATACCACCTGCTTGCGGATCCCCAGTCCTCGGTCCAGAACAAGAGCCACTTCAGCGCGGCCGGCGTCCCCCCCATGTCGAGCACGGCGCGCAGACGCACGTTGTATTCGGCGCCCGCCGGCAGCAGGTTCGAGTCGATCACCGGCAGGCTGCGGATCTCCGCGAGGCGATCGAGCGCGGCGCGCAGCGAGCCGAAGTCGAACTGCTCGCTGGTGTTGAGGTTGCGCAGCAGGTAGCGCTGGCTCAGGGCGTGGTAGTTGAGCTCGTAGCTCTGCACCAGCAATGCGATGCCGTCGTCCGGCAGGTAATTGCGGATCCGGCTGATGGCGATCTCGTAGTCGAGCCGCATCGTGAGCCCGCCGTCGATCGCCTGCCGCGCCTCCTCGGCAAGGTCGATCACCACGTACGCGTCGAGCTCGTAGACGTTCTCGCCGAGCTTGAGCTCCGCATCCCGGACGATGAGCGAGGTCTGGGCGTGCGCGGGCGACGTTGCAAGAAAACACAGCACCACCCAGCCGCAGAGCCCCGCAAAAGGCGGTCTTCGGCGCGCGACCCCGATCCGGCTGTGGCTGAATTCCAACGGTCAGTCCTGCTTGTCGAGGCAAGCATAATAGAAGCCGTCCATGTCGGCCTCACCGGGGAGCCGCTGGTACCCGGGACCGGTCATATTCCGGCGCCCTGGCCACCCGGCGGCCGCTGCCGAGGTTGCATCGGAGGCGGCGGGGGTTGCCTCGAGAAAGCCCCTCACCACCTCGCCGTTCTCGGCCGTGAGCACCGAGCAGCTCGTATACAGGAAGCGTCCACCAGGCCTGAGCAGCGGCCAGAGCGCGTCGAGCATCGCCCGCTGTCGGCGGGCCATCGGCGGCACGTCCCCCGGACGCCTGAGCAGCTTGATGTCCGGATGGCGTCGGATCACGCCGGTCGCCGAGCACGGCACGTCGAGCAGGACGCGATCGAAGGGCCGGCCATCCCACCAGGCATCCGGGCGCAGCGCATCGCCCGCGACCAGGGTCGCGGCCAGTCCCAGGCGGTCGAGGTTCGCGCGGACGCGCTCGAGCCGCGCGGGCGAGGAATCGACGGCAGTGACCTGCGCTGCGCCGCCCGTGCGCTCGAGCAGGTGACAGGTCTTGCCGCCCGGGGCCGCGCAGGCATCGAGGATTCGATCCCCGGCGCGCGCCGCGAGCAGCTCGACGGCGAGCTGCGCCGCCGCGTCCTGCACCGACACGCGCCCCTCGGCGAAGCCCGGCAACGAGCGTACGTCCGCGGCCGGCTCGACCTTGAGCGCATCGGGCGCGAGTGGCTCGCGATGGCAACGGAAGCCGGCGGCTTCGAGCGCGCCCTGCGCTTCGTCGATCCCCGCCCGCATCCGGTTGACGCGCAGCCAGAGCGGCGGATGCGCGTTGTTCGCCTCGAGGATCGCCTCATCCTGGCCGGGCCAGTCACGCGCGATCGCGGTCGCGAGCCACAGCGGATGCGCCGTGCGCGTCGCGATGTCCGCATCCACCTTCGCGCAGGATCGCGCTGCGCTCGCGCTGGAAGCGGCGCAGCACGGCGTTTACGAACCCGGCGGCGCGCGCATGGCCGAGCTCGCGGGCGGCACCCACGGTCTCGGCCACGGCCGCATGCTCGGCAACCTCGCCGGACAGGAGCTGGTAGAGACCGACCTCGAGCAGGGCACGCAGGGTCGGCGCGAGCTTGTCGGGCGGGCGGTCGGCGAGCTGTGCCAGGATCGCGTGCAGCCGGAAGTGCCAGCGCAGCGTACCGTAGGTGAGCGAGCGCTTGAGCCCGCGCGCGGATCCCTCGTCGGTGTCGCCTGCGAGCAGCTCCTCGAGCGAGCGGCCGCGATCGGCAACCTCGGCGACCCACTGCGCCGCGGCCGCGCGGATCCGGGCCGGCGTCGGCGCTGCCGTGCTCAAGTCCCCATCCGCGCGCCCGCGAGCGCATGCGCGTTGCCGAATTCAGCGGCGCTCATCGCGCGCCGGCCCGCGAGCTGCACACGCTCGATCTGCAGAGCACCCTGCCCACAGGCGATCGTGAGCCCCGCGCCGGCCTCGAGCACCTGGCCGGGCGCGGCGTCGACCGTGCGCGGAACCGGCTGCGCTTCCCAGATCCGCAGCTGCCGGCCCGACCACGTCGTCTCCGCGACGGGGCGCGGATTGAGCGCCCGCACCTGCCGGTCGAGCTCCTGGGCGCTCCGCGACCAGTCGATGGTTGCCTCGTGTCGTTCGATCTTCGCTGCGTAGCTCGCGCCCTCGGCGGGCTGCGGCTGCGGTGCGATGCGGCCGTCGCGCCACTCGGCGATCGCCTCGACCACGGCCGTCGCGCCGAGCGCGGCGAGGCGGTCGTGCAGGGAAGCCGCGGTCTCGCGTTCCCCGATTGGCGTGCGCCTCACGAGCAGCATCGGTCCCGTGTCGAGTCCGGCGTCCATCTTCATGATGGTGATGCCCGTCTCGAGGTCGCCCGCCTCGATCGCGCGCGGGATCGGCGCCGCGCCGCGCCAGCGCGGCAGCAGCGACGCGTGGATGTTGAGGCAACCGAGGCGCGGTATCTCGAGCACCGCCGGCGGCAGGATGAGGCCGTAAGCGACGACCACCATCAGGTCCGGCTCGTAGCCGCGCAGGCGCACGAGCGCTTCTTCCGACCGAAGCGTCGCCGGCTGCTCCAACGGGATGCCCAGCGACATCGCGCGCTGCTTGACCGGCCCCGCAGTGATCACGCGCCCGCGACCGGCGGGACGGTCTGGCTGCGAATACACCGCTCGCACCCGATGACCCGCCGCGTGCAGGGCATCGAGCGCCGGCACCGCGAACGCCGGCGTCCCCGCAAACACGATGGAAAAATGGCTCGGAGCCAATTTAGGTCAATCGGAAAATGGCTCGGAGCCATTTTCCCGATAATGGCTCACGATGGATCAACTGGAAAGAAAATGGCTCCGAGCCAATTTTCAGATGACGGGGACGCGCGGGCGCTCGCGCACGGGTGCGCCGGATTCGCGCTCGCGGCGCTCCTTCTCGAGCTTCTTGCGGATGCGTGTGCGCTTGAGCTCGGAGAGGTAGTCGACGAAGAGCTTGCCCTCGAGGTGGTCCATCTCGTGCTGGACGCACACGGCGAGGAGCCCCTCGGCTTCGAGCTCGAAGGGCTTGCCGTCGCGGTCGAGCGCGCGGACCGTGATGCGCGCCGCGCGGTCCACCACGTCGAACACGCCGGGCACCGACAGGCAGCCTTCCTCGCCTTCCGCCGCGCCCTCGCGAGCGGTGATCTCGGGGTTGATAAAGGCCATCGGCTGGCTGCGATCCTGGGTGACGTCGAGCACGAGCACGCGCTCGTGGACGTTTACCTGGGTGGCCGCCAGCCCGACGCCCGGCGCCGCGTACATGGTTTCCAGCATGTCGTCGATCAGGCGGCGGATGCGCGCATCCACCACCGACACGGGCTTCGCCCTGGTGCGAAGCCGCGGGTCGGGGTACTCCAGTATCGTGAGAACTGCCATGCTTCGATTCAAACCTGCGACCGGCGTCAAATTACCGTAACCGGGCGGTCCCGGGACTCGCCCACTTTCTGCGGAAATGCTGCTAAAGTTAAGCGGCGCTTGAACTTACAGACCACCCGAACCACCCTGGATTCCTTCGCCATCCAGCGGACGGTCCCGACTGAGACTCAGTCGGCAGCAGCCCCGCGCACGGGCAGATTATAAGGCGATGGTCGCGACCCTGACACCCGGAGCAAAAGGGATGGATCGTCACCCACGCCAGAACCCCGATCGTTCGCACGCCAGAGCCCGCCGCCGAAGGTCTTGCGCCCTGGCCTTGGCCGGCGCCTGCCTCGGACTCGCATTGGGTGCGTCGACGCCCTCCCTGGCCCAGGACGAAGCCTCCGGCCAGTCCATGTCGGTGCCGCTCGCGCCCGAGGCCCCGGATACCTATGTCGTCAAGCGGGGCGACACGCTGTGGGACATCTCGGCCGTCTTCCTGCGCGACCCCTGGTACTGGCCGGAGATCTGGTACGTCAATCCGGCGATCCAGAACCCGCACCTGATCTACCCCGGCGACGTGCTGCACCTGGTCTACGTCGACGGGCGTCCGCGCGTGATGGTCGGTCGCGCGGGCGACGTGCGGCTCTCGCCCCAGGTGCGGTCGCAGCCGCTCACCGATGCGGTGCGTGCGATTCCCTACGACCTGCTGATGACCTTCGTCGGCCGGCCGCAGGTGCTCACCAAGGACGACGTCAGGGAGCGGCCCTACGTGGTCGGCATCCGCGACCGCCACATCATCGGCTCGAGCGAGAACGAGGTGTACGGCCGCGGGCTCGAGGAGCCGCCGGCCGGTGCGCGCTACACGATCGTCAACGTCGGCGAGAAGCTGCGCGACCCGGACGACGGCGACCTGCTCGGCTACATCGGTCACTACGCCGGCACGGCGCAGGTCATCGACAACACCGGCGATGACAGGAAGTCACTCGCGCACATGCGCGTCGTCGAGGTGGGCCGCGAGATCCTGCAGGGCGACAAGCTGTTCCCCGCGGAAACCGACATCGGTCCGGACTTCGTCCCGAGCGCGCCCTCCAAGGCGGACCTCGACGGCCAGGTGATCGCGGTCGTCGACGGCGTATACGTCGCGGGCCGCTTCCAGGTCCTCGCGATCAACCGCGGTGCGCGCGACGGTCTCGTCCCGGGCAACGCGGTCGGCATCTTTGCGCGCGGCGAACAGGTCCGCGACCGCTACGACCAGAGCTCCACCTGGCGCACCATGTCGACCAACTATCAGAAGGTGCGGCTGCCGACCGAGCGCAGCGGTACGCTGCTGCTCTTCAAGGTACACGACCGGATGAGCTACGGCGTCGTGATGGAAAGCACGGTCGACATGCGCGTCGGTGATTACATCAAGCATCCGAGCGTCGGTCATCGCGACACCGGCCTCGTCGCCGACTTCGGCGCCTGAGGAAGCCGGCGCGCGCAAGCAAGACACGCAAAGAGCGTCGATACTCGAGGAGCCTGCCGGGCGCGATTCCCGGTAGGCTCTTCGCGTTATGGGCGATGTGAATCCGTGGCTGGTGCTGGCCCGCGTGCCCGGCCTGCACGCCGGCCGGTTGCCGGCCGGGCCCGCGCGCGAGGATCCCACCACGCTCCTGCGTGAGTCCCGGGCGGCGCTCGCGGCACTCGGCCTGTCGCCCCAGGCCGTCGACGCGCTCAAGTCGCCCGATGCGGCGGGCATTGCGAACGACGAGCGCTGGCTCGCGGGCGAAGGGCGCCGGCTCGTGTGCTTCGGCACGGCCGCCTACCCGCCGCTTCTCGCGACGATCGCGGACGCGCCGCTCGTGCTCTTCGTCGAGGGCGATGCGGCTGCAATTGGCCTGCCGCAGCTCGCGATGGTCGGTGCGCGCAGCCCGACCGCTATCGGCCGCGACACCGCCGAGCAGTTCGCGCGGCACCTCGCGCACGCGGGGCTCGCGATCACGAGCGGGCTCGCGCTCGGCATCGACGCGGCGAGTCATCGCGGTGCACTGCGCGGCGACGGCCGGACGATCGCAGTGCAGGGCTGCGGGCCGGACCAGGTCTATCCGCGCGAGCACGATTCGCTCGCACGCGAGATCATCGCGCACGGCGCGCTCGTAACGGAGTTTCCCACCGGCGTGCCGCCGCTGCCCGAGCACTTCCCGCGACGCAACCGCATCATCAGCGGGCTCTCGGTCGGCACACTGGTCGTCGAGGCCGCGCTCGCCAGCGGCTCGCTGATCACGGCGCGGCTCGCGGCGGAGCAGGGACGCGAGGTGTTCGCCATCCCGGGCTCGATCCACAGCCCGCTGTCCCGCGGCTGCCACCGCCTGATTCGGCAGGGCGCCAAGCTCGTCGAAAGCGCCGACGACATTTTCACGGAACTCGGTGCCCTGCTCGATGGTCTTCATCATGAGGGCGTCCGTGCCGAAACGCCTGATGGGCCAGCGGAAACCGGGCCGGTGTTGGACAAGGAGTATGAAATCCTGTTAGATGCGCTCGGCTTCGGGCCGGCCAGCGTCGATGCACTCGTGTCGCGGACGGGCCTGCGGACCGATGCGGTGGCTTCGATGCTGCTCATCCTCGAACTCGAGGGGCAGGTCGAACAGCAGCACGGCGGGGTATTCTGCCGGCGGCTGCCGGGGAAACAGGAATGAAGGAAAGCGTCCTCGACATCCTGATCTACCTGTTCGAGAACTACTTCGATGGCGAGCTGGACGAGGGCTTCGAGCCCGATCGCGACACGCTGACGCAGGAGCTCGAACGGGCGGGTTTTCCGACGTCGGAAGTCGAGCGGGCGCTCGCCTGGGTCGAGGAGCTCGCCGCGGATCCGGAGCGGGGCGAGTTCGTGTCCAACGGGCGCGCGATCCGCGTGTTCGACGCTCTCGAGCAGGCGCGCCTCGACACCGATTGCCGCGGCTACCTCGTGCACCTCGAACACGTCGGAATTCTCTCGCCCGCCCAGCGGGAGCGCGTGATCGACCGGTTGATGGCTCTCGATGGCGATGAGATCGACATCGAGAAGCTGAAGTGGGTCGTGCTGATGGTGCTGTTCAGTCAGCCGGGGCAGGAAACCGCGTATTCGCGCATGGAGGACCTGGTGTTCGAGGACCGCAGCGGGGCCATCCATTGAGCGTCGCCGCCGTGCACGGACCCACAGCCGCGGCCCACCGCGGCTTGATTTTTTCTGGGTTGGAGTTTTTTTGACCAGAAATATCGTCATCGTCGAGTCGCCGGCCAAGGCCAAGACCATCAAGAAGTACCTGGGCAAGGACTTCGAGGTGATGGCCTCCTACGGCCACGTGCGCGACCTGGTGCCGAAGGAAGGCGCGGTGGACCCGTCGCGGAGCTTCGCGATGCGCTGGGAGCTCATCGACAAGAACCGCAAGCACGTCGACGCGATCGCGCGCGCGGTGAAGAAGGCCGACGCGCTCTATCTCTCGACCGACCCCGACCGCGAAGGCGAGGCGATCTCCTGGCACCTCTACGAGCTGCTCAAGGACGCGGGCGTGCTCGACGGCAAGAGCGTGCACCGCAGCGTCTTCTACGAGATCACGCGCAACGCCGTCCAGGAAGCCGTGGAGCAGCCGCGCGAGATTTCCCAGGAGCTCGTCAAGGCTTACCTCGCGCGGCGCGCGCTCGACTACCTGGTCGGGTTCAACCTATCGCCGCTGCTGTGGAAGAAGGCCGGCCTCTCGGGCGCCTCCGCAGGGCGCGTGCAGAGCCCGGCGCTTCGCATGATCTGCGAGCGCGAGGAGGAGATCGCCGCCTTCGTCGCGCGCGAATACTGGACGATCGACGCGCTCGCGGACAAGGACGCACAGCAGTTCGCCGCCCGTCTCATCGAGTTCGGCGGCGAGAAGGTCGAGCAGTTCACCGTGACGACCGCGGCGCGTGCCGAAGAAGTACGCCAGGCGCTCGCGCAGGCGGCCGGCGGGACGCTCACCGTGGCGAAGGTCGAGAAGAAACAGCGCAAGCGCAATCCCGCGCCGCCCTTCACGACCTCCACCCTGCAGCAGGAAGCCGCGCGCAAGCTCGGCTTTGGCGCGCAGCGCACCATGCGCGTCGCGCAGCGGCTGTACGAGGGCGTGGACTTCGGCGAGGGCCCCGTAGGCCTCATCACCTACATGCGCACCGACTCCGTGAACCTCGCCGTCGAGGCGGTGCGCGACATCCGTGACACGATCGCGCGTCTCTACGGGCCCGACACGGTGCCCGACGCGCCGCGCACCTACCGCACGAAGTCGAAGAACGCACAGGAGGCCCACGAGGCCGTGCGCCCGACCTCCGCCGGGCGGACACCCGAGCAGCTCGCGGGCAGGCTCGACCCCGACGAGCACCGGCTCTACACGCTCGTCTGGCGGCGGGCCGTGGCAAGCCAGATGGAGGCGGCCGTGTTCGACACCGTGGCGGTGGATCTCGCCGCGGGCCAGGGCAACGACCAGGCCAGGGGCACGTGTTCCGTGCCAATGGCTCGACGCTGATCAAGCCCGGCTTCTTCGCCGTCTACCACGAGGACGTCGACGACAAGGCGTCGGACGACGAGAACGACCGCATGCTGCCCGCGATGGAGGTCGGCGACCGGGTCCGGTTGCTCGAGATCCGCCCGGAGCAGCATTTCACCGAGCCGCCGCCCCGGTATTCCGAGGCGAGCCTCGTCAAGGCGCTCGAGGAGCACGGCATCGGCCGGCCCTCGACCTACGCGAGCATCATCCAGACGCTGCTCTACAAGAAGTACTGCGAGCTCACGAGCAAGCGTTTCGTGCCGACGGACCTCGGCAAGATCGTCAACCGTTTCCTCACCGGGAACTTCGAGCGCTACGTCGACTACGGCTTCACCGCAGAGATGGAGGACGAGCTCGACAACATTTCCCGCGGCGAGGAGGACTGGGTGCCGGTGCTCGAGCGGTTCTGGGAATCCCTGAGCGCACAGATCGCCGATGTCGACGAGAACGTCACGCGGCAGGACGTCGCGATGGCGCGCGAGATCGGCACGGATCCCGCCTCCGGCAAGCCGGTGAGCGTGCGCTACGGCCGCTACGGCGCGTTCGCGCAGATCGGCACGCGTGACGACGAGGACAAGCCGAAGTTCGCGAGCCTGCGACCGCACCAGCGGATGGATACGATCACGCTCACCGAGGCGCTGGAGCTCTTCAGGCTGCCGCGAATCGTGGGCGAGACCGAGGACGGCCACCCCATCAAGGTCGCGATCGGCCGCTTCGGACCGTACGTGCAGTACGGCACGAAGAAGTACGCCTCGCTCAAGCCGGATGACGATCCGTACACGATCACGCTCGAGCGCGCACGACAGCTCATCCGCGAGAAGATGGAGCTGGAGGCCAACCGGATCATCCGCGAGTTCCCGGAGGCCGGCATCCAGGTGCTGAACGGTCGCTACGGGCCGTACATCACCGACGGCAAGCGCAACGGCAAGATCCCGAAGGACCGCGACCCGAAGAGCCTCACGCTCGAGGAGTGCAAGGCGCTGCTCGAGGCCGCCCCGCCGCGGCGCGGACGCTGGGGCCGCAAGCCCGCGGCCGCGGAAAGCGCCGCCGCGCCGAAGCCGGATGCGGTGCCGGATTCCACCGCCGGCACGAAAGCGCGCAAGAAGCAGGGCGCGAAGGCGAAGACGGCGAAGACGACAGTGTCGGCCAACACGGTCCCGGGCGTTGACGGGGCCGGTGTGGCGAAGCCCGCGCGCGCAGGGGCGAAGCCAGCCGTACGCCCTGCGCCGCGGAAGAAGGCGGCACGCAAGCGCGCCTCGCGGGCCGGCGCCCCGAAGAAGCGGGCTCACGCGCAGGGCGAATAGCCGGACGCACCGCCTCGTCGTTCGTTGAGGAAGGATGAGGAGACCGGGCATGTCGCAGACGACCCGCACGGTGCTTGTCACGGCACTTCTGGCCGGGCTCGCGCCCGCCGCCGACACCCAGGAGATCGCAGCCGGCGACGCGCCCCGGGCGACGCCCGGGAGATCGCATCCTCCGCCGCCCGGCGACGCGCAGGAGATCGGCTGGGAGGCAAACGGCCGCGACGTGCAGGGCACGCGTTATCTCCCAGCGCGCGAGATCACCCGCGAGAACGTGGGTCGGCTCGAGCTCGCCTGGACGTATCGCACCGGCGAGGCCGACCTGGCCACGGAGACCGACGAGCCACCCTCGTTCGAGGCCACGCCGCTGGTCGTCGAGGGAACGATGTACGTCGGCACGCCGCTCGGGCGCGTGATCGCGCTCGATCCCGCCACCGGGCGCGAGCGCTGGGTCTACGACCCGAAGATCGCGCGCAACGTGGACTACGGCGATTTCGCGAGCCGCGGCGTGTCGACCTGGCTCGACACCGCAGCGCGCGAGGATGCGCCGTGCCGGCGGCGGATCTTCGTCGCGACCGCGCAGTCGCAGCTCATCGCGCTCGATGCGCGCGACGGAAAACCCTGCGCCGGGTTCGGCCGCGACGGCATGGTCGACCTCAAGGCGGGCCTGCGGATCCCGCCGTTCGAGCCCGAGGCGTATACGATGACCTCGCCGCCCGTGGTCGTGAACGGGCTCGTCGTGACCGGTTCGTCGGTCGCCGACAACACACGACCCGATCTGCCGAGCGGCGAAGTGCGCGCCTTTGATGCGCGAACCGGCGCGCTGCGCTGGAGTTGGGACCCCGTGCCGCAGGACCCGGCCGATCCGGCGTACCGCGAGTGGCGCGGCGCGATGGCCCACAAGACGGGTGCCGCGAACGCGTGGTCGGTGCTGTCGGCGGACCCGGAGCGCGGACTGGTGTTCGTGCCGACGGGCAGCGCCGCGCCCGATTACTACGGCGCGCTGCGCCTGGGCGACAACCGCTACGCGAATTCCATCGTCGCGCTTCGCGCCGCGACCGGCCAGGTGGCCTGGGCGTTCCAGACCGTGCACCACGACCTCTGGGACTACGACAACGCCTCGCCGCCCGCGCTCGTCACGCTCACGCGAGGCGAAAAGCCCGTGCCCGCCGTGCTGCAGGCGACCAAGACCGGGATGCTGTTCGTGCTCGATCGCGAGACCGGTGCGCCGGTCTTTCCGGTCGAGGAACGTGCGGTGCCCGCAAGCGACATCCCGCTCGAGGAGGCCGCGCGCACGCAGCCCTTCACGAGCACGACCCCGCCGCTGAGCCCGCACCGCTTTGCGCTCGACGAGGTCTGGGGCGCGAGCGAGGCGGACCGCGCCGCCTGCCGAGCCGCGATCGAGAATCTCCGCAACGAAGGCATCTTCACGCCACCTTCGGTGCAGGGGACTCTGGTCATGCCCTCGAACGCCGGCGGTGCGCACTGGGGCGGCGTGGCAATCGACCCGGAGCGACAGATCGCGGTCGTGCCCGTCAACCGCGTTGCCGCCGTCGTGCAGCTGATCCCGCGCAAGAACTTCGACCTGAAGCGCGCGCGCAAGCAGGACGAGCGGTTCGGGCACGACTACGAGTACAACTTCATGCACGGCACGCCGTACATCATGCGGCGACGCATCCTGCTTTCGCCTTCGGGGCTGCCGTGCACGCCGCCGCCCTTCGGGACGCTCGTCGCGATCGACCTCAGAACCGGCGGCCGGCTCTGGGAAGTACCGCTCGGGTCGGTGGTCGGTCTCGTCGGAGCGGACAAGGCCGCGACGATTCCGCCCGAATGGGGCTCGCCCAACCTCGGCGGGCCGATCGTCACCGCGGGCGGCGTGGTGTTCATCGCGGCGGCGCTCGACCGTGCGCTTGCACGCCTACGATATCGAGACCGGCCGGGAACTCTGGCGCGGTGCGCTGCCCGCGAGCGGCAAGGCGACGCCGATGAGCTATCGCCTCGCGGCGGGCCACCAGTACGTAGCGATCGCGGTCGGCGGCGGCGACGTCTGGGGCAAGGGCGACCACGTGGTCGCCTTCCGCCTGCCGCGCTGAACAGCCGATCCGCCGTTCTATTTCGTGGCCTTTCGTGGCCTTTCGTGGCTATTCTTCTGATCGATGGCGAACGACGCCTCCACCGTAGACGAAGTCGCGCAGTACCTGCGCCGCCTGCACGATGAGCTGACCGCGGCGATCGAAGCCGCGGATGGCGCGGGACGCTTTCGCCGCGACGCCTGGCGCCGTACCGAGGGCGGCGGCGGCGAGACGCGCGTGCTCCGCGACGGCGCCGTGTTCGAGCAGGCGGGGATCAACTTCTCGCACGTAAGCGGCGAGCGTCTGCCGCCGTCGGCCACGACACAGCGACCCGACCTCGCGGGCGCGGGCTTCGAGGCGTTGGGCGTGTCGCTCGTGATGCACCCGCGCAACCCCTACGTGCCGACCTCGCACGCGAACGTCCGGTTCCTGGTCGCTCGCCGTGGCGACCAACCCGCCGCATGGTGGTTCGGTGGCGGCTTCGACCTGACGCCCTTCTACCCCTTCGAGGAGGACGTGCTGCACTGGCACCGTACGGCAAAGGCCGCCTGCGAGTCCGTTCGGCGCGGACGTGTACCAGCGCTGCAAGGACTGGTGCGACCGGTATTTCTTCCTGAAACACCGCAACGAGACGCGCGGCGTCGGCGGCCTCTTCTTCGACGACTGGAACGAATCCGGCTTCGAGCGTTCGTTCGCCTTCACGCAGAGCGTCGGCGATTCTTACCTGCCGGCCTACCTGCCGATCGTCGAGCGCCGCAAGGCGACGCCGTACGGCGAGCGCGAACGGAGCTTCCAGCTCTACCGCCGCGGGCGCTACGTCGAGTTCAACCTCATCTACGATCGGGGCACGCTCTTCGGGCTGCAGTCCGGCGGGCGCGCGGAATCCATCCTGATGTCGCTGCCGCCGCTCGCGCGCTGGGAATATGGCTATGAACCCGCCGCCGGCTCGCCCGAAGCACGCCTGCAGGACTTCCTGCGGCCGCGCAACTGGCTCCAGGAGACTTGAAGGCTCACGGCTGTCCGGCCGACCAATGTCAGTGCTCGTCGCAGGGCGAAGCCCTGCCTGATTCCGCTTCCGTTTTCAACCAGGCGGCATCTTATGTCACGTGCGGGCGTGGCGGGCCACGATTCCATTGCCTGTAGTCGACCGTTGGCGTAGCGTCGCGGGCCAACGGCAATTGGTCGAAGGGCACACCCGTCGCGAGGCGGGGCCGCAAAGCCACAGCTCTCACGGACCTCCGCGAGAGGGCTGGGTTACCTGAAGCGATTCGCCAGGCGAGTGTCGCGATACGCGGCGCAAGCGTGGACTGCTTCTGCCGCGCCGGGCTGACAACAATACATCTGGAGGGTCAAATGCAATTCAAGTCATGGCGCATGCTGTTCTCCGCGGCGGCGGTGACCAGTTTCGCGGGGGCAGCAGTGCCTGCGTTGGCGGCTACCGCGCCCACCGGACCGAGCGTGTCGGCCAGCGAAATGCAGGCAATGCCGAATCTCTGGTTCGTGCAGCTGAAGAGCACGCCCGCCGCGAACGGCTCGAACAAGTCGACGATCCGCTCCGAACAGAAGCGCGTTCCGCACAGCGGCCGCCTCGGCCGGTGTCGAAGCTCAAGGAGCGCCGCGTGTTCGAGACGCTCTGGAACGGCTTCTCGATCGAGGCGACGCGGAGCGAGATCGGCAAGATCAAGAGCATCGCGGGCGTGACCGGCGTCTGGCCGGTGGCGATCATCGAGGCACCGCCGCAGGGATCGTCGGCATCGCCGGAGCTTTTCACTGCGCTCGCGATGACCGGCGCCGACATCGCGCAGAGCGAGCTCGGTTTGACGGGCAAGGGCATCAAGGTCGCGGTGATGGACACCGGTATCGACGTAGACCACGCGGATTTCGGTGGCGACGGTGTCGCGCGATCCGACAGTCCGCTGTTCCCGAGCGAGCGCATCGCATACGGGTTCGACTTCGTCGGTGACGATTTCAATGCCGACCCGACTTCACCGACCTTTAATCCGGTCGCCTCACCCGATCCGAATCCCGATGACTGCAACGGCCACGGCTCGCACGTGGCCGGCATCGTCGGTGCGAACGGCTTGGTCACCGGCGTTGCGCCCGATGTGACCTTCGGCGCCTATCGCGTCTTCGGCTGCGAGGGCTCGACGACGGCGGACATCATGATCGCCGCGATGGAAGCTGCACTGAAAGACGACATGGACGTGCTCAACATGAGCATCGGCACCCCGTACAACTGGCCGCAATACCCGACTGCAGTCGCGGCATCGCGGCTCGTCGATCGAGGCATGGTCGTCGTGGCGTCGATCGGCAACAACGGCGCGAACGGCCTCTATTCCGCCAGCGCGCCGGGTCTGGGCGAGAAAGTCGTCGGCACTGCCGCGTTCGACAACACGGCCGTTACACAGACAGCGTTTTCGATCTCTCCGGACGGTGCGCTGGTCGGTTACAACCCGGCGACGGGTGCCCCTGCGCCGCCGCAGGCCGGCTCGCTCGACCTCGCGGCGCCGACGCCGGCGACAGCCTGCCCGACGTTCGTCAACGGCCACTTCGTCTCGCCATTCACGCCCGGCAGCCTCACCGGCAAGGCGGCGCTCGTGGACCGGGGCGCCTGCTCCTTCTACTGGAAGGCGCGCTTTGCCGAGGAAGCGGGGGCTGCCGCGGTCATCATCGCGAACAACGTCGCCGGCCCGCTCAATGCGACGGTCGAAACGTCGGGCGGCGCGGCGTTCACGCCCATCGCGTGCCCGCACGCGGACTTCCCGACCTGTCCCGCGATCGGCGTGCCGACGGTGGGGATCCTGCAGACAAGCGGCAGCGACGATACGCACGCGGCTCACCGGCGGGCCGGTCAAGCTGACCTGGACCGACCAGACCCTCACGACGCCGAGCGCGACCGGCGGTCTGATCTCCTCGTTCAGCTCGTACGGGCTGTCGCCCGATCTCACTCTCAAGCCCGACATCGGCGCGCCCGGCGGCAACATCTGGTCGACGTACCCGCTCGACAAGGGCAAGTATGCCAACATCAGCGGCACGTCGATGGCGTCGCCGCACGTCGCGGGCGCCGCGGCGTTGTTGCTGCAGGCGAAGCCCAACATCGCTGCAGCCGATGTCCGGACGATCCTGCAGAACAGCGCTGACCCTAAGGACTAGGTCCGGCAATCCCGGGCTCGCTTCCTCGACAACGTCCACCGGCAGGGCGCCGGTATGGTCGACATCGACGACTCGATTCTTGCAACGACGGTCATCCGACCCGGCAAGATCTCGGCGGGCGAAGGCCAGGCCGGGCCGCACACGCAGGTGCTGACGGTCAGCAACGCCGCGGATTCGCCGGTGACCTACGACCTGTCGTTCGTCAATGCGCTGTCGACCAGCGGCGTGATCGCGCCGGGATTCACCACCAGTAATGCCAACGTCGCATTCAGCGCTCCGAGCGTGACCGTCCCCGCCGGGGGCAGTGCCTCGGTCACCGCCACGATCACGCCGGCGACGGCACCGGTGAACGGGCAGTACGGCGGCTACATCGTGTTCACGCCACAGGGCGACGGGCAGGTGTACCGCGTGCCGTTCGCAGGTTTCGTCGGCGATTACCAGGGCATCACGGTGTTGACCGCAGGGCCGGTTCCGACTGTGCCGATGCCATGGCTCGCGGTTCTGATCAACGGCACGTTCTTCAAGGTCAATGGCCCGCTCGATTGGGTTTTCTCGCTCCAGGGCGATGACGTGCCGTTCTTCCTGGTGCACCTCGAGCATCAGGCGCAACTGATGGAGGCGTCGATCCGCAATGCGGCGACCGGTGCACTCGTGCATCCGGTCTTCAACAAGGCCATTGACGAGGCGTTCCTGCCGCGCAATGCATCGTCGACCGGCTTCTTCGCGTTCGCGTGGGACGGTACGCGTATCCACAGCAACGGCTACAACGGACAGGGTTACGACAAGAACCTGACCAAGCCGGTACCTGATGGAGAGTACGTCGTCACGATCAGGCTGCTGAAGGCCAACGGCGATACTGCGAATCCCGCGCACTGGGAGACGTGGACCTCGCCGGTGATCGCCATCGACCGACCTTGAGGGCAACCGAGAATCGGCTCCGAGCTGATTTTCGGTGTGGCTCGGCCCTGAGCTGATTTCTCCGCTGGGCCGTCTATCCGGGGCCTCCTCGCAAGGGGAGGCCCCTTTTCTTGAGCCGCCTGCGGCCGTTGCCGGGTACAGGAAAGCAAGACAACCCGACGCGGAGTGATTCCGCACCTGGTGCCCGGCGCCTGCTCGGGGGGTGGGCGCCATCGGAAGCACGGCGTCCCCGCGAGATGGATAATCGCCGCGTGAACTACCGCCACGCCTTCCATGCCGGCAACTACGCGGACGTGTTCAAGCACGTCGTGCTGGCGATGCTGATCGAGCATCTCAAGGCGAAGCCCGCGCCGTTCATGTACCTGGACACGCACGCCGGGCGCGGACGCTACGACCTGAGCCACGCGCAGCCGCAGCGCAGCGGCGAATACCTGGGCGGGATCGGGCGGCTGCTCAAGGCGCCGGCCGTCGTCGCTTCCCGCCGAGGTCGCGGCGTACGTCGAGCTCGTCAAGCGCAGCGCGGGCGCCGGCCACAGCCCGATCACCGCCTACCCCGGCTCGCCGCTGATCGTGCTGCGGCTGCGCCGTCCCGGCGACCGGCTGGTGCTGGTCGAGAATCACGCTGGCGAAGCGGCGGCACTGCGCGAAGCGATCGGCCGCGAGAAGCGCGTCACCGTGCTGGAGCAGGACGGTTACGCGACGCTCAAGGCACAGCTTCCGCCCACCGAACGGCGCGGCCTCGTGCTGCTCGATCCACCGTACGAGTCCGAGACCGAGTTCGACAACCTGCTCGCCGCACTCGCGCTCGCCCACGAACGGTGGCCGACCGGCACGTACTGTGTCTGGTATCCGCAGAGCGAGCGCGCCGGGAGCCTGCGCTTCCGGCGCGAGCTGCGCGAGACCGGCATCCGCCGCATTCTCGATGCACAGCTCTCGGTGCTGCCACCCGACGCGGCGGTCGGCATGCAGGGCTGCGGGCTCGTGATCGTCAACCCGCCGTGGCAGCTCGACCTGAGCCTGAAGGAACTCCTGCCCGCGCTGCATCGGCTGCTCGCCGTCGATGGCGCGGGCGGCGCGACGGTGGAGTGGCTGGTGCCGGAATGAACCTGCGACCGGCCGCCCCCGTCGCAGCCAGGCGGGTAATCGACGCGCCTGCGCCGTTCAGCGCAGCCGCGCGGTGTCCTTGTAACGGAAGCAACTCACGATGTGATCGTTCACGAGCCCCGTCGCCTGCATGTGCGCGTAGATGATCGTGCTGCCGACGAACTTGAACCCGCGGCTGCGCAGATCCTTGCTGAGCTGCGTCGGATTCCGGGCTCGTCGCCGGCACCTGCTTGATCGTGGTGGGCTTGTTGACGATCGGCTTGTTTCCCACGAAGGACCACAGGTACTTGGCGAAACCGCCTACTTCATCCTGGACGGCGAGCACACAGCGTGCGTTCGTGATCGCGGACTCGATCTTGAGCCGGTTGCGGACGATGCCCGGGAACTTCATGAGTCGCTCGACCGTGCGCTTGTTGAAGCGCGCGACGCGCTCCGGATCGAAGTCCGCAAACGCCTCGCGGTAGCCCGCGCGCTTGTTGAGGATGGTGGACCAGCTCAAGCCCGCCTGCGCGCCCTCGAGGATCAGGAACTCGAACTGCGTGCGATCGTCGTGCACCGGCACGCCCCACTCCTCGTCGTGATAGCGGAGATAGGTCTCGCTAAGCCCAGCGTTCGACCAGGGGCAGCGCTTGCGGCCGTCATCCGCCAGCAGTGTCTTCATGGGACTTGCTCCGTGCCGGGCGCCCCGGCATTTCCACCGCGCTCGCCGCGCGGGCCTCCCGCGCAAGTGTACCGGGCCGGCGGCGGAGGCGTGTTCAATCGAGCGGACTGCGCACGGCGCCCGCGCCGCATGAACCAGTAACGTCCAGGTACTGCTGTTCGGTTCGATAGCTGTAATGCAGGGTCCGTAGGCGGATGCGGACCTGGTGGAAGAGACGGGGCTTTGCGTCCATGCAAGCTATGTCCACCCGGTCGTTGACGCTCCAATTCTGGCGTGGTCTAGTCAATACATCGAGTTGCGGTGCACTCAAGCGGCATATATGGACCAACTGCACGCTTTCAGGTTTGCGTTTCGTGCGTCTAATTATTGTTAGGCGTCCCGACAATGCGCAGCGCCGTACTCCGGCCGACACTCGCCCTCGCACTGGCACTAGGAGTAGTGCTTGCGCAGCCGTTATCTTCCGTGGCAGCGGCCGACGGCGAAGCGAAGATCCTGAGTGACGTTCGCAACGTCTTTATCTCACGCAGCCCGAATGCCACTCAAGTTTCTCTCCTCGACCTGGCGCCGGTGCCATGGGGCGTGTCTTCATACGTCCTTGTAGCGCACGGCATTCGGCCGGACCTGAAGTTCCAAGGGTCCTTTGAGGATGAGCTGTTCGGCATCTTTCTCGTTGACTCGAATTTCTCTTCTGTACTTCGAACGCTGGATGTATGGGCAACACCGCGATGGAGCGACTATTCGGTGGAAATAGTCGGCTTCGAGGGCTCGTTTGTACTGATTTCCGGTCGCGGCGCAACATATGGCGATGGAGCACGCCAATGGCGGTTCGATCTGGGAGATAACGCCACAGCGGGCGGGACGCCTAACAACGCGTTAGGCGGCGCGTGCGGCGTTTCGATGGAGGTAATCTCATGGACAAGCGTTTCATACTGGCTGCCCTTGCGGGGATGCTGACGATCGCAGTCGTCGGTGGGCTGCTCTATGGCGTTGTGTTTTCGAGCTTTTTCAAGGCCAACATCCTTGACCTCAGCGTGATGCGGAATCCGCCAGGTTTTGCCTGGATCGCTCTGTCGCACGTGCCGTTCGGCATTCTCTTAGTGCTCGCCGTTTCGTGGCGCGGCGAGCTCTCCATGCGCGGTGGAGCCGTCACAGGCGGCCTCCTCGGCTTCCTTATGGCCGCTAGTTACGATCTGTCGCAGTTCGGCACCTTGCGACACTGGACGCTTCAATTAACTTTGGTCGAACCCTTCATAGCCATGGCCATGGTGGCAACCGCCGGTGCCGTGGTTGGTGCCATCTTGAGGAAGTCCAAGGCTACTGTCGCCGTATTGGATGGCCCTGCATGAATGTTGCCTACCGCGCGTTGGAGCGAGCGGGGGACGGATAAAGTGCCAGCATCGTTCACGAATCAGCAGCGCGTCGCTCAACGCGGACGTCAGGCGTCATGAGCGACACCGGCGGCCCAACCGGGAAGGTCCTGTTCCGTGTCGTCGGCGAGGAAGGAGACGTCAATGTTGAAACGCTTTGGGCCTTCGACCTTGGCCAGGATCGATACAGACTCGACAACATGCCTTTCTATGCTTACTCCGTATCGCTGGGCGATGTGGTTCTTGCCCCAATCGATCCAGCCCAACAACTGCCCACTTTCAAGGCCGTGGTGGAAAAATGCGGTAACAGGACCGTCAGAATCTTCTTCGACGAGCCAGTAGCAAGCGGCAGCACCTCCATGGTGATGCTTGAGGGGCTTGCTGACATGGGATGCGAGTACGAAGGCGCGACTAGTCGCTACTTCACCGTCACCATCCCTCCACGGGTTGAGTTGGCGGCGGTTCGAGACTACCTCGTGGAGAATGCACTCACTTGGGAACACGCCGACCCGAGCTACTCGGAGCTCTACCCAAATGACGCCTGACTACGCGTTCGAGCCGCCCGGTTGGGTTCAGCTCTCTCGTGCCGCAGGCGCGCTGCGCAAGGTCTGCGCCCGCGGCGTGCTCCTGTCGCTGGCTCGCTGCGGCTCAACGCGGGCGTTGGGCTTCATGACTGAGATATCTGAAACTCCTGTGCACCGCGCGACTCCATGGCCACAGGTCGCAGCCAGTTTGGTGTGCACGGCCGCTGCGCTGTATTTCTTCTGCATATATAGCGCACTCCGCCTGGACGTTCTGTTTCACCGCTACGACGAATTGAACGATGATCTCAAGGCTTCGATATTCCAAATACTCTCAATGCTCCAGGCGTATCGCGTCCTTGGCGTCTTGGCGATGGTTTTCGCAATTTGGGCAGTCCTCCACAAGCCCCGCTGGCCTGGCTTTCTTTGCCTTGTGCCAGCAACTGGCGCCCTGTTCGCGTCGCTCATCACAATAAAGTGACCCAAACATGAAGCCCAACCACGCTGTGATCAGGGGCGCCCCGAAGAATCGAGCTTCCTTGCTGGCCTTCGCATTGGGTCTGGTCGCTACCATTTCGACTAGCCTTCCGGTGCGTTGCGCGTCATCGCCAGCGTGACCTGAGACCACCATGGACATTCCGCTGCTATGGCACATCCCGCTCTCGCACTACAACGAAAAAGTGCGGTGGGCGCTCGACTACAAGGGCGTCGCGCACCGCCGCCGAGTGCTCGGCCCCGACTACCTGATCCGTGCCTGGCGTGCGACGGGCCAGGGCAAGCTGCCCGTCTTGTGGCTCGACGGCCAGGCCATCGCCGATTCGACTCGGATCATTGCCGCGCTCGAGGAGCGTTACCCCGAGCCAGCGCTGTATCCGCATGACGCAGCCGCGCGGCAGCGCGCGCTCGCGCTGGAGGACCACCTCGACGAGACACTTGGACCGGCGGTGCGCGCGGCCATCGTTACGCCGCTGTTCGGAAAAGATCCGGACATCGCGCTGCGCGTGCTGACGACGGGCATGCCCGACAAGGCCTACCAGACGCTACGGCCGTTGCTCCGGATTTTTCCGTCGTACTACCGCTTCCGCCACAAGATCAGCGAGGCCACCCTGGAGAAGGATCGCGCTGTCGTCGCAGCGGCCCTCGACCGCATCGAGCAGGAGCGGCAAGGCCGCGAGTATCTTGTTGGCGAAGCTTTCACCATCGCCGACCTCACGGCTGCCGCGCTGCTGGGGCCCGTCCTGCAGCCGCCCGAGATCCAATACCCGCTGCAGGTCGATCTACCGCCGTATCTACAGGACTATCGCGCCATGCTGCTGCGGCATCCAGCCGCGCAGTGGGCGGCCGGCGTCTACCGGCTGCATCGCGGACATTCCGCGGAAGTCCGCAAGCGGACAGCTGCGGCGTAGAAGTACCCGTATGCGTATCCGCAGAATGCCGCCACAAACGGTTCCAGCCGACGCTACGGCCTTCGCTTCGCTCAAGCAGGAGCGCGGCGTGGCCGAGCGTTCAGGGAGCAGGAGTGACGTACGTGCCCATGCAACTGGTGGTTCGCCGCTCCTTGCCGAGTCGACGGCGACGGTCGTAGGTCGCGGACATGGTGGAAATGTCCTTCTTCCTGGGGCGGCGTGAGGACATGGACACATTGGTCGACGTGCGCACGACGCAGCGTGCGGCGGACCCAGGAGGTACGTCCTGAACTACCGCTACTACACCTGTGACGTGTTCACCGAGACACGGTTCGGCGGGAATCCGTTGGCGGTCCTGCCCGACGCGGCCGGCCTTTCGGACGATCAGATGCAGCAGATCGCGCGAGAGTTCAACTTCTCCGAGAGCGCCTTCGTATTCCCGCCGCACGGTGGGCATACCCGCCACGTCAGGATCTTCTCGCCGAAGCGAGAGCTCCCGTTCGCTGGCCACCCGAACGTCGGAACTGCGTTCGTCCTTGCCAGCGCTGGCGAGTTCGGCGAGATCCGGTCGTCGCTCACCGTCACCTTCGAGGAGAAGGCGGGGTTGGTCCCGGTCACGATCCACGAGGCGCGCGGCAAGGTTGCATGGTGCGAAGTGGCGGCTCCTCTGCCCTTGTCGCTCGGGAAGGCCATTTCGCCGCGCCTTGTAGCGTCGGCGCTATCTCTCGTCCCGGAAGACATCGTAACGAAGACCCATGACCCACAGGTGGGCTCCGTTGGCCTTCCCTTCGTGATCGCCGAACTCAGGGACCGCTCGGCACTCGAACGCGCTCGGGTCAACATCAATGGGTTCGAAGCCCTTAGCGGCGAGGACGTGCGGCCGTCCGTCTATCTGTACACCAGGGTCAACGACGGCTTCGATATTCGTGCACGGATGTTCGCACCGTTAGGCGGGGTGCCCGAGGATCCCGCCACCGGAAGCGCTGGCTGCGCAGTCGTCGGTCTGCTGGCCCACTATGGCGCACCAATCGACGGGAGCCTTCGGCTCCGCATCGCGCAAGGAGTCGAGATGGGGCGGCCGAGCATTCTGCTCGCCCGGGCGCAGAAGACTGCGGGGGTCGTCCAGTCAACGTGGATCGGAGGGGCGTGTGTCCTGGTAAGTGAAGGGGCAATTCACCTCGATTGAGATCATGACTGCCAGGGTGGGAATCTCGCGGTGACGACGCCTGACAGCGATCGAGGCGGACCCTGAGGGGCACGAAGGAGATGGGGCATGGGCGCAGCCGAAAACAAGCAGCTCTTGCAGCGCATTTTTTCCGAGCTGGCGAAAGGCAACAGTGCGCCCTTCGTCGAGAGTTGGGCCGATGACTTCTGCTGGACCGTCATCGGCACGACCAAGTGGTCAGGGACGTACCGCGGCAAGAAGGCAGTCCTTGCCGAGCTCATGGAGCCATTGTTTGCGCAGTTCGCAGACCGCTATACGAATACCGCACATCGCTTCATCGCGGAGGACGACTACGTGGTCGTGGAGTGTCGCGGGCGGGTCACAACCAAGGCAGGAAAACCGTACAACAACACTTACTGCTACGTCATCCGGCTCGAAGACGGCAAGCTCCGTGAGCTGACCGACTACCTGGACACGGCGCTGGTCGAGGCGGCGCTGGCGGACCGAGCGTGAGGAATTGTGTCAACGCTTGGCGGATTCGCCGCTTCGAATGGCCGAAGCGAGCGAGACGATGACGGCGCCTGGCATGCACCGCAATCGCCGGTCACGCTGTGAGGGATTTACCGGGTGATTGTGCTTCACAAGTTCACGCCCGCGTGGACCCGACCTGACCTGGCCGCCGTGCGGTATCGGTGAACATGGCAGGAAAAGCTGCATCCACTATTGGCTCCGCGATCTTCTTCGTGTTGGCTCCGGGCACCGTTGCGGGATTGGTTCCCTACATGATCTCCGGCTGGCGGGCCGGCCCA
Organism: uncultured Gammaproteobacteria bacterium; assembly: GCA_963834855.1. Taxonomy (GTDB): domain Bacteria; phylum Pseudomonadota; class Gammaproteobacteria; order Steroidobacterales; family Steroidobacteraceae; genus DATJKD01. Next base: position 198,909 of record CAWIDH010000032.1, on the reverse strand, counting down.
CCGTTTCTTGGCATTCCGGCGGGCCGGTTCGCCGGCGGGCTCCTGGTTGCTATCGGCGTGCTGGCGCTCTTGCACTGCTTCGCGCGCTTCGCGCTGGAGGGACGCGGCACGCCGGCCCCGGTGGCCCCGACGGAGGTGCTCGTGGTGTCAGGACTGTACCGCTACGTCCGCAATCCCATGTATGTCGCGGTCGTGTGCATCATTGTGGGCCAGGCCGTACTTCTTGGCAGCGCAGCGCTCCTCGGGTACGCCGCGATCGTGTTGCTCTGTTTCCACGCCTTCGTCCTGGCGTACGAGGAGCCTACGCTGCGTCGTCGTTACGGGAATGCGTACGATGTGTACCGAGCCAACGTGCCCCGGTGGGCGCCTCGAAGGTCTCCCTGGACTGGAACGGACTGAACGTTCATCACGTTCGACTGGGTTGGTGAAATCTGCAACTTCGAGTCGGCGCGTGCACCGCCGGATCCTGCTGTCCAATCCTCGCTCTCGCGGTGGCTGCCCGGACCTTCACCAATATCCGCGCAACGAGTAGAGTGAAAGCGAACTGGCGCAACGAACCCTCGGGCCACGCGACGTTGAAGCACAATCGCTCCATGCCTTCGGGCGCCGTGATTCCGGTGCTGGCCTATGCGGATGTGACGGAAGCAGCGGCCTGGCTGTGCGCGGCATTCGGGTTCGAGGAGCGTCTCCGCATTGGAAGTCACCGTGTGCAACTGAGCGTTGGCAGCGGCTCCGTAGTCGTCGTGGGCGGACTGCCAGTCCCGGCGCCGGGTGCCGCGAAGGAGAGGCATGCCACGCACTCGGTGATGGTGCGAGTGGAGAACGTCGATGATCACTGCAGGAACGCCAGCGAGCATGGCGCCCGAGTCATTAACGCGCCGGCCGACTATCCGTACGGGGAAAGGCAGTATTCCGTGGAGGACCTGGGCGGTCACGCATGGACTTTCTCGCAGACCGTGGCGGATATTGACCCTGCAGACTGGGGTGGTACGCGGTAGCCCGCGATGCGCATCGAACGTCGCGGCTTCGTGCTCATGGCAGGGTCTGCAGCATTCGCCGCGGTATCGCGTCTCGGAGCGTCAACTGCACGAGGTGAAGAGATGTATGGCCTCATCGGGAAAATGACGGCAGTACCGGGCCAACGCGACGCGTTGATCACTATCCTCCTCGAAGGCGTAACGGAAATGCCCGGCTGCCTGAGCTATGTGGTCGCAAAGACCCCAACAGACGCCGATTCGATCTGGATCACCGAGGTCTGGGCCGATGAGCAGAGCCACCGCGCTTCGCTGGCGCTGCCGGCCGTGCGGCAGGCCATAGCTCGTGCCAAGCCTCTGATCGCAGCTTTCGGCGAAAGCACGGTTACGGAGCCCGTCGGCGGGCACGGTCTGGTGCGCGTGGATACCCGTTGAAGCTGGGTACGCTCCGATGAGCAGCGAACCCCCGGCGATCCGGATCGATGTGCTGCTGATCCTTCTGATCGCGTACGGAGCCGCGAGCTTACTTCACTACGGCCACAATGCCTTTTTCCTGGACGCGTATCCGAACTTGCCCGCCTGGCTGTCGCGCTCGAAGATTCTTGCTGCGTGGCTCGGGGTCACCGCGGTCGGAGTGGTCGGCTGGTTCCTGATCCGGCGGCGGCACCAGCTCGCCGGGCTGAGCGTCCTGGCGGTCTATGGTGTCCTCGGCCTCGATGGGCTCGGCCACTATGCCGTCGCTCCCTTGTCGGCACACACGTTTGCCATGAACCTGACGATATGGCTCGAGGTCGCGACCGCGGTATTGCTGCTCGCAGCGGTGGCGACCTTTCTCCTCCGACAATCGCGGGCGCATCGTGTAGAGCGTACAAAGGTGACGCCTGACGTGTCGGACGCCGTCCGGATTCGATGCCTGCAGACGATCGGTGATTCCGAGATCCGCGGGTTGAGCGACGTGCTGATCGACTGCGTGGAGGGTGGCGCGTCCGTCGGCTTCATGCTGCCGATGACGCGCACAAAGGCAGAGGCGTTCTGGCACAGCGCGTCCGCGCACGTTGCACGTGGCGAGCGCCTCGTGCTCGCCGCGGAGGACACGGCGGGAGCGATCGTCGGCACTGTTTCGGTCCTTCTCGAGCAGCCGGAGAATCAGCCGCATCGCGGGGACATTGCGAAGATGCTCGTGCACCGGCGTGCGCGACGGCGGGGTGTTGGTGCGGCGCTGCTCGCTGCCGCCGAACGGAGTGCCCTCGGCGCCGGCAAGACGCTGCTGGTGCTCGACACGGTCACGGGCAACGATGCCGAGCGCCTGTATGCGCGCCAGGGCTGGCAGCGTTGCGGGCAGATCCCGAACTACGCGCTCTGGCCGGATGGCAGGCCTTGTGCCACCACGATCTACTTCAAGTTCCTGGGCGGCTGAGGTAGCGTCAGGCCCGCCCGACGCACGGAGGCAGAAATCATGCTCGATCACATCGGCATCGATCGCGTACTACGCGCCGACCTCGGTGTCGCTCCGGCCTACCGGCATGCTGCAAAGCACGTAACACCCGGCGACCCTCTTGCGTTGCCGGCTGCGCTCCTCAAGTGGTACGAAGTGCATCCGAAGGATCGTCCGGTGCCCGACGAGATCGCCCGCCTGGCACGCCAGGCCCTGGAGTCCGGCGACCTGACCGTCAGCGGCCTCGGCTTCGTCGTGCTTCATCGATGCGGCAATGACTTCTATTTCCTCATCGTCTGCACATGGCGGAAGGAAAACGAGTTGTGGCAAACCGTGTGGTACAAGGATGGCGACTCGATGCCGGCGTTCGCACAGTTCCATCGAGAAGCGCCGCACCTGCCGACTTATTGTGTGTGGGAGCTCGTGCCGGTGTGGAGCGAGCAGCAGGCCTGGGTGCGCTTCCTCGAGAGTCCTCGCGACGACGCGGCTGCGTCACTCTGGTTGCAGAACACGTACCGAGGCCCAGCATGAGTTGCAGGGAAAGCGTCCGCGTCTCCAGCGAAACATGGGGAGGCGGACTACAGTGAAGGACCTGGCGATCCGGCTCGAGAACCGCCCGGGAGCCCTCGCCGACATGGGAGAAGCCCTCGGCCGCGCCGGCATCAGCATCGAGGGCGGCGGCGCATGGGTGGTCGGTGGGTCTGGCGTTGCGCATTTCCTATTCGGCGACGGCACTGCCGCACGCCAGGCACTGGAAGCGGCGGGCATCCGGGTGCTCGCGGAGCGCGACGTGGTGGTGCAACGCCTGAAGCAGGCAGTTCCAGGTCAGCTTGGACAGCTCACGCGCCGCATGGCCGACGCGGGTGTCAACATCGAAGTCCTCTACAGCGATCACGACCATCAACTCATCCTGGTGGTGGATGACCTGGCTCGGGGCCGTGCCGTGTCGGAGGCATGGACCAGGGAAGCCTGAATCCGCTGCCTGCAGGAGTTGACCACCGCGTGCGATCCCTCGTGCTCAAGGTGAAGGTCAAGCCCAATGCCCGGGCCAGCTCGCTGGTGCAGGCGGACGACGGCACCTGGCTCGCCCAGGTCAGGTCCCCACCCGTGGATGGCCGGGCCAACGCGGAACTGCAGACGCTGGTTGCGAAACGATTCAAGTGCCGCAGATCCGACGTCACACTGAGAAGCGGCGCATCCGGGCGCATGAAACTCGTCCGAGTCGAGCTGGCAGGAGACGATTTATGAGCACTGCACTCAGTTATGCGATCAAGTACGTCGGAAACATGGATCAAGCCGTGCGCTTCCACCGCGACCGGCTGGGCCTCGAGCTCAGGTTTCAGTCGCCGCAGTGGAGCGAGTTCGACACCGGGCCGACGACGCTGGCCCTGCACCTCGCGTCGCCGGAGCATCCGGCCGGCAGTTGTCAGCTGGGCTTCCGGGTGTCGGATATCGCGCATTTCTACGCCGAGAAGATGGAACAGGGCGTCGAGTTCACCGCGGCGCCGACCGAGCTGCACGGCCAGAAGATTGCGAGGTTTCGCGATTCCGACGGCGCCGAGTGCAGCGTCAGTGGTCGATAGTGGACGTATTCTTCTACGGGCTCTTCATGGATGGCGACGTGCTCCGCGACAGCCACGTGAGCCCGACGGATCCGCGGCGCGCATACGCCGACGGCTTTGCACTGCGCATCGGCCGGCGGGCGACGCTGACCCCATCCACCGGCGGCCGCGTCTACGGCATGGTCTACGCACTGACGCAGGCGGAGCTCGACCGCCTCTATGCCGCGCCCGGCCTCGAGCAGTACCGGCCGGAAACCATCGCGATCCGCACGTTCGACGGCGAATCGCTGCGCGCGCTCTGCTACAACCTCGCCACCGCCCCGCAGCCGGACGAGGCGAACGCGCAATACGCCGCGCGGCTCCGCGACGTGCTCGCAAAGCTCGGGTTTCCGCGCGAGTACATCGATGCAGTCGCATGACCATCGAACTCCGTCCCGCTCGGTCGGTTGACACCCCAGCGTTGCAGCACCTGATCGAGCGTTCGGCGCGTGCGTTGAGCGTCGGCTACTACACGCCGGCGCAGACCGAGGCCGCCATCCGCTACGTCTTCGGCGTCGACTCAGTGCTGATCGCCGACGGCACGTACTTCGCGGCGACCGAAGGCGAGGCCATCCTGGGTTGCGGCGGCTGGAGCCGGCGCCGCACGCTCTATGGAGGCGACCAGCGCCCGGTGGGCCCCTCGGATCTCCTCGATCCGGCCACGGACGCGGCGCGGATCCGCGCCTTCTTCGTTGCACCCGAGCATGCGCGGCGGGGCATCGGCCGCTTGCTGCTCGATGCTTGCGAGCAGGCCGCGCGAGCGTCAAAGTTCTGGCGGCTCGAGCTCATGGCGACGCTGCCGGGCGTGCCGTTCTACGCCGCTTGCGGCTTTCGCGAAGCCGAGCATGTTACGGACGCCCTGCCCGACGGCACAGCCATCGAATTCGTGCGCATGGAGCGAGCCATCGCCTGACGGTAAGGTGTGGCCGTGCGGTGATCACCGACTCGCGCCCGTGAGAAGAGACATGGACGACACGATCAACGGCAATCTCCTCGTCCGGGCCGTGGCCGATACGAATCGGATGGAATGGACGCGCAGCCCAAGCGGCTCGGTGTGGCGCAAGCGAGTCCACCTGGTAGGCCCTCCGGAGTCCGGCCAGGTCACGGCCGTCGTGCGCTACGATCCGAAGTCAACGTTTCCGGCGCACGACCATCCGGAGGGAGAAGAGATCCTCGTTCTCGAGGGCGTGTTCTCCGATGAGTATGGCGACTGGCCCGCGGGCACGTATCTCCTCAATCCTGAGGGCTTTCGGCATTCGCCATTTTCGAAGCCCGGCTGCGTGCTGCTCGTGAAGCTGAGGCAGTTTCCGGGCCGGGATCGGCACCACGTGGCCGTCGATACCCACACGCTCCCCTGGCAACCGGCCTCGCTTCCGGGAGTCGAGCAGAAGCTGCTCTATCAGCAGGCCGGCTATTCGGACGAGATGCGCCTCGAGCGTTGGAAGCCGGAAACGAGCCCGGGAGTCATCTCCTACCAGCAGGGTGCCGAGTTGTTCGTCCTGGACGGGGAGTTCGTCGACGACGCCGGTGCCTACTCCTCGGGGTGCTGGCTGCGCCTTCCGGTCGGCTCGGAGCATCGTCCCCGGTCGGCGGGAGGATGCACCATGTACGTCAAGACTTCGGGCCTGCCATATCTGAGGTCGGCTTGATGGTGCGGTCTCCGTCCCCGTCGTGCCGCTTCGACCAGAGCGCGCTCCCGCGTGCCGGGTTCGTCAAGTATCAGAAGGGTCGTGGAGCGGGCTCGCGGAGTCAGCGGCTTGTTCTTCCGTGCCCGCGAACCGATGGCGCCCATTTCCACCGCCAAATCGGTACGTGTAGCGCAGCGACGCGAACTCCACCCCGGGGTTCGGGTCGCGGATCCCGGCGTTGGAGAAGTGCTCGATGCGCAAACCGATGTCGTGCTCGCGGCGCTCGCCCAGCACGTAGCCCAGGGCGAGGTGGCTCTGGAAGTTGAATTCCGTCGAGAACGCGCGATCCCGGCTGCGAAAGAGGGGCGCGAGCAGGCTCGGCCCGGAGCCAAGCTCGGCGTACCAGCCGCGCTCGCTCAGGCCCGAGAGCCGCAGCGTCGGCACCACGCTCACCTGCGTGACCCACGCGCGATCGCTGCCTTCCTCGTCCGGGTCCGTGCGCCAGCGCCCGACCGAGAACTCCCAGCGGCCGTGCACCACGAGCGAGTCGCGCAGGATCCACGCCCGGTTCCAGTGCCATTGCCCGCCGATCGACCAGGCGTCCGTCGCCGCGCCGGCGCCGACCTGCGAGAACGCCGCGTCGGGCCGCCACGCCTGTGCCCCCGCCTCCACCCCCGCGGTGGCGAGCCACACGAAGGCGAAGGCGGCGGCAGCTTTCACCGCGAACTCACCTGCTCGCGCTCAGGCAGCCGCGTGGGCCAGCCGCCCGCCAGTGCCCGGTAGAGTCCGACCAGCGCCGTCGCGGTGCGCGTGCGCCCGTCGGCGAAGGCGTCCTGCGCCTGTAGCTGGACGCGCTCTGCATCCAGCACGTCGAGCAGGTCAGCGGCGCCGGCATCGAAACGCAGCCGCGCAAGCTGGGCGGCGCGTGCGCTGTCCGTGGCAGCGCGCTCCAGGTGCTGGTCCTCGACGCGCGCGTGCGCGAAGGTGACGAGCGCGTTCTCGGTGTCCTCCAGCGCCAGCAGGACGACTTGCTCGTAGCGGGCCAGCTCGCCCGCCGCAGTCGCGTCAGCGCCGGCGATCCGTGCGCGCACCCGGCCGATGTCGAGGAACGACCAGTCGACGCCCAGCGCGATGAGCCGTTGCTCGCTGTCCCGCTCGAACAGCGCGCTCGTGTCGATGGCCTGGGTCCCGATCAAGCCCGAGAGCGTGAAGCGCGGGAACAGGTCCGCCGTCGCGACGCCGATCCGCGCGGTCGCCCCGTGCAGCCGCTCCTCGGCCGCGATGACGTCGGGCCGGCGGCGCAGCAGCTCGCCGGGCGTGCCGGGATCGAGCCGCGCCGGGAGCGCCGGCAGCGGCCTGGGCGCGTCGAGCTCGGAGATCAGCGTCCCCGGGGTGTTGCCGGTCAGGACGGCGAGGCGGTGCTGCGTGACCGCAACCAACGCCTCCAGCGCCGGAACGCGCGCGAGCGTCGATTCGAGCTGGGCGCGCGCACGCGAGGTGTCGAACTCCGTGCCTCGACCGGCCGCGAGGCGTACGTCGACCAGGTACAAGGTCTCGCGCTGGTTGTCGGCGTTCTCGCGCGCGACCCGCAACCGCTCCTGCAGCCCGCGCAGCTCGAGGTAGCTGCGCGCCACCTCGCCCGCGATGATGACCTGCAGTGCCGCCAGGTCGGACGCGCTGGCGAGCGCATCGGCGCGCTGCGCCTCGACGTTGCGCCGGACGCGGCCGAACAGGTCGAGCTCCCAGGCCGCGATGATCGCGGCGTCGTAGCTCTCGGCATCGCGCTCCTCGCGCGTGGTCCCGGGGAACTGGTCCGCGCTCGAGCGCCCGTCGCTCGCACCCGCGGTGGCCGTGACCGTCGGATAGCGGTCGAAGCCCGCCTCGCGCAGCAGCGCATTCGCCGCGTCGTAACGGGCGAGTGCGACGCGCAAGTCATGGTTGGCGAGCAGCGCCGCGTCGACCAGCCGGGTCAGCGTCGGGTCGTCGAACGTGGCCCAGAACGCCGCATCGGCCTCGGGGGTGGCCACGGGGACTGCTCCCGGGTCGCCCCCGCCTACCGCCACGTCGCGTGCGAACCGCGCGGATACGGGCACCTCCGGACGAACGTGGTCGGGACCGACGGCGCAGGCGGCCAGCACCGCCGACACGACCGCGAGCGACGCCGCACGACGGATACGGAACTCAGGCATGGGAGACCTCCAGGGGCAGCGACGGCTGTATGACGGGCCGGCGACGAGTCACCAGCTTGCGCAGCGCGACGTAGAACACCGGCGTCAGGAACAGGCCGAAGAGCGTCACGCCGAGCATCCCCGCGAACACGGTGATGCCCGTGACGGAACGCACTTCCGCGCCTGCGCCATGCGAGAGCACCAGCGGCACCGTGCCAGCGATGAACGCGACCGAGGTCATCACGATCGGGCGCAGACGCAGGCGGCAGGCTTCGAGCGCCGCTTCGATGGTGCCCTTGCCCTGGATCTCCAGCTCGCGCGCGAATTCGACGATCAGGATCGCGTTCTTGCAGGCCAGGCCCATCAGCACCACCAGCCCGACCTGCACGAAGGTGTTGTTGTCGCCGCCGGTGAACTTGACGCCGAGCAGCGCCGAGAGCATGCACATCGGCACGATCAGGATCACCGCCAGCGGCAGCGTCCAGCTCTCGTACAGCGCGGCGAGCACCAGGAAAGCGAGCAGGATCGCCAGCGGGAACACGACCAGCGCGGCCTTGCTCTGGGTCGCCTCCTCGTAGCTCAGGTCGCTCCAATCGAAGCCCATGCCGTTGGGAAGCACCTGCGCCGCGATCTCGCTGACCTTGGCCATCGCCTGCCCCGAGGACAGCACGCGCGGGTCGGCTTCGCCGAGCAGGTCGGCGGCCGGGTAGCCGTTGAAGCGAAGGACCGGGTCCGGCCCGTAGGTCTCGCTGACCTTCACCATCGAGCCGATCGGCACCATCTCGCCGCGGTCGTTCCGCGTGCGCAGGTTGGCAATGTCCTCGACGTTGTCGCGATACGGGCCGTCGGCCTGGGCGATTACCTGCCAGGTGCGGCCGAACAGGTTGAAGTCGTTGATATAGGCCGAGCCCAGGTACGTCTGCAGGGTGTCGAACAGCTCCGTCAGCGGCACGCCCTGGGCCTTGGCCTTGACCCGGTCCACTTCGGCGTCGAGTTGCGGCACGTTGGACTGGTAGCTGGTGATCGGAAAGCCCATCCCCGGCGTCTGCGAAGCCGCGCCCTGGAAGGCGCCGACGGCCGCTTGCAGCGCGCCGTAGCCGAGATTGGCGCGGTCCTCTATGAAGAGCGAGTAACCCGAGCCGTTGCCAAGCCCCTGGATCGGCGGCGGCATCAGCGAGAAGGCGAAGGCCTCCTGGATGCCGGCGATCTTCTGGTTGATCTCGGCATTGATCTGCTCGGCGCTCAGGTGGCGCTGGTTGAACGGCTTCAAGGGGAAGAACACGACGCCGCTATTGGGCGTATTGGTGAACTGCAGCGGGTTCAGGCCCGGGAATGCCACCTCGTTCTGCACGCCCTCCATGCTCATCGCGATGTCGGCCACTTTTTTCAGCGCCGCATCGGTGCGCTCGATCGAAGCGCCTTCGGGCAGCTTCACGCCGGCGATCAGGTACAGCTTGTCCTGCAGCGGAATGAAGCCGCGCGGCACCCACTGGAACACCACGGCGGTCGCCACCAGGAGCACGGCGTACACGGCGAACACCCTGCCGCGCCCGCCCAGCATGCGCGATACCGAGCCCTGGTAGCGCTCCGAGTTGCGCTTGAAAAAACGATTGAACGGGCGGAACACCCAGCCGAACAGGCGCTCGATCACGCGCGACAGCGCGTCCTTCGGCGCTCCATGATCCCTGAGCAGGCGCGCTGCCAGCGCCGGCGACAGCGTCAGCGAATTGATCGCCGAGATCACCGTCGAGATCGCAATGGTCACCGCGAACTGCTTGTAGAACTGGCCGGTGACGCCGGTCAGGAAGGCCATCGGCACGAATACCGCGCACAGCACCAGCGCGATCGCGATGATGGGCCCGGACACCTCCTTCATCGCCTGGTGCGCGGCGGCCAGGGGGCTGCGGCCTTCTTCGATGTTGCGCTCGACGTTCTCCACCACCACGATCGCATCGTCCACGACGATGCCGATCGCGAGCACCAGCCCGAAGAGCGTCAATGTATTGATCGAGAAGCCGAGCAGGTACAGCGCGCCGAACGTGCCGACGATCGACACGGGCACCGCTATCAGCGGGATGATCGAGGCGCGCCAGGTCTGCAGGAACAGGATCACCACCAGCACGACCAGCAGCACCGCTTCCATCAGCGTGGTCACCACCGCCTTGATCGAATCGCGCACGAAGATGGTGGTGTCGTAGATCGACTTGTATTCGATGCCCGGCGGGAAGCGCTTCGCGAGCTCGTCCATCTTCGCGATCGTCGCGTCCCGGATCTGGAGGGCATTGGCACCGGGCGCCTGGAATATGCCGATCGCGGCCGCTTCCTTGCCATCCAGCCGCGCGCGCAGCGTGTAGTCGCCGGCGTCCAGCTCGAGGCGCGCGACATCGGCGAGGCGCACGATCTCGCCATCGGCGCCGCTCTTGAGCACGATGTCGCCGAACTCCTCGACAGTGCTCAGGCGACCCTTGGCGTTGATCAGGGTCAGGAAGTCGCTGCCGTTCGGCATCGGCTCGGCGCCGAGCTGGCCGGCCGAGACCTGGATGTTCTGCTCGCGCACCGCGCGCACGACGTCCCCGGCGGTCAGGCCGCGCGAAGCGACCTTGTCCGGGTCCAGCCAGATCCGCATCGCGTAGTCGCCGCCGCCGAAGATCTGCGCGTCGCCGACGCCGGGCAGACGCGCCAGCTCATCCTTCACGTGCAGGCGCATGTAGTTGCGCAGGTACAGCGTGTCGTACTTGCCGTCCGTCGACACGAGGTGCACCACCATGAGGAAGACGGGCGACTGCTTCTGCGTGGTCACGCCCTGCCGGCGCACGTCCTCGGGCAGCCGCGCGAGCGCCTGGGCGACGCGGTTCTGCACGCGCACCGCCGCGTCGTCCGCGTCCGTCCCGGGGCGGAAGGTGATCGTCATCTGCAGCACGCCGTCGGAGCCGGCGACCGATTTGATGTACGTCATGCCCTCGACGCCGTTGATCGCCTCCTCGAGCGGCGTGGCCACGGTCTCCGCGATCACCTTCGGGTTGGCGCCGGGATACACCGTGCGCACCACCACCGAGGGCGGCACCACTTCCGGGTATTCGCTGATCGGCAGCAGCGGGATCGCGATCAGGCCGGCGGCGAAGATCACGATCGAGAGCACCGCGGCGAAGATCGGCCGGTCGATGAAGAACTTTGAGAAATCCATTCTGTCTCCCTGTGGCGGCGCTGCCGCCGCCTGTTCCGTTCAGCGGGCCGCCACCTTCTCTTCTCCCGCGGGCAGCCCTGCGGGCGACGGCGGCGGCTCACCCATCTCGATCACCTGCGGCGTCACCGGCATTCCGGCGACGAATACCTTCTGGACGCCGTGCACGATCACCTTGTCGATCGGCTCGAGGCCCGAGCTCACCACGCGCAGCCCGTCGACCATGCGGCCGAGCTCGATGTCCTTGCGCACGGCCGTATTGCCCGGCCCGAGCACGTAGACGTACTTGCGGTCCTGGTCGGTGAGCACCGCCTTGTCGTCGATCAGATGCGCGTGGAACACGCCGCTGCCTTCCAGCTGGACGCGCGCAAAGAGCCCCGGCGTGAACACGCGATCCGGATTCGGCACGACGGCGCGGGCGCGGATGGTGCCCGTGCGCGGATCGACCTGGTTGTCGGTGAAGTCGAGCGTGCCCGCGTGCGGATAGCCGGTCTCGTTCGCGAGGCCGACGCGCACCGGGTTGCGCGATTCGCCGCGCTCGCCGCGGCGAGCGAGCTCGTTGTAGCCCAGGTAGGTCTGCTCGTCCGCCTCGAAATAGACGTGCACGGGGTCGAGCGACACCAGCGTCGTCAGCAGCGTCGAGTCGGCCTGCGCGAGGTTACCGACCGTCACGATGGCACGGCCTGCGCGGCCGTCGATCGGGGCACGAACCTCGGTGAACTCGAGGTCGAGCCGCGCGCGATCGAGCGCGGCCTCGGCGGCGCGCACCGTGGCGTTGCTCTGGCTGGTCGCCGCCTTGCGGGCGTCGAATTCCTCGCCCGAGATCGCCCGTGCGTCGACGAGCGTCTGCGCGCGCGCGAACTCGCTGGCCGCCAGCTTCGACTCGCTGCGGGCACGTTCGAGCTCCGCCCTTGCGCGATCGTACGCGGCACGGTACGTGCGCTGGTCGACCAGGAACAGCAGGTCGCCCTTGCGCACCTCCTGCCCTTCCTCGTAGGCGACCCGCTCGACGTAGCCGCTGACGCGCGGCCGGAGCTCGACGGTTTCGACCGCGGTGACACGACCGGTGAACTCGTCCCACTGCCGGACGTCGCGCGACACGACCTGCGCGACGCTCACTTCGGGCGGCGGCGGCATGCCCTCGCCCGACGCCTTGCTGCCGTCCGCGTCGCCGCCGAAGGCAAACACGATCCCGGTGGCGACGGCGAGGATGGCGACACCGGCGCCAAATCGGGTGTAAACCTTACGGAGTCTCATCGGGATTCACCTCGTGACGGTCCTGGGAATTCAAGGCGCTCAGAAAGGAGGGCACGTCCGTGTAGCTCCTCCCTGTGCTGGTCGTCGGAACGAGCGTCGAATCGACATCGTTTACGTGGCGCACGATGGCGCGTGCGGAGGCCGCGACGAGCGCGGGCGCGACGCCACTTTCGCGGCCGGCAGCGTCGCGAAGCGAAATCAGGTGCACGGCGTGCCGCCCGATCGCAGCCGCGCTCGGCCACTCGCTGCACTCGTATCGGCAGGCGACTTCGCCGCGCACCGGCTTTCCGACCAGGAGCATCTGCACGCGGACGTCGAGGCTCCGCGCCTCGTCGTGCAGCACGCAGGCAACCATCCGTAGCGCCGAGGCAGCGACCGAGCGGAAGCCGTAATTGGCCCAGGGCGACTCGCTGCCTGGGCCGCCTATCAGCAGGTAGCTGCCACCCCTTTTCGCCTGCGCCAGCAGCGGTATCAGGTACCGCGCGGCCGACAGGTGCGGGAGCAGCTCTTCGTCCAGCGTGCGGCGTAGAACCTCGGTGGGGTGATCGATCAGCCGGCCGCGACCCGGGTCACCGGACATCGCGTCGACGACGCCGGCGATCGGTCGGCCGTCCCTGCGCAGCAGCGCGGCGAGACGGCCGGCGTCAGCGTCGGCGGCGATCGTCGTCGCAAGCACCGTGACGTCGGCGCCGGAGTGATCGACGCGCAACTGCTCAAGTTGTCGCAGGTCCGGGCCCGTCGCAACGACGGGGCGGCCGGCCTCAACCGCGGCACGCACCACCGCACCGCCGATGATTCCGGTCGCTCCCAACACCACGACCGGTGAGCGGATTGTCCCATCCTCGGGATTCTTGCTCCCACGGGCGGGACGGTCCGCAGTTCCGTCCGTGAACCTCTCAGAGGTGTCACGACCGCGCGATATTTTCAGGCTTCTCCGCATCATCTGTGAATCCTGGCTGGCTAGTGCGGCGTACCATACGGGCTGACGCGGCACTTGATTAGTCCGTATTTTTGGAAATAATTGTCCCTTCGCCGGGCCAATCGGCGAATTACGTCCTCAGCGGATCACAAGGGAGTGACCATGTCCCGGGACCTCAACGACACGCTGGTATTCGTCAAGGTGGTCGAGCACGGCAGCTTCATCTCGGCCGCGCGCGCACTGCGACTGCCCAAGACCACGGTCAGCCGCAAGGTGCAGGACCTCGAAACGAGGCTCGGAGCGCAGCTCCTGCATCGCACGACTCGCAAGCTCGGGCTGACCGAAGCCGGCAACATCTACTTCGAACATTCGCAGCGCATCGCCCGCGAGCTCGATGACGCGGAATCCGCAGTCAGCGAGCTGCAGGGCGGTCCCCGCGGCTGGCTGCGCCTCACAGCTCCGTACTCGCTCGGGATCGGCTGGATCGCGCCACTGCTCGGCGAGTTCCAAGCGCGCTACCCGGAGGTGCGCGTGGACATGGTGCTCAACAACGAGCCGCTGGACCTGATCGACAAGGAGATCGACGTCGCGCTACGTGTGGGCAACCTGCCCGATTCGAATCTCGTCGCGCGTCGGCTCGCGGTATTCCGCACACAGGTCTACGCCAGTCCTCTCTACCTCGCACGTCACGGCGAGCCGCTGCATCCGGACGACCTGCAGCACCATCGCACGCTGGCGATCGACAAGTACCGGCGGGCCGGCAACGGCTTCGTCTGGGCACTGAACGACGGCGAGCGCACAGTCGACTATCGAATCGACCCCGTGCTGATCGCCAACGATCCTGGCGCGCTCAAGCCTGCGCTCCTCGCCGGCGAGGGATTGATGCTGGCCGCAGACGTCTTGGTCAAACCTTATGCAGAGCACGGGCAGGTGCAACGCGTGCTTGCGGGCTGGACCGGACCTGCGCCGGAACTCAACGCCGTCTTCCCGCGCGGACAGGCGAAATCGCCGAAGGTGCGCACCTTCGTCGACTTCCTGGTCGAGCGGCTGAACTTCGACACTGGATACATGGAAATCCTGTGTCCGAACCAGAAGTGTCCCGAAACGGGCGCGTACGAGCTCGCGCCCGCTGCGGTCGCTGGAGGCCGTCGCGCACGCTGAAGTCGCGGGAGCGCATTCCTCCAGCGAGCCGGAGGTCGAGGAGGTCGAGGTCAGCGGAGACGCGGAAGCGGCGTGACTGCGCCTGGCGCGGCGGCGTAGACTTCTCGACTCGGGCAGCGGTCGGGCGACAACGGAAACGCGGGCGCTGCTCGTACGCTGGGGACGCCTGCACGCCGTGCGACCTGCCGGGTGTCGCGGCCTCCGTGATCATGCTCTGGAAGGCGATCGCAGACGAAACGGATCTTCGCGACGTGAGGCCCTGATGGATGCTGGTCGCACGAGGTACCGCTTCACGGTCGAGCCCAAGCCGGGCTATCTGCATGTCTCCGTGACCGGCGACAACACGGTCGAGAACGTACGCCGCAGCCTCCGGAGCGCAGTGGATGCGTGCACCCAGCATGCGTGCTCGCGTGTCCTCTTCGAGGAGCATCTGAAGGGGCCCAGCCTCGGCACGGTGCCGGTCTTCGAGATCGTGTCCGAGGGCAGCAGGATAGCCGGGGCGGTGGTCTCGCAGATCGCGTACGTCGACACCAACCCCGAGCACGATGCCTCGCTCATGAGCTTTGCGGAAACGGTAGCGCTCAATCGCGGCGTCCGCATGCGGCTCTTCGCCACGGTCGCCGAGGCGGAGGCCTGGCTCGCGGCAACGCCCGAGTCTCCGGCCGGGCCGCCGGCGTAGGCGATGGGCGATGCACGCCACGACGCTCCGCAACCGGCCGCAGCCCGCTCCCGATGATCGCGCGCATGTGGCACGGACGCGTCGCGACCGCAAAGGCGGATCGCTACCGCGATTTCCTGATCGCGCGCGCGATACCCGACTATCGCTCCGTTGCCGGCAACCTCGGCGTGCGCGTGCTCGAGCGGCCGGACGGCGACGTGACGCACTTCGTGACGCTGTCGTTCTGGGAGGACATGACGGCGATTCGCGCGTTCGCGGGCGAGGACGTCGAAGCCGCGAAGTACTATCCGGAGGACAAGGATTTCCTGCTCGAGTTCGAACCCAGGGTCGTGCACTACGAGGTCGTCGGCCAATCTGCCTGACCGGCGCGCGTACGCGCTCGACCCCGCCGCCAGCGGACCGGCGCTAGCGGGCTTTCCTTCGACGCGGGAACCGGCTCATGATGACTGCCTCTCCCCTGGTCGCAGGAGCACCGAGGTGCACCGATACACTGCCCGGGTCAGCTGGATGCGCCATGGCGCGGCGTTCACCGACAACCGCTACAGCCGCGGTCACCAGTGGTCGTTCGATGGGGGCGTCAACGTGGCTGCTTCCTCCTCTCCGTCGGTGGTCCCGCTGCCGTACTCGGTCGCGGAGGCCGTCGATCCCGAGGAGGCGCTCGTCGCGGCCGCCTCGAGCTGCCACATGCTGACGTTCCTGTACGTCGCGGCGAAGCAGGGCTACGTGGTCGACAGCTACGAGGACGACGCGGCCGGCACGATGGCGAAGAACCCGGCTGGCAAGATGGCCATCGACCGCATCACGCTGCGACCGCGCATCCAGTTCTCGGGCGCCAAGGTGCCGTCCGCGGAGCAGCTCGCGTCCATGCACCATGTTGCGCACGGCGAGTGCTATATCGCCAACACTGTGAAGTGCGAAATCGTGGTCGAGGGCGGTTGATCGGCGCATCCGGCTCGAGGCTGCCGATATGATCCGCTTCCAGATCATCGAGCGCACCGGCGCGAACCTGCAGAAGGCGTTGCTCGAAGCGATGCGGAGCGGCGAGCTGCGCACCTTCATCGCGAAGAAGCGCGGCCGCAAGATCCTGCACAAGAACAGCGCCTATCCCGGCTGGATGAACTGGTCGGTCTCCGAAGGCATCATCAGCTGCGAGGTCATCAGCCCGAACAAGCCGGGACGCGAATGGCAGCTCTTCAGCGCCTTCCTCGGCCGCCTCGCGGACCGCTACGCCGATCGCATCGTCGCGATCAACATCCAGTTCCCGGCCTCGGTGCCGTTCGAGGCGCCGGGACGACGGCGTCGCAACTCCACTCGCCGTCCGCGCGCGCGGAGCAAAGCGCCCGTGAGCCGCGGGCGGCGCGCCCGCTGAACAGGCGTACGAACGTGTACCTGCCCGCGCAGTTCCAGGAATCCCGGCCGGAAGTACTGCAGGAGCTGATCCGGGCTCATCCGCTCGCGACGCTGGTAATGATGACGCCGGGCGGGCTGTCTGCCGATCACGTGCCGCTGGTATTCGAGGCAAGCCTCGGTGAGCGAGGCGTGTTGCGCGGCCACGTCGCGCGTGCCAACCCCGTGTGGCGTCAAGTCGAGCCCGGCGCGCAGGTACTCGCGATCTTCCACGGGCCGAACCACTACGTCACGCCGAGCTGGTATCCGGCGAAGGCGGAGCACGGCAAGGTCGTGCCGACGTGGAACTACGTCGTGGTCCACGTGCGCGGCACGATCTCGTGGCGGCAGGACGCGGCCTGGCTGCGCGCGTTCCTGGAATCGCTGACCTCCGGCCGGGAAGCGAATCGCGCCGAGCCCTGGCATGTCTCGGATGCGCCGGCTGACTACGTCGATCGCATGCTGGCCTCCATCGTCGGGTTCGAGATCGCGGTCTCCTCGATCACGGGCAACTGGAAGCTGGGCCAGAACCGCTCGGTCGCCGACCGGGCTGGTATCGCCGCCGGCCTGGCGGCGGAAGACACCGTCGAGGCCCGACGGATGACCGAGCTGCTCGAGGGCCGCCTGGGGCCCTGATGCAGCTCGCACTCACGCGCGCGGTCAGCCCGAACATCGTGGACTGCCAGCTCACCCACCTCGCGCGGCAGCCGATCGACGTCGAGCGCGCGATCGTCGAACACGACGCCTACGAGCGAGCGCTCGGAGACCTGGGCGCGACGGTGCTGCGACTGCCGGCGGAGCCGTCCTTGCCGGACGGCGTGTTCGTGGAGGACACGGCCGTGGTGCTCGACGAGCTCGCGGTTATCGCGCGGCCGGGTGCCCCAACGCGGCGCGCCGAGACGGCGTCCGTCGCCGCCCGCCTCACCGGCTACCGCCCCACGATCGCGATCGAGCCGCCCGGCACGCTGGACGGCGGAGACGTGCTCATCGTGGACCGCACCGTGTTCGTCGGCCAATCGGCGCGCACCAATGCCGCGGCCGCAGCGCAGCTGCGCGACGCCTTGGCGCCGTGGGGCTATCGCATAGTCACCGTGCCGGTCACGCACTGCCTGCACCTCAAAAGCGCCGTCACGCGGGTCGCGGACGCGACGCTGCTCCTCAATCCGGACTGGGTGTCGCCCGCGCCGTTCGCCGGCTTCGCGCACGTGAACGTCGACCCCGGGGAGCCCCTCGCGGCGAACGCGCTCGCGGTCGGCGGCGCCGTGCTTCATCCCCGCCACTTCCCCCGGACGCGCGACCGGTTGGAATCGGCGGGCCTGGTCGTGATCCCGGTCGAGATGGCGGAACTGGCGAAAGCCGAGGCCGGCGTCACGTGTTGCAGCATCGTGTTTTCCGCTGCATGACCCGCGCTGCCGGAAGGCGCCGCCGGCCGTCGCCGTGGCTCCGCCCGGATCAAAGGAGACCGATCATGCGAATACCGGCCGTCATGGCGCTGACCATCGTCTGCGTGGTGGGATTCCCCGCGGCCGCGCGCGCCGATGCCGATCCGGCCTCGGCGCTTGGCTGGCTCGCGGGGTGCTGGGCGAGCGAAGGCGGCGAGCCAGGGTCCGGCGAACAGTGGATGCGACCGGCCGGCGGCTCGCTGCTCGGCATGAGTCGTACGGTCAAGGGGGGTCGGACGATCGCCCACGAGTTCATGCAGATCCGCGAGATCACGCCCGGCCGGCTCGTGTTCATCGCGAATCCCTCCGGCCAGGCGCAGGCGACCTTTCCAGTGCTCCGCCTCGCCGCGAAGGAGGTCGTGTTCGAGAACACTTCACACGACTTTCCGCAGCGCGTGATCTACCGCCTCGACGAGACGGGCGTGCTCCGCGCCCGGATCGAGGGCCTCCTGGACGGAAAGCCGAGAACCGAAGACTTCCCGATGCGGCGCGTGCGCTGCGACGACGGCTTGCCGGAGGCCAGTTAGCGTCCTCAGGTTCCGTTCCACTCCACCGCGTCGAGCACCCGCTCGGTGACCGCCGCTACGTCCGTCTGCGCGTCGCCTAGGATCGCGATGCTGCCCGGCCCGGCCGGAACGAGCGAACCGATGAAACCGTCCTCCCGAAGCCGCATCGGGCGGCTGAGCTGCTCGTGGCGCAGCACCAGGACCGTCACCGGTCCTTGCGGCGTCCGAACGACCAGGTGCGGGACGACGTGGCCACGAAACGGACAGCTGTTCACGTAGCTCACCTCGTCGAGGCCTGCGCGCAGCCGCACACCGCCGGCGCGCAGCACGCGCTCGAGCTCGGACGGATCGGCGTGGTTCGACGCGAAGGCCTGCGGCTCGTGCGCCACGTGCGCGACGACCTCGCGCGCAAGCGAGGCGCGCGGCCCGCCCACCCAGAGGAAACTGCCCACCAGCACGCCCGCGACGACGCTCGCCGCGAGCGCGAGCCAGCGGTTACGCGGCACCAGCGCGGCGCGGCGCGGCCCCGGCGTCGCGGACGCCGCCGGCGTGGTCAACGGCACCTGCAGCGCCTTGAGGATCGTCGCATCCATGGCGACGAGGCTACGATGGTATTCGGCACACGCCAGGCAGGAATCGCGGTGCGCCTGGGCCTCGGCATCGAGCCGTGCCGGATCGGCGCCCGCCGCCCTGCGGAATTCAAGGCAGTTCATGATAACTGGTCCATGCGCAAACACCGGCGCTCAAGGCTCATCGACACCAGCCGCGAGCCCGAGCTCGCGGCGCAGTTTCTGCCGCGCGCGGAACAGACGCGTCAGCACGGCGCCCTGCGTCAAGCCGAGCTGGGACGCGATCTCCTGCGTCGTCTGTCCCATCAGCACCTGCCGCACCAGCGGCTCGCGATAGTCGTCCTCCAGCCGCATGATCGCCCGGCGCATGTCGAGCACCTCGCGCTCCTCGGCAACCGCCAGCTCGGGCGATTCCTCGTCCACCAGTTCGTCCACCTGCACCGTCTTCAGTCGCTTGCGTTCGTAGAGCCTGGCGTGCTCCCGGCGCACGATCGTGAGCAGCCACTGCTTCGCCGAGCCTTGGCTCCCGAGGGTGTCCCGCGAACGCCAGGCGCGCAGCAGCGCCTCCTGCACCACGTCCTCCGCCACCTGCCGGTCCCGCGCCAGCCAGAACGCGAAGCGGAACAGCTCGGGCCGCAGCTCCTCGCAGAGCCCGGCGAACCAGCGTTCCCTGTCCTTTTCGGCCAGCGGGACGTTCATGTATAAAGACCGGGCATCAGCCGGCAGGATTACACCGGGCGACAGGCGTGCGCATTGGCCGCCCGCCGCGGGTTGTGCAGGGTAGCGCTGGGGCCCGAGCCGGCGCAAACCACCACCGGCCCGGACGGGTACCTGATGAGCCTGGACGAAATTCCACATCGGTTTCCCTGCGTACGCTTGCGCCGCATGCGGCGCGACGATTTCTCGCGCCGCCTGATGCGCGAGACGGCCCTCTCGGCCGCCAACCTGATCTACCCCGTGTTCGTCATGGAGGGCAAAGGCAGCCAGCGCGTGCCCGTGCCGTCCATGCCGGGCATCGAGCGGGTGAGCATCGATGAGCTCCTGCGCGAGGCGGAGGCGGTCGCGAAGCTCGGCGTGCCGGCGATCGCGCTGTTCCCGGTGACGCCGCCCGCCGCAAAGACCGACGACGGGCGCGAGGCCTGGAACCCGGAGGGCCTCGCGCAGCGCGCGAGCCGCGCCCTCAAGAAGGCGGTGCCCGAGCTCGGAGTCGTCACTGACGTCGCGCTCGACCCCTTCACGACCCACGGCCTCGACGGGATCATCGACGACACGGGTTACGTGCTGAACGACGTCACGGTAGCGGCGCTCGTGAAGCAGGCGCTCTCGCAGGCCGAGGCCGGCGCGGATGTCGTCGCGCCATCCGACATGATGGACGGGCGCATCGGAGCAATCCGCGATGCGCTGGAAGCGGCCGGCCACGTCAATACGCGGATCCTCGCCTATTCCGCCAAGTACGCCTCGGCCTTTTACGGGCCGTTTCGCGATGCGGTGGGCTCGGCCGCCAGCCTCGGCAAGGGCACCAAGCACAGCTTCCAGATGGATCCGGCGAATTCCGACGAGGCGCTGCGCGAGGTCGAGCTCGACCTCGCCGAAGGCGCCGACATGGTGATGATCAAGCCGGGCCTCCCCTATCTCGACATCGTGCGGCGCGTGAAGGACCGCTTCGGCGTGCCGACCTTCGTCTACCAGGTGAGCGGTGAGTACGCCATGCTGATGGCCGCGGCCGGGCACGGCTGGCTCGACGAACGGCAGGTGGCGCTCGAGACCCTGCTCGCGATGCGCCGCGCGGGCGCCGACGGGATACTGACCTACTTCGCACGGCGCGCGGCGCAATGGCTGAGGGACGGCTGAGCAGCACCGTGACCGACTTCTACGGACTCTTCGGCTACCCCGTCAGTCACAGCTGGTCGCCGTTCATCCACGGCCTGTTCGCGCGTCTGACGCAGCAGGACATGGCGTACCGGCTGTACGAGTCGCCGCCCGAACGGTTCCGCAGCGAGGTGCTCGATTTCTTCCGCGACGGCGGCCGCGGCATCAACGTCACGTTGCCGCACAAGCGTGTTGCCGCCGACCTCGTCAACGACCTCACGCCGCGCGCGCAGCTCGCCGACGCCGTCAATACGATCACGCACGACGGCGAGAACCTGGTCGGGGACAACACCGACGGCATCGGGCTCATCACCGACCTGAAGGTCAATCTCGGCGTGAAGTGGACGGAGCCGCGAATCCTGCTGCTGGGCGCGGGCGGCGCCGCCCGCGGCGCCCTCGGTCCCCTGCTCGAGATGAATCCCAGCGTGATCGTGATCGCGAACCGCTCGGCGGAGCGCGCGATGCAGCTCGTGCGCGAGTTCGCGCCGCTCGGGCCGGTCTCCGGCTGCGCGTTCCAGGAGCTGCAGCACCAGCATTTCGACCTGATCATCAATGCGACGTCGGCGAGCCTGCATGGCGACGTGCCGGCGATCCCGGAGAGCCTCGTCGACTCGACGACGACCTGCTACGACATGGCCTACGGCGCGGCCGAGACTGCGTTCACGGCCTGGGGCCGGCTCCAGGGCGCCGAACGCTCCGTGCAGGGCTGGGGCATGCTGGTCGAGCAGGCGGCCGAGTCTTTCGGGCTCTGGCGCGGCGTGCGGCCGGACACCGGACCGGTGCTGGAGGCGCTGCGCTCGCGGCTGCAGGGGACGCACTCAGCGCCCTGACGCTCGGCCGCGGTGGCACGCTGCTCGCCGACGCCCGGCCGCAGTGGCTCGCTACTCGCCGGCGCTCGGCCCGGGTGCCTCGCTGGGCCGCAACCACGATCGAGGGTCGTTGCAGGGCTCCCGATGGCTGCCCCGCACGTCTTGTCGGCAGCACGCCGCATCGGTAGCGGTATCGCGGAATCGTCGCGGAGTCATGACTCCGGAGTGGTCCGCGACGTCTACCTGCGGCGGATCAGACGTCGTTGCGGCCCACGAGACACCCGGTCCAAACGCCGGCTCGCCGAGGCCGCGGTGGCCTCCGGTTCACTGATGCCGCAGTTAGGTCACGAGCCGACGTCTGGACGCGGTGTATCCCAGCCGCGACGAGGCTTCCGTGGGCACAGGTGGAATGTCGCGGACCACTCCAAGCGAAGGCCGCCTCGACGATTCCGCGATACCAGCGACCGTTCGGCGTGCGCCGACAAGATGTGCGGGGCACCATCTTCAGCCCTGCAACGACCCTGACTCGTGGTGAGCGGCTGGGGATACACCGCGGCCGGGCGGCGGCGAGCAGCCACCGAGGCCACCCCGGCCGGGCGTCGGCGAGCAGCGAGCCACTGTGGCCGAGCGCCGGCGAGCTTGGGCTAACGCCCGGCGTAGTCCTTCGCAAGGTCGACGTAGTGGCGCGCGAGGACGGGGAAGCGCTCGATCTCCGCCGCCGTCAGGTCGCGCACCCGTCGCGCCGGGCTGCCGACGTACAAGCCGCGCGTAGCGAGGCGCTTGCCGGGCGTGACGACGCTGCCGGCGCCGATCATCACCTCGTCCTCGACCACGACGCCGTCGAGCACGACCGAGCCGATGCCGACCAGGCAGCGGTTGCCGATCACGCAGCCGTGGATCACGACCCGGTGGCCGATGGTGACGTCCTCGCCGATCCTGGCCGGCCAGCCGGATTCCTGCCCCGGGAACGGCCGCGACACGTGCACCACGCTGCCGTCCTGGACGTTGCTGCGGGCGCCGATCCGGACGTGGTTCACATCGCCCCGAATGACCGTCATCGGCCACACGGAGGACTCGCCGCCGAGCGTCACGTCGCCGGTCACGAGGGCGGTCGGATCCACCCAGACACCTGCGCCCAGCGTCGGATTTCTGTCCAGATAGGCTCGCACGGTCATGCGCGGCTCCGGATTCTGCGAAACGTAGTCTAGACGCTGGGCCGGCGGAACCGGCAATCTTGCGCCCGGCCGGGTCGCCGGTCGCCGCGGAGCCCGCCCATGCTGGTCGTGATCCTGCTGTTCCTCGCGCTGCTCGTCGTCGCCGCCGTCTACGGCGTGCGTATCTACAACGGGCTCGTGGCGCTGCGCGAGAACGTGCGCAAGGCCTGGGCAAACATCGACGTGCTGCTCACGCAGCGCCACGAGGAACTGCCCAAGCTCGTGGAGACCTGCAAGCGCTACATGGCCTACGAGCAGGAAACGCTCGAGCGCGTGATGCAGGCCCGTGCCGCCGTGTTCCGGGCGCAGGGCCAGGGGGACGTCACCGCGCTCGGCGCGGCCGAGGAGCAGCTCCGCGCCGGGCTCGGCCGGTTGTTCGCGCTCGCCGAGAGCTATCCGGACCTGAAGGCCGATGCGAGCTTCCGGCACCTGCAGCAACGCATCACCGAGCTCGAGGAGGCGATCGCCGACCGGCGCGAGCTCTACAACGAGTCGGTCAACCTGAACAACATCCGGATCCAGACGTTCCCGGACCTCATCTTCGCTCGCCTCTTTGACTTCAAGGTCGCGCCGCTGCTCGAATTCGCCGAGGAGCAGCGCCGCGACGTGGACCTGGGCCGGCTCTTTGGATGACCCATCGGATTTCTGGTTCTGGGCGCTGAACCTCGGCGCGGCCGTGATCGGCGGCGGCTGGTTTGCGTTCCGCTGGCTGCACATCGCGCGGGTCATCGAGGACACGCCGACCTCGCGCGTGCGCTCCGCCGCACAGGGTTATGTCGAAATCGAGGGTCGCTCCCGCCCCCTCCCGGCCACGAGCAACCTGGCGCCGCTCACCCAGCGAGACTGCGTGTGGTGGCGCTACCGCGTCCAGCACCACTCCGGCTCCGACGGCCAGGGCGGCAGTCGGCGAGCGCGCTGGCGCACCGTGGCGAGCGGGCGATCCGAGCAGCCCTTCCTGCTCGACGACGGCACCGGCGAATGCATCGTGCAGCCCGCCGGCGCCCGCGTCCTGGCGGCGGAATCGACGACCTGGTACGGCGCGACTCCCTGGCCCACCGAGATTCCGGGCAAGACCACGTTTCGCGCGGGAGCTCGGGACTACCGGTATTTCGAGGAACGGATCCACGTGCACGAGCAGGTCTACGCCCTCGGGCAGTTCCGGTCGGTGAGCGGCGCCGCGGCCGACGACGCAGAGGGTGCCACCCGCGCGGTGCTGGCCGAGTGGAAACAGGACCAGGAGTCGCTGGCGCGCCGCTTCGACCGGGACGAGGACGGCTCGATCAGCCTCGAGGAATGGGAGCGGGCGCGGGCGGAGGCCCGCCGCACGGTCGAACGCGAGCGGGCGGAGCGGCCCGCGATCGCCGCCCTGCACGTGCTCGGTCGTCCCGACGGCGGCCGGCCGTACCTGCTCGCGACGTTCAAGGGCGCAGCCGTCGCGCGCCGCTACCGCCGCCGCGCGATCTTCGCGTTCGCAGGTTTCGCCGCAGCGGTCTATGCGCTCGGCTGGCTCGTGCAGAGCGTGGTGTCAAATGCCTAAAATACACCGGATCGACGGAGCACCCGCCCAGCCGATGAGCAACCCGCTGCTGACGGACTACCAGCTTCCGCCCTTCGGCGAGATCCAGCCCGCGCACGCGGAACCCGCGATACGCGAGCTGCTCGACGGGAATCGCCGCCAGCTCCGCGCCCTGCTCGAGTCCGGTGCCGAGGGCTGGGACCGGTTCGTCACGCCGATCGAGCGCATGCATCACCGGCTCGCGCGCGCCTGGTCGCCCATCGCCCACCTGAACGGCGTGCTGAACAGCGAGGAGCTGCGGGTGGCATTCAACGCGTGCCTGCCGCTGCTCACGAGCTATCACACCGAGCTCGCGCAGAACTCCGAGATCTGCGCGGCGTACCAGCGGGTCCTCGATCTCGAAGGCGCGCGGCTCGAACCCGACCAGCGCAAGCTCCTCGAGAACGCGCTGCGCGACTTCCGACTCGCCGGCGTGTCGCTGCCCCCCGACCGCAAGCAGCGCTACCGCGACGTCATGGAGCGGCTCGCGAGCACGCAGGCGAAATTCGACGAGAACGTGCTCGACGCGACCAACGCATGGTCGAGGGTCGTCGGCGACGAGAGCGAGCTTGCGGGCGTGCCCGCGATGATCATCGAGCGCGCGAGGGCCGCCGCGACGGCCGCCGGGTTGCCGGGCTGGCTGCTGCCTCTCGATGCGCCGAATTACCAGGCGATACTGACGCATTGCGACAACGAGCCGCTGCGGCGCGAGTTCTACGAAGCCTGGGTGACGCGCGCCTCCGACCGCGGTCCGCACGCCGGGCACTGGGACAACACGCCGCTCATGGGACAGATCCTCGCCCTGCGGCACGAGGCGGCGAACCTGGTCGGGTTCGCGAACTACGCCGAGTACTCGCTCGCGACCAAGATGGCGCAGGATCCGGCCGAGGTCCTCGACTTCCTGGGGCGGCTCGCACGGTTGAGCCGCCCTGCGGCCGAGCGCGAGTACCAGGAGCTCGAGAAATTCGCCGGGCGCCGGCTCGAGGCATGGGACGTCGCTTACTACTCCGAGCGAGTCAAGCGCGAGCGACTCGAGGTCTCGGAGGAGGCCTTGCGGCCGTATTTCCCGCTGCCGCGCGTGCTCGCGGGGCTCTTCGCGGTGGCCTCGCGGCTGTACAAGATCCGCATCGTGGCGCGCCCGGACCTGCCCGTCTACCACCCCGACGTGCGCTTCTTCGACATCCTCGACCGCGACGGCTCGCCGCGCGGCGGGTTCTTCCTCGACCTGTATGCCCGCGCGCACAAGCGCGGCGGCGCCTGGATGGACGAATGCGTCGGGCGCATGCAGGTTGGCCAGGCGAACGTGCTGCCGATCGCCTACCTGGTCTGCAACTTCGCGCCGCCGGTTGGCAACCGCCCGTCGCTGCTGACGCATCACGACGTGCTGACCGTGTTCCACGAGTTCGGCCATGGCCTGCACCACATGCTCACGCGCGTGAACTACCCGAGCGTGGCCGGGATCAACGGCGTGCCGTGGGATGCGGTCGAGCTGCCGAGCCAGTTCATGGAGAACTTCGCCTGGCGCAGCGAGGTGCTGCCGCTCATTTCCTCGCATGTCGACACGGGCGAAGCGCTGCCCAACGAGATGCTGGAGAAACTGCAGGCCACGCGCAGCTTCCAGGCCGGGATGCAGACCGTGCGCCAGCTCGAATTCGGCCTGTTCGACTTCCGGCTGCATGCCGAGTACACCCCGCAGCGCGGCCCGCGGATCGCCGAGACGCTGGCCGAGGTGCGGGCCGAGGTGTCGGTCGTGCCGACGCCCGAGTTCAACCGCTTTCCCAACAGCTTCCAGCACGTGTTCTCCGGCGGCTACGCCGCCGGCTACTACAGCTACAAGTGGGCCGAGGTGCTGTCGGCGGACGCATTCGGCGCATTCGAGGAGCAGGGTATCTACGACGCGAAGACAGCGCGCCGGTTCCTGCAGGCAATCCTCGAGCGCGGCGGCAGCCGCGACGCCATGGAAGCCTTCGTCGAGTTCCGCGGTCGCAAACCCGAGATCGAACCACTGCTGAGACAGCTGGGCCTGGCGGCCTGAGCGAATGCGCCGGCCGCGCCTGCTGCACCGACCCCGCGCCTGAGCAGCATGCGCGTCGCGACCTGGAACGTGAACTCGCTGCGTGTCCGGTTGCAGCAGCTCACGGACTGGCTCGCGGCCAACCCGGTCGACGTGATCGCGCTGCAGGAGACGAAGCTGCCGGACGACGACTTCCCGGTGAGCGAGATCCAGTCGCTCGGATTCGAGGCCGTCTACAGCGGGCAGCGCAGCTACAACGGCGTCGCGATCCTCGCGCGCACGCCGCTCACGGACGTCGTCCACGGGATCCCGGTGCTCGAGGACGACCAGAAACGGGTCCTCGCGGCGACCGTCCAGGGCGTGCGCATCGTCGACGTGTACGTGCCGAATGGCCAGGCGCTCGACTCGCCCAAGTACCCGTACAAGCTCGGCTGGCTCGAGCATCTGCGCAGGTACCTGATCGCGGAACTGGAACGGCACCCGCGGCTGATCGTGCTCGGCGACTACAACATCGCGCCCGAGGACCGCGACGTGCACGACCCGAAGGCCTGGGAAGGAGGCGTGCACGTGAGCGAGCCCGAGCGGGCGGCGCTGCGCGCGGTTCTCGCCGCCGGGCTCGTCGACTGCTTCCGCCGATTCGAGCAGCCGGAGAAGTCGTTTTCGTGGTGGGACTACCGGATGCTGGGGTTCCGGCGCAACCACGGTCTCAGAATCGACCTGATCCTCGCGAGCCCCGCGCTGGCGGAGAAATGTGCGGCGTGTCACATCGACAGGGCGCCGCGCAGGCTGGAACGCCCATCCGACCACGCACCTGTCGTAGCCTCGTTTGACATATAGGTGGCGGCTGGCTGGTGGCGGTTCCGTGTCGGGAAATTTGACTCTGGTGTTCCTGTGGCGTTTGGCTAGACTCGTGCTTACTGCGATGACCCTATCGGTCAAATAAGAACAATGGCAATGCAGTACCGACGCAGCGACTACGACGTTACCAATACTGTCCAGGTGAGCTCGGTGTCCGCGGTGAAGCGCGCGGTGGAAGAGCTCTATTCGCAAACCTGGCCGAGCGGCAGGGTCGAGCGGCTCGAAACCGCCTTCGCCGACTTCGAGCGCCTGTTCAACGGGCAGTTCCCCGGGTACTACGGTTGCGACACGGTCTATCACGACCTCCAGCACAGCCTCGACGACACGCTCGCGATGGTGCGGCTGCTCGCCGGCTACGACCGTGCGCACGCACCGGAGCAGCGCCTCGGCGCGGAGCGGGCGATGGTCGGCATCGTCGTCGCGCTGTTCCACGACGCGGGTTACATCCGCCAGACCGACGACACCATGCACCGCAACGGCGCGGAGTTCACCCGCACGCACGTCGGGCGCAGCGCCCAGTTCCTCGAGCGCTACCTGCCGACGCTCGGCCTGGCCGACTGGGTCCCGGTGGCCACGCAGATCGTGCACTTCACCGGATACGAAGTGCCGTTCGACCAGATCCGCCTCGACGACCCACTGGACCGCAAGGTCGGCCACCTGGTGGGCACCGCGGACATGATGGCGCAGATGGCCGACCGCTGTTACCTCGAGAAGTGCCGTGACCGGCTCTATCCCGAGTTCGTGCTCGGCGGCGTCGCCGTGACGCGCGGCAGCGAGGGCGAGCTCAAGGTCATATACGGCTCCGGGCTCGACGTGCTGCGCAGCACGCCCGAATTCGTCGCCGAGACGATGCGCATCCGCCTCGACGGCGAGTTCGGCGGCGCATACCGTTATATCGAGGCGCTCTACGGCGGGCGCAATCCGTACATGGAAGCGATCGACGCGAGCGTCGCCTACCTCAAGCAGGTCCTGAACACCGAGCGCTGGTCGATGCTGCGGCGCACGCCGCCCTGCTTCACCTGGGAAAAGAACCCGCTGCAGAACATGCGCACGCTCGTCATCCATCACCTGAAGGAAGTGGTGGCCTCGGGCTGAGGGCCCGGGAAGTCGCGCTCCTCGCCGAGTCGGACTATGCTTCGCAGGCAGTCAGCCTGAGAAGCAACGATGGATAATCACGGCCGACACGCATCGCGGGCCAGCCTGGCCGCAGTCCTGTTGCTTGCGGCATCCGCGTACGCACAGGAATCCGGTCGACTGAAGGACCCGGCCGCCGCGCGCCAGCTGAGCGACCAGATGATGCAGCGGATCGCCTCGGGCGACATCGAGGGAGGCCTGCGGCTGGCGCGGCCGTACGTGGTGATCCCCGATGCGGAGCTGCAGGCGATGATCGACCAGGCGAAGATCCAGGCCCCGATCATGGCGCAGCGCTTCGGCAAGAGCGTCGGGTACGAGTTCATCCGCGAAGACCGCGCCGGCGAGCACCTGCTCCACACGCTGTACATCAACCGCTTCGAGCGGCACATGACCCGCTGGAACTTCTACTTCTACCGCACCTCGACCGGCTGGGTCCTGAATACCTTCCAGTTCGACGACAGCATTCGCGACGTGTTCCGGCCCAGTGGGTAAACCATGGGATCGCCTGACATCTTTCCCCTCGAAGGCGGCTGCGACTGCAGGCAGATCCGTTACCGCATGCAGACGCGGCCGCTGATCGTCCACTGCTGTCATTGTCGCTGGTGCCAGCGCGAGACCGGCTCGGCCTTCGTGATCAATGCGATGATCGAATCCGATCGCGTCGTGCTGCTCGCCGGCGAGCCGGACGTCGTGCACACGCCGTCCGAAAGCGGCCAGGGACAGCAGATCGCGCGCTGCCCGCGGTGTCGCATCGCCGTCTGGAGCCACTATGGCGGCGCCGGCCCGGTCCTGCGCTTCGTCCGGGTGGGCACGCTCGACGAGCCGGATCACCTGCCGCCGGACATCCACGTCTTCACGATGTCCAAGCAGCCGTGGGTGGTCCTTCCTCCCGGCACGCCCGCCGTGCCGGAGTTCTACGACCGTGCCCAGTACTGGCCGGCGGAAAGTCTTTCCCGGCTGGAGGCCGTTCGTCCGCAGATCCGCGCGTACCGGGCGCAGCTGGCGCCGAAGCGGGACTGACGCGCGGGCAGGATAGACCTGCCACGGCACGCGACCTCGGCAGGCAGGCATGGAAATGGACCCATCAACCGTCGAGGTCATCCTGAGGCGCTTCGACGCGCCCGACGAAACCCGCGTGATGCAGAAGGGCCGTTTCGAGCTCGTCCGGATCGGCGGCGTCACGATCGGCCGTGCGACCTACGAGCCGGGCTGGCGATGGTCGCTGCACGTGGGTCCATCCGTCGGCGCCACGCGCTGCTCGGTGGAACACGTTGGCCTCGTGGTGTCGGGCGCCGCGACCGCGGCCTTCGACGACGGCCGTGTGTTCGAGCTGAAAGCCGGCGCGCTCTTCTACATCCCGCCGGTGCCTCACGACAGCTGGGTCATCGGGGACGAACCGTACGTTTCGCTGCACCTGCTCGGGTCCGAGCACTATGCCAGGTAGCAGGGACCGTGGCTCCGGCGCCCGGTAGTCCGGCCGCCGTCCGGCCGCGGGAGCGGCTGACGGCGGCGGCGGAGTTGCTGGTGGCGGTTGCGCTCGTTTTCGGTGCCAACGTCTTCGACGTCGTACCAGTCACCGAGACGCCGTGGCTCGTGCTGCTCGGCTGGCTGTCGCTGCGACTGCGCGGGCTCGGCTGGCGATCCGTCGGTCTGCGCCGGCCGACCAACTGGCCTCTGACCATTGCTGTCGCGCTCGTTGCGGGTGCCGCGCTGCAGGTGATCAGCGAGTTCGTCACGGAGCCACTGATCGAGCGCCTGACCGGCGAGACCGCCGACCTGTCGGACTTCCGGTCGCTGGTCGGCAACCTTCCCGGCCTCGCTCGGCATGCTCGCCCTCGTCTGGACGCTGGCCGCGTTTGGCGAGGAGATGGCATACCGGGGCTATGTCCTGGAGCGTGCCGCCACCCTCGGGCACCGGACGCCGACCGCCTACGTCGTCGGGATGGTGATGGTGAGCCTGTTGTTCGGCCTCGGCCACGTCTATCAGGGCGTCGCGGGCGTCGTCGGGTCGGCTTTTTCGGGTCTCTTCTTCGGCGCGCTCTACCTTGCCGGCGGGCGTAATCTGTGGCTGCCGATCCTCGCGCACGGGTTTTCGGACACAATCGCCGTGGCCCTGATCTATCTTGGCCTCGTCCAGGTGTGAGCAGGCAGCGCCAGGAGTGAAGTGGAGTGCACCAGCATGCAGTACACGGGAAGCTGTCATT
Source organism: uncultured Gammaproteobacteria bacterium (assembly GCA_963834855.1). Classification (GTDB taxonomy): domain Bacteria; phylum Pseudomonadota; class Gammaproteobacteria; order Steroidobacterales; family Steroidobacteraceae; genus DATJKD01. The sequence continues at coordinate 168,346 of CAWIDH010000032.1, read as the reverse complement.
GCGGCCGCGTCAAGTTCGCGGTCGAGGGTACGATCGACGACGCGCTGTCGTGCAACTGCTCGATGTGCTCGCGCAAGGGCTCGCTGCTGTGGTTCGTTCCGCGTGACGCCTTGCGGCTCCTCACGCCCGAGTCGAATGCGAGCACCTACACCTTCCGTAAGCACGTCATCAAGCACCGCTTCTGCGCCACCTGCGGCATCCATCCATATGGCGAGGGCACCGATTCCAAGGGACAAGCCATAGCCGCGGTGAACCTGCGTTGCGTCGAGGGTCTCGACCTCTCCAAGGTGAAGATCGTGGAGTTCGACGGCCGGGCGCTCTGACCCGCGACCGCGCAACGCACCGGCAAGCGTCGGATGCAGGCGTTCACGACGGTACTGAAGCTGCTGGCGACGCTCCCGGTGCTGGCGGGCCTGACGCACCTCGTGCTGGGCCCGGCGAGCGACGTGATGCTCGGGGCGCGATCATCCGATACGCTGCTCAGCGACCCCGTGCTGGACAGCCAGAACCGCTTCTACGGGGTCGTGTTCATGGGCTACGGCGCCCTGCTCTACTACTGCGCGATGGACGTGCGGAGCCGTGCCACGCTGTTCCGGATCCTCGCCGCGGTCATCTTCCTCGGCGGGGTGGCGCGGCTGGTGTCGATGGGCCTGCGGGGCGTTCCGTCCGCGCCGGTCGTGGCTCTCACGGTCATCGAGCTGGCGGGCATGCCGCTCCTGCTCTGGTGGCATGCGCGCGTGCTGCGCGCGGGCTAACCCCGGATGTCTCACAGCGATGCATCGGCCCTCTGAGCTGAGTGAAGCTAGCGCTGCTCAGCCGCCCCGAAGCAGCTCGCCCGCCGCCCGGCCGCGGTCAGCCTCGGTGGCTGCTCGCCGACGCGCGGCCGCGGTGTATCCCCAGCCGCTCACCACGAGTCAGGTTCGATGCACGGCGGAAGATGGTGCCCCGCACGTTCGGTCGGAGCACGCCGAACGATCGTTGGTATCGCGGAATCGTCGAGGCGGCCTTCGCTCGGAGTGCCCGCGACGTCCACCTGCGCACGCCGATGCCGCGTCGCGGCTGGGATACACCGCGTCCACGCGTCGGCTCGTGACCCACCGCAGCATCAGCGACCCGGAGGTCACCGTGGCATCGGCGAGCCGGCGTTTGGACCGGGTGTCTCGTGGCCGCGACGACGCCTGACCCCGCCGCAGGTAGACGTCGCGGGCACTCGGAAGTCATGACTCCGCGACGATTCCGCGATACCACTGACGACGCGGCGTGCTCCGACAGAACGTGCGGGGCAGGCTCTTCAGCCCTGCAACGACCATGGATCGTGGTGAGCGGCCCACGAGGCACCCGGGCCGAGCGCCGGCGAGTAGCGAGCCACCGCGGCCGGGCGGCGGCGAGCAACCACTACCAGCTAAGGAACCCCCTGATTTACCCGGGGGTAAACCAGAGGTTCCATAACGGACAGCTGCTTCAAGCTGAGACCTGCCCGCCCTCGGCCTCGATCGAGGCCAAGCGTGACTCGAGCAGGTCGAGCAGCTCCGGGACCGAGCGGCTGGTTGCGAGCAGGGCGCGATGCTGTGGCTTGATGAACCCCTGCGCCGTTGCATCGTCCAGGAACGCGATCAGCGGGTCGTAGTAGCCCGCAACATTGAGGAGCCCGCAGGGCTTGCGCTCGAGCCCCAGCTGCGACCAGCTCCACACCTCGAAGAGCTCGTCCATCGTGCCGACCCCACCCGGCAGCACGACGTAGGCATCCGAGCGATCGCCCATGCGCCGCTTGCGCTCGGCCAGGGTTTCGACGAGCTCCAGCTCGGTGAGGCCGGGATGGCCGACCTCGCGGGCGTAGAGAAAGCGCGGGATCACGCCGATCGCGCGCCCGCCCGCCTCGAGCGCCGCATCCGCGACCACGCCCATCAGGCCGACGCGCCCGCCCCCATAGACGACCGTGCAGGCGCGGCGCGCGAGCTCACGGCCGAGCTCCGTCGCGACCGAGCTGAAGACGGAGTCACCACCGAACGACGAGCCACAGAAGACACTCACCACTCTGAGCATCGATCCTCCCGACCCGGGCGCCGCGCGGCGCCGCCCTTTCCCTTTCGCGTGTTCTCGTGTTTTCGTGGCCATTCCTGTTCTTCTTCGTCTCGCGCCGTTTCGCGTCTCTTCGCCGTCCGGCTTCCTGTCCTTCGTGGCCTTTCGTGGCCAGCTCTCTATCCGCGCAGCGCCTGGAGGAACGCGACGGGATCCCCGCCACGCTCGAGCACCTCGATGAGCGCCGACCCGACGACCACGCCGTCGACATGCCCGGCGAGACGCGCCACCTGGGCGCGCGTACGGATGCCGAAACCGGCGCAGACGGGAACCCTGGCCACCGCGCGAACGCGGTCGAGATACGCGAGCGCCTCGTCGGGCACGGCAACGCTCCCGCCCGTCGTGCCGGTCATGGTGACGGCGTAGACGAAGCCCTGCGCATCGGCGCAGAGCTTCTCTAGCCTGTCCGGTGGCGTCACGGGCGTCACCATCTGCACGAGCGCGAGCCCGGCCCGGTCGAGAGCGACGCGCATCTCGGCGCTCTCCTCGTGCGGCAGATCCGGGATGATGAGGCCGCTCACACCGGCCGCCGCCGCGGCCGCGGGGAGGCGATCGAGCCCGTAGGCGAGCAGCGGGTTGAGATAGCTCATCAGCAGCAAGGGAGCCTTGGCGCGCGGCTGCATCGCCGTGAGCTCGGCCAGGAGCCATGGCAGCGTGAACCCCGCCGCGAGCGCTTTGCTGCTCGCCCGCTGGATGGTCACGCCGTCGGCCATCGGGTCGGTGAACGGGATGCCGAGCTCGACGACGTCGGCGACAGCGGCGATGGCCGCGAGCCGCTCGCGGAACCGGTCGCGGTCGGGGAAGCCGGCCGTCATGAATGCGACGATCGCAGTGCGACCTTGCGCCGCGGCCGCCCGGATCGCGACACCGATGCGATCGCGGGGCGCGGCAGTGCCTGCGCCGGTCATGCCCGCGGTGGGTGAGTCCCGATCAGCCATCGCGATCCGCGGCCAGGATCGTTCGCTGCAGGGTCGGCATGTCCTTGTCGCCGCGTCCGGAGAGCCCGATCAGTATCCGGGCGCCCGGATTTGCCTGCGCCCAGCGGCGTGCGCCGGCGAGGGCATGCGCGGACTCGATCGCGGGCAGGATTCCCTCGGCGTGGCAGCATTCGGCCAGCGCCGCGAGCGCCTCGTCATCGCCGACCGCCTCGTAGCGCACGCGGCCGACGGTCTTGAGCAGCGCGTGCTCGGGACCGACACCCGGATAATCGAGCCCGGCCGAGACCGAGTGCGTCTCCTGGATCTGCCCGTGCGGGTCCTGCAGCAGCAGCGAGTAGCTGCCGTGCAGCACGCCGGGCGTGCCGTAGGCCAGCGATGCGGCGTTTCGCCCGAGCTGGCTTCCGGTACCGCCCGCCTCGAGCCCGAGCAGGGCGACGTCAGCATCGCCGACGAAAGGATGGAAGAGCCCGATCGCATTCGAGCCGCCACCGACGCAGGCGACCGCGATGTCCGGCAGTGCACCCGTCGCCTCGAGCATCTGCGAGCGCGCCTCGATACCGATCACCGCCTGGAACTCGCGCACGAGATACGGGTACGGGTGCGGGCCGACCGCCGAGCCGAGCAGGTAGTAAGTACCGTCGGGATCGGACACCCAGTCGCGCAGCGCCTCATCGATCGCGGCGCGCAAGGTCCGGTCGCCGCTCGTCACGGGCACCACCTCGGCCCCGAGCAGCTTCATGCGCCCGACGTTGGGCGCCTGTCGCTCCATGTCGACCTCGCCCATGTAGACGACACAGGGCATCCCGAGCCGCGCGCAGGCCGCGGCGGAGGCGACGCCGTGCTGGCCGGCACCGGTTTCCGCGACGATGCGCGCAGCGCCGAGCCGCTTCGCGAGCAGGGCCTGCCCGATGGCGTTATTGATCTTGTGCGCGCCGGTGTGCGCGAGGTCCTCGCGCTTGAGCCACACGTCCGCGCCCCAGCGGCGCGAGAGCCCGCGGGCGGGCGTGAGCGGCGTCGGCCGGCCCACCCAGGTCCGGAGCTCCGACTGCAGTTCGTCGCGGAACGCCGTGTCGGGCAGGAAGCTGCGCACGCCCGCCTCCAGGCGATCGAGCGCCGGGACGAGCGTCTCGGGGACGTAACGGCCGCCGAACGGCCCGTAGCGGCCGCGTGAGTCCGGGAATGCGCCGCGAAGCGTCTGCGCGAGCAGCGCCTCGCGATCGATGGCAGGTGCAATGGCGCTCACCGACTCGCCTCCGCGCTCGTGGTTGATTCGGCGCCGCGCGCCGCTCGGATGAACTCGCGGATGCGGACCGGGTCCTTGACGCCTCGCGCGCTTTCGACACCCGAGCTCACGTCGATGCCGAACGGCCGCACCGTCCGGACGGCCTCGGCAACGTTGCCGGCATCGAGACCCCCGGCGAGCACGAGCTCGCATCGGCCGGCGAGCGCCCGGGCCTGCGCCCAGTCCGCCCGTTCGCCACTACCACTTTGCGCGCCCTCGAGCATCACCCGGAAAATTGGCTCGGAGCCAATTTTCCAGCGTGCAGCCGCCGCCAGAATTGGGTCCGCGTAAATTGGCTCCGAGCCAATTTTCGGCGCGGCGGCGACGCGCAGGACCGGCAGCAAGCGCTGACCAGCTGGCAATGTCAGCCCCTCGAGATCGTCGAAGTCGGTCTGCACCCAGTCCGGTCTGATCGCGTCGACGACTTCGTCGACGAGCGCCTGCGCAGGGCGCAGGAACACCGCGACGCGCTCGATGCCGGCGGGCACGGCCGCCTGGAGCTTGCGCGCGACCGTCACCGACAAATTACGCGGCGATCGCTCGTGGAACACGAACCCGAGTGCGTCGGCGCCGGCCGCAGCGGCGGCCTCGATGGCGGTGGCCGTGCTCATGCCGCAGATCTTGATCCAGAGCCCTGTCATGCGCGTCTCATGCCACGGCCCGACGACCGGCCTCCAGCAGCTCCGCCGTCGCGCGCTCGGCATCGCGGCGCTTCATGAGGCTGGTGCCGACCAGCGCGAGGCGGTAGCCCAGCGCCGCCACCGCCGCCGCGTCGCGCGGCCCCTCGACGCCGCTCTCGGCCACCGTCGGCCAGCCGGCGGGCAGCTTGTCGCGCAGCGCCCCGAACCGCCGCGGGTCGATCGTGAGCGTCTCGAGGTTGCGGCAATTGAGCCCCATCAGCACCTGCTCCTGCCGGCCGCGCCGCTCCGCGGCGATGGCGCCCGCAGCCTCGAGGTCGGCGGAATCGAAAGCCTCGAGCAGCACGAAGAGCCCAAGCTCGGCCGCGCAGTCGAGCATCTCGAGCAGGCGCTCGCGGTCGACCATCCGCAGGATCAGGAGCACGCCGGACGCGCCGCGTGAGCGCGCTTCGAGTACCTGGTAGCTGTCGACCAGGAAATCCTTGCGCAGGACGGGTACGCCGAGCGGTCGCAGCGCCTCGGCCGCGCTCCGCAGGTGTTCCAGGCTGCCGTCGAAGCGCGTCGGCTCGGTCAGCACCGAGACGACCGCTGCGCCGCCCCGGGCGTAGCCGGTCAGCCTCGACACCGGATCGTTCGCCGACCCTGATAGCGCGCCCTGCGAAGGCGAGCGCAGCTTGAGCTCCGCGATGACGTCGAAACCGCGCTCGGCCAGCACGAGCGGCGGCGGTGGCGGCGACGCGGCAATCTCTGCGCGCAGGAGAGCCTCAGGCACGCGCGCCTTCGCCGCCGTCACCCGCTCATGGCTGCTCCGCTGCATGTCCTCCAGGAGTCCCATTCCGCGGCGACCCTCAGCGACCCACGGCCGCCGTCTGTCGCGCGCCGAATGCGGCGAGCTTCGCGAGCAGCCGCGCGGCGTCGCCGCGATCGACTGCCTCGCCCGCCGCGCGCAAGCCCGCGACCGCGGTCGGCACGGCGCCGATGACCTCGAGCGCGAGCGCCGCGTTCAGGAGCACCGCGTCGCGGTGTGGTCCGCGGTCGCGGCCCTCGAACACCGCGCGCAGGCCGGCCGCGTTATGCGCGGCATCGCCGCCCGCGAGCTTGGCCGCCGAGCAGCGCTCGAGCCCCAGCTCGCGCGGATCGCGCACGGAACGCTCGACACGCCCCGGGCGCACGTCGTGCAGCTCGAAGGGACCCACGGGCGTCGCCTCGTCCCAGCCCGGCTCGCCGTGCACCACGAATACACGTTCTATCGGGAGGCCGGTCAGCGTCTCCGCCATGAGCGCCGCGGCGTCCGCACTGTAGGCGCCGATCAGGCCAAAGGGCGGCGCAGCCGGGTTCGTGAGCGGCCCGAGCAGGTTGAACACGGTGCGCACCGCGAGTGCGCGGCGCACCGGCGCCACTTCTTTCATGGCCGGGTGGTAATGCGGCGCGAAGAGGAAGGTGAACCCCGTCTCGGCCAGGCATTCACCCGCCGCGCGCTCATCGAGCGGCAGCGACAGACCGAGGGACTCGAGCAGATCCGCACTGCCGGAGCGGCTCGACACCGAGCGATTGCCGTGCTTGACGACCCTCACCCCCATGGCTGCGACGAGCAGTGCCGCACCGGTGGACAGATTGAAGCTCCCCGAGGCGTCGCCGCCGGTCCCGACGACGTCGAGCGAGGGTCCGCCCGGCGGCAGCAGCGGCTTGCGCGCGAGCCCTCGCATCGCGGAGGCAAAGCCGCGCACCTCCTCGGCCGTCACGCCCTTGGCGCGCAGCGCCGCGAGCAAGGCGCCCGCCATCGCGGGCGCGAGCGCGGCGTCGGTCAGCGTGCGCATCAGCTCGGCTGCCTCGCCCTCCGCCAGGTTCCGGCCGGAGAGCAGCCGCTCGAGGACGTCGCGCAGCTCGCTCATGGCCGGCTCCCGCTGGCCCGGCGCGGCGCGACGGCCTCGGCGCGACCGTCCGAGCCAGCGCGCCGCCCGTCGCGCATGGCGAGGAAGTTGTCGAGCAGGGCCGGACCGTCGGGCGTGAGGATGCTCTCCGGGTGAAACTGCACGCCCTCGGTCGTGAAGTCGCGGTGGCGAGCGCCCATGATCTCGCCTTCGCGCGTGCGCGCCGACACTTCGAGCACCGCGGGCAGGGATTCCGGCCGCGCGATGAGCGAGTGATAGCGCCCGGCCTGGAAGGGTCGCGGCAGCCCGGCAAGGATGCCGGCGCCGTCGTGCTCGACGAGCGAAACCTTGCCATGCATCAGCCGGCCGGCGCGCACGACCTCGCCGCCCCACACCTCGACCATCGATTGATGGCCCAGGCACACGCCAAGCACCGGAATCTGCCCGGCGAAGGCTTCGATCATCCGCATCGACACGCCCGCGTCGCGCGGCGTGCCGGGGCCTGGCGAGATGCACAGATGCGTAGGCGCAAGCGCGCGCGCCTCCTCGACCGTGATCGCGTCGTTGCGATGCACCAGCACCTCGGCGCCGAGCACCATGAAGGCCTGCACCAGGTTGTAGGTGAAGCTGTCGTAGTTGTCGATCAGGAGCAGTCGCGGCGTCGGTATCACAGTCCCTCCCGTGCGAGCTCGAGCGCGCGCTTCAGCACCGCGCTCTTCGCGAGCACCTCGCGGTACTCGGCCTCGGGGTCGCTGTCGGCGACGATCCCGGCGCCCGCCTGGTAGCTGTAGCTGTCGCCGTGGAACACCAGCGTGCGGATGGTGATCGCCTGGTCCATGTCGCCGCCGTGGCCGAAATAGCCGACGGTGCCACCGTAGAAGCCGCGCGGCACGGGCTCGAGCTCGTCGATGATCTCCATGGCGCGGACCTTCGGCGCGCCCACCAGCGTACCGGCCGGGAAGGCCGCGGCAAACAGGTCGAAGGCGTCGCGGCCCGCGGCGAGCTCACCGCTGACGCCGCTCACGATGTGCATGACGTGGCTGTAGCGCTCGATCGAGCGCAGCGGCTGCACCTCGACGGAACCCGCTGCGGCCACGCGGCCGAGGTCGTTGCGCGCGAGGTCGACGAGCATGACGTGCTCGGCGTTCTCCTTCGGGTCGGCGAGGAGCTCGGCTTCGAGCTCGGCGTCCCGCGCAGCGTCCGCTCCGCGGGGGCGGGTGCCCGCGATCGGGCGCATCTGCGCGCGGCGGCCGGTCAGCTTCACGAGAGCCTCGGGCGAGGAGCCCACCACCACGCGGTCGCCGAGCTCGCAGTAATACATGTAAGGAGACGGATTGAGGAGCCGCAGCGCCCGATAGGCTTCGAAGGGATCGAGGTCGCAGCGCCCTGCGAAGCGCACCGCCAGCACCAGCTGGTAGACATCGCCCGCGGCGATGTACTCCTGGGCCCGCGCGACGCCCTGCAGATATTGCCCTTCGGTCAGGCTCGCCGAAGGCGGCGCGAACGTCGCCTGCCAGGCCGGCCCGGGCAGACCCCCGCGCATCGCGCGGATGACCTCGCGGCGCAGGCTCAGCCGCTCCTGGTCAGGGCCAGCGTGGAGCAGCGCCGCCCGACGCGTCAGGTGGTCGAACACCAGCAGCGAGCGCGGGGCGACATAGTGCGCGTCCGGGCAGTCATCGATCGCCGCAGTGCGCGCGGGGAGCCGCTCGAAGTAGCGGACGAGGTCGTAGCTCGCGACGCCGACCAGCCCGCCGTGCAGCGGGAAGCTGTTCGCACCGGCCTCGGGGCGCGGCGCCTGTGCGAGCGCCGTACGCAGCGCGTCGAGGAGGCGCGCCCGGTCCGCCGGACGCGCACCCAGCACGGACCCGACAGTGAGCCCGCCACGGTCGAGGCGAAACTCCAGGCAATCGCCGAAGCCGACGAACGAGTAGCGCGCGAGCCGCTCGCCCCCCTCGACGCTCTCGAGCAGGAAGCGCGGCCGGAAGGACTTGAGCTTGAGAAAAGCCGAGACCGGCGTGTCGAGGTCGGCGGCGATGTCGAACGCGGAACTTGCGGTCACTCAGGTGTCCTCTGTCGCGAGGACCGGGGACGCCCAGACGAAAAACCCATCCCCGGTAGCTCGCGGAGATGGGTCTAGGGAAAGCTGCGAAACGAGACTTATGCGACGGGCGCCCAACTCCTTATGGGTGGCGCCACCACCAGCGATGAACAGCAACGAGTTCGGGCGACGCATTCATCTCGCGCCGCAGTATCACCAAATGATGCCGGCTTTGCAAAATGGCCTCCGCTCAGCCCCGAGGGCCCGGCCGCTCCGCCCTCGAAGCTTCGAACGCGGCGCGGACCCCCGGTTACACGTGCCGATACGGGCTCCTCACGGGCGCCGCACTGGTGCCGCGGTCGCGGAATTGCCAACATAGGCCCAGGCCCGGCGCCAGACCGGGCCATCCACACGCAGGTGCCAATGACCCGGTCATCTCGAACGCTGGCCGCCGAAGTCGCGTCGCTGGCCAGCACGAAGGGTAGGCCGATGTCCGGCATCCAGGTGCAGGCAGGCAACGGCGCCGCCGGGATCCCGGCGGCGATGCTTGTCCGGAACGCGACGGTGTTCGACGGCACCGGTGCGGCGCCGACGCTCGAGGACGTGCTGGTGCGCGACGGGCGCATCGCCGCGCGCGGCATGGGTCTCAGGGCCCCGGAAGCAGCGCGCGTGATCGACGCGGGCCGGCAGTGGCTGATGCCGGGCCTGCTCGACATCCACACGCATCTCGATCTCGAGGCGGAGCTCGCGCCCGGGCTGCCGGAGTCGGTGCGCCACGGCACCACGACCGTGGTCGTCGGCAATTGCAGCCTCGGCACGGCCTTCGGCGCGCAACGTGCAAACGGCGATGACCCGGTGCTCGACTGCTTCGCGCGGGTCGAGAACGTGCCGAAGTCGGTGCTGTCGCGGGTCGTCGACAAGATGGACTGGGACACGACGGCGGGCTATCTCGCGCACCTCGACGCCCTGCCGCTCGGCCCCAACATCGTGCCGCTGCTGCCGCATTCGATGCTGCGCATCGCGGTGATGGGCACGACCGCGGCGGTGACCCGGGAACCGACGGCCGCCGAGCTCGAACGCATGAAGACCCTGCTCGAAGGCGCGATGCGCGAGGGCTACGCGGGCTTCTCAACGGACGCGATCCCTTTTCACTATCTCGCGAACGCGCCGCACACCGACAAGCGCATCCCCGCGCAGCACGCCGCATCGACCGAGCTGCGCACCCTGCTCGGCATCGTGCGCCGCCACGACCGGGTCTGGCAGTGCACGCCGGATTCGTCGCGGCGGGTGGCGACCTTCCTGCGGTTCTTCCTGACGAGCGGTCGGCTGTTCGGGCGGCCGCTTCGCACCTCCGCGCTGACCGCCATCGACCTCACGCACGAGCGCCAGACGTGGCGGCTGTTCCCGTTTCTCGCGAACCTGCTCAACTCGCGGTTGCTCGACGGCAGGTTCCATTTCCAGGTGCTGGCCGCGCCCTTCCGGATGTACGCCGAGGGCGCGATCTGCCCGATCTTCGAGGAGTTCACATCTACGCGCCGGCTGATGGCCTGCGAGATCGAGGACGCAGCAGGGCGGCGCGCGATCCTGGACTCCACGGAGTTCGGCACGACCTTCGTGCGCGAATGGCAGGACCGCCGCGCGGTGTCGACCTTCAACCGCGATCTCGACGCGATGACCGTCGAGCGTTGCCCGGTCCCGGAGTGGCAGGGCGAGACCTTCGGCGCGATCCGGCGGCGGCTCACCTCGTTCCAGGCAGGCGACCGCACGTTGGCTCGCAGCCCCGCGGAGGCCGAAGCGCTCGCGTCCTTCGCCACACCGGCCGAGCACGACGCCGAGTTCCTGCTGCACCTGCTGCGCCGCTACGACCGGGCGCTCCGCTGGTGGTTCGTGGTCGGCAACGACCGGCCGGAGATCCTGCGCCGGCTGCTCTTCCACCCGCACATGCTGCCGGGGTTCAACGACAGCGGCGCGCACCTGATCAACCTCGCCTTCTTCGACGGCAACCTGCTCACGCTCAAGATGGCCGCGCAGGAGTCGCTCGGGCGGGTGGCGGACGCGGTGCGGCGCCTGACGCGCGCGCCCGCGGAATTCTTCGGCGTGGACGCGGGCCGCATGGACGTCGGCGCACAGGCCGACCTGGTGTTGATCGACCCGAAGGCGCTCTCGCGCTACGACACCGACGCGAGCCGACGCATGGTGTACCGCGAGGTCTTCGAGCACGATCAGCTCGTCAACCGTTCCGACGGCGTGGTCACCAGCGTGTTCATTGCCGGCGAGCAGGTCTGGGATGGACGAAGCGTCACGCCCGCCCTCGGGACGCGCAAGCTGGGACGCGCGCTGCGGGCGGCCGCCTAGCTGCTCGCCGACGCCCGCTCGCCCCGGCCGCGGTGGCTCCTACTCGCCGACGCCCGGCCGCGGTGTATCCCCAGCCGCTCACCACGATTCGAGGGTCGTTGCACGGCGGAAGATGGTGCCCCGCACGTGGTGTCGGCGCACGCCGAACGGTCGTTGGTATCGCGGAATCGTCGAGGCGGTCTTTCGCTAGGAGTGGTCCGCGACGTCCACCTGCGCACACGGATGCCTCGTCGCGGCTGGGATACACCGCGTCCACGCGTCGGCTCGTGACCCCACCGTGGCATCGACGAGCCGGAGGCCACCGCGGCATCCGCGAGCCGGCGTTTGGACCGGGTGTCTCGTGGCCGCGACGACGCCTGATCACTCACAGGTAGACGTCGCGGGCACTCGGAAGTCATGACTCTGCGACGATTCCGCGATACCACTGACGACGCGGCGTGCTCCGACAGAACGTGCGGGGCACCCTCCTGAGCTCTGCACTGACCGCTGATCGTGGCCAGCGGCCCACGAGGCACCCGGGCCGAGCGCCGGCGAGTAGCGAGCCACCGCGGCCGGGCGCCGGCGAGCGGCAGCCACCGCGGGCGAGCGAGGATCAAGTCTTGCCTTCGAGGTCACGCAGGCGCCGCTCGAGGTCCGCCAGTTTCTCGCGGGTGCGGCGCAGGACCGCAGCCTGCACGTCGAATTCCTCGCGCGTGACCAGGTCGAGCTTCGCGAGGCCCGCCTGGAGCACGCCCTTGAAGTTCTGCTCCAGGTCGCGGCGCAGGGCCACCAGCCCATCGGGGACGGAACCCGCCAACCGCCGGGCCAGCTCGTCGATGAATCGCGGGTCGAATGCCATGGCGCGCAAGCCTAGACAGGCCGCGCGCCGGGGACAAGCCGCGACCGGCGGTCGTCGCCCCCGCGGTGTGCGGAACCCTGATGGCCCTGCTCCAAGATGGTGCACGAGAGATGGCTCGAAGCCATTTTCGGACCGCCAAATTGGCTCCGAGCCATTTTCGACGCTGGCATGGATCGTGCACTTTCGGATCGCGGAGTCGTGCCGGGGCGACCCAGGAGGCGTATCGATGAAGCTCATCACCGCGCAGCCGGAAGCTGCAACCAACGATCGAGCGAACCCAGGAGAAACACAGTGATTCGTCCCGGACTGCGAGGTGCGACTATCCTCCGTCGAGCGCTGCCCCTGCTGCTCCTCTTCACCCCCGTAGCGGGTCATGCGCAGGAAGCGGCGCCGGTGCTCGACACCGGCAACACGGCGTGGATGCTCACCGCGACCGCGCTGGTGCTCCTCATGACCCTGCCGGGCCTGGCGCTTTTCTATGCCGGCATGGTCCGCGCGAAGAACGTGCTCTCGGTGCTGATGCAGTGTTTCGCGGCCACGGCTCTCATCACCGTGCTCTGGGTGCTCTACGGCTACAGCCTGGCGTTCGATACCACCGGGATGGTGGACGGCGAAGTCAACCTTCACTCGATCTACGGCGGCCTGGGCAAGGCCTTCATGGCGGGCGTCGGTCTCGACTCGCTCACGGGGACGATCCCGGAGTCGGTGTTCGCGACTTTCCAGCTGACCTTCGCAATCATCACGCCCGCGCTGATCGTCGGAGCCTTCGCGGAGCGCATGCGGTTCTCGGCGCTTCTCCTGTTTCTCGGGCTCTGGTTCACCGTCGTGTACACCGCGATGACTCATATGGTCTGGAGCGGAGACGGCGCGCTGCTCTGGGATTGGGGCGTGCTGGACTTCGCGGGCGGCACGGTGGTGCACATCAACGCCGGGATTGCAGGCCTCGTGGCCGCACTCGTGCTCGGCAAGCGCAAGGGGTATCCGACGACCCCGATGGCGCCGCACAACCTGGCCCTGACCGTGATCGGCGCTTCGATGCTCTGGGTGGGATGGTTCGGGTTCAACGCCGGCAGCGCCGTGACCGCCGGAGCGTCCGCCGGCATGGCGATGCTCGTGACGCAGGTGGCAACCGCGGCCGCGGCGCTGGCCTGGATGTTTTCCGAGTGGGTGTCGCACGGCAAGCCGAGCCTCCTCGGCATCGCGTCCGGCGCCGTCGCCGGGCTGGTCGCGATCACGCCCGCCTCCGGCACGGCCGGTCCGATGGGCGCGCTCGTGATCGGCCTCGTCTCGGGCGTCCTGTGCTTTCTCGCCGCAACGAAACTCAAGCGCAGGTTCGGTTACGACGATTCCCTGGATGTTTTCGGCGTGCACGCCATCGGCGGGATCGTCGGTGCGATCCTGACCGGCGCGTTCGCGTTCCCGGCGCTCGGTGGCGTGTGGGATCCGGGTGAGGCGACCATGGGCGGCCAGCTCTGGATCCAGGTGAAGGGCGTCGTGTTCACCGTGGTCTTCACGGGCGTGCTGAGCTTCGTACTGCTCAAGCTGGTCGACGTCCTGGTGGGACTGCGGGTTTCGGACGAGGAGGAGACGCTCGGTCTGGATCTCGCGTTGCACGACGAGCGCGGCTACAACCTGTAGGACCCCAGCAAGGGCGGCCGGCCAGAGGGTCCGGCTGCCCCTCTCCCCTGCGTACGGCCGCGGGCTTCCGCACCCCATAATTTCCGGGACTCTGTCTCAGTTCGCAGGTGCTGTCGCACGCGGCGAAGGCGACCTGCGGCCATCCTGCTAGACTCGTGGGGTCCGAATGGAGGCCCCGACGATGAAGCCCACATTGACGCTCCTGGTGGCGATGCTGGTGACCGGCGGCGCCCAGGCCAGCGACGTTTTCAAGGAGACGGACTCCGCGGGTCGACCGGTGTACACCGACCGGCCATCGACTCTGCCGGCCCAGCGACTCGACGTGCGCACCCAGGCCACCGACGAGGTGGCGGTGCAGCAGCGTTACGAGGAGCAGATGAAGACCTACGCGGAGCAGGACAAGGCGCGCACCGACCAGGCGGCCGATGCCGCCGACGCAGCGCGCGCGAGTGAACTCTCCGCGACGGCGAAAGCTCGCCGCTGTGAGGAAGCACGCCAGCGCTATGAGCAGTACATGAACGCGTGGCGCCTCTATGAGCCCGGTGAGACGGAAGGCGAGCGTCGCTACCTCACGTCCGCCGAGATTGACGATGCACGCGCGAAAGCCCTGCAGGTGATGAACGAGTTCTGCAACGAGGGCTGATCGTGCCGCTGGCGGTGGGGTTCGCCGGCCTCGGCGCCATGGGCCGCGGCATGGCGCGCAACCTGCACAAGGCGGGCCTGCTCACCGCCGTCTGGAACCGCACCGCCTCCCGGGCGACCGAGGTCGCGGCCGAGCTCGGCGTCGCCGGTGCCCCTGACCCCGCAGCGCTCGCCGCACGCTGCGACGTGATCGTGCTCTGCGTCTCGGCCGACGCCGACGTGCTCGCCGTCGTCGACGCGATGCTTCCCGGGCTGCGCGCCGGCTCGATCGTCATCGACTGCTCCACCGTCGCCGCCGGCACGGCGCGTGAAGCCGCGCGCCGCATCGCGACGCGCGACGTCTCGTTCCTCGATGCCCCGGTGAGCGGCGGCGTCGAGGGTGCACGGGACGGGACGCTCGCAATCATGGTCGGCGGGCCCGAGGCCGCCTTCGAGCGCGCCGCGCCCGTGTTCGCGGCGCTGGGGCGCACGGCGACGCGCCTGGGCGACAGCGGTGCGGGCCAGGCCGCCAAGGCCACGAACCAGATCATGTGCGCCGGGATCATCCAGGCGGTCGCCGAGGCGATGGCGTTCGCCAAGGCCGAGGGTCTGCCGCTCATGCCGCTGATCGAGACCCTGGGCAAGGGCGCGGGCTCGAGCTGGTACTTCGTGCACAGGGCGCCCTACATGGTGCGCAACGACTACCCCGCGGGGTTTCGCGTCCGCCTCCACGAGAAGGATCTCCGCATCTGCCACGACATGGCGGCACGCCGTGGTGCCGTGCTCCCCGTCGTCGAGAGCACGCTCGCGCAGTACCGGCGACTGATCGAGCAGGGCCACGGCGACGAGGACATCTCGACGATTTTCCGTCTCAAGGACGCGCTGTTCCCGGTGAACGCGGCCGCTCCGGACGACAAGCCGCGCCGATGAGCGCGCAGGCGCCCGCGCCGCCGGCCGGGGGCGACGGTTCCTGCTATCTGCCCGGTTTCTGCGAGACCCGCGCCGTGCTCGCCGTCGTGTTGATCGCGGCGCTGCTCGCGCTGGTGCTCGCGCTCGCGCGTCACTCCGCGGGCGGCTCGTTATGGACCTATCGCGTGCGGCTGCGCTTTCCCCTCGTGCTCGGCGAGGCCGGCGGTCCTCCGTGACACGCGCGGGCCGGCCGGCGGACAATGCGGGCCCACACATGTTGCCGAGCGACGCACCCCGCGCGCCTGGATCGATGCGTGCGATCATCGTCGATGACGAACCGCCGGCGCGCGATCGCCTGCGCCGCCTTCTCGACGAGCTGCACGAGGTCGCCGTGGTGGGCGAGGCTGCGAACGGCGCCGAGGCGATTCGGCTCTGCGCCGAGCTCGGTCCCGACGTGGTGCTGCTCGACATCCGGATGCCCGGAATGGACGGCATCGAGGCGGCCCGTCACCTGGCCGTGCTCGAGGAACCGCCGGCCGTGATCTTCACGACGGCCTACGACGAGCACGCCCTCGAGGCCTTCGAGGCCCAGGCCGTCGGTTACCTGCTGAAACCTATCCGGCGCGAGAAGCTCGCGCGGGCGCTCGGCCACGCCGCGCGCCTGGCCGGCCCGCAGCTTCTGAAGCTCGCGGATCAGGCCCGGCTCGGCCGTCGCCGCGCACAGATCTGCGCCCGCCTGGGCGAGCAATTGCGGCTGATACCGGTCGAGGACATCTATTACTTCGCGGCCGACCAGAAATACGTGACGGTGCGACACCGCGCGGGGTCCGACCTCATCGACGAGTCCCTGCGCGCGCTCGCCGCGGAATTCGCGCCGGACTTCGTGCGCATCCATCGCAACTCGCTCGTGGCGGTACGCCACGTGCGGGCCGTGGAGCGCAGCGCCGACGGCCAATACGTGGTGCGGCTCACGGTGTGCGATGTCATGCTCCCGGTCAGCCGCCGGCACGCGACCGATGCGCTGCGACAGATCCGGGGCGGCGGTCCGTCATGAGCGACCCGATGAACGACTCCCGCGAGCACCCTTCCAACGTCGACGCACCAGGGCTCATAGGCGTCGAGCGGCGATTCTGGGTGCGCGCAGGCGGGGTGGTCCTGGTGGTGCTGCTGGGCTGGCTCGTCTGGCGCATAGTCGAGCCGCTCTGGCAATCGATCCTCTGGGCCGTGCTGCTGGGCGCGTTGCTCGCGCCGTGGAACGCGCGGCTGGCGCGCCGTCTCGGCGGCCGGCCGGTGCTCGCGAGCTCGTTGATGACGGCGCTGACCGTGCTGCTCTTCGTCCTGCCGCTGGCCGACCATAGGGGGCGCCGTGGCGGCCCAGGCTGCGCAGCTCGCGGAGCTGCTCGATCACTACGTCCCCGACAGTACGCCCGGGCTGCCGCTGGACCTCTCGACGCTGCCGTTGCTCGAACGACCGCTCGCCTGGATCGGCGAGCACACGGGTCTCTCGCTGCCGCAGATCCAGGGCTGGCTGGTCGCGGGCACCAAGAACCTCCTGCAGGCGCTGGTCTCCTCGAGCGGCGCGGTCGTGCGCGGCGCCGTCGGCACGGTCATCGGTTTCCTGCTGATGCTGTTCGTCCTGTTTTTCGTGCTGCGTGACGGCCCGGTCTTTGCGCGGCAGCTCGAGCGACTGCTGCCGATCGAGCCGCGGCGCCGCGCGCGGCTGTGGCAGCACCTCGGGGACGTCACCCGCGCGGTTTTCATGGGCATCGGGCTCACGGCGCTCGTGCAGGGCGTATTGGTCGGGATCGGGTACTGGATCGCGGGGCTGCCCTCGCCGCTCGTATTCGGCGTGATCGCGGCGCTGTTCGCACTGGTTCCAATGGTCGGCACCGCCGCGGTCTGGGGCCTGGGCGCGATCTACCTCGCGACCCAGGGGGACTACGGTCACGCGATCTTCCTCGCGATCTGGGGCGCGCTCGTCGTCAGCATGGCGGACAACGTGCTGCGGCCGCTCCTGATCTCGGGAAGGGCGGACGTGCCGACGCTCGCCGTGTTCATCGGCGTGATAGGCGGCTTGTCCGCGTTCGGGTTCATCGGCCTGTTCCTGGGCCCGATCGTGCTGGGACTGCTGATCGCCTTGTTCCGCTACGAGTCCGAGTTGCACGCGCCCGCCGACGACGCGGACCGCGGCCCCGCCTGAGCCGCCACGTGCGTCGGACCATACGCATAGCCACGCGCAGGAGCCGGCTCGCACTCTGGCAGGCCGGCCACGTCGGTGAACTGCTGCTGCGGGCGCATCCGGACCTCGAGGTCGAGTACGTCGCGATGGCGACCCAGGGCGACCGGGTACGCGACCGCCCACTCGCCGACGTCGGCGGCAAGGGCTTGTTCGTCAGGGAGCTCGAGCGCGCGATTGCGGACGGCCGCGCCGACATCGCCGTGCATTCGATGAAGGACGTGCCAGCCGAGCTGCCTGACGAAATGTGCATCGCGGCGGTGCTGCACCGTGCGAACCCGCTCGATGCCTTCGTCTCGGTGAAGTACCCGGGCCTCGCCGCGCTGCCGCCCGGCGCACGGATCGGCACCTCGAGCCCGCGGCGCCAGGCGCAGCTGCACCAGGCGCGCCCCGATCTTCTCGTTACGCTGCTGCGCGGCAACGTCGACACGCGTCTCAAGCGCCTCGAGGAGGGCGCGCTCGACGCGATCCTGCTCGCCTGCGCCGGCCTCGAGCGACTCGGGCTCGCCGCGCACATCACCGAGGTCCTGGACGCCGACACCTTCGTCCCGGCGGTGGGCCAGGGCGTGATCGGCATCGAGTGCGGCATCCACGATGCGGCGAGCCGCGCCGGCGTCGCGGCGCTGCACGATCCGCCGACCGCGCTGAGCCTGGCGGCCGAGCGCGCCTATGCGCAGCGCCTGCACGGCAGCTGTCATTCGCCGATCGCCGGGCACGCGACGCTCGATGGCGGCGGGCTGCGGCTGCGCGGCTTCATCGGCTCGCCCGATGGCCGCGAGGTCTACCGCGATTGCATCACGGGCCCGGCAGCGGACGCCGCGGAGCTGGGCCTCACGCTTGCGGACCGCATGCGGGACGCAGGCGCCGCCGCGCTGCTGGCGCGCCTGCGCCATCCGGCCGCCGTGATGCCGTGACGCCGGTTCTCACCGGGCTCACCGTCGTCGTCACGCGTCCGGCGCACCAGTCAGCCGCGCTCGGCGCAGAGCTCAAAGCCCTCGGTGCGCAGGTCATCGAGTTCCCCGCGATCCGCATCGAGCCCGTGCAGGTCGACCCGGCGACGGTGCCTGCGCCGGACGACTTCGACTGGGTGATCTACGTAAGCGCAAACGCCGTGACGCATGCGACCGGGGCGCTGCCGACGCCCGGGCGCGCCCGTGTCGCGGCAATCGGGCCGGCGACGGCGCGCGCGCTCGCCGCGGCCCGCATCCGCGTCGATGCGCTGCCACGCACGGGTGCCGATACCGAGGGCCTGCTCGCCTTGCCCGGGTTCGCCGCCCCGCGGGGCCTGCGCGTGCTGATCCTGCGCGGGGCCGGCGGCCGCGAGTGGCTGCGCGAGGAGCTCGAGCGCCGCGGAGCGGCAGTCGAGGTGCTCGAGCTCTACCGGCGCTTGCCGGCCGAGCCGTCGTCCGCCGCACTGGATGCGCTCGCGCGTGCGCTCGATGAACACGCTGCACCGGCGATCGTGGTCACGAGCGTAGACGTCCTCGCGGCGTTCATGAGCATCGTGCCGGCGGCGCTCGCGGACGCGGTCCGCGGCTCGTCGCTCGTAGTGCCGGGTGCGCGCGTGGCGGCCGCAGCGCGCGCAGCCGGCTGGCGCGGCGCGCTGATCGAGGCCGCGAATGCCGGGGACGCGGCCCTGGTTGCCGCGCTCGCCGCGCACGTGGCGGGCGCGGGCCTCGCCGGGGGCGCGTGATACGATCCCGGCTCGCACCATCTCCGCCGATGCGCAGATGTCCGCAGAAATAGAATCCCTGGCCGTCGAGAGCGCGGCCCGCCGCACCGGCGGCGGCGCAAGCCCGGCCGCCGTAGCACTCGCCGGCCTGGCCCTGCTGCTCGCAGCCGCTGCTCACTGGCGCTTCAACCGCTACGACGACCGGGTCGACCGCGTGCGCAACCAGCTCGTCGAGCTGCGCGAGCTGCAGGAGCGCTCGACGGAGCGGCTCGATGGACTCGCCTCGATGCTCGAGGCAACGAATGCGGCCTGGCGCAACGAGTTGACGGGTCTGCGCGCGGTGCGCTCGCAGATGTCCGAACTCGGCAGCACCGTCGAGGAGCTCGCCGCGCGGACCGAGGCGCCGGAGCGTGCGTGGGCTCGGGCCGAGGCGCTGTACCTGCTCGAGCTGGCGGAGCGCCGCATCGAGCTCGAGCGCGATGTGCGCACCGCCATCGTGGCGATGGAATCGGCGGACGCCCGGCTGTCGACGATCGGCGATGCGGCCGTGGCCGACGTGCGCCGCGAGCTCGCGCTCGAGCTCGACGCATTGCGCGCCGTGTCCGCGCCGGATCTGCCGCAGGTGCTCGCCCGCATCCTCGCCGTCGAACGTGCGGCCTCAGAGCTGCCGGTGCAGGGCGTTTCTACAGCCGCGGCCGTGCGCGGCGAGCCCGCCTCGGTTCCGCTCTCGGGCCTCTCCCGCCTCTGGCAGCGGCTCGGGCAGGCCACACACGATCTCTTTTCGCTGCGCCGCGTCGACGGCGGAACCGCGACCCTGGTGACCGAGGAGGCGGAGTCGTTGCGACGGCAGCATCTCGAGCTGCTGCTGCTCGGCGCGCGCATCGCGGCCGTGCAGCAGGACGGCCAGGCCTACCGGCAGGCGCTGCAGGCCGCGGGTGACTGGCTCTCGCGGTACTTCGATCTCTCCGGCCCCGAGGCCGCGCGGACCCGCGAAGAGGTCGATGCGCTCGCGAGCGTCGACGTCGATCCGGCAAGACCGGCCGTCGGTGCGGCAGCGCGAACCCTGCGACGCATCATCCAGGGGGGCGCAGCGTCTCCATGAAGGGCGCAGCGATCGCCGCGCTCGCGCTGGTCGGCGGCGGGCTCCTCGCACATGTTCTGCTCGCCGATCCCGGCTACGTCGCGATGCGGGTCGGCTCGCAGCTCCTCGAGACGACGCTGCCGGTCTTCCTGCTCCTCCTGGGCGGTCTCTACCTTGGCGTGCGCAGCCTCGCGGCTGCGCTGACCTCGCGGCGCCGCCTCGCGGATCTGCGCGCCGAGCGCCGCCGACGCCGCGCCCGCGAGGATACGCAACGCGGGGTGCTCGATCTCGCGGCCGGCAACTGGAAAAAGTCCGAGGAGCTGATGGTCCGTGCGGCCCGCGATGCGGATTCCGCCGCCGCCAACTACCTGGTCGCCGCGCGCGCCGCGGACCTGCAGGACGCCGTCGCGCGGCGCGACGAGTGGCTTGCGCGTGCGCAGGAGGCGGCCCCGGAGGAGCGCGCCGCCACGCTCGTGACGCGCGCCGAGATGCAGATGCGCCGCGGCCAGCACGAAGCGGCGCTCGCGACGCTCGAGCAGCTCGATGCCTCGGGCGACCTGAACTCGCGCGGGCTCGAGCTGATGGCGCGCCTCGGCCAGAAGCTCGGGCGAGGCGATCTGCTGCGAAGCCTCGGTCCGCGCCTGCGCAATGCGAAAGAGCTGCCCGAGGCGCAGGTCAACTGAGCTTCTCGCGCACGCGCAGCTCGAGGAGATCCGCGAGCTCGGCGAACGCGGCGATGCGCAGGCGCTCGAAACGGCCTGGAACGCGCTCCCGCGCAGCGCGCGCCGGCTTCCCCAGGCAATCGTCGCCTATGCACGCGCGCGGATGGCGGGCGGAGCGCATGCGGAGGCGGAGCGGATGCTCCGCGAACTGATCGAGGAGACGAGCGACGCGGCAGCGGTGCGGCTGTATGGCGAGCTCGCGATGCCGGACCCGCTGCAGCCGCTGGAGCGCGCGGAGGCGTGGCTGCGCAACAAACCGGAGGATCCGGACCTGCTCGCGACCTGCGCGGCGCTCTGCCTGCGCGCCGAGCTCTACGGCAAGGCACGCAGCTACCTCGAGGCGAGCGTCGCGCGTCGGCCGAGCGCGGAGAACAGCCTGCTGCTCGCCGACCTGCTCGAGCAACTGGGCGAGCGGACGCGCGCCGCCCAGGTCCTGCGCGACGCCCTCTACCGCGGCGGCGGACCGCGACCCGGCCCGACGCGGGTGCGGCTGCGTCGCCGCTAGCGTGGCTGCTCGCCGCCGCTGCCCGGTCGCAGTGGCTCGTACTCGCCGGCGCTCGGTCGCAGTGGCTCGCTAGCTCGCCGGCGCTCGGCCCGGGTGCCTCGTGGGCCGCTGGCCACGATCTACGGACGCTGCAGAGCTGAAGATGGTGCCCCGCACGTTCTGTCGGCGCACGCCGCGTCGGTCAGCGGTATCGCGGAATCGTCGCGGAGTCATGACTTCAGAGTGCCCGCGACGTCTACCTGCGGCGGGTCAGGCGTCGTCGCGGCCACGAGACACCCGGTCCAAACGCCGGCTCGCCGATGCCGCGGTGGCATCCCGCTCGTCGATGCCACGGTGGGGTCACGAGCCGACGCGTGGACGCGGTGTATCCCAGCCGCGACGAGGCATCGGTGTGCACAGGTAGACGTCGCGGGCACTCCGAGCGAAAGTCGCCTCGACGATTCCGCGATACCAACGACCGTCCGGCGTGCGCCGACAAAATGTGCGGGGCACCATCTTCAGCCTGCAACGACCCTCGATCGTGGTGAGCGGCTGGGGATACACCGCGGCCGGGCGTCGGCGAGCAGGAGCCACCGCGGCCGGGCGGCGGCGGGTAGCAGCCAGCGCTAGCTAGCCCTGCGCCGCCTGGATCCGGGCGAGCGTGTCGGGCGCGTAGTCGAAGGAATCGAAATGCAGCTGCTCGCGCGGCAGGCCGTGCCTCGCGAAGTCCCTGCGGATCGATTCGATCATCGCCGGCGGGCCGCTCGCGTAGACGTCGAAGCCCGTGAGGTCGGGATGATCGGCGAGCACCGCCTCGTGCACGAGTCCCGTCCGTCCCCGCCAGCGGCCAGCGGACGCGGCGGGATCCGACAGGACCGGCCGGTACTCGAATCCGGGTCGGTCGCAGGCGAGCACGGTCAGCCAGTCGTGCTCGTACAGGTCCGCTGCGGTACGCGCACCCCAATAGAGCGTGAGCGCGCGGCGATCGCCCTCGGCGATGACCTGGCGCAGCATCGCGCGCAACGGAGCGTATCCCGTCCCGCCACCGATCATCAGCGGCGGCCGCGGCGATGCGCCGCGCAGCCAGAACTGACCCAGCGGCCCCTCGATGCGCAGCAGCGTACCGACGGTCATCTCGTCGAACACCTGCCCTGTGAAACCCGTGCTCGATGCCCGTCGCACGTGCAGCTCGAGTGTCCGCCCGTCGGCCGGGGCGCTCGCGATCGAGAAGCTGCGCCGCCGGCCGCCGCCCAGCATTACGTCCAGGTACTGGCCCGGCCGGAAGTGAAACTCCTCGATCGCGGGCAGCCGCAGTGTCACGGACATCACGTCGCCCGCGATGCGCGTGAGGCTCTCGATGCGGCAGGGCAGGCTCCTGACCTCGACGTCCGGCGCCGGGCGCACTTCGCGGGTCTCGACCTGCAGGTCATCCTGCGCGTGCGCCTCGCAGAGCAGCGCGAAACCATCGGCTTCCTCCTCGTCGGTCAGGCCGGCGGAGCGTCCGCGCGGGTAGCTGAATCGGCCGCGCAGGATGCGCGCACGGCACGACCCGCAATGCCCGCCCTTGCAGCTGTGCGGCAGGTTGAGCCCGGCGCGCAGCGCGGCATCGAGCACCGTCTCGTCGGCATCCGCGGCGAAGGACTGCCCGGTCGGCACCAGCGTGATGAGCGGCATGTGACGAGGATGCCAGAATCGTGCCCGCGACGGTCGCGGGGTTCGACCCGGCGTATGCTTTCGCCATGCTCCATCAAAACCCCGACCCGGCATCGATCGCGGCGCTGCTGCGCCGTGCACGCACGATCGCGGTGGTGGGTCTGTCCGCCGACCCGGGCCGACCGAGCCACGAGGTGGCGCGCGCGATGCGCGGCTACGGCTACCGCATCGTCCCGGTGAACCCGGCGCTTGCGCGCTGGGAGGGCGAGCCCGCGTTTCCGACCCTGGCCGCGGCGGTGGCGGCGCAGGAACGCGACAACCCGATCGACATCGTCGATGTGTTCCGCCGGCCCGAGTACGTCGCCGCGATCGTCGATGACTGCGTCCGGCTCGGGCTGCGCACCTTGTGGCTGCAGCTCGACGTCGTCGACGAGGCGGCCGCGGCGAGGGCGCGCGCGGCGGGCATCACCGTCGTGATGGATCGCTGCATCCTGGTGGAGCGCCGTGCGCTCGGCTGAGACGGTGGCGGGCAACGCAGGGAGGCGCAGGTGAAACAGTCGTTACCGGTGTTCGCGTTGCTCGGCCTCGTGACGCTCGCCGCGTGCAGCGGGGGCGGCGATGGCGGGGGCGACACCGAGCCGCCGCCACCGCCGCCACCACCACCGGCGCCATCGATCCAGCTCACGCGCGTGTTCCCGGCCCTCAGCTTCACGAGCCCGGTGCTCGCCGTGCAGGCGCCCGCGGATCCCTCGCGCTGGTTCATCGTCGAGCAGGCCGGGTTGATCCGTGTGTTCGACAACGTCGCGGACGCTGCAACAAGCAGCGTCTTCATCGACATCGCGTCGCGGGTCCAGGCCGGTGGCGAGCGCGGGCTGCTCGGCATGGCCTTCGATCCGCAGTTCGAGCAGAACGGCCGCGTGTTCCTGCACTACACCCGTGACGACGCCGGGCAGCTGCAGTCCGTGCTCGCGGCGTATACGAGTCCCGACGGCGGCGACACGCTGGACCCGGCGACCGAGCGGATCCTGCTCAGGGTCGACCAGCCCTTCGACAATCACAACGGCGGCCACCTCGCCTTCGGGCCGGACGGCATGCTGTACATGGCGCTCGGCGACGGCGGCTCGGGCGGCGACCCGCAGAACAATGCGCAGAACACGCACAATCTTCTCGGCAAGATCCTGCGTCTCGATGTCAGCAGCGGCACGGATTACTCGATCCCGGCGGGCAACCGATGGGCCGACAATCCCCAGTGCGCGACCGGTACGGGCGCGGCGGAATGCCCGGAGATCCACGCCTACGGCCTGCGCAATCCGTGGCGCTTCAGCTTCGACTCCGGCACGGACGAGCTCTGGGTCGGCGACGTCGGCCAGGGAGACTGGGAAGAAGTCGACCGCATCGTCGCCGGTGGCAACTACGGCTGGCGCTTCCGCGAGGGCGCGCACTGCTTCAACCCCCCGAGCAACTGCCCGACCCAGGGCGGCGGCGACACGCTCATCGATCCCGATGCCGAGTACGGGCGCGATCTCGGCGCATCGGTGACCGGCGGGTACGTATACCGCGGTACCACCGTCGCTGGGCTGACCGGCCGCTACGTGTTCGGCGATTTCGTCTCCGGACGAATCTTCGCGCACACGCCCGGATCCGGCGTGCGTGCGCCCGATGTGCTCCTCGACTCGACGCTGAGGATCAGCTCGTTCGCCGAGGGTGTGGACGGCGAGATCTACGTGGTGGACTACTCGGGCGGCCTGTATCGCATCGAGTGAGTGAGTCCGTCATACTCGCGCCATGCGGCTCAAGTTCACGAAGATGCATGGGCTCGGCAACGACTTCATCGTCTTCGATGCCACCCGGCCCCACGAGGTGCCGTCCGCGGCGCAGCTGCGCCGCCTCGCCGACCGTCGCTTAGGGATCGGGTTCGACCAGGCGCTCGTGCTGTCACCACCCCGGAGTCCCGGCACCGACGTCTACTACCGGATCTTCAACGCCGACGGTTCCGAGGTCGAGCAGTGCGGCAACGGCGCGCGCTGCATCGCGACGCTCGTCGCCCGGCGTCACACGCGCCGCGAACGACCCATGCGCCTCGGCAGCCCCGGCGGCGTCGTCGAGGCGGTGCTGCGCGACGATGACCTCGTCTCGGTCAGCATGGGCGTGCCGGACTTCGATCCGCGCTCGCTGCCGTTCGAAACGGAGGCGGAGTCGCCCGTCTATCGCATCGAGCTGCCGACCGGCACGGTCGAGTTCGGCGCCGTTTCGCTCGGCAATCCCCACGCGGTGATTCGCGTGCAATCGGTCGCCGAAGCGCCGGTGGACACCGTCGGACCGGCCATGGAGAATCACGCGCGATTTCCGCGGCGGGTGAACGTGGGCTTTCTCGAGATCGTCGGTCCGGAACACGTCCGCCTGCGCGTTTTCGAGCGCGGCACCGGCGAGACGCTCGCCTGCGGCACCGGCGCCTGCGCCGCTGTCGCGCTCGGGCGCAGGTACGGCCCGCTCGCGCAGGAGGTTCGCGTCGACGCGCCGGGCGGACGCATGGTCGTGAGCTGGCCCGGACCGGGGGAGCCGATCTGGCTCACCGGTCCCGCCGAGACGGCGTTCGAAGGGCATGTCGAGCTGCAGGATTACCTTGTGGAGGAAACGGCATGAGCAAGCAGACGGCCCGCGGCATCGACGCGGTCGCAATCGACGACGACCGCATCGCGGAATACCTCGTGGCGAATCCGGACTTCTTCGAGCGCCACGCCGGCGTGCTTGCGCGATTGCGCCTGCCCCATCAGCGCGGCAGCGCGGCGGTTTCGCTGGTCGAGCGGCAGGTGCTCGTGCTGCGCGAGAAGCTCGCGTCCGTCGAGGCACGGTTGTACGAGCTGATCGAGAACGGCCGCACCAACGATGCCACGACGGACCGCATGCACCGGCTCACGCGCCGGCTGATCCGCGCCCGCGACCTTCCCGGTGTCGTCACCGCGCTCGAGACGTCGCTGCGCGAGGATTTCGGCGCGTCGCGGTGGGTCGCACTGATCACGAATCCGAGCTTGCCGGGCATCGCCGGCTTCGCTAACCAGCACCTGCGCGTCGTCCCGCGCGCGAGCTCGGAGCTACGGATCTTCGAGGCATTCTTCGAGAGCGCGCGGCCTCGCAGCGGGCAGATCCGCGACACCCAGCGCGAATACCTGTTCGGGGGCGAGGGCAGCACGGTCGGCTCGAGCGCGCTGATCCCGCTCGGCGAACGCGCGAGCCTCGGGCTGCTCGCGATCGGAAGCCACGACACGGAGCGCTTCCTGCCGACGATGAGCACGGATTTCCTCGTGCGGATCGGCGAGCTCGTGAGCGAAGCGATGCTCGCCCGCAGCGCATGAGCAACGGGCTCGCGGGCGGCGTCGAACGCTTCCTCGCGAGCCTGCGCGACGAGCGACGGCTCTCGCCGCACACCGGCGACGGCTACGCGCGGGACCTTGCCGCCCTGGTGGAATTCTGCGAAACGCAGGGCATCGACGCCTGGCGGAAACTGGACACGCAGCACGTCCGCGACTTCGCGGCGCGCTGCCACCGCCGCGGGCTCGCGCCGTCCTCCATCCAGCGACGGCTGTCCGCGGTGCGCAGCCTCTGCCGCTTCCTGCTGCGCGAGGGCGAGCTCAAGCACAACCCGGGCGCGGGCGTGCAGGCGCCGAGGATGCGCAAGCGCCTCCCGACGACGCTGGATGCGGACACGATGGCGAGGTTGCTCGAGTTCCGCGGCGACGACCGACTGGGTATCCGCGACAAGGCGATCATGGAGCTCTTCTATTCGTCGGGCCTGCGGCTGGCCGAACTGCTCGGCCTCGATCTCGCCGACGTCGACCTGCGCGACCGCACGGTGCGCGTGACCGGCAAGGGCCGCAAGACGCGGGTCGTGCCCGTCGGCCGGCATGCCGCCGAGGCACTCACGCGCTGGCTCACCGAGCGTACTGCGCTCGCCGCCACCGGCGAGCCGGCCGTGTTCGTCGGCCGTAACGGCGGGCGGCTCGGGCCGCGCATCGTCCAGCGGCGCATCGCGCGCTGGGCCCGCCTGCAAGGGCTGCCGGAGCATGTGCATCCGCACATGTTTCGCCACTCCTTCGCCTCGCATCTGCTCGAGTCGAGCGGCGACCTGCGCGCGGTGCAGGAACTGCTGGGGCACGCCAACATCAGCACCACGCAGGTCTACACGCACCTGGACTTCCAGCACCTCGCGCGGGTGTACGACGCGGCGCATCCGCGGGCCCGGCGGCGGCGTTAGGCTGGAGGCTGCGGGGCTGGGAGGCTGTAGGCTGATCGATGGTAGGCTGAAAGCTAGACACTGGGCGCCTCCTTCCGACCTCCAGCCTCTCTAGCCTATAGCTATGCCTTCCCCACGGAACGACCATCCTCTGCGTGCGCCGCAACGGCGTCGTCGCCATGGGCGGCGACGGCCAGGTCACGCTCGGCAACACGGTGATGAAGGGCAATGCGCGCAAGGTGCGCCGGCTGCACGACGGCAAGGTCATCGCGGGCTTCGCCGGCGGCACGGCGGACGCGTTCACGCTGTTCGAGCGTTTCGAGGCCAAGCTCACGCAGTTCGGCAACCTGACGCGCGCCGCGATCGAGCTCGCCAAGGACTGGCGTTCGGACCGCAGCCTCCGTCGTCTCGAGGCGCTGCTCTGCGTCGCGGACGCGACGCACTCCTTCCTGGTGTCGGGCAACGGCGACGTGATCGAGCCGGAGCACGACCTGGTCGCCGTGGGCTCGGGCGGCGCGTTCGCGCAGGCCGCGGCGATGGCGCTGCTCGCGAACACCGACCTCGATGCCCGAAGCATCGTCGAGAAGGCGCTCGGCATCGCGGCCGACATCTGCATCTACACGAACCGCAGCCTGACGATCGAGACGCTGGGGGACTGACCCGTGTCCTCGATGACCCCCCGCGAGATCGTCCAGGAGCTCGACAAACACATCGTCGGGCAGAGCGCCGCCAAGCGCGCCGTGGCAATCGCGCTGCGGAACCGCTGGCGGCGCATGCAGGTGGGCGAGGAACTTCGCGGGGAGATCACGCCCAAGAACATCCTGATGATCGGGCCGACCGGCGTCGGCAAGACCGAGATCGCCCGGCGGCTCGCGCGGCTCGCGAACGCGCCCTTCATCAAGGTCGAGGCGACCAAGTTCACCGAGGTCGGCTACGTCGGGCGCGAGGTCGACTCGATCGTCAAGGACCTGATCGACGTCGCGGTCAAGATGACGCGCGAGCAGGAGATGGACAAGGTGCGCCACCGCGCCATGGACGCCGCGGAGGAGCGGGTCCTCGACGTGCTGCTGCCGAAACCCCGCGCGCCGGGCGGGGAACCGGAGCCCTCCCGCGACAGCGACACGCGACAGCGGTTTCGCAAGATGCTGCGCGAGGGGCAGCTCGACGACCGCGAGATCGACGTCGAGGTGCGTGCGGTGCCGGTGGGCGTCGAGATCATGGCGCCGCCGGGGATGGAGGAGCTGTCACAGCAGCTGCAGGGCATGTTCTCGAGTCTCGCCGGCAACCGCACCCGAACGAGGCGCCTGCGCGTGCGCGAGGCCTTCAAGCTGATCACGGAGGAGGAAGCGGCGCGCCTCGTCAACGAAGAGGAGCTCAAGGTCCAGGCGCTGCGCAACGCCGAGCAGAATGGCATCGTCTTCATCGACGAGATCGACAAGATCGCACGGCGGCAGGAGACGGCGGGTGTGGACGTCTCGCGCGAGGGCGTGCAGCGCGACCTGCTGCCGCTGGTGGAGGGCAGCACGGTCAGCACCAAGTACGGCATGGTGAGGACCGACCACATCCTCTTCATCGCCTCGGGGGCGTTTCACATGTCGAAGCCCTCGGATCTCATTCCCGAGCTGCAGGGTCGGCTGCCGATCCGCGTCGAGCTCGATGCGCTCGGCGTCGAGGACTTCGTGCGCATCCTCACCGAGCCCGACGCCTCGCTCTGCACGCAGTACACGGCGCTGCTCGCAACCGAGGGCGTGACGCTCGAATTCGCCGCGAGCGGCGTGCGGCGGATCGCCGAGGTCGCCTTCGACGTCAACGAGCGCACCGAGAACATCGGCGCGCGGCGTCTGCACACGGTGATGGAACGGCTGCTCGAGGCGGTGTCGTTCGAGGCGTCTGACCGCTCGGGCAGCACGCTCGCGATCGATGCCGCGTACGTGGATTCGAGCCTGGGCGAGCTGGTGCGCGACCAGGACCTGACACGCTACATCCTTTGACGATCGTGGACGTCCTGACAGACACGAGGGCTAGTCAAGACATGCGTTGCAGCTTGTGGGACATCCAGCCCGACGTACACCACGCTGCTCGAATGCTTCATGGCTGACCTCCGTCGCTACCGCTGTGCCGCGCGCACATTGCGGCTCTGGCCACAGGCTAACCCGCGCTCGCGGCGGAGGTCGCCCTCTCTCGACGAAAGTCATAGCGTCTAGCCGCCACATGGAACTCATCTTTCGCCTTGACGACGATGATTACCTCGACTTTGTGAAGCACGCTCGCGCGCGGGTAGATGCTCAGGGAAACATTCGCGCGAAGTTGTCCGCGCTCGGCTGGGCATGTTGGTGCATCCCCGCGCTCGCCGTCATAGCCACGGCTTACTTCTGGGCGGAGAATCGACACGCCTCTTTGGGGTATTGGTACGCGGCTCTTGTGCTTGTCGTCGCCTGGATCGCGACGTGGTACTGGTATTGGCGGAGGTACAGCGAACTGCAGACCGCGCACTTCAATTCGCCCGACGGTTTTTTCAGGCAAGAGCAGCGGCTGAGCGTGAGCGAATCAGGTCTGACCGTGGTTAGAGCGACGTCATCGCAGGACTACCAGTGGACAGCGATCAAGTCCTTGTGTGATTCGGACCGACTCTTATTCTTGCATCTGGATACAGCGCACGCGCTGTGCGTTCCACGAAGGGTGTTTTCGTCGCGCGAACAAGCGGATAGTTTTGTTGCTACCGTCGAAAAGAATGGCGTGCCACGCGGCTGATAACCGGTTGCAGCGGACTGTGATGGATAAGGTGACATGAGGCGATCATTCGACTTTCTACCGGCAACGCGAATTCAGGCGCGGCTGAGGCAGCACGGGATATGCGCCCATTGTGGTGAATCCTTAGACGATATGGAGGAGCACGGACATCATGTGATTCCGAACCAGAGTGGGAGTCCGCGTGACCCCAATCACGCGTGGTTGTCTTCCATCGAAAACTGTGTGGTGCTGTGCGCGCAATGTCATGAGCGAGTTCATGAGAACGGTCGCTACAGGGCGGGGGCGGTTGCCCCTCCTGACTATTATCCCCATTCCCATGGACGCAATCTGGCCGCACACAAGGCGTGGGCATCGGCGCTTCGAGACTCGCGCGCGTGCTTTTTGGTGAGCCGTCGTGGCGTGCGACCGCGAGCACAACACTGCCAGCGGCTGGCAGTGTAATGTGAGGCCCAACAATTCATTCAAGCCGAAGCCGCTTCGCGACTCGGCCTAGTTCAGGCGTTGGGGTTGTCCACTGCGTGTATGGGCTACTGGACGAACACAACATACATAAACCATGGAGATCCTCGTGCGGTCGCCGGATGCCTGATTCAGCTTTTCGAAGCCGAGGGCATGCGGCAGGTTCCACGTCCGCCGGAACGTGAGCGAGTTTGGTACGAACCGATGCAGTACGCGACCTCCGCCCGAAACAACCTGTGGGGCGTCGCGGTATTTCCCGGAGCTGATGGCTGGACGGTCATCAAGTCGGCACCCCTCGAATTAATGGCGGAGCGCCCCGCCCGCGCGGGTCGCATGCGCCTGGTCGAGCTATGTGATCGCCTGGCGGCGCCAGGA
The DNA here is from genome assembly GCA_963834855.1 of uncultured Gammaproteobacteria bacterium. GTDB lineage: Bacteria > Pseudomonadota > Gammaproteobacteria > Steroidobacterales > Steroidobacteraceae > DATJKD01. The sequence goes on along the minus strand of CAWIDH010000032.1, from coordinate 137,475 downwards.
GCGATGCTCAATGTTTACGACTCGTCCGGGAGTGTCCTGGTGGAGGCTGACGGCAAGCGTGGTCTTGCTCTCTCCGGACTCGCCCTGGGTTCAGGCCAGAATTCCGACGCCAGGGACTTTTACGGCGAAGTGCTCTCCGAGGACCGATATGTGGTCGGGTTCAGGATGCTGCCGCTCCAATACCTCGTGGAAGAATGCGAGCGTGACTTCAACGGTTACCGCCTGGTCGACCACGATAAGCTTGCCCATGCCCTGGAGAGCTTGCTCGGAGCTCACAATTCCCCGTACTGCGACAATCTGACTTCGGTTCACACGCTGATTTGCCACAGGCCGCTCGCGGCGATAGGCGGCAAGGACCTCTACTTTGAATGGCCTGGTCGCGACCGTGACGAACCTGCACGACGAACCTGGGATCAGGTCCAGGAACTTGGATTCCCCAGGTGATGACAACCCCTCCCTCTCACGACGAAGGTCATAGTGCCCAGGCGCCTTTCGGTCGCACGATGCCTGTCGAAGACCTGCTCGAAGCAGGAGGTCACACGTGCGCGGCGACTCGCGAAGTTCATTGGAAGCTGCGCCGCAGGTGTACGCTTCCTGCCGTAAGGGAGGCTGAATGGGCGGGTTCTGGTCCGAATTGAAGCGCCGCAACGTCTTCAGGGTCGGCATCGCCTACTGTGCTGCCGGCTGGGTGGTGATCCAGATTGCCGCGGTGCTGTTTCCGCTCTTCGGCGCGCCGGCATGGATCCTCAAGGTCGTCACCACGCTCGTGATCCTCGGCCTGCCGCTCGCCCTCGTGTTCGCCTGGGCCTTCGAGCTGACGCCGCAAGGCTTGAAGCGGACCGAGGACGTACCGCCCGGGGAGTCAACGACTCGACGCACCGGACGCTACCTGGATTTCCTGATCATCGGCGTGCTGGGCGTCGCCGTGGGGCTCTTCGCCCTCGACAAGTTCGTCTGGGACACCGAGCCGACCGCAGTGCAGTCCGCTGCCAGAGATGCTTCGGTCGATCCTCCGCAGCGCGCGGCCGACGGAACGCGCAGTTCGATCGCGGTTCTGCCGTTCGTCAACATGAGCAACGATCCGGAGCAGGAATATTTCTCCGACGGCATCGCCGAGGAGCTGATGAACGCACTGGCGCGCTTCAAGGCCCTCAAGGTCGCGGCGCGCACGTCCGCGTTTTCGTTCAAGGGCAAGGACGTCGCCCTGCGCGACGTCGGGCTCGCGCTCAACGTCGGGACGGTGCTGGAAGGCAGCGTGCGCAAATCGGGCGATCAGCTGCGCATCACCGCGCAGTTGAGCGACGTCGCGACGGGCTATCAGCTCTGGTCGGAGACCTACGACCGCGAGCTGACGGACATCTTCACGATCCAGGACGACATCACGTCGCGAATCGTCAGCGCGCTGCAGGTTCATCTCGACGGGGACGAGACGCGGCCCGCGCCGGCGCAGCTCGACGCGGAGGTCTACCAGATCGTGCTGCGTGGCCGGTTTCACTGGAACCAGCGCTCGCCGGAGAGCCTCGCAAAGGCGGCCGAGCTGCTGCAGGAGGCCACTCGGCGCGCGCCGCAGTATGCGCCCGCCTACGCCGGCCTGGCCGATGTGTACCTGAGTCAGTACGACTACGGGCTGCTGTCGTGGGAAGAGTCGACGGTAAGGGCACGCGCAGCCGCCACCAAGGCGCTCGAACTGGATGACGCGTCGGCCGCCGCCAACACCTCCCTCGCGCACATCCTGCTGCACGAGTGGCAATGGCAAGCTGCCGAGCAGCGCTTCCAACGCGCAATCGAACTCGACCCGGGCTACACCCTCGCCCTGCACTGGTACGCGCTCTGCCTGACCGCGCTCGGCCGCCCAGACGAGGCCGTCAAGGCGATGCAACGCGCCCAGCAGCTCGATCCGCTGTCCGTGCGCATCAATGCCGACCTCGGCATGGCGCTCGTTGCGGCTGGAAAGTACGAGGACGCGGTGGCGCAGGAGGGCCGCGCACTCGAACTCAAGCCTGGGGCAGGGGGTCCTCTATGGATCCGCGGCATGGCGCTCGAGCAGCTCGGACGATTCGACGCGGCGGAGGTCGACATGAAAGCGGCGTTGGAGTCCATGTCGGGATACGAGGCCGTCAAGGGCTCCCTCGGCCACCTGTACGCGGTATCCGGCAGACAGGCCGAGGCCAGGTCGCTGCTGACCGAGCTCACGAAGCAGGCCGGTGACACGGAGGTCGCGTTCTTCGCGGCACTCATTTGCGCTGGCCTGAAGGATACAGACGCCGCCCTGACGTGGCTCGAGCGCGCGGTCGAGGAACGCTCGGGTTCCGTACGGTACCTCAAGATCGATCCGCGCCTGGCCGAACTGCGCCACGAGCCCAGGTATCGCCGGCTGATGGAGCGGGTCGGGTTGCCGCGGTAGACGCCTGCGACGCCGTCGGCGGAAGTCTCGTTGCATCTCCTCGTGCAAGCCTGCCTGGTGACCTTTCGGGACGATGACCAGTGACGCGCCGAGACTGCCGGAACAGACGGTCGAGCCCTCGACCGACGCAGCGCCTCGACTAACGGCCGATGATCGCGTAGCCGCTGGCCTCCGCGGATTCGGGCCACTCGGAATCCTCGCAATGCTCCTCATCGTCCTTGCCGGCAATGCTGTCGTCGCCGACATGGTCGTAGTGCCGGTCGGTGCACTTCTCGTCCTGGCATGGGTCTGGCGGTCGCGGACCCCATGGCGTGACATCGGCTACTCGCGGCCGAAAAGCTGGCTCGTCACGCTGGCCGTCGGGCTCGTCCTCGGCATCGCGCTCAAGCTGATGATGAAGGCGATCGTCATGCCCCTGCTCGGCGCCGATCCGATCAATCAGGCATACCATTTCCTGGCAGGAAACCGCGCCATGCTCCCCGCAGCCGTCTGGGCGATGCTGGTCGCGGGGTTCGGCGAGGAAACCGTGTTCCGAGGGTACCTGTTCGAGCGCTTCCGCAGGCTCCTGGGACCTGGCTCGTGGGCAAAGGCGTCGATCGTGCTGGTCTCGTCCGTCGCGTTTGGCCTGGGCCACTACGCCGACCAGGGGCTCGCCGGAGCCGAACAGGCAACGATCGTCGGCCTGGTGTTCGGAACGATCTTCGCGGTCACGGGCCGAATCTGGATTGTCATGCTTGCACACGCTGCATTCGATCTGACCGCGCTCGCGATGATCTACTGGAACCTCGAATCCGCCGTGGCTCATCTCATTTTCAAGTAGGCGAAGTTCATCGACGGCTGCGCCACAGGTGTACGCTCCCTGCTCTGGGGACTTCACGGGTCTGATTTTTTCTTCCTGCCTGTTTAGTCGTGTGATTTTCGTGGCCATTCCTCTGACAGAGCGGGTGCGTCAGTGACGACGGTGCCGCAGATAACGGACCTCCGTCTGCGGACGAGGTCGCGGGTGCTCGAGGTCGTGTTCGCCGACGGCGTGCAGTACTCGCTGCCGTTCGAGTACCTGCGCGTGTACTCCCCCTCCGCCGAGGTGCGCGGCCACGGCCCGGGGCAGGAGACCCTGCAGCTCGGCAAGCACGCGGTCGGCATCACCGCGATCGAGCCGGTCGGTCACTACGCGGTGCGGCTCAAGTTCGACGACGGGCACGACACGGGGCTCTACACGTGGGGCTACCTGCGCGAGCTCGGCGCGACCCGCGACGAGAAGTGGCAGCACTATCTCGATCGGCTCGCGAAGCTCGGCATCCCCTACCCCACGCAGGTCCCGACCACGCCATCGCCCGGGCCGTTGAAGCGCTGATCGCGTCCCGCGGTCGAGCGTGGGTCGATTTTCGTTCGCGTGTTTTCGCCGCCGGATTCCATTCGCCAGGGTCCGTCGCAGGCGAGCGGTTAGAATGCGGCACCAATGAACGAGCCCACGCGCCAGCCTCCCGGCGAGCCCGCTCCCGGGAAAGTCGATTTCGGCTACGAGCAGGTGCCCCGCGAGGAGAAGGCGAGGCGCGTCCGTGCCGTGTTCGATTCGGTCGCATCGCGCTACGACCTGATGAACGACCTGATGTCGGGCGGGCTGCATCGGCTGTGGAAGCACTACACCCTGTCGCAGACCGGCCTGCGCGAGGGCCAGGTCGCACTCGACGTCGCCGGCGGCACCGGGGATCTCGCGGCCGGCATGGCCGGGCAGGTGGGCGATTCGGGTCTGGTCGTGCTTTCAGACATCAATGCCGCGATGCTCGCGGTCGGCCGCGACCGGCTGCTCGACCTGGGCCTCATGCGCAACCTTCGCTTCGCAATCGCGGACGCGGAGCGCCTGCCGTTTGGCGACGAGTCCTTCGATTGCGTGACCATCGGCTTCGGGCTCCGCAACGTCACCAACAAGCCCGCGGCGCTCGCCTCGATGCGCCGCGTGCTGCGCCCGGGCGGGCGGCTGCTCGTGCTCGAGTTCTCGCAACCTGCGGTCGCCGCGCTGAAGCCCCTGTATGACGCCTATTCGTTCAACGTGCTGCCCTGGCTCGGGCGTCGCGTCGCCGGCGATGAGGCGAGCTACCGCTACCTCGCGGAGTCGATCCGCCGTTTCCCGGACCAGGAGACGCTGCTCGGGCTGATGCGCGAAGCCGGGCTCGAGGACTGCCGCTACAACAACCTCGCCGGCGGCATCGTCGCGCTGCACCGCGGCCATCGCTACTGAGATGCTGCTCTCGCGCCTCGAGGAAGTGCTCAACCGCAACGTCGCCGGGTCGCGCCGGGCGCAGGAGCTCACACGCAAGCTCGACGGGCGGGCACTCGAGCTCGAATTCCAGGGCACGCCGATCAGGATCTATCTCGAGGCCCGCGAGGGGCGCCTCACGCTCGCCGAACGGCGCGAGGCGGCGGCGGACGCGCGGCTGTCGGGCACGCCGCTGTCCCTGCTCGCGCTCGCCGGGCCCGGGGCGGAGGGGCGGCTGCGCAGCGGCAGCGTGCGCATCGAGGGCGATGCCGAGATCGCCCAGGCGTTCCAGGAACTCCTTGAGCAGACACGCCCGGACTTCGAGGAGGAGCTGTCGCGCGCGATCGGCGACGTCGCGGCGCGACGCGTCGCGAACCTCGCGCGCGAAGTCCTTTCCTTCGGCCGACGCGCGACGGATTCCCTCGGCACGAGCGCGGCGGAGTACCTGCAGGAGGAAGGCCGCGACCTGCCGGTGCGCCTCGAGGTCGAGGAGTTCCTGAAGGACGTCGACCGGCTGCGCGACGACGCGGATCGCCTGGAGGCGCGCATCGCCCGGATGGAAAAGGCAATAGGCGATAGGCGATAGGCTGGAGGTCGGAAACTCTTGCTCCAGCCACCAGCCTCCAGCCTCCGGCCCCATTCCCCGATGCGCCTTCGAGTCCTCGGCCGACTGCTCACGATCCAGCGCATGCTCGTCCGGCACGGGCTCGACGACATCATCCTCGCCGCGCACCTCTTTCGCCCTCTGCGGTTCGTGTTCTATCTCTCCCCGGCGACGTGGTTCGGACGCGCCCGCGGCGGCACGCGGGGCGAGCGGATACGGCTCGCGCTCGAGGGGCTGGGCCCGATCTTCGTCAAGTTCGGACAGGCGCTCTCCACCCGGCGGGACCTTCTTCCCGCCGACATCGCCGACGAGCTCGCGAAGCTGCAGGATCGCGTGCCGCCGTTCCCGGGGGCGGAGGCGCGGGCCATCGTCGAGCGAGCCTACGGCCGCCCGGTCGAGGAGGCGTTCGAGCGCTTCGACGAGACGCCGCTCGCTGCCGCATCGATCGCGCAGGTCCACACGGCGAAGCTGAAGGACGGCCGCGAAGTCGTCGTCAAGGTGCTGCGGCCCGGCGTGCGCGCCGAGATCGAGCGCGACCTCGAGGTGATGCACGTGCTCGCGCGCTTCGCGCGCGACTACTACACCGAGGGCCATCGCCTGCGCCCGACCGAGGTCGTGCGCGAGTACGAGAAGACCATCCTCGACGAGCTCGACCTGATGCGCGAGGCGGCGAACGCCTCGCAGCTGCGACGCAATTTCCAGGGCTCCGACCTGCTCTACGTGCCCGAGGTGCACTGGGACTACTGCCGCGGCGACGTGATGGTGATGGAGCGCATCCACGGCGTGCTGATCAGCGAGGTCGCCGAGCTCAAGCGCCGTGGCGCGAACATCCAGCGACTCGCCGAGAACGGCGTGCAGATCTTCTTCACGCAGGTCTTCCGCCACAACTTCTTCCACGCCGACATGCATCCCGGGAACATATTCGTGGGGCTCGAGGACCCGGAGCACCCGCGCTACGCGGCCGTGGACTTCGGCATCGTCGGCACGCTCGACGCGCGCGACCAGCACTACCTGGCGGAGAACTTCCTCGCCTTCTTCGACCGCGACTACAACCGCGTGGCGCGGCTGCACGTCGACTCGGGCTGGGTGCCGCCGGGCACGCGGGTCGACGAGCTCGAATCCGCCGTGCGCACGGTGTGCGAGCCGATCTTCCAGAAGCCGCTGTCGGAGATCTCCTTCGCGCAGGTCCTGCTGCGGCTGTTCGAGACGGCGCGGCGCTTCCAGATGGAAGTGCAGCCGCAGCTGATCCTGCTGCAGAAGACGCTGCTGCAGATCGAGGGTCTCGGCCGCCAGCTCTATCCCGAGCTCGACCTGTGGAAGACGGCGCAGCCGATCCTGCGGGAGTGGGCCGCCGAGCGGATGAGCGGCCGCGCCTTCGCGCAGGAACTGCGCCGGCAGCTGCCCGACCTGGGCGAGGCGATCCGCGCCCTGCCGCAGGCGCTGCAGTCCTTTGCGCAGCACGCCTCCGAGGGGCGATTCCAGGTCCGGGTCGAACAGACCGGGGTCGAGGAGCTGCGAGCCGAGCTGCGCGCCTCGTCCCGCCGTCGCGACGCTACGCTGATCGGCGCCACCTTCCTGCTCGGCGGCATCGTCTGGACCGCGGTCGGCGCCTCCGCGCTGCCGGGGCTCGTGCTCGCCGGCGCCGGAATCCTGGGCATCCTGCTCGCCCGACGCCTGCGCTGATCGCGGGTCGACCGCGGCCAGCCGGAAAGCGCGATCAGGCGCTCTCGCTCGGCACCTCGATCCAGGTCGAGCTCGCCCGCGCGCAGAGCTCGCCCTCCTGGTCGAAGATCGCGGTCCCCACGAAGTGCTTGCGGCCCTCTGCACCGATCCGCCAGCCGATCACGGTGCAGGGATCGCCGGTGCGGACCCGGCGATCGAGGTGCGCCTGCATCTCGCCCAGCAGCATCGCCCTGCGTCCGTCGGACACCGCGAAGTAGCCCGGGCAATCGAGTGCCGCCCAGTGGTAGCGAACGGCCACCTTCCCGTCGCCCGCATCCAGCGAATCGGCCGGCAGCCAGGGCGCCGCCACCAGCCCGGAGTCGAGCATTCCGGGAAAGATCCGGAGCCCGTCGCCGCGGCGGCGCTGCGGCCCGCAGACGAAGCAGTCCGGGAACGGGTGATCGCGAAAACCCGCATAGTGCTGCGAAGCCCAGACCGCCTGCACGTACTTCGGTGGCGCGGGCACGGTGAGCGTGAGCCGGGCGGACGCGGCCCGCGCGACCGTGCCGGCTTCGGATTCGAGCCGCCAGTTGCCGTCGCCGTCCTCGACCAGCGGCAGCGGCTCATCGAGCGGCGGCGGCGCCGTCAGCCGGATCCGCAGGTCTTCCTGCAGCGCCTCGGCGATCGAGCCGCAGACGTAGCCACCGTTGCCGGAGTCGGGCGGGCCGTTGTAGCGGCGCTCGATGGTGAGCGTCGTCATGTCGGGATGCTGCCCGCCGCATCCGCCCCGCAGTTCCAGCACGACGCGAACTGGCCTTCGATGCTCTCGCCGCATCCCGGGCAGTTCCAGGGGTCGGGGGCCGGTGCCGGTCGCAGCGCGATGTCGATCAGGGCCCGTGCGCGCAGCGCCTCCCCGGGTCGTCGCACCCAGAGCTCCGGCCAGCACTCGACGAATGGGATCTCCCCCGCAACGCCGGCGAGGCGCTCATTGCGGATCTGGCACTCGATCCCCTCGGTCTCGAGCAGGTTGCGCAGGTGCGCGATCTCGACGAGCGACGGTGAGGTGTGGATCTTGCGCACGGACGAGCCGGGGTTCGCAGGACGGTCGACGACGACTAGCATATCGCGATGAGCAGGGAGGCCGGGGTGGCGCGGCTGTCGAAGCGTCTTCCAGGGCGCCGCGCCTTCATAACCGGGGCGGCGAGCGGCCTCGGCCGCGCGTTCGCGCTCGCGCTCGCCCGGGATCGCTGGCAGCTGGGCCTGGCCGATCTCGCCGCCGAGCGTCTCGAGCGCGTGCGCGCGGAGGTCGAGGCGGCCGGCGGACGGGCGACGGTTTTCACCGGCGACGTTTCCTCGCACGAGTTCGTCGAAACCGCGCTCGGCTCCTTTGCCCGCGACGCCGGCGGGCTCGACCTCGTGATCAACAACGCCGGGGTCGCCGTAGCCGGCCCGGTCGAGACGACCTCGGCAGAGGACTGGCGCTGGGCGGTGGAGATCAACCTCCTGGGCGTGGTGCACGGCTGCCGCGCCGCCGTGCCCCTGATGCGCGGGCAGGCCTCGGGCGCCATCCTCAACATCGCGAGCTCGGCGGGTTTCGCAGCGGCGCCGCACATGGGCGCCTACAACGCGAGCAAGGCGGGCGTCATCGCTCTGTCGGAGACGCTCGCGTGCGAGCTGCACGGATCGGGCGTGCAGGTCTCGGTCGCAATGCCGGGCTTCTTCCGCACCGCCCTGCTCGAGACCATGCGCGCGCCGGCAGAGGAAAGCGCACTGGCGAGGCGCCTGATGGAGGGCTCGGCCTACGACGCCGCGGATGCGGCCCGGGTCATACTCGGCGCGGCCGCGCGCGGCGACCTCTACATCGTGTGGCCGGCGGAGTATCGCTGGCTGTGGCGCCTCAAGCGGTTCGTCCCGATGCGCTTCCTGAGGCGCGCGCAGCGTATGCGTGTGGCGCAGGCGGCACGGTCGGAGCATCCACGGCCAGGATGAACCGCGTGTAGATCTCGGGCAGTCGGTCGAGCACGTAGGACTTGCCGAGCAGCTCGCTGCCCGCGATCGCGCGCTTCAGCACCGGCAGCGACAGTGCCTCGATCGCGCCGGCCGCGAGCGGCGCGTAGCTCAGGTGCCAGGGCTCGACCGCGGCGCCGCCGCGATCCGTGCCATACGGCCGATGAAAGCCGTAGCGCTGCATGTTCGAGTCCAGCCACGCCGTCAGCCGCTCGAACACGCCGCCCGGCCCATACTCCGATGGCAGCAGCTGCACCTCGTAGCCCGCCGGCATCGCCGCGGCGTCGATCACGTCGAGGTCGGTGCCCCAGTGGTGCCGGCTGCCACCGGGCACCGCCGACCAGCACAGGATCGCATCGACGCGCGCGGCCTCGGTGATCAATGCGTAATCGAGCAGGCGACCCGAACGGTCGTGCAGGGGTCGCTCGCCCCGCCACTTGCGGTTCCAGAGCACGACCTGGCGATCGAAGTCGCGGAAGCTCGACACGGGGACGAGATCGATGCGGGCGCGAGCGGCCTCATCTCGCATCGCGAGCCAGGAGGCGACCACGCCGAAGTGCAGCGCGCAGCGCGGCTGCTCGAGGTCGATGATATGGGTACGGGCGCGCCCGGTCAGCTCGAGTTCGTTCATTCAGGCCTCTGGGACGCCCAGATAGTACCGCAGCGCGCCGGCGCCCCTGCCCCCCGCGCGGGACCTGCGCGGGGCCGGAAAACCCACTGATTGCGCCAATTCTGCGGCAATTCACGCGAAAACCGTGCGGTACGGGCCGCCGTGAGCCGTTATGATGATCTCCGGGAATCCAGTCCAGGGGTCAAGAGCCAAAAACGTCCCCGGACCGGTTCCCCCTGAAGATGCGGCGCAAGAGCCTGAAAGTCGGTTATGTCCTCACGGTGCTGTTCGCAGGCATCCTGCTCACGGCGTCGGTCGCGTTCGCGTTGTCCTCCGAAGGACGGCTGACGCTCGGCATCGGCATCGGCCTGGTCCTGTCGCTCGCCGCCGCCGGTGTCACGGCCGCGCTGCTCGCCCGCATCGACCGGGCGATGCGCACCATGATCGTAGGCGCAGACCGGATCGGCCGCGGCTGGCACTCCGAGCCCCTGGCGCGCAGCGGCGTACGGGAGATGCGCGAGCTCGAGGATGCCCTCGAGCGGATGCGCGAAGAGCTGACCCGGACGACGATTTCCCGCGACTACCTGGAGACCCTGCTCAACAGCATGGGCGACGCCGTGCTTGTCGTCGACGCCGACGGCCGCGTGCGCACGGCGAACGCGGGCGCCGGGCAGCTGCTCGGCCGCGAGCCCGACGACCTGGCAGGCGCGGAATTCTCCGCGCTGCTGGCGGACGAGCACCGCGGAGCGTTCGTGCTCGAAAAGGTGCTCGAGGCTCCCGGCGAGACCGTCGTGCGTACCGGCCGCGGCCAGACGATCCCCGTGTCGGTGAACGCCTCGGTGGTCTCGAGCGCGGATCCGGCCTTTCAGGGTCACATCTTCGTGCTGCGCGACATCACCGATCGCAAGCGGGCGGAACGGCGCATCCGCTATCTCGCGCGGTTCGACGCGCTGACCAAGATGCCGAACCGCATGCAGTTCCAGCACCTGCTGCAGCAGGCGATCGCGCGCACCAGCAGGCAGGGGCGCGGCCTCGTGCTGCTGTACGCGGATCTCGATGATTTCAAGGAGATCAACGACACCTTCGGCCACGAGGCGGGCGACCGGATCATGGAGACCATCAGCGAGCGGCTGGCGCGCGCGCTGCCGCGCGAATCCGTGGCTGGCCGCCTCGCGGGCGACGAGTTCGGTATCTTCATCGAGAACGGCGACGACCCGAAGGAGCGGCACGAGCAGGCGGGCTCGCTTGCACGGCTCGTGCTCGCCGACATCGCGCGGCCGCTGCACGTCGGCGACCAGGAGCTCGACGTCACGGCGAGCATCGGCATCGCGGCCTGCCCGGAGGACGCCGACAACGTGATCGACCTGATCCGCAATGCCGACGCCGCGATGTACCACGCGAAGCGCGCCGGCCGTAACTGCCACGTGCACTATGCGCCGGAGATGAACGCCGCCGCGGTCGAGCGGCTGATGCTGAAGAGCAAGCTGCGCCGCGCGATCGACCGCAACGAGTTCTTCATCCGCTACCAGCCCAAGGTCGACCTCGCGAGCGGCCAGGTCGTCGGTGCGGAGGCCCTGCTCCGGTGGCGCCTGCCGGGCCACGGCGACATCGCACCGGCGCAGTTCATCCCGCTGGCCGAGGAATCGCGCCTCATCCTGAGTATCGGCGGGTGGGTCCTGGACCACGTCTGCAGCGACTACGCCGCGTGGCAGAGGAAAGTAACCGACCCCGGCCGCGTCGCAATCAATCTCTCGCTCAAGGAGCTGAGCCAGGCGAGCTTCATCCCGAACTGCCGCTCGGTGTTCGAGCAGCATGGCGTGTCGCCGGCGCGCGTGGAGCTCGAGATCACCGAGACGACCCTGATGATGGACGCGGCCCGGACGCTGCCGCTGCTCGACGAGCTGCGAGCGATGGGTGTGCACCTGTCGATCGACGATTTCGGCACGGGCTATTCGAGCCTGAGCGCGCTGAAGCAGTTCCCGATCGGCACGCTCAAGATCGACCAGTCCTTCGTACGCGACGCGGCCAGCGACCCGGACGATGCCACCATCGTACGGACCATCATCGAGATGGGGCGCAGCCTCGGCCTGCAGGTCGTGGCCGAGGGCATCGAGACCGACGAGCAGCGGCATTTTCTCGTGTACAGCGGCTGCCAGTACGGCCAGGGCCGCCTGTTCGGCGAGCCGGTCGCATCCGACGAGTTCCTCGAGATGCTGGTGCGGCAGGCGACCGGGAAACACGCGATCCTGCGCGTGCCGGCCTGATCGGGCTCGCCGGCGCCCGGCCGCGGTGGCTGCTGCTCGCCGCGCCCGGCCGCCGGTGGCTGCGGTGCTGCTCGCCGACGCCCGGCCGCGGTGTATCCCCAGCCGCTCACCACGATTCAGGGTCGTTGCAGCGGCTGAAGATGGGTGCCCCGCACGTTCTGTCGGCGCACGCCGAACGGTCGTTGGTATCGCGGAATCGTCGAGGCGGCCTTCGCTAGGAGTGCCCGCGACGTCTACCTGCGCACACGGAAGCCTCGTCGCGGCTGGGATACACCGCGTCCACGCGTCGGCTCGTGACCCAACCGTGGCATCGACGAGCGCGGAGGCCACCGCGGCATCGGCGAGCCGGCGTTTGGACCGGGTGTCTCGTGGCCGCGACGACGCCTGATCACTCACAGGTAGACGTCGCGGGCACTCGGAAGTCATGACTCTGCGACGATTCCGCGATACCACTGACGACGCGGCGTGCTCCGACAGAACGTGCGGGGCACCCATCCTCAGCTCTGCAGCGACCGCTGATCGTGGCCAGCGGCCCACGAGGCACCCGGGCCGAGCGCCGGCGAGTAGCGAGCCACTGCGGCCGGGCGCGGCGGCGAGCCGCCGCCGCCGGTAGGGCTCAGGGCGCTGCGGCGGCGCTGGCGTTGCGCGTGCCGGTGACGACGGAGGCGAGCGCCTGTCGGGTCGCCTCGTCGAACGCGGACACGACCGCGTCGCGACGCGGGGCAGCGGCCGCGACCTCGGACTCGGCGGAGTAGCTCGCGAGCCGGGTGCCGTTCCGGCTGTCCATCAGGGTCGCCTGCAGCCGCACGCGCACCACCGGCGCCCCGCTTCCGTCGCTCGTTGCCTCGAACTGCCGCAGCTCGACGTCGAGCAGGAATTCGCTGGGCACGCGGCTCGGCGCCGCGACCACCGTCGCGAAGCGGCCGTCCGACGCGAGCGCCTGCACGAGCAGCTGCTGCAGCATGAGCGGCGCCGGCTCCGCCCAGCGCACCCCCGCGTAGTAATCGAACCGGGTCTGCGGCCCGGCCACCGCGATCCGCGCGGTGTCGAGCGACACGGGCGCCCGCGGTCGACCCACAGCGAGCGACGCAGGCAGCGCGCCTCCTGAATCGGACAGGACCGGCGCCGAGAGCCGGTACACCTCCGGCGCCTCGCGCTTCGATTCCAGCGCCGAACCGAGGCAGCCGCTGCAGAGCGCGGCCGCTGCCAGGGTCGCGGTCAGCCGGCTCACCGCGCGAGTTCCACGCCGGTCTCCGGCTGCTCGCGCAGCAGGCTCGCCGGGTTGTCGCTGAGCTGCCGTGCCAATGCGCGGACCTCGGCGCTCGCATCGCGAACCTCGATCAGGAGCTGCCGCAGGTCGCCACCCCCCGAGCCCGCCAGCCGCGACAGCTGGCCCTCGTTGCCGGCGATGATGCGCTCGAGGCTCGCGGCCGTGCCGGACAGCTTCTCGGACGCGCTGCGCACGCTCTGGAGCGTCGCGTCGAGGTCCGGTCGCGAGTCGTCGACCAGGCCGCTGATCCGGCGCGACAGCTCGGCCACCTCGATGGATGTTCGCCTGATTTCCGCTGCCGTGGCCGACGCGTTGCGCGCCAGCGCGGGCAGCTCGTCGGTCGCGCGCTGCACGTTGGCGAGCGCGACCTTGACGGTTTCGATGTTCTCGTCGTCCAGCAGGCGCTCCACGCGTTCCATCACCTTTGCCGCGCGACCAATCGCGTCCGGCAGGCGCTCGAGGAACGCCTCGATGTCGCCCTTGCGGGAGCGGATGACGGGGTAACGATCGCCCTGCACGAGCGGCGTGGACGCGACGCGCCTCGGATCCTCCCGCAGGTCGATGTACAAGAGCCCCGTCAGGCCGAGCAGCCCGAGCCGCGCTTCGGTCGCGCCCGATATTGGCGTAGCGGCATCGATCTCCACCATGCTCTTCACCCGCCGCGGGTTGTCCGGGTCAACCTGCAGCCGCTCCACGCGGCCCACGTCCACCCCGAGATAGCGGACCGGGCTGCCCTGTGCGAGCCCGCTGACCGAGCCGAAGAAATGGATCTCGTAACGTGCGTATTCGCGTCGGTCGCTCGCATCGGAATACCACCAGACGAAGCCGACCGCGAGCGCGATGGCCGTGAGCGCAAACAGCCCGACGACGGCGTACTTTGCCTCACGCTCCAACGCGCGCTCCCCCGGCGGCCTCGCGCCGGCCCCGCGGACCGTGAAAGTACTCGCGTATCCAGGGATGCTCGTTGTCCATGATCCGTTCCCGGGTGTCCACGATGGCCTTCCCGTCGACGAGGACCGCAACACGGTCGCACGTCCTCGCGAGGGTGTCCAGATCGTGCGTCACCATGACGATGGTGAGCTTGAGCGTCCTGCGCAGGTACAGCACCAGTTCGTCGAAGGCGGCCGCCGCGATCGGGTCGAGGCCCGCGGTGGGCTCGTCGAGAAACAGAATCGCGGGGTCGAGCGCGAGTGCGCGCGCAAGCGCCACGCGCTTCACCATCCCGCCCGACAGTTGTGCCGGATACTTCGACGCGGCATCGAGCGGCAACCCGACCATCCGTAGCCGCAGCTCGACAAGCGCCGCCAAATCGTCGTCCTCGAGGTCCATCGCCTCGGCGACCGGCAGCGTGACGTTGTCCGCGACCGTGAGCGAGGAGAACAGCGCGCCGTGCTGGAACGTGACACCGTAGCGCCGCTTGATGCCGCGTAGCTCCGAGGCCTCACACTGCGTGACGTCGTGCCCTTCGACGAGCACAGTGCCCGCGTCGGGCCGGTGCAGACCCAGAATCGTCTTGAGCAGCACCGACTTGCCGCTTCCGGAGCCGCCGACGATGCCGAAAATCTCGCCGGAGTGCACCGCGAGGCTGACGCCGTCGTGCACGACCTGCGTGCCGAAGCGATTGACGATGTCGCGAACCTCGATGACGGTGTCCATGCCGCCCCTCAGAAGTCGATCTCGAGGAAGAAGATCGCGAACAGCGCGTCGGCGAAGATCACGAGGAAGATCGACTGGACCACCGCGACGGTCGTGAGCCGCCCGAGCTCGCGCGACGACTCCCGCACCTGCAGCCCGCGCATCGTGCCGGTGAGCGCGATGAGCGCACCGAACACCGGTGCCTTGATTAGCCCGGCCCAGAACGTCGTGTCCCCGACGGCGGAATCGAGCCGCGCCACGAACTGCTGCCATGGCAGGTCGATCAGTATGCTGGTGAGCAGCGCCCCACCCGCCAGCCCGAAGGCGTCGGCGACGATCGTGAGCAGGGGCAGCGCGATCACGAGTCCCAGCACACGCGGCAGGACGAGGACCTCGAACGGATCGAGGCCGAGAGACTCGAGCGCGTCGACCTCGTCGTTGAGCTTCATCACGCCGAGCTCGGCCGCGTAGGCGCTGCCCGTGCGCCCCGCGACCATGATGGCGGTGAGCAGCACGCCGAGCTCACGCAGCACGCCGATGGCCACGAGATCGACCGTGAAGATCTCGGCGCCGAAGGGCTGCAGCTGCTGCGCGCCGATGTAGGCCATGATGACGCTGATCAGGAAGGCGATCACCGCGACGACCGGGATCGCCTGGACGCCCGTCTCGTAGGCGTGCCGCACGATCGACGGGAGCCTGAGCCGTCGCAGGCTGGGAAGCGACGCCGCGGCGGTCGCGAGCGTGCGGCCGCCGAAGGCGAGCGAATCGAACCAGCTTTGGGCGCGCGTTGCGAGCGCGCCCCCGAAACGCACCAGCCAGCCGTCCGTGCCCGCGGCGGGGGGTGCGGCCGCGGCTTCCTCCGATTCGAGCTCCTCGAAAAAGGAAAAGTGCCCCGGCAGCGGGCCCTCGACGGTCGTGCGGGTGTCGTGCGCGCGCAGTTCCGCGAGCGCCCGGTACAGCAGCCACGCAGGACCGATGTCGAACTCGCCGGCCTGCGTGAGATCCACTCGCAACTGGGCGGGCGCGCCTGCGCGGGAATTCTCGAGCGTGCGAGCGAGGACGGGCGCGTCCGACATGCGGCAGTCGCCGGCGAGCCGCAGCCGCCCGCCGGCAGGATCGCTCTCAGCGACGAACGCCATGCAGGGCCGGCGCAGGGAACCCGCTCATCGATGGAATGCTAGCATCGGCCCGGGCCTTCGGTGGGGACGATGACCGGCGCAATCCTATCGCAGATCCTGATACTGCTCGCGGGGTCGCTCCTCGTGCTTGGGCTCGTGCGGCGTTTCTCGCTGCCGCCGATTCTCGGCTACCTCGTCGTCGGCATGCTGTTCGGCCCGCACGCCCTCGGAGTGCTCGACGACGACGAGTCGATCGGCATGCTCGCCGAGATCGGCGTCGTGTTCCTGGTTTTCACGCTCGGGCTCGAGTTCTCGTTCGCACGCATGGTCGCCATGAAGTCCGAGGTGCTCGGGATCGGCGGTCTGCAGGTGCTGCATCACGACCGTCGGTCGTCGCGGTCGCCGCCTGGGCGCTCGGCGCGACCCCGCCGGTCGCGATCGTGATGGGCGGTGCCGTCGCGATGTCCTCGACCGCGATCGTGATGCGCCAGCTCGGCGACCAGCTCGAGCTCGCGCGCACCCACTCGCGGCTCGCGCTGGTGATCCTCCTATTCCAGGACCTCGCCTTCGCCCCGCTGCTCGCGCTCGCGACCGCGGTCGCCACGGCCGAGGACGCGATCACCGCGGGCTGGCTCGCCGGCATGGTGGTGCGTGCGGTGCTCGCCCTGCTGATCGTGCTGGCCGCGGGCCGCTGGCTGCTGCGACCGCTGTTTCACGAGTTCGCGCGCCACCGCAGCACGGAGATCTTCACGCTGACGGTGCTGTTCGTCATGCTTGCGGGCGCCTGGGCGACACACGCCTTAGGCCTCTCGATGGCCATCGGCGCGTTCCTCGCGGGCATGCTGCTCGCGGAGACGGAGTTCCGTTACCAGACCGAAGCGGTGGTCAAGCCCTTCCAGGACATCCTGCTCGGCCTGTTCTTCGTCTTCGTCGGCATGATGCTCGACCTGCGCCTGCTGGTCGCGCAGCTGCCGCTGGTGCTGCTGCTGCTCGCGGGCCTGCTGGCCGTGAAGGCCGGGATCGTGACCGCGATCGTGCGCGCGTTCGTCCACAACACGCGCAAGGCGCTGCGCACCGGGATCACGGTCTCCATGGGCGGCGAGCTCGGGTTCGCGCTGCTGACCGTGCTGCTGAACGGCCGACAGGTCCCGATGGAGCTCGTACAGCCGCTCCTGACGGCGGTGGCGCTGTCGATGCTGATCGGCCCGCTGCTGGTCCGCTATAACGAGCGCATCGCCGACCGCCTGCTCAGCCGCGAGACCACCGTGCCATCCGAGGGCGTATACGAGACCGTCGCGACGCGCGAGCTCGCGAAACGCGAGCACGTGATCATCTGCGGCTTCGGGCGGGTCGGGCAGAACCTCGCGCGGGTGCTGGAGAAGCGCGGCTTCGAGTTCATCGCGCTCGATCTCGACCCGTTCCGGGTGCGTGACGCCCGGCAGGCCGGCGACCCGGTGGTGTACGGCGACGCGACGCAGGTCGACGTGCTGCGGGCGCTCGGTCTCGACCGGGCGACCGTCGTCGTCATCTCGGTCGACGCGCTCGGGCCCGCCGTCGGCATCGTGCGCGCGGTGCGGCAGCTGCGCGCCGACGTGCCCGTCCTCGTGCGGACCGAGGACGACTCCGGTCTCGAGGCGCTGCAGGCCGCGGGCGCGACCGAGGTCGTGCCGGAAATCTTCGAAACCAGCCTCTCGCTCGTTTCGCACGTGCTGCTGTTCCTCAAAGTGACACCGGCCGACGTCGCGGAAACCACCGAGGACATCCGCCACGACCGGTATGCCCTGCTGCGCAGCGTGTTCCGGCGCCGGGACGCGCGCGAGCCCGAGCCGGAACACGCCCTGCTGCGCCAGCACCTTCGTACGGTGACCCTGCCTCCCGCCGCTTATGCCGTGGGCCGGACGCTGCGCGATCTCGGCCTCGATGCCGGCGAGGTCGCGGTCAATGCGTTGCGGCGCGACGGCATCGTCGGCCGCGACCCGGACCCCGGGACACGGCTGCGTGAGGGCGACGTAGTCGTCCTGTTCGGGACGGCGGAAAGCCTCGAACAGGCGGAGTCGAAGCTCCTGATGGGGTGAGATCGAAGCTCCCGCTGGGAGGGACTCGGAAGCGAACACTGTCAAAGACAGCTAAGTAATTACTGCACAGCCATTCACTCATTGACATCAGTGTCAGGCTGCGCTCACCATCGGCGCATGTCTTACATCGCGGAACGCCGCCAGGAAGAGAAGGACCGCCGCCGCGGAGAGATCGTCGATGCCGCGGAGGCGCTCTACGCGGAGCTCGGCTGGGACGCAGTCACCATGGACCAGGTGGCCCGGCGTGCGCGGCTCAGCCGCGCGCTGGTCTACGTCTATTTCAAGGACAAGCGCGACCTGCATTTCGCACTGGTCGAACGGGCGCTCGAGGAGCTCAAGGTCCGTTTCGAGGCTGCGATCACGAACCACGACCGCGGCATCGACCAGGTCGAATCGATCGGGCGCGCCTACCTGGCGTTTTCGCGCGAGCTGCCGCACTACTTCGACGCCTGCGCGCGCTTTCAGGCCCACCAGACCGAAACCGGCGAGCTGGAGCCGAACGAGCTCGCCTGCGCCCAGGCCGGCCACCGGGTGCATGAGGTCATCGTTGCTACGCTCAACCGCGGCATCGCGGACGGCTCGGTGCGCGGCGACCTGGGCGATCCCTACGTCACCTCGCTCGCGCTCTGGGCGTTCACGCACGGCGTGATCCTGATCGCCGCGTCGAAAGGCGCGCAGATCGAGCACGAGGGGATCCGGGTCGAGACCATGATCGAGCACGCCCTCGGGATGGCACTTCGGTCGATCAAGCCTTGAGCATCCGCCATGGATCGGCTTGCCCACGCCAACCGCCCGCGCCGTCGTAGACGTTCGCTCGCGGTCGTGGTTGCTTCGCTCGCGGGCATCGCGGGCGTGGCCGAGGGCGAGGCTACCGCAGGGCGCGTCGAAGACGGGCTCGAGGTGGTGGTCAACGACGCGCTCGCCGCGAACCTCGAGCTGCAGGCGGGAACCGCCGGCGTCCGCCAACGGCTCGCCGCGCTCGACCAGGCCCGCGCACGCTACTTGCCGGTGCTCGATTTCGCAGCGCGCTACAGCGTGGCCGAAGGCGGCCGCACGCTCGACATTCCGATCGGCGACCTGTTGAACCCCGCCTACGAGACGCTCGATGAGATGCTGATCGCGGACGGCCAGCCGCCGCGCTTCCCGCGCGTCACGAACCAGGAGTTCGAGTTCCTGCGCCCGCACGAGCAGGAGACGAAGCTCGTCCTCGAGCAACCGATCTACGAGCCGCGCATCGGCCCCGGTGTCGAGGCCGGCCGGCAGGAACTGAATCGTGCCGAGGCCAACCTGGCGGCGCTGCACTCGCGTGTCGTGCGCGACACGCGCCAGGCCTACTACCAGTGGCTGGCCGGGCAGCAGGCGGTCGCCGTGCTCGAGGCGACCCACGAGCTCGCGCAGGCCAACCTCGATGCGAACGACAGTCTCTACCGCAACGGAAAGGTCACGCGCGACCTCGTCTACCGCGCGGAGGCGGACGTGCTCGAGGTCGAACAGCAGCGCCTGTTCGCTGCGAGCCGTGTGCGGCTCTCGCAGAGCTACGTCAACCTGCTGCGCAACGCTCCGCTCGACGCGCCGCTGCCGGACTCCGAGATCGATCCCGCCACCATCGACCGCTTCCGCGCCCGCTTCGTCCGGCGCCTGGCCGGCCGTTCGCCGGACCTCGGCGAGCTGCAGTTGCTCGCGACCGAGGAACGCGCGGAGCTCAAGGGTCTCGACGCGGCCGTCGCCGTGGGCGAGGCGCAGCAGGCGCTCGCGCGCGCGGCGTTCAAGCCGCGGCTCGCGCTCGGCGCCGAGGCCGGAATCCAGGGCGTGGACTACGCGTCGGGCGACGACGAGCGCTATGTGCTCGCCTCGCTGGTGCTGCGCTGGAACGCGTTCCGCGGCGGCGCGGACCGCGCCGCGCTGCGCGAAGCGAAGGCGCTGACCGAGGAGCTGCGCGCGACGCGCGATCTCGCCGCGCAGCAGGTGCGGCTTGACGTGCAGCGCGCGCTCGAGGACTTCGAGGTGGCGGAGGCCACGCTCGAGACCGCCGCGAAGCGGACCGAAGCCGCCGACGGGGCGTTTCGCATCGTGAGCCGCAAGCGCGACCTGGGCCAGATCAACCAGGCCGAATTCATCGATTCGCGGCGCGCGCTGACCGACGCGCGGCTCAACCTGACCCGCGTCCGCGCGGAGTTTCTCGCGCGGCTCGCGGAACTCGAGTACGCCGTCGGCGCCACGCGGCCGCTCGGCGAGGGACCCGCACCATGAGGCGATCAGAACCTCTGATTTACCCCGCGCATGAGGCGCGTTACGCGCGCGAAGGCGCGATACGAGGCGCGAGCCGCCGCCCTATAGCCCGGCCTATGGGCAAGGCGAGCAACGCCGTAGCGCGCCTTCCCGCGCGTAACCCGTCGGGACCGGGCGCGCCCATGCGGGGGGTAAATCAGAGGTTCCTCACCTGGCTTCTTGCATCGACGATCCTGGTGGCCGGCTGCGGCGCGGACGGGAACGGGGGCGATGCGGCGAACGGCGCCGCGGCGGCGCCGGTGCGCGCGGTCCGCGTCGAGAAGGCGGACGTGGTCGACACCGTGCGCACGGTGGGGGTGCTCGCGCCGCGCGACGAGGTGCGCCTGGCGTTCAAGATCAGCGGCGTCGTCGACAAGGTGAGCGTCGAGGCGGGCGACCGCGTCCAGAAGGGACAACGGCTCGCCTCGCTCAAGCGCACGGAGGTGAGCGCCGCGGTCGAGCAGGCCAGCGCGTCGCTCGAAAAGGCGCGCCGCGACCTGGATCGCGCGAAGGAGCTGCGCGTCGACGAGGTCGCGACCGAGGAGCAGGTTGAGGACCTGACGACGGCCTGGCGGGTCGCGCGCGCGAACCTCGACGCCGCGAGGTTCAACGAGCGCTTCGCGCACATCGAGGCACCCGCGGACGGCGTCGTGCTGCAACGGCTCGCCGAGGAGAACGAGCTGGTGCAGGGTGGCGAGCCGGTGCTCGTGATCGGCGCGACCGGTAAAGGCTGGGTGGTCAAGGTCGCGCTCGCCGACCGCGACGCCGTGCGCGTCGAGACCGGCGCCGCCGCGCGGCTCACGTTCGACGCGTTCCCAGGCCGCCCGTTCGAGGGCCGCGTGAGCCGCATCGACTCGGCGGCGGACCCGCAGACCGGGACGTTCGAGGCGGAGATCGACGTGGCGCAAGACGGGATGCGGTTCGCGCGCGGGCTGGTGGCGAAAGTCGAGCTCACGCTCTCCGATTCCGGGCGCGCGGCCTCGAGCACGGTCGTGCCGGTGACCGCGCTCGTGGAGGCGGACGGCCCGGCGGCCACGGTCTACGTGGTCGACGAGCAGGCGAGCGTGGCCCGCCGCAGGGCCGTCGAGGTCGGCCCCATCGCCGGCGAAAGCGTCGTCGTGCATCGCGGGCTCGCACCCGGCGAACGGGTGATCACCGACGGCGCCGCGTGGCTCCGCGAGGGCACGCCGGTGCGGCTCGTCGACGAGCACGGCTGAGGCCCGCATGCGCATCTGGGACTTCAGTGTCAGGCGCTGGCAGTTCACGCTCGTCCTGTTCGGCCTGCTGATCGCGGTCGGCGTCAACGCGTACCTCAATATCCCGCGTTCCGAGGACCCGGAGTTCCACGCGCCGATTCCCACCGTGGTCGTGGTCTATCCGGGCGCCGACCCCGAGGACATCGAGAGCCTCGTGGTCGATCCGATCGAGGACGCGATCAACGAGCTCGACGACATCAAGCGCATGGAAAGCCGCTCGATGGACGGCGTGGGGGTGATCCAGATCGAGTTCCACTGGCACACCGACCCCGACGAGAAGTACGACGAGGTGGTCCGCGAGGTGAACCGCATCCGCGGCGATCTGCCGGCCGAGCTCGCGTCGCTCGAGATCCGCAAGGCCGGGTCCGGGCTGGTCAACATCGTGCAGATGGCGCTCGTGAGCGAGGATGCGAGCTATCGCGAGCTCGAGAAGCTCGCCGAGGATCTGAAGGACTCCATCGAGACGGCGCCGGGCGTGCGCCGCAGCGAGACCTGGGCATTCCCGCAGCCCGAAGTGCGCATCGCGATCGACCTCGAGCGGATGGGTCGCGCCGGCGTGACGCTGGGCCAGGTGGAAGCCGCCGTGCGCGGCGCGAACGCCTCGATCCCGGGCGGCGCAGTGGACGTCGGGCTGCGCAAGTTCAACATCAAGACCTCGGGCAGCTACGACAGTCTCGACGAGATCGAGCAGACCGTGGTCGCGAGCCGCGGCGGCCGGCTGGTCATGGTGCGCGACGTCGCGGACGTCTCCTGGGACACCGCCGAAGAGAGCTACACCGGCCGCTACAACGGCCGGCGCGCGGTGTTCGTCACCGCGAACGCCAAGGACCGCGTCGACGTGTTTGCGGTCCGCGACGCGATCTACCAGCGCGTCGCGGCGTTCGAGCGGGAGCTGCCCGAGGGCGTCACGCTCGAGCGCGGCTTCGACCAGACGCGCAACGTCCAGCATCGCCTGTCGAAGCTCGGCATCGACTTCGCGATTGCCATCGGCCTCGTGATGCTGACCTTGATTCCCCTCGGCGTGCGCGCCTCGCTCGTGGTCATGATCTCGATCCCTCTGTCGCTCGCGATCGGCCTCGCGCTGCTGCACTTCACGGGGTTCTCGCTCAACCAGTTGTCGATCGCCGGGTTCGTGCTGGCGCTGGGACTGCTGGTGGACGACTCGATCGTCGTCGTGGAGAACATCTCGCGCTACCTGCGCAGCGGCTACTCGCGCGTCGAGGCCGCCATCGCCGCGACCGACCAGATCGCGCTCGCGGTGATCGGCTGCACCGCGACGCTCTTGTTCGCGTTCCTGCCGCTGCTCTTCCTGCCGGAGGGCGCGGGCCTCTTCATCCGCTCGCTGCCCGCGGCGGTGCTCTACACGGTGCTGGCCTCGCTCCTGGTCGCGTTGACCGTGATCCCCTTCCTGTCGAGTCGCCTGCTCTCGGCGCAAGGCGACGGCGGGCACGGCAATCGCGTGCTCAGGAGCCTCATGGCGGGCATTCACCGCATCTACGCGCCGGCGCTCGGGTTCGCGCTCGCGCATCCCCGGCGCACGCTCGTCGCCGCGGCCGTCTTTACGCTCGCCGCGGTCGGCCTCGTGCCGGTGATAGGCACGAGCGTGTTTCCCCCGGCGGACATCCCGCAGTTCCGCATCGCGATCGAGACGCCGGACGGCGCCAGCATCAAGGACACCGATCGCGCACTGCGCTTCGTGGAGCGCGAGCTCGCACGCCACGAGGACGTCCGCCACGTGTTCGCGAACCTCGGGCGTGGCAACCCGCGGGTCTACTACAACGTCTTTCCCGAGGAGACGAACGCCAACGTCGGAGACCTGTTCGTCGAGCTCGATCACTTCGATCCGCGCACTACGCCGCAATTGCTCGAGGACCTGCGGGCGACCTTTGCCGAGTATCCGGGCGCACGCATCATCGTCGACTCCTACGCGAACGGGCTGCCGATCGACGCACCCATCGAGATCGGAGTGCAGGGGCCGGACCTGGACCAGCTGCGCGAGCTCGCGGCGCAGGTGCAGACCGCGATCGAGGCGACACCAGGCACGCGCGACATCGACAACCCGCTGCAGCGGCAACGCACCGACCTCGACCTGCGCGTGGATGCGCGCAAGGCGGCGCTGCTGGGCGTGGCACCGGTGGAGGTCGACCGCACCGTGCGCGCGGCGGTCGCGGGGCTCGATGTCGGCAACTTCCGCGAGCCGGACGGCGACGAGTTCGACTTGACGCTGCGCCTGCCGATGGAAGGGCGCCCGACGCTCGCAGCGCTCGACATGATCGAAGTCGCCTCGAGCTCGGGGAGGCAGGTGCCGCTGCGCCAGCTCGCCGACACCGAGTTCGCGGCCGCGCCGAGCCTGATCCGCCGCACGGACCGCCTGCGCGAGGCGAGGGTCACCGCGTACACCCGTTCGGGATACAACACGGGCGCAGTCACGCAGGACGTGCTCAAGCGCCTCGAGAGCGTGCCGCTGCCGGCCGGTTACTCTTATCGCATCGGCGGCGAGCGGCTCGCGAGCCAGGAGGCCTTCGGCGGGATCGGCACGGCTGTGCTCGTGGCGCTGTTCGGCATCCTCGCCGTGCTCGTGCTCGAGTTCGGCAGCTTCCGCTCGATGCTGATCGTCGCCGGCGTCATCCCCCTGGGCGTCGCCGGCGGGCTTATCGCGCTCGCGATCTCCGGGTACACGCTGTCCTTCACGGCGACGATCGGGTTCGTGGCGCTGATCGGCATCGAGATCAAGAACTCGATCCTGCTGGTGGACTTCACGAACCAGTTGCGCGAGCAGGGCGTGGGCCTGGAGGAGGCCATCGCGCAGGCGGGCGAAGTGCGCTTCCTGCCGATCCTGCTCACCTCGGCGACCGCGATCGGCGGCCTGCTGCCGCTTGCGGTCCAGGGATCCGGTCTTTATTCCCCGCTCGCGATCGTGATCATCGGCGGGCTGCTGTCGTCGACGCTGGTCGGCCGCCTGGTGACGCCGGTGATGTACAAGGTGCTGCCACCCGGCGTACTGCGCAAGCCGCTCCAGCCCGCACCGGTCCCGGCCTGAGCTAGGGAACCTGAGTCTCAACCGCCCGACTTGCGTCTTTCGGCCGCCGGCCCCAGCAGTTCGCCGGCCTCGAAACCGAGGCGCTCGATGGTGGCCAGCACCCGCGGCCACTCCTGTTCGAGAAATCGCTGGCGCTCGCCGCGCATCAGCTGGGCCCGGCTGCCCTCCGTGACGAACATTCCACGGCCGCGGCGCTTCTCGACCAGGCCTTCGTCGACCAGCTGCTGGTATCCCTTGAGCACGGTCAGCGGGTTGAGGGTGAACTCGGCGGCAACGTTGCGTACCGACGGCAGCGCATCGCCGTCGGCGAGCTGACCTTCCAGGATCATCGCGACGACCTTGTCACGTAGCTGGCGATAGATAGGCTGGTTGTCGTTCCAGGTGGGATCCATGCCGCCGACCGCTCCGGTGCGTCGCTGCAGTACTGTAGCAGAACACCCGGACCCCACTGCCTTGGGTCGGGATCATGGCTCGCAGTACGCTGCAGTCACATCGGCAACCCTCGACCCAATGGCCATGGGCGCCACCGACTCCGACGCGATCACCAGACCGGCGAGGACCCAGATTCCCCAAGCCAACGCCACCGCTGCAATCTTGCTTGCCGAGCGCATCGTCGTGCCCTCGAGCCTTCCTTGTATGGTGTTGTAGTGAACTACAACACCATCTCAAAGTCAAGCGGAACTCTGTGACGGACGTCGCAAGCCGGGCGGGGACTACCGCCGGGCGCCGAGGGGTTCGGAACAGTCGACGACCGGCGTCTCGACACCGGCCGCGGCGCTTGCACCGCCGCCCGGCGGCGACCCTTCGAGTCCAGCCTGCGGCCGGCGACCGTTGCGCTGCTAGTATCTGCGATCCGCCGTTCGTCGGAGCCTGGTTGTTCCGGCCCGGACCGTGGGGCTGCGGGCTACGGAGACAACGATGAAAGCGCCAGTCAACGTCGCGATCACCGGGGCTGCGGGCCAGATCGGCTATGCCCTCGCCTTTCGCGTGGCTGCAGGCAACATGCTCGGCGCCGACCAGCCGATCAACCTCCACCTGCTCGAGATCACGCCGGCCCTGGGCGCCTTGCAGGGCGTCGTCATGGAACTCGCCGACTGCGCGTTCCCGACCCTCAACCAGCTCGTGGCGACGGACGATGCGCGGGTGGCCTTCAAGGGCTGCCACTTCGCGCTCCTGGTCGGCGCGCGCCCGCGCGGTCCGGGCATGGAACGCAAGGACCTGCTGCTCGCCAACGCCCAGATTTTCTCGGCGCAGGGAAAGGCGTTGGACGCAGTTGCGGACCGCGCGGTTCGGGTCCTGGTCGTCGGCAATCCCGCGAACACGAACGCCCTGATCGCGATGAAGAACGCGCCGGGGCTCGCGCCCGCCAATTTCACGGCAATGATGCGCCTCGATCACAACCGCGCACTGTCGCAGCTCGCTGCGAAGACGGAGACGCACGTCACGAAGGTCAAGCGGATGACGATCTGGGGCAACCATTCCTCGACGCAGTACCCCGACCTGCACCACGCGACCGTCGACGGCGAGCCCGCGCTCCCGCTCGTCAGCGAGGCCTGGTATCGCGACGAATTCATCCCGACCGTGCAGCAGCGCGGGGCCGCCATCATCAAGGCGCGCGGCGCCTCCTCTGCGGCCTCGGCGGCTTCTGCAGCGATCGATCACATCCGCAACTGGGTAGCCGGCACGGCCGAGGGCGACTGGGTGAGCATGGCCGTGCCGTCGGACGGCAGCTATGGCGTGCCGGCCGGCGTGATCTACGGTTTTCCGGTCAGCTGCACGAAGGGCAGCTACCAGATCGTCCAGGGTCTCGCGGTCAACGAATTCAGCCGGGCCCGCCTGGATGCGACGTACCGGGAACTGACCGAGGAGCGGGACGGCGTAAAGGAACTGCTGTAGCGGACGACGCATTCCCGCCGCAGCGTCTGCGATTTGACGCACCGCAGCAACGCTGCGGTATAGTCCGATCAGACCGGGGCCGTACGGCCCCGTCGACGGTGAGGGCTTGCAGCAGTGACGGCACTCCTCTGGATCCTGCTCGTTGTCGGCGGAACGCTCTATCTTGCCTACCAGCGGCTGTCGCTCAGGACCGCCACGATCGCCGCGGGCGCCGCGCTCGCGGCTTACAGCCTCCTCGGCAGCGGTCCGCTCCCCTGGTTGGGCCTGCTCTGGCTCGGATTCGCCGCGCTCGTCGCGCTCAACGTCGATACCCTGCGCAAGCGCTATATCACGCGGCCCTTCCTCAAGACCTACCGTCGCCTGCTTCCCTCCATGTCGGACACCGAGCGCGAGGCGCTCGAAGCCGGCACGGTGTGGTGGGACGGCGAGCTTTTCACCGGTGAGCCCGACTGGTCGAAGCTCGACGGCGCGCCGGCGCCGCGACTCTCGCCCGAGGAGCAGGCGTTCATCGACGGCCCGTGCGAGGAGCTCTGCCGGATGCTCGACGACTGGGACATCACCCATCGCCGGGCCGACCTGCCGCCGCAGGTCTGGGAGTTCCTGAAGAAGAAGGGCTTCTTCGCGATGATCATCCCGAAGAAGTACGGCGGCCTCGAGTTCTCCGCCTACGCGCATTCCTGCGTGCTGGTGAAGGTCGCAAGCCGCAGCGGTGTCGCCTCCTCGACGGTGGCCGTGCCGAACTCGCTCGGTCCGGCGGAGCTGCTGCTGCATTACGGGACCGAGGAACAGAAGAACCACTACCTGCCGCGTCTCGCGCGCGGCGAGGACGTGCCGTGTTTCGCGCTGACGGGGCCGCGCGCGGGCTCGGACGCCGCGTCCATCCCCGACACGGGCGTCGTCTGCCGCGGCAGCTACGAAGGCCGCGACATCATCGGCCTCAAGCTCAATTTCTCGAAGCGCTACATAACGCTCGCCCCCGTCGCGACGGTGATCGGGCTGGCTTTCAAGCTGCACGACCCTGAGAAGCTCCTGGGCGGCGACAAGACGGACTATGGGATCACCTGCGCGCTGATTCCCCGCGACACCCCCGGCGTGACGATCGGGCGGCGCCACTTCCCGCTCAACGTGCCGTTCCAGAACGGACCGCTGTCGGGCAAGGACGTGTTCGTGCCGCTCGAGTCCATCATCGGCGGTCCCGCGATGGCCGGGCAGGGCTGGCGCATGCTGGTCGAGCAGCTTTCCGTCGGGCGCTGCATCTCGCTGCCGTCCAATTCGACCGGGGGCTCGAAAGCGGGGGTCTACGCCTCGACCGCCTACGCGCGCATCCGCCGGCAGTTCAACCAGCCTGTCGGCCGATTCGAAGGCGTCGAGGCCGCACTCGCGCGCATAGCCGGCTCCACCTACATCATGGATGCCGCGCGCTCGGTTACGACCGCCGCGATCGACGGCGGCGAGCGGCCCTCGGTGCCGGCGGCGATCTTGAAGTACCACTGCACGGAGCTCGGGCGGCAGGTCGCGAACGACGCGATGGACGTGCACGGCGGCAAGGGCATCAGCCTGGGGCCGAGGAACTACCTGGGACGCGGCTACCAGATCGTTCCAATCGCGATCACCGTCGAGGGCGCCAATATCCTGACGCGCAGCCTCATGATCTTCGGCCAGGGCGCGATCCGCTGTCACCCGTTCGTGCTGCGCGAGATGAACGCGGCCATGTTGAAGGACAAGACGAAGAGCGTGGACGAATTCGACGACGCGCTCTTCGGTCACATCGGCTACACGCTGTCGAACGCGGCGCGCTCCTTCGTCATGGCTGCGACGCTCGCACGGTTCTCGCGCGTGCCGGAATCCGGCGCGACCCGGCGCTATTACCAGCACATAAACAAGTTCAGCGCGCAGTTCGCCTTCGCGACCGACATGGCCATGCTGTCCCTGGGCGGCTACCTGAAGCAGAAGGAGCACCTGTCGGCGCGGCTGGGCGACGTGCTGTCGGCGCTCTATCTCGCCTCGATGGTGCTCAAGCACTACCAGAACCAGGGCCGGCCCGAGGCCGACCTGCCGCTGGTCGAGTGGAGCTGCCGCACGCTCCTGTACCGCGCCCAGGAACAGTTGCACGGCTTCCTCCGCAACTTCCCCAACCGCTGGCTCGCCGCCCTGATGCGCATCGTCATCTTCCCGCGCGGGCGCACCTACTTCGCGCCGAGCGACCGGCTCGGGCGGGCGATCGTCGAGCAGATGATGGTCCCGGGCGAGGCGCGTGAGCGCCTGGCCGCCGGCATCTACAAGACCGTCGAGCCCGGCAACCCGATCGGCCTGCTGCAGGAGGCGCTCGTGCTCGCGCAGAGCGCCGAGCCGCTCGAGAAGCGCATCCGCGTCGAGGGCGTCAAGACCGGTCGGATCACGGCCCCGGATTTTCCCGCGCAGATCGAGCAGGCGCTCGCGCTCGGCATCGTCAATTCGAGCGAGGCGAGCCTGCTCAGGGACTACGACCGCAAGGTGATGGACCTGATCCACGTCGACGACTTCGACGCCTCCGAGCTCGCCGCCGGATCGCAGCCGCCGGCCGCCGCGCAGTCGTGGCGGCAGATCGCCTGAAGGCTCGATCCGCTTACGGTGACGCTGGGCCAGGCGCTACCCTTGCCGCCGTGGTCCGGCTCATCGAGAACGCAGGCGTCATCTACGAGGTCAACCTCGATGCGGACGCCGGGATCGAGGCGGCGTTCGACACCTGGCTGCGCGATCACGTCGCCGACATGCTGCAGCTGCCCGGTTTCCAGGCAGCGGAGATCCTCGGTGACGCGAGCGCGCCCGAGGGCAGGGTGCGACGCACCGTCCAGTACCGGCTGCGCGACCAGGCCGCGCTCGACGATTACCTTCGCTTCCACGCGCCGCGGATGCGGCAGCAGGGCGTCGAGCGTTTCGGTGATCGATACGCGGCAGATCGGCGCATCCTCGCCCACCGCGAGGACTTCATCACCGGGGCCGTCTCGACCGAGAACTGCCTCAACTGCGGCGAGGTGCTCACCGGCCAGCACTGCTCGCATTGCGGACAGCGCGCCAAAGTCCAGGTCATCTCGCTCTGGGGCCTGATCAAGGATTTCCTGGGCGATGTCTTCGACTGGGACGCGCGGGTGTGGCGCACGCTGCGCCCGCTCGCCTTCCGCCCCGGGCTGCTCACGCAGGAGTACCTGCGCGGCCGGCGCGCTCACTACACGCCGCCGTTCCGGATGTACCTGATCCTGAGCGTGGTGTTCTTCCTGATAGCGTCGATCTTCGATCCGGGCAAGGACATCGCGTTCAACCTCGGCGACGGCGGCGCGGCGCTGACGATCAACGACGATGCAGTCACGCGGGGTCCTGCGGCAGCGCGCGACAACGACGGTTCCGACGGCGCGCCCGTCAGAGCGTCGCCGGAGCCCGCGCCGCAGC
Source organism: uncultured Gammaproteobacteria bacterium (assembly GCA_963834855.1). Lineage (GTDB taxonomy): Bacteria > Pseudomonadota > Gammaproteobacteria > Steroidobacterales > Steroidobacteraceae > DATJKD01. Next base: position 107,683 of record CAWIDH010000032.1, on the reverse strand, counting down.
CCGTGGAACCGCGACCGCCACCGCCGCCGGATGCACCGGCGGCGAATCGTGAAGCGGCAGCCCGTGCGGCGCAGGCGGCGCGATCGGTCAACTCCGCGCGCGGCAAGCTGATCGAGAACATCGTGCGCCGCCTTCCCGAGGGCGAGCGTGACAGCGTCCGCGCCGAGCTCCACAGAGAGCTGGCCGAGGTGTCGCCGGAGCAGCTCGAGAAGGCGCAAGAGGTCATGGCGGACCCCTGCAGCGAGGAGAATTTCCGCATCGACGTCGACGCTCTCAACCAGTACGAGCCGCGGCTGCGGCAGGCGTGCAACAAGATCGTCTCCGACACGCGGTCCTTCGGCCGGGCGCTGTGGGAGAACCTGCCGAAGATGATGTTCCTGTTCCTGCCGCTGATCGCGCTGGTGATGGCGATCCTGTACCTGGGCTCCGGTCGTTATTACGTGGAGCATCTGCTCTTCTTCCTGCATTACCACGCGTTCTTCTTCCTGGCCGGCATCGCGGTCCTGCTGCTCGACCGGATCGGTGCCAGGGCGACGGGCGCCGCGGCCGGTTTCGTCAGCACCATCCAGGACATCCTGGTGCTGGTGCTCATCATCTACGTACCCGTGTACCTGTATCTCGCGATGCGACGCGTCTACCGCCAGGGGCGGATCTGGACGTTGACGAAGTTCAGCGCGCTGGTGGTCGCCTACCTCGTCTGCCTGACGCTCACCGGCGTCGGCCTGCTGTTCTACACCGCGCTCACCCTCTGAGGCCGGGAGGCCCGCCTGTGCGAACGGCCGCGACACGATGGATCCTCCACGTGGACATGGATGCGTTCTATGCATCGGTCGAGCAGCGCGACGATCCGTCGATCCGTGGCCAGCCGGTGATCGTCGGCGGCACCGGCCCGCGCGGCGTGGTCGCCGCGGCGAGCTACGAGGTGCGGAAGTTCGGCGTGCGCTCGGCGATGCCGATGCGCGAGGCGCTCGCCCGCTGCCCGCATGCGGTGTGCATCCGGCCGCGCATGTCGCACTACCAGTCGGTGTCCAGGCAGATCTTCGCGGTGTTCGCCGAGTTCACGCCGCTGGTCGAGGGGCTGTCGCTGGACGAAGCCTTCCTCGACGTCACCGGCAGCATCGCGGCCTTCGGCCCGGCGGAGACGATCGCAGCCGGGATCAAGCGCCGAATACGCGAGGCGACCCTGCTCACCTGCTCAGTCGGTGTCGCACCGAGCAAGCTGGTCGCGAAGATCGCCTCGGACCTCGAGAAGCCGGACGGCCTCGTGGTCGTGCCTGCGGACCGGGTCAGCGCGGTGCTCGATCCCTTGCCCGTGCGGCGGCTGTCCGGGCTCGGTCCCAAGACCGCGCCCCGCGTGGAGGCGCTCGGGATACGTACGCTCGGCGAACTGCGCCGCGCGAAGACGGCAACCCTGCGCCCGGTCTTCGGCCGCTATGCCGAGCGCGTGCAGCAGCGCGCCGCAGGCATCGACGACCGCCCGGTCGTCCCGGATATCGAGGAGCTGCAGATCAGCGCCGAGGAGACGTTCGATACGGACATCGCCGATCACGCGCAACTTCACGCGGAACTTACCCGGCTCGCGGATCGCAGCGCGGCGCGGCTGCGCGCGCGCCGGCTGGTCGCCGCGTGCGTGGTGATCAAGATCCGCCGCAAGGACTTCACGACCTATACCCGCCAGCGACACATCGAGCCGCCGACGCAGGAGACGCGAGTAATAGCCAGGGTGGCGGCCGCGCTGCTCGATGCCTGGCTCGCGACCCAGCCGACGGCGGCATTGCGCCTGCTCGGGGTCGGCGTCAGCCAGCTCTCGCCCGCCCTGCAGCTGGAGCTCTTCGCGACGCCGGAGTCCGAAAGGAATCAACAACTCGACCAGGCCGTGGACGACATACGCGATCGGTTCGGACGGTCGAAGCTGACTCGGGCGAGCTCGCTGGATCCGAAGTAGTCGGCCCGAAGCGCGTCGGCACATCGCCGGTTCCGCGCTCCGATGCGAGCGCCGCGGGTATCATCTGGCGGCCATGGAGATCATCGCGGTCTCGAACATCAAGGGCGGCGTCGGGAAGACCACGGCCGCGGTAAATCTCGCCTATCTCTCGGCGGCATCGGGCCGACCGACACTCCTCTGGGATCTCGACCCACAAGGCGCCGCAACCTACACGCTGCGCGGCGAGGCGAACGAGCGGGCCTCCGCGAAGAAGCTCGTCAATGGCAAGCAGGAACTACCCGAGCTGATCGCACCGACCAGCTATGAGCATCTCGATCTGCTGCCCGCCGATCGCTCCTTTCGACGCTTCGACGTGCACATGAGCGCGCACAAGCATCCGACGGAGCGGCTCCTCAGGATGAGTCGCGCGGTCCGCGCTACCTACGCAAGGCTCTTCCTGGACTGCCCGGCGGGCATGTCGCTCGTGTCGGAGAACGTCCTGCGCGCCGCCGACGCCGTCGTCGTCCCCGTGCTTCCCACACCGCTGTCCCTGCGCATGCTCGAGCAGCTCTGCGACTTCGTCGAGCGGGAGAACTGGCCCGACCTGCGGATCCTGCCTTTCTTCTCGATGGTTGACCGGCGCAAGCGGCTGCATGAGGACCTCGTCGTCGCAGCCCGGCAGCAGTTTCCGACGATGCTGGCGACGGAAGTGCCGTACTGGAGCGAGATCGAGCGAATGACCGTGCGTCGCGCGCCGCTCGCCGCCTTCGGCCCACACAGCCCGGGAGCGCTCGTGTTCTCGGACCTGTGGAGCGAGATTGCCCGCCGCCTGACTTGATGCCGCGGACCGCCATCTTGGTGCCACACGCGACCGGTACGCTTGCGGCATGGCCTGCCCTGATCCGCGCGTGGACCCGTTGATTGCGGTCGCGCGGCCGGGCGTCTAGATTCCCGCGATGCTCGCGACGATCAAGATCGACTGATGCCCGATCCTGCGACGATCCAGAGCCACGCGTTCGTGGTCGGGGTCACCGCGCTCGCCGTCTTTGGCTGCATCTTCGTGCACTACGAGGCGCTGCGCCTCCTCACCGTGGTTCTGAAGCGGCTGCACACGGCCCCCCGACCGCGGATTCTGCTGCTCATCTGCGCGATCCTGGCGACTCACGTGGTGGAGATCTGGATCTTCGGCGTCGCCTTCTATTTGCTCGTCTCGACCGATGGACATGGCACGCTCGTTGCGCCACACGCGATCGGTCTGCTTGATTGCGTGTACTACTCGGCGGTCTGCTTCACGACGCTGGGCCTGGGAGACGTGGTCCCCGCCGGCGCGGTGCGTCTGCTCACCGGTACCGAGGCGCTGACGGGCTTCGTGCTCATTACCTGGTCGGCGTCGTTTACTTTCCTCGAGATGCAGCGCTTCTGGAAGAACTGATCCCGAGACGCGGATGCAGCGCGCCGCGAGCACCCGGACGGACGGGACCCGGCCTGCATCGCTTGCCCCTCGCCCCCGCGAGGCTTAGCCTAACCCTGCATGTACACGAGTTTTTTCGGGCTGCAGGAAAAGCCCTTCGCGATCACGCCGGACCCGCGCTATCTCTACCTGAGCGAGCGGCACGCGGAGGCCCTCGCACACCTGCTGTACGGGATCAACGAAGCCGGCGGGTTCATCCAGCTCACGGGCGAGGTCGGCACCGGCAAGACGACGATCATCCGCAGCCTCCTCGAGCAGCTCCCGGCGCACGCCGACGTCGCGCTGATCCTGAACCCGCGTGTCACGCCGGCGGAGTTCCTGCTGACCATCTGCGAGGAGCTGCGCATCCCGGTACCCGAGCCCGGCCGCGGGAGCGTCAAGCTCCTGATGGACCTGATCGGCCGGCGGTTGCTCGACACTCATGCGCGCGGCCGGCGCGTGGTGCTGATCGTCGACGAGGCGCAGAACCTGAGTGCCCACACGCTCGAGCAGGTCCGGCTGCTCACGAACCTCGAGACTGCGACGACCAAGCTGTTGCAGATCATCCTGATAGGCCAGCCGGAACTGCGCGACCTGCTCGCGCGGCCGGAGCTGCGCCAGCTCGCGCAGCGGATCACGGCCCGCTACCACCTGGACCCGCTGTCTTCGGAGGAGACGGTGGGCTACGTCAAGCACCGCATGCGGGTGGCAGGCGCCACGGCGGAGGCCTTCACGCCCGCCGCGCTGACGGAAGTGCACCGGCTCGCCGGCGGTGTGCCGCGCATCATCAACGTGATCTGCGACCGCGCACTGCTCGGCGCGTTCACCCACGAGGATCACCGCGTGGGCGCAGCGCTGGTCCGCGACGCCGCCGCGCAGGTCTACGGGCGTCCGGTGGCGGCGCCCTGGATGCGCTGGGCGATCGTCGGCACGATCGCCGCCGCGGTCGTGCTGATCGTCGCGGGGCTGTGGGCCCTGTTCTCGGGGCGCAGCGCGACACCAGTCGAGGAAGCCGCGGCGCCGGTCGCGCCCGCGGCCGCCGCGAGTCAGCTCGCCCGGGCCGACCCGCCGGCAGAAGCGACGCCGGCGGCCGCGCCCTCGTTCGACGAGCTGCTCGCGCGACATGGCAACGACACGACCACCGAAGCCGCGCTCGGCAAGCTCTTCGCCTCGTGGGGAGCGACGTATGACCCGGGCGGTGGCCGGGGCTGCGACCAGGCGGCGAAGCAGGGCCTCGAATGCCTGTTCCAGAAGGGCTCGTGGGCGCAGCTGCGCACGCTCAATCGCCCGGCGATCCTGACGCTCACCGACGACATCGGTCGCACGCACCAGGTCCTGCTCACCGCGCTCGGCGACGAAACGGCCACGATCGATCTTGGCGGCGAGGCACGCCAGGCCTCGATTGCCGGCATGTCGCGCTACTGGTTCGGTGATTTCCTGTTGCTGTGGCGGCCCCCGCTCGCGGTGGCGAAGGCGCTCGCGCCCGGCATGCGCGGCGCGGACGTGCGCTGGCTGCGGGAAAACCTGCGTGTCGCGCAGGGACTGCCCGCCGCGCCGGCCGGAAGCGACCTCTACGACGAGGATCTCGCCCGGTTGGTACAGGACTTCCAGCGCCAGCATCGGCTCAACATCGACGGCGTCGCAGGGGTTCAGACACAGATTGTGCTCGACACCGTGGTGAACGCGACGGGCTCGCCAACCATCGTGCCGCGGATCACGGGAGGCTGACGATGTCCTTCATTCTGGACGCGCTGCGCAAGTCCGAGCACGAACGTCAGCGACAGAGCGGCCCGGGACTGGCCGAAGTCGCAGTCGCCGCCCCGCGCACGAAGACCAACGTCTGGGCCACGGCGGCCGTCGTGCTGCTGCTCGCAAACCTGCTCGCGGTCGGCGTGCTGATGATCCGGCGTGCGAAGGCGCCCGACTCGCAGACCGCGACAGACCCCGCCAGCGTCGCTGCGGAACCGACCCCGGTACTGCCCGAGCGCCTGCCCGCGCCGTCAGCCGGCGCTATGCCATCGTCGGTCACGGCCACGGCTGCTCCCCGCGTGGAGTCGACGCGCCCGGCGGCGGAGGAACCGAGCTCGCCTGCGACCACGACCGGCGTGCCGCCGCCGATGCTGCAACCGGCGGATGCGTCAGCCGTGCCCGCAGCGACGCGCAACCCGCTCGAGCTCGAGGTCGCAGAGGGCGCCCTGCCGGGGGACCCCGTGCTCGCCGAGCGCGCTGCGTCGGTGCCGTCGGGTCCGCCCGCCGTCACCGAGTACTCGACACGGTCCGGTTCGGTCGTCTACGAGACGGCCCCAGGGGCCGGCGGCGAGGTGGCCGAGCGCCTGCCCGAGCTTCCGACGATCGACGACGTCGCGCTGCAGGGCGGGGTCCCGGAGATGCACGTCGACCTGCACGTGTACGCGAGCAATCCGCAGGAACGCTTCATATTCGTGAACAAGCGCAAGTACCGCGAGGGCGACACGCTCCAGGAAGGGCCGCGGGTCGAGGAGATCACCCGCAACGGCGTCGTGCTCAACCAGCAGGGACGCCGGTTCATCCTGCCGCGCCAGTAGCTGGTCCGACCCGCGCCTTGAGCGCCGCCGCGATCGTCGAAAGCCTCGATGGCTTGCGCCTGAACCGCGCGTTCAAGGCCGGCATCCTGCGCCTGCTGTCGCGGCAGGAGCACCTCAACAAGATCAACGTGTTCCCGGTGCCGGACGGCGACACCGGCACCAACCTCGCGATCACGATGAGCGCGGTGCTCGGTGTGCTGACGCGCTCGCCGGATGCACACGCCGGGAACACTCTTACCCAGGTCGCGGATGCGGCGCTCGACGGCGCGCGCGGCAATTCGGGCGCGATCCTGGCGCAATTCCTGCTCGGGCTGGGCGACCGGCTGGGGCATCTCGGGCAACTGACACCGGCCGACCTGGCCACCGGGATGATCGCTGGCGCGGAGTACGCGCGCGAAAGTCTCACTGACCCGCGCGAGGGCACGATCCTCTCGGTGCTGACCGATTCCGCGCGTGAGGCGCAGGCCGCCGCCGCCGAGGGCGCGGGGTTCCGGCCGCTCCTCGATCGCGCGCTGCGCGCGGCGCAGGCGGCGCTCGAGCGCACGACCACGCAGCTCGAGGCACTGCGCAAGGCCAACGTGGTCGATGCGGGCGCGCAGGGCTTCGTGGAGTTCGCCGCCGGGATCTCCGACTACATAGTCAGCGGCAGCGAAGTCGAGCCGGACGCGCGAACGGCCGCCGTCGCCGACGCGAGCGCGATCGAAACAGCCGGCGGCGAGGAGGACCTCGAGTACCGCTGGTGCACCGAGTGTGTCGTGAGCGGCGAGGCGATCGACCGGCGCCGCCTGCGCGAGGCGCTGGCCGCCGTGGGCGGAAGCCTCGTGGTCGCAGGCCTCGCGCACAAGGCGCGCGTGCACATCCACGCCAACGACCCGGCCGAGGTCTTCCGGATCGCGGGCCGATTCGGGCAGGTGTCGGCCGAGAAGGCGGACGACATGCAGCGGCAGCAGCGCTCGGCGCACGCCCTGAACCGGCGCGTCGCGATCGTGACGGACTCCGCCGCCGACATCCCCGAAGACGAGATGGACCGGCTCGACATCCACATGGTGCCCGCGCGGGTGCACTTTGGCGAACGAAGCTACCTCGACAAGGTCGGCATCACGCCGGAGGAGTTCTTCACGGAGATCGAGCGCGGCCCGCACCATCCGACGACCTCGCAACCGCCGCCCGGGGATTTCCGACGACGGTTCGAGTTCCTCGCCTCGCACTACGACTCGGTGCTGTCGATCAACCTGACGCGCGCCGTGAGCGGCACGATCGCGGCGGCGGAGTCGGCCGCGGCGCGAACGACCACGCACGGCACGGTGCAGGTGATCGACTCGCTTAACGCGTCGGCGGGTCAAGGTCTCGTGGTGCTGCATGCCGCCGAGCTCGCCCACTCCGGAGCGAGCCTTACCGACGTCGCGGCCGCGACCCGCGCGGTCCTGCCCAGGACACTCACCTTCGGACTGATCGGCTCGCTCGAGTACGCTGTGCGCGGCGGTCGCGTCCCGCGCCGGGTCGGGACGCTCGCGGATGCGCTCTCCCTGATGCCGGTCCTCGGGAACGACCGCAGGGGCCGGGTGCGACCGGTCGGCGTGCTCTTCGGCCGGCAGGGACTACGCGAGAAGTTCGCGCGTTACGTGCGGCGCAGGATGTCCGACGATCGGGGCTACCGGGTGCTGATCGGCCACGCCAACCGCGAGGCCGACGCGCAGTGGCTACTCGGAGAGCTGCGCGGCGACAATGTGGCCTGGGGCCGGGTCGTGCCGCTGGGCAGCGCGCTCGGCGCGCACGGCGGCCCCGGCATGCTCGTGGTGGGTCTGCAGGAGTGCGAGCCTCCGACATGAAGATCGAAACGCTGGCCATACACGCGGGACGCGCGCCGGACCCCGCTACGGGCGCCTTGCGAGAGCCCATCCATCTCTCGACCACCTTCGAGCGCGCTGCGGACGGCAGCTACCCGCACGGCTACAGCTATGCGCGGGCCGGGAATCCGAACCGCGCATCGCTCGAGTCGGCGGTCGCGGCGCTCGAGGGCGGCGTCGCTGCAGTGGCCTACTCCTCGGGAACCGCGGCCATGCTCGCGGCTTTCTCGCTCGCCACCCCTGGCGGACGGATCGTGTGCGGGGCAGACTGCTACCACGGCTCCCTCAAGCAGCTCCGCGACCTGCTGCCCCGCTGGGGCGTCGACGTGCATCTTGTCGACACGACGGACACGGCTGCGGTACGCGAGGCGCTCGCGAAGCCGACGACGATGCTCTGGCTCGAGTCGCCCTCGAACCCGCTGCTGCGCGTGAGCGACATCGCCGCGCTCGCCGAGCTTGCGCACGCGAACGGCGTCCTTCTCGCTTGCGACAACACCTTCGCCACGCCCGTGCTGCAGCAGCCGCTCGCGCTCGGCGCCGACCTCGTCATGCACAGCAGCACCAAGTATCTCGGCGGTCACAGCGACGTGATGGGCGGTGTGCTCGTCGCGCGCGAGTCGAGTCCGCATCTCGTGAGGCTGCAGGAATTCCAAGGCACCGGCGGCGGTGTGCCCTCGCCCTTCGATTGCTGGCTGGTGCTGCGCAGCCTTGCCACGTTGCCGCTGCGCGTGCGCGCGCAGTCGGCGAACGCGCTCGCGGTCGCCGAGTTCCTCGCAGCGCACCCTGGCGTTGCGCACGTGCACTACCCGGGGCTCGCCCGCCATCCGGGCCACGCGCTCGCCAATCGCCAGATGCGCGAGGGTTACGGCGCGGTGGTTTCCTTCACCGTACCGGGCGGCGCCGTGCATGCCATGGACATCGTGGCCCATGCGCGCGTGTTCACGCGCGCCACGAGCCTGGGCGGCCTCGAGAGCCTGATCGAGCATCGCGCGTCGATGGAGGGGCCGATGAGCACGACGCCGCCGAACCTGATCCGGCTGTCGATCGGCCTCGAGCACGTCGACGACCTGACCGCAGACCTCGACCAGGCCCTCAATCGCTGAGACCCGGAGTGCGGGTGCGGCTACTCGTCCAGGAGAAGAGTCAGCTTCAGCCGCACGCGGTACTCGGAGATCTTGCCGCCCTTGACGCAGACCTCCTGGTCCGCGACCCACGCGCTCTGGATGCCGCGCAGCGTCTTGCTGGCACGCTTGATGCCCGAATCGATCGCGTCGTCGAAGCTCTTCTTGGACGTCGCCGTAATTTCGTTGATCTTTGCGACAGACATTCTGGTTCTCCTTTTCCCGTGGGCGCCGCAGTACCGTCCGCAGCCTGTCGCAATCCTACCGAAGCGAAGAGGCTATAGGCGTGGGCTGTAGGCTGGGGATCAGACGTGGGCAGCCCTCTTGCTCCAGCCATCAACCTGAGGCGATAGGCTATGGCTGCAGGCTGGAGGCAAGAGGCGGCACCGCTTCTGGCTCCAGCCCATAGCCTCGCAGCCCAGTGCCATCAGCTCGTAGCCTGTTTTTTCACTTTCGCTCGACAGAGCACGCGATCCCGTGCTTGCGCTGTGCGTGAAGTCTCCGTATTGTTAAGCGCACCTGCACTCGAGCCGTTCATGGCCGCAGACCTCGAACGCCTGCCACTGAATGCACTGAAGGTCTTCGAGGCCGTCGCCACCCATCTCAGCTTCACCGCCGCGGCGCATGAACTCGGCGTCACGACCGCGGCCGTGAGCGCGCAGGTGAAATCCCTCGAGACCGAGATCGGGGTGCCTCTCTTCCGGCGGCATACGCGGGCCGTCGCGCTGACTCAGGAAGGCGCCGAGCTGCTGCCGGGCGTGCGACGCGGACTCGACGAGCTGCGTCGCTCGGTCGATCGCATCCGCCGCGAGCGCGTGGGCGGTCTCCTGAACTTGAGCGTCCCGAACGAGTTCCTGCAACGCTGGCTGCTGCCGCGGCTGTCGGAGTTCACGCGGCGGCATCCTGAGGTGGAGGTGCGCTTCGGTGCGGGCCGGCCGACCCTCGACTTCAGCCGTGACGATTTTCACGTGGCGATCCTCTATGGCTCGGGCGACTGGCCGGGTATCCGCACGGAGCGGTTGCTCGATGAATGGGTGTTCCCGGTGGGCAGTCCGGCGCTGCTCGCCCGGCTCGGGCCGATCGAGACAGTCGCCGATTTCGCACGCTATCCGCTGATCCACAGCCAGACCGAGCCCTGGGCCGACTGGCTGCGCCGCGCCGGCGGCGACACGACCCGGCACGACCATGCGCCCCAGGCCGAGGATGCCGCGACGACACTGGTCGCGGTCGAGCAGGGCAAAGGCGTCGCGCTCGCGCGCTGGTCGCTGGTGGCCGCCGACCTCGCCGCCGGTCGGCTCGCCCGGCCGATGCAGCTCAGCGTGCACCAGCGGAACGCGTGGTTCCTGGCAGCGCCGCCTGACAGCTTCGCGCTGCCCAAGGTCGTGCGCTTCCGCGCGTGGCTGGCCGAGTGCTGCCGCGTGTTCGCCCCGCCGACCGGGGAGATGCTGCCGGCCGAGTGAGTCACGCCGCCGCGGGCAACCGCAGGCGGACGCGCACCGGACGGTGATCGGACCCGATCGCAGGCCCGACCTCGGCCGTCTCGGCGCAGAGCTCGGGCGATACCAGCACGTGATCGATCCGCAGCGCGAGCGGCCAGAAGCCGGCGCTCCAGGTCGGCTGCCATCGGCCCGCCGCTCGCGTATCAACCAGGCCGCTCGCCGCGAGCAGGCGCCGATAGACGGGGGAATGCGGCGTGAGGTTCAGATCGCCGGCGACGATCGAGGGCAGTGGCTCCGTCCGGACATCGTCGGCGACCTTGGCAAGCACTTCATCGCGGCTGCGCATCAGGTGCGGCAGCAAGGGCCAGTGCGCGTGCAGGGCGGCCAGGCGCAGACGGGCATTGGGGGCCTCGACATATCCGACCAGCGACGGCAGTCCGTCGCCGGCCAGGTCCCGCGCCTCCATGTCATGCAGCGGCCAGCGGGACATGACGGCAATGCCGTAGGGGTCGGTGCGCGTGAGCCGCAGGCGGTGAGGATAGGCCGTCAATCCGTCGAGCGCCGCCGCCCATTCCGGCGTCAGCTCCTGAACGACGATCAGATCGGCCGGGTGTTCTGTCAGCCAGGCGACGAAGCTCCGTCGATCGTCGTTGCGATAGCCCAGGTTGGCCGTCACGACCGAGAAGGACTCCCCGCCGCAATGCGCGCCCACTGCCGCCTCCGCCTGCAGGCGGAACGCGCCGGGCATGAGTTGCACGGCTGCGATTGCCGCCGCGAGCATAGCCGCGCCGGGCCGGCGGAAGAGCAGGAGCCCGACGGCCAGCAGCGCCGCCGCGACCCCGTACTGCACGCGGAAGTGCACGAAGAGCTCGAACGGCCAACCGAACGGCGCGAGCGCGCCTGCGAGCGACGCCAGGACCACGCCGGCGAGGGCGACCAGCAGGAGCCGCGTCGACCGTCGAGTCGAATCCGGGGTACCAGGCGGTGATTGCATGTGCAGTCTCCCGTATCTCATCCCCGTGCACGTCCTGGCATCGGGTGCGCGCCTTGCTGTCCCCGACGAAATTCTGTCATGCGCCCGTCGCTATTACCCGCAATATTTTCGCACCGGCACGGAGCGGCCAGCTGCCACTCGTATTCCCGGCGATATCGATTCAGCAGCCACGCCGTAGCCGTGCAGCAGCGCAGTCCGGCCCGAACGGCGCCTAGCGAGTCAGTGCGAACAACAGCACGGCGAGGACGAGCCCCGCGAGCGGGACCGCTGCGGTCAGGCAGAACACCGGCCAGTAGGCCGAGCGGTGGGTCTCGCGGCAGACGCCGCGTATGGTGGTGACCACGTAACCGTTGTGCGGCAGCGAGTCGAGCCCGCCCGATGCGATCGCGACCACCCGGTGCAGGGCCTGCGCGTCCACGCCGAGCCCCATGTAATGCGGCGCAAGGATCGGCAGCGCGATCGCCTGCCCGCCGGACGCCGATCCGGTCAAGCCGGCGATCAGGGTCACGGCGACCGCGGCCCCGACCAGCGGGTCGCCCGGCAGCGAGGTAAGTCCTTCGACCGCGGCCGCGAACGCCGGCGAGAGCTTCGCGATCGCACCGAAGCCGACGACCGCGGAGGTGTTCGCGATGGCGATCAGCGCACCCATCGTCCCGTCGGTCGCCGCCTGCCGGAGATTGACGAAGTAGCGCCGGTTGACCACGAGCACGACCAGGACACCCGCGAGCAGCGCCACCAGCAGTGCCGACTGCTTCAGCGAGTCGTGCAGCCAGTAAGCGACTCCCAGAACCGTCGCGAGCGGTACCAGGCCGGTCGCGGGATGCGGCAACCCTCCGGACTTCGGCGCGGGATCGTCGTCGCGACGCTCGAAGTCCTCGCCCCCGGCCACGGCGCGGCGCACCATCCACTGGAGCCACACGAAACCGGACACCGCCATGAAGCAGGCGACGACGAGGCTCACCTGCCAGGCCGCGTAGGGCGTCGTGCCGAGGAACTCCACCGGGATCCAGTTCTGGATCTCGGGCGACCCCGCCGAGGTCATCGTGAAGGTCACCGAGCCGAAGGCGATCGTCGCCGGCAGGAAGCGACGCGGGAACCCGGCCTCGCGGAACAGCGCGAGGCCCAGCGGAAACACCGAGAACGCGACGACGAACAGGCTCACCCCGCCGTAGGTGAGCAGCGCGCAGGCCGCCACGATTGCGAAGAGCGCGTGCTTCGCGCCGAAGCGGCCGACCACCCAGTGAGCGACGCTGTCCGCCGCACCGCTGTCCTCCATCAGCTTGCCGAACACGGCGCCCAGCAGGAACACGAGGAACCACGAGGCCAGGAAGCCGGTGAAGCCGGCCATGTATGCCGCGCTGAAGCTGGCCCCACCCCCTCCCGCCGTCTGCGGGAAGAGCGGCAATGCGAATGACGATGCGACCAGCAGGGCGCAGATCGGCGCGGCGAGCAGCAGGTCGAAGCCACGCATCGTGAGCACGATCAGGAGCGCGAGGCCCCCGATCAGCCCCAGCCACTCCACCATCATGCGTCACCCACTTCGAAATCCGGCTCAGAGCCACATTTCGTCCGGCTAACCGGGCTCTGAGCCGGATTTCTCGCGGCCATTTCTCCCCTACTCCACGACCGCGAGGAAGGCCGCGATCGCCTCGATGCACGCGGGCTCGTCGAGTGACGGTGCGTGGCCGCGGCCCGGCACGGTCACGCGGCGCAGGTCGGGTTTCTCGCGCAGCATCCGGTCGAAGGTCGCGACCGACAGCACGTCCGAGGTCGCGCCTCGAATGGCAAGCGTCGGCACCGGCGCCAGGGCCGCGTAGAGCGGCCACAAGTCGGGCGCCGCTGCGACCGGAGCGGCGCGCACCGCATCGCCGATCCGCGGATCCATGTCGAGCCGGATGACACCGTCCGCCTCGATCCAGCTGCGCCGCGCGAAGGCGAGCCATTCGTCGTCGCTGAGCTCCGGGAACGCCTGCCCATTGACCTCGCGGGCGCGCTGCGCGGCCTCGGCCCAGCTTGTCGCGGTCGAATTGCGGCCGACGTAGGCGGCGATCCGCGCCAGCCCCTCGCGATCGACCTCCGGGCCGATGTCGTTCAGGATCACCGCGGCCGCAAGCCGCGGCGTCGCTGCGGCGATCGCCATGGACAGGTACCCGCCCAGCGAGGTGCCGAGCAGGACCACCCGCGCAACGCCCGCGTCCGCGAGCAGCCGCACGATGTCCGCGACATAGCTGCCCGGGTGATAGTTCTGCCAGTTCGGGTCGTGCTGCGAGCGGCCGCGGCCGCGGAGGTCGGCGCAGAGCACGCGGCGCGTGCGCTGCAGTCGCAGCGCGGTCGTCTCGAAGTCGCGGCTGTTGCGAGTCAGCCCGGGCAGGCACAGCACCGGCGCGCGACCGGATCCCGGCGAGGCGAAGTCCCGGTAATAGAGCCGCAGTCCATCCGACGACGCGAAATAACAATCCCGCCAGGCGTTGCCACTCAAGCGTCTCTCCTCAGGCGCGGTTCAGGCGCCGACGTACTCGGTGCGCAGCTCGCGCTTCAGGACCTTGCCGTTGGCGTTGCGCGGCAGGGCCGAGCGCAACACCGCGGCGCTGATGCGCTGCTGCCGGCCGACACGCTCGTTGGTCCAGGCCGCGAGCGCGGCCGGCTCGATTGCGACGCCATCGTGCGGCACGACGACGGCGAGCGGCGTCTCACCCCAGCGCGGATCGGGGATGCCGATCACGGCGACCTCGCACACCGCCGGGTGTTCGAGCATCACCGACTCGATGTCCGCCGGGTAGATGTTCTGCCCGCCCGACAGGATCATGTCCTTCTTGCGGTCGACGATATACAGGAATCCCTCGTCGTCGAGGCGACCGATGTCGCCGGTGCGCAGCCAGCGCCGGCCGTCGGCGTCCGTCCAGCTCGCCTCGAGCGTCGCCTGCGGGCGGTTGTGATAGCCCTCCATCACCAGCCGCCCGTAGCCCACGATCTCACCGCATTCGCCGGGGGCCGCCTCGCGATCGTCCGCCCCGACGAGCTTGAGCTGCTGACCGGGGATGGGCTTGCCCACCGACTCGATCTTGCGGTCGAAGTCCTCCGGCGCAAGCGTGGTAATGATGCCTTCCGTGAGGCCGTAGAGCTCGATCAGCTCGCAGCCGAGCCGGTCGCGCGTCGCACGCTTCAGCGCCGCGGGCAAGGGCGAGCCGCAGCACATGATGGTCTGCAGCGAGGCGACGCTCGCAGGATCCGGTGCCGGCAGTTCGAGCAGGCGCTGGAACTGCACCGGAACGAAGGCGCCGTGCGTGACGCGATGGCGTGCGACCTGCGTGAGCACGCCCTCGGCGCTGAACGAAGGCATGACGACCAGGGTGCCGCCCACCAGGATCGTGGCGAGCATCGCCGCCCAGCTGATGTTCGAGTAGAGCCCGAGCGAGCAGAGCGTGACCGCGCCGCTGTGATAGCGGAGCGCAATGGCCAGGTCCGTCGCCCAGTGCATCCGGCAGCCGTGGCTGTGGACGATGCCCTTGGGCAGGCCCGTGGTGCCGGAGCTGTAGATGATGTTGCACTCGGTGTCCGCGTCCGGGCCAGGCGCCAACGGCTCGGCGGTCGCGGCGTCGCGCCAGGCGGTGAAGTCGATCCAGCCGTCGCGCGGCGCATCGACGCCGAGCCTCAGCAGCGTCGCAGGCAGCTGCCCCGCGGCCAGCAGGGCGTCGATCCGCCGGCAGTGCTCGCCCGAGGCGGCCACCGCGAGCGCATCGCTGTCGGCGATCATCGCCGCGACCGCCGCATCGCTGACCGAGGTGTTGAGCGGCACGACCGTGACCGCAGCCTTACCGGCGCCGAACAGCAGCTCGACCATCTCGACGCCATTGCCCATCAGCACGGCGATGCGCGAGCCCGGCGCGAGGCCGAGCGCGCGCAGACCCTGTGCCACCTGGTTGGTCGATCGATCGAAGTCCCGCCAGGAGAGCCTGCGCTCCCCGCAGAGAAGCGCCGGCCTGGCGGCCTGCCAGTGGCCGTGTTGGGCGATCGCGTCCGCGATCAGCGGACGCGGCGCGTCCAGGGAACCCATGCGCCGCGCGACGGCTCAGTGGAAGCTGTAGCTCGCGCTCAGGAACCAGGTACGCGGCGGCCCGTAGAAGCTGTTCACGATGTTGCCGAAGGCGGCCCCGGGGAAGTAGTAGCCGCCGATCTTGTACTCCTCGTCGGTCAGGTTGCGTCCGTGCAGCGCGAACCGCGTGCGCCCGTCGGCGAGCGCCCAGACCAGGTTTGCGTCGAGCAGCGTGTAGCTTTCCGTCTGGTCCAGCAGCGGGTTCTCGAACTCGAACATCGAGTATTCGCTGCGGTACGAGCCGCTCACGGTGCCGGTGAGACCGCTGCCGTTCGCGAGCTCGTGCCGGTACGACAGCGTCAGGTTACCGTTCCACTCGGGCGTGTTCTGGAACACGGCGGTGTCCGACAGGTCGATCGGCACCGGGACGCCGGACACGACCGTGACCGAGCGGAACTCGTCGAACTCGGCGTCGACGTAGCCGATGCCATAGGTCGCAGTCAGCCGCTCGGTGAAGGCGATCGCGCCCTCGAGCTCCACGCCCTGGATCGTCGAGCTGCCGGCGTTGTCGACGAAGCTCGCGACCACGCCGGTGACCGTCGGCTCCTGGCGGGTGATCTGCTGGCCGGTGTAGTCGGCGTAGAAGACCGCGCCGTTGAAGCTCAGCCGGCCGTCGAGGACATTGCCCTTGAGACCCAGCTCGTAGGAATCGACGTACTCCGGGTCGTAGCCGTTGACCGTGTCCGGGGTCAGCACGGCGTCGCCGCGCATGTCGAAGCCGCCGGACTTGAAGCCCTCCGAGTACGCGGCGTAGGCGGTGAGGTCGTCGCTGAACTCGTAGCTCAGGCTGGCGCGCGGCGTGACCTCCTCGAAGGTCCTCTCGTTCGTGTAGTCGGAGCGCACGCAGGCCCGGCACCCCCGTGGTGACGCCGAACAGCGGCGAGCCCAGGCCGGTGAAGTTCTGCCGGTAGACCGTGCCCTGGCGCTCGTCGTGCGTCCAGCGGGCGCCGAGCGAGGCGGACAGCGCGTCGGTGAGGTCGAAACTGACGTCGGCGAACGCCGCGTAGCTCTCCGTCTTCACCTCGCCCGAGGTCGCAATGGTGAACGCGAGGGCGCCGACGGGTGTGTCGAAGGCGCCGGCCGCGGTCGCATCGAGGTAGTACAGCCCCGCCACGCCCTGGACACGCTCGCCCTCGAAGAGCAGCTGGAATTCCTGCGTCGTCTGGTCGTCCTCGTAGCGACCGGGGATGTCGAGCGCCGGGGTCGGCCCGCTGTCGAAATCGATCAGCGTCTGGGTCTCACCCTCACGGTAGGCCGTGATCGACTTGAACGTCAGCACGTCGTTGATTTCCCAGGCCGCCGTCAGCGACGCACCGCGCGTCTCGACGTTGTTGTCGCCGCCCATGCCCCCGGTCGTGTCGTACACGTCGGAGGGCACGATATCCGCAGCCGTGAGGCCCGCCCCCGGGGCTTCGCGATGACCGTGCTTGGCGTTCGAGTTGTCGTCGACGTAGTCACCGGCGAACCGGAAGCCGAGCGTGTCGCTGGGGTTCCACTCGGCGCTCACGCGAAAGGCGTTCACATCCTTGTCGTAGTGCTCCTCCCCGGTGAACAGGTTCTCGCCGTAGCCGTCGCGGCGGTACACGGCGGCGCTCGCGCCGACTGCGAAGGTCTCGCCGATCGGCGTCGAGCCCGAGGCGATCAGGTCGGTCTGGTCGTACGAGCCGAGGTTGGCGCGCACGTCGAGCCGCGGCTCCTCGCCGAGCGGCTTCGTGACGTACTTGATCGCGCCGCCGACGGTGTTGCGCCCGTAGAGCGTGCCCTGCGGCCCGCGCAGCACCTCGAGACGCTCGATGTCGTAGATGTCGAGCACCGCGCCCTGCGGCCGCGCGACGTAGACGTCGTCCACGTACAGGCCCACTCCGGGCTCGAAGCCCCACAGCGGGTCCTGCTGCCCGACGCCGCGGATGAACGCGATGAGCGTCGAGTTCGTGCCGCGCGCGACCTGCAGCGTGAGGTTGGGCGTGGTCTGCTGCAGCCAGGTGACGTCGAGCGCGCCGGTGTCGTCGAGGCGCTCCGCCGAGAACGCGGACATGGCGATCGGCACGTCCTGCAGGCTCTCGTCGCGGCGCCGGGCGGTGACGGTGATCTCCTCGATACCGGCGGCCCCGTCCTTGCCGGCAGGCGGCGCATCCTGGGCGAACACGGCCGGGACGGAAAGCAACGAGGCGACGGCGGCCGCGCAGGCGCGGGCCGATGGCAGATTCGACTGTTTCATGGATCCCCCTGGACGCGCCCGCCGGGCGCGCAATTCAACGACCGCTGAAATGTAGTTCAACAGCTGTTGAAATTCAACACTCGTTGCAGACCGGTCCCGGCTCGGCCAGAATCCGGCCCCGCCGGCAACGCCGGGGCGCAACCGGAGTGCCGAAGCGGAAGATCGATGAAGCAGGCAAGCACCAGGGGCAGACCCGGGCCGCGCGGGCCGCGTGCCGCAGGCACCGCGGGCCGCGGCCGACCGACCCGCGAGCGGATCCTGGACGTCGCGGAGCAGCTCTTCGCGCACCGCGGATTTCACGGCGTCTCGGTGCGCGACATCACCGGCGCCGCCGGCGTCGACGTGGCGCTGGCGAACTACTATTTCGGCAGCAAGGGCGGCCTGCTCGAGGCCGTGTTCCACCGCCGATCCGAGGTGCTGAACGCCGAGCGCCTGCAGCGGCTCGAGGCCGTGCTCGCGCGCGGCCGCCCGCCAACCCTCGAGGACATCATCGACGCTTTCACGCACCCGCTGCTCGACCGCTCCGAGCGCGGCGGGCCCGGCTGGAAGAGCTATTTCGCGCTCGTCGCCGAGGTCAACAACTCGCCCGAGTGGGGCAACGTCCTGATGACGCGGCACTTCGACCCGCTGGTGCAGAAATTCATCGCCGCCATCCGCAAGGCGCTGCCGGACTGCGAGGATCGCGACCTGTACTGGGCCTATCACTTCCTGTCGGGCGCGCTCACGCTGACCTTCGCAGAGACGGGGCGCATCGACCGCCTCTCGAACGGCGTGTGCCGCTCGAGTGACCTGGACGATGTCCACGCTCGGCTGGTGCCGTACTGCGCCGCGGGCTTCCGCGCGATCTGTCTGCCCGCCAGGCGTCGAGCGGCAGCGCGCGCCGCCCGCCCGAAGCGCCGGCGATGAGGAACGCACCGTCGCGGCCGCTCGCGACGCTCACCGCGCACCGGCGCCGGGCCGGGCTCGCGCTACTCCTTGCGGCGGCGATCGCTTTCGGCTGCACCGAAGGCGATGACCTGCAGCCGCCACTTGCGCGGCTGGCCATCGCGCCGGGTTCCCTGACGGTTTCCGGGATCTCGGCGGGCGGCTACATGGCCGGGCAGTTCCACGTCGCCCATTCGCGGTCGATCGCCGGCGCCGCCATCCTTGCGGCCGGCCCCTATCTCTGTGCCGAGGACTCGGTGCGCCTGGCACTCGGCCGCTGCATGGCCGGGGAGCCCTCGGTCCCGGTCGATCGGCTGGTCGACGAGACGCGTGAGCTCGCGCAGGCGGGCCGGATCGACCCGGTGAGCGGCCTCGCCGGTGACCGCGTGTGGCTCTTCCATGGCGCGAGGGACGCGGTGATCGACGTCCTCGTCGTGGACGCGCTCGATGCCTACTATCGGTCGCTCGTTGCGCCGACGGACGTGATCCGCGCCGGCCTTCCGGCGGCGGCGCACACCTTCCCGACGCTCGCCGCGGGCGGTGAATGCGGGACGTCGACCCCGCCCTACATTGGCGCCTGCGGATACGACGCGGCCGGCGCGCTGCTTAGGCACCTGTACGGTGAGCTGCGGCCACGCGGAGACGCCGGGGACGGCGAACTCGCCACCTTCGATCAGCGCCCGTATGCGAAGACCGCTGGCAGTCGCGGCCTTGCGGCGCAGGGCTGGCTGTTCGTGCCTCGCGCCTGCCAGCGGGCGGCGAGCTGCCGGCTGCACGTGGTGTTTCATGGCTGCAAGCAGGGCGCATCCTTCGTCGGCGAGCGGTTCGTGCGGGACGCGGGCTACCTCGAGTGGGCGGCGTCGAACGGCATCGTGCTGCTCTTTCCGCAAATCGAGCCGAGCTATCAGCCGTTGAACCCGAACGGCTGCTGGGACTGGTGGGGTTACGACGGCAGCGACTACGCGACGCGCGACGGCGCGCAGATCGACGCCGTCTGGCGCATGGTCAGCGATCTCGGCGCCGTGCCGTCGAGCTGACTTCAGGCCAGGTGGCGTGCGCGCGGCTGGCCGTACAGCACGCGCAGCCGTCGCACGCCCTTCAGTCTGCGCGAGCTGCGCCTGACCTCGCGCATCAGTCGCAGCAGCAGCCTGAACGCGGCCTGCTGGCCGCCGGCGCAGTACTCTTCGCTGATCCCCAGGTGCAGCACGGTCACGTGCTCGAGGTCGGCGCGAACGTAGATCGCGACGCCGATCGGCCGGCCGCTCGCTGCGTCGATCGCGAACAACGTCTGCACGTCGTCGAGCGCGCGGACGCACACGCGCAGGTAATCGCCTTCGTCGCGGATCTCCGGCGGACCGTAGCGGTCGATGGCCGCGACGATGCCGTGCATCACGCGATGCTGGCAGCCATTGAAGAAGAGCAGGCGCTCGAGGCCGGGCCGGTGCTCACGTCGGATCCTCGACTGGAACGATATGGTTTCACCCATGCATCGCCCTGTGCCCGAAGGCCCTGCGCCGAAATTCGCGACATCATCCTCGCGGGACCCCCTTATGTCGAGTCCATTACGGGCGCTAGAATGCCGCGTTGCAACAGCCGCGCCGGGGCGCGGCTGATTGCGGATTGCCTCGGGTTTTCCGCTGATCGGTTGGAACGGGCCGGATATATCGCGCGCAATGCGGAACACTGCTGATCCCTTGGACTGCCGACCGCCCCTGACGTCAGGCCGGCGGCGAGTCGGCGGGCTCCTTCCGGCCGGGATCTGACGTGGAAAGCCAGACTCGTCAAGTCGAACCCGTGACCGGGCCCGCGCGTCGCAAGTCGGACGCGGCGGTCGACGTCGTCCTGCTGTCCACCGACGAGCAGATCTTCGAAACGACCCGCAATGCGGTCGCGGACCATCATCCCGTCTGGCGAGCGCATTCGGCGGAGGAGGCCATCGAGTTCCTCGTCTCCGGCCGCTGCGGCGTGCTGGTGCTCGATCTTGGCACGCTGTCCACCGAGGCCACGGGCCTGATACGCCAGGTCACGCAGCAGTTCCCCGACGTGGTGGTGGTGGCCGCGGGTCGCCAGGCCGACGAGCCGCTGCTCGCCGGCATGGTGAGTGAGGGTCTCGTCTACCGGTTCATGCACAAGCCGTTGTCGCCCAATCGGGCGGGCATGTTCCTCGCGGCCGCCATCCGCGCACACGCCGAGCGACGGGCGCATCCCGGCATCGTGGAAGTGCTGCTGCCGAGCGTGACCCACGTGCCGGATCGCATCGAACGCAAGTACTGGTATGCCGCCGCGGCGGGTGCGCTTGCGCTCATCGTCGGGCTTGCGGTGTGGCTGGGTGGGGACGACGAGCGCGACCCGCGCAACGCAGGCCCGGAGCCGGGGTCTGCATCGTCGCAGCCAAGCGGAGCGGCGCGGGTCGATGCCCTGCTGATCCGAGCCAACGCTGCGCTCGGGGCTGGCCAGCTCGAGTCGCCGGAGCGCTGACAACGCGCTCGACCTCTTCGGCGAAATCCTGCTCGCCCAACCGCAGAACGCCGATGCGCGCGCGGGGCTCGACGCGGGCGGCCGAGCTGGTGCTCACGCAGGCGCATTCCGAATCGGTCGCGGGGCGCGGTGAGGAAGCGCGCCGGCTGGTGCGGCGCGTGCTCAGCGTCGACCCGGCGAACTCCCTCGCGCTCGCCATGCAGGCGCGGCTCGAGGGCCCGCCGGTCGCGCGAGATGCAGCATCGTCGGCGCCGGAAACGGGCGAGACCTTCGTCTCCGCGCTGCGACGCGAATTCAGGACGACCCAACCTGCCAGGCGCAGCGCGGCGTCGACGCGCGGCGCGGTCCAGGCTGTAGCTCCTCCGCCTGCCGCCGACACCGTGCGCCCGGATGCTTCGCGCGCGCCCCCCGCGCCGCTCTTGCCGGGCGCCGCCACCGGACCCGCCAACGTGGGCATCGCTGGCGGCGCCACGCTCAGTGGTTCGGTGAGCGCGGCCTTGCCCGTCCCGCCGGCGCCGTCCGGACCGGCACCGGGAGGTGCGGGCGCCGTGCCATCGGCCGCAACGGCACCGGCACCGGCGGGCACCGACCTTGCCGGCAGCGGTCCAGCGCTGGTGCCGCTGCGCGAGTTCACCCGCGTCTCCACCACCGAGCCCGTTTACCCGGCCGACGCGCGCAGCGCCGGCACCGAGGGCTGGGTCCGGCTCGAGTTCACCGTGACGGAACGCGGACAGGTCCGGGACATCGTCGTCGTCGGCGCGGAGCCGCGCGGCGTGTTCGAGAGCGCCGCTTCATCCGCGTTGCGGCGCTGGCGATTCCGGCCGCCCGTGACGCCGAACGGGCAGCCGGTGGCGCTGCGCAGCTCGGTGGTCCTGCGCTTCGAGCTTCAGGATTGAGGGCTTAGGGAACCTTAGCCGGGAGGCGCGGCTGCGCCGACCCTGCGGTCCAGGTGCGCCTTCGCGAGCCGCAGCGCGATTAACGCCCAGGCGGCGGCGAGGCCCGCGCCGCACCAGGCGATGCCGGCCAGCCCCAGGTCGAACGCACCCTTGATGATCGCGTGGGCGGATGCCGAGGTGGCATCACCGCCGCGATAGACGAAGGTGTCGATCAGGCTCTTTGCCTTGTACTTCTCCTCGCGCGTCACGACCGTGTAGAGCGTGTCGCGCGAGGGACGCGTGATCGAGTACTCGCCGATGCGCCGGATCACCATCACCCCGACCAGCACGGCGAAGGTCGGAAAAAGGGCGAGCGTGGCGAACCCAAGCGTCATCAGCAGCGGGACCGACACTATCAGCGCACGGAAGCCGAGCCAGCGATACAGGCGCCCGAACAGGAACAGCTGGATCAGGAGCGAACCGGCCTGCACCCAGAAGTCGATCCGGCTGAAGAATGCCGTCTGTGCGTCCCGGTCAGGAATCACCTGCGCGACGAGCGCCTGCTGTTCCAGGTAGAGAAAGGTCGAGATCCAGGTCAGCAGGAACACGAAGAGCGCGATCAGCGCGAGATAGCGCGAACGCAGGAGCTGCGCGAAGGCGGCGAAAGAATGGCCGCCGAGCTTTGCATCCGGGTCGATTCCTGCCGTGGACACGGCGGTCGCGGCGGCGGACCGGCGCTGCCAGCGCAGCACCGCGAGCATCACGAGGAGCGAAGCCCCGAGCAGGCCCGCCGACACCAGCAGCAGGTTGATCGTTCCGATCGGCTGTGCGAGCGCAGCACCCAGTCGAGCGCCGGTGAGCCCACCCAGGCTGATGCCCGCCGCTATGAACCCGAACAGCCGCCCGGCCTGCTCGCGGTCGAAGATGTCGGCCATCAGGCTCCAGAACACCGCGACGACGAACAGGTTGAACACCGACAGCCACACGAAGTAGACACGTGCGATCCAGGTGTGATCCGCCTGCAGGTTGAACCACGCGTAGAAGCCCAGGATGTTGAGCACGAAGAACAGGTACACCCAGGGCAGGAAGATCGACCGCCGGAAGCGCGAGGTGAGCCAGCCGTACACGGGCTGCACCGCGAGCATCACCACGAACGTGCCCCAGAACAGGGCCGGCAGCGTCGACACGCCGGAGGTGATGCCCATGGTTTCGCGGATCGGGCGCAGGATCGAGTACGACGAGAACATGCAGAACACACAGGCCGCCGCGAGCAGCACGCCGGCCACCTCCTGCGGCCGCGCATTGATCGCCGCCGCGAAGCGTGGCGCCGCGCCGCCAGCCGTAACGGACGTCGGGCCCCCGACGTTCGGCGGCTCCGCCATCACGCGAGCGCTGCCAGGTCGAGCTTGAGCCCGGGACGCGACAGCTCCGCGCGCACACCCCGCTCGCGCAGGGCATCGCGCAGCGCAGTCGCCGCGTCGATCTCGCCGTGCACGAGCCACACGGGCGGGCGGCCGGCCAGCGCGCCGTGCCAGCGCAGCAGGTCCTGGCGATCGCCGTGCGCCGAGAACCCGCCAAGCGTGTGGACGCGCGCCGCGACGCGCACCGGCGCGCCGTGGATGCGGACGTACTCGCGGCGATCGACGATCGCGCGTCCGAGCGTACCCGGCGCCTGGAAACCCATGAAGACCACGTCGCACTCCGGTCGCGCGAGGTTGTGCTTCAGGTGGTGCACGATGCGCCCGCCGGTGCACATGCCGCTGCCGGCGATGACGATTGCGCCGTGCGTGATCCGGTTGATCGCCATCGATTCCTCGGCCGTGCGGCAGAGCCGCAGGTCTCGGCAGCGGCGGGAAGTCGCCGGAGCGCAGCTTCAGCGCGGCCGCCTCTTCGTCGTAGTACTCGTCGTGGCGCCAGTAGACCTCGGAGGCCTCGATCGCCATCGGGCTGTCGAGGAACAGCTGCCAGTCGTCGAGCCGCCATTCGTCGTAGTGCCGGCCGAGCTCGTACAGGATGTCCTGGCTGCGGCCGATTGCGAACGCGGGAATCAGCACGTTGCCGCCGTCCCGCCGCGCAGCCTTGAGGATCTCGCCGAGCTCGCGCAGGGTGTCCGCGCGCTCCCGGTGCTCGCGATTCCCGTAGGTGCTCTCCATGATCGCGAGGTCGACCTGCGTGTCTGGATCGGTCCGCGGGTCGCGGAGGATCGGCGAGTCGTACTGCCCGACGTCGCCGCTGAACACGAGGTGTCGGGTGAGCTCACCCTCCGTCAGGCGAAGCCACACGCTCGCCGAGCCCATGATGTGGCCGGCATCGCGGTAGCGCAGCTCGACGCCGGGCAGCAGGGCGTTAGCCTCGTCGTACGGGTGCGTGCGAAAGAGCCGCAGCGTCTCCCGCGCGTCCTCGACCGAATAGAGCGGGTCGACGGGACTCTTCTCTCCCGCCTCGGCGCGCCGGCGGTTCTCGCGCTCGGCGTCGCGCGCGGCCAGGTTCGCGCTGTCCTCGAGCAGGATGCGCGTCAGGTCGCGGCAGGGTTTCGTGGCATGAATCGGCCCGCGAAAGCCGCGCCGGCGCAGCAGCGGCAGCCGTCCGCAATGGTCGAGGTGGGCATGGCTCAGGATGACCGCGTCCAGTTGCGCGGCGTCGAACGGGAAGGCCTGGCGATTGCGTTCCTCGGGTTTCTCGCCGCCCTGGACCATGCCGCAGTCGAGCAGCAGCGTGCTGTGGCCCACCCGCAGGATGTGACAGGAGCCGGTGACCTCGCCGGCCGCACCGAAGAACTCGAGTTGCATCGGGGACTCCCCTGGGAGGCCACCGTTCTACCAGCGGGAAGGGGTCGCAGCCAGAGGGAAGGTAGAGATGGACCGAGTCGGGTCCATCGTCAGGCGATGCGCTGCCCCGCCTGCTCCGCGGCCCCCTGGTCCTCGCGGTCGCGCAGCAGCTTCGCGCACGCCTTGACGACCTTCGCGTCATAGCGCCGACCGGCCTGCGCCTGGAGCTCCTCGACACAGGCGGTGAGCGAGAGCGCCGCGCGCTGCGGGCGCTGCGACATCATCGCCTCGACCGCGTCGGCGACCGCGACGATGCGCGCCTCGAGCAGGATGTCCTCCCCGCGCAGGCCGCGCGGATAGCCCGAACCGTCCATGCGCTCGTGGTGCTGCCGCACGACCTCGGCGACGGGCCAGGGGAACTCGATGCGACGCAGCGATTCGAAGCCACGCTCGGTGTGCGTCTTCACCAGCTCGAACTCGGCCGGCGTGAGCTGCCCCGGCCGCCAGAGGATCTCGCGCGGGATCTGCAGCATGCCCACGTCGATCAGCTGTCCCATGACCCGCAGGCCGCGCACCGTGTGGCCCGGCAGACCCAGGGCGGCGCCGATGCTGCCGGCGAGCTCTGCCACGCGTCGTGCGCGGCCGGTCTTGCAGCCGTCCTGCGCCTCGGACAGGGTCGCGAGCGACTCGATGGCGCCGAGCATCACGCGTTCCATGTGGTCCATGGCACTCACGACCTCGGCATCCGAACGCCGGCGGCGCAGCACCTTCCACAGGCCTTCGCTCACGTTCAGCGCCTGGCGCTGGTCGTCCTCGTCGTAGGACTCGGCCTTGTTGCCGAGGAGCACGACGCCGATGATGCGGCTGCCGTCGACGACCGGCACGAGGAGCTGGCGCCGCAGCGTGGCCGGCAGGCCGGCCTGGCGCAGCGCGCCCGTGCTCTGCTCGCCCTCGCGCCGCACGGAGCGCATCGAGGCCGCGCATTCCTGCAGGCCCGAGCCGTCCGGCAGGGCACCCCGCCAGCGCATCGGCACGGTCACGGTGTCGCCACCCGCGCCTGCTGCTCGTCGCGCAGCGAGCTCGAACTGTGCGCCGTCCTGGACAGCTAGAAAGAGGCTCGCGATCTCGCTGCCGGTGAGCTGCTGCAGCAGGACCAGCGTCTCGTCGAAGATCTCGTCCTCCGTCAGCGAGTGCGCCCGCTGCGTCAGGTCGAGCACGCCGGCGACGCGGCGCTGCTCGCGTTCGGAGCGCTCGAGCGTGCGCTTGCGGTTCGACATGTCGCGCACGGTCACGACCCGCGCGTCGGCAAGCTCCGGCACGGGTGCGATGGCGATCTCGACGTCCACCGTCGAGCCGTCCGCGCGCCGCCAGCGCGTCTCGCGCCGCAGGAGTCCATCGCCGCTGATCGCGGCGCTGCGCATGGTCGCGTCGACTTCGGTGCGCTGTTCGAACTGCGCGAGCGAGGCGCGCTCGGCTTCCGCCGGCGAGAGGCACATCAGCGAGCGGAACGCCGGGTTCGCCCAGGTCAGCCGCCCGTCGGCATTGACGAGGCAGCAAGCGGCCGCGGTGTGTTCGATGAGGGCGGCGCGGCTCGCCGCCTGGTCATGGCGCTTGCGGGCCTCGAGCTCGCCTGTCGCGTCGCGCGCGACCGTCAGCCAGCACGGACGCCCGGCGTACGACACGGTCTGGCGCCTGACCTCGAGGCGTACCTGGCCGCCGTCCGGCCGGGTCATGACCGCTTCGACTGCGCCGGACGCGCCCCCGGAAGGCTCGAATCCCGGCAGCAGCTCACGGAGGCTGCGGTTGCGCAGCTTCTCGGGTGCGACGCCGAAGAGCGCACCGGCGGAGTCGCTCGCCGCGTGCAGCACCAGCGTCTCCATGTCGCAAAGCCAGGTCGGCAGGGGCTGCGCCGACAGCAGGCGCTGGGCGTCGTCGGCGGCGGCCTGCGCGCGAGTGCGGGCGGCCTGCGCCTCGGTGAGACGCGTCTCGAGCAGGTTCACGCGCGCGAGCTCGGCGCGCGACTCCTCGACGATGCCGCGTGCCCTGTTCTGCGCATGTTCGAGCTCTTGCCGCTCTGCCTCGAGCTCCGCGATGCGCGCCTTGAGCTCCGCCACGCCGGCCGCGTCGGTCGCCGCACGCTCGGCCGCCTCGCGGATGCGTCGCTCGGCGTCGCTGCGCGTCTCCTGGAGGCGCCGGTCGGCCTCCTCGAGGGCCTCGCGTTCCGCACTGCGGAGCCGCTCGTTGGTCGTCTCGAGCTCGCCGATCTGCCGCTCGAGGTCCACGAGCCGCCTGCGGTCCTGCTCGCGCTTCTCGAGCAGCTCGGGGACGAGCACCGGCACGCGCATCGTGCCGGAGCCGGGCTGCAGCTCGTCGACCAGGTTGACGAGGTCCTCGATCTTGCTGCCGCGCGGCATGAAGCGCTCGGCGCCCACCTCGGCCGCGAACACCTCGTACTTGGGCCCTTCCACGCGGAAGGAATGCAGCAGCACCGGGATGCGCAGCAGGGCCGGGTCTTCCTTGAGCCGCCGGCAAAGCGCGAAGCCGTCGAGCTTCGGCAGCATGACGTCGCTCAGGAGGACGCCCGGGTTCTCGCGTCGTGCCAGGTCGAGCGCCTCGACGCCCGTGCGTGCGCGCAGCACGCGGTAGCCACGCGTGCTGAGCAGCGTTTCGACCGCGGCAAGGTCCTGCTCCCGCTCGTAGGCCACCAGCACGGTCTTCATCGCGGTAAATCCCCGGCATGCCGCGACCGGCTGCCGTCGTTGTTTACGGGCGCCACGCTCAAGGTGTTCTTCTGCCTCGCAGTATGCTCCTGCCGCGAGTCTGACCAAAGGGTGTCCCGGGCGCGGGATGCAATTCACAGTTTGTGCGCGTCGACCGGGATGCAGCCTCCCGCGCAGGCCATCGGAACGCGGTTTTGAGGCTCATTCCAAAGTAGCGGCCGCGGTTGAAGCCCGCCCGGGGCCCAACGGGCGATGCGATCCCGCCAGAGCGCGGTTATCGTATGCACAGGTGACGTAACTCAGCCGCCCGCGTCCTGCGCGGGCGGTCGCGCGCTCAGCCGAGGAGACAATGACGCCCTGGTCCGCCGCCACCGAGGTGCATGCCGTCGATCCCGGGCCGCGGCCGAGTCTCGCGATTGCGGGACGAGCGGATCGCTTTCCCGTGCGACGCATCTATTGCGTCGGGCAGAACTATCGCGCGCACGCCTTCTCCGAAGAGTTCGCGCGTCGCCGCGACGACCCCGCCTTCTTGGCCTGAAAGGGCTCGACCCGGCCATCGTCCCCAGCATCGTCGAACATGCGCATCGCGACAATCTACGTGTGTTCGCGCACGTCGAGACTGGAAACGATTTCCATGTGGCGCTCGCGTCCGGCGTCGATGTCATCGCGCACCTGCCCGGTAACTCGCTGCCGACCCGGATCGATCCGGCAGATGCGCGGCTGGCCGCAGAGCGCGGCGTCAGCGTCATGACGACGGCGATCCTGATCGAGCGGCCATCGCGGGCGTCGCGGCACGCAGCCCTGCGCGAGGCGCAGATCGCCAATCTGAGACTGCTGCGGGACACCGGCGTCACGCTCGCGGCCGGCAGTGACGAATTTACTGAAACGTCGTCTGCGGAGATCGCGCACCTGCGCACGCTTGGCCTGTTCAGCGATGCCGAGCTCCTTCGCATGTGGACCACGAACTGCGCGCGCACCCTGTTCCCTGATCGCCGTGTCGGCAGCCTCGATCCGGGCTACGAAGCCAGTTTCCTCGTGCTGGGCGCCGATCCGCTCACGAACTTTGACGCCACACGCGACATACAGCGGCGCGTGAAGCAGGGTGTGACATTGGAAGTCGCATCGCCGGACTGCCGGACCTGCGACGGTCGCCATCGGCTGTCCGGCCGCCTGATCGACGCGATCGCGTGCGCACGCGCCTCGATGCACTGATTTCGCCTGCTCAGCCGCCTTGCAGGATCTTCGTGTAGCGACGCTGCATTTCCTCGGGCGCCACGTCCTCGATGTGGTGGCCGATCATCCAGCGGTGCCCGAACGGGCAGCGCACCACTCCGCCGCGCTCGCCGTAGAACTCGTCCTGGGGCTTGCGCTCGAGCGTCGCGCCGGCGGCGACGGCGCACTCGATCATCGCGTCGGCATCGTCGACGTGCAGGTGGATCGTGAACGGCGTCGACGCCCCCGGCTGCGGGCCGTGGATGCCGCACTCCGGGAACTCGTCCGACAGCATCAGGATCACCCCGCCGAACTCGAGCTCGGCATGGCCGATGCGCCCGCTGGGCTCGGTGAGGCGGAACTTCTCGCGCGCGCCGAAAGCGCGGCCATAGAAGTCGATGGCCCGCGCGGCGTCCTTGACGCAGAGGTACGGAAACAGCTCGTGGATCTTCATGCCTCGCCTCCTCTTGCCCTGGGCCGACGATGCAACTGTAGGCCGGGCGTCGCGCCCGGTCTTGCATGAAATTGAACTACCCCGCGCGTTCAGGGCGTCATCGGCACGTGGCTCGGGTTCACGGGGCGGATGCGCCGGTATTCCGCGGGCGTGAGACCGCTGATGCGGCGGAACTCGCGGTTGAGGTGCGGCTGGTCGAAGTACTCCGCCGCGAGCGCCGCGGCCGCGGGCCGGTCGTTCGCCGCAAGCTCCCTCGAGCGCGCAGCGGAAACGCTGCACACGGCTCCAGGCCTTGGGCGTGAGTCCCACGGCCTCGCGGAACAGCGTGATGAACCGGCGGTGGCTCACGCCCGACTCGCGCACGACCATGCCGACCTCGGGGGCGGCCCGGAGTCGCGCGATGCCGAGGGCGACCGCCGGGTGCAGGTCGCGAGCGTCGCGCAGGCGGCGCGAGCAGCTCCTGCTCGAGCAAGCCGAGCTGCTCGTCCGCCTCGCAGGTCTCGAGCAGCCGCTCGCGCAGCCGCGCGGCCTCGGCGCCCCAGAAATCCTCCAGGCACCAGTGAGCGCCCGCCAGGATGTCCGCCGGGACGCCGAGGAGCGCTCGCGCCGCCCCCGGCCGCAAGACGACGCCCACCGACCAGGCGTCAGGATCGAGGGCACGCAGGTACGCGACATCGCGGGCGCCTCCGACGATGCAGTGACCGACCGTCCGACCGATGGCATCTGCGGCCGATGCGTAGAGGGAGAGGCGGGGTCCGGCGAGGCGAAAGACCAGGTGCATGTGACCGGTCGGCAGGACGCGTTCGCGCGACGCAGCCTCGCCCCGCACGTCAATCGCCGTCGCGCCGGCCCACATCACCCCGACCCAGCCCGCGAGCACCGGCGGCGCCGGTCGCGTCACGAGGCGGGGAGCCTCTGCCTGCGGGCCGCGGAATGGACGCATCGGTTCGCTCGCGCCTCGCACCTGTAGCAGTATAGGCGTCACGCCCGCAGGATCGCCGGCTCCACGCGTTCCCCGCCGTCGAGGTCACTGTCATGCGCGTCCGACCACTCGTCACCGGCGTCGCAATCGTGCTCGGAGCCTGCGGTACCGCCTGGACGGTGGACAAATTCGAGGCACCGGAGGCCGGGTTCGCCAATCGCCGGACCTATGCCTGGAAGGACAGCGAATTCGGCCTGCCCGCCGAAGTCGATCCGGCCCTGCTCGAGCGGGCGGGTAAGGCGCTGCGTTCGACGATCGATGCCGAGCTCGCGAGCAAGGGTTACGTCCCCGCCGCCAATGCGGACAGCGCCGACATGCTGGTGAGCTACCAGGTGGTCGGGCAGCGGCGATTCGTGATCGCGGACGACCGGCCCGTCGGGGCCTCGGCGGCGACGGAGGCCATGAAGCCGGGCACCGTGCCCGGGGCACCGCCGTCGTCGACGCTGCCACAGGAACAGACGGTGCGCGACGGCACCGTGATCGTGTTCATCGACGACCCGTCGAGCAAGCGGCTGATCTGGCGCGGGCTCGTGAGCGCCGAAGCGCGGGTAGCCACGACGGAAGGCGCGATACACCAGGTCACAGAGATCGCGCGGCAGATCGCGCGGGAAATCCCGGGGCGCACCGCCTCACCTTGAAAATTGGCTCGGAGCCAATTTTCAGGTAAATGGCTCCGAGCCAATTTTCTCAGGCGTAGTCGGGCTCGTTGCCCGGCTTCCACTTGATGTTGCAGCCGATGCTGGGGTGCTGCTCCGCGGCGAGCGGCCGCCCTGCCAACACCGCATCGGTGGCGGCGCGCAGGTCGGCTCCGGTCGCCGGCCGTCCGCTGCCCGGCCGGCTGTCGTCGAACTGGCCTCGGTAGACGAGCCGGCGGTCGGCGTTGAAGAGAAAGAAGTCTGGCGTACAGGCGGCGCGGTACTCCTTCGCCACCGCCTGCGACTCGTCGAACAGGTAGGGAAAGTCGTAGGCCATCATCCGCGCCTCGGCGCGCATGCCGTCGGGACCGTCCTGCGGGTAGGCTTCGATGTCGTTCGAGTTGACAGCCACCACTGCGAGGCCGCGCGGGCGGTACTCGCGCGCATAACGGGCGAACTCGGCCCGCAGGTGCTGAACGAACGGGCAATGGCCGCAGATGAAGGCGACGAGCAGGGCCGGCGCCTGGGAGAAATCCGCGAGCGCGTGCACGCGGCCATCGAAGTCCGCCAGCCGGAGATCGGGGGCGCGCGTCCCGAGGTCGAGCATCGTGGAGGGCGTACGCGCCACTGGCTCAGCGACGCATGATCAGTACGACGCCGACCGCCCCCCAGTGGTCGCGCCGATGAGGATCGCGAGCAGGTGCGGGAGGTAATTCACTGGCGCCGGTCAGGCCGCGGCCGGGGCGGGTTGCTCGCGCCTTGCCCACACCTGCCAGACGAAGGCGCCGATGCCCGCGGTCAGGGCGACGAAACCGATCAGCGGGCCGGCGTATGGGATGCGCCGCAGCAACCAGAGGCCGACCAGGGCCGCGAGCAGCGCGAGTAGCCGCCAGGCGAGCGTGGCCGGTTGTCCCTGCCGCGCGAATTGCAGAATCTTCTGCGCCAGGAACAGCGCCGCTGTGACCCATCCCAGAAACAACAACACCAGGTAAAGCGGCACCAGCAGCAGTGCGAGCGGGATGCCGATGATGGTGATGAGCAGCACGACCGCGACGAACGGCACGCAGACCAGCACGGCCAGCCCGAGACCCAGGGCCTTCCACGGATCCCGGCCGATCAGCTCCGCAGCCTGCGACGAGAACCCCGGGAACAGCCCGATGAAGAGCGCCGCGACACAGAACACCCCCACGAACCAGAGGAGCGAACCAACCCCGTGTGCCGAACCGACCGTGACTTCCGTGTCGCGATCCATGAACCGCCGTGCGGAGGTCTCGTGGTACTCCACGCCGCCGGCGATGCTCGCGCCCTCGGGCACGACCGGAGCGTCCGGGCCGTGATAGACGAGCTTGCCCTCGATCCGCGTGCCGGGACCGATGTCCAGTTCGCCGGAACGCACGACGGCGTCGCCGCCAACTGATCCGTTGAGCCGGACTTCTCCGCCCGTCGCCTGCAGGTAGTCCGTCACCGACCCGTCGAAATCCACGCGCCCGCCGGTGAGCGAAGCGCCACCCTCGATCACGGTGGCGGGTCCGATCCGCACTTCGCCGCCTGCGACCCGCGAATTGCCCGCCACGATGGCGTCGACGCCGACCTCGCCGCCCGCGGCATACAGGTCATCACCCACACCACCGCCGACCGAGACCTCGCCGCCAGCCACGACGAGATCCCCCTTCACTTCGCTCGCGATGTCGACCTGGCCGCCCGCAATCAGCGCATCGCCTGCGACCGGAGCGGTGAGATTGACCATCCCGCCGGCGCTGAAGTGGTCGGAGCCGAACTGGCGGGACACGGATTCGCGGTCGTCGTCGTATGTGCACCCAGCAAGGGCCGTCGCGCCCAAGGCAAGGAGTGTTGCGGCCAGGCCAACCGTTCTCATCGAGTTGCTCCGATAGCGGTGCTGCGCCTGCCGTGCGTGCCCGTCTTGTTCCGGGAATCCGTGGCAGGCCATCGCGGCTGCAGTTTACGTCAAGGTGCCCTGCGAAGGCGCCCTGCGCCGGAGCGCGCCGGCTGCGCCTCAGGGCACTTTCGTGCACGATACATCGCATTTCCGCGGCCGCCGGTCCCATGGGGTTTTTCGCCGAACTCAGACGACGCCACGTCCTCCGGGCGGCTGCCCTGTATGGAGCGGTGGCTTGGCTCCTGATCCAGGTGACCGACGTCGTCTCGGAGCCGCTCGGCCTCCCCGGTTGGCTGCTCAAGGCCGTCATCTGGCTGCTCGCGATCGGCTTCCCGGTGGTGCTCGTCATCGCCTGGTCCTTCGAGCTCACGCGCCACGGATTCAGGCGTGACACCGGTGCCGATACGTCCAGCGTCGCCCGTGTCTCCGTGGGCCGCATGCTCGACTTCGCGATCATCGCGGCGCTGGTGGCCGCCCTCGGCTATTTCGTCGCCACGCGCCCGTCGGGTGATCGCGCTGCTGCGGCGCGCGGCGCTCGCGGGGGCGCCGCGAACACTGGCGGTGCTGCCCTTCGCCAACCTGAGCGCGAGCGCGGAGGACGGATTCTTCGCCGACGGCCTGACCGAGGAACTGCTCAACCTGCTCGCCGGGATCGAGGGGCTCCGGGTCACCGGGCGGACCTCGTCGTTCTACTTCAAGGGGCGCAACGAAGACCTGCGCGACATCGGCCGCAAGCTCGGCGTGTCCCACATCCTCGAGGGCAGCGTGCGCCGCTCCGGGGAGCGGCTGCGTGTCACGGCGCAGCTCGTGAGCGCGGAGGACGGCTTCCACCTCTGGTCGCAGACCTACGACCGCGAGCTGACCGACGTCTTCGCCATCCAGGACGAAATCGGCCGCTCGGTCGCGGATGCACTCAAGATCCGCCTCGCGACCGACGGCCCGGAAGCGCCGCCGCCGCGACCTACGGTGAACGCCGAAGCGTACCGTCTGTATCTCGTCGCGCGCTCGAAGGTGCGCGAGCGCGGGCTCGAGAACACGCAATCCGCCGTGCGGCTGTTCGATGAGGCCGCGACCATCGATCCCGCATTCGCAGGCGCGCACGCGGGCAAGGCGCTGGCCCTGACGCTCCTGTATGGCAATCACGGCGTGGGTGACGGCCGGACGATGCTCGCGGAGGCCGAGACGGCCGCGCGTCGCGCGCTCGAGCTCGATCCCAAGATCGAGCGAAGCCTACGTCGCGCTCGGCCGCGTTGCGGAGCAGTCCTGGCTCGTGACTGGCAAGGATCGAAACAGCGAGGCCGGCGAGCACTTCCGGCGGGCACTCGAGCTCGACCCGCAGAGCACGCTGGCGCTCTACTGGCTCGGCCGGTTCGAGCAGGAGGCCAATCCCGAACGGGCGATCGAGCTCTTCGACCGGGCGGTCGAGCTGGACCCGCTCGAGTTCATGGCGGCCAGCTCGCGCGCGCTGAGCCTGCTGAAGACCGGCCGCAGCGACGAGGCGCGCGCGGAGTACGAACGGCTGCTCGGGATCTACCCTGACAACGCCGTGTTGCTGCGCAACTACGCCGACGCGGAGCTCGTCACGGGTCGCGTGACCCACGCGCTCGAGCTCAACGCACGGGCGAGCACCGCCGGCGCCGACAACTGGTCGCACTGGCTGAACGCCCGGGCGTGGTGGTTGCTCGGGGACAAGGAGGCCGCGCGCGCCGCGCTGATGAAGCTGGACACGGACAACCGCCTCCAGGCCTGGCAGCGCGAGACGGGACTCGCGATGCTGCGGGGGGACCTGCCGCGAGTGCTCGAGAACGACCGCAAGCTCGCGCGCGACGGCGGCCCGGCGATCTGCCCGGCTCGCCGAGTTCTACTCGCTCGTGCTGGAACGAGCAGGCATGCGGAGGCGCTGCGCCTCGCGCAGGAAATCGCACCGAACATGACCGCCGCCGTACCCACGGTGAACGGGGACCACCAGGTCTGCGCTGCGTCGGACCTGGCATTCGTCCTGGCGCAGCTGGGCGAACCTGCGCGCGCGAAGCGCCTCGCCGACGCCGGTCTCGCCACGTGGGAGCGCACGCCGGGACTGCGGTATGCCCCAGGATCACACCTGCCGCGCCCGCCTGCTCGCCGCAGCCGGTCGCCGCGACGAGGCCCTGGCCGAGTTCGAACGCGCCGTGGACCTGGGTTTCCGGGACTTCATCGACTGGGGCATCGTCAGCCTCGAGTACGACCCGACGCTCGACTTGCTGCGCGACGACCCGCGTTTCAAGGCACAGATGAAGCGCATCAAGGACGACCTCGCGCGTCAGCGAGTGGCGGCCGAGGCCTGGCGCAAGGGAGTAGGCGGGCTGCGCGAGGCCGAGCCGGGATGGTCGCGGGCTGGCCCCTGAGGTAGATTGCGCGCCCTCCTGGGGGCGGACGCCCCCAACCGCCCCGGCCAGCCGGGGCCAGTAGAGCCCTGGGAGCCCAGCGCGATGGGACGCATCTTCGAAGTCCGGAAGCACGCGATGTTCGCGCGCTGGAACCGCATGGCGAAGCAGTTCGCCCGGATCGGCAAGGACATCACGATCGCGGTAAAGAACGGAGGCACGGACCCGTCCTCGAACCCGGCGCTGCGCCGGGTGATCCAGAACGCGCGCGCCGTCAACATGCCGAAGGACAAGATCGAGGCGGCCATCAAGCGCGCTTCGGGCCGCGATGCGACGAATTTCCAGGAGATTCTCTACGAGGGATACGGCCCGCACGGGGTCGCGATGCTGGTCGAGACCGCGACCGACAACCCGACCCGCACGGTCGCAAGCGTCCGCAACCTCTTCAACAAGCACGGCGGCAACCTCGCGACGACCGGCAGCGTCGCTTTCCAGTTCAAGCGCATGGGTGTGTTCCGGCTGAACCCGGAGGGCATCGACGCGGACGACCTGGAGCTCTATCTGATCGACCACGGGCTCGAGGAGATGGGCGAGAGCACCGGCGAGAAGGGCGAGCCGCAACTCGTCGCGCGCTCGGCCTTCGAGGATTTCGGCCAGATGCAGAAGGCGCTCGAGGACCGCGGCATCACGCCGATCTCAGCCGAACAGGAGTACATCTGCCTCGCGCCCACCGAGCTCCCGGAGGCGCAGGCCACCGAGGTCCTGGAACTGATCGACAAGCTCGAGCAGGACGAGGACGTGCAGAAGGTCTATCACACGCTCGCGTGAGCATGAGGGTGGCGCCCGCGAACCGGCTGAAGCTATCCGGACGCCGGCCGCGGACGACCTCCGGCCCGAGTGCCGCTCCGGCCGGCCGTCGGCCGTCGAGCGCAGCGCCGGGCCTCGTCCGCGGTTGTCAGCGGCCGCTCAATCGGCCGTGACGAAGCAGGTCTCCGTGATGGTCTGGTTGCCGTTCTCCGCGATCGCGAGCACTTCAAATTCGTACTCCGTCCCCGGTTCGAGCAGCTCCGCCGGCACCGTGAGTGTCGTTCCGAGGTCGGCCGACATGATGACGTCGAAGTTCACGTTGTCGCCCTCCTCGCCTCCGCACGATCACCTCGTACGCCTCGATGTCGATCGGGTCGCCGTTGATATCGGTCGTCACGTCGTTCCAATCGATGACGACGGGAATCGGAACGTTCTCGGCGCACGCATCCTCGCTCACCACGGGCAGGACGATTTCGGGCCCGGCCGGAATGTCATGCGAGAACTCGGTCTCGCCAGTCAAGGGCGCGCCATCGGGGGTACGGCCGGCGAAGCGGTAGGTTCCCTCCGGAAAGATCTCGAAGAACTCCTCGAGCGGCAGTTCGTCGAGCGTCGGTTCGTTGCTCTCGACAAACATCTCGGTGCCGCCGCCCTGGTTCAGCAGGCTGCTCTTGGCTCGGGCGTCGAAGATCTCCTTGCCTGCCGGGTTGAAGATCCTGACCGACTGCCAGCTGTCGACATCGAGAAAGAACTGCACTCCGACGTCTTCGTCGCTGGCGTTGAACTCGATGATCAGGCGGACGTCCTCGAACTCCACCGCCGCCTTCTTCTCCGCCTTCTTCTCGGCGTTTGCGGCCCAGACGCCCGCCGGACCGGCGGCCAGGGCCACCGCGACCGCGACTGCGACCAGAGTGAATCGGTGTCGCCCGGTCGCTACCGCGATCGGGGCTCGTGCGTGCTTCGTATTCATCGTTATTTCCTCCTTTGCAGCCACCGTCGGGGGCTCCTGCGGGCCCCAGACTCGTTAGACGGGCGGCACACCCGGATCCTTCGCGCGCTGCGAGCGAATCGGTGGCCCGAGTGATCTAATGCCGCCCATGGACGCCGCCCGCGACCTCTTTTCGTACCGCAAGCACTGGGCCCACCGGCTGGGACCGGCGCCCTTCCTGCCGATGTCCCGTGCCGAGATGGACGAGCTCGGCTGGGACGCCTGCGACGTGATCCTGGTGACGGGCGACGCCTACGTGGACCACCCGAGCTTCGGCATGGCGATCGTCGGCCGCGTGCTCGAGTCGCAGGGCTTCCGGGTCGGCATCATCGCGCAGCCCGACTGGCACTCGACGCACGACTTCATGAAGCTCGGCAGGCCTGCGCTTTTCTTCGGCGTCACCGGCGGCAACATGGATTCGATGGTGAACCGCTACACCGCGGATCGCCGCATCCGCAGTGACGACGCCTACACACCGCACGGGGTGGCGGGCGCCCGTCCCGACCGCTGCGTCATCGTCTATGCGCAGCGCATACGCGAGGCGTACAAGGACGTGCCGCTGGTCGTGGGCGGCATCGAGGCATCGCTGCGGCGCATCGCGCACTTCGACTACTGGTCGGAGAAGGTGCGCCGCTCCGCGCTGCTCGATGCGAAGGCGGACCTGCTCGTCTACGGCAACGCCGAGCGGCAGATCTGCGAGATCGCTCATCGCCTGGCCGCGGGCCAGGCGATCGACGATATCCAGGACCTGCGGGGCACGGCCTTCGTCCGGCGGGGCACGCCGGGCGGCTGGATCGAGATCGACTCGACCTCCGTCGACACGCCAGGGCCGCTCAACCCGCCCGTCGACCCGTATGCCACGGAACCCGGGGACATTCTCCATTTCCGCGCGATGACCGACGGGCACCCTCGTGGTACGGCGCGGAAATAGAGACATGTCCCCGTGTCCGTGGTGAAGTTCTACCGCAAGGTTCCGAACGCGGATCGCAGCCGCAGCGTCGTGCGCATGCCGTCCTTCGAGCAGGTCGCCGCCGACGCGGTGCTCTATGCACACGCCTCGCGGATCCTGCACATGGAGTCGAACCCCGGCAACGCGCGCGCGCTCGTGCAGCGGCACGGCGACGTCGACGTCTGGCTCAACCCGCCGCCGATCCCGCTCACGACGAAAGAGATGGATGCCGTCTACGAGCTGCCCTACCGGCGCGTGCCGCATCCGGCCTATGGCAGGGCGAAGATCCCCGCCTACGAGATGATCCGCTTCTCGGTCGCGATCCAGCGCGGCTGCTTCGGCGGCTGCACCTTCTGCTCGATCACCGAGCACGAAGGCCGGATCATCCAGAGCCGCTCGGAGGACTCCGTGATCCGCGAGATCGAGGCGGTGCGCGACAACGTGCCGGGCTTCACGGGCGTGATCTCCGACCTGGGCGGGCCGACCGCCAACATGTACCGGCTCGCCTGCAAGTCGCGCGAGATCGAAAGCGCCTGCCGTCGGCCGTCGTGCGTGTACCCGGGCATCTGCCC
Organism: uncultured Gammaproteobacteria bacterium; assembly: GCA_963834855.1. Lineage (GTDB taxonomy): Bacteria > Pseudomonadota > Gammaproteobacteria > Steroidobacterales > Steroidobacteraceae > DATJKD01. Next base: position 69,412 of record CAWIDH010000032.1, on the reverse strand, counting down.
CAACCTCGACACCGATCATGCGCCGCTCATCAAGCTCTATCGCCGAGCGCGCGAATTGCCCGGCATCAAGAAGGTGCTGATCGCGTCTGGCGTGCGCTACGACCTCGCGAGCGAATCGCCGGAGTACGTCAAGGAGCTGGCGCAGCACCACGTGGGCGGATACCTCAAGATCGCGCCCGAGGCGATCTCCGAGGGGCCGCTCTCCAAGATGATGAAGCCGGGCGTCGGCACCTATGACCGCTTCAAGGCGCTGTTCGACAAGTACTCGAAGGAGGCGGGCAAGAAGCAGTACCTGATCCCGTATTTCATCGCCGCACACCCGGGCACGGGCGACGAGGACATGGTGGAGCTCGCGCTCTGGCTGAAACGCAACGGCTTTCGAGCCGACCAGGTGCAGGCGTTCCTGCCGTCGCCGATGGCGACCGCCACCGCGATGTACCACTCCGGCAAGAACCCGCTGCACAAGGTCACGCACCGGTCCGAAGAGGTCGTCATCCCGAAGGGCCTGCGCGTGCGACGGCTGCACAAGGCTTTCCTGCGCTACCACGACCCGGAGAACTGGCCGCTGCTGCGCGAGGCGCTGCGGCGCATGGGCCGTGCGGAGCTCATCGGCAACGGCAAGCAGCACCTCGTGCCGACCTACCAGCCGATCGGCACGGGTCGCGGGCACGAGGGCAGGCGCAAGCCGGGCGGCAAGGCGACGCCCTTCCGCACGCAGCACACGGGGCTGCCGGACGCCCCGTCGCCGCGACGACCACGAGGCGACGGTCGGCTCCGCAGCGGGCGCCGCTAGACCGGGGCACCGGCCCTACGTGGCTCGCTGATGGATCTTGACACCATCGGCTGCTCCGCCCATTCCGGCCCACGTGCAATACCGTGGCTGGCGGCAGTCTGCTTGGCTCGCAGCCGTCGAGGCGCGTACTCTCCGCGGGACGCATGCAGGCTGACTCGTCCGCGGCGGGCGCGTCGCCTGCCCCTGGGAGGTTCGAGCATGAAGATGCGGTTCTCGATGTCCAGAGCATGGTGGCACCGCGCAGTGCCGCATTTCGGTGTTGCTGTTGCATTCATCCTCGCGGCAGCCTGCCAGCCGGTGCTGCGCCCGTCCGCTCCTGCGCCGGAACCGCCCGCCCGCCTGCTCGACGCCGGGCGCCTGGACATGCCGGCCGATTGCGCCGTGACGTCTGGCCGGACCTATCGCATGAGCTACACCATCGGCCTCGACGGGCGCACGGGCAGCCTGGGCGCGATCACACCACCCGATGCGCCCGCGTGCCTGCAGGCCGCGCTCGCCGCCTGGGTTGCTTCGTTCCGCTACGCGCCAGTCGCGCAGGCAGAGGCAGTAACGACCGATTGGATGCTCGTGACGGCGCCGCGCGGGTCCTGATCACCCGATCGCGCGCATTTCCTCCTCGGTCAGCCGCACGCTCGCCGCCGCTACGTTCTCCTCGAGGTGCGCGACCTGCGACGTCCCGGGAATCGGCAGCATGACCGGCGATCGTGCAATCAGCCAGGCGATGGCCGCCTGGGTCATCGAGATCCCGCGCCGGGTGGCCAGTCGGGCGAGCGCCGCGAGCGGGCCGCCGGTCCTGGTGGTATCGTCCGCGCCCTGCGCGAGCGGCCGCCAGGGGATGAAGGCGATGCCGTCTCGTTCGCACGCGTTGAGCACGGCATCGGAGGACCGGTCGGTGACGTTGTAACGGTTCTGCACGGAAACGACCTTGACCAGCCGGCGCGCCTGCGCGAGTTCCTCGACACGGACGTTCGAGACGCCGATGTGGCGGATCTTCCCCTCGGCCTGCAGGCGGGCAAGCTCGCCGATCGACTCCTCGAGCCGCACGCGCGGGTCGACGGTGTGGAGCTGGTACAGGTCGATCCGCTCGATGCGCAGGCGCTTCAGGCTCGCCTCGCATGCCGCGCGCAGGTGCGCCGGCCGGCAGTCCGGGTCCCAGCGCGCCCTCGTCGGCCGCACGATACCGCCCTTGGTCGCGACCACGAGCCCGGCCGGATACGGATGCAGAGCCTCGGCAATCAGCTCCTCGCTGACCGCGGGCCCGTAGGAATCCGCGGTGTCGAGGAAGTTGACCCCGAGCGCGACCGCTCGCTGCAGCACGCGCCGCGCCTCCGCAGGGTCGCGGGGCGCGCCCCAGATGTCGGGTCCGGTGATGCGCATCGCGCCGAAGCCGAGCCGATGCACCGGAAGGTCGCCGCCGATCGTGATCGTGCCGGTCGCTGCCGCAGTGGCTGTCATGGTCCCACCTCCGTGTTGGTGACACGCACAGCTTAGGTCTTTGACTTAAGGCGTGCTGCCGTCCGTGACCCGGGTCACGCCTCGGAGCGCAACACGGGACTGCGCGGCTTTCGACCGCTAGCGTGTCTCCTGGGCCCGTGCATTCACGGACCCGGGGAGGAGCGTATGAACGTTTCTACGACATTGCGCCACCTGCTGATCGCCGCGGCCATTGCGCTTCCTTGCGTCGTGGTTGCGGACCCGCCGTCGCACGCACCCGCGCACGGTTGGCGCGCGAAGCACGATCCGACCTATGCCGGGTACAGCGGCCGCAACTGGCAGCGCGACTATGGCGTGCGGCTCGGACGCTGTGACCGGGCCGAGATCGGCGCCGTCCTGGGCGGCATGGTCGGCGCGGCCGTCGGCGTGGAAGCCGGAGCAGGGGCCGGGGACGGCCAGCTGGTCGCCGTCGTCGTCGGCACGGTCATAGGTGCCGCCATCGGCGCCGAGATCGGCCGTCGCATGGACCGCACCGACCGTTCCTGCGTGGGGCACGCGCTCGAGCTCGCGAACTACGGCCAGACAGTGGCCTGGAGCAACCCGGCCACCAAGGTCAGTTACCAGCTGACGCCGCTCGCCGACGGACGGGTGAGCACCGATGGCTGCCGCCGGTTCCGACTGGTCGCGCACGGGAGCTTCGGCCTGAGCGAAGGCCGCACCACGGCCTGCCCGGATGGCGATGCCGTCTGGCAGCTCGCGCCGGACGTCAGGCTCAGCCGCCGCTGACTCCAGAAAAATCGGCTCGGAGCTGATATTTCCGATAGCTAAGCTTCGGCTCGGAGCCAGATTACGTCTCATTAATCTGGCTCTGAGCCGATTTCCCGATTTTCCCACGCGCGTGCCGGATCTGGTCCAACAGGCCCAGGACGGCCTGGTCAGCGAAGATCTCGTCCAGACCGGCGCTGAGCTTGCGCTGCCAGTTCGGGTACTCGGCGTGCGTGCCCGGCACGTTGACGGGATCGCTCATGCCGAGCAGGTCCTCGAGTTGGAGCACGACGAGCGCCGAGGCGCTGCGGGCCAGGTAGAGCTGCACGGCGTGCAAGAACGCCTCGTCGTACGCGCCCTCCGAGGCCGTTGACTGCGCAGGAGCGAGGCCGGTGTCGGCGAGCGCCGCGAGCAGGCGTGCACGGTCGAGCGTGCGCTCCTCGTGGACGTGCCGCCGGATCTCCTCGTTCGGGTACAGGCCCAGCCGATCGCGCAATTCGAGGTCCCGTCCTTCCCAGTAGCCACGCAAGGTCGGCAGGTCGTGCGTCGTTGCCGCCGCGACCGCGCGGCGCGCGTAGCGCTCCGGCGCGCGGAATCGTCCGTCGGTCTCCTTCTCGAACAGCAGCACCTTGTAGTGATAGACGGCGAACTCGGCCATGGCGTGTCGCACCTCGTCCGGCACGGTGCCCAGGTCCTCGCCGATGACGAGACAGCGATTGCGCTCGCTCTCGAGCGCGAGCACCGACATGAGATCCTCCAGCGGGTAGTGCACGTAGCCGCCGTCGGTGGCGTCGAATCCCGCCGGCACCCACCATTGCCGGAACAGGGACATCACGTGATCGACGCGCAGTGCGCCGTAGTGACGCATGTTCGCCTCGATGAGCGCGCGGAAGGGCCGGTACCGCGCGGCAATGAGCGCGTGCGGGTCCTGCGGCGGGATGCCCCAGTCCTGGCCCTTGAGCGCGAGCGGATCCGGCGGCGCACCGACCGCCGCACCCGTCCGGTACACCTGCGGGTCGGCCCAGGTCTCGGCGCCGGCGATGTTGACGCCAACCGCATAGTCGCCGTAGAGCCCGACGCCCATGCCGAGCTCACGCGCGCGCCGCTGCACCGCTGCAAGCTGCTGCTCGGCGACCCACTGCAGCCAGGCGTGAAACTCGATTTCCTCCGGATGCGCCGCCTCGAACGCGGCCACGCCGGCGTGCTCCGGGTCGCGGAGCTCGCGCGGCCACACCGGCCAGCCCCAGCGACCCGGGTCGGCCATCCGCATGCGCCGGTCGATCGCTTCGTGCAGGGCGAACCTGCGCAGGGCTTCGCCGCGCGAGCGCCGGTACTCGAGGAAATCGCGCGCGCGCGGAGTACGAGCGGCGAGGTGATGCGCCCGGAAATGCTCGTGCAGCCGTTCGAGCGCCGGAAGCTTGACGCGGGAGACGCCCACGTAGTCGACGAGGGGTTCCGCGCGCAATGCGGAGAGCTCGCGCTGAAACGCCGCCGACGTCACGTCGCGCTTGAGCCCCGCGCACTCGGCGTACTCCGGCAGGTCGGTCACGGCGATGTAGAGCACGTTCAGAAACTGCCGCGACGAAGGACTGTACGGCCCGAAATGCGCGGGGTTCGCCGCGAAGAGCGCGTGCAGCGGATTCACGCCCACGAAATCCGCGCCCTGGCGCGCTGCGTGGGCGACGAGCTCGCGCAGGTCCGCGAAATCGCCGATGCCCCAGTTGCGCGCCGAGCGGACCGTATAGAGCTGGACCGCGAGACCCCAGCCGCGCGCCCCGGCGCGCAGGCTCGCCGGCTCGAAGCAGCCCGCCGGGCTCACGATCAGCGCACACTCGGCCGGCGCGTGTCCGTCGAGCTCGACCTCGAGCGCGTGGTAGCCGCAGGGCAGGGATTCGGGCAGGCCGAGCAGCCGCCGCGACACGAGCCGTCCGTCGACCTCCTCGCCGTTCGCCCTCGTGCGAGCGAGCCCGCATGGACGGTGCCCCGCACCTGACCTCCGTCCTCGAGCCGCACGCAGAACGCGAGGGCCCGGTCGAGCAGCTCGGACGGCAGCGCGAGTGCGACGCCCATGTGGCCCGGCCGGACGACGGCAACGGGCGGCACGAGCTGGCGCCAGCGTTCGGACTCGAGCGCGTCGATCGCGAGCCGCAGGCCCGCCTCGTCGCTCACCTCGCAGCCCATCGCCGCGAGCAGCGCGTCGCGCGTGGCGGCAGTGAAGCGGCGCAGCTCGCCGCGATAGTCGTAGTACGCCTCGCCGATGCCACGCAGCGCCGCGAGTCGCTGGCGCAGCGCCTCGATCTCATTCGCGTTCCCGGCGGGCATGGCAGGCTGCACCGTCATTCGACCTGCGACTCCAGCAATACGGTGCTTCGCGGCTCGACCGGGAGCGAGGCGAGGTTGCGCAGCATGCGGACGCCGGGCCCGGGGTGACGCAGCGCCGTGTCGAACAGCACGCTCCACGACGCACCGACGGGCGGCGACGGCAGCGCGAACGTGATCGGCGCCTCGTCGGCGTTGAAGATCGCGAGCAGGTCGCCAAACGCCGCGCGCCGCGCGCCTGCGCCCGTGCTCATCAGCACGCCGAGGCAGCGCGACGTCGAATCGTTCCAGTCCGCCCCGGTGAGCTCGCGCCCCGCCGGGTGCAGCCAGCTCACGTCCTTCGCGGCGATGCCGCGCTTGGCCCCCTTGAGGAAGGTGTCGCGTCGCAGCCCGGGCCGGGAGCGGCGGAAGCGGATCAGGTGGCGCGCGAAGTCGGCCAGCTCGTAGTTCTCCTCGAGCAGGGACCAATCGACCCAGCTCAACTCGTTGTCCTGGCAGTACGCGTTGTTGTTGCCGTGCTGGGTGCGCGCCATCTCGTCGCCCGCGAGCAGCATCGGCACGCCCTGCGCGAGCATCACGGTGGCGAGGAAGTTGCGCATCTGGCGCTTGCGCAGCGCGCGTATGCTCGGGTCGTCGGTCGGACCCTCCACGCCATGGTTCCAGCTCAGGTTGTGGGCGTGACCGTCGACCCCGTTCTCGAGGTTCGCCTCGTTGTGACGCTCGTTGTACGACACGGTGTCGGCGAGTGTGAACCCGTCGTGTGACGCCACGAAGTTGACGGTCGCGGTGGGCTTGCGGCCGTGATGTCGGAACAGGTCGCTCGAACCGGCGAAGCGCTCGGCGAACGTGCCGAGCAACGGCCGGTCGCCCCGCCAGAATGCGCGCGTCGTGTCGCGGAAGCGGTCGTTCCATTCCGACCAGCCGGCGGGGAAATGCCCGAGCTGGTACCCGCCGGGTCCCACGTCCCAGGGCTCCGCGATAAGCTTCGTGTACGCAAGCACCGGGTCCGAGCGCAGCGCGGCGAAGAACGGCGCGTTGGCGCTGAAGCCGCTGCTGTCCCGCCCGACGACCGGCGCGATATCGAAGCGGAATCCGTCCACGCCCATCTCGCTCACCCAGTACCGCAGGCAGTCGATCACGAGCGAGCGCACCGCCGGATGGTCGAAGCTCACGGTGTTGCCGGTGCCCGCGAAGTTCTCGTACTTCGAGCGGTCGTGCGGCGGCAGCCGGTAATAGCTCGCGTTGTCGATGCCGCGCAGGGAGAGCGTCGGGCCGCGCTCATTGCCCTCGGCCGTGTGGTTGAAGACCACGTCCAGGATCACCTCGAGCCCCGCGGCGTGCAGCCCGCGCACCATGACTCTTGAATTCGACGACGGGATCGACCAGCGCGTAGCGCGCATCCGGCGCAAACCAGGCGAGCGGGTTGTAGCCCCAGTAGTTCGTGAGACCGCGCTGCACGAGAAAGTGCTCGCTCACCCAGGCATGGCAGGGCATCAGCTCCACCGTCGTGATGCCGAGCCGCTGCAGGTGATCGATGACGGCCGGGTGCACGAGCCCGAGGTACTTGCCGCGCTGCTCCGGCGGCACGCGCGGATGTAGCTGCGTGTAGCCCTTGACGTGCAGCTCGTAGACGATCGTGTCGCGCCACGGTACGTGGGGTGCGCGCACGCCGCCCCAGTCGAACGCCGGATCGACGATGCGGCACTTCGGGACGTGAGGCGCGCTGTCGGTGCCATCGGGCGCGCGACCGTCGTCCGCCGTCGTGCCGTCGAGCGCAGGATTCCAGGCGAGCTCGCCCGCGAGTGCGAGCGCGGCCGGGTCCACCAGCAGCTTCGCCGGGTTGAAGCGATGGCCCGCGACCGGCTGGTACGGGCCGTGCACGCGATAGCCGTACAGCGTGCCGGGACCGGCGAACTCCGCCGGCAGGAAGCCGTGCCAGATATCGCCGGTCCGCGACGGCAGCGCGAGTCGCGTTCGCTCGATGCCGTGGGCGTCGAACAGGCAGAGCACGACCCGGTCGGCGTTCGCCGAGAAGATGGCGAAGTTGGTACCGCTGCCGTTCCAGTACGCTCCCAGCGGATGCGGCGCGCCCGCATCGAGGCTCGGTGCCGGGCGACTCACGCGTGCGCGCTCAGGAAGACGGCGGCGAGCGGCGGCAGGTCGATCCGCAGGCTGTACGGCAGGCCGTGCCAGGGTTCCGCGTCGGCGCTCCACTGCTGCGCGCCGCAGTAGTCCGACCCGCCGAAGCGGCCGGAATCGGTGTCGAGGATCTTGCGGTAGGTACCCGGCCGATCGACGCCGAGACGGTAGCCGTCGCGTGGTACCGGGGTCGCGTTGAACACGCAGAGGAGCGATGGCGATTCGGGCCGCGCGGGGTCCCGCCGCAGGAACGCGAAGACGCTCTCCTCGGCGTTGTGCAGGTCGATCCAGGCGAAGCCTTGTGCGTCGGTGTCACTCGCATGAAGCTCTGGAGTACGCGCATAGAGCTCGTTCAGCTCGCGGTTCAACTGCAGCAATCCGCGGTGCCCGTCGCCGTCGCGCTCGTGCCAGTCGATCGAGTGATCGTGATTCCACTCGCGCGACTGGCCGAACTCCGAGCCCATGAACAGCAGCTTTTTGCCGGGGTGCGCGGTCATGTACGCGCGGAACAGGCGAACGTTCGCGAAGCGCTGCCAGCGGTCGCCCGGCATCTTCTCGAGCAACGAGCGCTTGCCGTGCACGACCTCGTCGTGGGAAACCGGCAGGACGAACTTCTCCGACCAGGCGTACACGAACGAGAACGTGATGAGCCCGTGGTGGAAGCGGCGGTGGATGGAATCGAGCGCCGCATAACGCAGCGTGTCGTTCATCCAGCCCATGTTCCACTTGAAGTGGAAGCCGAGCCCGCCGAGGTGCGCCGGCTGCGTCACGCCCGGGAAGGCGGTCGACTCCTCGGCGAAGGTCATCGCACCCGGATGGTACTGGCCGATGACCGTGTTGAGGTGGCGCAGCAGCTCGATCGCTTCGAGGTTCTCGCGGCCGCCGTAGCGGTTGGGCAGCCACTCGCCCTCCCTGCGGCTGTAATCGAGGTAGAGCATCGAGGCGACCGCGTCCACGCGCAGCCCGTCGACGTGGTAGCGCTCGAGCCAGTAGAGCGCGCTCCCGACGAGGAAATTGCGCACCTCGTGCCGGCCGTAGTTGAAGATCTTCGTGCCCCAGTCGGCGTGCTCGCCGAGCCGCGGGTCGGCGTGCTCGTAGAGCGCCGTGCCGTCGAAGGTCGCCAGACCGTGCTCGTCGCGCGGGAAGTGCGCGGGCACCCAGTCGATGATGACGCCGATCCCGGCCTGGTGGCAGCGATCGACGAAGTGCATGAAGTCCTGCGCAGAGCCGTGACGCGCGGTCGGCGCGTAGTAGCCAACGACCTGGTAACCCCAGGAGCCGTCATACGGATATTCGGCCACGGCCATCAGCTCGACGTGCGTGTAACCGAGGTCGCGGACGTAAGGGATCAGCTCGTCGGCGAGCTCGCGCCAGTTGAGGAACGGCGGGCTGCGGTCGTAGTGCCGTCGCCACGACCCCGGGTGTAGCTCGTAGATGTTGATCGGTCGGCACGACCAGTCTGTGGATGCGCGGGCCTCCATCCACTGCGCATCCCGCCACTCGTAGCCATCGAGCGATGCGACGACCGAGCAGTTGTCCGGCCGCAGCTGCATTGCGAAGCCGTAAGGGTCGGCCTTGAGCAGCGTGCGGCCGTCGCGCGTGCGGATCTCGTACTTGTACTCGGCGCCCGGCCCGACGTCCGGGATGAAGAGCTCCCAGATTCCCGATCCGCCGCGCGCCTGCATGGCGTGCCTGCGACCGTCCCAGAGATTGAACGAACCCACGACGCTGACGCGCTGCGCGTTCGGCGCCCAGACCGCGAAGTGCGTGCCCTTGAGGCCTTCCTGAACCTGCGGGTGCGCGCCGAGCTTGTAGTAGACGTGGTGGTGATTGCCCTCGCCAAAGAGATGCAGGTCGAACTCGGTGAGCTGCGGCGCGAAGAAATAGGGGTCGTGCTTTACCACCGCGGCACCGTTGCGGTAGCGGATGCGCAGGCGGTACGGCTGCAACGGACGCCGGTGTGGAACCTCGCCCTGGAAGAGACCGGCCTCGTGGATGCGGGTCAGCGCGGTCGCTGGCGGCCCGTCCTCATCCTCCCATTCGACTTCGACCTCGGCGGCGTCTGGCTCGAGGACCCGCACGATGCAGCGCGGCCCGCTTTTGCCGCGGCGCAGCTCGTGGTAACCGAGGAGCGAGCGCGGCTCGGGGTAGCGCGCCTCGATGAGCGCGGCGATTTCCGCGGACGTCAACTTGAGCTTTCCCGACACCCACCCAGTCTAGCCGGACGGGACCCCCGGACGGCAGCGCTTGCCTGAATTTGCAATCGCCTCTAGACCGGCCAAGTCAGTGAACCCTTGCTTCTTACGCATTACCTCAAAAGGTGCTCGCACTGGCAACTTTGACTTTTACGCTCTTATAGGAAGGAAACGCCTGGTCTTCGCAGCCGCCTTCGATTCGAAACTTCTCCTTACCGCCTTCGCTCCAACGCGTTGTCAAGCGACCGGGTGCACGGGTGTGTTCGCGTCATCGCCCACGACCGTGGTCCACCCTCGCACATACCAGCGCGTTACCAGGCCCGAACGGACGTACGGATCGGCTGCCGCAAAACGCTCCGCCACACTCGGAGAGTCGCCCTTGAAAAGCAGAGCCGCCCCATCAGTCGGGTCGGCGTATGCGCCCGCGAGCATGAGCTCGCCTCGCCTGTGAACTTCCCACGCGAGCCGCAGGTGCTCGTTGCGGTACTGCGCCCGTCGCTCCAGATAGTCCGGCACAAACTCGTAGAACAGCAAGTAGTGCATCTATCCTCCCCGCACAGAATTAGCTCTCATCAATAGCAGGGTCTAAAAGCCACGCGATCGCATCCTTTTCAGAATCGAAGACATTTCCCATCAGTCCTCGATTTCTGGCGACCGTAACCTCAAAGTTGTCGGGGTCCAACATTTCAGGTCGCACCACCATGGCCAGCTTCACCGTTGAACGGGCCGCTTCGGCGAATGCCTGTGCCCACGTGAACCGTTCCCAGGTGTCTGGACTCTGATGACCGGTCCAGTTGGTCGTATCGATCAGTAAGTTGTGCACCCCTTGTTCCCGGGAAAAGGTGATGACCTCAATAACCTTGCCTGCCGCCTCCGCCAAAGGGCCGTGACCCGATACCCGATAACAGCAGTAGCCCTCCATGACTTCGAAATGCTCTGGCGCTTTCATACTTTCCTCTGCGGTTGCCGCCTACGTCCGCGCTGACCGGCGCGCCGCTTGCGGCCCTGCAAGCGCCGTGACGACAAATGCTCGGCCCGCTGCACGGTTGGTTAGACGGCAGTCTTACAAAGGCTACTCCATAAATACTAGCCAATCTCGCACCTCGTCTGTGGCCGGAGTCAGTATTCGTACGTCCATTGCTAAGTCTGCCGACCGGCAGCATCAATCACCTTCGCGGGTACCCACCCGCATCGACCGTCATCGAGGTGAAGATATGCCCATCCTCCCACCAGGTGAATGACCCGTCCGCTCGCTCCGGCCTCAACGGTGAGTTCTTTCGCCGAGTAATCCCGAGCACCCGTGGTTCGACCTGTGGTGCGGGAGAGAAAACTAGAATGAACCCAACCCTCTTTCGCGTCTGGCCCGCGACACCAAAACCACTCGGGGAATTCTGTATCGGGCTGACCGACCTCCACCGTCTCACCAGCGCGAAAGGCGATTGGATCGGGGTACTGCGCCATGTATGCGGCGTGAACGAGCACGCGTGATCCGACGGTGACCATTCGGTGCCGTCTAACGCTCGCGTCGATGCTGTCGGTGTGGGGGATCGCTTATTGCGCGCTGGCGCTTAAGCGCGTGTACGGAGGAACATGGAGCGAGACCATTGGGCGTGGCGCTCTTCTGACGATACTGTACTTCTTGACGTTTCTCGCCATCGGATTGCTCGTGACCGCTGCGATGCTCTCCATGTGACGGCGTCGCGGAGACCAAGTTGGGCAGACGCGCAGATCGCGCCAGTCTGGTTTCGTAGTGTCACTCGAAGCTAATCCAGGAGCGTAGTTAGGCAGCACGTTGCTTGGGCGCAGTGGCATAGACGATGAGGGCACCAAGCACCAATGCACCTCCAGCCCACGTACGAACAAGTGTAGTACCCCCTTCCGACCACCAGCCTAGGACCACAGCAGCGAACTGGACACCGATGAACGGTGTGAGGGCGCCTCCAATAACGATAAGCGCGCCGAGACCGCGAAGGAACGTGGGAGCGCGCGAGGCTGCGGCGGCTCGGACTAGCACAACCCCAAACATGACGCGAATGACTGCGGCGAGATAGATCACGGGCCGTGTTTGAAACCAGCTAACGAGCTCCACGAATGCGTCCGGAGCAGCGAGACCCATGAGTCCTTGCGCGAGCACGAGCAAGCCGATGATCAAGGCTGCAATTGCCACGGTGCGGCCCGGTGCTGCCTAACAAGAATTAGACGTACGAAACGCAAGGGTCAAACCGTGCATTTTGTCCACATATGTAGCTTTGTTACCCGCAACCCCATGAATTAACTGGACGATGCCGCAAATAGAGCGTCAACCACCCGGCACGCATAGGCTGCAGCGCAGACGTCAACTTGAGCGTTCCCGACTCAGTCTAGCCGGACGCGGTTCAGTCGCCCCCGGAAGGCAGCGAGGGCAACGCCCGCTCACCACAGGCCGAGCACCCTCCACCAGGCCACGCCGACCGTCATCCAGATCGCGAGGTTTGCGACGGACACGATCAGGCCGATCCGCCACCAGGTCGCCTGCGTGACGTAACCGGCACCGAAGTAGATCGGCCCCGGTGTCGTTCCGTAGTGCGTCAGGCTCGCCATCAGGTTGGACGCATACGCGAGCGACAGCACCGCGAGCCCCGCCGGAACCCCCGCCGCCAGCATGACCGCCAGGAACGGGATGTACATCGCGGTGGCGTGCGCGGTGATGCTCGCGAACCCGTAGTGGGCGTAGAAATAGACGAGCACGAGCGCGAGCAATGCTCCCCACCACGGCCAGCCCTCGGTGTATCCCGCTATCGAGTTGGCGAATTGCTCAGGGAGCCCGGTCGTTGCGAGCGCGCCGGCCAGCTGCACCAGCCCTCCGTACCAGATGAACACGTCCCAGGCACCGCGCTCGGACTTGACGTCCTCCCAGTCGATGACGCCCGACACCAGCAGCACGCCGATGCCGGTCAATGCCACCGCTGCATAGTGAATCCCGTGCAGCGCCGTCGTCATCCACAGCGTCGCCACCAGTGCGAACACCAGGAGCATCCGCCGCTCGTGCCCGGACATCGGGCCCATCTGGTCGAGCTCCGCCTGCGCGATCTCGGTCGCGCGCGGGGTGTGAGTCACCTCTGGCGGCGACAGGCGATAGACCAACAGACCGGCCACCAGAAGGCTCAGCAGTCCCGGCACGACCCCGCCTGCGAACCACTGGCCGTAGCTGATCCCGACCCCCGCGGTCTTCAGTGCGAACGAAGCGATCAGGGCATTCGCCGCCTGGCCGGTCAGGAACATCGCGCAGTTCACGACGCAGCACTGGTAGAGAAAGATCATCAGGAAGGTCCCGAGGCGGCCGGCCGTCGGACCGGGCTGCGAGTCGTAGGCCGTGGCCAGGCTCTTCGCGATCGGGAAGATGATGCCGCCCGAGCGCGCCGCGTTCGACGGAATGAAGCTTGCGAGCACGAACTCGGTGAGTGTCAACGCATAGCCCAGACCCAGCGACCGCTTGCCCAGCGCGCGGATGAACAGGAACGCGATGCGACGGCCCAGTCCCGTCTTGATCATGCCGCGGGACATGAAGAACGCCGCGAGCACGAGCCACACGATCGGGTCGCCGTAACCCGACAACGCCGTCGCGATGGGCTGGACGCCGAGAATGACGCTGGCGCCCACACCGAGCAGCACCATCGCGCCGCCTGGTAGCGGCTGCAGCGTGAGCCCGGCCACGGTCGCCGCGAAAATTGCCAGCAGGTTCCAGGAATCGGCGGTGACGCCCTCGGGCCGGGGGACGGCGGCGATGACGGCTCCGATGGCGATCACCGCTGCCCAGCGCCAGAGGCGCCCAGGCGAGGTGGCGTGAGGGGCGGCCGCGGGCACCTCCGGCTCGGCGGCGGGCGTTGTCACGCGCGAGCGCTTCGGGGTCTACGAGCCATTAACCCTCATCGCTTTGAGGACCAGCCATCCCGCGCTATCTAGCTGGACTTACTAATCTCGGCGCCTTGCCCGCTCAACGCCTTTTAACTCCCTTTGATCCACACCGGAGTAAGAGATATTACTTCAGGTGGGCCGGCCAACAGGGGTTCGACCTTCCGCAAATATGCAGCGTAGCCCGCAGTCTTCAGGAAACTCTGCGAGGACTCCACGTCCGTGTATTGCTGAAAGGCGCAGATGGAGTCCGGGTCGTTGTTGTCGAAGCAGTAGAAATACGCTTCATGCGCAGCATTGCTGGCGATGCCCGGTTGCATATGGCGCATCCAGACCTTACGAACGTCTGCGCGCTTTCCCAGCAAGGTCTTGTGTCTGACGAAAAGTGCAATCTTGCTCATGTGATCTCCGGATAGGGAAATTCCGTCCTTTGGATTTGACGACTGAGGAGGTCGACATACGCGCCTTCGATCAACTGAGACCGATCGACGCCCAACAAGGCCATCAGCTCGTAGGCCTCCGCGATAGCCGCCTTCGACACCTTCCCCGTCACCAAGAACCACCTCCAGCTCCAGGAAATTGCCCAACCCTTCCACGATATCCAGATGGATTCTCGTACGCCCTCGAGAAACAACCTGCGGCGCTTCCTGACTCGCCCGGCCTGCCCGTAGGCGAGAGACAGCGATTCACGCAAGGCTTCCGGAGCAGATGTGGGCGATCGCAGGTAGAACGATTCTCTTGGACCTTTCTCATCGCTCCGGCGATAGAAGATGAGCTCGCCCTCCGTCGTCGAGAACATCCGCAACTTCAACCGCCCGGCGTCGCAGCGGAAAAACGTGTCGTCCTGGATGATCTCGATGGGGTCCGCCATCTGAAACGCTTGCCGCCACCTGCCCTACCGCTTCGATATCGGCGATTCGCGCCTTGATTTCAACATTCCGCGGCATTGCAGTTCACGCGCCCTTCGACGAAACCTGTCGCCAGCCCGCGTACAGGAGCCGCCACCGGATGCGCCGTGCTTCACAGCACCGGCTTGATGCGCCAGATGCGCTGCGCGTACTCGCGGATGCTCCGGTCACTCGAAAACATTCCCATGTTGAGCGTGTTGGTCGCGGCCTTGCGCGTCCACGCCTCGGAATCGCGATAGAGCGCGTCGACCGCGTCCTGCGCCGCGGCGTAGGCCGCGAAGTCTGCCAGCACGAAGAACGATTCCCCTTCCGAGAGCAGCCGCTCGATGATGGGCCGACCCGCGGTCAGGTTCCCGGGCGAGAAAAACCCGGAGTCGATCAGGTCGAGCGTCTTTGCGAGCTCGGGCTGGGCCGCGACGATCTCGCTCGGCGAGTAGCCCGTGCGCCTGCGCTCGGCGACCTCGTCCGACGTGAGGCCGAAGATGAAGATGTTGTCGGGCCCGACGACCTCGCGGATCTCGATGTTCGCGCCGTCGAGCGTGCCGATGGTGAGCGCGCCGTTGAGCGCGAGCTTCATGTTGCCCGTGCCCGAGGCCTCCATTCCGGCGGTCGAGATCTGCTCCGAGAGGTTGGCCGCCGGCATGATCCGCTGCGCGAGCGACACGTCGTAATCCGGCAGAAATACCACCCGCAGCTTGCCGCCGATGCTGCGGTCGTCGTTGACGACGGCGGCGACGTTGTTGATCAGCCGGATGATGGACTTCGCCAGGTAATAGCCGGGCGCCGCCTTGCCCGCGAAGATCACGGTGCGCGGCGGCAGGTCGAGCGTCGGGTTCGCGCGCAGGCGGTTGTAGCGCGTGATCACGTACAGCAGGTTCAGGAGCTGGCGCTTGTACTCGTGGATGCGCTTGACCTGGACGTCGAACATCGAGCCGCAGTCGACCTCGACGCCGACGCGGCGCTGAATCACCTCGGCGAGCTGCTCCTTGTTCTCCTGCTTGATGGCGCGAAACCGCCGGCGGAATTCGCCGTCGTCCACGGCGTCGCGCAGCCGCTCGAGCTCCTCGAGATCGTTTTCCCAGGCGTGGCCCAGGTGCTCGGTCAGCAGGGCGGAGAGCCCGGGGTTCGATTGCTTGAGCCAGCGGCGCACGGCGATGCCGTTCGTCACGTTGGCGAAGCGGTCCGGCCAGAGCTCGGCGAAGTCGCGGAAGATCGTGCGCCTCATGAGCTCGGAGTGCAGCTTCGCGACGCCGTTGACGGTGTGGCTGCCCACGACGGCGAGGTTCGCCATCCGCACGAGCCGGCCATGCTGCTCCTCGATCAGCGAGACGCGGCTGCGCCGCTCGTGATCGTGCGGAAAGCGCGCTGACAACTCGTCGAGCAGCGCGCGGTTGATGAGGTAGATGATCTGCAGGTGGCGCGGCAGCAGCCGCTCGAAGACGGCCACCGGCCAGGTCTCGAGCGCCTCCGGCAGCAGCGTGTGGTTCGTGTAGGAGAAGACCCGGCGGGTAATCGCCCAGGCCGCCTTCCACTCGAGCTCGTGTTCGTCCACCAGGAGCCGCATCAGCTCGACGATCGCGAGCGCGGGGTGCGTGTCGTTCAGCTGGATGGCCACGGAGTCCGACAGCCCCTCGAAGGGCCGGCCGTCGGCCAGGTGCTGCGCGAGGATGTCCTGCAGGCTCGCACTGACGAAGAAGTACTGCTGCTCGAGGCGCAGCTTCTTGCCCTGCGGGGTCGTGTCGTCCGGGTACAGGAGGCGCGAGACGTTCTTGGCGTCCACTTGCGCCGCGGACGCGTCCACGAAGCGCCCGGCGTTGAACGCCTCGACGTCGAAGGGCGCAATCGCGCGGCCGGACCACAGCCGCAGGTGATTCACCGTCGGGCTGCGATTGCCCGGTACCAGGAGGTCGAACCCGACGGCCCAGATGTTGTGTGTATCCACCCAGCGGGTGCGTTTGACACCCTGCGCATCCTGCGTGGTGATGCAACGGCCGCCGAAGCGGATTACATAGCTCGCGTCGTCGCGCGGAATCTCCCAGGGGTTGTGGTGCCGCAGCCAGCTGCTCGCGATCTCGCGCTGCCGCCCGTCCTCGTCGATCGCCTGCGTGAAGATGCCGTAGTCGTAGCGGATCCCGTAGCCGACCGCGGGAAACTGCAGGGTCGCGAGCGAATCCAGGTAGCAGGCCGCAAGGCGGCCGAGACCGCCGTTGCCGAGACCGGGATCGGCCTCCTCCTCGGCGATGCGGTCGAGGTCATGGCCCATCTCCGCGAGGGCGGCGCGCGCCTCCTCCACCAGGTCGCCGTCCAGGCTCGCAAGGCCGTTGATCAGCGAACGACCGAGCAGGAACTCGACCGAGAGGTAACAGACGCGCTTGACGCCGGCCTGCGAGACGCGGCGCTGTGTGGCGAGCCAGCGCGCCGCGAGTTCCTCGCGTACGGCCATCGAGAGCGCGTTGTAGATGTCCCGCTGTGTCGCGGTGTCCGGGTCGCGTCCGAGCGAGCGGGTCAGGCGGTCCATCAGGACCGCGCTCAGCGTCCCGGGCTGGAGGCCGAGACCCCCCAAATGCGCCGTGCTTCTGGGAGTCAATGCTCTGCCGCCGGACCCTCGGTCGCGCCGACTCAGCTGCCGCCGGAGGCGGGCTCGGCGGGCCGGGCGGCTCGCTGGCCGCCCCAATACGGGGGCGGTTCGTCGAGGCAGTTCGGGGCCGGGTCGAGTTTCTCGACGTCCGGCGCCACGGGCGGGATCACGAGCGGAGCCATCCTCTCACTGGCGGTGACATTCGCCGGCAGGTCCAGCCGCGGCTGCTCGACGGCCTGGAGGTACTCGTCGTCACCCTGACACTTGGGTGTCGAGTTGCAGGCCGACAGGAACAGGGGAACGAACGCGGCCAATGACAGCCGCCGCCAGGAACAGTGCATGGGCGGGACCGGAGGATTCTGAAGCGGGGATTGTACCCGCTCCCGGCCGGGGCATGCCTGACGGCCGCCAAAGTGGCTGAAGGCCGTCTATTGGACCGGGCGGCGGCGGCGGAGGGTCGGCGGCGCGCGCCGCCGGGTGGGCTCAGGCTCCAGGCGCTCGAGCGCCCAGAGGTGCAGGGGTGCGCCGCGCCGGACGAACATGCCCTGGCCCGCATTGATGAAATCCGCCTTCAGCCGAACGCGATACCAGGACGCGGGGCGCAGATGGACGGCGCGATCCGTCAGCCGGCGGTCGCAATACTGGCGCCAGTCCTCGAGCGTGAGCGCCCCGAAGTGCAGCACGCCGGTGCAGAGCCGCCCCAGGTTGCGGATCGAGGCAGCCGCCTCGCGTGCGCGCAGATACTGGAGGACGTCGTAGCAGACGACCACGTCGAACGGCCGGCGGCTGGTCCAGGTCGCGAGCGAGCCCTGCTGCCAGCCGTAGCGCTCGCAGAGATACGGGCTCGCTTCGAGCCCCGTGTAGCGCGCGCGTGGAAACCGGCGCAACAGCGGGGCACGCATCAGGCCGAGCCCGCAGCCGGCATCGAGGATCCGCCGCACCGGCAACTCGCCGTGACGAGCGAAGGCCGCAACGAGCTCGGCCCGGCGCCTCATCTCCGCCGGGCTCACGACCCGGGTTTGGCGGTCGCGGTAGTAACGGTCGTAGAAATCCGCGCCAAAACGGGCGGCGAACGCGGGTTGCGACATTCACATCCCCTCGATCGTCATAGCCGGATAATCAGTCATCCCGATCAGGCGTCGTTGGTGGACGGCTTTCTTCGCATCTTCTTGATTTTCGCAGACTCGGTCCAAGAATTGGCTCGGAGCCGGTTTTCCGGAAGACTGGTCGCGGGAAACGACTGTTGATACCTTCGCCTGGAGCCGATTCCTCGCCGCAGGAAAAATCGGCTCGGAGCTCATTTATTGCCAATGATCAGCTCTGAGCCGACTTTCGCCGGCATTGACTCGGCCACGTGCGCCCCAACGTTACGGAACCCTCCAATGAAACGACGCGACACCGGCCACTGGATGTGGGCTGAGGCGGTTCACCTTCTCGAGGAAGCCGACCGCCTGCAACGGCAGTGCTTTCACCTGGCGAGCACGGCCGGGCAACCCCGCTGGGAGCCGCCTGTCGATATCTACGAGGGCGAAGGCGAGCTGCTGATCGAAGTGGCGTTGCCTGGCGTGCTGCCGGAGCGGTTGCAGATCGACCTGAATGGCGAGCAGCTGACCGTCCAGGCAGAACGGCGCCTGCCGCAGCGCCGCCACGGCGCGGCCATCCAGCGTCTCGAAATTCCGTACGGGATCTTCGAGCGCCGGCTGGCGCTGCCGCCCGGACCGTGGGCCATGAGCGTGCAGGATCTCGCGCACGGCTGTCTCCGCTTATTGCTGACCCGGCGCTGAGTCCGCCGAAGGTGCAAGCATGAGTACCAACGAAAAGCCGACCCCCCAGTCCGCCGCACCGGCCGATGCCAAGCAGGCCCCGACGCTGCCGCCGGACATGCTGATCATCCTCCCGGTGCGCAACATGGTGCTGTTCCCGGGCGTCATCCTGCCCGTCGCGATCAAGCGCGATAAGACCGTGGCCGGAGCGCAGGAAGCCGTTCGGACCGAGTCCAAGGTCGGCTTCCTGCTGCAGAAGCGCCCGGATACCGACGAGCCCGGTTTCGACGATCTGCATCGCGTCGGCACCGCGGCATCCATCGTGCGCTACCTCACCGCTCCCGACGGCACGCATCACCTGGTCTGCCAGGGCGAGCGGCGCTTCCGCGTGCTCGACCAGGTGGGCGGCTTCCCGTTCCTGGTCGCGCGGGTCGAGTTCCTGAACGACACGGGGGCGACCAACCAGGACGTCGAGGCGCGCGCGCTGTACCTCAAGCAGAAGGCGGTGGAGGCGATCTCGCTGCTGCCGCAGGCTCCGGCCGAGCTCGCCAACAGCGTCCAGGCGATCGAGTCGCCGTCGCTGCTCGCCGACATGATCGCGAGCTTTCTCGACATCAAGCCGGCGGAGAAGCAGGAGCTGCTCGAAACCACCGATCTGAAGGACCGGCTCGAGCGGGTTTCGAGCCTGCTCAACCGCCGTGTCGAGGTGCTGAAGCTGTCGCGGCAGATCGAGGAGCAGACCAAGGAAGCGCTCGACGATCGCCAGAAGGAGATCCTGCTGCGCGAGCAGATGCGCCAGATCCGCAAGGAACTGGGCGAGGACGGCCAGGGCGCAGACGAGGCCGCGGAGCTCTCCGAGGCGATCACCAAGGCCGGGATGCCGCCCGACATCGAGGAGCACGCCCGCAAGGAGCTGAAGCGCCTCGAGCGCATGAACGAGGCGAGCGGCGAGTACTCGATGGCGCGCACCTACCTCGACACGCTGATCGCCGTGCCGTGGTCGAAGCTCGACGCCGAGGACATCGACATCGAGCGGGCGCGCGGCATCCTCGACGCCGATCACTACGGCCTCGAGAAGGTCAAGAAACGCATCGTCGAGTACCTGGCGGTGCGCAAGCTCAACCCGCAGGGCCGCAGTCCCATCCTGTGCTTCGTCGGGCCGCCGGGCGTCGGCAAGACCTCGCTCGGCCAGAGCATCGCGCGCGCGCTCGGCATCAAGTTCCAGCGCGTCAGCCTGGGCGGCACGCACGACGAGGCCGAGATCCGCGGCCACCGCCGCACCTACATCGGCGCGCTGCCCGGCAACATCATGCAGGCGATCCGCAAGGCCGGCACGCGCAACCCGGTGCTGATGCTGGATGAGATCGACAAGCTGGGCGCGGGCATCCAGGGTGACCCGGCCTCGGCGCTCCTCGAGGTGCTCGACCCCGAGCAGAATTCGGCCTTCCGCGACAACTACCTGGGCGTGCCGTTCGACCTCTCCAAGGTGCTCTTCATCACGACCGCCAATGTGCTGGACACGATCCCCGGGCCGCTGCGCGACCGCATGGAGATCCTGGAGCTCACCGGCTACACCGAGGAGGAGAAGGTCGAGATCGCGCGACGTTACCTGGTGCGCCGCCAGCTCGAGGCGAACGGACTCAAGCCGGAGCAGGCCGAGATCACCCGCGAGGCGCTGCTCAAGATCGTACGCGACTACACGCGCGAGGCGGGCGTGCGCAGTCTCGAGCGCGAGATCGGCTCGGTCCTGCGCAACGTCGCGGTGCGGATCGCCGAAGGGAAGGTGACGAGGGACACGGTCGAGGCCCACGAGGTGGCCGAGATCCTGGGGCCCCCGCGCTTCGAGAACGAGCTCGCGATGCGGGTGAGCGTCCCGGGTGTCGCAACCGGTCTCGCGTGGACGCCGGTGGGTGGCGACATCCTGTTCATCGAGGCAACGCGCATTCCGGGCGCCGGCAAGCTGATCCTGACCGGACAGCTCGGTGACGTGATGAAGGAAAGCGCGCAGGCGGCCCTGAGCCTGGTCAAGGCGCAGTCGGTCTCGCTCGGCGTCGATCCCGCGATCTTCGAGAAGAGCGACATCCACGTGCACGTGCCGGCGGGCGCGATCCCGAAGGACGGCCCGAGCGCGGGGGTCGCGCTCTACACGGCGCTGCTGTCGCTCATCACCCAGCGCAAGGTTCGCGCCGACGTGGCGATGACGGGCGAGATCAGCCTCCGCGGCCTCGTGCTGCCGATCGGCGGCGTCAAGGAAAAGACGATCGCCGCGCACCGCGCGGGCATCCGCACGGTCATGCTGCCGGCGCGCAACCGCAAGGACCTCGAGGACATCCCGGACAGCGTGCGGCGCGAGGTCACGTTCGTGTGGATGGAGCGCGTCGAGGACGCCATCGCCAACGCCATCGAACAGCCGACCGGGCAGACGCCGCCGCTCTCGGCGACGGGGACCTGAGCGCCCGGTGCCCGGCGACGCGTCGGGACGAACGACGACCCGGCTGCGTGACAAGCTCGCGTGGCCGCTCGCCGCCGCCGCGATCGCGGCAGCCGGGGTGCTGGCCTGGGCGCTGCTGTGGCCAGAGCGGGCCTGCGCACATCCCGCGTGCGCGCGCGACCGCTTCGCACTCGCGGTCGAGGTCGACGCGTTCGGCCAGGTGCCCCCGATCGACTTCGAGGTGTCCGCCGACAACGGGCGCGTGTCGCTGCAGTCGATCCTCGGCGCGGGCGGCGTCGAGGTCAGTCTCGACATCGACCAGGTCGACCTGCCGTACCGTGAATCGAGCGGCCCCCTCGATCGGGCCGACCTCTACCAATTCGCCAGCATCTGGCGCAGGAGCAGCGATCACGCAGACTCGGACGCGACGATCTATGCGCTGCTCACGACCGGCCTCGTGTCCGACAACGGAGAGCCCCTGTTCGGGATCATGTTCGACAACGCCGATCGCGAGGGTTTCGCGCTTGCGCCCGCGACGACTGAGCGCTTCTTCGGCGACCACGAGACGGCGTCCGTCCCGACCCTGCAGCTGCGCACCTTCGTTCACGAGCTGCTGCATACGCTCAACCGCCATCACGGCGACGCGGTGGTGATGGGCGACGGCCGCCTGACCCTCGAGGCGCCGACCCGCTGCATCTCGCGCCAGGAGCGCGGCCGCGCCGACTGGTCGCTGGTCGAGCCGCCGCTGATGGCGATCAGCCCGTCGACGATCCGCTTCTTCCAGACCGCGGCGGCCAGCGACGTCCTGCCCGGCAGGAAGAGCTCGTCGTTCGACCTGCAGCGCATCTCTCCCACCGAGTGCGACGACGCGCGCGAGCGCCCGGCCGAGCTCACCCTCACCCGCTGGCAGCTCGCCGGCCAGCGGCTCAGGCGGCTGTTCTCGATCGCGACCGCGCGCGCCGCGGACGACCAGGTTGCCCGCGACAGCGCTGCGGCGATCGACCTTCATATCCAGGCGCTGCCGGCCGCATACCCGCTGGGATATCCCGTCGCCGTTCGCGTCATCGCCCGCAATGACGGCAGCGAACCGCTGCCGCTGAAGGGGCGGCTCGACCCCGGATACGGAATGGTGTCGATCGAGTATCGCGACGCGGCCGCCTCCGAGTGGCAGGCGCTGCGGCCGCTTGCGTGGTTCGAGTCGATCGGCGACCAGCACACGATGCTGGCGCCCGGCGAGCAGGCCGAGCAGACCGTGCCCATCTACTACGATGAGCAGGGATGGACCTTCCGGCAGCCGGGCGAATACCAGGTGCGGGTCCGGCTGCGGACCGACGGGCCGTCGGCCGACGCCGTGAGTGCGCCGGTCACGGTACGAGTCGAGGCACCGCGCACGGACGATGATCGAGCCGTGCTGCAGCCCCTGCTCGACGACAACGGTCGCCTCGATGACCGCGTCGGTCGCCTGTTGATGTTCGGCGGGCGAATCGGCGCCCCGACGGACATTGCGCCGCTCGAGGACGCGACGCGCGCCTACGGCCACACCGCCCTCGGCGCCGCACTGCGCCTGACACTCATCTCGCAGCGCCTGCGCCCACCCATCGATCCGCTGACAGGCGAGCGCCCGCTGCCGGACCTGGGAGACGCCCGCGAGATGCTCGAGGACACCTGCACCGACAGCGGCGTCGCCGCGTTGCGGCAGCAATTGCTCGAGCGACACGCCGGCGCGCTCTCCGGCAGCAACGCCCCGCGCGCCGAAAGCGGCGGCGCAGCCTGGGATGGCACGACCGGAAGTCGCGGCACGTCGATGGCGACCTATTCCGATGCGCGACTGCAGCCCTGGGGATCGTCGCTGCATTTCTGCTTCGACGAGGCCGGCCTGCGCGCGTCCGTGCACGACGCAATCCCGCGTCTGGCCCGGCAGCTGCGACGCGACAAGCCAGCGCGAATCGTCCTCGTCGGACACGCCGATCACGACGGCGCCTGCCGCCACAACGACGCTCTCGCGCGGCGCCGTGCCAAGGCCGTGCGTCGGGCGCTGATCGCATCGGGCGTCCGTGGCGCAACCATCGAGATCGCGGGCCTGGGTGAGCGTCGGCCGCTCGACTTCGCGACGACCGACGAAGCGCATGCGCTCAACCGGCGGGTCGAGATCCTCGTGGAGTCCGAGGCCTCGTCGCCGCCCGCCGATGGCGAGCAGCAGCACGTCATACCCAAGTGCCCGAGCCGGCGCTGAAGTCCCCGCACGACGCGGCCTCGCTAGCGGGCACCCGACGCGCTTAGTCGGTCAGTGGACCGCCGCGCCAGACGCTCGGCCCGGGTGCATCGCGGCCGCTGGCCACGACAAAGCACTGCGGTAGAGCTGAGGATGGGTGCCCCGCACGTCAGCTCGGCGCAGCTCCGTATCGGTCGTGGTGTCGCGGAATCGTCGAGGCGAACTTCGCTAAGAGTGCCCGCGACGTCCAACTGCGGCGGCGCCGACGTCGTCGCGGCCGCGATCCACCCGGTCCAAACGCCGGCTCGGGACACCACCGTGGCAGCAACGGCCGGCGAGGTTGGGTGACTCCTGGGCGCTCCGTGTCGGACGCCGCAGCGCGGGCGAAGGACCGAGGCGGCCTCGACTGTTCGGCGGGCAGGGCGGAACTTCGCCGAGGGCCCGCCCGCGCAAGGGAACGCCGAAAACGCCGGCGGTTCCTCCGCCGGCGTTTTCGAAGCGCGGTAGACCCCGGAGCGACCAGGAGTCACCCAACCTCGCCGGCCGCTAGCGGTCCACGACGAGAAACCCAACGCTGTCGTCAGATGCGGATCCGCTCCCACGCGCGCGAACGCCAGCGCAGGTACAGCACGCTGCCGAGCAGCACCACGTACACGACCATCGCAATCCAGCCGCCGGTCGCACCGAGGCCGAACTGCGGCAGCACGTCGACCCAGCCCTGGCCCGGCGCAAACGACAACGAGTGCGCCAGCGGCACGAACACGCCCCACGACAGCACCAGGAACACGAGCGCCGGGAAGCGCGCGTCGCCCGCGCCGCGCAGGCCAAAGGCACTGCCGAGGTTGAGGCCGTCGAAGGCCTGGTAGGCCGCGGCGATCCAGAGCAGCCACGCGGACAGCCGCACGATCTCCGCGGACGACGGATCTGCCGCGTTGACGAACGAGGGCAGGATCCACGGCCCCGCCGCCGCGAGCAGCACGCCGATCGTGCCCATGAACGCCGTGTTGAGCACGATCATCCGGTTGCCGAGCTTGCGTGCCCAGGCACGGTCGCCCGCGCCGATCGACTGGCCGACGAGCGTGGTGCTCGCGAGCGCGATGCCGATGCCCGGCATGTAGGCGATCGAGGTCAGCATCAGGATGATCTGCGACGCCGCGCCCTCGACCTGGCTCAGCCGAACCTGCATCAGCTGGAACAGCGACAGCGCCGAACAGGTCCGCGGCAGCCATCGCGCCCATCGGGAAACCGAGCCGGAACTCACGGAACAGGTTGCGCAGGTCGGGACGCCAGGTCAGGTGCGTCTTGTAGGCGCGGCGCAGCTCGGGTCGCAGGAACATCGTGAGGCCGAACAGCACGCCGCAGAGCATGCTCGCGTTGGTGGCCCATGCCGAGCCCGCGATACCCCAGCCGAACTCGAAGATGAAGAGCCAGTTGAGCGCCGCGTTGACGAGCGCCACGAGCCCGGTCGTCATCACGGATACGCGCGGCCGCGAGATGCCGTTGAAGAACCCGAGGATCGCCCAGGCGGCGATCCCGAGCGGCCCGCCCAGCATGCGCGGCCGCCAGAACGCGACGGCCTGCTGCTCGACTTCCGGGTCGAGACCGACCGAGCCGAACATCGCCGCCACCCGCCCACGCGAGCGCGCCGTAGAGCGGCACGCTCAGGACCGCCGCCCAGATCGCGATCCAGGCAGCGTGCGAAGCGCGCCAGCGACGCCGGCTCCCCTCGGCCTGCGCGACGAAGGTCTGCACGGCGAGGCCCACGCCGCCGATGAGCACCAGGCACAGCAGCACGACCCAGTACACGGCGCCCATCGCCGCGATGGCCGAGGTCGAGATGTGGCCGACGAACCAGGTGTCGGTGAGGCTGACGATCGCCTGCAGCCCGCTGTTCAGCATGAGCGGCAGGGCGAGCAGCGCAATCGCCCTGTAATCGATGCGAGTGCGTCCCAGCGCATCGACGCGTTGCGCGGGAAGGGCACCCGGCGCGCCGGCCGCCGATGGCACCGCCAGGGTCTCGACGCTCATGGCTCGGCCTGACGGCGCCGTCAGCGCCGCATGTAGCGATGCACGAAGAAATAGTAGAGCGCGCCCAGGAACAGCATCAGTCCGCCGACCCAGAGCGAAATGCGATGCAGGTTGCCGGCCAGCAGCTCCTGGTCCTGTCCTGCGGTCACGCCGACCCAGGCCAGCACCGCGCACCAGAGCGCGGAGCCGACGAGCGTCGCGATCGAGAAGCGCAGGTAGTCCATGCGCACGATGCCCGCCGGGATGCCGATCAGGTGGCGGATCACGGGCAGCAGCCGCGAGATGAAGATGCCCACCGTGCCGAATCGCGCGGACCAGGCCTCCGCCTGCTCGATCTTCTCCGGCGTGATGAGGACGTAGCGCCCATAACGCATGAGCAGCGGTCGCCCGAGCAACCGCGACGCCCAGTACATCATCGTCGCGCCGACCCACGACCCCACCGTGCCGGCCACGACGATGCCGGTGAGCGACATCGTGCCGCGCGTGTGCGCGAGTACGCCGCCGGCGGGATCACCACCTCGCTCGGCAGCGGGACGATGGAGCTCTCGAGCGCCATCAGGAACGCGATCAGCGGATAGCCGCCGGCATCGAGCGCGCCGAGGTACCAGTCGAGAAACGATTTGACGAGTTCGCGCATGCGGGATCCATCCGGTCGGACGGGCGGCCGTACCGGGCCTGAATGAACGCGCATTCTGCCAGATTCCGCCGCAGCGGCCGGTGCGGCCGTGCGACGGATGACGCAGTGATGCGACAATTCGGCTCCGCACCCGGCGAACGACAGGTGATCGATGCGGCTTGAACCCCGGTGGTCGTGGCTATTGCCCCTCGTTCTGTGCCTGTCACAGGGCAACGCCGCGGCGCTCGATCCGAAGCAGGTCTTCTCGACCGTGGCCGGCCAGACGGCGAACGGCGATGCTGCCGCCGTGACCCCGCTCACGGCGCGCGAGATCCCGGCACGCGCTGATGCCGACGAGCAGTTCGCGGCGGACGTGCTCGCGCGGCTCGAACGACAGGGAGAGACAGAAGCCCTCGCAACACGGATCGAGACGCTCGCCTCCGGGGTAGCGACGCTTGGCCGGCGCATGCGCGACGCGGACCTTGCGCGCATGCCGGTGACGCGGCTCGAAAGCCTGCAGCGGAACTGGCGGTTCTACCGCCGGCAGCTCGAGGTCTTGCAGCGCGAGGCGGAGCGGCAGCTCGATGACTATTCGGCCGACGCCGCAGAGCTCGCCTCGCGGCGCGTGACCTGGCTTGCGACACGTAAGCAGGCCGAGGCGATCGAAGTCGCGCCGGCGCTGCTCAAACGCGTCGACGACGTCCTCGCGCGCATCGAGGCGGCGGATCGCGCACTCGGGGAGCCGCTCGCGCGTCAGCTCGAGCTCGGTCGGCGCGCCAACGGCGTGGCAGCATCGATCGAGGCCGGATTGCGATCGGTCGACGCCGCGTCGACGAGCTTTGACTTCCGGCTCGCCGTGCGGGACTCCGCGCCGCTGTGGGTCGCATGGGGCGATCCGCGCTACTCCGCGGATGCGGTCTCGGCCGCCACGAGCGCCGTCGAGTTGGAGCGCGATTTCCTCCGGCGTTACCTCGATGCGAGCCGCGACACAGCTCCTGGTGCACGCGGGCTTTGCCGTGCTCCTGCTCCCGGTCCTGCTCTGGCTGCGACGCCGGAGCCGGGCGTTGATCGCGGAGAATCCGGCGATGCGTTCGTCGATCCAGGCGCTGATGCGCCCGGTGTCCGCATGGCTCGTGCTGGTCCTCGTCGCGACGATTTTCTTCCAGCGCGACTCGCCGATCCTGCTGCACGAAGCGGCGCTGCTCGTCGCCGTGATCCCCGTGCTGCGCCTGCTGCCGAAGGAGATTTTCGACATCCTGGGCCCGTGGCCCTATGCCGTCACGGCGCTCTACGTACTGCAGCGGCTCGGCTTTCTGTTCGCGGCGCAGCCGCTATGGCACCGGATGCACCTGCTCGTCGTCACCCTGCTCACGCTCGGCGTGCTGGCGTGGATCGTCCTGCAGGCAGCGGCGACGCCGACCCACCGCGCAGCTCCGTCCCATCGAGCGGGCGGCCCGACTGGTGGGATCGCTGGGGCTGATCGCGCTGTCCGTGTCGGCGGTGGCGAACCTGCTCGGGAACGTCACGCTCGCGGAGCTGCTGACGCGCGCCACGCTCGACAGCGGCTACCTCGGCCTCGTGCTTTTCGCCGGCACGAGTGTGCTGGGCTCGATCATCCGGCACCTGCTGGCGCGCCGCGGCGCGGGGCAGGTCCATACCGTCGCTGGGCGCGCCGGGCCGCTGCTCGAGACGCTGGGTCGGCTCATCCGGTATGCCGCAGGCGTCGCCTGGGTGCTGCTGACGCTGAACGAGATCCGCATCCTGCGTCCGATCGCAGCCTGGGCCCGCAACGTCCTTACGTATCCGCTCGGATTCGGGGAGATTTCACTCACGCTCGGCAACGTGCTGCTGTTCGGAGCAGCCGTGTACGTGGCGTTCTGGATCGCTCGTACCATGCGCATGATCCTGCGCGACGAAGTGCTCGGCAGGATGAGCCTGCCGCGCGGCGTAGCGAACAGCATCTCGACCCTGACCTATTACGCGCTGGTGTTGATCGGGTTGCTGATTGCGCTTGCCGCCGCCGGGTTCGAGGTCGGCCAGCTCGCGATCGTCGTCGGCGCGCTCGGCGTCGGCATCGGCTTCGGGCTGCAGAACGTCGTCAACAACTTCGTGTCCGGGCTGATCCTCATGTTCGAGCGGCCGATCCGGCCCGGCGACGTGGTCGAGATCACCGGCACGACCGGCACGGTGCGCGAGATCGGCATGCGCGCCACGACGCTGACGACGCCCGAGGGCGCGGACGTCGTCGTGCCGAACGGGACGCTGCTGTCCGAGAAACTCGTCAACTGGACGCTCTCCGACATGAGCCGCCGGGTGGACGTCGACGTCAGTGTCGCCCTTGGAAGCGATGCGCGGCAGGTGCTCGAGCTGCTGAAGAAGGTCACGGCGGCGACCGAGGGCATCGCTCCACACCCGGAGCCAGTGGTGCTGGTCACCAGTCTCATCGCGAGCTCGCTCAACGTCGGCATTCGTGCCTGGACCAACGATTTCAACAATTGGGGCACGATCCGCAGCAACCTGACGATTCGGGTCTACGACGCCCTCAACGAGGCTGGCATCGAGATCCCGTTCCCGAGACAGGAGCTGCACATTCGCAACCTGCCGAAGGAGCTCGTGCCCGCGGAGGCACCGCGGAAACAGGCGCCCGCCGCACAAGCCGTCCGGCCCGATCCCGCATCCAGCGCCTGACGGGCGCGTGGCGCGAGAGCGGCGGCGACTGCGCGGGACCGGCCGTAGCGAGCGCTGCGCCCATCCGTTCCGCCGGGGCGACGAACGGCGAGCCGATCCGGGTCGCCGCGCCCTGCGCCGCCGCTATCGTGTGCAGCGCCCAAACACGAACAACGGCACGCGGGGGTTGCGATGAAACGTGTCACGGCGCTGGTCTCCCTGGCCGCGGTCTCATCGACGACGCTGGCCCAGGCCACCTTCCACGGCAACGTCGCGCGGACCGGCGTCTACGAGGGCGCGGGTCCGACGCAGGCGCCTGGCGTCAAGTGGACGTTCAAGGCTGGGGGACCGATCGTGACCTCGCCCGCGATCGCGGACGGCGTGGTCTACATCGCGAGCATGAGCGGGCACCTGTACGCGATCGACCAGGCGACCGGCCAGGAGA
Organism: uncultured Gammaproteobacteria bacterium; assembly: GCA_963834855.1. Lineage (GTDB taxonomy): Bacteria > Pseudomonadota > Gammaproteobacteria > Steroidobacterales > Steroidobacteraceae > DATJKD01. The sequence goes on along the minus strand of CAWIDH010000032.1, from coordinate 40,228 downwards.
AGTGGAACTTCAAGTCGAGCCGGCCGATTGCCTCCTCGCCTGCCGTCGATGCCGGAACGGTCTATTTCGTCTCCTCGGCGGGCTCGCTGGCCGCGATCGACGCCGCCAACGGGCAGCCCCGGTGGGTCTACGCCATCGAGTACGAGCGCAAGTTCGAGGCACAGGGTCTGCACGGCTACCCGTCCGCGCGGCAGACGATTCCCGATGCCTGGGATGTGTTCACCTCCTCGCCCGCGGTCGCGAACGGCAAGGTCTACTTCGGCAGCGGCGACGGCAACGTTTACGCCGTCGACGCGAAGAGCGGCGTGCTGCAGTGGAAGTTCGCGACCGGTGATGTCGTGCACGCCTCGCCCGCCGTCGTCGGGAACACGGTCTATATCGGCAGCTGGGACAGCCAGCTCTACGCCATCGACGCCGAAAGCGGCCAGCAGAAATGGGCATTCAAGGCCGGCGTGGACCCGAACTACCACAACCAGGTCGGCTTCCAGTCCTCGCCCGCGGTGGTGGACGGAACCGTGTACGTCGGCTGTCGCGATGCGCACGTGTACGCGCTCGACGCTGCCACGGGCCGCAAGAAGTGGGACTACCCGACGAGCAAGTCCTGGGTGAACGGGACTCCCGCGGTGCGCGACGGAACCGTGTACGTCGGCACGTCGGACACCTCGCGGTTCATGGCGCTCGATGCGCGGACCGGGCGGCTCAGGTTCACCTACACGGCCGGGGCGTATATCTTCTCCTCCGCCGCGCTCGCGGGCGAGCTCGCCTATTTCGGCAGCCACAACGGCAGGCTCCATGCGGTGAACACGAGGACGGGAGAGCTTGCGTGGCAGTTTCAGACCGAGGGCTCGAAGCGCGGACCCGATGAAGATCCTGAATGCCGACGGGAGCTGAACCGCGAGGCAGCTCACGCCGGTGTTCGGCGATTTCCAGGACATGTATGTCGACTTCTACCGCTTCGTTTCCGTCGGCGCGATCATGGGCTCGCCGGCGGTGGACAAGGGCGTCGTGTACTTCGGCAGCATGGATGGAAATCTGTACGCGTTGAAGTAATGTGCTCGAGCATCATTTGGAGCGACACGGGGGATCTGATGCGACTTGCGACTCGACTGCTGGTCTGCCTGGCGTGCGCGGCGTTCGGGCGTTACCGCGGCAGCGGCCGAGCAGCGCCCGGGACGGCTGCCGCCCGGCATCGCGCCGGTGCACTACGAGATCAGCGTGGAGCCGGACGCGGCCGCGCTCACGTTCACGGGTCGCGCCGTCATCGACCTGGAGGTCGAGGATCCCGCCGACACCATCACGCTCAATGCATTGAGCCTCGACATCGCGAGTGCCGTGCTCGATGGCCGCCGCAGGGCCGTCGTCACACTCGACCCGCAGGCGCAGACCGCGACGCTGAAGTTCGAGCAGGCGACAAGACCGGGTCGCCACCGGCTGGCACTCGACTACCGCGGAAAGATCGAGACGACCGCCGGTCGGCCTGTTCGCCGTCGACTACGACACGCCGGCGGGACCGCGTCGGATGCTCAACACGCAGTTCGAGGTGGGCGACGCGCGGCGATTCGCGCCGATGTGGGACGAGCCCTCCGCGAAGGCGACGTTCGCGCTCGAAGTGACCATCCCGAAGGGCCAGTCGGCGTACTCGAACATGCCCGTGGCGGCCACGCGCGTCGACGGAGAGAAGCAGCACGTGCGCTTCGCGACGAGCCCACGGATGTCGTCCTATCTGCTGTACCTTGCGGTTGGCGAGCTCGAACGCATCTCGCAGCCGGTCGCGGGCGTCGACGTCGGCGTCGTGACGCGCAAGGGCGCCTCGTCGTCGGGCCGCTTCGCGCTCGAAGCCGCCGCGGAAGTCCTCCCCTGGTTCAACGACTACTTCGGCACGCCCTACCCGCTGCCAAAGCTCGACATGATCGCGGTGCCGGGCAGCAGCCAGTTCTTCAGCGCGATGGAGAACTGGGGCGCCATCCTGTACTTCGAGCCCGTCCTGCTCGTCGACCCGAGGCTCTCGTCGCAATCGGATCGCCAGAACGTGTTCGAAACCGTCGCACACGAAGTGGCCCACCAGTGGTTCGGCAACCTGGTCACGATGGACTGGTGGGACGACCTGTGGCTCAACGAGGGATTCGCCGCGTGGATGGAAACCAAGGTCGAGGATGAGCTGCATCCGGAGCGCAAAGCCGCGCTGCAGCTGGTCAACTATTCGGGTTATTCACGGGAGAGGGCGATGCGCCTCGATGCGGGCGCGGCGACGCACCCCGTCGTGCAGCCCGTCGATTCGATCGACGCCGCAAGCCAGGCCTTCGACGCGATTTCCTACAGCAAAGGCGGCGCCGTGATCCGCATGCTCGAGGACGCGCTCGGCGAGACTGGTTTTCGCGACGGCATCCGCCGCTACATGAAGCGCTACGCCTATGGAAACGCGGCGACCGATCAGCTCTGGGCCGAACTGGCCGCGGCAACGGGCCGGCCAGTGACCGACATTGCACACGACTTCACGCGGCAGCCGGGCGTGCCGCTGGTATCGGTCGGGACAGCGCCCTGCGCTGAGGGGCGCGCGTCGGTGACCCTGACCCAGGGGCGCTTCGAGGCTGGGAAGAAGTCTCCTCAGCGGATCACCTGGCGAATTCCCGTACGGTTGCGCTCGCTCTCGACCGGCGCCACCCGCGAGTTGCTCCTCGGCAAGGACGGGGCGCCCGTGACCACGCTCATCGACGGCTGCGGCCCGGTGATTGTCAATGCGGGACAGTCCGGCTATTTCCGCGTGCGCTATGCGCCGCCTGACCTCGCGGCACTGGCCGACGAGTTCTCGACAGTCGCCGAAATCGATCGTCTCGGCCTGCTGAGCGATACCTGGGCCCTGGGCGAGGCGGGCGAGCTGCCGGTGACGGCCTATCTCGAACTGGCGGAGGCCGTTTCGAGCGACAGCGACTCGCTGATCCTGATCCAGCTTTCGGACACCTTAACGAGTATCGACAAGTTGTTCGACGGGTCCAAGCGACAGCAGGAGTGGCGAATGTTTGCGCGCGGGAGGCTGCAACCGGTCTTCGCGCGCGTGGGCTGGACTCCCGCGGCGAATGAGGCGGAGACGACCGCGCTGTTGCGCGAGAGGCTGATCAACTCGCTCGGTCGCTTCGCGGATCCCGCGGTGCTGGGCGAGGCACGCACGCGTTTCGCACGCGCGGCGACGAACCACGAGGCGCTGCCGGCCGCCATCCGCAAAGCCACGATCGAGGTTGTCGCGCGCCATGCGGACGCGGCCACCTGGAGCGAGCTCCTGGCGCGTGCCAGGGCGGAATCGGAGCCGATCGAGAAAGAGCGGCTCTTCGCGGCGCTCGGTCGGGCCGTCGATCCGGCGCTCGCCTCGCGCGCGCTCGACTTGTCGCTGTCGGGTGAGGTTCCGACCGCCTTTGCGTCGGGCGTCATCGCCACGGCGGCCGCGGCGCATCCGCGGCTGGTGTTCGATTACGCCGTCGCGCACGAGAAGGCGGTGCTCGATCTCGTCGAAGCCTCGTCTCGCTGGGCGTTCATCCCGGAGCTTGCACAGACCTCGGAGGACACGGCGATGATAGAACAGGTGCGCGCCTACGCCGAGCGCTCGGTGCCGAAGGACGCGCGGCAGGCGGCCGAGCGTGTCATCGCCGACATCTCGTTCCACGCCGAGGTGAAGGAGCGTCAGCTGCCGACGCTCGAAGCGTGGGTCGGTCAGCACTCGACGGTTGAAGCTGCGGCCATCGCCCGCTAACTGAAATCAAGACGATTTCCTGGAGGATCGATCATGCGCAAGTTCGGGGGATTGACGGCGTCTGCACTGCTGATGACGGTGGCAGGCGCTGCGCTGGCCGCTGACCACAAACCGGTATCGGATGCCGTGATCGGGCCGATCAGCCTTACCCCGAAAGGCCCCGCCGATGTCACCAGGCAGTGCGATACCCGTCTTGCGGCCATCAAGTTGGAACAGGCGAACCTGGAAGCCCTGCCGCTATCCACCGACCCGGCCACGCTGCTCGCCGCCTACGACGACGTCTACAACCTCGTCGTGAGCACCGCCTACACCGAACCGTCGGTGCTCAAGGACACGCATCCCGATGCTGCGGTCCGCAAGGCCGCCGAGGACTGCGTCCAGCGCGCCGTCACCGCAGCCACCGCTTTTTCGATGTCCCGACCGATTTACGAGCGGCTGAAGGCGATCGACGCGAAGGGTGTGGCGCCGGAGCTGCGTTACACAGTCCAGCGCCAGCTGGACAATTACCGGCGCTCGGGCGTCGACCGCGACGATGCCACCCGCAAGCGTATCGCCGATCTCCAGGACGCGATCACGGCAACCACCCTCGAGTTCGATCGCAACATCGCCGACGACAAGCGCACGATCAGCGCGCGCCCGGAGGAATTGGCCGGGCTGCCGCAGGATTACATCGCGGCACACCCGCCGCAGGCGGACGGCCGGGCGCTCATCACCATGGCGTATCCGGACGTGTTCCCCGTCTTGCGCTATGCGAGCAGCGATGAATTGAGGAAGCGGCTGCGGACGTCCTTTGGAAGCCGCGCCTACCCGGCGAACGATGCGGTGCTCCAAAGGCTGCTTGCCCAGCGCGCTGAGCTCGCGTCCCTGCTCGGTTACAAGACCTATGCCGATTACGACCTCGCCAATCGCATGGCGAAATCGCCTGGGCGCGCCCAGGCCTTCCTCGATGACATCGCCGCCGCGGCTCGTCCCACCGCCAAAGCCGACGCCGCCCGCATGCTGGCCCGGCTGCAGAAGGACAACCCTTCCGCCCTCCTCGGGTCCTGGAGCACCTCGTACGCCACCGCGCTCATCCGCAAGGAAGACTATGCGGTGGATCCCCAGCTCATTCGTCAGTACTTCCGCTACGACAAGGTGGAGGCCGGCGTCCTCGGGCTGATCCAGGACCTGTTCCAGGTCGAGATCCGGCCGTGGCAGACGCCGGTCTGGCACCCCGACGTCAAGACATTCGAGATGGTGGAGCGGGGCCAGGTGATCGGCCGCTTCTACCTCGACATGCATCCGCGCGATGGCAAGTTCACGCATGCCCAGATGTCCCAGGTCCGCATCGGCATCCAGGGCAGGGTGGCGCCCGTGGCGATCCTGGAGTGCAACTTCCCCAAGGGCCTGATGGAGCACAGCGACGTCGTCGTGTTCCTGCACGAGTTCGGCCACCTCATTCACTGGCTGTTCGCCGGTCAGCGGCCGCTCGCGGCGCAGAACTTCTCGGAGATCGAGAACGACGTAATCGAAGCGCCGTCCCAGCTGCTCGAGGAATGGGTGTGGGACTACCCGACCCTCAAGACCTTCGCCACCAACGACGCAGGCGAGGTCATCCCGGAGGGTCTCGTCGAGAAGATGAATGCCGGCCGGCTCTTCGCTGAAGCCTTCGGCGTCATGACCCAGCTCGGGTATTCCGCGGTATCGCTGGACTACTACTCCACCGACATGCGCGGCAAGGACCCGACCCGGGCATATGACGCCTCTTACAACCGCTACGCGCTCGCGCCCGAGCCCGAGGGCGCGCATCCCCAGGCATCGTTCAACCACCTCGCCGGCTATGGTGCCGCCTACTACACGTATCAGTGGTCGAAGGCGCTTGCGAGCGATCTTCTGAGCCAGTTCCGCGCGGCGGGCCTGCGCGACCAGGCCACCGCGCGGCGCTACCGCGAGCAGGTCCTCGCGCCGGGTGGCTCGGAGTCGATGAACACGCTGGCGCGGAATTTCCTGGGCCGTGACTGGTCGGTCGACGCGTATCGCCGGGAGCTCGAGCGTGGCAGCGGCACGAATCCCTCCGCTAATTCGGCTCAGAGCCAGATTAGTCGGGACTAATGTGGCTCTGAGCCGAATTTCCCCCAGCGACTGGCAGTAGCAGGCTCGACGCCCCGGCCGCGCCGTGATGGATGGTGATCCGCGCGACCCTGGAGTCGGCGGCGACGACCTCGGATTCGCCGGTCTGCAGGTTGCGTGAGAAGTGCGGGGCGAAGGAAGCCGAGATCTGCACGCGGATGCGGTGGTCCTTGCCGAAGAGGTTACTCGTCATCAGCGACGGCAGGCGCAGGACGTAGACCCGGCCTGGCTCGAGCGCCTGCCCACCCCTCGCCGGGTCGCGGTAGCTCGCGCGCAGCACGTCGTTGCCGGGGCTCATCAGGTTGATGGCTCGGCCGTCGGGGTAGACGTCCAGCAGCCGCACCCACAGGTCGAAGTCCCGGCAATCGCACGAAGCATGGATTTCCGCAGTGATGGCGCCGGAGACCTGCAACGCGTCATCGAGCGGCGCGCTGTCGAAGGTGAGGACGTCCGCACGCGCCTCGAGCGCGCGATAGTCGTGCGGACCGAATGCGCCGTAGGGGTCGGTCACAGGTTCGTCCGGATCGGCAGTGAAGCTGCTGCCTGACGATTCGCCGCGCGGTGGTGCGGACTGCAGGCGGCGTTGGCCGCCCGCGTCGGCGGCCAGGTACAGCGTTTCCGTACGCGACGTCGACGGGGGCCAGGTGGTGTCGCTCTGCCATTCGTTGGCACCCATGACGAAGTGACGCACGCGTGGCGAGGTTGCGAATTCGTTGTCGATGCCGCGCAGGTGCCGATCGTGGAAATCGAGCACCAGGTCGTCGTAGTCGATCGCCGCGGCCGGCCCGAAGTCGATGTCGCCGGTGCGCCGGGCGGCCATCGAGTCGACGCCGTGCACCCACGGACCGAGCACGAGCCACGCGCGCGGATCGCGCTCGCCCGCCCGGGCCGCCAGGAGCCCGTTGAAGTTGGTCACCGCGCCTTCCGGACCGTAGGCCTCGTCATGCCAGCCGCTGAGGTTGAGTACCGCGGCCGACACCCGCGAGTAGCGGCCGCGAAGCTCCGCCCAGTCCCACCAGGGATCTTCCGGCGGATGCGCCAGCCACTCGAAATAGAACGACGCCTCCCGGCGCAGATACGGCAGGTCGCGCAGCGGACGCCAGCCGCGGTACTCGTCCGCGACGGCCGCCCAGGTCGCCTCCGCCTCGGCTTCGTCGCGGATGCCCGGCAGGTCGAGTCGCCGCCGCGCGTCCGGCGCGACGTTGGTATAGATCCACGGCAGCCAGGACAGGTCGAAGACGCCGTTCATGTAGAAGAAGTTGCGCGGCGACGAGAACGTCATGGCCGGCACCATGGACACCAGGTGCGGTGGCGCTTCCATCGCCGCAAGCCATTGCACGGCGCCCGGGTACGACAATCCGAAAGTGCCGACCTTGCCGTTCGACCAGGGCTGCCCTGCGGCCCACTCGATGCTGTCGTACCCGTCCCGTCCCTCGTTGCGGTACGGATTGAACTGGCCGCCGGAAGCATAACGGCCGCGCACGTCCTGCAGGACGACGGCATAACCGCGCTCGACCGCCTTCAGGTGGATGCGGTGAGTCTCCGCGGCGAAGTGCTTGCCATAGGGCGTGCGGAAGACGAGCACCGGGAACGGCCCGGGGTCGTCCGGCCGATAGACGTCGGCGCGCAGCACCACACCGTCGCGCATCGGAACCGCGACGTCGCGGTCGATGCGGACACCGGGCGCGCCGACGCCGGCGTCGCGCGCAGCGTCGGGTGTGGCGAGCGGTTCCGGTCGAACGCAGCCGGCCGTGGACATGAGCAGCCAGGCGATTGCGAGCGCGCGATGCCAGCACGTTATGCTCATCGCCCAATCGTCCGGTGGTGAGGCATGTAGCCATCATGATGCCGTTTGGGGTGATGCGCTGCCGAATCGCGGTCGCCGCGGTACTCGCGGCCCTGTCCAGCCTGTCGACGTCGGCCGCAGATGACCCGCAGCCCGCACGCGGATACGAACGTTACCTGGTCGGCAACGGGGCCGACGTGGACCGCCCGACGCGCGGGTTGATCGTCCCGCAGGGTGGAGGCGACGACGTCGATGAAAACTACGCGCGCATGGGGGAACTTGGCGGCGGCGGTGACTTCGTCGTGCTGCGGGCGTCGGGCGGAGACGAGTACAACGAGTACATCTACGCGCTCTGTCATTGTGACTCGGTCGAGACCGTGGTCTTCGAGAACCGCGAAGCCGCCTTCGACCCTGGCGTGATCGAAACCATCCGCAACGCCGAGGCGCTCTTCATCGCCGGCGGCGACCAGTCGCGTTACGTGCGGTTCTGGAAAGGCACTCCGGTTGCGGATGCGATCAACTTCGTCGTAGCCAAGCCGGCGCCGATCGGCGGTACCAGCGCCGGCATGGCCATACTCGGGGAGTTCTCCTATTCGGCCATGGGCGCCGAGAGCCTGACCAGCGAAGTCGCACTGGCCGACCCGTACGCCGCCGACGTGACCCTCACGCGCGACTTCCTGGTCCTGCCGCAACTCCGCGGCGTGCTCACGGACCAGCACCTGTGGGAGCGCGACCGGATCGGGCGCACGGTGGCATTGATGGCGCGGCTGGTACAGGACGGCTGGACCACGCAGGCGCGAGCGATCGCCGCCGACCGCGAGACGGCGCTGCACGTCGATCCGGTCGACCGGCACGGCGGAAGTGTTCGCCACCGCCGATCATCCGACCCCGTACGTCTACTTCATGCGCACGTCGCGGCCACCGGAGCGCTGCCAGCCCGGGCAGCCGCTCACCATCCGCGATGTCGAGGTCTACCGCCTCGCGCCGGGCGGGCGGTTCGACCTCGATGCGTGGCGGGGACAGGGCGGGATTGCATACACGTTGACCGCCGAGGATGGGCGACTGCGTTCCTCCCGCGGCGGTGCGTACTGATTGAGGCGCGCACACAACAGTGCGCTATGCGCACGGCGCCTGCTGGAAAAACGATTTTTCATGAGCTAGGCTCGCGATGTGGCGCCGATGAGTCGTCGTGATCGACGGTACAGGGGGTTCCATGAACGACCGTAGTCGGCCAGCCGCCAAGCCAACGAGAGACGGGGGGGCGACTGCGGCGCCGCCTCGATCACGACGCGAATTCCCGACCACGCCGCTGGCCGCGGCCATCGTCACGGCGCTGTATCCCGCATCCGCCACCCTGGCGCAGCGCGCCGAAGGGGACCGCGGGCGCCTCGAAGAGATCGTCGTGACCGCGACGCGGCGCGAGCTCAACCTGCAGGAGGTCGCGCAGAGCATCACCGCCTTCTCCACCGACGATATCGAGAGGCAGGCGTTGCACAATGTCGAGGACGTCATCGGCGCGCTGCCGAGCGTCAACCTGGTCAACAGCATGCCGGGCCGCAACTCGATCATCATGCGCGGCATCTCGACAGGCTCCGCCGAGTACTACACCGACAGCCAGGTGGCGGTCTATCTCGACGACCAGCCGCTCACCTCGATCTCGCAGCAGGTCGACGTGCAACTGATCGATATCGCCCGTGTCGAGTCGCTCCCGGGTCCGCAGGGAACACTGTTCGGATCGAGCTCGCAATCCGGAACCCTCCGATACATCACCAACAAGCCCGACCCGGCGGACTTCTCCGCGCAGTTCGACGGCGAGATCGGCACGATCAAGGGGGGCGAGGAAAGCTATTTCACGAGCGGCCACCTGAACATACCCGTGAGCGACAACTTCGCTGTCCGGGTGGTCGGCTTCTACAACAGCGAAGGCGGCTACGTCGACAACGTCCTCGGCGAGGACGTTCGTGGGCGAACGTGACAACTCGGACGTGGTCGAGGACGACTGGAACGACTACGAGATCTACGGCGGCCGGATCGCCGCCCGGTGGATCATCAACCCCCAGTGGGAAACGACGCTCAGCCTGATCTCTCAGAACAGCCGCGCCGAAGGCGGGTGGGAATCGGATCCCGAGCTCGGCGACTACAAGATCACGCGGTTCTTCAAGGAATATCGCGACGACGACTGGTACCAGGCGTCGCTCAACGTCAAGGGCGATCTCGGTTTCGCCGAGCTGTCCGCCACGGCATCGTATTTCGACCGTGACATCGCCTACGAATGGGACGACCATGACTACGACCAGTGGCGGACCGCCTACTACGGGGTCTCGTACCCGCTGTACGACACGGACTACCTGATAGGCACGACGTACAACTGGCAGGATCAGCAACGTTACACCTACGAGGTGCGGCTCACCTCGCAGGGCGAGAGCCGCTTCCAGTGGATGGCGGGTGCGTTCTACGAGGACGTCTACGACTGGTGGAATTACGGCAAGAATATTCCGGGCCTGACGACCACGGACGCCTGGGCCGCCGCACAGGACTACGCCTGCGCTGCCTATGATGCGGGTTACGACGTCGCTTGCCCGCTGCCGGACTCGGATCTCTACTACCAGAACATCTTCGACAAGACGATCAAGCAGAAGGCGCTGTTCGGCGAGGTGAGCTACGACCTCACCGAGCGCTGGTCCGTGACCGGCGGGGCGCGGTGGTTCGAATACGACCGGCGCGAGGTCGATATCTCGATGGTACCGCAGGGCCTGCCCGCGGCGGGGGCAACGCCGACGGCGGGCGGTTCGAAAACTCCGGCTCGGAGAGCGATACGGTCTTCAAGTTCGCGACGCAGTACAAGTTCGACGATGACCGCATGGTGTATTTCCTCTACAGCGAGGGGTTCAGGCTCGGCGGCAACAACTCCGCGCGCGCTGCGGAAACCGGCGCCATCCCGCTGCAGTACGGTCCGGACAAGCTCGAGAACTACGAGCTGGGATTGAAGAGCACCTGGCTCGACGACCGTGTGCAGCTCAACGTCTCGGCGTTCCTGATGGAGTGGAAGGACTTCCAGCTCAATGTCGATGGCCCGGACACCGATACCGGTCCACCCCCTTCTGGGTGCGCGGCATCATGAATGGCGGCGGGGCGGAACAGAAGGGCGTCGAGATCAACGGCGTCGTGAACCTGACGCCGAACCTCGTGCTCGAGGGCAGCGCGTTCCTGGCCGACCCGCAGTTCACCGAGACGACCGTACTTCCAGACGACGAAGACCCCGAGGATCAAACCGTCGTCGAGGACGGCACGCCGCTGCCGGTGTCGCCGGAGCAGAAGTTCTGGGTGTCCGCCGAGTACACGATCCCCAACTTCATGGGGTGGAACGGCAACTTCTGGACGGTGTGGTCCTACAGCTACCAGTCGGAGACCTGGAAGGATCTCGACGCGGCGATCGAGCGAAATGCGGACCAGCGCATACCGTCCTGGTCGACGAGCACGCTGCAGTTCGGATTCAGCCACGACAGCGGCTGGGACACGGCGCTGATCGTCCGCAACCTGTTCGACGAGCAGGGTATCAACTATTTGAGCGACCTACGAACTACGGCGAGTTCTTCGGCGATCCACGCTATCCGCTTCATCCGGACGCTGCAGCAGCCGCGCACGATCAGCCTGTCCTTCACCAAGAAATGGTGACGCCCGCAGGCATGGACTGAGTCCATGCCTGCGTGCTCGCTGCGTCCTCGACCCCCGTGAAGCTGGTCACGACTTCCGTCGTTCGCGGCAGCCAGCAGGGCCAGAGCCATGGCGGCGTGTACCTGATCGACCTCGAGCGTCGCTCGGTGCGGCAGACCCTCGACTGGAACCGGACCGATATCGACTGGCAGGGTCGTGGCTGGGACCGGGGCCTGCGCGGCATCGCCTTCGACGGTGAGCTGATCTACATCGCCGCAAGCGATGAGCTCTTCGCCTTTACGCCGGACTTCCGCCCCGCGGGCTCCTGGCGCAATCCGTATCTCAAGCACTGCCACGAGATCGCCGTCTACGAGCGCAGCCTCTACCTGACCTCGACCGGTTTCGACAGCATCGTGGCGTTCGACCTGGACGCGCGCGAGTTCCGCTGGGCCATGCACATCGCGACGCACCAGTTCCGGTTCAAGGGGACCGTCTTCGACCCGCGGCGCCAGGACGGCCCGCTGATGCTGAACAAGCTGCACGTCAACAGCATCCACTGCACGCCGGGCGGCATGTACATCACCGGGCTGCGCACCGGAGGCATGCTGCTCTTCAACGGCAAGCACGTGCAGATGGCGGCGGAGTTGCCCGCCGGCTCGCACGACGCCCGCCCCTGGCGCGACGGCGTGCTTTTCAACGACACCGAGGCCGATGCGCTGCGGTACGCGGGGCGGGGCGAGGGTCTCGAGGACCGCGCGATGCCAGTGCCGCGTTACCGGCCGGAGCAGCTCGAACACAGCGACGTCGATCAGAGCGGGGTCGCGCGCCAGGCGTTCGCGCGTGGTCTGTGCGTGCTGCAGGGCTCAGTCGTCGCCGGCGGCTCCTCGCCGTCGACCGTGTCCGTATACGATCTGGCCGCGAACGAGCGTCTGCTGTCCGTGAACCTGACCATGGACGTGCGCAACGCCATTCATGGCCTCGAGGTCTGGCCGTACGATTGAGCGCGTTGCGCGCGCGGGCTCAGGTTCCTGCCTTGCGGACGACTTCCGGCAGCTCGGCAATGATGTCGGCGAACTCCTGCTGCCAGAGTCCGAGGTGCTTCTCGTACCGGCGCCAGTAGCCGAGCGCGCCCGTGTAGAGCGGCTGGCGCACCTGCTCGGAGCTTGCCGTCTTGACCGGGCGCTGGGTCTCGTGGAAACGCACGCAGGCCTCTTCGAACGGCAAGCCACAGTGCTCGAGGATCCGGCGCACCTGCGTCTCGAGGTCCGTGACCGTCTCCTCGTAATGCACGTCGAGGACCTTGCCCGGAAGAACATCGTGCCAGTGGCGCATCGTTGCATGGTACTGACGGTAGTACACCGCGAGATCGGCCATGTCGTACGTGAAATGCTGACCCTTGCCGAAGAGCTGCTTGTAGCCGCCGAGGCAACTGTCGCACGGGTGGCGGCGGGCATTGATGACCTTGGCGTTCGGCAGGATCAGGTGGATGAGCCCGACATGCGAGAAGTTGTTGGGCAGCTTGTCGGTGAAGAACGGCCTGTCCGTCGAGCGGAACGCGCGGGCCTCCTCGATGTACTGCCGGCCGTACGCGCGAAAGTCGCGCGACCGCAGGTCGCGGACGGCGCGCGGGTACTGCACCTGTTCGCTGCGGTATCGGCCGATAGACGTCGCGAGTCGATTGAGCGTCGGCAGCTCCGCCGTACCCTCGACCTGGCTGTGGCTGGCGAGGATCTGCTCGATCAGCGTCGAGCCCGAGCGCGGCAGTCCTACGATGAAGATCGGTGATGCGTCGTCGTAGCCGGCTGCCCGCGTGCGACTCGAGGAACTCCCGGCTGAACACCTCGATGATCTCCTCGTGGCGAAGCTCCATCTCAACGGGGTCGTGAAACACTTTCGTGCGTTGCTTCTGATTGCCGGTGTCGTAGTAGTGCCACGCCGTGTCGTAGTCGCCCTTGTCCTCGTGGGCCTTGCCCAGTGCGAAGCGGAAATGAATGTCCGCGTTGTCGCCCAGGTCCGTGCGCGCGACCTGCTCTTCCATCGCGGCGACCTCGCTGTCCTCGAACCGGAAGACCTTCAGGTTCGCCATGCTCCAGTAGACTTCGCCGAAGTCAGGCTTGAGTCGTATCGCCGTGCGATAGGCCTCGAGCGCGCGGCCCTGGTCGCCGAGCGTCTTGAGCACGTGGCCGTAACCCATCTGGAAACCGGGAATGTTCGGGTTGAGCGCTATCGATCGCTCATAGGCCTCGACGCTCTTCCGCACGTCGCCCGCGTGCGCGTACGCGGTGCCGAGGCCGCCCCAGGCGGCCGCGTTGCCCGGCTCGAGCGACGTTGCCTTGCGGAAGCAGTCGACCGCGTCGCTGTGCCGGCCCGCCTCGTGGAGCAGCGCGCCGAGCATGTTCCACAGGACGGCGAAACCCGGTGCGAGCGCGGTCGCGCGCCGCAGCAGCGCCTCGGCGTCGCTCACCCGGCCCCCCTCGCGCCAGTAGACGCTCGCCAGGCAGCGCAGCGCATCGACGTTGTCCGGGTTCTCGCGCAACGCGCTGCGCAGTATGTCGGTCGCTTCCCCCTTGCGGCCGGCGCGCAGGTGATCCATCGCGAGGGCCACCTGGCCCTTGGCGGGCGCCAGCTCGAAGAATTCCTCGAACTCGGCGTCGGCCTCCCGGCCGCGCCCGAGTGCCGCAAGTGAATACCCCAGCTTCTTGTGCGCGAGTGACAGCCGCGGCTCGAGCTGGATCGCCCGCTCGAAGCACGGGATGGCTTCCTGGTGCCGGTCCTGCAGCGCGAGCACGCTGCCAAGGTCCTCGTGCAGATGCGGAAAGTCCGGCTGGAGTGACAGCGCGAGGCGGACGGTCTGCTCGGCCTCTGCGTAGCGCCCCTGGCTGCTGAGCGCGTGGCCGAGCAGCCGCAGGTGCTCGACGGAGCCGGGGCTCCCGTCGAGGTAGTTGCGGCAGATCTCCTCGGCACGCAAAGGCCGATTCGCCCGCATCGCCTCGAGGGCGGCCGCGATGCTTGCCTCCCTTGTCTGCGGCAGCGGCGCTATTTCAGGTACTTGTCGAACCATTCCCGGTGCTTCCCTGTGACCCGAGATCGAAGTGATATGTGTCGAACGTGTCGTCGAGGCGCCAGCCGAGCGACTCGTACAACGCGCGAGCGGGCGCGTTGGTGCGGGCCGTCTGCAGATCCATGCGCGCAACGCGCTGAGTCCTGCCCTCGTCCTGCGCAGCGATCATCAGGGCGCGCCCCAGCCCGTGGCCGCGTGCCGCCGGCCGGACGAACAGGTCGTACAGGACGAAGATCGGCGCCATCGCCACCGAGCAGAACGTGGGGTAGAGCTGGCAGAACCCGTGCGGTGCCGACTCGCCGCTGAAACCGACCAGGATGATCGATTCCTTTCGCTGCAGCCTCGAGCGTATGAACTCCGTGGCGCCCCGCACATCGGCCGGCTGCTCGTAGAACCGCCGGTACTGGTCGAACAGCTCGCCGATCGCCTCGACGTCGTCGAGTCCGGCGCGCCGGATGATGAACGGGTTGGTCATCGGAGGATCCTCGGGCCAGGAATGGATCGCTGCCTACGAGGCGGGCGCCAATCGTCGTCCGGTTTCACGCCTAGCCTACTGCCGATGGTGTCGCTCGTGGCGGGTAGTCACGGTGCCAACGGTGCATATTATCTTATTTACCAATGGCTTACGGTTTGTGTCGTCAAAGCTACAGTTTGGGCAGCCATCGCCTGCGCTGCGTCGGCGTTCGACTAGCTAGAATGCGCGCCGTTTCCGCTGAAGCGTCTGACCCCCGATGCCCACCTGCGACTACCACTGCCCCGCCAACGGTCGCATCGCCTGCGCCTTCGACTGACCGCGATCGTCGCCCGTGCCCACACCGCCCAAAGTCGGCTTCGTCTCGCTCGGCTGCCCGAAGGCCCTGGTCGACTCCGAGCGCATCCTCACGCGGCTGCGCGCGGAGGGCTACGACGTCGTGGGCAGCTACGAGGATGCGAACCTCGTCGTCGTGAACACCTGTGGCTTCATCGACGACGCCGTCCACGAATCGCTGGAGGCCATCGGCGAGGCGGTCGCGCGCAACGGCAAGGTGATCGTCACCGGTTGCCTGGGTGCGAAGCCTGAGACGATCACGAGCCGTCACCCGAGCGTGCTCAAGGTCACGGGGCCGCAGGCCTACGAGGAAGTGGTCACGGCGGTCCACGAGCAGCTGCCGCCGCTGCACGACCCGTTCGTGGACCTGGTCCCGCCGCAGGGCATCCGGCTCACGCCGCGGCACTATGCGTATCTCAAGATCTCCGAGGGCTGCAACCACCGCTGCAGCTTCTGCATCATCCCCTCGATGCGCGGCGACCTCGCGAGCCGTCCGATCGGCGAGGTAATGCTCGAGGCGGAGCGGCTGGTGAAGGCGGGCGTGAAGGAACTGCTCGTCATCTCGCAGGACACGAGCGCGTACGGCGCGGACCTGCGCTACGCGACGGGTTTCTGGGGCGGGCGGCCGGTGCGGGCGAAGTTCGCCGACCTCGCCCGCGCGCTGGGCTCGCTTGGCGCCTGGGTTCGGCTGCACTACGTCTATCCCTACCCGCACGTCGACGACGTGATCCCGCTGATGGCGGAGGGCAAGGTGCTGCCCTATCTCGACGTGCCGTTCCAGCACGGCAGCCCGCGGATACTGAAGCTCATGAAGCGGCCCGCGCATGCCGAGAACACGCTCGCGCGCATCCGCCGCTGGCGGGAGATCTGCTCAGGACTAACTCTGCGCAGCACGTTCATCGTGGGCTTTCCGGGCGAGACCGAGCAGGACTTCCAGGCGCTGCTCGACTGGCTCGCAGAGGCGCGGCTGGACCGCGTTGGCTGCTTCAAGTATTCGCCGGTCGAGGGCGCTGCCGCGAATGCGCTGCCGGATCCCGTACCCGACGAGGTCAAGCAGGAGCGGTACGAGCGCTTCATGCAGCTTTCGACCGCGATCAGCACGGAAAAGCTTGCCGCGAAGGTCGGCCGCACCATGCGTGTGCTGGTCGATGCCGTTGGTGACGACGGCGCGGTCGCACGCTCGACGGCCGATGCTCCCGAGATCGACGGCACGGTGCGCATTCCGCGCCCGGGGAAGCTGAAACCCGGCGACTGGGCGGACGTGACGATCAAGGGCTCGAGTGCCTACGACCTGACGGCGAAGCTCGCACGCGCGGCCTAGGCGCCGCTTGGGCCATACTCCGCGCGGGCAACCGGCCCGAGCTCATTCCGGGATAGAGATATGAGGCGACTCGTACTGGCCGCTGCGGCCGTCCTTCTCGGCCCATGGCTCGCGCATGCGGCCACCCCCCAGCCGACGACCGTGGCCGATCCGTTGGCGGAGGCGATCCGCGTTCGAGTCGACGAGCTGCGCTACGCCAGGGAATACGCGGTCCGCGGCGATCGGGTCATCCTCACGGATGGGGTCGCTACGCTCTTCGAGGAGCGACAGTTCGCTCCGGCCTGGTCCAACGGCGCACGCCTCGACCACCTGATCGCGGCGCTGCGCGACGTCGAGCAGGACGGGCTCGATCCCGCGGACTACCACCTCGCGACCCTGCAGGCCCTGCGCACCGAGCTGCGCTCACCCACAGGCTTGGCCGTAGAGGAGCGGGCCGACCTGGAACTCCTCGCCACGGACGCGATGGCGCTCGCGCTCTTCCACCTGTACGGCGGCAAGGTCGACCCGGTCAAGCTGAGTACGCAGTGGAACTACCCGACGCGGCCGGTGCGCACCTCGGACGCGCGCGAGCTGCTGGCGCGAGCCCTCGACACCGGTCGCATCGTCGAGACCTTCATCGAGGTCCGCCCGCAGCACGTCTGGTACCGCCGCGGGCGCGAGCAGCTGCGCGAGTACCGGCGGATCGCGGCGGCGGGCGGCTGGCCGGTGCTGCCCGACGGGCCCACGCTCAAGCCCGGTATGAGCGACCCCCGTGTGCCCGTGCTGCGGCGCCGGCTCGAGATCACCGGAGACATCGGGGTGGCGCGCATCAGCGAGCCGGAGCTGTTCGATGCGGGTCTCGAGACGGCGGTGAAGCATTTCCAGGTGCGGCATGGCATGACGTCGGACGGCACGGTCGGCCCGGGCACTCGTGCCGCGATGAACGTCCCGGTCAACGCCCGCATCGATCAGCTGCGCGTCAACCTGGAGCGCGGGCGCTGGGTGTTGCACGAGATCAAGGGGGAGTTCGTGCTCGTCGACATCGCGGGCTTCGACGTCGCGTATTTCCGTAACGACGAGCCGATCTGGACGTCGAAGGTGGTCATCGGCCGTCCCTACCGCGAGACACCGGTGTTCAAGTCCGAGATCACCTACGTGGTGTTCAACCCGACCTGGACGATCCCGCCCGGCATCCTCGCCAAGGACACGCTGCCCGCGGTCAAGCGCGACCCGGGCTACCTTGCGCGCCACCGCATCCGCGTCATCGACCGCAACGGCCGTGAAGTGTCGCCGGGGTCGGTGGACTGGAGCCGGTATTCGAACTCGATCCCGTATCAGCTCCGGCAGGACCCGGGACCGGACAACTCGCTGGGGCTCGTGAAGATCATGTTCCCGAACCCCTACCTCGTGTACCTGCACGACTCGCCCGCGAAATCGCTCTACGACCGCGATGAGCGCGCCTTCAGTTCAGGCTGCATACGCGTTGCGAAGCCCTTCGAGCTGACGGAGCTGGTGCTCAACGATCCTGCGCAGTGGAACGCCGAGTCGATGCAGGCCGTGATCGCAACCGGCAAGACCCGCACCGTCAATCTCGCGAAGCCGGTGCCGGTCCTGATCCTGTACTGGACCGCGCAGCCGGCGCCCGACGGGCAGATCGTGTTCCGCAACGACGTTTATGGTCGAGACGCGCCGACGCTAGCAGCGCTCGACAGCGATTTCCGGCTGCCCCCGGTGGAAGTCGAGGGCATGGAGACCACGGTCGCGACGGTAAGCGAACAGTAGTTCGGCTGACAAATTCAGCTCTGAGCCGATCATTCGCAAATTCGGCGCCGAGCCGAATTTCCGGGTCAGTGGTGGTGACCGCCCGCGCCGTGCACGTGGCCGTGCGCCAGCTCTTCGGCCGTCGCGTCGCGCACCTCGGTGATCTCGACGTCGAAGTTGAGATCCTGACCAGCGAGCGGATGGTTGCCATCGATCGTGACCATGTCGCCCTTGACAGCCGTGACGGTGACCACCCGCGTCTGGCCTCGTTCGAGCTGCGCCTGGAACTGCATGCCGGGCTTGATGTCGCCGACCGAGCCGAACGAGCGGCGCGGCACGCGCTTGACGAGCGCCGCGTCGCGGACACCGTAACCGTCGGTCGCCTCGACGCGCACCTGGAGCTTGTCGCCCGCCTGCCGCCCGGCGAGCGCCTTCTCGAGCCCTGCGACGATATTGCCCTGGCCGTGCAGGTAGGCGAGCGGATCACCACCGCTCGAGCTGTCGAGCACTTCGCCCGCATCGTTCGTGAGCGTGTAGTGGAACGAGACCACCTTGTCTTGTGCGACGACCATGTGAATGAGGCTGGAGGCTGCAGCCTAGATCGGCTGCCCGTCGCGCAGTCGCAACCAGCCGCGGGCGACCCGGTAGATCACCCACAACCCGATCAGCGCGATGCCGACACCGAAAGTGAAGAAGCCGACCAGGATCAGGAACAGCGGCAGCGACAGGATGGACACGATGGCCACCCACAGCAGCGCGAACCAGAAGGTGCGCCGCTGCCAGGAGAAGTGGCTCTCGAGCCAGGTGCCGGTCGCCTCGCCGCGCTTCAGGTAATTCATGATGATCGCGATGATCGACGGCAGCCCGAACACGAAGGCCGTAGCGATGAAGGCTGCGCTGCTCAGTCCGATCACCGCGCTCAGGGCGTGCAGCGCGTACATCCAGTGGGTGTAGCTGATGAGCGTCGGCTCGGGCGAGCGCGTCGCAACCGCGGCGGACGAGAGATCGGTCATGGGAATCGGCTCCTCGGATTTCGAAACGGGTGCTGAAGCCGTCGCTTCCGACACGATATCACCGCGGCCGCTATTCGACGGTGACGCTCTTGGCGAGGTTGCGCGGCTGGTCGACGTCGGTGCCGCGCAGGATCGCGCAGTGGTAGGCCAGGAGCTGCAGCGGCACGGTGTAGACCGCCGGCGCCTGCAGGTAGCTCACGTGGCGCGGCATCTCGATCACCGTCACGCCGTCGGAGGGCTCGAAACCCGATTCCGGATCGGCGAACACGTACAGCTCGCCGCCGCGCGCGCGCACTTCCTGCAGGTTCGACTTGAGCTTCTCGAGCAGGTCGTTGTTGGGGGCGACCGCGATGACCGGCATGTCCGCGTCCACCAGCGCGAGCGGCCCGTGCTTGAGCTCGCCGGCCGGGTACGCTTCGGCGTGGATGTACGAGATCTCCTTGAGCTTGAGCGCGCCTTCCATCGCGATCGGGTGCATCGGACCGCGGCCGAGGAAGAGCGCGTGCTGCTTGTCCGCAAAACGCTGGGCGAGCTCGCGGATCCGCCCATCGAGCGCCAGCGCGCTCTCGATGAGGGCGGGCATCCCGAGCAGGCGCTGCACGAGTCCACGCTCGCGTTCCGCGTCGGCGCCTTGGTGCTTAGCGAGCGCAACGATCAGCATCCCGAGCGCGGCAAGCTGCGTGGTGAACGCCTTGGTCGACGCCACGCCGATCTCCGGTCCGGCGCGGGTCAGCATGACGAGCTCGGATTCGCGCACGAGCGAGCTTTCCGGCACGTTGCAGATGGCGAGCTGCGAGAGATAGCCCGCCTGCTTTGCGAGCCGCAGCGCCGCGAGCGTGTCGGCCGTCTCCCCGGACTGCGAGACGCTGACGAACAAGGTGTTCCTCGGCACCACCGGGTTGCGATACCGGTACTCGCTCGCAATCTCGACCCAGCAGGGCAACCGGCAGATCTGCTCGATGAAGTACTTCGCGACCGAGGCCGCGTGGAAGCTCGTGCCACAGGCCACGATCCGCACGGCCTCGGTGCGCGCGAACACGGCGGTCGCGGCCGGGCCGAATGCGGCCTCGAGCAGCTTGCCGCCCGCGACCCGCTCCTGCAGCGTCTGCGCCACTGCGCGCGGCTGCTCGTGGATCTCCTTGAGCATGTAGTGCGCGTACTGTCCCTTTTCGGCGTAGTCCGCCGACAGCTCACTCTCGTGAGCGGGCCGCTGCACCGAGTTGCCGTCGCGATCGAGGATGCGGACGCTCTTGCGGCGGATCTCGGCGACGTCGCCTTCCTCCAGGATGATGAAGCGGCGCGTCACCGGCAGCAGCGCCGCGACGTCGGAGGCGACGTAGTTCTCGTCCTTGCCGAGGCCGATGACGACCGGGCAGCCCTCGCGGGCGAGCACGATGCGATCCGGGTCGTGCTGCGACATCACCGCGAGCGCGTACGCCCCTTCGAGCTCCGCGGCGGTGGCCCGCACCGCCTTGAAGAGGTCGCCCGTGATCGCGAGGTGATGGTGGACGCGGTGCGCGATGACCTCGGTGTCGGTCTCGGAACTGAACTCGTACCCGTCGCGCAGCAGCTCGGCGCGCAGCTCCTCGTGGTTCTCGATGATGCCGTTGTGGACGATCGCGATACCGTCCCGGGAGATGTGCGGGTGCGCGTTGCGCTCGCTCGGCACGCCGTGGGTTGCCCAGCGGGTGTGGGCGATCCCGAGGTTGCCGTGCGCGGGGTCGGCTTCGAGCGCGTCCTGGAGCCTGCGCACCTTGCCGACGGTGCGCATGCGCTTGATCGTGCCGGCGCCGTTCAGGACGGCGACTCCGGCAGAGTCGTAGCCCCGGTACTCGAGCCGGCGCAGGCCGTCGATCAGTATCGGGACGATGTCATGGTCGGCGACGGCGCCTACGATTCCACACATGAGCGGATCCTTGCCTGTCGGCTCTTGTCGCGCGTCCGGTCGCGTGGGCGGGACGAGCCCAGCCGAGCGAATGGGGTTGCGGAGGCTACCAGAACTCTTATTCGGATCAAGTGCGTACGAGCGAGCTGCGGCGCCATGGAATCGACTGCAATGGCGACGGCGCCGCGGGTTGTCGACATCTTAAGCCGGCCGGGGTAACCGACGCCGTCCGATTTGACAGATTACTCCCGGCGCGGCCGCGTCGCGCTGTCCGCCACGCCGAAATCAGGGCGTCGCCTGCGTCAGCTCACCAGGGCCGAACGCCTGAAACCGGTACGCGCGGTCGCCGAGCATGAGCACGGACCACTCCGATGCTACGACTCGAGCCTCGCCGGCCTGCAGCGATGAGCGCAGCACCTCCTTAGTCACCCATGGTCCGGCATGCCGCAGCCACCCGGCGGCGCGCCAGCCCGCGTCGGTGCGCTGGAGGATCAGGCCGCCCTGACCGTCGTCGATGAATGCGATTGCCTCCGTCACCCCGTCGGCGTTGACGTCGGCAAAGAGCATCGGACAGGGCTGCTCGGGATCGCCGCACAGACCGGTGGCCGCGAAGCTGCGGTAGGTTGGCCGCCGCGATCGACTCGCGCAACGCCGGTTCAATCTCCGTGCCGGCCGGATACGCCTGCAGCGCGAGGCCTTCCGGTGCGATGGCCTTCAGCTCCGCGCGCGCGAGGTGCCGCGAGCTCGCCGCCTGCGCCGCCGTGGCCAGGCTGCGAATCTCCGCCTCGCGAGGATGCCCTTCCAGGTCCGCGAGCTGCGACAGACGCTTCCGCCCGTACGTGCCGGCATCGAACCGCAGCAGGTGGAAGTCCTCGCTCCTGGGCGTGTCGGTGCGCGCCAGGACGCGTTCGTGCTGGCTGGCCGCGGTCAATCGGTATGGCGACAGGGCCGGCGTCAGCATCGTCGTGAGCGAGGCGATGGTGAGGAGCGCAACCAGCACGTTGACCCGCCCCATACCGGACATCCAATCCCCGCCGCGGACGGCGGACCAGGCGTAACCCGCGGCGTACACCGTGGCGAGCAGGGCAACGAGGACGGCCCAGGCACGGCTGACCGTGAGCCCGTATTCGTCGATCCGTACCAGGATCGCATAGGCCGCGATGGCCGCGACGACGAGCAGCAACGGCACCAGGAATCGAACGGTCCGACCGAGCCAGCGCGGGAACGGCTCGTTCGCCGACCCGTCCTGGTAGGCCGCATTGAGCAGCAGCACGTTCATCGCGATCAGCCACAACAGCCAGCTGGCGCTGATCGTGCGCTGCCTGGCGGCGAGCAGTTCCGGGGCCTTGACCAGGAGCGCGACGCTGAAGATCGCGAGGATCAGCACGGCGAGCGGCGACAACCACTTGAGCAGGGTCAGGATCTGCTCGCGAAGCGCGGTCTCGAGGCGCTCGACCGAACCGGCGAGCTGTACGCCAACGCCCAGCGCCACCGCCGACGCAGGAATCGCAAATCGCGCGTCGAAGAAGATGTTGGCGAACAGCCTGACGCCGATCATGCTGAAAAGTTGCGCCCAGAGCCCGAGCAGCAACCAGAAGACGCCGAAGAAGAGCACGCCCAGCGCGGCAAGCAGGGCATTCCGCCACGCGAACCGGAACAGGTCCGGATAGCGCCAACGCCAGTCGCCCCGGACGAGCCAGGACTGTGCGAACGGCAGCGCGTGCAGGCAGAGCAGGCCGACGACGAGCGCATAGGCGTATGGGGCCGGGTTGCCGTGGTCAGGAGTCGGCTCCGCTGTGCCGATCACCATCGTTCCCTGGTGCCAGCCGACCCCGAGCAGCACAACGAGCGCGCACGCCAGGACAGCCAGATGGCGGGTGCGCACGGGCGTAAGCCCCGACGTCAGGTAGTACAGCAAAGGCACGAGCACGACCGCCGTGACGAGGGCGACGAAGAGCCCGGGAGCGGTGCGGGGCCACGCGCCCGCCGCGGCCGACGCGTACAGCCACCAGAGAAGAACTCCCTGGACGGCCGCCACGCTGATTCGCCGCCACAACGGCGAGACGGTCACTTCGTCTTCTCGGGTCGCTTCCAACCCTCGATCGTGACCTGCTTGCTGCGCTCCAGCGTCAGCTTGTCCGGCGGCGCGTCCTTGGTGATCGTCGAGCCGGCGCCGATCGTCGCCTTGGCACCAACCTTGACCGGCGCGACCAGCATCGTTCCCGAGCCGATGAATGCACCGTCGCCGATCTCGGTGTGCCACTTGTTCGCGCCGTCGTAGTTGCAGCAGATGGTGCCGGCGCCGACGTTGACCCGCTCGCCCACAGTCGCGTCGCCGATGTAGCTCAGGTGGTTCGCCTTGGCCCCGCGCTTGAGCCGTGACTTCTTGACCTCGACGAAGTTGCCGATGTGCACCTCGTCGTCGAGCACCGCTCCGGGCCGGAACCGTGCAAAAGGACCGACGTGGCATCGTTCGCCCACCACCGCGTCGTAGAGCACGCAGCTCGGGAAGATCTCAGTGTCCGCGCCGATCACGCAGTTGCGCAGCACGACGTTCGGTCCGATGCGCACACGGTCGCCGAGCTTCACTGTGCCCTCGAGCACGACGTTGACGTCGATGTGCACGTCGCGACCGACCTCGACCGGACCGCGCGCGTCGAAACGCGCCGGATCGACGAGCGTCACCCCCTGCGCCATCAACTCCTCGGCGCGGCGGCGGCGATTCACGGCTTCAACTTCGGCCAGCTGCTGCTTGTCGTTCACGCCCAGCACCTCGTCTTCGCTTTCCGCGATCACGGCTTCGATCGTCACTCCGTCCTTGACTGCCTGCACCACGACGTCGGTGAGATAGAACTCACCCTGCGCGTTGTCATTGGTGATCCGCCCGAGCCACTGACGCAGCCGGGCGGCGGGTACCGCCATCAGGCCGGTGTTCACCTCGTCGATCGCGCGTTCTTTGGTGTTCGCATCCTTGTGCTCGACGATGCGCACGACGCGCCCGCCGCGATCGCGCACGATGCGGCCGTAGCCGGTCGGATCCTTCATGCGCACGGAGAGCACTGCGAGCGCCTTGTCGCTGGCGGCCTCGATCAACCGGCGCAACGTCTCCGGCCGCACGAGCGGCACATCGCCGTAGAGCACGAGCACCTTTGCATCGTCGGGTATCCCGGGCATGGCCTGCATGACGGCGTGCCCGGTGCCGAGCTGCTCGGCCTGCAAAGCCCAGTGGAGCCCGTCGTTATGCAGCGCCTCACGCACTCGCTCGCCGCCGTGCCCGTAGACCACGTGGATATCCGATGCGCCCGCAGCGCGCGCTGAGTCGACCACGTGTGCGAGCAGTGCTCGCCCCGCAAGCGGCTGCAGCACCTTTGGCAGGTCCGATTTCATCCGCTTGCCCTGGCCGGCGGCGAGGACCACGACGGAGAGGCGCATGATTGAATCCAGTCCGGATGTTTGTACGGGATTGTACCGGAGCGCGCACGATGCGCTGTCCGGCCGCTGCGGTGCAGGATGACCTGAGGATACCCGCGGCGTAGAGTAGGTGCTAAGAGGCGCCTGCCTCTCTACAACAGCGCGGACGATCCGCGCGCCATGAAGGGGTTTTCAAATATGCAACTGAAGACACGTGCGCTCGGCGCACTGGCCGGGCTGATATCGCTTTTCGTCCTGACCGGATCGGCCGTGGCGGCCGATCGACCCTATACCGAAGGATCGGTGGCGAACGTCACGTCGATCCGCACGGAGCCCGGTATGTTCGAGGAGTACATGAAGTACCTGGCTGGGCCCTACAAGCAATTGATGGAGGAGCAGAAGAAAGCCGGCATTATCCTCGACTACTCGATCTATACAGTCGACCCGCGCGGGCCGCATGACCCGAATCTCTACCTGATCACCGTCTACAAGAACATGGCCGCGCTGGACGACCTGGACGCCAGGACGGACCCCATCCAGGAGAAGATCGTCGGAACGCTCGACCAGCAGTCGGCCGCGATGGTACAGCGAGGCAAGCTGCGCACCATCCTGGGCAGCGAACTGGTCCGAGAGCTGGTGCTCAAGTAACGGTCCGGTCGTTGGTCTGAAACGATAAGGGCCCGCACCCGCGGGCCCTTTCTTTACCGCGGACCATGAGCTGGCGCGCTATCGCGCCATACTCAACGCCGCGTCTTGCGCAGTTTCTGGATCGCCTGCAGCTGGGCGGAGATCGCCGCGAGCTCGGCCTCGGCGGTGGCGATCTCATGCTTCTCGGTACGCGCGCGGACGGCCTCCTCGGCCACGCGCTTCGCCTCGAGCACCTTCGCCTCGTCGAGGTCCGCGGCGCGGATGGCCGTGTCGGAGAGCACGTTGACGTGATCGGGCTGCACCTCCAGGAACCCGCCCTGGACGTACACCAACTCCTCTTCGCTCTTCCCCGGCACCTTGATGCGCACCGTCCCCGCTTTGATCTGCGTGATCAGCGGCGTGTGGCGGGGATAGATGCCGAGCTCCCCCTCGACGCCGGGGAGCACGACGAACTCGGCCTCGCCGGAGTAAATTGCCTCCTCGGCGCTGACGACGTCGATCTTCATCGTGGCTGCCATGCTCGCTCCGCTTTCGCCTTACTGCAGCGTCTTCGCCTTCTCGACCGCTTCCTCGATCGTGCCGACCATGTAGAACGCCTGCTCAGGCAGGTGGTCGTACTCGCCGTTCACGATCGCCTTGAATCCGCGGATCGTGTCCTTGAGCGTCACATACTTTCCGGGGCTGCCGGTGAAGACTTCCGCGACGTGGAAGGGCTGCGACAGGAAGCGCTGGATCTTGCGCGCCCGGGACACGGTCAGCTTGTCCTCGGGTGAGAGCTCGTCCATGCCGAGGATCGCGATGATGTCGCGCAGCTCCTTGTACCGTTGCAGGACGGCCTGCACGGCGCGGGTGGTTTCGTAGTGCTCCTCGCCGATCACGTTCGGGTCAACCTGCCGTGAGGTCGAGTCGAGCGGGTCGACCGCCGGGTAGATGCCGAGCGCCGCGATATCACGCGACAGCACGAGGGTGGCGTCGAGATGTGCAAAAGTCGTCGCCGGCGACGGGTCGGTGAGGTCGTCGGCCGGCACGTAGATCGCCTGCACCGAGGTGATCGTGCCAACTTTGGTGGAGACGATGCGCTCCTGCAGCTGGCCCATCTCCTCGGCGAGCGTCGGCTGGTAACCGACGGCGGACGGCATTCGGCCCAGCAGCGCCGACACCTCCACGCCCGCGAGCGTGTAGCGGTAGATGTTATCGACGAAGAACAGGATGTCGCGGCCCTCGTCGCGGAAGGCTTCCGCCATCGTGAGGCCGGTCAACGCGACGCGCAGGCGGTTGCCCGGCGGCTCGTTCATCTGCCCGAACACCATCGCGACCTTCGACTGGCCGAGGTCCTCCTGCACGATGACTTTCGCTTCCGACATCTCGTGGTAGAAGTCGTTGCCCTCGCGGGTGCGCTCCCCGACGCCCGCGAACACCGACAGGCCGCTGTGTTGCTTGGCGATGTTGTTGATGAGCTCGAGCATGTTGACGGTCTTGCCAACGCCGGCGCCGCCGAACAGGCCGATCTTGCCGCCCTTGGCGAACGGGCAGATCAGGTCGATGACCTTGATGCCGGTCTCGAGCAGCTCGAGCGAGGGCGAGAGCTCGTCGAACCTGGGGGCGGCCTGGTGGATGGCGCGGCGTTCCTTCGCTGCCACGGGACCGCGCTCGTCGATCGGCCGGCCAAGCACGTCCATCACCCGCCCGAGCACCCCCGGACCCACGGGCACCTTGATGCCATCGCCGGTGTTACGGACCTTCATGCCCCGCCGCAGCCCGTCCGAGGAACCGAGCGCAATGGTACGCACGACGCCGTCGCCGAGCTGCTGCTCGACCTCCAGGGTCAGCCCCTTCTCGGCCAGCGGGTTGTCGCTCTCCTCGACGACCAGCGCGTCGTAGATCCGCGGCAAGGACTCGCGTGGAAACTCGACGTCGATGACCGCGCCGATGCATTGAACGATGGTGCCCTGAGCCTGTGCCATGATCGCTTCCTGGAATTCCGGTACGTTTCCTGATTGCCTGCCGCTAGACCGCCGCCGCGCCACCGACGATCTCCGAAATCTCTTTCGTGATCGCGGCCTGGCGGTTCTTGTTGTAGATGAGCTGCAGCTCCTCGATGATGTCCTGCGCGTTATCCGACGCCGCCTTCATCGCCACCATGCGCGCCGACTGCTCGGAGGCGATATTGTCGGCCGCGGCCTGGTAGACGTAGGTCTCGATGTAGCGGACCAGCAGCTCGTCGAGCACGGTCTTCGCGTCCGGCTCGTAGAGGTAGTCCCAGGCGTGCTCGCCGCCCGCGCCCGCCTCCTCGACCAGTTCCTGCCCCTCCGGTGTGGTCCACGTCTGCGGGATCGGGATGATCGTCGAGTGCATCGGGTCCTGCTTCATCGTGTTGACGAAGCGGTTGCTGAACAGGTGCACCTCGTCGATGCGGCCCTCGAGATAGGCGTCGATCAGAATCTTCACCGGGCCGATCAGGCGCTCGAGCGTCGGCCGGTCGCCGTAGTTGAGCACCTGCGAAACCACCTTGCCGCCCATGCGACTGATGAAGCCGAATCCCTTGCCGCCGATCGAGCAGTAGTCGACCTCGATCCCCCTGGCCGCCCACTTCTTGTGCTGGTTCAGCACCACGCGCAGCAGATTCGTGTTGAGCCCCCCGCACAGTCCCTTGTCAGTCGTGATCACGACCGCGCCGACCCGCTTGATGGTCTCGCGGCGCGTGAGCAGCGGGTGATGGTATTCCGTGCTGGCTCCCGCAGCGTGCGAGGTGATCGCGAGCAGCCGGCGCGCATAGGGCCGCCCGGCGCGCATGCGCTCCTGCGCCTTGCGCATCTTCGATGCCGCGACCATTTCCATCGCCTTGGTGATCTTGCGCGTGTTCTGCACGCTCTTGATCTTGAGGCGGATTTCCTTCGTGCCGGCCATCTGGGTTCCCGTCGCCTCAGTAGGTGCCGTTCTTCTTGAAGTCCTCGATCGCCGCGGCGAGCGCCTTCTCGTCGTCTGCGGAGAGGTCCTTGCTCGACTCGATCCGGTCGAAGAGCTCGCGGTACTTCGACTTCACATAGGCGCGCAGCGCCGCTTCGAAAGCGCAGCGCGCGCTTGACCTCGACGTCGTCGAGGAACCCCCGGTTGACGGCGAACAGCGTCAGCGCCTGTTCCGCCACCGACAGCGGCGAGTACTGCGGCTGCTTCATGAGCTCCATGGCGAGCTTGCCGCGCTCGAGCTGCTTGAGCGTGGTCGCGTCGAGGTCGGAGGCGAACTGGGCGAACGCCGCGAGCTCGCGGTACTGCGCGAGCGCGAGGCGCACGCCGCCGCCCAGCTTCTTGATGACCTTGGTCTGTGCGGCGCCGCCGACGCGCGACACCGAGATGCCGGCGTTGATCGCCGGCCGGATGCCCGCGTTGAAGAGGTCCGTCTCGAGGAAGATCTGCCCGTCGGTGATCGAGATGACGTTGGTCGGCACGAAGGCCGAGACGTCGCCCGCCTGCGTCTCGATGATCGGCAACGCGGTGAGCGAGCCGGTCCTGCCCTTGACCGCGCCCTTGGTGAACCGCTCGACGTACTCCTCGTTGACGCGCGCCGCGCGCTCGAGCAGCCGAGAGTGCAGGTAGAACACGTCGCCCGGGTAGGCCTCGCGGCCCGGCGGGCGGCGCAGCAGCAGCGACACCTGCCGGTACGCCCAGGCCTGCTTGGTGAGGTCGTCGTAGATCACGAGCGCGTCCTGGCCGCGGTCGCGGAAGTACTCGCCCATGGTGCAGCCGGAATACGGCGCGACGTACTGCATCGCGGCCGACTCGGAGGCTGAGGCGGCGACGACGATGGTATAGGCCATCGCGCCGTGCTCCTCGAGCTTGCGCACGACGTTCGCGATCGTGGAGGCCTTCTGGCCGACCGCGACGTAGATGCAGGTGAGGTCCTTGCCCTTCTGGTTGATGATCGTGTCGATCGCCACCGCGGTCTTGCCGGTCTGGCGGTCGCCGATGATGAGCTCGCGCTGGCCGCGGCCGATCGGCACCATCGCGTCGATGGCCTTGAGCCCCGTCTGCACCGGCTGGCTCACCGACTTGCGCCAGATCACGCCCGGCGCGACTTTCTCGATGACGTCGGTCTCCTTCGCCTCGACCGGGCCCTTGCCGTCGATCGGGTGACCGAGCGCGTTGACCACGCGGCCGATCAGAGCCGGACCCACGGGCACCTCGAGGATGCGCCCGGTACACTTCACCGTGTCGCCCTCGGTGATGTGCTCGTAGTCGCCCAGGATCACCGAGCCGACCGAGTCGCGCTCGAGGTTGAGCGCCAGCCCGAAGGTGTTCTTCGGGAACTCGAGCATCTCGCCCTGCATCGCGTCCTGCAGGCCGTGGATACGGCAGATGCCGTCGGTCACGGTCACGACGCTGCCGACGCTGCGCGCCTCGGTGGCGGCCGTGAAGTTCTGGATGCGCGCCTTGATCAGGTCGCTGATCTCGGAAGCCTTGATGGACATGTCGCCGTTCCTCTGCTGCGCGTACCGCGACTATCGCGGCCGTGCGGTGTGTCTTCTCAACCCGTCAATTCCGTCTCGAGCCGCGCGAGCTTGCCCTTGAGCGATCCGTCGATCAGCAGGTCGCCCGAGCGCACGATGGCGCCGCCGATCAGACCCGCGTCGGTGGTGCAATGGAGACGCACTTCGCGCTTGAGCCGGCCGCGCAGCGCCGCCGCGAGCCGCTCCTTCTGCCGGTCTTCCAGCGCCACGGCGGAAACGACTTTGACGTCCGCGACGTTCTGGTCTTCCGCGACGAGCTCCTCGAAGAGCGTGGCGATCTCGGGCAGGTAGTCGAGCCGGCCGTATTCGGCCAGCAGGTCGACGAGCGCTCGCCCGTGCGCATCGAGGGAGGGTCCCGCGGCGGCCGTGATCACGTCGATGAGTTGGCCGGTGCGCACGCCGGGACTCGCCACGAGTCGCTCGTACTCCGCGCTCGCGACGGTGTCACGCGCGCGCTTGAGCCAGGTGGACCACTCGCCCAGCCGATCCGTCTCCTTTGCATGCGCGAAGGCGGCCCGGGCGTACGGTCGTGCGACGGTTGCTCTCTCGGCCATCTGTCCCTACCTGCTTCGGCCGGCTCAGGCCTTCGCCGTCTCGATCTCGCGCGCCAGCTTCTCGATCAGGTCGGCGTGCGCCTTTGGATCGATCTCGCGCTCGAGCAGCCGCGACGCCCCGGCCACGGCCAGCGTCGCGACGTCCTTGCGCAGCTGGTCGCGCGCGCGGGCCTGCTCGAGGGCGACTTCCTGGCGCGCATCGCCCACCAGCCGCTGGCCCTCGGACATGGCAGTGGAGCGCGCCTCCTCGATGATCTCGCCCGACCGCCGGTTGGCCTGGTCGACGATCTTGAGCGCCTTCTCGCGCGCTTCGCCGAGGATGAGCTGCGCCTCGCCGTTCGCGTTCTGCAGCTCCTTGTAGCCGCGCTCGGCCGCGGCGAGACCGTCGGCGATCTTCTTCTGGCGGTCCTCGATCGCGCGGATCAGTGGCGGCCAGATGAACTTCATCGTGATCCAGCCGAGGATGACGAAGACGATGCTCTGGATGATGAGGGTTGCGTTGAGGTTCATTTGATCGAACGCCCGGTTGGAGCCGCGCGGGACACTGATGTCCGCGGGCCTTGAGCTTGGATGCCGTTCGATTTACTTGAACGGGTTGGCGGTCGCGAACCAGAGCGCGACGCCGACGCCGATGATGAACGACGCATCGATCAGGCCAAGCAGCAGGAAGACCTTGGTCTGCAGCACGTTCATCAGCTCCGGCTGGCGCGCCGAGGCCTCGATGTACTTGCCGGCCATGATGCCCACGCCGATGCAGGCGCCGATGGCGCCGAGACCGATGATCAACCCGCAGGCGATTGCGACCAATCCGACGTCCGTCATTTCTTCTCTCCAGTGTGGAACGCTTGAGGCTCAGTGGTGTTCGTGCGCCTGGCCGATGTAGACCAGGGTCAGCATCATGAAAATGAAGGCCTGCAGCAGCACGATCAGGACGTGGAAGATCGCCCACGCCGTGCCGGTGAGCAGGTGCAGACCGATGCCGAGCAGTGTCGCGCTGCCGCCGAGGCCCGCGATCAGGAAGAAGATCAGCTCGCCGGCGTACATGTTTCCGTACAGTCGCATGCCGTGCGAGAGCGTCTTCGACAGGTATTCGATGAGTATTGAGGCCGAGGTTGGCGATCGCGAGCAGCACGGCGCCCACCCAGGTCAGCGGGTTGAACGTGATCTTGACCATGCCGAAGGGCGCGCAGAGCAGCTCGTGGATCCAGCCGCCGAGACCCTTGATCTTGATGCTGTAGTAGAGGACCAGCACCAGCACGCCCACCGACATGCCGAGCGTGGCGTTGAGGTCCGCGGTCGGCAACGGACGCAGGTAGTTCACGCCGGCGGCCTCGTGCGCAAACCAGGGCAGCCAGTCGACGGGCAGCAGGTCGATCGCGTTCATCAGCACGACCCAGCAGAACACGGTCAGCGCGAGCGGCGCGATGTACTTGAGGTCGCCGCGGACCAGGGCGTTCGCCTGCGTGTTGACCATGTCGACCAGCATCTCGACCGCGGCCTGGAACCGTCCCGGCACACCGGCGGTCGCGCCGCGTGCAGCCCGCCCGAGCACCAGCAGGACGATGCCCGCGCAGAGGAGCGAAAAGAACAGGGTGTCCCAGTGGACGACCGAGAAGTCGAGCAGACCATGCTGCTCGCGGTTCGCGAGGTGGTGGAGATGGTGGTCGATGTAACCGGTCAACCCCCCTTTTTCGCCACCCTCACTCGCCATCCCGTTCTCCTCGAACCCGCCTCGTCCCAGGTCGCCGCCCGCCATCGTCGCCCACAGTGCCGCGTCGGCGCGCCCGCTCGTGGCGAAACCTTGGCACTATGAACCGGCGACTGATTGAACGCGGTTCCGGGGACGACCGATCACCGCACACTCCACGCGCTGGTCGAGGGTGGCGGTTCATCCGTTGCTTCGACCGATCCGCAGCGCGGCCCGGCCTCCGAAAAGGGGCGAGAGTATATCCGGTCCTTTTGCAGCGGCTCAAATCGGCGGACGACCGACGGGCGACGTAGAGAACTGCAGCGGCCGGCCGGAACTCACGAACGAGCAGTTGCACATCGAAGGGCCGGCTGAAGGGCCCCGCTCGCAATGCGAGCAACCCGCGGCGCGCAGGATGTGCGCTTCCGTCGGCACCGGCCGTACGGGCTTTCTCGGTGCGCGGCGACCCTCTCGAGGGAATTCGTGTCCGGCCGACGAGGCTGTTTGCCGAGCAGGGCCTACTTGAGGAACCCCAAGGGAATCCGGGTCGCCAGGCGGCTTTTAGTCAGAATTCATTGACAGTTGAGCCCAGCCGCAGTCCCGCCCGGCCGTCCAATCAAGCACGCGGGCCTGCCCGTGTGGTTCCAGACCGCGACCTGTGCTTTTGGCCTCCAGTCTGGACGGTGGGACGAGCGCGTGCTGTCACTGAATGTGGGCCAGGATGCCGTCGAGCTCGTCCAGGCTGTTGTAGTTGATGACGAGCTTGCCGCGCCCGCTGCTCGTGTGCTGGCAGAGCACTTTTGCGCCGAGCTTCCCCGCCAGGTCCTGCTCGAGCCGCCGTATGTTCGGATCCTCGCGCGGCGGATCGGCCGGTGGCGGCGGGTTGGCAATGCGGCGCACGAGCGCTTCCGTCTCGCGCACGGAGAGACCTTTCTTCGCGATCAGGAGCGCCACCTCGATCTGCTTGCGCGGCACCGTGAGCCCGAGAAGTGCTCGCGCGTGGCCCATCTCGAGCTGCCGCTGTTCGACCAGCTGCTTCACGTCGTCGGCCAGCTCGAGCAGGCGGAGCAGGTTGCTGACGGCGGCCCTCGAACGGCCGACCGCATCCGCGGCCGTCTGGTGCGTCATCTCGAACTCGCGGATCAGGCGGTCGAGTGCCCGCGCTTCCTCCAGCGGATTCAGGTTCTCCCGCTGGATGTTCTCGATCAGGGACATCGCGACCGCGGCTTCGTCGGGTACCCGCCGGATCACGGCCGGTATGTCGTGCAGGCCCGCCATCTGTGCAGCACGCCAGCGCCGCTCACCGGCGATGATCTCGTAGCGCATGGGCTCGCCCGGGCGGACTGCGGCGAGCGGCCGCACGATGATCGGCTGCACGACGCCCTGGGCACGGATCGAGTCGGCGAGCTCCTGCAGGCTCTCCGGCCGCATGTCCAGCCGCGGCTGGAATCGGCCGCGCTGCAGCAGGTCGACCGGGATGCGGCTCAGCTCTTCCTCGCGGTGTGGTGCCGGAGCGGTTTCGGGTGGCGCGGAGTCGTCGGCGAGGGTGGCCGCGCTGCCGCCGAGCAGTGCTTCGAGCCCGCGACCGAGGCTGGGTCGTTTCGTGGCCATGGCGCGCAGTGTAGCGGATAGGGCGCGGGCCCTAGCCATCCAGGTCTTCAGTCAGCGAGTGTCGGCTCGGAAACCGGCGTCTCTTCGGAGATTGGCGCTCCTTCGGAGATTTCGGTCGTCTCGGGGAGAGCCTCGGACTCCACCCGCACGTCCGACCGGGGGAATACTGTCGGCTCGGATACGACGCTCGTCTCGGATTGGAGTAACAGGGCCTCCTCCTCGCGGCGGATCAGCTCGCCGGCCAACGCGAGGTAGGCGAGGGCACCGCGCGATTCGCGGTCGTGGTAGAGCGCCGCCTTGCCGAAGCTCGGCGCCTCGGCAAGCCGCACGTTGCGCGGGATGACGGTGCGAAACACCTTGTCGCCGAAATGCATCAGCAGCTGCGCCGACACCTCGTTCGACAGGTTGTTGCGGGGGTCGAACATCGTGCGCAGGATGCCTTCGAGCTCGAGGTCCGCGTTCACGCTCGCCTGGATCTGCTCGATCGTGCCCATGAGCGCGGTCAAGCCTTCGAGGGCGTAGTACTCGCACTGCATGGGCACGAGCACGGTGTCCGCCGCCACCAGCGCATTCAGGGTGAGCAGGTTGAGCGCCGGCGGACAGTCGATGACGATGACGTCGTACAGGCCGCGGATCGGCTTCAGGGCGTGCCGCAGCTTCAGCTCGCGGCCGATCTTGCTCATGAGCTGCACTTCGGCGGCGACCAGGTCCTGGTTGCCGGGCAGCAGCGTGAAGCCTCCCGGATCCACGGGCACCAGCGCAGCCGCCGCCTCGGCGTCGCCGAGCAGCACGTCGATCATCGAGGTGCCCAGCCGGCGCTTGTCGACGCCGCAACCCATGGTCGCGTTGCCCTGGGGATCGCTGTCGATCAGCAGCACGCGGCGCTGCGTGGCCGCCAGCGACGCGGCGAGGTTCACCGCGGTCGTGGTCTTCCCGACGCCGCCCTTCTGGTTGGCTACCGCTATGACGCGCTTCATGGCGGGGGAAGAATAGTGTTTTCGTGAGATTTCGTGGCTATTTCTCCCCGGCTCTCTGGTGAGAGTGGCAGAGTTCCACAAGGTGGCGCTCCTCGTCCAGCCCGGGCACCGTGAGGCGGTGCGTACCGGCGATTTTCCAGCCGTTCAGCCGGGCCGCGAGCTCCGCAGCCGGCAGTCTGCCCTTCATCGCAAGCAGGCGACCGCCACCGGCCACGAGATGACCGCCACGGCGTACCAGCTCGGCGATCGGGCCCACGGCGCGCACGACGACCGTCTGGTACCGGGCCGGTGGTCTCCAGGCCTCGGCCCGGGCCTGCACGACTTCGACGTTCGAAAGCCGCAGTGCGCCCGCGACGTGCCTGAGAAAATCACACTTCTTGCCCGTGGACTCGATCAGCGCGAAATGCCATCCGGGCTCGACGACCGCGAGCGGAATCCCCGGAAAGCCCGCGCCGCTGCCCAGGTCCGCGATCCGCTCGCCGCGCAGCCAGGGGCGGACGGAGAGGCTGTCGAGCACGTGCCGCGTGAGCTGCTGCTCGCGGTCCCGGATCGACGTCAGGTTCATGCGCGTGCCCCACTCGTCCATGAGGTCGAGGTGCGCGAGCAGGTTCGCTGCCTGCTGCGGCGTGAGCTCGATACCAAGCGCGCGGGCGCCGTCGGTGAGCGTCGTGGTCAGTTCTTCACCATCACCGCGACGAACTCGTGCACGGGCATGGCCTCGAGCTTCGCGCGGTCCGCGAAGAGCGAGGTGACCTTGCCGGTCTGCGGCGGCGAGAAGTGTCCGGCGACGCTCGTCTCGAACTTCTGCCTGAGGACCGGGATCCCCTCGGCGCGGCGCTTGCGGTGGCCGATCGGGAAGTCGACATGCGCGCGCTCGGTCGAGCTGCCATCCTTGAAGAAGACCTGCACCGCGTTGCCGATGTAGCGCTTGTCCGCGGCGTAGTACTCCTCGGTAAAGGTCGTGTTCTCGCGCACGACCATGCGGCCCCGCAGCTCGTCGACCCGCGGATCCGTCGCGACCGCGTCCTCGTAGTCAGCGGCCGTGAGCCGGCCGAAGATGAGGGGGACGGCGACCATGTACTGGATGCAGTGGTCGCGGTCCGCCGGGTTCGCGAGCGGCCCGGTCTTGTCGATGATGCGCACGCCGGGCTCCTGGGTCTCGATCACGATGTGCTCGACGTCGCGCAGCCGGTCCTTGACGACGGGGTGCAGCTTCATCGCGGCCTCGACCGCCGTCTGCGCATGGAACTCCGCGGGGTAGGAGATCTTGAACAGCACGTTCTCCATTACGTAGCTGCCGAGACCCTGCGGGTAGCTGAACGGCCGGCCCTTGAACAGGACGTCGTAGAACCCCCAGGTCTTCGCCGACAGCGCCGACGGGTAGCCCATCTCCCCGGCGAGCGCCATGAGCGCGTGGCGCACCGCGCGGCTGGTCGCGTCGCCCGCAGCCCAGCTCTTGCGCGAGCCGGTGTTGGGCGCGTGGCGGTAGGTGCGCAGCGCCCCGCCGTCGATCCAGGCGTTCGACACGGCGTTGATCACCTGTTCCTTCGTACCGCCGAGCATGCGCGTCACCACCGCGGTCGAGGCAACGCGGACCAGGATCACGTGATCGAGACCGACGCGGTTGTAACTGTTCTCGAGCGCCGTGACTCCCTGGATCTCGTGCGCCTTGATCATGGCGGTCAGCACGTCGCGAACCTTGAGCGGCCTGCGGCCCTCGGCGATGGCCTTGCGCGACAGGTAATCGGCGACGGCGAGGATGCCGCCCAGGTTGTCCGAGGGGTGGCCCCACTCGGCGGCGAGCCAGGTGTCGTTGAAGTCGAGCCAGCGGATCATGGCGCCGATGTTGAAGGCCGCCTGGACCGGATCGAGCTCGTAGGAGGTCCCGGGCACGCGCGCACCGCCCACCATCGTGGCACCCGGCACGACCGGACCCAGCAGCTTCGTGCACGCCGGATACTTGAGCGCCTGGAAACCGCAGGCGAGCGTATCCATCAGGCAGTAGAACGCCGTCTCGTAGGCGACGTCGCTCGCGATCTCGTACTCGCACGCGTAGTCCGCGATGTCGACCAGAACCTTGTCCGGATCCGGCCGCCTGGCCGACTTGGAATCATGCGCGGACATC
This sequence comes from uncultured Gammaproteobacteria bacterium, assembly GCA_963834855.1. Classification (GTDB taxonomy): domain Bacteria; phylum Pseudomonadota; class Gammaproteobacteria; order Steroidobacterales; family Steroidobacteraceae; genus DATJKD01. Next base: position 3,591 of record CAWIDH010000032.1, on the reverse strand, counting down.
AGTGAATCCTCAGTACCAGGAAGTGGCCGCCTCTTCTCTCACTTGCGCTTCGCGAGTGGCACGAATTTCTGGTCCTCGGGACCGATGTAGTTCGCGCTCGGGCGGATGATCTTGCCGTCGATGCGCTGCTCGATGACGTGCGCGCACCAGCCGGTGCTGCGCGCGATCACGAACAGCGGCGTGAACATCGCCGTCGGTATGCCCATCTGGTGGTAGGAGACTGCCGAGAACCAGTCGAGATTGGGAAACAACTTCTTCGTGTCCCACATGACCGTTTCGAGGCGGTCGGCGATGTCGAAGAGTGCCGTATTGCCCGCCTCCTTCGACAGCTTCCGCGCAACTTCCTTGATGACCTTGTTGCGCGGATCCGAGACCGTGTAGACCGGATGGCCGAAGCCGATGATCACTTCCTTCGCCTCGACGCGGCGGCGGATGTCCTCCGCGGCCTCGTCGGGATTCGTGTAGCGGCTCTGGATCTCGAAGGCGACCTCGTTTGCGCCGCCGTGCTTCGGGCCGCGCAGGGCGCCGATCGCGCCGGTGATGCACGAATAGATGTCGGCGCCGGTACCCGCGATCACGCGCGCCGTGAACGTGGACGCGTTGAACTCGTGCTCGGCATACAGGTTGAGCGAGACGTGCATGGCCTCGACCCAGGAGGCGGGCGCCGGCCGGCGGTGCAGCAGGTGCAGGAAGTGCCCGCCGATCGTATCGTCTTCGCTCTCGACGTGGATCCGCTGGCCCGAGTGGCTGTAGTGGTACCAGTAGACCAGCATCGAGCCGAGGCTCGCGACCAGCCGATCGGCGATCTCGCGCGCGCCGGCCGCATTGTGGTCGTCCTTCTCCGGCAGCGTGCAACCGAGCACGGACACCCCGGTCCGCATCACGTCCATCGGGTGGGTCGAGGCCGGCAGCGCCTCGAGCGCCGTGCGCACCGTGCCGGGCAAGCCACGCATGCGCTTCAGTCGCTCCTTGTAGCCGGCAAGCTCCGCGACGTTCGGTAGCCGTCCATGGATCAGCAGGTGCGCGACTTCCTCGAACTCGCACTTGTCGGCGATGTCGAGGATGTCGTAGCCGCGATAGTGCAGGTCGTTACCGGTCCGCCCGACCGTGCACAACGCAGTGTTGCCCGCCGTCACACCGGAGAGCGCCACGGATTTCTTTGGCTTGAAGCCGACAGGACTGGTTTCGTTCATCTCGTCGTGCCTTTGTGGCTTGCTCCGGATACCAGGTGCGGCGCGGCTATCCTTACTGGCTCCCGCCCGCGTCGCGGCTGAACAGCTCGTCGAGCTTGCGTTCGTACTCGTGGTAGCCCAGCACCTCGTAAAGCTCCGTGCGGGTCTGCATGTAGTCGACCACGGACTTCTGCGTCCCGTCGCGGCGGATCGCGCCGTAGACCACCTCCGCGGCTTTCGACATCGCACGAAAGGCGGACAACGGGTAGAGCACGAGCCCGACGCCGGCGCTCGCGAGCTCGGCGACCGTGAAGAGCGGCGTCTTGCCGAACTCCGTGATGTTGGCGAGCACCGGCGCGCGCACGGCCGCCGTGAACTGGCGGTATTCGTCCAGGGTCGTCAGCGCCTCGGCGAAGATCATGTCCGCGCCCGCCTCGACATAGCGTTGCGCCCGCTCGATCGCCTCCTGCTGGCCCTCGACCGCGTGCGCGTCGGTGCGCGCCATGAGCACGAACTCGCGGTCGGTGCGCCCGTCCGCGGCGGCCTTGAGCCGGTCGACCATTTCGTCCGCCGTGACGAGCGCCTTGCCGGGCCGGTGGCCGCAGCGCTTGGCCTGCACCTGGTCCTCGAGGTGGCAGCCGGCGGCGCCGGAGCGGATCAGGTCGCTGACGGTGCGGGAGATATTGAACGCCGTGCCCCAGCCAGTGTCGGCATCGACGAGCAGTGGCAGCTCAGTCGCGCCCGCGATCCGCCGCGCATCCTCGCAGACATCGTTCGCGCTCGTGATGCCGAGATCCGGCAGGCCGAAGGAGGCGTTGGCGACCCCGGCGCCCGACAGGTAGATGGCGCGAAAGCCTGCTCGCTTCGCGAGCAGCGCCGAGTAGGCGTTGATCGTGCCCACGACCTGCAGCGGCCGTTCCTGGGCCAAGGCTGCCCGCAGGCGCGCGCCGGCGGAAGCTGCGCTCATCGGCGGTCCTTTCGCGGTGCAAGACAGGGCCGGAAATGATAACGCGGATGCCCGCGGCTCGCTTGCGCACTCGCGGTACCGGAGTTCGCCCGCGCGTCGGCATTTCGAGTCCCCTACTTTTCGGATCGAGCGCGCGCGGCCATCGCCGCGTCGAGCTTCGCGACGAAGTTCTCACTGGCTCGATCCGCCGGACCTCCGCCCGCTGCCGGTCCACGTCCGCCTTGACCTTCGCCATCAGCGCGCGATAGCGCGGGTCGCTCGCAACCGACGCCCAGTACGGGTCGTGCTCCTGCCGGTAGTAACTCGCGCCAGCCGGCCCGATCGCCTCTCGAGCCCAGCGAGCGCCCGCTCGATGTTGCCGCGCAGCAGCTCTGTCTCGGCGCAGCGATGCAGGCGCCGCTACCCGGAACCGGCCCTCGGCCCGCGCGGCTGCATTCCCGCGCGCGGCCGCAAGCAGACGCGTCGGCCTTGGCGCCGGCGCCCGTACGCAGGTACGACCAGGCGAGCGCAGTGCGCCGGCGGGACTGATAGGTCGGGGATGGGACCCGCGGAGTAGGGCGAATCGATGTCGACGACTGGCTCGAGGGCCTCGATCGCCGCCGCGTAGTCGCCGCCCCGTGCAAAGTGAGCTCCGGCAATGGCCTCGACGAAGAATCCAGATCTGCGAAACGTCAGCCCTCGTTCCGCGAACGCCTCCCGGACCCGCTGCAGGGCCACGTCGGTCTGGCCCTTGAGCGCCGGCAGGATCGTTCGACGATAGATCCGGCCCGGCCCCTCCGGGGCACGCGCAACAGGCGATCGTTCACCGCATCGGCCATCTGCCAGTCGCCGAGCACCGCGCAACTCTGCAGAAGAAAGAACAGGTAGTGGAAGGATGGCTCACGCAGCGCCGCCTCCCTGCTTCTGGCAGCCATCTCGCCCATTTGTCCGGTCGACCGGTAAAACGTGGCCGCCGCGATAGATCATCGGGCCGGGGGTTGGCTGCGCGAGCAGCGCTCGTAGATGCGCTGCGCCTGCCCGGTCTTACCCTCCTCGAGCAGTTGACCCGCCAGGTTCGCGGCGATGGATGGGTGGAGCGGGTCGATGAGTGCGGCGCGCTCGAGGATCGCGCGCGCCTCGTCGTCCCGCCCCTGCAGGTGCAACATGTTGCGCAGCCACTTCAGCGCGTCGCTCATGTTCGGGTCCTGCGCGAGCACCTCGCGCAGCACCCGCTCCGCGCCGCGGGTCGGGCGGGTCGCTCGCATGAGCACGAAACCTTGGGCCGCCCGCGCGCGCAGCAGCCGTGGCTTCAGCTGGAGCGCGCGCTCGACCGACCGCCGTGCGCGATCCATTTCTTCCTGAGTGCCGCCGAGCGCCTGGGCGATTGCCAGCTCGGCGTGGGCCTCGGCGTATTCGGGGTCGATCCCGACCGCGCGTTCAAATTCCGCCTGCGCACGATCGGTGTCGCGCAGG
>CAWIDH010000031.1:0-163051 GCA_963834855.1 uncultured Gammaproteobacteria bacterium | reverse complement strand
GGCTTTCGCCGCTCGCGCTGACCCGCTCGCTCGAGCCGGCACAGCTGGCGCGGCTGCTCGAGGCGACGCGCGACGTGCTCGACGAGTGGACCGCCCGGCTTCGGACCGACGCCGGCGGCGGTTTTCCCGAGGGGGTCACGGCCTTTCGCGAGGGCATGGCGGTGCACGGCCGGTTCGGCAAGCCTTGCCCGGTCTGCGGGACGCGCGTGCAGCGCATTCGCTACGCGGAGAACGAGACCAACTACTGCCCGCGCTGCCAGACGGACGGTCGGATCCTCTCCGACCGCTCGCTCGCGCGCCTGCTCAAGGACGACTGGCCGCGGACGATCGAGGAGATGGAGCGGCGCGGGTGATCCGGGCTCCGGGCGGCGGGCCACCACATCTACCGTCCCATCTACCGTTCTGCCAGCTCCTTGATCAGGACGTACCAGTGCGTGAGCCCGTTCATGAATGACTTGACCGGCACGCGCTCGTTCAGACCGTGCGAGAAGCTCTCGCTGTCCTTGATGAAGATGCCGCTGACGCCGTAGGTCGGGATGCCCTGTCCGCGGAACACCGAACCGTCCGTCGCATAGGCGGCCATCTGCGGCACGATCGGCGTGCCGGGGTAGCTCGCGTGGACCGCGTGCGCGACGGCGGCCAGCACGTCTTCGCGCATCGGCGAAGCATCGCTCGGCGTGCCCTCGTCAGTGAGCCGCACCTCGATGTCGGGGCCCACCAGCTCGGCGAGCGTCGCGCGCACCGCCTCGAAACCCACGCCGGGGAAAATCCGGCAATTGATCGTCGCCGTCGCCGACTGCGGCAGCGCGTTGTCGCCGTGCCCGCCCGCGAGGCGCGTCGCGACGCAGGTCGTGCGCGTCATCCCGACGTAGGATGGATTCCCGTACAGGACGTTCGCCGCCTCTTCGTCGCGCGGGTCGGCCGCAAAACGCTTCATGGCCTCGCCGAGCGCGCCAGGCGTGACGGCCGCCGAGGCGCGAAAGCTGCCGAGCGTCCACTCGTTCCACATCACCGGGAATCGATGGGCCTGTACGGCCTTGAGCGCGTCGGCCAGCCGGTAGATCGCGTTGTCGAGCCGGGGCTCGGAGCTGTGGCCTCCGGGGTTTCGCACCGTGAGCTCGTAAGTCGCGTAGAGCTTCTCGGCTCCCTGGACGTAGTAGACGGACGCCTCCCCCGTGGACTCCTCCAGCACGCCGACTCCGCCGTCGGCATTCAACGCGAATTCCGGGTCGCGCAGCAGCGCGCGATGCTCACCCACCAGGCTGCGTGTCGTCGCCATATCGGTCTCTTCGTCGCCGCTGAACGCGATGATCAGGTCGCGCGTCGGCACGAAACCCTCCGCCTTGAGCCTGAGGAACGTCGCGGTGATGAGCGCGATGTCGCCCTTGATGTCGGAAGTGCCACGCCCGAAGAAATAGCCGTCTTCCTCGACGAGCGTGAACGGATCGCGGGTCCAGTCCTCGCGTCGTGCGGTGACCACGTCCATATGTCCCATCAGCACGATCGGCCGCCCACCCGTGCCATCGCCCGCGTAGCGGACGACGAGCGCGGCGGTTTCGCCTTGCGGCAGGATGTGAATGTCCTCGGCCGGAAAGCCTGCGGCTCGGAACCGATCGGCGAGGTAGCGCGCCATCACTGGCACCTGGCTTTTGCCCTCCGAGGTCTCGAACCCGATGATCGTCCGGTAGATTTCGCGGGCCTGCGCCTGGACCTCCGCAGGGGCGCCCCCCGCAGCGAGCGCCGGGGCCGTCGCAAGCGCCGCTATCGAAGCCACGCCGAGCAGAATGGCGGCCGATGCCGTCGTTCGTGTCATTGTTAAGCGCCCTTGTGCGGGGTCACGGCCCCGGATGGATGCGGAGATTCGCAGAAACGACCGGGTCGTGGCCAGACCGCCGCGCGGGCTCATGGCAGCGCGGCCGTTCGGGCGACCGGGATTGCGACATAACTCGCGGGAGCGCGCCGGCGATACGCTCTTCCATCCGGCGCCGGTGCGTGCATAATTGGTCCTGATCAGCCTCCACAAAAACGATACAGGGCTGCGCCGTGGAAAGACGACTGACGACCCGACATCGCGCGCGTACTACGGTTTACCTGCTCCTGCCGACCGGGAAACGCAGGTTGTGCCGCGCGAAGAACCTGAGCGCGACGGGTGTGTTCGTCGAGACCGGCGACATGGGTCTCAAGCGCGGCCAATCCGTGCAGCTCGCCTTCGCGATCAGCCTGGGTGTCGTGACCAAGATCCATCGGCGCACGGCGGTGGTCGCCCACATCTCGCGCGGCGGCACGGGCCTCATGATGGAAGGCCAGGGCGGCTGATCCCAACACCGGGCGGCCTCGCCTACAATCGGGCCGCGGGCGATCCGGCCCCGCGCCTCACAGGGAGCGTCGACCATGGCCAGCCGCAGCAGCCAGGAACTCGACTCGAAGAAGGTCGTCGCCACGCTGAACGAGATACTCGAGCTCGAGCTCGCAGGCGTCGTGCGCTACATGCACTACAGCTTCATGATCTTCGGGCACAACCGCATTCCGATCACGGGTTGGCTCCGCACCCAGTCGAATGAATCGATGGCGCACGCAACCCAGGCGGGCGAGCACATCACCTCCCTCGGCGGGCATCCGTCCCTGCGCATCGGGCCGCTCCTCGAGACGCACAAGCACAGCGTCGACGACATCCTCGGCGAAGCGCTCGAGCACGAGCAGAAGGGGCTCGATGGCTATCGCAAGCTTCTCGAGCAGGTGCGGGACAAGAGCATCATGCTCGAGGAGTTCGCGCGCGAGATGATCGCCGCGGAGGAAATGCATCTCGCCGAGACGCGCAAGATGATGCGCCGCGCCTGAAATCCAGCTCGCCAGAAATTCGGCTCAGAGCCAGATTACGCGCGTTTAATCCGGCTCTGGGCCGGCTTTCTGTTCGAGCGTCTGTCCCCGCCTGCGGAACGAGGCGACCAGCACGGTCAGCATCGCCATCAGGATCTCGTCGTAGAACGGGATGAGGTCCGGAACGATCAGATTCAGAAGAAACAGCCCGCCCACGATCAGGAACAGCGTCGGAAACCGCATGCCTGCGGTCATGCGCATGATCAGTTTGCCGATCCTGCCGGGCATGAATGCTCCCGTCCGACTGCCGCACGTTTCATCTGTCAGCGCGGCTTCCGTTCCCGCGTGTGTACGTCGACCGACAGCTTGAATGTACGCGATTCCGAGGGCCGCAGCGCACCCACGCCTACGACCTGGCGCGAGACTTCCTCGCCACGCTCGTTGAGGATCGCAAGCACCACCGAGAACTCGCATTCGGTGGCCTGCTCGGGATGGCGGATCGCCCCTTCGACACGCAGCGCCGAAAAGGCCTTCGTCAACTCACCCGGCGCGGGCGCCGCGCCGAACTTGAGGTGGTGCCGTGCACTGCGGGCAGATCGCCGAGCTTTCGAGGATTACCGCCTTGCAGTGCGGACAGGACCGGGTCCGGCCGGCGGTGCTTGGCGCTACGCGGCTGGTCCGCATGGACGGGCCCGGCGGCTATGTGCCGCCCGGGCCTTTGTCCTTCCAGCCGAAGTCGGCCTGGCCGCGCATCCGGGAGCCGGCCGCCACGGTGAGCGTGCCGGCCTTGACGTCACCGTTGATGACGCCGGTTTCGAGCAGCTCGACTTTGGCGCTTGCGTCTATGTTGCCCTGCACCTCACCGCTCACGATCACGGTGTTGGCGTGGAGCTGGCCGGTGACGTGGGCGCCGCTTTCGATGGTAACGTTGCCTTCGACGTTGACGTCACCCTTGAAGCGACCGGCGATCCGGATGTGGCCCGCGCCCTCGATCTTGCCCTCTATGGTGACATCCGCCGCGATCAACGACTCCTTCACGGAACCTCCGCTACGCTCGGCGGTGCGGCGCGCCGCCTCAAACGGAGCAGCAGCAGGGGCGGCCGACCGGTCGGCCGAATAAACCATTGATTCGACGCCATTGAGGCCAGGGTCCGCCACCGGGGGGGCATTCTCTTTCCCCGATTGCTCTTTCCATAACGCCATTCTCCGGCCCTCCGCATGATCCTCGACTGTTCGCGATCCTGACATAGGCAGGCTCGGGGGTGCCAACCATGCCCTGGACCTTGGTGCGGGATCGTGACCCGTGTATCGAACGAGAGCTGATGCATCCGGCGGGATTCAGGCGTATATATGGCACACGAGCCGCCGGAAGAGCGGCGCTGGGAGTCAGAATGATGGGAGCGAAGGATTTAGTCCAGCTCACTGTGGCAGAGGCGATCGCGTCAGGAAGGCGAGTACGTCAAGTACGACGGCGAGCCGCCCTCGGAATGGAAGGGCGCGGTCCGGCCCGGTGCGACGGGCCGCGAACGTGTCGCCACCGATGGCATCGAGGTCGTCGAGCAGACGGTCGGCTCTGCGGCTGTCGTGGAAACGCATTTCCGAATCCGCTGCGAATGCGGCAAACGGTGGTGGGCGATCGATCTGCAGCCCACGACCTGTCCACGCTGTCAGAAGTGGGTGAGCATTCGGCCGCCGACTGAGACACGCCAACGTTCGAACTCGAGAAGTGATGGTGCCGGCTGAGGGAATCGAACCCCCGACCCGCGGTTTACAAAACCGCTGCTCTACCAACTGAGCTAAGCCGGCGCGTGGGCGTTGTGCTTCGCGGCGCGATTCTAGCGCGGGCGTGCGCGTAGCCGACCTTCAGTCGGCGGTTGTGGGGCATGGGCGCAGCTCGAGGCGCGCCGTTGCGCCCGCGCTCGCCTGCAGTCCTTCGAGTGCGGGCAGGCCCGCGTTTGAGCGCCGGTCGAAATCGAGCCACACGACGTCCGCCGTCCGGAATCGATCACCGATCGTCGCCTCGAAGCCCGCGTCTCGGACCAGCCCGGCGACATCCTGCGCCCGCTGCGCGTCGGCAAACACGCCTAGCGAGATCACCGTTCCCGGCGCTTCTTCGGTCAGCAGATAGGCATCGGTCAGGCCCGCTGCACGCAGCCCCGTCAATGCGGCGGCCGCGGCATCCGCGTTCGGCAGCCGGTCGAGACGCACCCACTGGCCGACCCAGACTTCGTCGCGCGATTCACGCAGCGTCAACGTAAACCCCTGATCGCGGAGTCGAGTTGCCGCCGCCTGCGCTCGGCCGGGCTCGAGAAATGGTCCGGCACTCACGCACTCGGACATCGCAGCGGCCGCCTGCTGCGCGGTCTGGTCGGCGTCGACGGGCGATGACCCACCGGTGGGGCCAGGCTGCTCGGTCACCAGGCGAATGCTGCGCAGCCTGGCACGATCGGTCGTCGCCGCGACCGGGCCTGCCTGAGACGGCGCTACCCAGCGCGACCACCCGAAAAACAGGACGTTGGCCAACAGGAGCAGCAGAAAGAGCGCGCGCACGGTGGTCGAGTCAAGTGCGCGGGCGCTACTTGCCGCCAGTGGACATGTATGCGGCGATGTCCGCGATCTCCTGTTCGGAGAGCTGAAGGACTCTCTTGTGCTTGAGCTCGCCGCTCACGATCTGGCGAAGGGTGGCGGCGAGCGCCTGCGGATTCTCATTCTCGAAGTCCGCCGAGTCGTGGCATTCCCCACAAATGGCATTGAACCGGGCCTGACCGGCCGCGGTATCCGCACCGGCGTCCCCGGATCCGAACAACAGCACCGCCATAGCGACCCAGGCGATCGTCAAAGCATTGATTTTCAACGCTTTCCTCCGCGTTGCTAGCAGCTTCCCGACCGGGCGGGCAGCAGCGACGCGCGGATCATACACGCCTCCTCCCGACCCGGCCCTGGACGAGGTCCCAAGGCCCGAATCGGCCGGATTATGCAATCCGGGCAAGGCCTTGCAGGACCAGGTCCGGCACCAGCTCGGCCGGCTGCCGCAGCCAGGGCAGCAGCAGGTCCGCCGCACCACCCGTCACGATCAGTCGCGGCACCTGAGCGGTCCGAGCGGCCAGATTCTTCGAAGCGACGTCGATCAATCCCGCGAGTGCGATCAGGCAGCCGTGCTCGATAGCATCGCGCGTGCTCGTCGGGAAGGTGGCCGGATCGGGGGCGCGGTCCCACGTCCAGCGATCGGCGAGATCGCTGGTCCGGGTCAAAAGCGATTCCACCATCAACCGTGGTCCCGGCACGATGAACCCACCGGAGTGCGCGCCGGTACCGTCAACGGCATCGACGGTCAGTGCGGTGCCGGCGTCCACGACGCAACAGGTGGATCGATGGCGGTGAAACGCGCCGATAACGGCCAGCCAGCGGTCGACCCCGAGCTGCGCCGGGTTCGAATAGCCATTTCGAACACCGGCCGCCTCGGCGGTCGAGACGGCGAACTCGGGCGCCCGTCCGATCACGTGCCGGCTGGCGGCTACGAGCGCTTCCCGCGCGGCAGCCGCGCCGACGGCGGCGGCGACCACCCGCGTCGCGCCGGTCCGCTCGAGCTCAGCTCGCCAGTCGGCCTCGGTCCAGGCGCCGACCTCCGCGGCGGCCGCCGTCCCCAGTCGACCGTCCTCGAAGCTCGCCCACTTGATCCGGCTGTTTCCGATGTCGACCAGCAACATCAAGAGTCCTTTATCAATCCGCCCACCCACGCCCCGGATTCTGCTGGAATATTGGCTCGGAGCCAGATTATCGATTCGTAATCTGGCTCCGAGCCAATTTTCGCTCGGGGCACGGTATTGCAGACGATTCTCATTACGATTGGTATCATTGACGCATGTCATCCGTCAGTCTGGCAGCGCTCCGCAAGGGCGCTCGCGGCGTCGTCACGGCGGTCACCGACGACCGGCAGAGCCTGGGTGACTCGGCCGACTCGACCGTGAGCCGGCGGCTCCTGGAGCTCGGTTTCTGCCCTGGCGAGCACGTCGAGGTGATCGAAGAGATCTGGCCGGGCGCCGACCCGATCGCGGTCCGCGTCGGCAACTCGGTGTTCGCGCTTCGCCGCCGCGAAGCCGCAGCCATCATGGTCGCCGTCGAAGGAGGCAGCGAGACGTGAGCGTGCAGGCGGCCGCCGCCGATCCGTTCCAGTTTGCCCTGATCGGGGTCCCGAACAGCGGCAAGACGGCGCTTTTCAACCGCCTGACGGGCAGCCGGCAGAAGGTCGCAAACTACGCCGGGGTCACGGTCGAGCGCAAAGAAGGCGCGTTCGTGGGCCCGTCCCGCGAGCGCAGCTATCGCGTGCTCGATCTGCCGGGTGCGTACAGCCTGACCCCGACCACGCTCGACGAGGCCATCACCCGCGACTTGCTGCTCGGCCGGCTGTCCGGAGAGACGGCGCCTCGGTTCATCGTCTGCGTGGCCGATGCGACCAATCTCCGCCTGAACCTGCGGCTCGTGCTCGAGCTCAAGGAGCTCGGCATCCCCATGATCGTCGCGCTCAACATGAGCGATCTCGCCCGCTCGCGCGGGTTTCAGGTCGATGCGCCCGGCGCTCGAGCGCGAGCTCGGTGTGCCGGTGGTCGAGACCGTCGCGGTCGCCCGCGACGGCGACCGGGCACTCATCGAGCGGCTCGAGCGTCTGCCGCGCTGCCCGCAGCGACCCCGCCGGTCGAGTGGCGCGAACCCGATCTCGCGCAGATCGAGCGCAACCAGCGCGAGGTTCGTCGCATCCTTCGCGCGACCGGGCTATGCCGAGCCCCTTCGCCACCGCGCTTCCTGCGGCAGATCGATGCGCTCGTGATGCACCCGGTCGCCGGGCTCGCGATCCTCGCGTCGCTGCTGTTCCTGATCTTCCAGGCGGTGTTCAGCTGGGCGGCGGTGCCGATGGAACTGATCGACGGCGGCGTGGCCGCGCTCGGCCAGATGATCCAGCAGACGCTGCCGGACGGGGCGCTCAAGAGCCTGCTCGTCGACGGTATCGTGGCGGGCATCGGCAGCGTGCTCGTGTTCCTGCCGCAGATCCTGATTCTCTTCTTCTTCATCCTGCTCCTCGAAGACAGCGGCTATCTGCCAAGGGCGGCGTTTCTGCTCGACCGGCTGATGGGCAGCGTGGGCCTGTCCGGGCGCGCGTTCATTCCACTGCTGTCGAGCTTCGCCTGCGCGATCCCCGGGATCATGGCCACGCGCACCATCCCCAATCTGCGCGATCGCCTGGCGACGATCATGATCGCGCCGCTGATGACGTGTTCCGCGCGACTGCCGGTGTACGCACTCGTGATCGCCGCGTTCATTCCGAACCGCCCGGTCGGCCCCTTCAATCTCCCGGGCCTCGTGCTGTTCGCGCTTTACGCGGCGGGGATCGTCTCGGCGATGGCCGTGGCCTACCTGCTCAAGCGCACGGTGATGCGCACGAGCTATCACCCGCTGCTGCTCGAGCTTCCGGAGTATCACTGGCCGAACCTGCGCAACCTGATGATCGGTCTCTGGGAGCGCACCAGGATCTTCCTGACGCGCGTGGGCACGATCATCCTGTCGCTGATGATCGTGCTGTGGTTCCTGAGCAGCTTCCCGGCGCCGCCGCCCGATGCGACGGGACCGGCGATCCAGTACAGCATCGCGGGCTACATTGGCCGCGGCCTCGAGGTTCTCTTCGCGCCGATCGGGTTCAACTGGCAGATTTCCCTCGCGCTGGTGCCGGGGCTGGCGGCGCGCGAAGTCGCAGTCGCCGCGCTCGGCACGGTGTATTCGCTGTCCGCGACCGACGAGGCGCTCGCAGGTGCGCTCACGCCGATGATCGCCGCCACCTGGAGCCTCGCGACCGCGCTGTCGCTGCTCGCCTGGTACGTGTTCGCGCCGCAGTGCCTGTCGACGCTCGCGGTGGTCAAGCGCGAGACGAATTCCTGGCGCTACCCGTTGCTGATGGCGGGCTACCTGTTCGGGCTCGCCTATGTGGCATCCTTCGTCACGTACCGAGTCGCGCTCGCGCTCGGCGCCTGAGGCCGCCCGTGTTGCAGAACCTGGCTGTAGTGCTGATCGTCACCGCTGCCGCGGCGTACGCCGCGTGGGCGCTCGCCCCGCGCGCGCTGCGACGACGGCTCGCCGATCGCGCAGTCGCCTGGTCGAACGCGTCGCCCGCGTGCCCACGCTGGTTGCGGGAAGCGATTGCTTCGCACTGCTGCGAAAGCCGGTTCGGCCTGCGGCGGCTGCGACAGCGGCTCAGGACGCGGCGCCCCTGACGCTGACGTCTCCCGAAAACACCCGTAGCATCCGCCCGGCGCTCTCGACGAGGAGCGCACCGTCGCGATCGGTGCCTCGCGCGGTCCCGTCCAGCCGCTCGCTGCCCTGATGCACGCGCACCGGCGCGTCGCGCAGCGCATCGAGCGCGGCCCAGTCCCCGGCAAAGGCGGCGTATCCCTCTTTCGCAAACGCGACGAACGCATCCTCGAACGCGAGCACCAGCTCCGTCGCGATGAGATTGCGCGAGGGCACGCCGCGCGGCATCGCGCTTGCGAGATCCGTGGCCGGCAGCGACATCACCGGCTCGGCGCCGTGCCCGATGGTCCGGTCCAGCTCGCTCCCTCGCCTCCGCGGGCAGCGCGAGGTTGAGCCCGAGACCCGCGACGACGGTGGCGGGCCCGCCCGCTTCCTGCCTGAGCTGTGTCAGCAGGCCGCCGAGCTTGCGTCCGTGCACCAGGAGGTCGTTCGGCCACTTGAGCGCGACGCCGCTCGCTCCCAGCCGCTCGAGGACCCTTGCGACCGTGACTCCGAGCGCGAGCCCGAGCGCGGGCAGGTCGGCCGGCGTATCGGCAAACGTCCAGGCGATCGAGAACGTGAGTCCGCTGCCGAAGGGCGCGATCCAGCGCCGGCCGCGGCGGCCGCGTCCCGCATTCTGCAGCTCGGCGAATTCCACCCGCGCCGTGCCGGGCGACGGCGGCGGCGCGGCCTGCAGATCGTCGTTGGTCGACCCGGTCAGGAACAGCACGGCCAGTGCGTCCGGAAGGCGGCGGCCCGAGCCGACCCGCCTCCTCGCGCATGCGCTCCGCATCCAGCAGCTCGACGGGCCCGGCCAGACCGGTAGCCGCGCCGGTTCACGCTCTCGATCGTTACGCCGACGTCACGCAGCTCGCCGACGAGCTTCCACACGGCGGCGCGCGACACGCCGAGCGACGCTGCGAGCTGCGGACCGGAATGCAGCCGGCCGTCGCCGAGCAGGGCCAGCAGCCGCGGTGCCGTCGGGCTCATCGCGGGCGCAGCAGCCAGAGGCGCCGCGCACGACTTTCCGTTCCGGCACGCATTCGCGCGATGTTGACGCGGTGCGTGTAGACGACGAAGGCGGCCATCAGCACGCCGAAGGCGAGCAGAGCGACGTTCACCGGCCGGTCTACAGCGCGAAGTACACCGGCAGCGCGAGGCTGCCGAGCATGCTGCCGAGACCGACGAAACCGGTGAGCAGTCACCGTGACCAGCCAGACGGCGAACACCGGAATCAGGGCGCCGGGCGCCAGTACGGCGACCGCACCGATCAGCGTCGCCGCACCTTTGCCGCCTCGGAATTCGTGCCAGAGCGGATAGACGTGCCCGACCACGACGGCGATCGCGCAGGCGACCGCAAGCCACTGGCGGTCGAGACGCGGCTTGATCCCGATGAGCGGCAGGTCGAGACCGGGCAGCACGCCGACCGCGAACACCGCCTTGCCTATGTCGATCGCCATCACGCCGAGCGCGAACGGCCATCCCTGGGTCCGAAGCGCATTCGTGCCGCCCGCATTACCGCTGCCGAGCGTGCGGATATCGACGCCGCGCAGCCGCCCGAGCAGCAGGCTGCCGATGATCGAGCCGAGCAGGTAGGCGATGAGGCTTTTGACGCCGAGTTCGAGCACGAATTCCCCCGACCGGGCGGGATTCTAGCCTCCGTTCGGCCGCAGCGGCAGGAACACTTCGGCCAGCATGCAGCGCACCGAGCCGCCGCCGGCCTGCTCGATGCGGTCGACGGGCGCCACGACGACCCGATCCACGCAGGCTGCGAGCGCTGTCGTACTGGCCCGGAGCGAGGCCCGCGCGGGCCTGCGCCGACATCACGAGCACGCCGGCGCCGTCGGCGGCGCGCAGCTCGAGCATGTTGCCCGCGAAGGCCTCGAGCGCGTCGAAGCCGATGTCGACCACGGTGCGCCCCCCGGCCTCGAGCTTGCGCAGCACCCGCGACCGATCGTCCGCCACGATCGATTCCAGACAGACGACCGCGAACCGCTCGCCGATCGCGAGCAGGACGTTCGTGTGGTAGATCGCCGTGCCGTCGCGGCCACGCGCTGCGAATACGCAGGGCTCGAAGCCGAGCTCGCTCGCAAACTCCTGCAGGACCGGGCCGTGCGTACGCGGCGACGGACAGGCATAAGCGACGCGTGCGACGTGATCGAGCACGACGCTGCCGGTGCCTTCGAGGTACCGATGCTCGAGCTCATGGTGCGTGAGATCGAGCAGGCGCGAGACGGAGTAGTCACCGCGCTGCACCAGCTCCTGCAGCAGCTCCGGTCGCCGCTCGCGGCGCCGCGTCGGCGCGAGCATCGGGTACAGCACGACCGTGCCGTCGTCGTGGAAGCTCACCCAGTTGTTCGGAAACACGGCATCCGGGCAGCAGGGCTCCGGCCGGTCCTCGAACACGTGCACCGTCACACCGGCGGCGCGCAGGGCGGCGACCATGGCGTCGAACTCGTTCACGGCGGCCGCCGCCAGCCCCGCATCGGACGGCGCGGCACGGAGCTGGAAGTGGTTGCTGTCGCAGGTCTCGGCGTTCCAGCAGAAAGCCGCCGGCCGGACCATCATGACCGCCGGTGCAGCTCTGCCGACGGCGGCTGCCGGTGGCCGGCTCGGTGTCCTGGGAGACGCTCATGCGCACCAGTTTAGCCGCGAACTGCCGGACTGCGGCGGATGTGGGACACTAGCCGGCAACCGCCCGGAGCTGGTCCAAGAAATGACAACGATCATGAGCCTGGTCGGCATCGTCACGCTGTTCGCCCTGGCGCTGCTGCTGTCGAGCGACCGCGAGGCACCTCAACTTCCGCACGCTCGGCACGGCTTTCGCGCTGCAAGTGGGCATTGCGGCGCTCATCCTGTACGTGCCGCGAGGCGACGTCGTACTCAACGGGCTCGTGCAGGGCGTGCAGAACGTCATCGACTACGCGAACGTCGGCATCCGCTTCCTGTTCGGGCCGCTCAGCGAGCGGGAGGAGATGGGATTCATCTTCGCGATCCACGTGCTGCCCGTGATCGTGTTCTTCGCCTCGCTGATGGCGACGCTCTACTACCTCGGCATCATGCAGCGGGTCGTGTCGTTTCTCGGCGGGCTGCTGCACCGGCTGCTCAAGACCAGCCGCACGGAATCGATGTCGGCGGTGGCGAACATCTTCATGGGCCACACCGAGGCGCCCCTGGTCGTCCGGCCATACCTGGCCGCGACCACGAACTCGGAGCTGTTCGCGATCATGACGGTCGGCATGGCCACGATCGCCGGCGCCGTGATGGCGGGGTTCGCGACGATGGGCGTGAGCCTCAAGTACCTGATCACGGCGAGCTTCATGGGCGCGCCGGGCGGGCTGCTGATGGCGAAGATCCTCGTGCCCGAGACCGACTACCGCGACCCGCAGCTCGTCCACGTCCAGTACAGCGACGATGCGAAGCCGGTGAACATCTTCGAAGCGGCGGCCAACGGCGCGCGCGACGGCCTGATGCTGGCGCTCAACATCGGCGCGATGCTGCTCGCCTTCATTGCCTTGATCGCGCTCGTGAACGGGATGATCGGCGGGATCGGGCGGCTTCTTCGGCCTCGAGGGCCTGACCTTCCAGGCCATTCTCGGCTACCTGCTCGCGCCGCTCGCCTTCCTGCTCGGGGTCCCGTGGAACGAGGCGGTCGCCGCCGGCAGCCTGATCGGCCAGAAGTTCGTGGTCAACGAGTTCGTCGCCTACGTGAACTTCGTCGAGATCAAGGAGCAGCTCTCGAACCACACGCAGGTCGTCATGACATTCGCGCTCTGCGGCTTTGCGAACCTGTCCTCGATCGCGATGATGCTCGGCGGCCTCGGCAGCCTGGTGCCCGAGCGACGACTCCGACATCGCGCGGATGGGACTCAAGGCCGTTGTTGCCGGCACGCTTGCCAGCCTGATGAGCGCCGTTCTGGCGGGGCTCTTCGTGTCGCTGCAGGCGCCGTGACCCAAGGAGGCCTTCGCCGATGACACGCGCCGTAATTCTCGTCCTCGACTCCTTCGGGATCGGTGCCACCGCCGACGCGGAGAAGTTCGGCGACGTGGGCGCCAACACGCTGGGGCACATCGCCGAGCGACGCGCCCGGGCAGGCCGGCCGCTCGCGCTGCCGAATCTTGCGCGGCTTGGCCTGCTGCACGCCGCACGGGACAGTTGCGGGCAATTTCCAGAGGGTTGCGCGACGGACGTCGACATCGAGGGCGCGTACGGTTACGCGGCCGAGCTCAGCACGGGCAAGGACACGCCGAGCGGACACTGGGAGATGGCCGGCGTGCCGGTGCTCTACGAGTGGGGATATTTCCGCGACCCGGACCACGCGTTCCCGGAGCCGCTGCTCGCGAAGCTGATCGAGCGCGGCCGGCTGCCGGGCGTGCTCGGCAACTGTCACGCCTCGGGGACGGAGATCATCGAGCGACTGGGCGAGGAGCACGTCCGGACGGGCAAGCCGATCGTCTACACCTCGGCCGACAGCGTGTTCCAGATCGCGGCGCACGAGGAGGCCTTCGGCCTCGAGCGGCTGCTCGACCTGTGCCTGATCGCCCGCGAGCTGGTCGACGAGTACCGGATCGGCCGCGTCATCGCACGGCCGTTTCGTCGGGACGCGCGCGCGAACGATTTCGTGCGCACCGGCAATCGCCGCGACTATGCCGTGCCGCCGCCCGCGCCGACCGTGCTCGACAAGCTCGTCGCCGCGGGCGGCGAGGTGATCGGCATCGGCAAGATTCCCGATATCTTCGCGCACCAAGGCATCAGCCGCGAGATCAAGGCCACGGGCAATGCGGCGCTATTCGACGCCACGCTGGCTGCAATGCAAGCCGCGCCGGACCGCTCGATCGTCTTCAGCGAACTTCGTCGATTTCGACATGCTTTACGGCCATCGACGCGACGTCGAGGGCTACGCCGCGGCGCTCGAGTATTTCGACACGCGCATGCCCGAGCTGCTCGAGCGTCTCGGAGCGGGCGACGTCGCGATTCTGAGCGCCGACCACGGATGCGACCCGACCTGGCCGGGCAGCGATCACACTCGCGAGCACGTGCCGGTGCTGGCCGCCGGCCCGGACGTCACGCCCGGCCCGCTTGGCCGGCGCGCGAGCATGGCGGACATCGGACAGAGTCTCGCCCGGCACCTCGGCTTGTCGCCGATGGATCACGGCACAGGTTTTCTGCACTGATCACGGCGCGAAGCTCGGATCTGCGCCGCTCGAAAGCGCGCGCTCATCGCCGGCGGTGGGCGAAGTCAGAACGCTCACCTCGACCGAATGCTCGATGCGGTCATTGATCAGCGGCACCGCCTGGTCACGTCGAGGCATGCCATCCACCGTGACCGTCATCTGCCCGGCATTCTCCGCGCCGGTCGCTGGCCTCTGTGTGACGAGTATGTGATACGTCGTCCTGCGATAGCGGTAATGCAGCTTGAACGACCGCCAGTGCGGCGGAAGGCAAGGCTTGAACCGCAGCTTGTCGACGTCGAGACGCAATCCGAGCAGTGATTCGACGATCAGGCGATACAGCCACCCCGCCGAGCCGGTGTACCAGGTCCAGCCGCCCCGCCCGACGTGCGGCGACGAACCGTACACGTCCGCGGCAACGACATAGGGCTCCACCTTGTAGGTGGCCGCATCCTGACTGGAAAGCGAGTGATTCACCGGGTTGATCATCGTCAGCAGTTCCCAGGCTCGCCGTGCGTCGCCGAGATCTGCGAATGCCATCGACGCCCAGATTGCGGCGTGCGTGTACTGGCCGCCGTTCTCGCGCACACCGGGAACGTAACCGCGTATGTAGCCGGGATCGAGGCTCGACTGGTCGAATGGCGGATCGAGCAGCTGGATCAGCGAATCGCCGCGCCGTACGAGTTGCGAATCGAGCGCATCCATCGCGCGCCGCGCCCGCCCGGCATCGCCTGCACCGGACAGCACGGACCAGCTCTGCGAGATCGAATCGATGCGGCATTCGGGATTCGTTGCCGAGCCGAGCGGTGTCCCGTCGTCGAAATACGCGCGTCGATACCACTGCCCGTCCCAGCCGTGACGCTCGATGCTCTCGCGCAGCCGCGTGCGAACGGCATCACACTCGTCGGCGAATGTGGAATCGCCATGCAGGCGTGCAAGTCTCGAGAACTGCTGCAGCACGTCGTAGAGAAAGAAACCCAGCCAGACGCTTTCCCCCTGGCCGTGTATGCCCACCTTGTTCATGCCGTCGTTCCAGTCGCCGGAACCCATCAGAGGCAGGCCATGCGACCCGAAACGGAACCCGTACCGGACGGCGCGCACGCAGTGCTGGTACAGCGACGCGGTGTCGCCCGCCCGCCCGGGCATGTCGTAGTAGGACTCGTCGTCCGGATGGACCGCCCGCCCTTCGAGGAACGGCACGGTTTCGTCGAGTACACCCGTGTCGCCAATCGCGAATACGTAGCGGCAGGTCGCGAGCGGCAGCCACAGGTAGTCGTCGGAGCAACGGGTGCGGACACCACGTCCGGCAGGCGGATGCCACCAATGCTGTACATCGCCCTCGACGAACTGCCGGCTCGCGCACAGCAACAGTTGCGCGCGCGTCAGGCGAGCCTCGGCATGAATGAGCGCCATGACATCCTGCAGCTGGTCGCGGAATCCGAAAGCGCCGCCCGACTGGTAGAACCCGCTCCGCGCCCAGAGCCGGCAACCCAGCGTCTGGTAGATCAGCCAGCCGTTTGCGAGAACGTTCAGTGATTCGTCGGGTGTCTCGACCTGCACGGCCCCGAGCGTCCGTTTCCAGTACTCCCACACGGCTTCGAGCGCAGCTCGCGATGCCGCCGCACCGCGAAAGCGGGTTACCAGCGCCCGTGTGTCGTCGAGACCCGTGCCCACCCCCATGCGGAAGACGAGCTGACGCTCCTGTCCCGCGCCGAGCTCGAACGTTACCTGGATCGCGGCGCAAGGGTCGAGCATCGCCCCCACCCTGCCCGACAGCCGCGACCTGGTCATCGCTGCAGGTCTCTGCATCGTTCCATTGCGGCCGAGGAATTCCGCGCGATCGCCCGTCACGGTCCGGCGTGCACCCTGGTCGTCGACGTCGAAGAAGGCAATCCGGTCCGGAAAGTCCGAGTTGAACGGGTTGCGTGCGAACAAGGCAGACGTCTTCGGATCGATCTCCGTGGTCACGTGCATCGCGGATTTCGCACGCAGATCGCCCAGCACCCACTCGAGGTAGCCGGTGCAGGAGAGCCGGCGCGGCTCGCCCGATTCGTTGCGGACCTTCAGCACCCAGAACTTGACCGGCGCATCCGTCGCAACGTGCACGATCAGTTCCGATCGAATGCCCGCTGCCTCGTGTTCGAAAGCGCTGTAGCCGAAACCGTGCCGGCTCACGTAGGGCCGTCGTCCGGGGGCCGGCCCGGGGGTCGGTGACCAGTAGCGTCCGGTCACCTCGTCACGCAGATAGAACGCCTCTCCGCTTCCGTCGATGATCGGGTCGTTGTGCCACGGGGTGAGGCGGTACTCGTGCGCGTTTTCGCTCCAGGTGTACGCGGAGCCGCTGTCGGACACGACCGTTCCGAACTGCGGGTTGGCAATCACGTTGACCCACGGGGCCGGCGTCGACTGCCCGGACGCGAGCGTGATCACGTATTCGCGCCCGTCGGGCGTGAATCCGCCGGCACCGTTCGTCAATATCAGGTCGGCGCGAGGCGTGGCCGCGGGGACGGCGTCCTCGGGCGGATTGCGCTTCGTCGTCGCCAGCAGCGCCAGCGGCGCAGCCGGCGGCACACGACGCTTGATCTGCTCCGCGAGCGTGCCGCGGTTGTCCACGATCACGACGCGCGCCACCGCCTGCAGCAGGATACCGGTCTTCGGGCGTGATGTGATCGGCGCTGCGGACGAAGATGCCGCCGGGCCGGTCGATCGCGCCGGCTTCAGCCGGCGACCAGGCCCATGACCTCGTCGTGCAGTTGCTGACGGTAGCCGGCGTGCTCCTCGTTCCAGATCACCAGATCGGCAACCAGGCCCTTGAGCCGCCAGTACGCCCGCGCCTGCAGCAGTCTGCCGGACGAGCTGGATGTTCTCGCGATCGGAGATCTTCAGCAGGACGATCGGCAGATCGCCCGAGATCGCGTAGCCCCACAGGCTGGACTGACCACGGCGGTTGCTGAGCACGGTGCTCGCGTCCGCACGCAGCGCAGCGCCGGCATAAACGACGGCGCCGGCGAGCCGCTGGTAGACCTGTGCCTCGGATTCCGTGATGTCCAGTTGCCGCAGCACGACCTGGTTATGCGTCCACGCGAGGCCGAACACCCGGTCGGCGAGATGCCGGTCCTGATAGCGGTCGATCAGATGCTCCGCGTCGTCACGGGTGGCGGCGACGCCGGTCACCACGTCGATCGTCACGGACTGATCGGGATCCAGGACGATCTGCTGCTGGATCGCCACGATCGGGTCAAGAACCGGGCCTTCTCTGCCGGACAGCGGTTCATTCGTCTCGAGCGCGCGTGGATTCGCAGCCGTTCGGCCGCGACCGATGAACGCCGCGCGATCCGTCTCGAATGAAAGCTCCCCCGGCAGACCACCGCGGACCGTCGCCAGGTGGAACATCCAGCCCGGCTGCTCGTCGCGGGAGCGCGGCCTGCGCGTGCAGAGCAGTGCGCGTTTCGGCCTGAGGATCTCGGTCTGCACGAACAGCTTGCTGAAGGCCGGATGCAGCGTATCCGCGGGCGCGGGCGCCATGACGACTTCCGCGTACGTCGTGAAATCCACAGCCCGGCGCGCACGCGAGCGGTTGATGATCCTGATGCGGCGCAGCTCGATGTCGTCCTCCGGCGAGACGACGACCTCGGTGCGCGTTTCGATCAGTGCACCATCGAGCCGATCCTGGCGGTGAAATTCCGCCCGCCCTTCGGTGAAGATTGCCTCGTAGTGCTCGGGCCGTCGTGGCGTGGGCTGCGACGCATTCGACCAGAACTCGCCGCTCGCCAGGTCGCGGATGTAGCAGAAGGTTCCCCAGTGATCACGCGTAGGGTCTTCCTGCCAGCGCGTGACCGCGAGATCCTTCCATCGGCTGTAGCCGCCGCCCGCGCCGGTTACCAGCACGTGATAACGGCCGTTCGACAGCAACAGCACCTCCGGGGCGGTCGTGTCCGGGCTCGCGATCACGCGCGTCGCGGCCAGCGGCTGCTCGGACACAACCGACGCGCCGGGGAGCGCAGCCGGATGTGGGTGCACGGCCGCCGACCGTGGTATTCGCTCGTGCAGCAGTGTCAAGGTGGCCTTGAACACCGGGTCCGACTCGAAGCGCGCGTGCAAAGGGTGATTCAGCAGCAGGTCCGCGAACGCCAGCAGGCTCATCGCCTGGTGGTGTGCCATGTAGCTGTGGACGATCGCACCGGTCTGCCCGCGTGGCAGACGGTTCGGCGTGTAGTCGATCGCCTCGAACATTCCGAACCGGCCGAGCAGGCCGACGCCCGCGAGGCGTTCGAGATTGGTGCAGGCAGCCTCGGGTTCGACCATCAATGCGAGCGCTGAGGCGTACGGGGCCACGACCAGGTCGTCCCCGAGACCGCGTTGCAATCCCAGTCCCGGGACACCGAAGGCCCGGTACTGGTATGTGCGATTTGCATCCACGAAGTTGTAGCCTGATTCGGAGATGCCCCACGGCACGCCTCGCTGCCGCCCGTAGTCGATCTGCCGCTGCACGGCCGCGCGATTGGTCTGGTCGATGAGCGTGTTCGGATAGCTCGGCATCACCAGCTGCGGCATCAGGTACTCGAACATCGAGCCGCTCCACGAGACGAGCACCGGCTCGCCGCCGGCGATCGCCAGCATTCGTCCCAGCGCGAACCAGCTCTCCTGGGGCACCGCGCCCTGCGCGATCGCGAGGAAACTGCAAAGTCTCGCTTCGGACGCGAGCAGGTCGTAGTAGCTCGAATCGAGCCGCCGCTCGCTGACGTTGAACCCGATCCGGAACAGGCGGCGACTCCGGTCGTACAGGAAGCCATGTTCCACGTTCGCGAATTCACCGGCCTGGGCGCCGAGCCGTTCGCTGTCTTGGATCGCCTGTCGCGCGACCGCACTGCCGGCCGCCACCGATTCGCGCAGCTCGATCAGCCAGTCGCGGATGGATGAATCCGCGCACGTTTCGAGCGAGTGCGCGATGTCAGGCGAGAGCTTCGACTCGAGATCGGCAACTTCACGGAGGCTCGGCGTCCGCGTGTCCGGCAGCAGCGCCGCGAGCCCCGCCGGAGCCGCGGGCAGCGAGAGCCACGGGGCGAGCGACGCGAGCTCGTCACGGACGGCCTGACTCTGTCGCAGCAGCATCGCGGTCCAGTCCGAGGTGCGGGAAGTGTCGGCCGTCGTGTCGCGCACGTCGTAGCCGGCATCGGGGATCGATAGCGTGCCGGCGAGCTCGACCAGCCGGTCGATTCGCCGCTTTGCATCGCGGAGCGGCATGGGGCCAGCGACCGTGCCCGAGTCGACCTCGTGCCGGAGTGCTGCGAGCGCCGCGCCGGCATCGGCGCCAATCGACTCCTGCAGCACGTGCAGCGTGTCGGCGAGGCCCGCGAGTGCGCGCCGCGACAGGATCGGATCATCGGGCAGCGCCAGCAGACCGGCACGCAGCGTCAGCACGTAGCTCGCCAGGTTTCCGCTGTCGACCGTCGATACGTACATCGGCAGCAGCGGCCGCAGAGTCCGCGTGTCGTACCAGTTGTAGAAATGACCCCGGTATCGCTCGAGAGACGCCATGCTGCGAAACGTATTGGAAGTACGCGCGAGCAGTCCTCCGGCTGTCAGGTAGCCGAAATCGTAGGCCGTCAGGTTGGCGAGCACCGCGAGGCCCATGTTGGTCGGCGATGTGCGATGCGCGACGCTCGGTACCGGCAGCTCCTGGAAGTTGTCCGGAGGCAGCCAGTGGTCCTCGGATCCGACGAAGGTCTCGAAGTACGCCCACGTGCGCCGAGCCAGACCGCGGAGAAAGACTTCCTGGCTCGGCTTCAGACGCGGCTCGCGCCGCGCCACCGGCCGGCTCAGCCACCAGGTGATGACGGGCGCCGACAACCACAGGGCGAGTACAGGTGCCGCCCACGCCAATGCCGCCGGCCGCGACACCGCCAGTCCGGCAAGCGTTGCCGTCGCAACGGCCGGGGCCACCCACATCGGCCGAAACGATCCCCGCAGCGATGGCACGGAGTCCTGCGACCGCGCACCGAACGGGCTCCATGCGAGCCGTCGTCGGTGGGACACGAGCATTCGCCACGTCGTACGCAGCACTGCGTCGGCATTGACGAACGCCTCGTGCGGCAGGCAGGCGAGTGCAAGCCCCGCCTGGGCGCCCCGCACCACGGCCGACCGCAGGGTTGCTGCGGCGTGCAGCCGCAGCACGCTGTCGGGAGGCTTGCGGAACAACTGCTGTATGAAGCCGAGAAATGCCGGCGCGAAAAGCACGCCGGCGACACCTAAGGTCCAGAGCCGCGGCGATGGCAGGATCAGCCACCCGGCCAGCAACAGCAGAAGCAGCGCCACGGGTACCAGGCTGCGGCGCAGGTTGTCGGCGATCTTCCACAGCGAGAGTGCCGAAAGCGGGTTTCGTTGCAGGCGACCGTCTCCCACCGGCACCCACGGCAACAGCCAGCTCGCGATCTGCCAGTCGCCACGGATCCAGCGATGACGGCGCGACACGTCAGTCAGGTACGACGCAGGGTGATCCTCGAACACCTCGATGTCGCTGAGCAGCCCGGAACGCGCATAACAGCCCTCGAGCAGGTCGTGACTGAGGATCCGGTTTTCGGGGAATCTGCCGTTGAGCGCCTGCTCGAATGCGTCGACATCGTAGATGCCCTTGCCGATGAACGATCCTTCGCCGAACCAGTCCTGATAGAGGTCGGAAACCGTGCGCGTGTAGGGATCGATGCCGGCATCGCCGCTGTACAGGCGCGCATATATGGAGCGGCTGGTTCCCGGCAGACTCGGACTCACTCTCGGCTGCAGGATCCCGTAGCCCCTGCATACCCGCTGTCCCGCCGGGTCGTAACCGGGGCGGTTCAACGGGTGCGCCATCGTGCCGACGAGCTCATGGGCGGCGTCGCGCGGAAGCTGCGTATCCGTATCGAGAGTAATCACGTAGCGCGTGTTCGCGAGCGCCTCGATGTCGCCGACGACCAGCGAGAATCGCTCGGCCGCCGACTCCGACGCGCCTTTGCGCAGCAGCCAGTTCAGGTCGGCGAGTTTTCCCCGCTTGCGCTCGTATCCCATCCACACCCGTTCGCCGGCGTTCCACCGCCGCGGTCGGTGGAAGAGATAGAAAATATCGTCGCCGTATTGCCCGTTCAGCCCTTCGACGCACATGCGAGCATGACGCAGCAGCGTGTCGTCCGCCGGGAGCGTCTCAGCGTCGGCATCCGGAAAATCCGTCAGCAAACCGAAGCGAAGGCTGGAATCCCGATTGGCAAGGAAGCGGACCTCGAGCGCTTCGACCAGGTCATCGATGCCCGCAATCGTGGTGAGAAACGTCGGGACGATCACCAGTGTGCGCGAGGTCAACGGGATGGCCGTCGAGAAGTCCATCCGCGGCAGCGCACGCGGCGCCACGAACAGCGTTGCGAGCCAGTTCACCAGCGCAACCGCCAGCTGGCTGGTCGCGAGCACCGCGGCAGCCACGTAGATCGCGAGTCGCCATCCGCTCGCGTTGCCGGCGGCTGGCAGCAGCACCGCACTCGTCAGGATCGTGATCAGCACGATCGCGCCGAGATAGGCGAGCAGCGGCGCTCGCCCCACCGTGTCGCGCACGACTTCGGACACTGGACGGTGGAATCGCGCCAGCCGCTCGAGCTCACGCAGTCCTCGATCGATCAGGTAGTAGCCTACGTGTGCGCGCCGCGGGTCCTCGATGTCATCGGCGCCAGCGCGAGCCGCGGCGTCGCTCGCCAGCCGGATCGCCGCTTCGGCGATTTCACGCTCCGATTTCCTGCTCCGCTTCGCGATGCGTTCGATTACCTGGCGGTAACGGTTGCGGGTTGCAAAATCCATCCCCTCGTACGCGCCGGCCGGGTCGGTCCGCAGAACCTGGTCGACCTCGCTCACGGCTTCGACGAAGCTGCGCCAGTCGACTGACGCGATATACCGCAGGCTCCCGATCGAATTGCCGACCGTCACCTGGTCGGCCGCCTGGTTCTGGTTGCCTGCCTGGATCAGCTGGGCCGTCGTGAGGCCGGGTTCCGCCAATCGTTGCTCGATCCAGCTGAGCGCAAGCCCGAGGGCGGGGCTCTGTCCCTGCAGCAAGCGGACGAACTCGGATACGAAGGGCGCAGACATCGGCGGTTCCGAGCGCGCCATGTCCGCGATCACCAGGATCAGGTCCTTGGGGTCACGCTCGACAGTGCCGATCATCCTGCGGGCCCAGACTTCCGCGAGGTCGCGGTCGATCCGGCCAGCCGTGATGCGCAGTGCCACGCGGCGGATATTCTCGATCAATGCGAGGCGCAGCATGATGGGGATCGCCCAGAGCTCGCCGAGCTTCAGAGCCGTCACGCCTTCGTAGGCGGCGATAAATCGCTTCAGTCTTTCCAGGTCGACCCGTCCGTCTCCATGCGCGATCGTCTCGAGCGCGATGTCATAGACGCGCGGGAATCCCGCGCACGAGCCGGCCGCCAGCTGCGGTAGCTCGCGGCTGTAGTTGCGCGGCAGGTGCCGCCTTGCGGTGCGGATCTGCTCCTCGACCAGGTAGAAGTTGTCGAGCAACCACTCGCTGGCCGGCGTCACCCGTCGATCGGCAGCGATCGCCTCGGTCAACTGCGCAAAGGTGGCGCGCAGGATGTCCTCGTTGGCGGTCAGCCGCGGCAACAGCTTGTCCGTTCCGCGACGCTGCGACACGGTGTGGATACCTGCGAGATCCCGACCGCGCTGCTCCAGCTGGTCGGCACTCAGGAGCTCCGACCGCAGGGGAGGTTCTGCCAGCGCGGCTTCGGAGGACAGGTCGTTCGGCCGCAGCCTTGCGACTGCGTATCGCACGTGAGCAAGCAGACTGGCGCCCGTCAGTTTCAAGCTCTCACTCCCGACGGCCGCGCAACGGGCCGCGCACGCGGATGTGCGCGGAGCTTCCCAGCCGTGTCACGGAGTTATGGAAAGGCGTGGGGTAGCGAGAGTGTATCCGGCCGGCCGGCCGTTCAACCCCCGCAGAAGGATGAGTCCAAAAGACAAAGGGCCACCAGTTTGTGGCCCTTCACCTGTCCGCCTGCTTAACGGGTTTTAGCCCCTAGCGATTGGACGGGTGTATGCTACTCCGTTCCGAGCCGGCGTTTAGCCAAAAAATGTCGCTTGATGCTGCCGGAAATTTCCTACATCTCGCGAGGCCATGACTGCCGGTGCCGTTCCGGTGAGCTGAGGGGCATCCAAACGGGCCGCTAGTGAGTCGTGTCCTTCTCGATGAGCGACGCGCGAATCCGCTCCGCGAGCGCGCCGGCCTCGGCCCGCACCCGCGCAACGTCCACCGTCAGCACCGTGCCGTCGCGCATCACGACCTTGCCGTCCACGACCACGCTCGTCACATCCTGCTCGTCGGCGACGTAGACGAGATGCGAGACCAGGTCGTACAACGGCGTGAAATGGAGGTCGTCGAGCGAGACCTGGATCAGGTCCGCGCGGCGTCCGACGGTCAGCGAGCCGATCTCCGCGCCGAGGCCGATCGCCTCCGCACCGCCCGCGGTGGCCATCCGGAGCGCCGTCTTCGCCGGTACGACCGTCGGGTCCATCGTGGAGACTTTCTGCAGGAAGGCCGCGAGCCGCATCTCCTCCCAGAGGTCGAGGTCGTTGTTGGTCGCGGCGCCATCCGTCCCGAGCCCCACCGCGATCCCGGCCTCGAGCATTCGTGCGACGGGCGCGACACCCGAGGAGATCTTCATGTTCGAGGTCGGGTTGTGGATCACCCCGACACGGTGTCGAGCGAGGATGGGGATCTCCGCGTCGGCGGGATAGATGACGTGCGCGCCGATCGTCGGGCCGTCGAGGAAGCCGATGTCCTCGAGCAGGTCGACCGGGGTCGTCGAGTAGTTCTTCTGCGCGTAGTCGATCTCGAAGCGTGACTCTGCGAGGTGGATGCTGACCGGCACGCCAAGCTCGCGCGCCTTTGCGCGCACGGCCGTGAGTTGCGCGGGCTTCATCGTGTAGACGGAATGCGCGCCCAGGATCGGGATGATCCGGCTGTTGCGCCCCTTCCAGCGTCCGACGAACTCGGCTGCCACGCGCAGTGAATCGGCCGCATCCGCGGCGTCGGGGCTCTTCTGGTCGATCACCGTGGGCGCAACCAGCACCCGCAATCCGCAACTCTCCACCGCCTCCGCGACGGCGTCCGGGTAGTAGTACATGTCGACGAAGGTCGTCGTGCCGCCGCGGATCATCTCCCAGCAGGCGAGCTCGGTGCCGATCCGCACGAACGCCGGATCGACGAAGCGCACCTCGGTCGGGAAGATGAAGTTGCGCAGCCAGTCCATGAGCTCGCGGTCGTCCGCGATGCCGCGCATGAGCGTCATGGCGGAATGCGCGTGGCCGTTGATCAGGCCGGGCATCACCACGCGGCCGGTACCGTCGAGCGTCTCCCGGGCCCGGTAGCGCCGGCTGATCTCGTCGCGCGGTCCGATGGCGACGATGTAGCCGCCGTCGACCGCCACGGCGGCGTCCGCGAACGCCGGCTGTGTCGCCTCCATCGTGAGGACGTGATCGCCCTCGACGATCAGGTCGACGAGGACAGTCCCGTCGCTCCCGGACTGCGCCGCGCAGCCCGTCGCGAGCCCTGTCGCAAGCAAGGCCGCGAGGACGAGGAGCGACGGGCGCGCCGTCAGGCGCGCCCTGCCCGTCCGGCCGGACACCCTCAGGCTCAGTCGAAGTTCGCGCGGAACGACAC
The DNA here is from genome assembly GCA_963834855.1 of uncultured Gammaproteobacteria bacterium. Taxonomy (GTDB): domain Bacteria; phylum Pseudomonadota; class Gammaproteobacteria; order Steroidobacterales; family Steroidobacteraceae; genus DATJKD01. The sequence continues at coordinate 138,099 of CAWIDH010000031.1, read as the reverse complement.
GCCGATCACGCGCGGTTCGTTGTCGAAGCCCGTCAGGTTGTTGAAGTCGATGGCGCCCTTGACGTTCTCTTCGTCGGTGATGTTGCGGCCGAACACCGCGACCTCGTACTGCCCATCGTTCATCGAGTAGCCGATGCGCAGGCCGCCCTCGAACGTGTCTTCGCTCTTGAACTCCGTGGCGTCGTAGATGAAGAAATGCGTCTCGCCCTGGAAGGCCCAGTCCGTGAAGACGAAGAACTCACCGCTGTCGCCCACCGGCAAGCCGTACCGGGCCGTGACGGTGGCGATGTACTCCGGCGCCTGCGGGAACGGGTTGCCGTCGATGATCGCGCGGCCGTTGGCATTGACGGGGTCGAGCACCGTGCACATGCCGGTACCGCAGGTCCCGGCGACCAGCTGACTGTCGTCGATCTCGGTGTCCACGTAGCTGAGTCCCGCGGTCAGCAGCAGGTTGTCGGTGACCAGGAACTCGCCATCGAGCTCGAACCCCGCGCCGGTGCCCTTGTCTGCGTTGACGAGCTGGACGAGGTTCGCGGTGCCGCCGATCGCCGTAAGTTGCAGGTCCTTGACCTCGTAGTAGAACACCGCGCCGTTCAGCCGCACGCGGTTATCGGCCAGGTCCGACTTGAACCCGGCTTCGAACGAGTCGATGGTCTCCGAGTCGGCGACCGAGGGCTGCCGCGCCGAACGCGACGTCGCGACCCTGAATCGTCGGTGCGCGGAAACCGCGCGCATACCGGCCATAGACGTTGAAGCCGTCGCTCACGCGGAACAGCAGGCTCACGTCGCCGCTGACCTGTTCGTCGGACACGGACCGCGACGCTGCGGGCGACCCGGCGGCGGAGAAGTCCTTGTCGTCGTCGGTGTATCGCAGGCCGCCCGACACCGTTAGCGCATCCGAGACGTCGTACGCCAGGTGCGCGAACACCGCCCAGGCGGTGTTCTCGTGCGTGACGGTGGTCGAAGGCGGGAACAGCGGACTGAACGGCAGCGTCGTCACCGTAAACTCCGAGTCGAAGTAATACGCGCCCGCCTGCCAGAAGAGCTGCTCGCTCGCCTGGGAGGCAAGGCGGAACTCCTGCGTGAACTGGTCGAGGTCATCGATCCCGTCCTGGGTCGTCGACGGGAACGGGATGCAGGTATCGCCGCGGCTGGCTGCCCGGCGGGCAGGGACCGGCAAATCCGAGGAAGTCCGCACCGAAGCCACCGTCGATGTCGCCGAGGCTGCTGCTCTCGGTTTCCTCGTAGGCGGTGATTGACGTCAGGGTCGTGTCGCCGTCGAAGTCGTACTCGAGCCGCATCGACCCGCCGAGCCCCTCCGCCTCCTGCGGGTTGTTGTCGCCCTCGTCAAAGCAGACCGTGTCGCGATCGTAATTCGAGTTGAAGCCGTCGCTGCCCGGGCCCAGGACGTTGGCGCGGAAGATCGACGAGGTCCCGTCGATATCGCGGCCATGGATGTTGAAAAGCGCGCTGAACGACTCGGTAGGCTCGAGCAGCAACTGGCCACGCCAGGCGAGCTCGTCGTACTCGCCCATCGCGTCGTCCTCGCCCGTGAAGTCGTTGTCGATCCAGTTGCCGCGCGACTGATAGAGCACCGAGAGCCGCGCCGAGGCCGAGTCGGTCAGGCCGCCGCCGACTGCGCCCTGTGCGTTGACGGTTTCGAGCTCGCCATAGCTCAGCGCGATGTTGGCATCGAACTCCTGGCTGGGCTTCACGGTGTCGAACTTGACGATGCCTGCAGGCGTGTTGCGCCCGAACAGCGTGCCCTGCGGACCGCGCAGCACCTCCACGCGCTCGATGTCGAAAAGCGGCGAACTCTTCAGGACGACGTTCTCGAGAACGACCTCATCTACGACGATGGACACGGGCTGCGAGGCCGCAAGGTCGAAGTCGGTGTTGCCGAGGCCTCGAATATAGAATCTCGGCGAAATCCGGCCGTTCGACGACTCGGCATACAGGCTCGGCACGCGCGTTGCAAGGGCTCGGATGTCTTCGCCGCCCTCGAACAGCGCGTCCATCCGCTCGCCCTCGAGCGCGGATACCGAGATCGGCACCTCCTGCATGTTCTCCGCGCGACGTTGCGCGGTGACGATGACTTCCTCGAGCTGGCCGGCCTCCTGAGCCTGGGCCGTGCCGGCCGCGAGCGCGGCCGCGGCGAGGACCTGTGAACAAGCGCGGGCCAACGGCCGAAACGAAGTGGTTTTCGGTGCCAAGACGATCTCCCTGTGTGATCCAGTGACGGGCCGCGCGTGGATTTCGCGCGACACAAGCGTGGCGCGGAGTATAGGCGTTTCGCGCCAGCCGAATCCAGAATGCAACAACAGTGGCGTCGACCGACCCGCCGCCGGATACACTTTCGGCACATCGTGTGTAGAATCGACGACCCGCGCCTTCATCCATGGCCACCAAGCACATCAACGCCCAGCCGGGCGATTTCGCCGAGACCGTCCTGATGCCCGGCGACCCGCTGCGGGCCCAGTTCGTCGCAGAGAACTACCTGGAGGACGTCCGACGCGTCAACGACGTGCGCAACATGTGGGGTTACACCGGCCGTTATCGCGGCGAGCGATGTTCGGTCATGGCCTCGGGCATGGGGATCCCGTCGGCGTCGATCTATTGCCACGAGCTATGCGCCGAGTACGGCGTCAAGCGGATCATCCGCGTCGGAAGCTGCGGCTCGGTGCACACTTCAGTCCGGTTGCGCGACATCGTGATCGCCATGGGTGCGTCCACCGATTCCGGCGTCAACCGGATGCGGTTCCGGGGCTACGATTTCGCGGCGATCGCGAGCTTCCGCCTGGTGCGCGACGCTGCGCGGCTGGCCGAGAAGGGCGGCCTCCGTTTCCACGTCGGCAACGTTTTCTCGGCAGACCTGTTCTACACCCCGGAGCCCGAGATGTTCGAGGTGATGCGCAAATACGGCATCGTGGGGGTCGAGATGGAAGCCGCCGGCATCTACGGCGTGGCCGCCGAGTTCGGCGTAGAGGCGCTCGCCATCTGCACCGTGAGCGACGATATCCCGAGCGGCGCGGCGCTCACGTCGACCGAGCGGCAGACCGGCTTCGACGAGATGATCCGGCTCGGCCTCGATACGGCAGTGGGCGCCGCGTGATCCGCGGTCGCGGCGAGCCATGAGCACGGCCATCGATCGCATTCCGCCGAGGCTGCCGGCGCTCGACCGGGTGACCCGGGTCGATCAGGTCGGCGTCGAGGAGCGCGTCGCGCGATTCTGCACGCGCAGCATCAAGAAGGACTCGAAGGTCCACGCGCTCAAGCTCGCGCTCAGCATGATCGACCTGACGACGCTCGAAGGACAGGACACGCCCGGCAAGGTGACACAGCTCTGCCGCAAGGCTGTACATCTGCACAGCGCGACGCCGGGGCTGCCTCACGTCGCGGCGGTCTGCGTCTATCCGACGATGGTGGGCGTCGCCCGGCGGGCGCTTGCCGGTCACGACATCAAGGTGGCCTCGGTGGCGACGGCGTTCCCGAGCGGCATGGCGCCGCTTTCGATCAAGCTCGAGGAGACCCGCATCGCGGTCGACGAAGGCGCCGATGAGATCGACATGGTGATCGCCCGCGGCGCGTTCCTGCAGGGCGAATACCAGCGCGTGTTCGACGAGATCGTGGCGGTCAAGGAGGCCTGCGGCGCCGCGCATCTCAAGGTCATCCTCGAGACCGGCGAGCTCGGCACGCTCGACCGCGTGCGCCGCGCAAGCGTACTCGCGATCCACGCGGGGGCGGATTTCATCAAGACCTCCACCGGCAAGATCCAGCCTGCCGCGACGATGCCGGTCACGCTCGTCATGCTGCAGGCAATCCGCGATCATTATCGGGCGACCGGCCGCATGGTGGGCATGAAGCCCGCCGGCGGCATCGCGAAGGCGAAGCAGGCGATCCACTATCTCGTCATGCTGCGCGAGACGCTGGGCGAGGCCTGGATGACGCCCGAGTGGTTCCGCTTCGGCGCAAGCAGCCTTGCGAATGACCTCCTGATGCAGATCGAGAAGCAGCGCACCGGCGTCTACCAGTCGGCCGACTACTTCTCCAGGGATTGAGCATGGCGCGACCGGACACGAAACTCACGTTCGACACGAGCTGGCAGTACGCGCCGGCGCCGGAGAGCATCGATCACGTGCGGATCGACCCGCAGTACGGGCTCTTCATCGGCGGCGAGTTCGTCGCCCCGCGCAAGCGACGGTATTTCGAAACGATCAATCCCGCGACGACGAAGCCGCTCGCGCGGATCGCGCAGGCCGATGCCGGCGACATCGACCGCGCCGTGGCAGCTGCGCGCCGCGCGTGGCAGCGGAGCTGGTCGACGTTGCGTCCGTCCGAGCGCGGCAAGTACCTCTACCGCATCGCGCGCGCGCTTCAGGAGCGGGCGCGCGAGTTCGCCGTGATCGAGACGCTCGACGGCGGCAAGCCGATCCGGGAATCGCGCGACGTGGACGTGCCGCTGGCCGCGGCGCATTTCTTCTACTACGCGGGCTGGGCTGACAAGCTGGACTATGCCTTCCCGGGCCGGCGCGCGCGGCCGCTCGGGGTCGCGGGCCAGATCATCCCGTGGAACTTCCCGCTGCTGATGGCGGCCTGGAAGATCGCACCGGCGCTGGCCTGCGGCAACACCGTCGTCCTGAAGCCGGCGGAGACCACGCCGCTCACCGCGCTCAAGCTCGGCCGAGCTGATCCGCGACGTCGGGCTGCCGCCTGGGGTGGTCAACATCGTCACCGGCGCGGGTGACACGGGCGCTGCGCTCGTCGAGCACGCGGACGTGGACAAGATCGCGTTTACCGGCTCGACCGAAGTCGGCCGGCTGATCCAGCGCAGGCTCGCGGGCACCTCGAAGCACTACACGCTCGAGCTCGGCGGCAAGGCGGCCAACGTCATCTTCGCGGACGCGGCGCTCGACCAGGCGGTCGAGGGCATCGTCGACGGGATCTTCTTCAACCAGGGTCACGTCTGCTGCGCGGGCTCGCGCTTGCTGGTGCAGGAATCGGTCGCCGAGGAAGTTATCGAAAAACTCAAGGACCGGATGGAGACCCTGATCGTCGGCGATCCGATCGACAAGAACACGGACATCGGCGCGATCAATTCGGCGGCTCAGCTGGCGAAGATCGAGGAATACCTGGGCCTGGGGCAGGCCGAGGGCGGCGAGATGCATCAAAGCTCCTGCCGCGTGCCCGAGACCGGTTACTGGTGCCGGCCGACGCTGTTTACCGGCGTGTCGCAGTCGAGCCGCGTCGTGCAGGAGGAAATCTTCGGCCCGGTGCTCGCGATCCAGACCTTCCGCACTTTCCAGGAGGCTCTCGACAAGACCAACAACACGCCCTACGGACTGTCGGGCGGTGTATGGACCGACAAGGGCGCGAAGATCTTCCGCATGACACGCGCGATCCGCGCGGGCGTCGTGTGGGCGAACACCTTCAACAAGTTCGACCCGACGTCACCCTTCGGCGGCTACAAGGAGAGCGGCATGGGCCGTGAAGGCGGTCTGCACGGGCTCGATGCCTACGTGGAGCTCTCCTGATGGCGACGCAGGCCAAGTCACGCGGGAACGGCGCGCGGGCGCGCATGCCCGTCGCGAAGACCTACAAGCTGTATGTGGACGGCAAGTTCCCGCGCAGCGAGTCCGGCCGCTACTACCCGCTCGAACGACGCGGCCGCCTGGTTGCGAACGTCTGCCGCAGCAGCCGCAAGGACTTCCGCGACGCCGTGGTCGCCGCGCGCAACGCGTTTGCCACGTGGTCGCAGGCAAGCGCGTATCTGCGCGGCCAGATGCTGTATCGCGCGGCAGAGATGCTCGAAGGGCGGCGCGAGCAGTTCGTCGCCGAGCTCGCGCTGCAGGGTGTCGCCCAGACCCGCGCGAAAGTCGAGGTCACGGCAACGCATCGAACGGCTGGTCTACTACGCGGGCTGGGCCGACAAGTACCAGCAGGTGTTCAGCTCGGTCAATCCGGTCGCCACCTCGCACTTCAATTTCTCGGTCCTCGAACCGACCGGGGTCGTCGCGATCATCGCGCCGGAGGCAAATGGGCTGCTCGGCCTGGTCTCGAACGTGGCACCCGCCGTGGCCGGCGGCAACACCTGCATCGTGCTCGCCTCGCAGTCGCTGCCGCTCGCCGCAGTGAGCCTGGGCGAGGTCCTGCAGGCCTCGGACATCCCCGCCGGCGTCATCAACGTGCTGACCGGATTGCGCGAGGAGCTCGTCGAGCAGTTCGCCTCGCACATGGACGTCAATGCGGTCGTGTACTGCGATGCCGAGGCGGACACAGCCCGTCGAATTCAGCTGGCGGCGGCCGACAACATCAAGCGCGTCGTGCTGCGCGCGGGCCTCGACTGGTATGCGGCCGGGTCGCAGAGCCCGTACCTCATTCGCGACACGCAGGAAACGAAGACGACCTGGCACCCGATCGGCGCCTGAAGGGTGCCGGGCCGGGAAAGCGGGAAAGTAGGCGGTAAACGTCTGCGAAAGCACGAGAAACGTGCGTGGAATAGCCGCGCGACCTTGGCTGAGGCACGGCGTGAAGCGTTACTTCCACTATCCGTAGACAGCCGTTGCCCTTGACCGCTCGTTCCGTCCCTCTTGCGACCGGAACGCTCTGGCGCGGCAGGTTTTCCCGCTTTCCCGGCCCGGCACCTCACCAGCGTACGTTCAGGCTCTCGAGCCCGCGGAAAACGAGTCCACGGCGATAGCGCGGCGGCTCGCCATCGAGCCGCAGCATCGGCAGACGCGAGAGCAGCGTTTCGAACAAAACCCCCAGCTCGAGCCGTGCGAGCTGGGCACCCAGGCAGAAATGCGTACCCGCACCGAAGGCGAGATGCCGGTTCGGCGAGCGACCGACATCGAATTCGTCCGCGCGCTCGAAGACCTCGCGGTCGCGGTTTGCCGAACCGTACAGCAGCCCGATCATTTCCCCGCGCGTGAGCTCGACGCCGCCGCGTTCCAGGTCCTCGAGCACGTAGCGATGAAAAAGCTGCAGCGGCGCGTCGTAGCGCAGCATCTCCTCGACGGCGGACGGCAGAAGCGCGGGATCCTGTTGCAGGCGCGCGAGCTCGTCCGGATGGCGGAGCAGCGCCCAGAGCCCGTTACCGGCGGCGTTGGCGGTCGCCTCGTGACCCGCGTTGAGCAGCAGCATGCAGATCGAGATCAGCTCGTCACGCGTCAGGACGTCGCCCTGGTCGCTCACCGCGACCAGGGCGGAAACCAGGTCGTCGCGTGGTTCCGCGCGACGCGCTTCCGCGAGCGCCGCAAGCCTCGCGGCAAACTCACGCGTCGCCTCCTCCGCGCGAATCTCGTCCTCCGCGGAGTGGTCCTTCTCGTAGAGCCGGACGATCCGGGCCGACCACGGCCGCAGGCGCTGTTGTTCCTCGTCTGGCCAGCCGAGCAGCTCCGCGATCACCTGCACGGGCAGTGGCGCCGCCATGTCGGCGACGAAGTCCATGCGGCGGTCCGGCAATCGCGTGTCGATCAGCCGCTCGACACGCTGGCGGATCCCGCCGCGCAGGTCACGGATCCGTCGCGGGCTGAACGCCGCCGCGACCAGGCGTCGCACGCGCGCGTGGTCGGCGCCCTCGGTCTCGAGCAGGTTGACGCGAACGTAGCGGTCGTAGTCTGGCAGCCGGCCCCACCCCAGCGCGTGCCGGCGCTGCGCCACCTCCCCCGGATCGGACACATGGTCCAGGCTGCGGCCCAGTCGCGCGTCGAGGACGAGGCCGCGGACATCTTCGTACCGCGTGAACATCGTCATGCCCAGCCGGTCCGCCCGGAAGATCGGGGTGCTCTCGCGGAGCCGCGCGTAGACCGGATACGGATCTGCCGTAAACGCCGAATCGCAGGCACCGAAGTCGACGACAGGCGCGCGGGTCATGGCGGAGAGAGTGAAGGCCGTTCGGCTGCTTAGTGGGCAGTCTCGTCCGCGGGTCTAGTTGGCGCGTTCAAACACGGCAGCGAGCCCTTGCCCGCCGCCGATGCACATCGTCTCGAGACCGTAGCGCGCTTTGCGCCGGCGCAGTTCGCCCAGCAGCGTCGCGAGTATCCGGCCGCCGGTCGCGCCGATCGGATGACCGAGCGAGATGCCGGAGCCGTTGACGTTCAGCCGCGAGCGATCGTCCCAGCCCCAGCCCTTGAGTACGGCAAGCACCTGGGGCGCGAACGCCTCGTTCAACTCGACGAGGTCGATGGAGTCCCAGCCGAGCCCGGTCCGCCGCGAACAGCCGCTCGACGGCCGGTACCGGCCCGATACCCATGCGCGACGGCTCGCATCCAGCCGCGGCCCAGCCCACCAGCCACGCCCCGGGCTCGAGGCCGAGTCGCGCGAGCTGCTCCTCCGCCACCACGAGGCAGGCCGCCGCCGCGTCGTTCTGCTGGCTGGCGTTGCCGGGCGTTACGACGCCGCCCTCGATCGGCTTCAAGGCACCGAGCGTGGCCATCGATGCGTCGGGACGAAAGCCTTCGTCGCGCGCGAACATGATCGCCGGACCCTTGCGTTGCGGGATCGGCACCGGGACGATCTCGTCGTCGAACTTGCCTGCGTCCCAGGCTGCCGCGGCGCGCTGGTGGCTCATCACCGCGTACTCGTCACAGGCCTCCCGGTCGATCCCATAATCCTTCGCGAGATTTTCCGCCGTCTCGATCATGCCGCTGATGACGCCGAACCTGGCCGTCGGCTGCGACATCACGCGCCCACGAGTCAGTCGGTCGTGCAGCGTAACTGAGCCTGCGCGGGCGCCGCCTGCGCATGTCGGTGCTGTAGTACTCGACGTTGCTCATGCTTTCCACGCCGCCGGCGATCACGACGTCGGCCGCGCCCGTCTGCACCAGCATTGCGGCGTCGATGATGGCCTGCAGACCGCTGCCGCAACGGCGGTCGAGCTGATAGCCGGGCACGCTGACTGGCAGCCCCGCCGCCAGAGCCGCCCAGCGAGCGATGCACGGCGCCTCACCGTTCGCATAACCCTGCGCGAACACGACGTCGTCGATGCGCGCAGGGTCGATGCCGGTGCGCTCGATCAGCCCCTTGATCACGATAGCCGCCAGGTCCCCGGCTGCGATGTCCTTCAACGAACCGAGAAACTTCCCGACCGGGGTACGTAGCGGGCTGACGATGGCGGCTCTGCGCATGCGCATTACCTCTCGGCTCGTGTATCCAAGAAGCGACCAGCCTCACCCCAGGGGTTTCAGCAGGTCGAGGACCGGGGCGAGCTCGGTCTTGCCTGCGGCGATCTCCTCGAAGCTGAGTCCGGCGAGCTCGTGAGGGAACACGATCCAGGCATCGGTCTTGTGAAGGTAGTAATCGGGCACGAGGCTGGTCTGGTTGTTGCCGGGCTTGTACCAGGGCGTGGCAATCTTCACGTTGCGCGGCATGTTGAGTCGCATCTTCTCCGCCAGCTCCTTGAGCAGCGCCTGGATGCTGTTGCCGGAATCGAAGACATCGTCGACCACGAGCAGCGAGTTATCGGCGTTGGCCTCTTCGATGATGTAGTGCAGACCGTGCACACGGATCGCCTTCGAGCGCTGACCGATGCCGACGTAGGCGGACGTGCGCACGGCGATGTGGTCGGGGCGCACACCGACGTATTCGAAGTACTCCTGGATGGCGATGCCGACCGGTGTCCCGCCACGCCAGATGCCGACGATGAAATCGGGCCGAAATCCACTCTGGTGGATCCGCGCGGCGAGCCGAAAAGAGTCCTGCAGGAGGCTCGCGGCAGTGATGTAGATCTTTTCCATGTGACCATTCAGGCAAAAGGCGCGCGCGGCGCACGATACCACTCCCGCGTGCCAGCCGCCCGGGCCGCGCGACCTGCGTCGCGGAGACTCACCTCAGCCATTGGTAAATCGCGATGCCGACGAAATTCGCGATGACGTAGCCCAGCATGCCGATGGTGATGGCTGGCGTGAGCAGCGTCTTCCAGCCCTTGGCGCTTGCGATTCCGGCGGACGCCGCCGGGCCGACGATCGCCGCGCCCGAGCCGATGATCACCTCGGCCAGATCGAACTTGACGAGTTTCGAGACCAGCAACAGCACGATGAAGTGCACCACCAGCATGAACGTACAATAGACAAACAGGATCGGCGCGGACCTGACGAACCCCAGCGCATCGGTGCCGGCACCGATCATCGCGAAGAAGGCGTACATGCACAGCATGCCGAGCGCAAAATCACCCTCGAGCTTCGCAAACTGCCGGGGCGCGATGTTGGCGAGGATCACGGTGATGACCGTGATCACGAACAGATTGTAGGTCTCCAGGCCGAGGCGCGCGCAGAGGTACTTCGAGACTGCGCAGATCGCGAAGCTGATCGCGATGGCCGCGGAGACGTGCTCCAGCCGGAACCGCGGCGCTTCGTCGGCCTCGTGCGTCACCTCGGCCGCATCGGCCTGGTCCATGATCTTCGAAGGGATGTGGCGACGTATGAAGGGTATCGACGGCAACGTGACCAGGACGAGCAGGCCGACGATCGCCGCCGGCGCGCTGGCACCCAGCGAGACGCTGAACTCGGTCGGCGTCATCTGAACCGCCTGCGAGATGGCGACGAAGTTCACGACGCCGCCGATGAATGCACCGGCGTAGGTACCCGCAATCTTCGCGCCGGCCTCGCCGAGGTCGAACAGGAAGTAGCCGCTCACAGCGCCGACGACGACGCCGAGGCTCGCGACCAGGAACGTGGACAGCACCCAGCCTCCCTGCGTAAATACGGTGCGCAGGTTGGCCTTGAACAGCAGGAGCGGCACCCCGAGCGGCAGCAGATACTGACCGACGAAGCCGTATGCAGGTGCCTCGAGCGGTATCACGCGCGCATTGGACAGGATGAGCGCGACGGTGAGAACCCACGGAACGCCCGAAACCTTGCGGGTGTACTTGTTGCGATCGGCCCAGAACCCGAGCCAGGCCAGACCGAAGATCACCGCGGCGAGCGCGGTCGTGTTATCAGCGGCGATCAGGGACATTCGCAGACCTTTCGGCGCCGTCACGCCACGCCACGGCGGCTATGCGAGCCGGGCCGGTTGTTGTCGCATCGGGCTACCGCATTCTCGCTCATCGGCTCGATCGGGGTCATGAGCAGAAATAATCGACGGATGAGCAACCCTAGGTTGTGGGTACCGGTCGCCACGCGGATCATGGGTGGACCCATGGTCGGCCGCCCGGAGGCATCGGCCGTCAGGGAGCGCAGTCTGCATGTCGACGTTTGACGTGGTGGTGGCCGGAGGTGGCGTAAACGGGCTGGCGTGCGCTGCCACGCTCGCGCGGGAAGGTCTGTCGGTCTGCGTCGTTGAGCGCAACCCGTGGGTCGGCGGCGGCGCCGTGACGCGGGAGGTCACGCTGCCGGGCTTTAAGCACGACCTCTATGGTTCTTCGCACGTCTGGATCCAGTGCAACGCCGATTTCAAGGCGATCCAGCCCGAGCTCGAGCGGTACGGCCTGAAGTACCTCTCGCCCGCGGATCACATTACGGGCCATCCGGACCGGCATGGCGGACCGGGGATCATCATCTACCGCTCCATCGATAAGACCTGCGACAGCATCGCACGATACTCGAAGGCCGATGCCGCCTGTTATCGCCGCGTCCACGACGATTTCGCGTTGATGAAGGACGGATTCCTGAAGGCGTTCTTCTCGCCGCCGTCGCCGCCCTCGACGATGGCGCGGGCGCTCGAAGCCAGTCATGCGGGCTTGCGGCGACTGCAGGAGTTTTCGCTGTCGGCGCGCGCCTGGGTCGAGATGAACTTCGAGAACGACTTCGTGAAGGCGGTGATGCTCAACTGGGCGCTGGCGCCGCAGATTCTTCCCGACCAGGAGGGCGCCGGGCAGTCGTTCTACATCATGATCCCGGCTATTCACGTGTACGGCCAGGCGATCCCGGAGGGTGGCAGCCAGGAACTGCCGAACGCGATGGCGCGCTACGTCGACGCCCATGGCGGCCAGGTGCTCACCGGCTGCCCGGTCACGGAAATCCCGGTCGACGACCACCAGGCACGCGGCGTGCGCCTCGCTGACGGGCGCACGATCGCCGCGCGACGGGCGGTGGTCTCCGCGCTCGATCCCAGGCAGACATTTCTGAGGCTGGTCGGACAGGACAAGCTCGCGCCGGACTTCATCGACATGGTGCGGAAATTTTCCTTCGGCCAGATCAGCGTCTGCCGCCTGCAGCTTGCGTTGCGCGAGCCCCCGAAATTCCTGAACGGCCCCGACATGAGCGCCTGCCTCTTCCATCGCATCGTCGATTCCACCGAGCAGATGAGGCGGTTCTATGCCGAGCTGGCGATGGGGATCCCGCCGGGCGATCCGTTCCTCTGGTGCGCATGCTGGACACTGCTCGATCCGAGCCGCGCCCCGGCCGGAATGCACACGCTGATCCTCGACACCTTTGTGTCGAACTGGCTCGCCGACGGTCGAAACTGGGCCGACATCGGTCATGCGTACGCGCACGAGGTCCTGTTACCGAAACTGCGGCAATACGCGCCGAACATCACCGACGACACCATACTCGCCAGCTACGTGCAGACGAGAGAAACACTCGAAGCCGACAATCCATGCTTCGTCGAGGGCACGACGAACGGCGGCGAGCGAATCGCGGCCCAGCTCGGCTACTTCCGGCCATTTCCCGGTTACGCACACTACCGTTCGCCCGTGAAGCAGCTCTACATGACCGGGCCGCACTGCCATCCCGGGGGCGGAATTTCGGCGATGGGCACCATCACCGCACGGGTCATGCTGGACGATATGGGACTTAAGAACGCGAACTTCTGAAACGCAGCACCGGCGACGATGCCGGCCGACCGGAGACGACAATGAGCCGCAAGATAGACAAGTACACAGCCCTCGTGATGCAGCCGCACGTCGTGGTGGCCGAGGATCGCGACGGCATCAAGCAGAACGTCGAACGCGCGCTGCGCATGATCGACTTCGGCGTTGGCTACTTCTGGGAGCTGCCGGCCAGGCTGGTCGTTTTCCCCGAGTACTTCATGCAGGGCGTGACGACCCCCGGCAAGGGCGAGCACGCCATCGACACCTTCATGAAGAAGGCCATCACCTTCGACGGTCCGGAGTTCCGCGCGTTGTCGGACAAGGCACGCGAGTATGGGCTCTACATCGCCGGCGGCGGCATCGTAGAGAAGGTCCCCGAATTCCCCGATCGCTGGTTCAATTCGGCGTTCATCATCGGGCCGGACGGCGAGCTCGCGCTGCGTTACCACAAGTGGCACATCCCGGCCTCGATCGGGCTCGGCACCAGCCCGCACGACATGCTCGAGGAATACCAGGCCGTCTTCGGCGCCGACATCAAGACGCTGTTCCCGGTGATCGATACCGAGATCGGCAAGCTCGGCACGATGACCTGCCACGACGGCTGCACGCCGGAGGTATCGCGCGCGCTCGGCTATAACGGCGTGGAGGTGATCTGCCACCCGGTGGCGCTGCAGGAAGTCGAGGGCGTGGCCGAACCCTGGGACTTCTGGATGTTCACGCGCCGCACCCGGGCGCACGACAACATGGCCTACCTGCTCGGCTCGAACTGGGGTACGGTCGACTATGCGTACTATCCCAAGGCGTTCTGCCCGGGCTACTCGTTTGCGATCGACTACACGGGCATGGTGATGCGCCACGCGCCGTATCCGCAGGAGCAGGTGCTGGCGGCGACGATCGACATCGAGGCGCTGCGCGAGCACCGCTCGCGCTGCAACCACAATACCTGGGTGGACCTGCGCACCGAGGGGTTCCGGCAGATCTACGAGAAACCGATCTATCCGGCGAACCAGTTCCCGAAGGGCAGGCCGCCGCGAACCCTGGCGGACAAGATGGGACCGCTCAAGCAGGTGTTCGAGAACCTCTACGGGCGCGGCCAGTTCGAGCCACCGGCCGGGATGGGTGTCGCGGACATGGGCAACCTGCACGAGAAGCGTGTCCGCAGCGCACAGCAACGCGGCGCGCTCAGGAAAGACGGCTGAGGAGAGATCACGATGAAGGTCCGCTCACCCCTCGCGGACATGGACGTCGTCGTCGGAAACGTGCGCCGCGCCGGCAACGACCTGATATTGACGTCCGGGCCAGACAGCTCGATGGAAGCGGTCATCACCGTGTCCGCGCGCGAAGTGGTGGCAATGTTGCTGAAGGTCCTGACGAGCCCGTCAGGCCTCTTGTTCGTCCTCGGTCTGCCGTGGTTCTGGCTCCGGCAGACGCTTGGGCGCGGATCCGCACCCGGTACCGTCCCCTCGCGAACAGGGCGGCCGTCGGACATCAACAAGCCCTGGTAACGTTACGGGGCTGGCTGCACTCACCTCAGATACGCACCATCACCGATTTGGTCTCTGTGTAGATCATCAGCCCGTCCCGGCCATGTTCCCGGCCCCAGCCGGACTGCTTCATGCCGCCGATTGGCATGCTGAGCTCCGGTATCCCGTGGCTGTTGACCCAGACGATGCCGGCCCTGATCGCCGCTGCGGTGCGATGCGCGAGCGACAGGTCCCGCGTCCACACGCTCGCGGCGAGGCCGTAGATCGAGTCATTCGCGTGGCGAACTGCCTGGCCGGCATCATCGAACGGCATCACCGTGACGACCGGACCGAAGATCTCTTCCCGCAGGATCGGCACGCCGCCGTGCTCGCAAGCCATTACCGTCGCCGGATAGAAGAAACCCGGGCCGTGGGGAGTGGCACCGCCCGACAGCACGCCTGCGCCGTCGGCGCGGCCGCGCTCGACGATGCCGTGGACGCCTTGCCGATGCGACGCGGAGATGAGCGGACCCAACTGGGAATCGGCGTCGAGTCCGGGACCGAGCTTGAGCGTCGACGCCACCTCGGCCAGGCCCGAACAGACGGTCTCGTAGACGCGGCGCTGCGCGTAGACCCGCGATCCCGCGACGCATACCTGGCCCGCGTTGGCGAAAATCGCCGCCGCGGCGGCTGGCAGCGCCTCGTCGAGGTCCGCGTCCGCAAAAATGATCGTGGGCGACTTGCCCCCCAGCTCGAGCGACAGGCGCTTCAGGTTGCCCTGCGCGGCTATCAGCAACTGCTTGCCGACGGCCGTCGAACCGGTGAACGCGATCTTGTCCACGTCGGGGTGTTCCGCCAGCAGCCGTCCGAGGCTCCGCCCGCTGCCGGTCACGATGTTGACCGTGCCCGGAGGGATGCCAGCCTCGAGCAGCTTTTCGCCGAGCAGCAGCACCGACAGCGTCGACAATTCCGCAGGTTTCAGAACGACTGAGCAACCCGCGGCGAGCGCCGGCGCCAGCTTCCACGCCGCAGCGACCAGAGCGCCGTTCCACGGAATGATCTGGCCCACGACGCCCACAGGCTCGTGCCGCACATAGCCATGGAAATCGACGTCCGGCACCGACGCGTCGAAGAGTTGCCCGTTGAGTTTCGTGCACCAGCCGGCGTAGTAACGGAACGTCTCGGCCGCGTGCGGCACTTCGTGCTCGAGCGTCGACGCGTACAACTTGCCGCCGTCGAGGCATTCCAGCTCGGCAAACTGCACGGCGGACGCGTCGATCAGCTCCGCGACGCGCCACAGCAGCTGCTGGCGGCGCGCGGGCGTCAGGCGGCGCCAACGGCCATCGTCAAAGCTCCGGCGTGCAGCGGCGACGGCAGCGTGCAGGTCCGACTCCCTGGCCGCCTGGAAGCTGCCGATGGCCTGACCCGTCGCCGGATCGATGACGGGCGTGCGATTCGCGTCGCCCGTGTCGATCCATTGGTCCTCGACCAGGAGCGGCCGCGGACTCGAAAGATAGTCGCGCGTGAGCTTCGAGACCGGGTGCAGCCTGGCCATCGACGAATCCTGCACGCTCTGCGCTCAAACCGCCATGTAGCCAGCGAGCACCCGCAGTACGGCGTCGTTCTCGTGGCTCAAGCCCACGGTGATGCGCAGGCAACCGGGCGGCCCACCGGCCCCGACCGGCCGCGGAATGATCCCGTTGCGCTCGAGCGCGGCCGCGGCACCCTCGGGCGTGTGCCTGCCGTCGACGAACTGCAGCAGGTAGAAGTTGGCAAAACTCGGTACGAACTCGATGCCGGCACCCATTTCGCGGGTCGCGCTCTCGATTCGCTGCAGCTCCCGGTTGTTGTAGTCGCGCACCCACTGGCTGTACCGCACGTCGCGCACCGCCGCTGCGGCCGCGGCCATCGCGGCCGCCGATGCACTGAACGGCGTGCGGATGCGCGCTACGGCATCGACGATGTGGGCGGGCCCGTACATCCAGCCGATTCGCAATCCGGCAAGGCCGTAGAGCTTGGAGAACGTCCGGGTCATGACGGTGTTCGTGCCGGCCTCGACCAGCGACCGGCCGGACTCGAAGTCCTCCGCGACGACGTAGTCGGCGTATGCAGCGTCGATGATCAGTACCGTCTCGGCGGCGAGGTTGCGCCGCAACCGCCAGAGCTCGTCGCGAGGCAGGTACTGGCCGACCGGATTGTTCGGCGACGCGAGGATCACGACACGCGTTGTGGGCGTCACGGCCTGCAGCAGGCGGTCGGTGTCGGGTCGCAGCTTCGGCTCCTCGGCGTGGATGATCCGCGCGCCCTGCGCGGTGGCGTGTACGTACGCCATCGCGAAGGAATTGCGGCTCAGGACCACGTCATCTCCCGGGCGCACGTAGGCGCGGATCAGGAGCTGAAGCAGCTCGTCCGAACCGTTGCCGCAGACGATGTCCTGGGCAGACAGACCGAACGTTTCGGCGATTGCGCTCCGCAGCTCGAGCTGCGCACCGTCCGGGTAGCGGAACAGCTCCGTGGAGCAGCGTCGGTACGCCTCGGCGGCGGCGGGCGACGGACCGTGGTGCGATTCGTTGGACGACAGCTTGATCGGTTTCATCAGACCGGGAATCTCACTTTTGCCCTGCCGGAACGGCTCGAGACCGAGCAGCCCGGGATTCGGCTCCGGCACCGGCCCAGCCGCGCTGCTTCGTCCGCGTTGTGCGATCACGCCTCTCTCACCCCGCCGTGTCGTGCACGGGTGGCTTGATGATGAATGGCCACGGACTTGCCATGTCGCCGCACGGCACCTCGATGAGCACCGGCGCGTCGAGATCCAGCGCGTCACGTATCTCGCGCTCGAGTGCCCTGGGTCCGTCGGCACGCACACCCCGGACACCGAAGCTTTCTGCGTACTTCACGAAATCGGGGTTGCGCAGGTCGGAGCCGATCACCCGGCCGCCGAACCATTCCTTCTGCTGGCGCTGGACGTTCTGGAACTTGCCGTTGTTGAACAGCACCGTCACGAGCGCGATGCCGTACTGCGCCGCGGTGGCCATCTCGTTCGAAGTGAACAGGAAACCGCCGTCCCCCGCGATGTTCACGACCGGCTTGCCGGGGTTCGCGATCTTGACGCCGAGCGCCGTCGCGTAACCATAGCCGAGCGTGCCCTGGTAACCGCAGCTCACCAGGTGGCGCGGCTCGTAGACCGGGAATCCGTACCACGACGCGTAGCCCACCTGCGTGATTTCGTCGACGAAAAACCCGTCATCGGGCAGGGCGTGGCGGATGGCCTCGAGGTACTCGATCTGCGGTTGCACGGCGCCAATCTCGCGGCCGATTCTGGCCTTGAGTGCAGTGAGCTCCTGCTCGCGCGACGACCGGCGCATCGACCGACCGACTGCGCCAATCAGGGCGACGACGGCTGCTTTGGCATCGCCATGGATCGCGACGGCCGGCGACTCGATTCGATCGAATTCATCTGCATCGATGTCGACGCGGATGACCTTCATGCCCGGCGTTGTCCTCCAGTGCAGCAGCTGCTGCTCCATGCGCGAACCGATGCCGAGCACGACGTCCGCAGTCTTCCAGAGCTCGTAGCCGGCCGGCAGCACCTGCGACAGGTAGTGTCTGTCCGAGATCACGCCGCGGCCGTTGCGAAACGAGACCACCGGCGCCTGCAGCGCGGTCGCAAGCTCCAGGAGCTCAGCCGATGCGTCGACGGCGCCGCCGCCGATCACGATCATCGGCCGGATGGCCCCGGCCAGGATCTGGGCGGCAGCCTCCACGCTTTCGGCAGCGATCGCGGGCGGCGCGCGCATGCGGGCACGATCGAGCAGGGTCACGTCGGCCTGGGCGCCCATCGTATCCATGGGCATCTCGATCGACACCGGGCCGCGGCGTCCGCTGCCGAGCCGCGTGAACGCCTCGTTCACGACGGCCGGCGCGTCCTCGGGACGCATGATCCGTTCGGACCATCGTGTCAGGGACCTCATCGTCGCAAGCTGGTCGGGCAGCTCGTGCAGGAAGCCGATCCCGCGCCCGATCGCGGCGCTCGGTATCTGCCCGGCCAGGCAGAGCACCGGTGCGTTCGTTGCATACGCGGTGCTCAGTGCCGCGGTCGTGTTCAGCACCCCGGGTCCGGGCACGACCGCGTATACGCCCGGCTTGCCGGTGGACCGCGCGTAGCCGAGCGCCATGTAAGCTGCCCCCTGCTCATGGCGCGAGCCGACGAACCGTACGCGTGGGGATTCGCGATACATGGAATCGAAGAAGTGGTCGAGCTGCCCGCCGGGCAGCCCGAAGATCGTCTCGACGCCGTTTGACAGCATCTGCTGCAGGATGGCGTCGGCTCCACTCATCAAGGACATGGGTTCATCACCTGTCGCTGGCAGTACGCATTAGCGCGCGGCCCCGGGCTACAGGCAATTCACCAATTCTCATCGCATCATTAGCGCGCCTTATTCAGCATCCAGCGATGTATGCCGTGGCGACCCGGCGGTCGACACGGCCGCAGCCATGACATTTTCTTATCGGGCTGATTACCAGGATGCCGTTGTCGGCCCCGGCGGCCGCGGCTACGGTGGCGTCGATGGACCGGATCGTCCGGGCGGGCCGGCGATGGCGTCCTGGGCGACCTGGGACTGCCCGCCTTCCTCGATCAGCCAGTCACGAAATGCCACTACCACCGGGTCATCTGCCGAACCGTGCGAGCACACCGCGTAGTATCCGAACGAGCACGGCAGCACGAGCTCGAACGGCTTGATCAATTCGCCACGCTCGATCGCGTCGGTGACGAGCGCGCTGCGACCGAGCGCAATACCGTCGCCATTGATCGCCGCTGCGGTCACGAGATGCGAATGATTGAAGCCGGGTCCGCTCGCCACGTCGATCCCGGTCGCGCCGGCAGCCTCCACCCACGTGCGCCAGTCGACCGTCAGCACATCGTGCAGCAGGGTGTGATGTCGCAGGTCCTCAGGCCTGTCGAGCGGACGATCCCTGGCAATGATGCGCGGACTGCACACGGGATAGACGACTTCGGTCATGAATCGCACGACCTGCAGACCCGGCCAGTCGCCCTCGCCGTAGCGCAGGTCGATGTCGACCTCGCCCATGGCCAGCGCATCGTCGTCGAGATCGGCGGCGAGGATGCGCACGTCGATGCCGGGATTACGGCTGAGAAATCGCCGCAGTCGCGGCAGCAGCCACAGCAGTCCGAAGGAATCGAGCGTCGCCACGTTGAGCACGCGCTGGCGGCGCTTGTCCATCACGGCGCTGGTCGCGCTGCGGATCGCCTCCAGGGCCCCGTTTACCCGAGGGAGGTACGACCGCCCGGCATCGGTCAGTGCGAGTCCCCTGCCGCGCCCCACGCGATGAAACAGCGGCACCCCCAGCCACTCCTCGAGCGCCTTTATCTGGTGGCTCACCGCGGCCTGTGTGACGTGCAGCGAATCGGCAGCACGCGTGAAGCTCAGGTGACGCGCAGCCGCCTCGAATACGACCAGGGCATTGAGCGGTGGCAGGCGCGTCGCCATGGGCTGATCTCGCGGCGCGGAATCCCGTTTGACGCCTCAGACTATAACAGACGAGCCAGCGAGCCCGCGTCGTCACCGACGCCCGACGCCAGGAGTCCGTTTCCATGAAGATCGCCGACGCACGCGTAATCGTCACCTGCCCCGGCCGTAACTTCGTAACGCTCAAGATCGTGACCGACGACGGTCAGCACGGCATCGGGGATGCGACGTTGAACGGCCGCGAGCTCGCCGTCGCCGCGTACCTGGGTGAGCACGTGATCCCGTGCCTGCTCGGGCGAGACGCGCACCAGATCGAGGATGCCTGGCAGTTTCTCTACCGCGGTGCGTACTGGCGGCGCGGGCCGGTAACGATGGCGGCCATCGCCGCGGTCGACACTGCGCTGTGGGACCTCAAGGCAAAGACGGCCGGCCTGCCGTTGTACCAGCTGCTCGGCGGCCGAAGCCGCTCGGGCGTGCTGGTTTACGGCCACGCGAACGGCCGCGACATAGCCGAGACGGTCGACGAAGTTGCGCGCTACATCGAGCTGGGGTATCGCGCGATTCGCGCGCAATCGGGCGTCCCGGGCCTGGCGTCCACCTACGGCGTGTCCGGAGACAAGATGTTCTACGAGCCCGCGGACGCGAACGCTGCCGAGCGAGAACATCTGGTCGACCGAGAGATACCTCACGCACGTTCCGAAGCTCTTCGAAGCACTACGCGCGAGATTCGGCGCGGAGCCGCACCTGCTGCACGACGTGCACCACCGGCTGACGCCGATCGAGGCCGCGCGACTGGGCAAAGCACTCGAGCCCTTTCACCTGTTCTGGATGGAGGACGCGACGCCGGCGGAGAACCAGGCGAATTTCCGCCTGATCCGCCAGCACACGGTGACGCCACTTGCGGTGGGCGAGGTGTTCAATACCATCTGGGACTGCAAACAGCTCGTGGAGGAACAGCTGATCGACTACATCCGCACGACCGTGGTGCACGCCGGCGGAATCACGCACCTGCGCCGGATCGCGGACTTCTCGGGCCTGCACAACGTGCGCATGGGCTGCCACGGCGCGACCGATCTTTCACCGGTGTGCATGGGCGCCTCGCTGCACCTGAACACGGCGATCCCCAATTTCGGGATCCAGGAATACATGCGGCACACCGCCGAGACGGATGCCGTGTTCCCGCACGACTACCGGTTCGCGGACGGGCGGCTGCATGCAGGCGAGACACCTGGCCACGGTGTCGACATCGACGAGACGCTGGCCGCGCGGTTTCCGTACCGGCGCGCCTACCTGCCCGTCAATCGCCTCGAGGACGGCACGCTCTGGCACTGGTGACGCGCGGCCGCGGGCGTGGTGCCGGATAAGAAACGCCGCCCCGCATCAGGGATGCGGGGCGGCTCCGGCGCGATGCATCGCCGCGCCGGCAGGGGGACCTAGACATCATGGCCTGACCGAGCATTCGAGGTCAGGCCGGTGAGTGAGTGTTTGGGAGTGGTCTGTCTCCCGTATCGTGGGTTGCGCAGATGACTGCGCCGAGCCACATGCAGAGCGCCCGAAGGCGTCGGACTGCAAAGCCAAGCAGGAGACAGACCGTGAAAGAGCCTATCACTTCGTACGTCGGACTGGATATTCACAAGGACTCCATCGCCATCGCGGTGGCCGAGGCCGGCCGGACCGCCCCGCGCTTCATCGGCACCACCGCCGCGGAGCTCGCGCAGCTGTGCAAGGCGCTCAGGCGCAGCGCCGACGCCCGGCACACGCTGGTGGTTTACGAAGCCGGCCCGTGCGGCTACGGCTGGGCGCGACACCTGAACGCGCACGGTTGGCGCTGCGAGATCATTGCCCCGTCGCGCCTCGCGCGCAGCCCCGCCGAGCAGCGCATCAAGACCGATCGGCGCGATGCGCTGCTGCTCGCACGCGAGTCGCGCGCCGGCAACCTGGTCAGCGTCGTGATGCCCGATGCGCGGGACGAGGCGATGCGGGATCTGTCGCGCACCCGCGAGGATGCCGTGGCCGCGCGTCTGCGCGCGCGCCTGCAACTGAAGGCGATGCTGTTGCGACACGGCCGCGCCTATCACGGCAAGAGCTCCTGGACGCAGGCGCACGAGCGCCATCTCGCCGCGCTGCGCTTCGAGCACCCGGCCCAGGAGATCGCCTTCAACGAGTATCGGCAAGCCGTCAAGGATGCTCACGAGCGCGTCGAGCGCCTGACCGAGGCGCTGCGCGCGCAGAGCGCTCACTGGCGGATGCGACCGATCGTCGAGGCGCTGATGTGCCTGCGCGGCTTCGACTTCGTCGCCGCCGTCACCTTCGTCGCCGAGATCGGCGACCTGCATCGCTTCGCTCATCCGCGGGCGTTGATGGCATACCTGGGGCTGGTCCCCTCCGAATACTCCTCCGGCCAAACCCGTCACCAGGGTCGTATCACCAAGACCGGCAATACCCACGCCCGACGCCTGCTGGTGGAGGCGGCATGGAACTACCGCTTCAAACCCCAGGTCAGTCGTTGCCTCGAGGTGCGTCAACAGTGCCAGCCCAAAGCGCTCCGCGACATCGCCTGGCGCGCGCAGCTGCGCCTCACCCAGCGCTTCCGACGCCTGAGCCTGGGGCGTCGCCTGCCGCCGAATAAAGTCTGCGTGGCCATCGCCCGCGAACTCGCCGGCTTCGTCTGGGACATCACCCGGCAGGTGACGATCACTGCCTGAGCGACGGCGCCTCGCGCCCCAAGACCGAGGGAGGCTCATCAGCACGCCACCCCTACACACACGCCAAACACCGCACCGGCCACGCGATGCGCGGGTTCGATGAGGGGAACCCTCGGCAGTTTTATGCGGGCATCCACTCGATGATCCCCGTCCCTAGAGCGAGGCAGCCCCGCGAGGAAGAGATGAAATGCGGTAGCCAACCCGCGGATATCAGAATGATCCATCGTCGCAGCCATTGCCCCGCGCGTCGCGTTGCTCGTCCGGTGCCGACCCGGCGCCCCCCTCTTCAGATGTTCGTGATCCCGCGAGGGCCCTCTGCACCCATGCTTGACCTCGCGGGCCATATCAGAACTTGAAGCCGATCTGGGCACCGTAGGTGCGGGGGTGCGGTCGAAGGCGAATCCCGCTCAGTCCGAAGTTCTCCTGGGTACCGGTGTAGTACTCCTCGTCGAACACGTTCTCCACGTACAAGGTGATCTTCGCACGCTCCCATTCGAACCCACCGCGCAGGTTGAAGACGTCGAACGACGGGACCTTGTACGGGAACTCGTCCGCTCCCACGATCCTGACCAGGCCCTGGTTCGGGGACGCGCCTCGCGTCTGGAGATTGGTCAGCGCCTCGATGTCCGAATACATGTCGTCGCGGTGCAGGTACTCGCCGCGCAGCCAGGCCTCGTTCGAGCCGATCGGGAAGCGGTACTCGGCGAACGCGTTCGCAGTGAGCTCAGGTGCTTTCGGCATCTCGAGCCCGATCGCAGTCACGACGAACCCGCCGGTGAGCTGGATACAGGTCGGCCCGAACAAAAGTGCCGGATCGCATACGGGCTCGTCGGTGATCTCCGTATCGAGATAGCCGATCGAGCCACCCAGCGTGAGGTACTCGGTCGGTGCCGCCAGCATTTCGACTTCGATGCCCGTGGCCTCCGAATCGGCGTTGATCGTCTGCTCGAAGTTCGACGACAGGTCACCGGGCGTCAGGAACCGGAAAGCCTCTATTTGCAGGTCCGTCCACTCCATATAGAACACAGATGCGTTCAGCCGCACGCGCCGGTCGGCAAACTCGGTCTTGATGCCGACCTCATAGTTCCAGAGCGTTTCATCGGCATATTCTAGGGCGAGCGGGGCGTCGTCCTGACCGTCGCGAGTGTCATTGCCAGTGCTCGTGCCGCCGGCCTTGTAGCCTTTCGAGATCGTTGCGTATGCGCTGCCGGAATCACTCCATGCGTACCGCGCGCCGAGACGTGGCGATACGTCGTCGAACGACGTGCCAGCGCTGATCGCAGGGCGCGGGTAATTGATGAAGCTCTGGAAGAACGCCGGATCCGGCGGGCCCGCAGGCGGATTATCGGGTCGGATGCCGAAGGCCAAGCGCTCGTTCAGCACGTCGTCGTTCGTGTAGCGCGCGCCGGCAATCAGTTCCAGTTGATCAGTGACGTGCCAGGTTGCATCGGCGAACACGGCCAGGCTTTCAAGTTCGAAGTTCTTGTGATTCAGCGCGAGCCCCAGACCGGTGGGGAAACCCGGGAAGAAGAATCCCGGAATTGGGACTGAACCGCCAGGAAATCCCGGTGGACTGGCGTTGGGGTCGTTGAGCGCGAGCGGATCGCTCGAGACCGCGACGTTGTTGTCTTGCTCCTGCTCATCCTTGGCATACAACGCGCCCACGACCCAGTCGATCGAGTCACCCGTCGACTCGAGCCGGGCTTCCACGCTCCACGAACTGCCGTCGTACTCGTTGTCGCGCCGCAGTACGTCCCCGTTGCCGATCAGGTCCTGGTCGAACAATCGCGACTGCGTCGCGTCGATGATGCCCGCGATACCTTTGAAGGTCAGCGTGTCGGAAATCTCATGCGTCAGATTGACGATCGCGACGGTCGTTTCCATCGTGTTCTCTTCATCGAGATCGTGGCTCAACCTGTTCTGATTGTCGGGCCAGAAGCCGGTGCCTGGATCAAAAGCGGGCCCCGCAAAGCTAAACGTATCGACGGTGTCGAGATCCATAAACCCCGAAGGTACGTTTTCGTCAGTGCCCTGATCCTGATCCGAGTACATCAACATCAGCCCGAGCGACGTAGCATCGCTCAAGTCCAATTGCGCCCGCAAACGCAGGTCCAGCCATTCGTGGCCGCTGTCCGATGTGCCAGGGCCGATGTTCTCGACCAGCCCGTCGCTGTCCTCATAGAAAGCCAGCCCGCGTATCCTGAATGCATCGCTGACCGGCACATTGACGATGCCGGTGACGTTGTACATCTCGCCCGCGTCGGCATAGGATTCGACGCCGAGCGCGACTTCGCCTTCGAATTCGTCGGTGGGCGCCTTGGTCGTGATATTCAGCGCGCCACCCAATGAGTTGCGCCCGAAATAAGTGCCCTGCGGCCCACGCAGCACCTCAATGCGCTCGATGTCGATCAGCAACGGATTCGCGACGCCGCTGGGCACCGAAGCAATGCTGAACTCATCGAGATAGTTGCCAACCGAATTCACGACTGCATTCTCGCCCGACACGAGGTTGTTAACGCCGCGGATCGCGACACTGAGACCGCGCGAACCCGCCTGCGCGTCTTCGGTAAAGGCCACGTTGGGCGTCCGAGCGAGGAAGTCGGGCGCCCCTCGTATGTTGGAACGCCTGATTTGCTCCGCCGAGAACACGGACACGCTGATAGGCACCTCCTGCAAATTCTGTTCACGCCGCTGAGCCGTGACGATGATCTCCTCGAGCGCACTGCCGCTCTGGGTCTGGCCGGCAACCGGAACCACCGTGGCAAGACAGGCGGCGAGCAGATAGAGCTTTTTCATGGGAACTCCCAAGATTCGACTAGGGCGACATTCCGTACACAGCGCCGCACTGTTGCTTCGCTGCGACGGCCGGCCTCGAAGCTGTTCCGGCAGCCTGGCATTAGCCGCGACACCCAGCGCAAGGTTGCGCTTCGCAACTCAATGCAACCGCCGACCCCAGCCGCAGAATAGAACATAAAGCACCCTCGACAAGCTAGCGCTTCTTATTCGCCACATGACAATAACTAATCTCTGATAAGAATCGGCTCGCTCGAATGATGCGATGAACACCGTCATCGAACTCGCCACCGTTGCATCGACGCGGTCTACATCGCAACGCCTCATTCGAGGCACTGCGAGGACATGCTCACCTGCCTGCGCGGCTGCAAGGCCGTGCTCTGCGAGAAGCCGTTCACACTGAACGCGGTGGAAGCCGAGCGTGTGACAACCGAAGCGGGGTCCTGCGGCGTCTTCGCAATGGAAGCGATGTGGACGCGATTCTTGCCGTCCATGGTCACACTGCGCGAATGGCTCGCGGCCGGAAGCATCGGCAACATACACATCGGTATCGGCTCGACGTCTCGTCGACGGCGACTACACGGTTCGTGGCTAGCCGGTCGCGTGCGTCAGGGCTGCTCGAGCCACTGGAAAAACTCCACGGTGTAGCCGCCGGGATCCTGGACCATGAAGTTGCGAATGGGCGCGGACTTCGCCGTGCTTATATCGACCAGAAAGGGGATCGACTGATCTGACTTCAGGCGCTCGTACCAGGCATCGACCTCGTTCGTAACGATGCTGAGCATCACGGCGTTGCGAGATTGCGGCTTGTGGTAGGCGCCAGGCCCCGCTTTCACGATGCCCACCTCCGCCCCTGGAGAGACTCGATAGAATTTCACCCAGCCGAAATCCTGCATTTTCTCCAGACCGAGCTTCCGGCCATAGAACGCCTCAGCCTCGGTCAGGTCATCGTAATAAAGCATCACCGTCTGCGAAACGATGGAGGGTCTGGGCTTCATTTCTGCAGATACATCCGACCCGGGATCCGCGAGCAGAGCCGCGCCGCTGTCCGACGCCGCTGCGGGCAACGTTGGCAATAGAGCAAGACTGCACGCGATCACGGCCGTTGCCCTGACCCCAGCTCTCATGACTCGACCCATTGCACGATTTTCGCCGTCCTATTCGATCCACAAATCGCGTTGCATATCCTTCCAGAATTCCAATCCCATATTGTTGTGGTCGAAAACCCCCTTGTAATAGGGATCGTTCAGCTTGTATTCGGCATACGGCCCCGCGTAGTCCTTGCGGCGGGCCTTGTACGCCTCATACGCCGCGAGGTTCTCGTATTCCCACATCACCAGGTGGCGATTCGATTCGCTGCCCGCCACAAACTTCTCGAAGTAGCGAACGCTTTTCCATTCGGGAAACAACTCGCGATGCTCCCTGACCCAGTTGAGCCAGCGCCGCATCTCCGTGTTGTACTCCTGCTCCTTACCCTCGGCCACCAGCCAGCTCTCAACCTCGAAAATCGCCATGTTTCCTCTCCGATAACCCAGCCGGATGGCTCACGTAACCCTGGAAACGCTCCCCAGTTCGCTCCCGTATCGGGCGAGTACGTCTTCGAGTGCGTGTCTCGAGACGCTATCCGGCCCATCATTCCTCACCACCGGGGCCGCGACCGCCGACAGCGCCGCTGCCAGGGCCAGACGGGGGACGGCCGTCCCGAGGAACTCCCGCCTCGAGCGGTCGATCATCTCCCGCTTGTCCGGGAACCCGAGGGCAACCGCCTTCTGCTCAATGCTCATTGAGGTGTCTCCCGCGTCATTGACCAATCTGTTTCGACGCACGTTCACACGTCGAACTTGCTTCGACGAGGATCGCATGCTTATGCCCGACACACGATACGTGCGTGCCAAATCGACTGCAAGACTCGCCGGCTCCGGACCACGGGAACGCATACTGCATTGACTGCGGACCCATGGTACGGTGACGCGGACGCGGGGCTTTCACAGTTCGATGGAATCACCCAGCCGATACTCGAACGAGCCATGCGTGAAGATCGATGCGGCCGATCGCGCACGCCTCGATTTTCCCGTGTTCCGCGGCCGCACATACCTCAACAGCGGCTCCTACGGCGCAATGTCCCTGTCCGTGAAAGCCGCCATCGAGGACTACATCGCCACGCGCATGAACAGCGGTTCCGATTGGGACCACTGGGTTGCGAAACTGGAGCACGCTCGTGCCCTGCTCGCGCGGCTGACAGGATGCGACCGCGACGAGATGTCGGTCTCGACGTCGGTCAGCGAATCGCTGAACAGCCTTGCCTCCGCGCTCGATTTCACAGGACGACGCAATGGGATCGTCGTCACCGATTTCGACTTTCCCACGACGTCGCAGATCTGGCTCGCGCAAGCGCGGCGCGGCGCTCGACTGAGCCGCGCCTCGTCCGACGGGTCCGGCACGCGCATTCCGCTGACGGAGTTCGAAAGGCTGGTCGACGATCGTACGCTGCTGGTTTCCCTGCCCTACGTCTGTTTTCGCAACGGCGTCAGGCTCGATCCGCGGCCGATCGCCAGGCTATGCCATGAGCGCGGCGCGATGGTCGTCGTCGACGCGTATCAGGCCATCGGCTCTTTCTCGATCGCTGTGCGCGAGCTGGGCGTGGACTTTCTCGTGGGAGGCTGTCTCAAGTACCTGATCGGCACGGCCGGCGCCGGGTTCATGTATGTGCGCGGCGGAGGCGACGCGAACCTGCAGCCCCTCATGACCGGATGGTTCGCGCAGCAAAACATAGGCAGCATGGATATCTACCGTCATAGCCCGTCGACGACCGCCCGTCGCTTCGAAAGCGGCACGCCCAACGTCTGCGGCCTGTATGCCGTCTGCGCCGGACTCGAGTATCTTCTCGGTCTGGGCCTCGATGTCGTGGACGCAAGAGTTCGGCTGCTCACTGCGGAAATCGCACGGCGGACGCTGGAGCGAGGTTGGCAACTCGTGACGCCCTCAGTTCCAGAGCATCACGGCGCAACCATGGCGCTGCGATCGAACGATGCCGCAATGCTCGTAAAGCGGCTCGACGACGCGCGGATCGCCGTGTCGCACAGGGACGGAAACCTGCGGGTCTCCACCCACTTCTACAACAACCTTGGCGACGTCGACCACCTGTTCGAGGAGCTGGCCCGCAACGAAGAGCTGATTGCGCGCGGGGAGGCACGGTCGTGAGATTCGGCATTCGGCTGATCGAGTACCTCGGCCCCGCACCGGAGCTGCTGCGACTGGCAGTAGTCGCCGAGAAGGCTGGCGTCGATTCCGTATGGTTCCCCCACGATACGTTCATGCGCAACACCTGGGTGCTGACCAGTGCGGCGGCCATGCAGACCAGGCGCGTGCATCTGGGCGGCGTGGGGATCAATCCGTATACCAACGATCCCTGTGAGATTGCGACCTACGCCGCGACGCTCGACGAGTTGTCCAGCGGTCGCTGCATCATCGGCGTCGGGATGCATACCGCCGACATGGTGCAGTGGACGGGCATCGACGCTTCCGATCACGTGCAGCGCACGCGTGAGGCCGTCGACCTCGTCCGACGCTTGCTGCGCGGCGAGATCGTGGCGAGCGCAGGCCCGCATTTCCGGTGGAGCGAGCAGTGCTACCTGCGTTTCAAGCCCTTGCGCGCCGACATTCCTATTTACGTCAGCGCATTTGGTCGCGAGTATCAGGAGCTGTCCGGCGAAACAGGTGATGGAAGCCAACCCATGGTCACGCCGCCCCAGTCGGCGCGCTATGTCGTGGAACCGATCGAGCGGGGGATTGCGCGCGCAGGTCGGGACCGCAAGCGGTTCGTCATCTCGGGCTGCGCGTGGCTCTCGCTTTCAGCTGATCGGCGGGCGGCAGCCGACAAGATGCGCAACATGGTCGCGTATTTCGGCCCCTACCTCGAGGACGAGGCGCTGGCGACCATCGGGCTGGGCCACTCTGACTTCACGTCGATCAAGGCCCACATCGATCGCGGGGACTATGCGGGCGCGCGGGCGCTCGTGACGGACGACATGCTCAGGCTGGGTATTGTCGGTACGCCGAAGGAAGTGGTCTCGCAGATTGAAGCACTTGGCGCCGATGGCGTGGACGAGATCGGCCTGGGTGGTCCGCTCGGGCCGGACCCGCAGGTAGCCATCGAACTGCTGGGGCGCGAAGTCATACCGTATTTCCGGGTTTGACCGGCTCGAGTGCCAGAGCATGCAGCGATCTCCATGCGTTGCATGCCGGCCGGGTCACTTGTTTTCGCCGATCGCTGACGCCGGGGTGGCGCAGTGCCGCGCTCCCCAGACAAAGTAGGCGACCGAGATGACCGCCAGCCACGGAACGCCGACGATCCAGGAGATGTTCCAGAACTCGGTGTCGAGACCCATCGTCATCAGGACGGCCAGCAGCAGCCCAAGGCCGATCAATTGCAACCACGGGAAGAAAGGCATGCGGACCGGCAGATCGGCGGCGGCGTGGTGGCGTCGGAAGCTCAGGTGACTCGCCAGGATGAACATCCACACCACGATTGCGCCGAACAGCGCAATCCCGAACAGGTAGTTGTATGCCAGTGGCGTCAGCTTTGCGATCGCCGCTGTGCAGATGATACCGACGCCGGATGTCAGGATCGCAGCGAGTGGCGCTCGCGTCCTGCTCAGACGACCTAAGAACTCCGGTGCGTAGTTGCCACGCGAAAGCGAAAACAGCATGCGCGAGGACAGATAGATGTTGACGTTCATGCTGGACAGCGCGGCGCTGATTACGACGAAATTCATGATTGCTGCTGCGTACTGGAGGCCGGAGTACTGCAGCACGCTGACGAAGGGGCTTTCAGTGACGACTTTCGCCCCGCTTTCCGTCCAGGGCACGAAGGTGACGACGATTCCAAGTGCCAGGACGTAGAACAGGAACAGGCGCAGGGCCATATTGCGCAGAGCGGCTGGAATTGCCGACTTCGGATCGCGCACTTCACCGGCGGTGACGGCAATGACCTCTACGCCGTTGAACGAAAAGACTCCCATGATGACGGCCATCCACATGCCGCCCAGCCCGTGTGGCATGAAGCCGCCTGCCAGTTCGGTGAGGTTATGGAAACCGACAGGCTCGAGCCCGATTCCGAAGATGCTGGCGCTCCCCAGTATGATGAACAGCACGATGGTCGTGACCTTGATCAGCGCGAACCAGTATTCGAAAGTGCCGAAGTTGCCGACCGAACGGGCATTCACATAAACCAGGATGAGAGCGAATCCGACCGACCACATCCACACCGGAACGTCTGAAAACCAGTAGGTCATGTAGACACCGGCGGCGACAGCCTCTCCGCCTACGGCGACGACTTGAATCATCCAGTAGGTGTACCTGACGACGAACCCAGCCCAGGGATTGAGGTAGGTTTCCGCGTACACACCAAACGAGCCGGCCGTCGGATGCACCACGGCCATTTCCGACAGGCTGAATACCATTACAAAGGCGATGAAGCCCGCAATCGAGTAGCTCAGGATCACCGAGGGGCCCGCATAGCCGATCGCGATGCCGCTTCCCATGAACAGCCCCGTACCGATGGCACCGCCCAGCCCCATCATGACGACCTGGGCCCGGCTGAGACCCTGAGCCAATCCTTTTTCGCGTTCCTCGATCGAAGAGCCTTCAAGCATCGGGCCGCGTTCCCTGCTCGTGCCGGGCGATCGACTCCGAATCACCGGCAATGCCCGGCATCGAAACCTCGAGCCATTCGAGGCCGCGGTCGCCAGTGAGGGCAAAATCGGCAAGGGCCGGGATCACGCAGCAGTCGGCTTCTGCCAGGCGATGATCGCCGAGGGTGCCGCTGCGCAGCGCCAGGACGCCGCGCAGCACGAACAGGAACCGAAACTCGCCGGCATGGCGGATGATCGGAGTCGAGGCGTCGTCGTGGGTGCAGCGCACCACCGATGCTCCCGCCACTCCGCTTGTTGCATTTGCGATTCCGGTGTCGCGTGCCTCGAATCCCGAAACGGACCCCCCGATCAACCATGGACTCCACCGCGCGGCGGCGGCGACGTGATGCACGAAGCGCTGGGTACCATAGTGCCGGTCCGGCAGGGTGCGCCCGGTCGGGAGCTCGAGTCGATGATCGGCATGTGTCGCATGCAAGGCCGGGCAACCGACTTCGATGACTTCGAATCCCGCCGACGTCTCCAGTACTCGATGCCGGATTTCGGGTGGCTGCAGCACGCAGTCCCCGGCGCTGAACAGGAAAGGCTCGCCCTGGTCTTCATACACCAGTCTCGCCCAACCGGACCGGCAGTAGATCATTTGAAAGCGAATGCGATGGTAATGAACGTAGTCCGGCACTTCGCCACCACCGGGGACGCGAATGTGCGAGGCGATGACGCAGCCGCCCAGGCGGTCCGGGATCAGGTCGCGGTAGAGCATGCCAGCGCGCCCGACGTGCCAGGATTGCTCGCCCTCGAGGCGTGTCACCACGAACTGCTGCACTGCGGCGGGAACCTCCACCGCCGGATCTGCCTCGGCGAATTGGACGTCGATGCCATTTGCGGCGAGCGCGCGCTGCATGGCATCGCGAAGTTGCGGCACGGGGTCGCACAGCAGGCGAAGGGTGACGGGCGGCGCCCGTTCGACGCCGCCCTGTTCCAGACGCAGAGTCACGCCGTGTCCCGAGACGATGACTATTGTCGGCGAATCCGCCGGCACCACTGTATCGACGATGAAACCGAGATCGGTGAGACACTCGATCGTCCGCGCCAGGCTGGCGCACGGCACGACGACCTGGGCAGCCCGGATACCGGCAGCACACTCTGCGGTGGAAACTGCGTTCACGGGCATGGCTCCCTCGGCATGGTCGGTTGTACGGGATAGTCGTTCACGCGCACACGGCGCCATGAGGACGGTGCATCATAGACGCGCCACGAGGTGTCCGCAGGCGTCGTAGGGGCGATCGTCGCGCATGACCTCGCGCCAAGGCAGGCGGAAGACGGTGGCGAACCACTGCGATGATGGGAACCCGAGGTCATCCGCAACGGCCGTGACCGGGCGTCATGATCAGTGACTACCATCCACTCTAATTCTTCACATGACCATAACTTATCGCCACCGGTCAACCTGCGTGGCGGTAATCCTGTCGATAAGAACATTTCATGCAGTGCAACCGTCGCGCGGCGTCCGCATGGCCTATCCTGACGCACCCTGAGAATCGAGGCAGCCGTGGCCGCCACCTTGCCGGAACGCGTGCGCTGGGGAATCCTCGGAACTGGCCGAATGGCGGCGACGATCGCCACCGAGCTCGCCGCGTTGCGCGGCGACGGTCACGAGCTCGTCGCCGTCGCCTCGCGGCAACATGCGAGGGCCGCGGAGTTCGCCGCGCGCCATGGGATACCCTCCGCGCTGGAACAGTACGAGGAGCTGGCACGCGAGGGACGAGTCGATGCGATCTATGTCGCGACGCCACACAGCCTGCATGCCGCGAACATGCTCGCCTGCCTCGCCGCCGGCACGGCCGTGCTGTGCGAGAAGCCGTTCACGCTCAACGCCGGACAGGCAGCGGACGTAATCACGGTCGCGCGGCGCAAGCGCCTGTTCGTCATGGAGGCGATGTGGACCCGCTTCCTCCCGGCAATCGACGCGCTCCGCCGGCTGCTCGCCGAGGAAGCGATCGGACGCCTTCGACTGATCGTCGGCGGCGGCGCCTTTATCCCCGACCGCCCCGCTGGCCACTATCTGTTCGACCGGTCGCTCGGCGGCGGCGTCCTTCTCGACGCGGGTGTCTACCTGGTGTCGATGGCGTCGATGATCCTGGGCACGCCGGTCAGGGTACGGGCGACTGCGATCCACGGGGACACAGGCATCGATGAGCAGACCACGGTGCTGCTCGAACAGGCGGACGGCTCGGCGGCCATGCTGTACGTTTCGTTGCACGCAAGCCGACCGCCGGACCTGGAAATCCTCGGCGAGCGAGGCAGGATCCGCATCGAGGCGCCGGTGTTCCGGCCCGTAGCGCTGACCATCTGGGACGAGGCTGGCAACGCCACGACACGCCATTACCCGGTGACGGGCAGCGGCCACGCCTTCCAGTTGTGCGAGGTGGCCGCTGCGCTGCGCACCGGCCGTCTCGAGAGCCCGGTCATGCCGCTCGACGAGACGCTTTCGATCATGCAGACCCTGGACGCGGTCCGCGAGCAGATCGGTCTGCGCTATCCCGACGAAGGCGCTCGCCCTACCCCGAGGTATCCGTCATGTCCGTAGTGTTGATCACCGGGTGCAGCAGCGGCATGGGCGAGGCCGCGGCGCTCGCGTTCGCGCGCGCGGGAGATACCGTCATCGCCTCGATGCGCGATACCGGCAAGGGGATCGGACTACGCGCGGCCGCAGACGCGACCGGGCTGGACATCCGGATCGTCGCGCTCGACGTAAGGCGCCCGGACTCATTCGCGCGCACGATCGAGTCGATTGTTGCCGACTGCGGCCGGCTGGACGTGCTGGTCAACAATGCGGGCGTGCTGCGGGCAGGTGCGCTCGAGGATCTCGGCGAGCGTGGGCTGCGTGAGGTCATGGAGACCAACTTCTTCGGTCCCCTGCTCCTGACCCGGGCCGTGCTTCCCCAGATGCGCCGGCAGCGCAGCGGCTGCATCATCATGATCAGCTCGCTCTCAGGACTAGCCGGGTTGCCGGGCGACGTGCCATACACCGCCAGCAAGTTCGCAGTCGAAGGCGCGACTGAGGCGCTGCGCCACGAAGTCGATCGCTGGAACATCAGGCTGGCGCTCGTCGAGCCCGCGCTCTACGCGACGCGAATCTTCGATTCGAGCCTTCCCGCCACCGGTCCGCTGCCCGCCGAGTATGCCCGCGGACTCGCCGTACCGACCCCTGATCGAGCACCGGCTTCGAGAGCTGCGGTCCCGGCTGCCGCAGGCGTTCGACCCGCGCGAAGTCGGCGAACTGCTGGTCACGATCTCCCGCTCCGACGGCCGGCAGCTGCGCTGGCCCGCGGACGCCACGGCACGCAAGGTGCTGGCGACGATGTTCGCGCAGGATGACGAGACACGTGACGTCTTCCTGCGCGGCGTGTCGGGCACGGACTGGTGGAGCGAAGGCGGTTCACCGCCGTGAATCGCCGGATCGTCTTCCCTGCCAAAGGGCAGGTACGGTTGGAGCCGTTCGAGCCGCGCGCTCCCGGCGCGACCGAGATCCGGGTGCGCTCGCTCTACAGCCTGATGAGCATCGGCACGGAAACGACGATTCTGCACGCGAAATACGACCCGGGAACGCATTTCTCGGCACGATTCTCGTTCCCGCAGCTGAAGACAGGTGTGCAGGCGGTGGCCATCGTCGAGGAACTCGGCCCCGGCGTCACGGAGTTCGAAGCCGGCGACCACATCTTCATGCGCATGGCGCATACCTCGCACTGGACGCTCGATGCCGCGCAATGCTCGCGCGTGCCGGACGGAATCGATCTCAAATCTGCCTGCTGGTGCGGTCTCGCCAAGA
Source organism: uncultured Gammaproteobacteria bacterium (assembly GCA_963834855.1). Classification (GTDB taxonomy): domain Bacteria; phylum Pseudomonadota; class Gammaproteobacteria; order Steroidobacterales; family Steroidobacteraceae; genus DATJKD01. The sequence goes on along the minus strand of CAWIDH010000031.1, from coordinate 103,418 downwards.
CGGCGTTTCGAACGGCGCATGCCGCGCCGTTCACGCTCGGCGGCGCGGTCCTTATCGTCGGCGCCGGTCCGGTGGGACAGATGGCCGTGCGCTGGGCCCGATGCGCCGGGCTCGCGAGGATCGCGGTCGTCGACCTTTCCGAGCTTCGTTTGCGGCTGGCAGAGCGCGGCGGTGCCACTGACTGCCATCGCGGCGGTCTCGCCGACCTGCGCGATACCTTGCTCGATACCAGCCAGGGCGAGGGGTTCGAACTGGTGGTCGACACGACCGGCAACCCGGCCGTGTTCGCCGCGGCGCTCGGCGTCGCTGCGCCGTTCGGCAAGCTGGTGCTGCTCGGCGATACCGGATTTCCCGCGCAGCAGTCCCTGACCTCCGATGTGATGACCAAGGGTCTGACCATAGTCGCCACCCACGACCACCACGATCGCGGCGGCTGGACGCAGCGGCGCATCGACGAGCTGTTCTTCAAGCTCGTGCACGACGGGGTGTTCGCGCTCGATGGGCTGATCACGCACGAGTTCGCACCCGAGGACTGCGCGGCGGCCTACGCGCTGGTGTCGGAGCGCCGCGAGGAAGCCGTCGGCGTGCTCTTCGACTGGACGCAGGGTTGAAGGAGGTGTCGTGATCAAGCTGGCTCACGTCTGCATCGAATCGGCGGACCTCGGTGCCACCGAGCGGTTCTACGCCTGCCTCGGCCTGCGTCGTCAGTTCGAGTTCCGCAACCCGGCGGGGCTGCTGATCGGCTTCTACCTGCGGTTCGACGACGAAACGTTCCTCGAGGTCATTCGAGTCGAACGCGTCCGCAGCGAGGGCGCGGTCCGCCACTTCGCGATCGAAAGCGACAATATAGGCGCGCTCCGTACTCGATTGCTGACCGCCGGGTTCGAGGCTTCGGACAAGCAGCTGGGCGGCGACCACACGTGGATGGTGACGACGCGCGACCCGAACGGCGTGTTCATCGAGCTGCATGAGTACGATACAAGGAGCATGCAGCGGCATGGAGGCACCTGCGTGATCGATTACGTGCCGAGACCGGCGCACACATGACCACGGCCCCGGTGTGCATCGTCACTGGCGGCGGTGCCGGGATCGGTCGAGCCTGTGTGGAGCTCTTCGCGCAGCATGGCTACAGGGTCGTCGCCGCCGACAGGGATACCGCGGCCGCGCGGGCTTCGGCGGCGCGGGCCTGCGACATGCATGGTGTCGATGCAATCGGCATCGGGTGCGATGTCGCCGAGGCCGACGCCTGCGAATCGATGGCGCGCCAGGCGACCGACCGCTGGGGCAGGTTGGATGTCCTGGTGGCAAACGCCGGTATCCAGACGCCCGGCCGACTGCTCGACGCGACCGAGTCCGACTGGGAGCGACTCGTCGCAGTCAACCTCAAGGGGGTGGTCAACTGCTGCCGCGCCGTGCTGCCGGCGATGGCGGCACGGCGCGATGGTCGCATCGTGATCGTCTCATCCATCAATGCCCTGCTCGCGCCACCTGGCATGACGCTGTACGACATGACCAAGGCCGGCGTCCTCGGCATCATGCGCAGCCTCGCTGTCGATCATGGGCGGGACGGAATTCGCGTCAATGCGGTCTGCCCTGGCGCCACGCTGACCGATCACCACATCCGCGAGGCGGCGGCGCGCGGGGTGACCGAGGAGGACCTGCGTCGCAGTACCGCCGGTTACGCGCTGCTCGGGAGGGTCGCCGAGCCGGCGGAGATCGCCTCCGCCATTCACTTCCTCGCGAGCGATGCGGCATCGTTCGTCACTGGCGCGACGCTCGTTGTCGACGGCGGATACACGGTCCGCGGCTGAGCCGACTACATCCCGGCCGGTCGTTCGACCGGCCACAAAAGAAGTTTCGTCGCGTCGCTGTCGGAGGTAATAAGATGCCCCGACTGCGCGCCGATATCGTCCTCGGCGCCCCTTTTGGCTGGGCCACGATGACAACCGATCGAGTCCTCATCACCGGTATCTCCGGTTTCATCGCCAAGCACTGCGCGGTCGAGATGTTGAACGCCGGCTACCGCGTGCGGGGCACGGTGCGCTCAGCGGGAGCAGGCGACAAGGTCCGCACCACTCTCGGACAGCATGCGGACGCATCCGCTCTCGAGTTCGTCGAAGCGGATCTACTTCAGGACGATCACTGGCCGCGCGCGGTCGAGGGCTGCAGTGCCGTGCTGCACGTCGCGTCCCCGTTTCCCAGCGCCCAGCCGAAGGACGAGAGCGTGCTGATCCGTCCCGCTGTCGACGGCAGCCTGCGGGTCCTGCGTGCGGCGGCCGCTGCAGGCGTGCAGCGCTTCGTGCAGACCTCCTCGACGGTGGCGATCATGTACGGGCATCCGCGCGAGCGGACGACGCCATACACCGAGGCGGACTGGACACGGGTCGACTCCCCGGGCATCACCGCTTACGCGAAGTCGAAGACGCTCGCCGAGCGCGCGGCGCGGGAGTTCATGGCCAGCGATCGTTCGGGCATGCGCTACGCGTCCGTGAACCCCGGCTTAGTCCTGGGCCCGGCGCTCGACCGGGACGTCGGCGCCTCGGCCGAGATCATCCAGATGTTCCTGAAGGGCAAGTATCCGGGCTGCCCGCGCTTGTCGTTTCCCTGCGTCGACGTGCGTGACGTCGCACGCGCGCATCGGCTCGCGCTCGAGGCCGACGTGACGTCCGGCGCGCGGTACCTCGCCGCATCGGAGTCGATCTGGATGCTGGACATGGCGAAGTCGATCCGCTCTGCGCTGGGTCCGGCCGCACGAAAGGTACCATCGCGTTCGCTTCCCGACTGGGCCGTCAAGCTCGTCGCGATGTTCGATCCGGTCGCCCGCCAGGCGGTCCCCGACCTCGGTCGCTGGTATGGCGTGGACAACACCCGCACCCGCCAGGCGCTCGGCATGAGCTTCATCCCGGCGGGCGACGCGGCGTCGGCCATGGCGGAGAGCCTCGTCCGGCTCGGGCTGGCCTGAGCTCGTCCTTGAGCGTACTCATCCTGGATGAGCAGGAGATTCGCCGGTGCGTCTCGATGACGCCCGAGGCGGCCGAGGCCGTAGCCGTCGGGTTCACACGGCTGTCCGAGGGACGCGTGAGCATGCCGCCGGTCGTGCGCGTCGACATTCCGGCGCATCGTGGCGAGGTCGACATCAAGACGGCATACATCGAGGGCTTCGATCGGTTTGCAATCAAGGTCGCGTCAGGTTTCTTCGACAATCCGTCGCAGGGACTACCCTACGGCAGCGGCCTGATGCTCGTCATGAGCGCCACCACAGGTTTGCTCGAGGCCGTGCTGCTCGACAACGGCTACCTCACCGACCTGCGCACCGGGGTCGCGGGCGCGCTCGCCGCACGGTACCTCGCCCCGCAACGGATCGACACCGCTGGCGTCGTCGGCTCCGGAATGCAGGCGCGCTTTCAGCTCCGCGGGCTGCGCCTGGTCCGCGACTTCCGACGCATACTCGTGCATGGGCGCAACGCGGCGGCCGTCGAGCGCTACGCCGACGAGATGCGCCGCGAGCTCGGCGTGGAGGTGACGGTGGCGGAGAGCGTCGAGCAGGTCGTGCGGGAGAGCCAGTTCGTCGTCACCACGACGCCGACGCGCGAGCCGTATCTGCGCGCGGAATGGCTGCATCCCGGGCTGCACATCACTGCCGTTGGCGCGGACGGCGAGCACAAGCAGGAGATCCATGCCACCTGCTTTGCGCGCGCGGACCGCATCGCGTGCGACAGCCGCTGGCAGTGCGCGAGGCTGGGCGAGCTGCACCACGCGATCGACGCCGGTGTCATCGGCGACGTCGAGCGAGTGTCCGAGCTCGGCGAGCTCACCGCCGGCCGACGGGACGGCCGCGCGAACGACGCCGAGATCACCCTCTGCGACCTGACCGGCGTCGGCGTGCAGGACACGACGATCGCAGTCGAGGCGATTCGCAGAGCAATGGAGCTGAATCTCGGCCGGCCGTTCGAGGCCTGACCCGCCGGCGAGTGACACAGGGCGAAACCCCCAGGAGGCTGTATGCAGATCGAAACCTTCGAGATGGAGCGCACGCAGTGCCTCTACGAGCACGCGGTCGAGCTCAATCTTTCGGAGAGCGGCGTATTGCCTTTGCGTGTGGAAGAACTCCTCGAAACACCCGAGGCGCGCGAGCGTTTTCTCGCGCAAGGTCTCTGTTATGCGGAATCCGATGGGTCGCGAAGGCTCCGGGATCACATCGCGCAGTTCTATCCGGGCTGTGCTGCAGAGAACGTCACGGTCACCAACGGCGGCTCCGAAGCCAACTACGTGACGCTCTGGGCCTTGCTCGGCAGCGAGGGACGGCTGGCGTGCATGCTCCCGAACTACCTGCAGGCCTGGGGCCTGGGCGGCGCATACGCCGGCGCGGTTGATGCGTTCCGTCTCGTGCTGCGCGACGACGGCGGTGTGAGGCGCTGGGCACTCGATCTCGAGTCGCTCGATCGCGCCGTGAAGCCAACGACCACGGCAATCCTCGTAACCAACCCGAACAACCCGACCGGTGCGGTGCTGACCGAGGCGGAAATGTTCGGCGATCATCGCCGCTGCACGGCGCGTCGGAGCCTGGATCATCGCCGACGAGATCTACCGTGGCGCCGAAGTCGATGCCGACGCGATCACGCCGACCTTCTGGGGACGCTATGAGCGGGTCATCATCACATCCGGTCTCTCGAAGGCCTTCGGAATGCCGGGCCTTCGCATCGGGTGGGTCGTCGCGCCGCCTGAGTTCATCGCGCAGACCTGGATTCGCCACGATTACCTGACGCTGACGCCGGGCTTGCTCAACGACCGTCTCGCGGCCATCGCGATGGAGCCGGCGCGACGCGACGCCATCCTCGCGCGCACGCGACGCATCATCCGGCAGAACCTTCCGGCCGTGGAGGACTGGCTCGATGAGCGCCGGGACGTCTACAGTTACGTGCGGCCGCGCGCCGGCGCGATCGCCTACTTCGAATACTCGTTCGACTTCGACTCCGTTGACCTGATCGACCGGTTGCGACGCGAGCACTCCGTGCTCTTCGTCCCCGCCGGTCATTTCGGCGCGAGCAACGGCATCCGGGTGGGCTTCGGCTACGACGCGAACAAGACGGTGGCAGGCCTCGCGAGGCTGGACGCCTTCATCGGGCGAGCGCATGCCGGACGAATTCGCGCTTCGTGATTTCCTGAAGCGGGCCTTCCAGGTCGACCTGCCCATACGCGGCGGGGACGGCAACGAGGCCACGCCGGTCGTCGTAGCCGCGCCCGCCTTGCCGGTCGCTGTCGAAGTCATGGCGGTCGTGCTGCGGTGCCTGGGGGTCGCGCGCAGGATCGGCTGGCGACTGGTCGATCTCGAAATCGTTTCGCCGGAGAAGAAGCTCGTCCGCGCGGGCATCGAGACCTTGCAGCTCGTCGACCAGCAGTATGTTGTCCTTCGGGAGGGCGTCTATTTCGCGCTCGATGCCCTCGCTACGGACAGCACATCGATCGACCTTCCGGCTCCGCGCGAATTCGTCGATCGGCGATCGGGCGTGCGGCTGCCCACCCAACTGGGCTGGCTGCACTTCTTCAATGCCACGGACGACGAGCCGCAGAAGCCGGGACTGGGAAGCAGCGTGTCGTATGCCGGGCTTCGAATCGAAGCGATAGTCTCCGTGTACGACAACGGCCAGCCGCTGCCATCGGAGGATCTGGCGGACCAACGCGTCGTTGCCGAGTACGCTGAGGTCGTCGCGGCGGTGATCGACGCGAGCCCCGGCGCCAGGGTCAAGCACGAGGCGCGGTTTCTAGATCCCGCGGGCAGGCAGCGCTGCCTGATGACCATCATCGACCTGCCAGGTTCGCAGATGACCTCGGCCCTGCTCACGACACGCCGGGGTTGCTTTGTGAAGGCGCGAATCACGTTCGACGCGACCGAAGCCGCGATTGCGCGCATGGCGCACGAGTCGATCGAGGCTTTCGTTGAGGCCGTGCGGCCGGCGGCCACCCGTGCGTCCTAGGCCGTGGTCGCGCGACCGCAGCGCTGCCCGCGATACACCTGCAGCCGTGGAGGGCTGGGCATAACGAGATATGGCAAGACAACGCCGCGATCGCGCGTGTTCGCATTGAACCATCACGCGAGCCGAACCGCCCGACACAAGTCACAGATCACGGCGAGAATCGCGCCGACGTCGTCCACAAGCGGCCGGGGTATTGCGCGACGAACTCCAGAATGAATCTAATTGTGAGCTCCGAACGTTCGCTCACCCTCCTTGGTGAAACACGGTCACTGTCCAGACTCCCTTCCTTCGCGCACGCGACTCCGGATCCGGCAGTCGTCGATGTGTGTCTACGACCAGTGCGCTCAGCACGATCCTTGCCGGCGCGGTGCGCGATTCCACGAAGCCGGCCGGCGTCGCTGGCTCGCTTGCGCCGGGAACACCGACAGTCCATGATCGAACCGGAAAGGGGGCATCACGCCGGAGGCTGGCGGAGACTGGCCACGTACCGGCCTGCGACGAACGATCCGAGGTCCGCGTCGATTCGAGGCGATCGTCGCCCGGTTGCGTTCGGTGGCGGACGGCGAACGAAGAAGATTCCTGGCGCGGCCTGAATTGCTGCCATCGGACATCGAACGCCTCGGTGAGCCGGCGGCGCGCTGACGTCAACTCTGGGGGTTGAACGTGGGGCCAGTTCGAATCGCGCTGTCCGGATCATGTCTGCTGGCCGTGATCGCCTGCCCGTTCTCCGCGAGAGCTGACGACCAATCACTCGAGGAAGTCGTCGTGACCGGCACGCGCATCGCACGGCCGAACTTCGAGGCAGCGAGCCCGATCGTGGCGGTGCCGGCCGCAGCATTCGAGCGTACGTCGTCGGGCACCGCCGAGACGACGCTGAATCGATATCCGCAGTTCGTGCCGAGCTACACCGGCACATCCAACGATGCGGGGAACTCTGAACAGCTACTCCGAAGGCAGGGCGGGCCTCAACCTTCGTGGGCTCGGCGACAACCGCACGCTGGTCCTCGTCGACGGCCGGCGGCTGACGCCGGTCAACGCCAATGGCGAGACGGACCTGAACGTCATTCCTCCGGCGCTGATCGAGAGCGTAGAGGTCGTCACCGGCGGGGCCTCGGCCGTCTACGGGTCGGACGCAATCGCGGGCGTCGTCAACTTCCGGCTGCGGCGTGAATTCGACGGCGTCGAGCTTGGCGGGCGCTGGGGTCAGACCGATCGCGGCGACGGCGAGGAATACGACATCTCGCTTACGGCCGGCACGGGCTTCGCGGATGGCCGCGGATCGATCATGGGCTATGTCGGCTACTACGATCGTGCCCAGATCAATCAGCCGGCGCGGGAGTTTTCGCGGGCCGCCGTTGTTCTATGTCGGGCCTGGCGAGGGCATCACCGGCCCCGGCAACGCCTACGTGGGCATCGGGTCGAGTTTCACCGAGGAAGGCGTGGCGTTCTGACGGTGACAATCGACGCGGATCCGGAGGTATTCGACGCGTGTTCGAATCCTACGGATATCCCGCCGGAACGGTACCGCAAGAGGGCAATCATGACTTCGGGTTCAACACCGACGGGACCGTGTTCACGATGGGCAACGTCGAGCCGGACAGCGTCGCAAACTTCCGCGGTCAGGGCGATCCACTGACCTCGAGCTCCTTTTTCCACAACTACAATTTCGCGAATTTCGTCGCCCTGCAGATGCCGCTGACCCGGACGTCGGCCTACGCGTCCGCGAACTTCGACCTGACCGACGACCTCGAGTTGTACGCCGAGGGTATTTACGCCGACTACACGGTCAACAGCCAGGTCGCACCGGTCCCGCTGCAGTCTGTCGTCATGCCACCCACCAATCCGTTCATCCCGGCGGACCTCAAGCGCCTGCTCGACTCGCGCCAGGACCCGGACGCTCCGTTTGATTTCGGCAAACGGTTGCCCGAGCGCGGACCGCGAGTGCACGAGAACAACTACGACATGCACCAGCTGACGGCCGGGGCGCGCGGCCGCCTGCCGGGCGACTGGGACTTCGACGTCTATGCGCAATACGGTGCGAGCAGCCAGTGGAAGTACCAGACCGGCAATGTCAGCCGTTCGCGGGTCGAGGAACTGACGTTCGCGCCGGACGGCGGCGTCTCCATCTGCGGGGGTTTCAATCCCTTCGGCGTCGGCTCGGTCCTGCCCGGATGCGCGGACTACATTGCCGTCGACGCCGGCATCGAGGCCGACGTCGCGGCAAGTGATTGCCGAGATCTCGGCCCACGGTGCGCCGTTCGCGCTCCCCGCGGGCGATCTGCGGATGGCGATCGGCGTGCAGTATCGCAGCGACGAGTACGAGTATCGTGCGGACGAAGCCCTGCGGACGATCCTGCCGGACGGCGGTCCAGACATCGTCGGCTCCGAGGCCGCCGACGACATCGATGGCGAGGACCACAACACCGACGTCTACGTCGAGGCCGCGATCCCGCTCCTGGCGGACCTGCCGGGCGTCGAGTCGCTCGAATCGGTGTTCGGATACCGGTATTCAGACTACGCATCCGCGGGCGGGGTCGACGCGTGGAAGGCGGAGCTGCTGTATCAACCGATGACCGCCGTACGCCTGCGTGGGTCCTACCAGCGCGCGGTGCGCGTGCCTTCCATCTTCGAGTTGTTCCTGCCCGGAACGTCGAGCTTCGTCTTTTTGTTCCCACCCGAGCCCTGCAGCGTGGACAGCGATCAGCGGAACGGTCCCGACGCGCAGCTGGTCGAGGCACTGTGCGTCGAGCAGGGGATGCCGGTGGAGCTGCTGCCCGATTACTCCGCTTCCGATATCCTGACGACCGTCGTCGGCAACCCGGATCTCGAGCCCGAGACCGCCGACACGGTCACCGCCGGCATCGTCGTGCGCCCCGGGTTCGAATCGCCCTGGGTGCGTGACCTGCAGTTCACCATCGACTGGTATCGCATCGAGATCGACGACGTGGTCACATTCGTGGACGCAGGCACCGCCGTCCTGAACTGCTTCGACCCCGTCTACAATCCGGCTTACGCGGCGGACAACTACTGGTGCACGCTGTTCGGCCGCGATTCGGCCACCGGGGAGGTCGTCGGCGCCGTTGACACGCTCTATAACCTCGCCACGCAGACGACGTCGGGCGTCGACTTCCAGGTCGACTGGAGCCTGCCCGTCGGACCCGGCACGCTCGGCGTCGGCTGGTACGTCGGCTGGCTGGATAGGTTCGAGCTCCAGACGACGAGCGCCGTACCTGCGGACCAGTTCGCCGGAACGATCGGTGGCTTTGGCGGCTCCTATCCGGAATGGAAGTGGCTCGCGGACCTGCGCTACACGTGGCGTGATTTCGACGTCGGGCTGAGCTGGCAATACGTCGACTCGACGGTCGACACCTCCCGATTCGGATTCAAGACGACCGACATGACCGTGCCGCACAGGGACTACTTCGACGTCGACGGCAGCTACACGTTCGATGACGGCTGGTTCGACAATCTCACGATCCGCGCCGGGGTCGAGAATCTGACTAACGAGCAGCCCCCGATCTTTCCGGCGTGGGCAATGCGAACACGGACCCGTCACAGTTCGACGTGCTGGGGCGACGCTACTACGTCACGCTGGCGCTGCGCTTCTGACGCGCTGGACCGTGCCAATCCAATGCCGTAGTGTCCGCCGCCCGTGATCAAGCGGCTGAGGATCTTCCTTTCCTCGCCTGGCGATGTCAGTGCGACGCGCGAGATCGCGGCACTCACCATCGAACGCCTGGCGCAGGACTACGCGCGCTTCTTCACGATCGAGCCTTATCTCTGGGAATACGAGGCAATGGTCGCCTCGGGGCATTTCCAGGACTCGATCGAGCCGCCGAGCGCATTCGACATCGTCGTGCTGATCGTCTGGTCGCGGCTGGGCACGCCTCTGCCGGAGCGCACGAAGGTGCGTGAGTACCGCGGAATCGACGGGCGCGCGCCCGTGACCGGAACAGAGTGGGAGTACGAGGAAGCCTTGAAAGCTACCCGGGAGGTCGGAACGCCGGATCTCCTCGTCTACCGCAGCCGCGAGTACGCCCGCGTAAACACCCTGGATTCCGAGCACCGGCGGAAGGACATCGAGCAGCTCGAGGAGCTCGACCGGTTCTGGTCACGGCACTTCGCCAACCAGGGAACCTATCTCGGCGCCTACACCGAGTTTGCAAACGGCACCGAGTTTGCAGCGGCATTCGAAAAGCACCTGCGCAAGCTCATCGAGAAGCGCATTGCACCCCTGGCCTCGGCCGGTCACGAACAGGGAACCCGGATATGGACGCAGGCGCCGTTTCGCGGACTGGAATCCTACGAGTTCGAGCACGCGCCGATCTTCTTCGGCCAGGACGATGCCCTGACGAAGGCCATGGTCCAGCTCGTGGCGAGCGCCGCGGCAGGCTCGCCGTTCCTGCTCGTGCTGGGAGCCAGCGGCTCCGGCAAGTCGTCGCTGGTGAAGGCAGGCATCGTTCCGAAGCTCTTCGTGCCGCGACGCATACCGGGCGTCGCGTTCCTGCGGCGCGTCATTTTCCGCCCCAGCGATGCGCAAGAGGGCGAGGATCTCTTTGATGCGCTTGCGCGCAGGCTCACGATGCAGGTTTCCGCGGACGAAGGTCTGTCGGAACTCATCGGGCCGGGCCAATCGGTTTCGGGTCTTGCCGCGCACCTGCGCAATGCCACGGCCGAACCCGCCTATCCGATCGCTGCGGTGCTTGGACAGCTGGCGGTCACCGCGCGCAAGAGTGGCCGCATGCTGGAGTACGAGACCGCGCGACTCGTACTCGTGCTGGATCAGCTCGAAGAGCTGTTCACGAACGAACTGCTGACGCCTCTGGAGCGGCAACGCTTCATCGCCCTGGTCGCGGGCCTGGTGCGCTCGGGTCACGTCTGGGTCATTGCCACGATGCGCAAGGACTTCTGGCACCAGGCCGACGACACGCCGGAGCTCGTACGAATGGCCGAGCGCGACGGTCGACTCGAGCTCCTGCCACCCACACAGACGCAGCTGAGCCAGATGATCCGGCGTCCCGCGGCCGCGGCGGGGGTCGGCTTCGAGCACCACCCGACGACCGACGTGCCGCTCAACGAGATCATCGCAGAGGAAGTCGCCCACGAAGCCGGGGCACTGCCGCTGCTCTCCTATCTCCTGGACCAGCTCTATCGCAGCGATGTGCTCGAGGCCCAGGGCACCGCCCTGACCTTTGCGACCTACGAGCGGCTCGGCCGGCTGGGAGGCGCGATCGCCACCCGGGCGGACGCGGTATTGGAGAGCTGCGCGCCCGAGGATCGCCAGGCGCTCGGTTCGGTGCTGTTCGCGTTGGTCCAGATGGGCACCACCGACGGCGACGTCGACCGCGCCATCTCCAGGCGGGTGCCTCTGTCGACGTTTCCGCCGGGCACGGCGCAACGCAGGCTGGTCGAGGCGCTGCTCCATTCCGATGCGCGCCTGCTGGTCAGCGATGCTGAAACGGGTGGCGGCCCGACCGTCCGTGTGGCCCACGAAGCGCTCATCACGCGATGGGCCCGGGCGCGCGATTTCGTGCAGGACAATGCCGAAGCCCTCAAGATCCGCCGCCGCATCGAGGAGCGGTATGCGCTGTGGCGCGCGTCAAAGGACTCCGGCGAGGACTTCGCCACCAAGGACAAGCGCAAAGCAACGCTACGCGCGAGATTTGCCGCCTGGCGCGCGCGTCTTGGCCACGAACCGGGACTCCTCACGGACCTCGACCTGATCGACGGACAGCGTCTCCTGCGCGAGCATCGCGCGGACACCGAAGCCCATCTCGTTGATTACATCGAGCGCTCGCAGGCCGATGACAGGCGCATACGCAGCCGCTCGGTACGCGTGCTGGCTCTGGTCGCCGGCGTCGTGACCGTTCTTGCGCTGCTTGCCTCCGGAGCCGGTTTGATCGCCTTGCGAAAGCAGCATGAGGCCGAGTCCCAGGCGCAACGGGCGCTGGCGGCCCAGCTGCGGTTGGTCACCGACACGGCGGCCCGGCATCTGGCGGACGGCGACGTTCCGGGCGCGCAGGCAATCATCGTCGAAGTCCTCGCGAACCCGAGTGCGCGGTCCGCCTCGGCAATCAACGTGTTCCAGGAAGCGCGCGCGGCCGACACCAGGCTGGCCGTACTTTCCGGCCATGACGGTGGCGTGCCGTTCGCCTCGTACTCGCCCGACGGGCGGCGCATCGTTACCGCCTCCGACGACCAGACCGCGCGCATCTGGGATGCGGCCACGGCTAAGCAGCTCGCCGTGCTCTCCGGCCATGTCGATGCCGTCATCTGGGCCGAGTTCTCGCCCGACGGGCGGCGCATCGTCACCGCTTCCGCCGACAAGACCGCGCGCGTCTGGGAGGCGGCCACAGCTAAGCAGCTCGCGGTGCTTTCCGGCCACGGCGATCGTGTCTTCTCCGCGGTGTTCTCGCCCGACGGGCGGCGCATCCTCACCGCCTCCGACGACCAGACCGCGCGCATCTGGGACGCGGCCAGCGGCGAGCAGCTCACCGTCCTCTCCGGCCACGACGAGGGCGTCCTGGGTGCCGCGTTCTCGCCGGATGGCCGGCGCATCGTCACCGCCTCCCAGGACGGGACCGCGCGTACCTGGGACGCGGCTACGGGCAGGCCGCTCGCCACACTCTCCGGTCACGACGACGTCCGTCATGTCACCCGCGTTCTCGCCGGATGGCCGGCGCATCGTCACCGCCTCCATGGACGGAACCGCGCGCACCTGGGACGCGGATACGGGCAAGCCGCTCACCGTCTTCTCAGGCCATGGCCCAGGCGGGTTCGGCGGTGGTGTCCTGGGCGCCGCATTCTCGCCCGACGGGCGGCGCATCGTTACCGCCGGCGAGGACAAGACCGCGCGCATCTGGGACGCGGAGACGGGCACGCAGCTCGCCGTCCTCGCCGGCCATAGCGTCGTCGTTCGCAGCGCCGCGTTCTCGCCCGACGGGCGGCGCATCGTGACCGCCTCCTTTGACCGCACCGCGCTCATCTGGGGCGCGGACGCGGCCGGGCAACTCGACATGCTCACCGGCCATGGCGATTCGGTCCAGACCGCTGCGTACTCGCCCGACGGGCGGCGCATCGTCACCGCCTCCATGGACGGGACCGCGCGCACCTGGGATGCGGCCACGGCGAGGCCGATCGCCGAAATCTCCGGCCATGACGTTCAAGTCCGCAGCGCCGCGTACTCGCCCGACGGGCGGCGAATCGTCACCGCCTCCAACGACTGGACGGCGCGCACCTGGGACGCGGATACGGGCGCGCCGCTCGCCGTCGTCTCCGGCCATCACGACGTGCCTGGCGGTAGCGGTACTTTCGCCAGCGCGGCGTTCTCGCCCGACGGGCGGCGCATCGTCACCGCCTCCAACGACTCTACCGCGCGCACCTGGGACGCGGACACGGGCAAGCCGCTCGCCGTCCTGTCCGGCCATGGCGAGGGCGCCTCGGCTCGTGGAGCCGCCAACGTCCGCACCGCCACGTTCTCGCCCGACGGGCGGCGCATCGTGACCGCCTCCTTTGACTGGACCGCGCGCATCTGGGACGCGGACACCGCCCGGCAAGTCAACATGCTCACCGGCCATCGCGATGGGGTCCACTCCGCCGCGTACTCGCCCGACGGGCGGCGCATCGTCACTGCCTCCGACGACCTGACCGCGCGCATCTGGGACGCGGACACGGGCAAGCCACTCACCGTCCTCTCCGGCCATGGCAAGGCCGTTATGACGTGCCGCGTTCTCGCCCGATGGGCGGCACATCGTCACCGCCGGCGAGGACCGGACGGTGCGCATCTGGAATGCGGACAGCGGCGTGCAGCTCGCCGTCCTCTCCGGCCATGGCGAGGTCGTCTGGTCGGCCGCATGGTCCCCCGATGGCCGGCGCATCGTCACCGCCTCGCAGGACGGAACCGCGCGCATCTGGGACGCGGACGTTGCCGCGGACCTGGACACACAGATTGCGTGGTCACAGGCTGCGAAAATCGACGAGCTCTCGGAGCTGGAGCGGTCCCGGTTGGGCCTGCCGCGGGATGCGCGGGTCAGGGCCTGGCCCGACGATGCCTCGAAATGCGATTCCGCGGCTGCAGCGCCCTACGATCCCGATCGTCGGGCGTCGGGCGTCGCACAAGGGAAGATCTCCGCTGACTCTGCCGGCGATGCCTGTACGCAGGAAATCGCGGAGTCGGGAACTGCACCGCGACTGGCCTATCAATTGGGCCGCGCATTGGTCGCGAAGCGCGATCTGAAGGGCGCGCGACAAGAGTTCGAGCGCGCAGTGTCGGGCGGTTATCGTGCCGCGCAAGTCGATCTGGCAGGCCTGCTCGCCGATGCGTCCGCCGGAACGCCCGATCCCGGCCGCGCGGTTTCGCTCTACGAAAAGGCCTGGCGAGGACGGCGTGCCGATCGCTGCATTCGAGCTGGGCCAGCTCTACGAGCAGGGAGTTCCGGGCGCGGGCGCGGCGACGCCTGTTGCACGTCAGCCGGACCCATCGAAGGCCTGGTCCTGGTATCGAAAGGGCGCCGATATCGGCGAGCCCAATGCGCTCGCACGATTCGGCGAGCGCGACGAGGCGGCCGCCGTTACCGAGAGCTCGCCGCAGAAGAAGAACGCACTCCTGCTCAAGGCCTTCGCTTCCTACGCCGCCGCTGCCCAGCGCGCCCAGATTGAAGACTGGCCAGACGACGCATGGGAAGACTGGCGCTATCGCCGCGCCACGCTCGCCCGTCTGCTCGCGCGCGAGGGGATGATGCCGGAGGTCGCAGCCGCCTACATCGGAGTGCGCGCTGATGCGCAGCTTCAGAATGTGGAATAGCGGACGCTGACGAAGAAGCGGCGACCGAGGACGTCGTACTGCGAGGCGTCCGTATTCGCATTCGACCAGGTCGGAAAGATCGGCGGGTCCTCGTCCGTCAGGTTCTCGATACCGGCGCTCAGGATGATGCCGCCCAGCGGACCGTCCTTGACCGTGTAGCTCGCGTAGAGATCGAAGCAATCGTATTGAGATAGTCTCGTACTCCGGGAAATTTATGTCGTGCATCGAGTCGACGTAGCGCCAGACGCCGTTCAGGCCGAGGCCGCCGACGGCGTAGCTCAATTCGAAGTTCCACTTCCATTCGGCATACGCGCCGGCGAAGCCGCCGATCGTGCCGACCTGCTCTTCGCCCGCGACGTCCGGATCCG
Source organism: uncultured Gammaproteobacteria bacterium (assembly GCA_963834855.1). Classification (GTDB taxonomy): domain Bacteria; phylum Pseudomonadota; class Gammaproteobacteria; order Steroidobacterales; family Steroidobacteraceae; genus DATJKD01. The sequence continues at coordinate 88,272 of CAWIDH010000031.1, read as the reverse complement.
ATTGCCGCTCGAACGAATCGACCCATCCGACGTACCACGCGACCCCCAGTTCACCGCGCCCGACGTCGATGTTCCAGTTGAGCTGCAGGTCGATCCCGGACGTCTCCAGCACGGCAAGGTTCTGGTTGATCTCGATCGTGTCGACGATCTCCCCTGAATCGGCATCGCGCCCGAAATTCGAGCACCAGCGGTTACTGGCGGCGTACTCGGGATTGAATGCGGGGTCGTAGCAGTTGAAGATGAACTCCTCGGCGGACACGAAAGTGATCACGTCCTCGATTTTGATCTGGTACCAGTCCAGCGACACCTGCAGGTCCGACCAGAGCCGGGAATCGACTGGCGAGCCGAACACGACGCCCAGCGTTTGGGTCGTCGCATCCTCGGGCTCGAGATCCGGATTGCCCCCAGACACTCCCTCCACAAAGATGGCGAGTCGCGAAGTCCGGCAGCAGCGCGGCCGGGAGGCCCTGTGCGAGGCAAAGCGCCTCGACGCTGGCGCGATCCGGGCCTTCGCGCTCATCACTATTGAAACTGCAGGGATCCAGCTGCCCGATGTCGACCAAGACCGGCACCTGTGGGCTATAGAGCTCGTCGATGCTCGGCACCCGGGTGGCACGCTGGTACGAGCCTCGCAGTCAGCAGTCTCTCGACCGGCTGGTAGATGAGCTCGGCCTTCCAGGTATCGGCACGCCGATCCATCGCATAGTCAGAACGGCGATAACCGAAGCCGGCCTCGAGCGAGCGCACGCCCGGCCTGTCCGCGAGAACCGGCACCAGCGCCTCGGCGTAGAGGTCGACGTTGTGGTCCCCGCCGTCGATATTGTCGGACGCGTTGCCGCCTGCGTTGTCGGCACGGCCGTCGGGCAGGAACGTGCGGAGAAGGTCGTCGGCGCGGAACTGGTAGCTATCGTTGCGATACATCACGCCGAACGCGGTTCCCAAGTCTCCGGCCGGCAGCGTCAGCAGTCTTCCGCCTACCGACGCCTCGGCGACGGTCTGCCGGATACTTTCCGTGGACACGGAGTTGACCGAGACATAAGCGGCGCATTCGGCGGACAGCGCGCCAATACCGAACGGATTGAAGCCGCCGGCGCAGAGCGATTGCCCACCGTCCGGGGCGTAGGTCAGCTCCTCGACCTTCGAGCGGCGCACGGCGCCGGACTGCTTCATCGTCTGGTCGCTCTCGCCGTGCTGCGCGTAGGCATCGAAGCTCCAGTCGCCGAGAACCGTGCCACGCACGCCGACGGTGACCTGGTACGTGTCGGACTGGTTCTCCTGGATGCGCGGTCCGATTTCCGTCATCCGTTTCTGGAAGTCCACGGGTGCCGCCGGATCCGGGCGCGCATCGAGCAGCCGCTTCAGGTCGGGTGGGATGAAAGGGTTGCTCGCCGGCATCGTCACGTCCTGCAACGGCACAGGCGACACCTGAGTATTCGCCGTGTAGTCCGTGTAAAGCCCCTGCGCATAGACGTTGATGACTTCGTTGAGGTCGAAACTCCCCACCAGGAAGAGTGAGGTACGTTCGAGCGGCAGCTGCAGCGCGTAACTCGGAGCGGTGTTGTAACCGTAAAACCGCCCGCCGTTCTCGAGCGCAGGATCGATCTCGCCTTTGAAGTTCGCCACGCTGCCCGGCGGCAAGAATAAAGTCGCCGGTCGTGAACAGTGTCCCGTCCGTGTTGAAGCCGAAAGCGTCCTGGTAGGGCACGCATTCGTCGCTTTCAGTCGGCGAGCTGCACACGGTGTAGCCGTAGGACTCCTCGAAGAGGCTCTCGAAGACTGTTTCGTCGGCGTCGACCCCACCGACGCGACCCTCTTCAATAAAGATATTTTGCGAAGGCAAAGTAATTGTTGCCCGGGCCAATTTCACCTTCAGGCGCGTCGATCCACCCCTTGTAGACGAGATCGACCACGGCGAAGTCCCGCGCGACGCGATCGATCTGCTCGCGACTCGAATGGCCGACGAACCCGATGACCCGGCCGCGGCTCTCGGCAAAGGACGTTCCCGCGGTCAACGCAAGATCGTATTGCTCGCCGTCATCGCGGTCGGTCTGGCCCCAGCGCCCCGAGAACTCGATGCCTTCGAACTCTTTTTTCAGCTTGAGGTTGACGACACCGCTGATCGCATCCGATCCATACACCGCCGACGCGCCGCCCGTGATGATCTCGACGCTCTCGATCAGGGCGGGGGGGATGATGTTGAGATCCGGGACCCCGTCGCCGTTGCCCGGAATCAACCGCATTCCGTCCACCAGGACCAGCGTGCGTGCTGTGCCGAGGCCGCGCAGGTCGACATTCGCCTCCCCGCCGGCGACTGAGCCAGGGCCTATGTTGGATGTGCTGGTGAGCGACGGGACGAACTGCGGCAGTGCATTCAGCGTCGTCTCGACGGTGGCGGACCCGGTGCGCTCGAAAGCCGCCTGGGGCACCGACACGATCGGGCTCGCCGACTCGAAGTCGCGACGAGGGATGCGCGAGCCGGTGACGACGATTTCTTCGAGTACCTGGTCGTCAGCTCGCGCGGAGAGCTGGCAGGTGATTCCGGCGAGAACGCAGAATCCGGACAGCACGATTCGTGCTTGCTGCACGTTCCAACCCCCCAAGGATGGCCTCTGGATCCTTCCCTGGAGATTGGTCAGTGTGACACCGATTCCCCCAGCCTGTCGATGTCGAATTGAAGGTCGGTGTGCTGATCTGCGTGACCGAGGGCGCCCTCGCGGCTTGCGCGCGACTCGCGGACAATAGCCGGAATGGCGCACCCGGATGCGAAACGATTCTGGAAGGAACTGCTGCGCCGCCGGGTCGTGCGAGTCGCGGTCTTCTACATCGCGGGTGCATGGATACTGGCGCAGGCGGTCGATCTCCTGCTCGACGCGTTCGACGCCTCACAGTACATGCGCTTCGTCGTCGCCGGATTGGCCGTCGGGCTGCCGGTTGCGCTGGTGCTTGCGTGGGTGTTCGACATCACTCCCTCCGGCATCGAGCGCACGCCAGATCGGCCTGAGCCGGCGGATCCACCGCCGGCCGCGCCCGAGAGTTCGATCGCCGTGCTGCCGTTCGCGAACCTGAGCCAGGACGTGGAGAACGAGTACTTCTCGGACGGCCTGTCGGAGGAAATCCGCAACCAACTGGCGCGCGTGCCGGGACTGCGCGTGGCGGCGCGCACGTCGTCGTTCGCGTTCAAGGGCCGGCACGAGGACGTGCGGGAGATCGGACGTCGACTGAGTGTCGCGACTGTGCTCGAAGGTGGTGTCCGCAAACAGGCAGACACCGTGCGCATCGATGTCCAGCTCGTGAGCGCCGCTGATGGCTACCAGATCTGGTCAGAGACCTTCGAGCGACGCCTGGATGACATTTTCCGGTTGCAGAGCGAAGTGGCATCGGCCGTCATTGCAGCCATCGGCCCGCGCAGGACCGGCGAGGAGCGTGCGCCATCGCCTCCAGCCACGCAGAGCGTGGACGCGTACAACCTCTACCTGCTCGGCCGCCATCATTTCCACAAGCGCACGGAGGCATCGCTGGAACGCGCGGTGGCCTACTTCGAGCAGGCCATCGAACGCGACTCCGGTTACGCCCTCGCGTATTCGGGCCTCGCCGACGCATACACGCTCCTGAGCGCGGGCTATTACGGCAACATGCCGGCGACCCGCGCAATCACGCACGCGCTGCCCGCTGCCCGCCGTGCGCTGGAACTGGCGCCGGACCTTGCCGAGGCGCACGCGTCGCTTGGGCTGATCCACCACAACCAGGACGATCTCGTCGCGGCGGAAGCCGCCCTCGAGCGCGCGCTCGCGCTCAACCCGGGCTACACGATGGCGCACGTGTGGCTCGGCCTGGTGCTGACGGCGCAAGGTCGCTACCGCGAGGCGGCTGCGCGCAATCGCGAGGCGCTCCGGCTCGATCCCCTGTCGCCGATCGCCAATACGAACGCGGGTTTCGATGTACTGCGCTTCGGCGATGAGACCGAGGCGGCGGCCCGGTTCGCGGCGGCGATCGAGATCGACCCCGGGTTCGCCGTGCCGTACTCCGGCATGGCGAAGCTCAATTCGACGCGCGGCGCGCTTGGGGATGCGCTGCGCTGGATCGACCAGGCCATCGAGCGCGCTCCGACGCGCGCATTCTATCTCGCCCGCAAAGGCCTCGTGCTGCTGCAGGCCGGGGAGGATGAGGCAGCCGCTGCCTTGATCGAGTCGGCGTGTCGCAGCTCCCCCGACAATGCCTACGATTCGGACCTCGCGGTCGCGTTGCGCATCGTGCGCGACGACCGTTCCGAGCTGGCGCGCATCGCGGACGGCCAGACCGACCGCAGCTACTCACCCTCACAGCGCGCGCAGGCCCATCTGGCACTCGGCAACCTGGAAGCGGCTCGGGCGCTTTACGACCTGCAGGCGCCTGACACCCGCCTCGCCATCGACGATGCCATCAACGACAACTGGGTCTGGCGGTTGCCGCATATCGTCAACCATGCTCACTTGCGAGTCGTTGCCGGCGAGGAAAGCGGGCGGCACGGCCTGGAGCAGCTGCTCGCGCAACTCGAGGATGTCCGGTCTCAAGGGATCGTGAACATGAGTCTCTCGTACTGGGCGGTGAGCGCTCACGCGGTGCTGGGACGTAGCGATCTCGCTCTGCAAGGGCTCGACGAGGCCATCGCCCGCGGTTGGCGTCACGCGTGGTGGGCGCGCCACGATTGGAACATGTCGAGCCTCGCGGACGACTCGCGGTATCGCGAGCTGCTCCGTCGCGGCTGAGGAACGCGCCTCGCGCGGCAGCCGCTCCATCGCCAGCGCCGCCTACCTCAAAACTGAGCCCGCTGTGTGCCAGGTCCCCATTGGTCGCTGATGTGCGGACCGAACGCATCTGATGTTCTCGAAAGAATGTCGGTCTTCTGTCCCTCTTGTCCCAATAGGTTCACCGCACGAACGAAGAAGTAATAATGTGGAGCGGTGCTGTCAGCGGGAATGGTGAAGGTGTATTCGTAACTGAGGTGTCCCGGTGCGGCGGTCCTCGTACTCAGTTTCACGATCGGTGCCGAGTTGGCTTTGGCCCATGAGGCATACCACGCATTCACCACTTCGGCGGGTTTACCGTGCGTGTTCATGTGATTATCAACAAAGTAAACATTGAATCCCTTGACCTTCATGTCCTCAGGCCATTCCCACCAGATCTTGATCTGGTTGGTTGGTGCCGGCAGCGTCTCGTGTCGGTCGATATTGGCCGCCAGGGGCGCATCCGGAAATGTCATCGCGTAAGGGCTTGGACCACTCTCTTTGCCGGCCTGATTGACGGTGGTTACCCAATAAAAGCGAGCGACCGAATCAGATAAATCAACAGTCGCATCAATGTAGGTGGGACTGTTGATCAAGCTGGAATTTATTCTCTCGCCGGCGCCTTCGATACGCACGTCGTTTCCGCGGGCACGGTAAACATTGTAACCAGCAAAGTCAGGGCCGGTCGCTTTGTCCCAGCGCAGTTCGACGAGGTTCGCGCCTTCAACTGAAGCCATTAGACCAGCCGGTCGGCTGGGCTGATCGAAAGCCACGTTTGAGTACACTCGTTTTTCTACGACAGGCTGAGTGGGCGACACTCGATATGCATAAACCTTGGTATTGAGCGCAGTGCGATCGATGTAAGTATTGGCAGTTACCGCCCCAATCTTCTCAAAGGTTCCCGGCAGCGGATTGGCTTCGGCACGATAAATCGTGTAGCTCTGACCGGCTTGTGCTGACCATTCCAGTTGATTTGAATACTCAGTTCTCTTAATGCCAGTCTTTGGATCAGTGATTGTGGTCTTGCGCGTATAGAGATCTATTGTCTTTGGATGGGTCGTCGGGAGAGCATCCGGCTGAGTGGGCAAATCGCAAACAAAGAGTTCGCGGCTTGTAGCGGGCCGCAAGTTTGCCGGTACACCCTCGTTATTCTGTTTCGCCACATCGTCGCCGCCGCCCATGATCACCAGGCGATGATTCCTGGAATCATAAGTCGTCAAGCCTGGGAAGCGTGGTTCGCCGTTGAGCGTCAGCTTTTTCCACTGTTGAGAATAGGCATTGAAGGCCCAGGTCTCGGCGCGAGGCCATTGGCTACGGTCGTAAACGACGTCTTCAATGGGCGTAACCCGCAAGAGGATATTCCCGTTACGTGGTTCATACACCATCATGTATTTGATGAAGTCAGAACCAGGGTACCCGCGGGGCGGTTGGACGGTTTGCGGTAGTTTTTCCCAGGTGTCGTCTTCAAGACGATACATCCAGGTGTCTTTCATGACGTGATTCTGAAATTCGCTGTCGGGTAATCCGCGATCATTCCTGATGTATTGCCATTGTGTCGGCGATACCCCGCCGAAGATCACCAGCTTGCGATGAATCGGGTCAACGGCCGCGCCATAGTTGCGACGGCGGTGCAATTCGATCGGTAAAGCCCGACGAAAGACCCTATTCAATTGCACCGAATAAATGAAGAGTTCAGTTTCACCGAGTGAATACACAACATCGCTACTTGCATCGTAGGCCATCGGCGCATGATAGAAAGAGGTAAAGCGATTACCGACGGTACGGGCATATTCGAAATTGTCCTTGGCACTGTCGTAAAGCCAGGGTCCGGTTTCGTCGGCGATTTTTAGGGAAGTGTAAATTCCATTTTTGAATTCACCGGGTGGCATGGAGCCATGGCCTGATAGTCCGTGCGCAAAGACCGAAACTCTGCGCGATTCAGCATACGCACCATCCTGTAAGCACGCTCGCGGCGGTGTCCGTCGTGGCTTCGCGCGTCTGATGGTTCCGTTATCAGGATGATAAAGATAGGTGTAGCTGCTTTGTTCGTATTTGACGTGCCCACCGTGGTGTACTAGTTCACCGGTTTCAGGATCGAATGTGGCGGCGGTCTCCCACATTCTTTGCGGCAATTCGGATGTTAGTCGTGTGCACGTACCCGAATTCGGAAGAGAAATCGCGATGGTGCCGGCTGCGGGGGCAGCAGGGGCTGGAGCGGCGGGCGATGGCGAGTCACTTGGGGTCGTGCCTGCAGGTTCACTGTCGGGCGCCGACGCGGAGGGCTCGGGTGTTTCCTGCGATGCGCAGCCCGCCAGCACGAGCCCGGCCAAGAGAAGGCCGGTGGACAGCAGGAGACGCCTACGAATGTTCCCTCCCCGGAACCTACCCAAATGACCACCTGGTCTAGATCTGTAATTGCTGAGATTGCTGCAAGTCGGTTCCAGTTGTCGGGATCTGTGGCACATTCTCGGGCGGTAGCTCGCCCCTGGCGTAGCTGATGAATATGTCGAATATGTCGACCATTTGCGTAGCAGAGTCCCCAGGGGACGCGGTGTTGCCTGCTGCCCGTACGCAACCATCAGGCCTCGCGCCGGCGACGGTCGCGCAGCCCTCGCTTCGCAATCAGCTCATCCAGCCTGGCCAGCCCGGCCATCGTTTTCTGCACGTCGTAGCCAAAACCGAAGCGCAGGCCGTTCGCAGCGCCGAAGTGCCCGGCCGGCGTCACCAGCACCGAATGCTCGCGGCGCAGCTCGTCGAAGAGCGCAACGGAATCCATCTCGAACGAGTACTGGAGATAAGCGATGGCGCCGGCGACCGGCCGCACGTAGTCGAACAGATCGCGGCGCGCGCCTATCCAGTCCTCGACCGCCGGCAGGTTTTTCCGGATGAGGCCTCGCGTCCGCGCCAGGATCGTCTCCCGGCGCGCCGGCTCCATCGCGATCGCGGCGAGCCGGTCGTTGAGCAGACCCGGCGTCAGCGTCAGGTAATCGTGCCGGATCCATGCCTGCTCGATGAACTCCGGCGGAGCGACGATCCAGCCGATCCGCAGGCCCGGCAGTCCGAAAGCCTTCGACAGGCCCGATGTGATGATGACGCGCTCGTAGCGGCCCCAGAACGTCGGCGTCGTCGTATCGGTGTCGACCTCCGCGCCCCGGTAGATCTCATCCGCCACGAGCCAGGCGCCGACCCGCCGTGCGGCGGCGACGACCGCGTCCATCTCCGCTTCGTTCAGGACGGCGCCCGTCGGGTTGTTCGGGTTCGTGACGAGCACGACTTTCGTCTGCGGCGTCACTGCGCGATCGAGCGCATCGAGGTCGAGCGCCCACCGGCGGATGCCGCGCTCCTCACGCACCGTCAGGTGAAACGCGTCGGCTGCACTCGCGTAGGCCCGGCCCAGGCCCCACCCCTGCAGGTAGTTCGGCAGCATGCAGGCGAGCCGATTCTCACGGCCGAGGAGCGCCCAGAGAGTCACATAGTTCGCCTCGGCGCCCCCGTTGGTGATCGTGACGTTCTCGGCCTCGCAGTCCGGGTAGAACCGGGCGATGCGCTCGCGAAGAACGTGGGAGCCGTCCGATTCGCAGTACCACAGCGAGTTGGCTAGAAACCGTTCTCGGTCGTCCGCCGTTTCGACCAGCTCGTCGGCTCGCAGCGGCAGCACGCCGCTCTCCGAGAGATTGAGCTCGACCACGTTTTCATAGAGGCACTGGGTGCGCTCCATTTCAAACCTTTCGATCTGCATGCAGCCTCCAGAACGGGGATCCCGGCCACGGGCCGGTCCTCGACAGCCCTCAAGTCTCGAACGACGTGCCCAGCTTCAGCTCCTGGGCCGTCTGAAATGTCTGAACGGCGATCGTCGTGTCCTGCACCCCGACGCCGGTCAGGTCGCAGATGGTGATCTCGTCGTCGCTGGCGCGGCCGCGCTGCGAGCCGCCGATGAGCTCGCCGAGCTCGACGACCTCGCCCTCGGCGCGGACGATTCCGGCATCGACCGCGTGGTGGAGCTCGCCGAGCTTGAAGCACTGCTTGCGACTGTCGCAGGCGATACGATCGGCACGCGCGAACACGTCGGCGTGGAGCTCCTGCTTGTGCTCACCGTCCGCGCCGACCGCGGTCACGTGCAGGCCTGGGTGCAGCCACTCGGCGCGAAGGTAGGGGTCGCGCGTCGGTGTCGTCGTGACGACCAACTGGCTCTGCCGCACGACGTCCTCCATGCTCGCGGCCACCGCCACCTCCACGTCCAGCTCGCGGCGCATCTCGTCGGCGTAGCGTGAGGCGGCCGCCGGATTGCGTGCATGCACGAGTATGCGCCGGAACTCCCGCACCAGCCTGAGTCCGCGCAGCTGATAGCGGGCCTGCATACCCGATCCGATGACGCCCGCCGTATCGATGCGTTGCGGCGCGAGATACCGCGCGGCGATCGCCCCGGCAATGCCCGTACGCAGGTCGGTGAGATAACCGTTGTCGAGCAGGACGGCCTCGAGCAAACCCGTGCGGGCGCTCATGAGCAGCATCAGCCCGCTGCCGTACGGCAATCCCAGCGACACATTGTCGAAGAAGCCCGAGGCAACCTTGATCGCAAACTGGTCGAGCCCCTCGATGTAGGCGGTCTTGATGTCGACCTCGCCTCGATGGCTCGGGATGTCCACGCGCACGACCGGCGGCATGCTGACACGGCCTTCCGACAAGCGCGCAAAGCCTTTCGCCACGGCGTCCGCTGCCTGGGGCGTCATCGAGACGCACCGGCGGATCTCGTGCTCGTTCAGTAAGAGAACGTTCAAATTTCGGACGAACGTCGGTAGCGCATCGATCGCAAGCACAGTCTAGCTTGTCCACCCCCAAGCGCGGCCGACCGTCAGCGTGTATACTGCCCGCGGGTAGCGACCCTTCTCCTTGTCTGTCCCTGACGGCCAGCGCCGCACCGGCGCGAACACCCGCCTCAGGTCCCCTCCGAGTCGAAGAGTTTCTGATCCACGCGGCAGGGGCCGCGTTGCATACGCCTTTCCCGCTTTCTGGCGAATCGACGGGCGGATGCGGTGGCTCCCGCTTTTTCGTTTCCTGGCCATGCTGCGCCCTTCATCCAACCCGGATCGGTCGCCAGGCCTTCAGTCAGTGAGTAACTTGCAATGGCAAAGATCTACGTAGGCAACCTGCCTTTCTCCGCCGACGAAGCGGCCGTCCGCGCGCTGTTTTCGCAGCACGGGACCGTCGAATCGGTCGCCCTGATCACCGACCGCGATACCGGACAGCCGCGCGGCTTCGGCTTCGTCGAAATGTCACCGTCGGATGCCGCCCGCAGCATCCAGAGCCTGAACGGCTACCAGATGGACGGTCGTGCACTCAAGGTGAACGAGGCACAGGCGAAATCCGATCGGCCGCGACGCTTCTAGTCGTCCCGGTTATCGCTCCGGGTACGCGGGCGGCGCGAGCGCCACCCGCGTACCCAGGGCTCGGGCCTGCAGAACCCCCGTTGGAGCGATCCGGCGGGGGTTTTTCTTTGGGCAGGGCTCGGCATGCAGACCGCCGTTCAAGACGTATGCTGTAATCCGAGACTGGTCCGGGGACGCCCGAGAGTCCGAACGCTGCATGGTGTCGTCCCCGTCTTCGACGAGCGGAGTCGTCCGGCCGGCAAACCGGCCGGGACAGGTGCTGTTTGCCAGCCTCGTCGGCACGACCATCGAGTTCTTCGACTTCTACATCTACGCGACCGCCGCGGTCCTCGTCTTTCCCCGCCTGTTCTTTCCGGCGTCGGACCCGGCGGCGGCCACCCTCGCGTCGCTCGCCACCTTCGGGATCGCATTCCTGGCGCGGCCGGTCGGGTCGGCGCTCTTCGGCCACTTCGGCGACCGCGTCGGCCGCAAGACCACGCTCGTGGCGGCGCTCCTCACGATGGGCATATCGACGGTGGCGATCGGCGCGCTGCCGACATATGCGACGATCGGCTTTGCGGCGCCGCTCCTGCTCGCGCTCTGCCGGTTCGGCCAGGGCATCGGCCTCGGCGGCGAGTGGGGAGGCGCCGTCATCCTGGCGATCGAGAATGCGCCGCCGGAAAAGCGCGCCTGGTACGGCATGTTCCCGCAGCTCGGCGCCCCTATCGGATTTTTCCTGTCGGCCGGCGTCTTCATAGTGCTCTCCCGATCGCTCACCGACGAGCAGTTCTTCTCGTTCGGGTGGCGCATCCCGTTCCTCGCGAGCGCGGTGCTCGTGCTCGTGGGCCTCTACGTGCGGCTCTCGATCGACGAGACGCCCGTGTTCCGTGAAGCGGTCAGCCGGCACGAGCGCGTCCCGGTGCCGATGCTCACCGTCCTGCGCGACCATCCGCGGACGTTCGTCGTAGGCACGCTCATCTCGCTGGTCGCCTTCGTGCTCTTCTACCTCATGACCGTGTTCGCGCTCTCCTGGGGCACCAGCAGGCTGGGCTACCCGCGCGAGCAGTTCCTGCTGATACAGCAGCTCGGCGTCATCGCCTTCGGCGTCACCATCCCGATCGCGGCCAGGCTCGCGGAGCGCGGACGCCGCCGCATGCTCATCTGGGTCGCGGTCCTCATCGGCGCCTTCGGGCTGGTGATGGCGCCGCTCTTCGAATCGGGCTTCGTCGGTACGGTGGTCGCGATGATCCTGGGGATGTCACTCATAGGACTGACATACGGCCCGCTCGGCACCGTGCTGTCGGAGCTGTTTCCAACCTCTGTCCGCTATACGGGCAGCTCGCTCACGTTCAACCTTGCCGGCATCTTCGGCGCGTCGCTCGCGCCGTACATTGCTACCTGGCTCGCGACGAACTACGGACTGCAGTTCGTCGGCTACTACCTCGCGGGCGCGGCGCTCCTGACGCTGGCCGGCCTGGCAGCGGCGCGCGAGACGAAGGACGACGACCTCTCTAGCCGCGGACCGTGAATCCGCCGTCGACCACCAGCGTCGCGCCGGTGACGAAGGATGCCGCGTCGCTCGCGAGGAACTGAATGGCGGAGGCGATCTCGGAGGGCTCGGCGACGCGCCCGAGCAACGCGTAACCGGCGGTGCGGCGACGCAGCTCGTCTTCGGTCAAGCCACGCGCCGCCGCGGCGCGGATGTGATGATCGGTCATGGTCGCCCCAGGGCAGACCGCATTGACACGTATCCCGTCGCGCCCGTGGTCGACGGCGAGACTGCGCATGATGCCGAGCACGCCGGTCTTGGTCATGTCGTACAGTGTCATCCCGGGCAGGCGAGAGCAGGGCATTGATCGACGACACGAGCACGATGCGCCCGTCGCGGCGCTCGATCATCGCCGGCAGCACTGCGCGGCACGAATTCACGATGCCCTTGAGGTTGACTGCGACCAGCCGTTCCCAGTCGGACTCGGTCGCATCGAGCAGCCGCCCCGGGGTCTGGATTCCGGCATTGCCGACCAGCACGTCGACGCGGCTCCAGCGGCCGATCGCCTCTCCCACCATCGATTCGCACGCGCGCGCATTGGCGACGTCGCAGCCGACACCGATCGCATCGACACCATGCTTGTCCCGTGCGCTTTCCGCCGAAGCCTGCGCCGCCGCGGCATCCACGTCGGCTGCGACCACCCGATAGCCCCGTTGCGCGAACAGCTCGACGCAGGCTCGCCCGATGCCTGCGCCGCCGCCGGTCACGATGCACACCGGAGCGTCGGCATTCATGCCTGCGCCGGCCTCGGCACGTAATCGATCACGCAGGTGCCACCGTGCCGTTGCATGCTCATCGTGCCGTACTCGTGCAACTCGATGAACACGCCGTTCGGGTCGCGGCAGGTCACCATCCACGTCTGGTCGCCGCCGAGCTGTTTCTCCGAAGCCTCGAATCCGGCGCCGAGCAGCCGGGCGCGCAGGACGCCGACGTCGTCGCTTTCGATCGCGAAGTGGCGGACGGCGCCCTCACCGCGCACGCGTTCGACGCGGATGACCTCGAGAAAGGTCTCGTCGTCGAACCGGAGGTAGAAGCCGATCAGCAGCCCCGCGGGATTGCGGAACTCGAACTGGCGGCGCAGTCCGAGGCAGGCGTAGAACCGCTCCGTCGCATCGAGGTCGGCCGATTCGATACAGACGTGTGCCAGCTTGATCACGACGCCTCCCTCAACCCCGTGTCCAGTCGAACAGCACCCCGACGGCCTCGTCGCGGCGGTCCGAGACGAGCTCATACGCGGCCGAGCAATCCTCGGGCACGAACTCGTGCGTGATCAGGCCATCGAGCGTGAATGCGCCGTCGCGTACGAGCTTGAAGAACAACTCGTCGATCCGCCGCTGCGTCCAGCCCCCGCGATCATGGTGGTCGTGTGTGGCGACGACGGTCAGTCCCTTGGTCATCAGGTCGGAGGTCAAGTGCTGCTGCGACGGATACCCGGTGTCGCCGAGCAGCACGACCTTGCCGAAGGGCGCGGCTACGCTCAAGGCCGCGGCAAACACGGCGGGGTTGCCGGTCGTGTCGACGACGAGCTCGAAGCCCTCCCCCTGGCTCGAATCCAGCAATACACCTTGAAGGTCACCGAGCCCGCCGCGATGACATTCGGTCGCGCCGCCGCGCTCTGCCAGCCGCAGTCGAAGCTCGGACAGGTCGACGACCGCGATCCTCGCGAGCCCGGAGCAGCGTGCCCAGCGCACGGCCATCTGGCCGACTGGGCCGGCTCCAACGATCAACACCGTGCCGCCCAGGGCGAACGGCGAGGCATGTGCCGTGCGAAACGCCGTCTTGGCGAGGCCGCACCAGCAGGCCGACTTGAGATCGATCCTGTCCGGCACGCGCGAGCATTGCGCGGCATCGAGCGTCCAGTGCGAGGTGTGCGCCATGCGCATGAAAATGTGGTCGCCGGTTTCGAACTCCGTGACGCCCGCGCCGGACTCCTCGACGAGCGCCACCGCCTGCACACCGGTTTTCAGCTGCGGGAACGAGAATCGCGCCGCGAAGTGCGTTCCCGGGTCGTATTTCGCGTGCAGGATCGTCGTTTCCGTGCCGATACTCATCAGGCTGTAGAGCGTGCGCACCCGGATCTCGGTCGCGCCGGGCGCGCGCGATTCGAACGGCTCCAGCTGTACCTGGCCCCTGGCGGGAAAGACGATTCGGCGGTTCACGGCGGCGCTCCGCCTTCGCTCCACCAGTCCGTTCCCGACACGCCGCGCAGGAAGGCGTCGCGTGCCGCGTCGTCCTGAGCGAACATCGTGGTGAGCACTTTTCGTGCAGTTGCGTCCGCGGGCCAGCGCAGCTGGCGGCCGTCCGAGCGGGAAATGGTCACGAGCAGCTCGCCAACCTGCTGCGGGTCGAATGCCTGTGGTAGCCGGGCGCGCAGCTCGCGCAGCCGGTGCTCGACCAGCACCCGGTACGGTGAGTCGGCGGGATATGCCGCGGGCAGCGGGTTGGCACCGGGCAGACTCGAATCGAAGATGCGCGTGGCGTAGAGCCCCGGCTCTACCAGCGCCAACCTGATGTTCCAGCGATCGACCTCGTGCCGCAATGCCTCGGTCGCGCCTTCGACGGCGAACTTGCTGGCCGTGTATGCCACGTCGCCCGGCAACCCGGCGATACCCGACAACGAGCTGATCATGATGATGCAGCCGCTGCGCTGCCGGCGCATCTGGGGAAGCGCGGCCCGGGTCAGGAGCAGGGGACCGAAGAAGTTGACCTCCATGACCTCGCGCAGCCCGCGCTCACCCAGGTCCTCGAGCGCACCGGCCCGGAGTACCCCCGCATTGTTGACCAGGACGTCGAGTCGTCCGCAGTCGGTAACGATCGACTCGATCGTGCGGGCGAACGTCGCCGGCTGCGTCACGTCGAGAGCCACGATCCGGACGTCGAGCGCCGCGTCCTCTGCGGCCGCGCGAAGCGTCGTCGCCTTGCCCGTATCCCGCATCGATGCAATGACCGTATCTCCGGCCCGCGCGAAGGCGAGCGCCGCAGCGTGGCCCATGCCGCTGCTGCACCCGGTGATCAACACGATGGACATGACGTGGTCCTCCAGGCAGGCGGCGCGTCGTCGTCGGGATACCGCACCCCGATCTGCTCACGCACCGCATCCATCGTGCGCATGATCGAGAGCGTCTCATCGAGCGGCATGATCGGGCTTTCGTGACGACCGGTGCGGAGCGCCGCGGCCACTTCGCGCAGCTGGTATGCGTGGCCGCTGCCTGCCACCGGGTACTGGCGTGTCGTCGGGTTGCCGGCCTCATCCCAGACCGTCAGCGCCGCGGGTCTGAAGACGGGCGCCTCGATCCGGATCCGGCCCCGTTCACCCAGGATCTCGAGGTCCGGCGATCGCCGCGCCCGCAACGATACATAGAGCACGGCTGACGAGGCGTCAGCATGTTCGAGCAGCATCGTGGTCTGCTCGTCGATGCCGGTGTCGCCGCGGCTTGCTGCCGCCCGAACCTGGACCGGTGTGCCCAGGATCATCGAGGCCATCGACACCAGGTAGACACCGGCGTCGAGCAAGACGCCGCCGCCGAGCGACTTGTCGAACAGGTAGTTGCCGGCCGTGCGGTCCGGGAATGAAGGCGCCGCCGCCGACCACCAGGCGCACACGTCCGATCGCGTCCCCGGCGAGCAGCCCACGGAGCGCGTCTATCGCGGGCAGGAAACGCGTCCACATCGCCTCCATCACGAAGAGGCGCTTGCGTCGTGCTTCCGCGATCACCTCCAACGCCTGCCCGGCGTTGAGCGTGAACGGCTTCTCGCACAGCACGGCGATGCCACCGGCGAGGCAGGCGCGCATGTTCGCGGCGTGCAGGCTGTGGGGTGTGGCGACGTAGATGGCGTCGACTCTGAGGTGCCCGCGTCAGCTCCTCGTACTGTCCCAGTGCATGCGGTACCCGATGGCGTGCTGCGAACTCCACCGCTCTTGCATGCTGCCGGGAAGCGACGGCGACGAGATCGTGTCCGTCGTCGCGCATCGTCGCCAGCTCGGCAGCGATGGTCGCGGCCATCCGACCAGTGCCCAGGATTCCCCAGCGCACGCGTTCCGGCAAGTTGGCAACCTCGGTTGATCGTTTCTCAAACGCGGATCAGGATAGAGCATGCGCCGCGCGCGTCTGTTGCGCCGCATGAAATGTTCTTATCGACAGGATTAGTGTCGCTGCAGGGGGGCAGCCGACGGCAATAAGTTATGGTCATGTGACGAATTAGAAACGATAGCTTGTTCGGCGGCGTCGAACTGTTTTCCAATCGGCCCGCCACGCAGGCACGAAGGCTTATCGCGCCATCGTGCTGTTTCGACGCCACAACATGGGGGGTCCAATGAAGAAGTCCTCGCTAGTTGCCGCGAGCCTCGTCGCGGCACCACTCGGAGCACTCGCCCAGGACACGGGTGGCCTCGAGGAGATCATCGTGACCGCGCAGCGCCGCGAGCAGAACCTGCAGGAGGTCCCGATCAGCGTCAGTGTCTTCTCGGCGGATACGCTCGAAAAGGGCAACGTGCGCGGTGCCGTCGATTACCTCGCACAGACACCGAACGTGAGCTTCACCGAGGACGCGCAGTCCGGCGCGCGCGGAATCGGCGTCGCAATCCGCGGTGTCAACAACCTCGTGTCGGGCGAAAACGCCTTCGTAAATTCCGTCGGCAACTATCTCGACGGGTTCAGCATCGCGTCGGTTCCCAACGGTGTGGCGAACCCGATGCTGATCGACATGGAGCGCGTCGAGGTCCTGCGCGGCCCGCAGGGCACCTATTTCGGTCGCAACTCGCTCGGCGGCGCGCTCAACATCACGACGCGCGCGCCGACCGATGAGTACGAAGGCGAAGTGGTGCTCGGGATGGAGTCCTACGAGGACGCCGGTGAGATGTACAACGTCACCGGCATCTTCAACGCTCCGCTCAGCGACGCGTTCAAGGTACGCGCCGTTGCCTTCTACGAGGACAGCGACGGCCTGGTCGAGAACATCGGTCCCGGAACCGGCGACAGCGGTCACGAGTGGCTGGACCTGCGTTTGCGCGCGGTCTGGGAGCTCGGTGACGCCACGTCGCTCGGATTCACGGTGATCTACTCGGACCAGGACCAGGGCACGGACGAGAACGTGCCTTCGGGCTTCGTCGACCTCGACACGATTGATACTTTTGGGTTTCAGCCCGGAATCGGCTTCGATCCCGGCACGGGGTTCTGGCCGAACAACCAGAACGAGCTGAGCCATGATCTCGATGAGTCGAACGAGCTCGAGACCACGATCGCCATCGGGAATCTGACGCACGAGATTTCCGACGGTCTGACGTTCAAGGCGGTCGCGGGGCTGATCGACGCAAGCCAGAAGCGCCTGTTCGACAACGACCTGATCGGCAACCTCGACGTACTGAAGCGCACCAACGACTACGAGGGCGACTCCTGGAGCATCGAGGCGCGGCTCGAATCGACCGGTGATTCAATCGACTGGGTAGTCGGCGCGCTCTACGCCGAGGACCAGCAGGAGCAGTTCAACAACGTGGCGGTGTCGAGCGACCCGACCGCCACGTTCAACGGCGTCGGCTTCCTGCCGCCATTCCCCGAGGGGCTCGGGCTCGCGCGCAATACCAAGAACTTCGAGGTCGAGAGCCTCGCGGTGTTCGCCGATGCGACCTGGCACGTGACCGACAGCCTCGACCTGATCGCCGGTGCACGCTACACGGAGGATGACGTGCTGAACGCGCGTACCTCGTTTGGCATCGCGCCGTCCTGCGGTTGCGGGCCGCCGGACCCAGCCTTTTTCCCGAGCTTCATCAACTTCGAGCGTCCGCCGGCGAGCGGCGACACGTCCTTCGACGACGTCTCCCCGCGCGCCGGAATCCGCTACGAATGGAGCGACTCGGCCAGCGTGTACGCGACAATCTCGAAGGGCTACAAGGCCGGTGGCACGAGCACCGGCAACAACACCAATGCCCCGGGATCCCCGACGTTCAACGTCGAATACGACGAGGAGACGCTGTGGAACTACGAGCTCGGTATCAAGACCGAGCTCGCCGATCGGCGTGTCCGCCTGAACGCGTCCGTCTTCTTCATGGATTGGGAAGGACTGCAGGTCGAGGCATTCCGGTTCCTGACGCCTGGGGACCTGTCGTCGAACTTCGAACAGACGGTGAACGTCGATGCCGAAGCGAGCGGCGCCGAGGTCGAGCTGCTCGCGGCGGTGACCGACAATTTCACCCTTGGTGGTTCGATTGGCTATCTCGATACCGAGATCACGGACGAGCCGCCGTGCGACGCCAACCCCGCTCTAGGGACGTGCATCCAGATCACCGGCGGGTTCAACGTCACCGCGGTCGGACTCGAGATGCCCAAGGCGCCCGAGCTCACGGCCAACGCTGTTCGGCGAATACCGCTGGGACATCGGCACGAACGAGGCCTGGTTGCGCGCGGAGTACATCCATCGCGACAGCCAGTACTCGGACATCGAGGCGCTGACCAACCTGCAGACCCGCGGCCCTTCGCCGAATGGCCTCAATAATCCGGACGGGCCCTTCAATCTGGTCCGGGTCGTCGGCAACGACGAGTTCCCGTACAAGGTGCCGTCGTTCGACGTATTCAACCTGCGTGGCGGGTTCCAGTGGGAACATGCGTCGATCACGCTGTACGTGGCGAACGTGGCCGACGAGGAGTACTACACCGGCACGCAGGAGAACTTCGGGCTGAGCGGCATCCGCCTGCGGCCGCATCCGCGGACATACGGCGCCCAGCTCGGTTTCCGGTTCTAGGAACCTCCCAGGCCGGCGCGGCGATCGCTCGCGCCGGAGCCGCCCCGTCTCCCCCTGACGGGGCGGCTTTTTCCTGGGGGGACGCCCCGGCCGTCACCAGTGCCAGAGCGTGCCGTCCTCGAGACGGTTGACCGGCAGGTAGGCACGTCGATACGGGTAGCGCGCCGCGAGCTTCTCGTCGATGTCCACGCCGTGTCCGGGCGTCTCGCCCGCGTGCAGCCGGCCAGCGTCGAAGCGATAGTCGTGCGGGAACACGGCATCCGTCTCGTCCGTGTGGCGCATGTATTCCTGGATGCCGAAGTTGGGGATCGCGGTGTTCAGGTGCAGGGAGGCGCCCATGCAGACCGGTGACAGATCGGTCGCGCCATGGCAGCCCATGCGCACGTTGTACAGGCCGGCGAAGTCCGCGATGCGGCGCAGGTGCGTGATCCCGCCGGCGTGCACGACGGTGGTGCGGATGTAGTCGATCAGCTGTTCTTCCACGAGCTGCTTGCAGTCCCAGATCGTGTTGAACACCTCGCCCACCGCGAGCGGCGTCACCGTATGCTGGCGGATCAGGCGGAAGTTCGCCTGGTTCTCGGCCGGCGTCGCATCCTCCATCCAGAACAGGTGGAAAGGCTCGAGTGCCTTGCCCAGCCGTGCGGCCTCGATCGGCGTCAGCCGGTGGTGCACGTCGTGCAGCAGGTGTGGCTCCGCGCCGAACCGCGCGCGCAGCGCTTCGAACAGCTTCGGAACGTGCGCGAGGTATTTCTCGGTGGACCAGACGTTCTCGCTCGGCAGGTTCGCGTCGGCGGGCTCGTAGAACATCTTGTCGCCGGACACGCCATAGGTTGAGGCGAGACCCGGCACGCCCGATTGCGCGCGTATGGCGCGATAGCCGAGGTCGATGTAGCGCGCGACTTCGTCAGCCGTCTCGGCGATGTCGCGGCCGTTCGCATGGCCGTAAACCAGCACGCCCGACCGGCTCCTGCCGCCAAGCAGCTGGTACAGCGGCAGGCCGGCCGCCTTGGCCTTCAGGTCCCACAGTGCGGTATCGACCGCAGCGATGGCCGCCATGGTCACCGGTCCGCGCCGCCAGTACGCCCCGCGGTAGAGAAACTGCCAGATATCCTCGACCTGGTGCGCGTCACGACCGAGCAGGCACGGGATCACGTGCTCGCCCAGGTATGCGGCGACGGCGAGCTCCCGGCCGTTCAGCGTCGCGTCACCGATGCCGTGTCGCCCGTCGTCGGTCACGATCTTGAGCGTCACGAAATTCCTGCCTGGACAGGTGACGATCACGCGGGCGTCAGCGATCTTCATGGCAGCGGACTCCTGGAATTCGCCGCAGGCATGGCGACACCTGTCCGCGGGCCGCCCCTGTTATAGTTTGCGACACCAAACGGGGTTCCCCGCCGCAAGTATCGCCCATGGCAACGCGACTGCCACCGCTCAATGCCCTGGTCGTATTCGAGGCGGCTGCGCGTCACCTGAGCTTCACACGGGCGGCCGATTCGCTGCATGTGACGCAGGCCGCAGTGAGCCACCAGATCAAGGCGCTCGAAGAGTGGCTCGGCGTGCCGCTGTTTCATCGCGTGGGGCGTGGCAGAGGTCTCGCGCTGACCGATGCCGGGCGCTCGTACCTGCCGCGCATCAACGGAGCTCTGGAGTCGATCCGCAGCGCGACCAGTGCCGTCATGGACAAGCGCCGCCAGCGCGTGCTGAACGTCGCGACGCTCGATTCCTTCGGCCTGCTGTGGCTGCTGCCGCGGCTGCGGCGGTTCCTCAGCCGGAATCCCGGTATCGACGTGCGCATTCTCGCCGCCGATCTCGACGACGATGCGCTTGCCATGGGCGAAGTCGACATAGACCTGCGCTACGGCGAGGGCGACTGGCCGGGACTTCAGGTCGTGCGATTCATGACCGAAGTCATCTATCCGGTGTGCAGCCCGCGCATCGTTACCGGGGACCGGCCACTCCGCACGCCCGATGACCTGAGGCACCACACCCTGCTGCACGACGTGCTGACCGTCGACTGGCGCACGTGGATCGAGGCGGCGGGAGCGACCGGTGTCGACGTCGCGAGCGGACCCGGCTTCAATCACTCGCATCTCGTGACCGCCGCGGCGATCAATGGCGACGGTGTTGCGCTCGGTCGCAGCGCGCTGGTCACCGACGCCATCGAGCGTGGCGAATTGATCAAGCCTTTCGAGCTGTCGCTGCCGTGCTCGTTCGCCTACTACGCGGTGTGTTCGCACGGCTCGGCGGATGACCCTGTAGTGATGGCGTTTCGTGACTGGCTGATCGAAGAGGGCGGGCAGTCGCAGGTTGCCCAGGACGCCATCGCCGGCGCGACCGGGCGCTCGAGTCCGTCTGGGTCAGCTTAGGCGCGCCCGTCCGCGCCGACAATCGCGTCCCGGTAATCAGCCCGATTAGAAAATGTCATGGGCGTCGTAATCGCGCTCGTCGTGCGGCGCCGCATGCCGCGGCCCGATGCTGAATAAGGCCTGCTAATGATGCGATGAAAATTGGTGAATTGCCTGTTGCTGGGGGCCGCGCGCTAATGCGTACTGCCGGCGACAGGTGATGAACTCATGGCCTTGATGAGTGGAGCCGACGCACTCCTGCAGCAGATGCTGTCAAACGGCGTCGAAATGATCTTCGGGCTGCCCGGCGGGCAGCTCGACCACTTCTTCGATTCCATGTATCGCGACTCGGCGCGCGTGCGATTCGTCGGCTCCCGACATGAGCAGGGGGCTGCTTACATGGCGCTCGGCTACGCGCGCTCTACGGGCAGGCCGGGCGTATACGCGGTCGTGCCTGGACCCGGAGTGCTCAATACGACGGCGGCGCTCTCGACCGCGTACGCAACTAACACGCCGGTGCTTTGCCTGGCCGGGCAGATACCGAGCGCCGCCATCGGGCGCGGCATCGGTTTCCTGCACGAACTGCCCGATCAGCTCGCGACGATGCGATCGCTGACACGCTGGGCCGAGCGGATCATGCGCCCCGAGGATGCGCCGGCCGTCGTCAACGAGGCGTTCACACGGCTCGGCAGCGGGCGTCGCGGGCCGGTGTCGATCGAGATGCCGATGGACACCATGGGCACCAGGGCCGACGTCACCCTGCTCGATAGTGCGCGCATGCACGCGCCACCCGCGATCGATGCCAACCAGGTCGAGGCTGCTGCCGGGATTCTGGCAGGAGCCGTCCGGCCGATGATCGTGGTCGGCGGCGGAGCCGTCGACGCATCCGCGGAGCTGCTCGAGCTGGCGACCCTGCTGCAGGCACCGGTCGTGTCATTCCGCAGCGGTCGGGGTGTGATCTCGGACAGGCACTACCTGTCGCAGGTCCTGCCGGCCGGGTACGAGCTATGGAAGACCGCGGACGTCGCGCTCGGCATCGGCACCCGCATGGAGCAGCAGCTGCTGCACTGGAAGACGACGCCCGGCATGAAGGTCATCCGCGTAGACATCGATGCGGATGAGTTCGACCGGATCGAGTCGCCGGCCGTCGCGATCCACGGCGATGCGAAGGCCGCCGTCGTCGCCCTGACCGCGGCGCTCGGCCGGTCGACGCGGCGCGCATCGCGCGAGCAGGAGCTCACCGACCTCAAGGCAAGGGTCGGAGGCGAGATCCGCGCCGTGCAACCTCAGCTCGGATACCTCGAAGCCATTCGCCGCGCCCTGCCCGAGGACGGGTTCTTCGTCGACGAGATCACGCAGGTGGGCTACGCGTCGTGGTACGGGTTCCCCGTCTACGAGCCGCGCCGCCTCGTGACCTGCGGGTACCAGGGCACGCTCGGCTACGGTTACGCGACGGCGCTCGGCGTCAAGGTCGCGAATCCTGGCAAGCCAGTCGTGAACATCGCCGGCGACGGCGGGTTCCTGTTCACATCGAACGAAATGGCAACCGCGGCGCAGTACAACATCGCGCTGGTTACGGTGCTGTTCAACAACGGGAAGTTCCAGAACGTCCAGCGTCAGCAGAAGGAATGGTTTGGCGGCCGCGTGATCGGCTCCGACCTGCGCAACCCGGATTTCGTGAAGTACGCGCAGAGTTTCGGCGTCCGCGGCCTGCGCGTCGACGGACCGGAGGCGCTGGAGCGCGAGATCCGCTCGGCGCTCGACCTCGACGCACCAGTGCTCATCGAGGTGCCGTGCGGCGACATGGCAAGTCCGTGGCCATTCATCATCAAGCCGCCCGTGCATGGCGCCGCATGATCGTGCAACGCGAGCGGAGCAGCGCGGCGGGGCCGGTGCCGGAGCCGAATCCCGGGCTGCACGGTCTCGTGCCGTTCCGGCAGGGCAAGAGTGAGATTCCCGGTCTAATGAACCCGATCAAGCTGTCAGCCAACGAATCGCACCATGGTCCGTCGCCCGCTGCCGCGGAGGCGTACCGGCGCTGCGCCACCGAGCTGTTCCGCTATCCCGACGGCGCGCAGGTCGAGCTGCGACGCGCGATCGCGGAGACGTTCGGTCTGCCCGTCCAGGGCATCGTCTGCGGCAACGGCTCGGACGAGCTGCTGCAGCTTCTCATCCGCGCGTACGTGCGTCCCGGCGACGACGTCGTCCTGAGCCGCAACTCCTTTGCGATGGCGTACGTGCACGCCACGGCGCAGGGCGCGCGGCTCATCCACGCCGAGGAGCCGCAGCTCCGGCCGGACACCGACAGCCTGCTTGCGGCCGTGACGCCCGGAACCCGCATCGTGATCATCGCGTCACCGAACAATCCGGTCGGGCAATACATGCCGAGCGACGAGTTGTGGCGACTGCGGCGCGACCTCCCCGCCGATACCGTGTTGATCATCGATGCCGCGTACGCCGACTACGTCGTCGCGGAGGATTTCGAGTCCGGCCGGTCGCTGGTCGAGGCCGGCTCGAACACCGTGATGACCCGGACGTTTTCCAAGCTGTATGGCCTTGCCGGGCTGCGAATCGGCTGGATGTACGGGCCGCCCAACATCGTCGACGCGGTTACGCGCATCCGCACGCCGTTCAGTGCGTCGGCTGCCGCGATGGCGGCCGCGGCGGCCGCGGTGCGCGACGTGCGCTACAGTCAGTCGGTTCGCGATTACAACAACCGGGAGCTGCAGCGCATCGAAAGCGCGGTAAGTAAGCTCGGCACCGGCATCGAGTTCGTGCCGAGCTTCGCCAACTTCTACCTGCTGCGGTTTGTCGACGGCAGCCACACGCCCGAGGGCGCGGCAGCCGCGCTCGAGCGCAACGGCATCATCCCGCGGCCTGTCGGGGCCGGCGGCCCCCCCGATTGCCTGCGCATCACCGTGGGCCTCAATCACGAGAACGACGCCGTACTGCGGGTACTGGCCGAATACATGGCAGTTTGAGCGCAGAGCGCGCAGCATTCGTTGATGGCCAAGCTGCATCCGGTCTCGAAGTCCACGCGCGACTACCTTGCGAGCCCACGGCCGTTTCTGATCGGAGAGCGATGGATCCACACGGGCGATGCGAACCACACGCCCGTCATCGATCCCGCCAGCGGGGAGGCCGTCGGCAGCTTCCAGGCCGGCCGCGATTCGGACCTGCATGATGCCGTCGCCGCGGCCCGAAGGAGCTTTGACGACGGTCGCTGGCGCCGGTTGACCCCGGCGCGCCGCCAGCAGCTGCTCTGGCGGGTGGCGGAGCTGATCGATGGGGCAGCCGTGCAGTTTGCCGAGCTGGAATGCCTCGACGGCGGCAAGCTGTACACATCGGCGCTCGAGCACGAGGTGCCGCACGCGGCCGAGACGTTCCGCTACTACGCCGGCTGGTGCACGAAACTGGACGGCCATCTTTTCGATGCATCGGTGCCGGGTCTCGATTTTCACGGCTACGTTCGGCACGAGCCGGTCGGCGTCGTGGGCCAGATCATCCCGTGGAACGGCGCGCTGGTGGCCGCGGCATGGAAGCTGGCGCCCGCGCTCGCCGCAGGTTGCTCGGTCGTGCTGAAACCCGCGGAATTATCGACGCTGTCGGTGCTGCTGCTGGGCGAAAAGCTGCTCGAAGCCGGCATCCCGCCGGGAACCGTCAACATCGTGACTGGCAGCGGGCGGACGCTCGGACGACTGCTTGCGGAGCACCCCGACGTGGACAAGATCGCGTTCACCGGTTCGACAGCCGTCGGCAAACAGTTGCTCGCCGCCGCACAGGGCAACCTGAAGCGCCTGTCGCTCGAGCTGGGTGGCAAGTCGCCCACGATCATCTTCGCGGACGCGGACCTCGACGAGGCGATACCCGCGGCAGCCGCGGCGATCTTCGCCAACGCTGGCCAGGTGTGCGTCGCGGGTTCGCGTGTCTATGCACAGCGCCGCGTCCACGAGGCGGTCTGCGCCGGCCTGGCCCGGGTGGCGTCGACGCTCAAGGTTGGGCCCGGGCTCGACGCCGATTCGCAGCTGGGCCCTCTCATCTCTGCGGCGCATCGGCAAGGCATCCACGACATCGTCGAGCGCGGGCGCGCCGACGGCGCGCGTGTCCTGTCGGGCGGCGAAACACCGGCCGGGGCGGGGTTCTTCTATCCGGCGACGGTAATGGCCTGCGAGCACGGCGGTGTGCCCGTCCTGCAGGAAGAGATCTTCGGTCCGGTCGTCACGGTGATGCCGTTCGACGATGTCGACCAGGCAGTTCGCCACGCGAATGACTCGATCTATGGCCTCGCCGCGAGCGTATGGACGCGGGACCTGTCGCTCGCGCATCGCACAGCGGCGGCGATCAAGGCCGGTATCGTCTGGGTCAACAGCCACGGGATACCGGAGCTCAGCATGCCGATCGGCGGCATGAAGCAGTCCGGCTGGGGACGAGAGCATGGGAGGGAAGGGCTCATGATCTACACCGAAGCAAAATCGGTGATGATGCGGGTCTGAGCCCGGACGGTGGTGCTCACACGATCGACGCCTTCCCCGCGCGCACGCTGTGCGCGATCGACACCGCCGTCGCGACGCGGCGGGTGATCCCCGCGTAATCGGCCGCCGCGATCAGCTCCGGGGGTGCAAGCCAACTGCCGCCGCAAGCGATGACCGAGGTGATGGCGAGATACTCGCGTAGATCGGCCTCGCGAATGCCACCGGTCGGCATGAAGCGCATGTCGCGGAATGTTTCCGCCAACGCGCGCAACGCAGGCGACCCGCCCATCGAGCCAGCCGGAAAGTACTTCACGATGCGAAGCCCGAGGTTGTACGCCGCCTGGACTTCGGTCGCCGTGGCCACACCCGGCAGCACGGGCAGTCCGAGCGCGCGCGAGACCGTCACCGTCTCGGCATCGAGGCCCGGTGCGACGATGAAGCGTGCGCCCGCCGCGTGAGCCGCCCGGGCGCGGTCCGCGTTCAAGACTGTCCCCGCGCCGACGATGATCGCCGGATGACTCGCCAGCGCCTGAATCGCCGGCAGGGCGGCGGGCGTGCGCAGCGTTATTTCGACCAGCGGGCAACCGCCGGCGGCAATCGCGTCCGCAAGCGGGACGGCGTCGCGCGCGTCCTCGATGATGACCACCGGCACGATAGCCGTGCGTGCCATGCTCTCGAGGACCGGGTCCGTTTCCGCGTGTGTGGGCAAGAGTCGGGCCCTTTACCAGGGCTTGTTGATGTCGGCCGGTCGGGTGGCTGGCGAGGTGGTCGTGCCCGGCGACGACCCGTGCCCGAGCGTCTGCCGTAGCCAGAACCACGGCAGGCCGACGAGGAACAGCAGGCCCGACGGGCTCGTCAGGATCTTGACCAGCGTGGCGACCACCTCACGCGCGGACACGGTGATGATCGCCTCTATCGAGCTGTCCGGCCCCGAGGTCAATACGAGGTCGTTGCCCGTGCGGCGCACGTCGCCGACGACCACGTCCATGTCCGCAAGCGCTGAGCGGACTTTCATCGCGAGATCTCCTCTCAGCCGTCCTTCCTGAGGGTACCGCGTTCCTGTGCGCTGCGAACGCGCTTCTCGTGCAGCTTGCCCATGTCGGCGACGGTCATCCCGGCCGGTGGCTCGAACTGACCACGCCCGTAAAGGTCCTCGAACACGCGCTTGAGTGGCCCCATCTTGTCGGCCAGTGTTCGTGGCGGCCGGCCCTTGGGAAACTGGTTCGCCGGATAGATCGGCTTCTCGTAGATCTGCCGGAACCCCTCCGTGCGCAGGTCCACCCAGGTGTTGTGATTGCAGCGCGAACGATGCTCGCGCAGCGCTTCGATGTCGATCGTCGCCGCCAGCACCTGCTCCTGCGGATAGGGCGCGTGACGCATCACCATGCCGGTGTAGTCGATCGCAAACGAGTATCCCGGACAGAACGCCCTGGGATAGTACGCATAGTCGACCGTGCCCCAGTTCGAACCGAGCAGATATGCCATGTTGTCGTGCGCCCGGGTGCGGCGGGTGAACATCCAGAAGTCCCAGGGTTCGGCCACGCCTTCGACCTCCTGGAGCGCCACCGGGTGGCAGATCACTTCGACGCCGTTGTAGCCCAGCGCGCGCGACACCTCGGGCGTGCATCCGTCATGGCAGGTCATGGTGCCGAGCTTGCCGATCTCGGTATCGATCACCGGGAACAGCGTCTTGATATCGGCGCCAAAAACGGCCTGGTATTCCTCCAGCATGTCGTGCGGGCTCGTACCGAGCCCGATCGAGGCCGGGATGTGCCACTTGTGATATCGCAGCGCGAGCTCGCCGTCGGGCCCGATGATGAATGCCGAATTGAACCAGCGATCGGGAAATTCGCGAACCTTCTCGACAATGCCCCCGCCTGCGATATAGAGACCGTACTCGCGCGCCTTGTCCGAAAGCGCCCTGAACTCCGGTCCGTCGAAGGTGATCGCCTTCTTCATGAAGGTGTCGATCGCGTGTTCACCCTTGCCGGGCGTCGTTACGCCCTGCATGAAGTACTCCGGGAAGACGACCAGCTTTGCCGGCAGTTCCCAGAAATAGCCGACGCCGAAGTCGATCATGCGCAGCGCGCGTTCGACGTTCTCCTTGATGCCGTCGCGATCTTCGGCCACCACGACGTGGGGCTGCATCACGAGGGCGGTGTACTTTTCTATCTTGCGGCTCATTGTCGTCTCCGGTCGGCCGGCGTCGTCGCCGGCGCTTCGTTTCAGAAGTTCGCTGGCTTGAGTCCCATATCGTCCAGCATGACTCGTGCCGTGATGGTGCCCATCGCCGAGATGCCCCCGCCCGGATGGCAGTGCGGCCCCGTCATGTAGAGCTGCTTCACCGGCGACCGGTAATGCGCATAGCCGGGGAAGGGTCGGAAGTAGCCGAGCTGGGCGGCTATTCGTTCGCCGCCGTTCGTCGTGCCCTCGACGAAGCACGGATTGTCGGACTCGAGCGTCTCCCGGGTCTGAACATAGCTGCCGAGTATGTTCTCGTCATCGATGTTCGGGGCGTACTGGCGCAGCTTCGGCAACAGGACATTGTTCGCGTAAGCGTCGCCGATATCCGCCCAGGTCCGGCCGTCGGCGAGCCAGTTCGACACGAACGTATCGAGGATCAGCGTGTGCATTCCCGGGGGCGCACGGCTCGGATCGAGCAGCGTCCAGCAGGCGCACCACAGGAATGGATCGCCAGGTGGAACGCCCATCGCAATTTCGGCATAGAAGCGTCTCATCTGCTCAGTCGAGTCGACGATTCGATGGAAAAGGCACGCGCTCATGTCGGCGCCGTTCAGGAATTTCGGCGGTTCGCGAAGCGCAAGCTGCAACCGGCAGATACTGATCCGGCCGAAGGAGAACTTACGCACCATATCGGTGAAGTCCGGCGCCAGCTTGCGCTCCCCGACCAGCCTCAGGAAGGTCTGCCTCGGCTCCAGCGCGGAAACGACCGCCCGTCGTGCGGCGATCGTGCGGCCGTCATCGAGACGCACGCCGCGTGCCTGGTTGTCGTCGACCAGGATCTCCGCGACCGGGCACCCGGTGAGTACCTGGCCGCCGTGCGCCTCGACATAGCGCGCCATCGCCTTCGGCAGCTCCTGGCTGCCGCCCTCGGGTATCGCCTGCCCGTAGACGTGGATCGCAGGAATCATGATGTAGAACGACTGACCGGCGCCTTCCTGGTCGGGGAGAATCTGAGGGGCCAGTGCCCAGTTGAGCATCACTGCCTTGACGAAGTCGTTCTCGAAGTTCATCTCGACCCAGGCACGCGCCGACAGGGAGAACTCCTGCAGCCGCCTCAAGCCGGCGTGGCTCGTCTCGAGCGCGCGCGCCATCGTCGATGGCGGGGAGGGCGGCGAGAAGAACGCCTTCAGGAACCCGTCCTTTACCAGCGCGAAATCGTCGTGGACCCGGCGATAACGGGCGGCATCGGCCTTCGAGTACTGAGCGATGCTGTCGCAGGTCTTGTCGATCGAGCGGTAGATGACTATCCCGGGACCGCCGCTTCGGTCCGGATGACCGGTGATGTGATCCGCCGGCGAGAGGTACCGGAGGCCATGGCGCTCGAGCTCGGGCTGGATCGCCTTGAAGTCGGCATTGCACAGGATCCAGACATGCGACGACCCGTACAGGTCGTGCTTGAAGCCCGGCAGCGTCACTTCCCGGGTCACCGCGCCCCCGCCGACCCAGGCGTTGCGCTCGACGACGCACACGGACAGGCCTTCGCGCGCGAGCGTTGCCGCGCATGCCAGCCCGTTTACGCCGCCTCCCGCCACGACCACGTCAAACGTCGACATCCAAACCGCACTCCCTGACAGTCGACGGCGCCGGGCGGTCGGCCATGGGTCCGCACATGATCGGCGTGGCGGCCGGTGCCCACAACTTAGGGTTGCTCATCCGTCGATTATTTCTGCTCATGACCCGAATCGCGCCGATGAGCGAGAATGCGCTACCCGATGCGACAACAACTGGTCAATTCGCGCCGTCACCCGCCGCGTGACGGGGCCGCAAAGGTCTTCGCATGTCCTTGATCGACGCTGACGACACGACTGCGCTCGGCCGCGGTCATCTTCGGTCTGGCCTGGCTCGGGTTCTGGGCCGATCGCAACAGGTACACCCGCAAGGTCTCGGGTGTCCCCTGGGTCCTCACCGTCGCGCTTATCCTGTCCAACACGCGCGTGATACCGCTCGAGTCGCCCGCGTACGGCTTCGTCGGCCAGTACCTGCTGCCGCTCGGAGTACCCTTCCTGCTGTTCAAGGCGAACGTGCGCACCGTGTTCACGCAGGGCGGCTGGGTGCTGCCCACGTTCCTGGTCGCGAGCGTCGGCGTCGTGGTCGGCGCCGTGTCCGGCTACTTCCTGTTCGACCTCGGGGAGGCCGGCGCGAAGATCGCGGGTACCTACGCCGGCGCCTTCATCGGCGGTGTCGTGAACTTCGTGGCCATATCCCAGGCGGTGCAGATGACGCCCACCGAATTCAGCGTCTCCCTGGGCGCCAGCGCACCGGCGTCGATCGTGGGCCTGCTGATCCTGGTCACTCTGCCTTCGATACCGTTCATACGGCGTCACATCCCGTCGAAAATCATGGATCAGGCCGATGCGGCCGAGATCACGCACGAGGCCGAGGACCTGCCGCGGTTCCGGCTGGACCACGTGTCCGCCGCAATCGCGATCAGCTTCGCGATCTGCGCGGTTTCGAAGCACATCTGCGCGCGGCTCGGCCTCGAGACCTACAACCTGTTCGTCATCACGGTCGTCACCGTGATTCTCGCCAACGTCGCGCCGCGGCAGTTTGCGAAGCTCGAGGGTGATTTTGCACTCGGCATGCTGTGCATGTACGCCTTCTTCGCCATGATCGGTGCCGGCACGGATGCGCTGGGGTTCATCAGGTCCGCGCCGATCCTGTTCGTCTATTGCACGTTCATGCTCGTCGTGCACTTCATCGTGCTGCTGCTCGTGTCGAAGCTCGTCAAGTTCGACCTCGCCGAGGTGATCATCGGGTCGGGGGCGGCCATCGTCGGTCCGGCGGCGTCGGCAGGCATCGCGAGCGCCAAGGGCTGGAAGACGCTGCTCACGCCCGCCATCACGATCGGGATGCTGGGCTACGTCATCGCGAACTTCGTCGGCATCGCGATCTACCAGTGGCTGAGATGAGCCTCAGCGACGCAAGTCGCGCTGCCCGGACTCCATCGCGCTCCAGACGTCTGCGGCGCGCGCGACGATGAAGTCGCCGGGCATGCCGTGCTTGAGTGCCGCGAGCGTCACCGCGAACTCGGCGATTCGCGCGCGGTCGAGACGCTGGCTGATCCCGTAGATCACGCCAGCGGCGTAGGCATCGCCGCCGCCGATGCGGTCGACGACCTGTTCCAGCGCGAGCGTACGGCTCGACGCGGCCCCGCTACGATCCGCGAGGTGGCCAGTCAGGTCGTGGTGACCGGGACTGTGAACGACCCGGTCCGTGGCGGCCACGAATTGCAGACCCGGACACGCAGCGAATGCTGCGGCAGCTGCGATCCGGAATGCTTCCGGCGGTTCCTTGCCGGCGGTATCGACGTCGAACAGCAGCCTGGCATCGTGCGCGTTCGCAAGCAGCAGCTGCGCCCGGCTGGCCAGCTCGCGCAGCGCGCGCGCGGCCTGCTGTTCGCGCCCGCGCCACAACGACGGTCGGTAGTTGCAGTCGAAGGAGACCGCGACGCCCAGCTCGTTTGCCGTGTCCGTTGCGGCGAGCAGCGCTCGCTCGCTCGCCTCGCCGAGCGCTGCGCTGATGCCGCTCACGTGCAGCCAGCCTGCCTCTGACAGCAACGAACGCCAGTCGTACGTGCCCGGATCGGCGGCAGCGAATGCGGAACCTGCCCGGTCATAGATGACCTCGGCCGGTCGTAGCAGGGCGCCGCGCGCAAGGAAGTAGAGTCCCATCCGCCCTGGCTGCCGGATCAGGTCCTGGACGTCCACGCCGTGCCGGCGCAACTCACCGACACACGCGTCGCCAATCGGGTTATCCGGCAGGACGGTCACCATCGAGGTGCTGAGTCCAAGCCCAGCGAGCGCGACGGCGACGTTGGCTTCTGCGCCGCCGAAGTTCGCCTCGAGGGACGGCGAGCGCAGCAAAGGTTCGCATCCCGGCGCGCTGAGCCGCAGCATCATCTCGCCGAAACACACGATCCGTTGCATCTGCACTCCCGGGAGCCACTGGTGCAAGTGCCAGAACCGCCGCAATCATAGTCGTTGCATCGCGGCGCAGGAAACGGCTGGAATGCGGCAGGCATACGGGAGTGGTATCGTGCGCCGCCACCGCCGGACTGTCCTCATCTCATGGACAAGATCTACATCACTGCGACCAGCCTCCTGCAGGACTCGTTCCGGCTGGCGGCGAAGATCCACCGGAGCGGGTTCCGGCCCGATTTCATCGTCGGCATCTGGCGCGGCGGAACACCGATCGGGATCGCAATCCAGGAGTACTTCGAGTACGTCGGCGTCCGGCCGGATCACATCGCCGTGCGGACGTCGGCCTACGTCGGCATCGGCCAACGGTCCAAGGCGATCCGCGTGCACGGCCTGCACTACATCATCGAAGAAGCGAACGCGGACGACTCGCTGCTGATCGTCGACGACGTGTTCGACTCCGGCAACAGCATCCAGGCGCTGCTGAAGGAATTGGCTGAGAAGATGCGGCTCAACATGCCGCGAAACGTGCGGATCGCGACGACCTGGTACAAGCCGGGCAACAACCAGACGACGCTCGTGCCGGACTACTACCTGCACCAGACCGACGCCTGGATCGTGTTCCCCCACGAGCTCGCCGGCCTCACGTTCGAGGAGATAAAGGCCGGCAAGACCGAGCTCGCCCCTGTGCTCGACCTGCTCAAGCCCTGAACGGGCCGGCGGCCCGGCGTGGTCCCAAGCGCATGAGCACCGCGCCCGAAGTCGATTTCCGGCCCGACGACCCGGCGTTCGTCGCGGACCCGTATCCCGCCTACGCGAGGCTGCGCGACGAATGCCCGATCTTCCGATCGGCGCGGATCGGGATGACGATGTTCGCGCGCCACGGGGACGTCCGCAGCCTGGTGCTCGACGCGCGGCTCGGCCGCACCATGGATCATGTGAGCACGCCGGCGGAGCTCGAGCGGCGGCGACGCGACGCGGGCTGGGGCAGGTTGCCGAACTACGACCGCTACGTCCGCGTCAACCTGCTCGAGACCGAAGGCGCCGATCACGCGCGCCTGCGACGCCTCGTTGCGGCCGCTTTCGGCCCGCGCAGGATCGGCGACCTGCGCGGCCGGATCCAGGCGCGCGTCGACGAGCTGCTCGACCGCCACCAGGTCGAGCAGCGGATGGACTTCATCGCCGATCTCGCGGCACCGCTCCCCGTGCACGTGATCGCGGACCTGCTCGGCTGGCCGGACGCCGAGCGCCATCGGCTGCGTCCCTGGTCGGCCGCGATCGTGCGCCTCTACGAGAAGGATCATTCGACCGACGACGAGGTCCGGGCCGAGCGCGCAACGAGCGAGTTCGCGGCAGCGCTGGATGACCTCGCCGCGCAGCGACGCGCAGAGCCGCGCGATGACCTGCTCTCCGCGCTGGTGTCGGTCCGCGACGAAGGCGAGCGGCTCTCCGGCGACGAGCTGATCGCGACCTGCATGCTGCTGCTGAACGCCGGACACGAGGCGACCGCGAATGCCGCCGGCAACGGGCTCTGGGCACTGCTCAAGCATCCCGGGGAGCTGGCGAGGCTGCGCAAGAGAGCCGTCGCTCGTTCCGGCCGCCGTCGAGGAGATGCTGCGCTACGACGCGCCGCTGCAGCTCTTTCACCGTTACGTGCTCGAGGACATGGAAATCCAGGGGATCGGGCTCGCCAGGGGCGACAAGGTCGGCCTGCTCTACGGCTCCGCGAACCGCGACCCGCGCGCCTTCGACCGGGCGGATGAGTTCGACGTCGGCCGCGCGCCGAACCGGCACTTCGCCTTCGGCGCCGGCACGCACTTCTGTCTCGGCGCGCCGCTCGCGCGGCTCGAGCTCGAAGTGCTGTTCGAGACGCTCCTCAAGCGGCTGCCGGAGCTGCACCTGGCCGGCGATCCGCCGCGCTACCGACCGGGGCTCGTCTTCCGCGGCCTCGAGAGCCTGCGCATCACCTGGTGAGGGGCTGCCTCGGAAATTCGGCTCAGAGCCAAATTTCCGCTCGCCGTCAGGCGCCGATCGGGTGCCAGGTGGTCTTGGTTTCCTGCGTGTCGCGGATCAGGTAGGGGTTCTGCGCGCCCTCGTCGTTCCAGTCGATCGCGCCGCGCAGCACGACGCGCTTGATGTTGTCGGCGGCCGCCTCCTGGATGCGCCGCGCGACCTGCGCATCACTGTCGCAGTACACGACGGCATTGACGTCCATGTGCGAGGCGAATTGCTCCGTCAGCTCCTCGCGCATCCCCGTCAGCACGTTGATGACGCCCGCGGGGACGTCGGATGCGTGCAGCACCTCGCTCAGGCTGATGGCGGCGAGCGGCAGCGACTGCGAGGCAAGGACGACGCAGGTGTTTCCGCCGACGACCGCGGGAGCGACGTTCGACACCAGTCCCAGGAGCCCGCTCGCTTCCGGAGCGATGATTGCGACGACGCCGGTCGGCTCGAGCACGGAGAAGTTGAAATGCGAGCTGCTCACCGGGTTGACCGAGCTGAACACCTGCTGGTACTTGTCCGCCCAGCCGGCGTAATAGACCAGTCGCTCGATCGTCGCAGTCACCTCGGCCGCTGCGTCGCGCTTCGCGACGCCCTGCAGCCCGAGCTCGGCGACGAACTGCTCGCTCCGGCCCTCGAGCATCTCGGCCGCGCGGTAGAGGATCTGGCCGCGCAGATAGCAACTCGCCTGCGACCAGCCGCCGAACGCGTTGCGGGCCGCGACGACGGCGTCGCGGAAATCCTTGCGGCTGCCGCGGCAGACATTCGCGATCAGGCGTCCCCCGTTGCGTTGCAGCGGGTAGTAACGGCCCGACTCGCTGCGCGGGAATTTGCCGTCTACGTACAGCTTGTAGGTCTTTGCGACCGGCATGCGGGCCGGGGCGCCGTTCGAGCGCGCGCGCGACGGCGTGGCCATCAGACCAGCCTCACGTAGGCATCGAGGCCGTGCAGGCCACCCTCGCGGCCCATACCGCTTTCCTTGTAGCCGCCGAAGGGCGCGGTCGGATCGAACTTGTTGAAGGTGTTGGCCCAGACGACCCCGGCGCGGATGGCGCGGGTCATCCGGAAGATCTTCGCACCCTTGTCCGTCCACACGCCGCCCGACAGCCCGTAGGGCGTGTTGTTGGCCTTGTCGAGCGCCTCCTGGAACGTCCGGAACGTCTGGATGGCCAGCACTGGTCCGAAGATCTCCTCCTGTACGACGCGGCTCGACTGCGACACCCCGGTGAAGAGCGTCGGCCGGCACCAGTAGCCCGTTCCGGGCAGGCTCGCCGAGCTCTGGTGCATCTCGCCGCCCTCGGCCTGCCCCAGCGCCAGATAGTCCTCGATCCTCGCGAGCTGCGCCGCGGAGTTGATCGCGCCGATGTCGGTGTTCTTGTCGATGGGATCGCCGACGATCAGCGTCTCCATGCGGTCCTTGAGCTTGGCAATCACCTCGTCGGCCACGGATTCCTGCACCAGCAGGCGGGACCCGGCGCAGCAGACATGACCCTGGTTGAAGAAGATGCCGTCGACGATACCCTCGACAGCCTGGTCGAGCGCCGCATCCGCGAAGATGATGTTTGCGGCCTTGCCGCCGAGCTCGAGCGTGTAGTGCTTGGCGGTGCCGGCGAGCTTGCGTTGTATCAGGCGGCCGACCTCGGTCGACCCGGTGAACGCGATCTTGTCGACGTCCCCGTGCTCGACGAGCGCGGCGCCGGTGTCACCGGCGCCGGTGATGATGTTCACCACGCCGGGCGGCAGGTCGACGTCGCGCATCAGCTCCGCGAGCTTCAGCGCCGTGAGCGGAGTCGTCTCCGCGGGCTTGAGCACGACCGTGTTGCCGCAGGCGAGCGCCGGGGCGATCTTCCAGGCGGCCATCAGCAGCGGGAAGTTCCACGGGATGATCTGGCCCGCGACGCCGAGCGGCACGGCGCGCCGGCCCGGGAACGCATAGTCGAGCTTGTCGGCCCAACCCGCGTAGTAGAAGAAGTGCGCGGCCGCCAGCGGCACGTCGACGTCGCGCGATTCGCGGATCGGCTTGCCGCCGTCGAGCGACTCGACTACGGCGAATTCGCGCGAGCGCTCCTGCAGCGCGCGCGCGATGCGGTACAGGTACTTGCCGCGCTCGGCCGGCCGGGTCCTGGACCAGGTGCGCTGGTATGCGTGTCGTGCGGCCTTGACAGCCCGGTCGACGTCACCGGCGTCCGCGCGTGCGACGCGCGCGAGCATCTGCGCGCGCGCCGGGTTGATGGTCTCGAAATACTGCTTCTTGCGCGGTGCCACGAACTCGCCGCCGATGAAGAGCTCGTACTGCGGATCGATCCGCACGTGATCGGTGCTCTCGGGAGCCGGCGAGTACTGCCAGCCCGTGTCGAACCTGAGCTTCGTGTCCGGTCGCGCCATCGTCAGTCCCTCGAGAAGTAGTCGCCCGACTGGTATACGCCCGTGCGCTGCTTCTCGAGCTGCATGAGCAGGTCGTTCGCGAGGCTGCTGGCGCCGAACCGGAACCAGTCCGGCGTGAGCCAGGCTTCGCCCAGCGTTTCGCGCAACATGACGAGGTAGTGGATCGCCTGCTTGGCCTTCGCGATGCCGCCGGCGGGCTTCATGCCGACCATGCGGCCGGTCGCGCGGAAGTGGTCGCGGATGGCCTGCAGCATCACCAGCGTGACGGGCATCGTCGCCGCGGGCTGGATCTTGCCTGTCGAGGTCTTGATGAAATCAGCGCCGGCGTGGATCGCGAGCACGCTTGCGCGCCGCACGCGGTCGAGCGTGCCGAGCTCGCCGGTCTCGAGGATTACCTTGAGATGCGCGGCGCCGCAGGCGTCCTTGACCGCCACGATCTCGTCGAACACGCGCTGGTAATCGCCCTGCAGGAACGCGCCGCGCGCGATCACCATGTCGATCTCGTCGGCGCCTTCCTCGACCGCGATCCGCGTCTCCTCGAGCTTGATTTCGAGCGGCGCCATGCCGCTCGGGAATGCGGTGGCGACCGAGGCGACCTTGATGTCGTGGCCGGCGAGCGCCTTGCGCGCCACGCCGACCATCGTCGGGTAGACGCACACGGCCGCTACGTGCGGCAGCCCGGGCAGCGCATCGTGCAGATGCGCCGCCTTGCGGCAGAGCTGCGTCACCTTGCCGGGCGTGTCCTGGCCCTCGAGCGTCGTCAGGTCGATCATGCTGAGCGCGAGCTTGAGCGCGTGGACCTTCGATTCCTTCTTGATGCTGCGGGTGCAGAAGCGCGCGACCCGCTCCTCGACGCCGACCTGGTCGACGCGCGTGACGCGGTCGAGCGCCGGAAGCCGCGGAGCGAGAGTTTCGATGGCGGTGCTCATCACCTGCTTTCCTGCCCGCGGCTCATGAGGCGCCGACCGCCGTGTCGAGGCCGAGGCGGATCATCTGGTCGAAGCTCGTCTGCCGCTCGGCCGCGCTCAGCGCCGCGCCGCCCGGGATGTCGTCGCTCACCGTGCAGATCGCGAGTGCCTCGGCGCCGAACTCCGCCGCCACGCCGTAGATGCCGGCGGCCTCCATCTCCACTCCGACGATGCCGTACTTGCGCATGACGTCGAACATTTCCGGCTCGGGTGTGTAGAAGAGATCCGCCGAGAATACGTTGCCCACGTGAAAACTGAGCCCGCCCTTTTCGGCGAGCCGAACCGCCGCGCGCAGCAGGGCGAAGCTCGCGATTGCTGCGAAATCATAGCCGCGGAAGCGCATCCGGTTGACGCCGGAGTCGGTCGAGGCGCCCATCGCGATCACGATGTCGCGCAACTTGACCGCGGGATGAACGGAGCCGCAGCTGCCGACGCGGATGATGCGCTTGACCCCGTATTCCGCGAAGAGCTCGTGGCAGTAGATCGACGCGGACGGTATGCCCATGCCCGAGGCCATCACCGAGCACGGCTTACCCCGGTAGCGGCCGGTGTAGCCCCACATGTTGCGCACGTCGTTCACGCGCCGGGCATCCTCGAGATAGTGCTCGGCGATGTGCTGGGCCCGCAGCGGGTCGCCGGGCATCAGGACGGTCTCGGCGAAATCGCCCGGCTGGGCGTTGATGTGCTTGGTTGCCATGGATCACTGGCGCGGGTCGTCGATTCTACACACGATGGCCGACCCGATGAATCGGGACGCTGGACGGCCCTGACGGCGGACCCCTTCGTGGCACGTTCTGGATTCGGCCCGCGAGGACCGCCTATACTCGCCGCCACATTCGCGACGCGCGATCCGCGCGCAACTCCACAAACAGCCTGACGGGGGGAGATGACCTTGGCACCGAAGACCGTTTCGATTCGGCCGTTGGCGCGCGCCTGCGCGCAGACGCTCGCAGCAGCCGCGCTCGCGGCCGGCACCGGCACCGCACTGGCGCAGGAGGCGGGCCAGCTCGAGGAAGTCATCGTCACCGCGAGCGTCGCGCGGAGAACTCGATGGAGGTGCCGATCTCCGTAACGGCGCTCGAGGGCGCGCGGATGGACGCGCTGTTCGAGGGCGGCGAGGACATACGCGCGCTCGCGACGCGGGTTCCGAGCCTCTATGCCGAGTCGTCGAACGGCCGCCTGGCGCCGCGGTTCTACATCCGCGGCCTCGGCAACACCGACTTCGACCTTGCCGCGTCGCAGCCGGTGTCGGTCATCGTCGACGAGGTCGTCCTCGAGAACGTGATCCTGAAGAGCTCGCCGCTCTTCGACATCGAGCGGGTCGAGGTGCTGCGCGGGCCGCAGGGCACGCTGTTCGGGCGCAACACCCCGGCAGGCATCGTCAAGTTCGACACGAAGAAGCCCAGCCAGGACTTCGATGCCGACGTGGCCCTGAGCTATGGCGAGCTCGATACGACGAACGTCCAGGGCGCGATCGGCGGCGGGCCTGTCCGACACGATCTCGGCGCCGACTGGCGGTGCTCTACCAGTCGCGTGGCGACTGGATCGACAACACCTTCACCGGCCGAGAGCGACGCCATGGGCAGCTTCGACGAGTTCGCCTGGCGGGGACAGCTCCTGCTCGAGCCGACGGAGTCATTCAGCGCGCTCCTCAACGTCCATGGCCGCGACATCGACGGCACCGCGTCGATCTTCCGCGCCAACGTCCTGGGCCCGGGCAGCGACGGCTTCAACTCGAACTACGACCGCGACTCCGTCTCCTACGACTGGGACGGTCAAGTCCGCAACAACCCGCAGTCCGCCGAGGGCCTCGGCGGATCGCTGCGCCTTGACTACGACTTCGACGGCGACACGACGCTGACCTCGATCACCGCCTACGAGAACACCGAGAGCAGAGCCTCGGCGACATCGACGGCGGCTTCGGCGCCGATTTCCTCCGTTCGTCGGGCCCTGCCCGCCGGGCAGCCAGCCGGGTGATCAATGCATACTGTTCCCTGCAACCAGCCAGGACAGCATCGACGACCTGGACCAGTTCACGCAGGAGATACGCATCGCATCGCAGGCGACCGAGCAGCTCTTCTGGCAGGCGGGCGTCTACTACTTCGATTCCAAGTTCTCCGTGACGACAAACACGTTCATTGGGAACTTCCTGACACCGGATCCGAACGACCTGTTTACGCCGACTACCGTCACGCATGAGAACACCGCGTGGGCGGTGTTCGGGCACGTGAGTTACGACGTGTCCGATGCGGTGACGATCTCGGGCGGACTGCGCTACACGGACGACGACAAGGACATGACGGCCACCAAGCCGCCGCTGTTCCCGATCACGCCGCAGAACGTCTCCGACGAGCAGGTGAGCGGCGACATCAGCGCTGCTCTTTCGGGTGAGTGACGACGTTCCAGCGTCTACGGTCGGTACGCGCGCGGCTTCCGCGCGCCGACCATCCAGGGCCGGGACGTCGCGTTCTTCGCTCGAGCCGTCCATCGCCGACTCCGAGACCATCGATTCGATCGAGGCCGGCTTCAAGTCCTTCCTCGCGGACAACCGCGTGCGGCTGAACGGCTCCGTGTTCTACTACGAGGTCAAGGACATGCAGCTCTCGGCAATTGGTGGCGCCGGCAACCTGAACCAGGTACTAAACGCCGACCAGGGCACCGGCGTCGGCTTCGACCTGGACGGCGAGTTCCTCGTCACCGACCGG
This sequence comes from uncultured Gammaproteobacteria bacterium, assembly GCA_963834855.1. Lineage (GTDB taxonomy): Bacteria > Pseudomonadota > Gammaproteobacteria > Steroidobacterales > Steroidobacteraceae > DATJKD01. Next base: position 48,821 of record CAWIDH010000031.1, on the reverse strand, counting down.
CTGCTGCTGACGGCAGGCTTCAGCTACAACGACACGGAGATCGAGGACAGCCAGCTGGTGGTAGTCCCCTGCGGTTCGGGGCTTTGCACGGTGCTCGACCCGCTCGACGGAAACGGCCGGGCGATCATCGACGGCAACCCCTTCCCGCAGGCGCCGGAGTACATCGCGACCGTCACCGCGCGTTACGGCCTGCCGGTGGGCGACGCCGGCGAGTTCTTCGTGTTCACGGACTGGGCCTTCCAGGGCGACACGAATTTCTTCATCTACGAGGCCACGGAGTTCAAGAGCAGCGACACCTACGAGGGCGGCCTGCGCATCGGCTACTCGATGAACGACGGCCAGTACGAGTTCGCGGTGTTCGGCCGCAACATCACCGACGAAGAGAACGTCAAGGGTGCCATCGACTTCAACAACCTGACGGGCTTCGACAACGATCCGCGCATCATCGGCGTGTCGTTCAGGGCGCGGTTCGACTGAGCCGCCGGTGATGGGCCGGCCGGGGAGGGCACGCCCGACCGCGTGCCGGATCGTGTGCCCGGCGCTCACAGCGCTCGCGATCGCCGTCGCGAGCGGCTGCGCGGCGCAACCGGCGGATGACCGGATCCCCGCCGACCTGATCGTGTTCGGCGACCACGTGGTTACCATGGACGGTGACCAGCCGGTCCTCGAGGCAGGCGCCGTCGTCGTCGACGACGGCCGGATCGTCGCTGTCGGTCCTCGTGACGAAATCGGCTCCCGCTATCGTGCCGGCGAGACCCTGCCCGGCGACGGGCGGGTCGTCATGCCCGGCTTGATCAACGGGCATGCGCATTCCGCCATGACCCTGATGCGCGGCATCGCGGACGACCGCGAGCTGATGGACTGGCTGCGCGAACTACATCTTCCCGACCGAGGTGCGCTTCGTCGACGCGGAGTTCGTGCGGATCGGCACCGAGCTCGCCTGCTGGGAGATGATCCGCGGCGGGACGACGACTTTCGTCGACATGTACTACTACCCCGACGCCGTGGCGCAGGCGGTCGAGCGCTGCGGGCTGCGCGCGCTGGTGGCGCCGACGGTCATCGACCAGAAGAGTCCGGATGCGGCCGACGCCGCCGATTCACTGCGGGTCGCGGCGGAGTTCGCCGCGCGTTGGAAGGGCCGCAACAACCGGATCATCCCGGTCATCGGCCCGCACTCGGTCTACACGCTGAAACCGGCGCAGCTCACGGCCGTGCGCGCGAAGGCGCGCGAGCTGGGGGTACCCGTCAGCATCCACCTCTGCGAGTCACGCTTCGAGATCGACTACGCCCGGAAGAACTATTCGACGACGCCGATCGACCTGCTCGAGGACATCGGGTTTCTCGACGGGCCGACCATCGGCGCGCACGTCATCTATCCGACGGACGAGGAAATCCCGATCCTCGCGCGGCGCAAGGTCGGGGCCATCCACAACCCGACCTCGAACATGAAGATCTCCTCGGGAGTCGCGCCCATCACGAAGCTGCTCGAGGCGGGTGTCGCGGTGGGGCTGGGCACGGATGGGGCGGCGACCAACAACGACCTCGATCTGTGGGAGGAGATGCGTCTCGCCGCCTTCCTGCAGAAGGTCTCGACGATGGATCCGCAGGTCGTGCCGGCAAAGACGGCGCTCAGGATGGCGACCGCCGAGGGTGCCAGGGCGATCGGGCTCGGTGACCAGATCGGCTCATTGACCGTCGGGCGACGGGCAGACCTCATCCAGGTCTCGCTCGACGACCTGCACTTCACGCCGCTCTACGACCTGATTTCGCACCTGGTCTACGTCGCAGACGAGCAGGACGTCGTAACCGTCGTCGTGGACGGCAAGGTCCTCATGCGCGAGGGCGAAGTGCTGACGGTCGATGTCGTGCGCGTGAAGTCGGAGGCTGCGACGCTGGCCGCGAAGATCCGCGCCTCCGTTGTGGAGCAGGGCGTCGCTTCGCCGTAGAGAGCATTCAGGTGGGAAAGTTCATGCGCCGCACCAGGTCCTGAAAGCGCGCGTCGCCGCGCAGTGGATCGAAGATCGGGTCGGTCTTGAGCACGCAGAGCAGCCAGTCCCGGTCCGCGTACGCCCGTTCAAGCCAGTCGATCGCCGCCGTCGATTCTCCGAGGCCGGTGTACGCCACTGCGATGAAGAACGGCGAGACATGCTGTTTGCGGGAGAGCAGCTCTTGCAGGAGGGCACGAGCCTCGTCGCGCCGGCCCCGCATGGCCGAGCGAATGAGAATTGTTCCGAAAACGTTTCCGCGGGAACGTGCCACCTCTGGTTGGACGTGGCGCCTCGCTGCCGCTCCGCGGCCCTATTGCGCCACGCGCGTCACGCCCGAGTACGTTCAGTGGTTCCTGTACTTCCGAAGCTGGAAGCCCTAGCGGGAGCTTGGCGACGTTGATCGCGTGCTGTCCGTCGTGACGCTGAGGCACCCGCGACGTAGGTGAAGCTTCAAAGGAGGCGGCCATGAAAACCAACGATGCCGGCGCCCCCGCGGTGGCAGAGTCGGAACCCGCCGATCACTGCAGGAAGCTGGTCCCATAGCCCATCGCCGGCAGCCCGAAATGCGTGGCGAGGCTCTGCCCGATGTCGGCAATGGTCGAGCGCCGGCCGATCGATCCTGCGGGCACGCCCGGACCGCAGGCGAGCACCGGCACGTACTCGCGCGTGTGGTCGCTGCCGGGCCAGGTCGGGTCGCAGCCGTGATCGGCGCTCAGTATGGCGATGTCGTCCGCGCCGAGCCGGGCAACGAGCTCCGGCATCCGGGAGTCGAAATACTCGAGCGCCGTGGCGTAGCCGTCGACGTCCCGGCGGTGGCCGTAAAGCATGTCGAAATCGACGAAGTTGCTGAACACCATTGCTCGATCCGGCGCGGTGTCGAGCACTGCCAGCGTCGCGTCGAACAGGGCCGCGTTCCCCGTGGCCTTGATCGCGCGGCTGATGCCCTGGTGCGCGAAGATGTCCGGGATCTTGCCGATGCCGATCACTTCGCCGCCGGCCTCGACCAGCTTGTCGAGCACGGTCGGCGCCGGCGGCGGCACCGCGTAGTCGCGGCGGTTGCCGGTCCGCACGAAGTCGCGCGCGCTCGCTCCCCACGAACGGCCGCGCGATCACGCGGCCGATGCGGTACTCGTCGACCAGCTCGCGCGCGACCAGGCACAGATCGAGCAGTCGTTCGAGGCCGAAGGCTTCCTCGTGGGCCGCGATCTGGAAGACGCTGTCGGCCGAGGTGTAGACGATGGGCTTGCCCGTCCGCACGTGCTCCTCGCCCAGCCGCTCGATGATCTCCGTCCCCGAGGCGTGACAGTTGCCGAGCACCCCCGGCAGCCGGCCGCGCTCGATCAGCTTCGCGAGCAGCGGCTCCGGGAAGGTGTTCCGCTCGCCGCGGAAATAGCCCCACTCGTAGAGCACCGGTACGCCGGCCATTTCCCAGTGACCGCTCGGCGTGTCCTTGCCGGTGCTGATTTCCGCTGCATAGCCGTACGCGCCCGTGATGGTGACCGCCGTGTCGCAGCCCTCGGGAAAGCGCCCGCTGCTCTCTCTCGCGGCGTGCAGCAGGCCCAGCCGCGCGAGGTTCGGGAGCTTGAGCGGCCGGCCGGCGCGTGCGCGCCGTTCGGCGATGTGGCCCAGGGTGTCGGCGCCCACGTCGCCGAAATGACCCGCGTCGGCGGCGGCGCCGATGCCGAAGGAGTCGAGCACGAGGATCACGGCGCGCGTCATGGTCTGCCCTCCCGTGGCTCAGGGCGCCTGCAGCGACACGAACAGACCCGCCAGCGTCCCGCTCATCAGGCTCGCGAGCGTGCCGGCCACGACGGCCTTGAGGCCCATCCGCGCGATGTCGGAGCGGCGCTGGGGCACCAGGCTGCCGAGACCGCCCAGCATCATCGCGATCGACGACAGGTTCGCGAACCCGCAGAGCGCGAAGGTCATCACGACCTGGGTGTGGTTCGAAAGCTGCGAGCGGATGTCGACGAAGTTCACATAAGCGACGAACTCGTTGACGACGAACTTCTGCCCGATCAGGCTGCCGGCCGCGACCGCTTCGCTCCACGGCACGCCGAGTACGAAGGCGAGCGGCGCGAGCACGTAACCCAGGATCTTCTGGAACGTCAGGTCCTCGAGCCCGAAGAGGCCGCCAATGCCGCCGATCATGCCGTTCACGAGCGCAATCAGCGCGATGAAGGCGAGCAGCATCGCACCGATGTTGAGCGCGAGCATCAGTCCGTCGCGCGCGCCGTTGGCCGCGGCCTCGAAGATGTTGACCGGCTTCGCATCCTCGCTGTACTGGGCGTGATCGAGCTTCGGGTCGCGGTAGTCCGTCTCCGGCACGATGATCTTCGCCATCAGGAGTCCGCCCGGCGCGCCCATGAAGCTCGCCGTGATCAGGTACTTGAGGCTCACGCCCATCGCCGCGAAGCCGGCCATGACCGCGCCTGCGATGGTTGCCATGCCCACCGTCATGATCGCGAACAGCTCCGAGTTCGTCGTCCCGGCGAGGTAGGGCCGCACGACCAGCGGCGCCTCGGTGTGGCCCATGAAGATGTTCGACACCGCCGACATCGACTCGGTGCGGCTGGTCTGCAGCAGTCGGTGCAGCAGCCCGCCCAGGAACGACACGACTTTCTGCATGATGCCGAGGTAATAGAGCGTCGCCATCAGCGAGGCGAAGAACACGATCACCGGCAGCACGTGGATCGCGAAGATCAGCACGCCTTCCTTCTTCTCCCCGAGCGGTCCGAACAGGAACTTGATGCCGACGTTCGCGTAATCGATCACGTTCTGCACGCCCTGCACCAGCCCGTTGAGCACGAGGTCGCCACGCGGCACGTAGAGGATCAGTGCCGCGATCGCGACCTGGAGGGCGAAGGCCGTTCCGAGCGTGCGGAAGTTGAGATGTCTGCGATTCTCGGACAGGAGCAGCGCCAGGCCGAACAGCGTGACGATGCCGACCAGGCTCATTATCGTTGTCATTGATCGTGGGTCAGCTCGGGGCGAATGGGCGATTGTATCGCGGTTAAACTCACCGCATGAGCAAGGCGAGGGATGCGGGTCACGCCCGTTCAAATGAGCGACGTCAATGTGCCGCGGCGGCGATGATGATCCGGCCCGCCGCTTTCGGCTGGAACGTCGAAACGCGGGACAGCAACCGCTTCCAGTCGCGGGTGGCCCCGGAAGATCCCGCGACCGCACAGGTGGCTGTCGCGGAGTTCGACGCGATGGTCGCGACGCTGCGCGCGGCAGGCGTGACGGTCCATGCACTCGACGACCGGCTCGAACCACGCTGCCCGGATGCGGTGTTTCCGAACAACTGGGTGAGCTTCCACGACGACGGCACGGTGGTCCTGTACCCGATGCTCGCGCCGACGCGGCGGCGGGAGCGACGGCCCGAGCTGCTGCAGGACCTGATTGCCCGCGGCGGCTACGCGGTCTCGCGGCTCCTCGACCTCACGCACCACGAGCTCGAGAATCGCTTCCTCGAGGGCACCGGCAGCCTGGTGCTGGATCACGTCGGCCGCATCGCCTACGCCTGTCCCTCGCCGCGCACGCATCCCGCGGTGCTGCGTGAGTTCTGCGGTGAGCTCGGCTACGAGCCATGCATCTTCGATGCGCGCGGCCGCGACGGCACGCCCATCTACCACACCAACGTGCTGCTCGCGATCGGTGAGCGCTGCGCCGTGGTCTGTGCCGAGGCGGTCGCTGCCGACGACCGCGCGCGCCTGCTCGCTCGCCTGGCGCAGGGCGGCCAGGCCGTCATCGAGATCGGTTTCGATCAACTCGAATCCTTCGCGGGCAACATGCTCGAGTTGCACGCAGCCGACGGCGCCGGCGTGCTCGTGATGTCGGCGCGGGCCCGGGCGGGTCTTGCCGCGCGTGACCTCGATGCGCTCGCCGCCTGCGTGGACCGCATCGTCGTGCCCGAGGTGCAACACATCGAGCAGGCGGGAGGAGGTTCGGTGCGCTGCATGCTCGCCGAGGTCTTCCTGCCCACGCGCCCGGGCGAGGAGCACAAGCCGGGCTGAACATGGCCCGGTGACAAGTCGGCACTGGCGTTTCGGGACGGCCTGTACGCCGGTGCTAAAATTCCCGGTGATCGGGGGGAACTCGTGCTCGAACTCGGCGTCAAGACCCTGCTCGCCTACCTGCTCGGCTCGGTCATCGGGAGCCTCCTGCTCGGTCGCCTGCGCGGCGTCGACATCCGCGAGCTCGGGAGCGGCAACGCCGGTGGCACGAATGCCTTGCGCACCCAAGGCTGGCAGTTTGCGCTCGGCGTGATGGCGGTCGACATCGGCAAGGCGGTACTTGCGGTCCGCGTGCTGCCGGGACTCGACCTGCCGTTCATCGGCATCAAGCCGAGCGTCGACCGGCAATGGCTCGCAGTTGCCTGCGCGATCGCCGTCGTCGTCGGGCACGTCTACCCGCTCTGGTACGAGTTCCGTGGCGGCAAGGGCGCAGCGACCCTGATCGGCGCCGTGGCCATGCTCGCCCCGACCGCCCTGGCGCCGATGCTCGCCGTGTGGCTCGTGACCGTACTTCTCACGGGCTACGTCGGCCTCGGCACCATGCTCGGCAGCCTGACGCTGCCAGTGTATTTCGTGCTCGACCGGCCGTTCGATGCTGCGCTCTTCGCCTTCGGCGCGCTGATGGCGGCCTTCATGGTTTACACGCATCGATCCAACCTCGCGAGGATGCTGGCCGGCAACGAGAACCGGGCGCGGCGGCTGTGGATGCTGCGCCCGCGATGAGTCCCAAAGCGCCGCGCCTGCTCGCGCTGCTCGCCGACGGCGAGCTGCACTCGGGGGCACAGCTCGCGGCCGAGCTCTCGATTACGCGCGCCGCGGTCTGGAAGCTGGCCGGCGAGCTGCGCGAACTTGGCGTCGGGGTCGAGAGCCTCAGTCGGCGCGGGTACCGGCTTGGCTCCGCCGTTGAGCTCCTCGATGCGGCGCGGATGCGCGAAGAAGCCAGCCGGCTCGGCCGCACGCTGCCGGAAGCAGTCGAGGTGCACTTCCTGATCGGCTCCACGAACGACCACCTCTACGCTGCGCCGCCGCCGCGGCCATGGGAGCTGCGCGCGGCGTTTGCCGAGCTGCAGTACGCGGGCCGCGGCCGGCGCGGCCGTCGCTGGGTCGCGCCCTTCGGCACGGGGCTCACGTTTTCGGTGGCCTGGACCTTCGCCGAGACGCCCGCCGGCCTGTCGGCCATCGGACTCGCGATGGGCGTTGCGATCGCATCTGCGCTGCAAGGACTGGGCGCTGCGGGGCTTGCGCTCAAGTGGCCAAACGACCTGCTGGTCAATGGTGGGAAGCTCGGCGGGGTGCTGACCCAGCTCAGGCAGGAGGCGGGCGGACCCGCCACGGTGGTCGTCGGTCTCGGGCTCAACCTCGTGCTCCGCGAGGCAGAACGGCACGAGATCGACCAGCCCGGCGCGCTGCCGGCAGCCGACCTGGCGAGCGCAACGGCGGGCGCCCTGCCGGCGCGCAACGCGATCGCCGCGCGCCTGTTGCTCGCACTTCAGGACGCGATCGGCGAATTCGCATCGCGCGGGTTCGCCGCATTCGCCGAGGACTGGGCACGCATGGATGCCCTTCGCAATGCGCCCGTGCAGGTCCTCCAGGGCAGCGCGTGTCTCGAGGGCACGGCCCGTGGCACGGACCGCGACGGCGCCCTGCTCGTCGAGAGCGCGGGCCGGCTGTTGCGCGTGTACTCGGGTGACGTCAGCGTCCGCAATGCATAAATTCGGCTCAGAGCTGAATATCCCCGAAAAATGAGCTCTGAGCCGACTACTCGCAGAAAATCAGCTCTGAGCCGAATTTCGCCATGATCCTGCTGGTCGATATCGGCAACAGCCAGGCCAAGTGGGCCGTCCTCGCGGATGGCGTCCTGGGCCCGCAGGCGGCAGCCCCGCATTCGTCCTGGGGGAAGGACGACTGGGAACGCGAGATTCGGCGCCTCGGTGCGTCGCGCGTCGTCGCGGCCAGCGTTGCGGCGCCTGCCGCGCGCGCGGCACTGGTCGAGGCCAGCATGACGGCGATCGGCCAGCCGCCCGAGTTCGTTACCGCCTCGGCCGAGGCCGTCGGCGTGCGCAGTGGATACACGGATCCCGCCCAGCTTGGCGTCGACCGGTGGCTCGCCGTGATCGGCGCCTATCACAGGCATCGCGCCGCAAGCTGCGTGGTGGACGTCGGCACCGCCATGACGGTGGATGCGGTCGATGACGTCGGCCAGCACCTCGGTGGATTCATCGTGCCAGGGCCGCAATTGATGGTGGACTCGCTCCTGGCCGGAACCGGCGACCTCGCCGATCGGTGGCGCTGGGCGAGCGGCGCCGATCCGACCCGCTTTGCAAGCAACACGCGCGATGCAATTGAGAAGGGTTGCCTGGCGGCCCTTGCGGGCCTGGTCGCGGATTCCATTCACCGGTTTGGCAACCCGGCCGCGCCTGTTGCTGACCGGCCTGACCGGCGGCCGCGCCTGTTGCTGACGGGCGGCGGCGCCGCGCTTCTGCGGCCTTGGCTTACGGTTGAGGCTGAGCTTGTGCCGGACCTGGTGCTGCAGGGCCTCGCGCGAATCGTCGATTCCGGCCCGATTCCGATCCCGGGACCCCGGTCCGGGCAGGGCCGTCGGTGAGGTGTGTATCATCCGCGGCGTGGTGGCGTCCGACACCGGCGAAGGGGTCGTCCGCCGCGGAGGAACCTGATGAAAATCAATGTGTTGGTATATGGCTGCGCGGTGCTGGTGATCTTCGGTCTGGCTGCCGTGCAGTCCCGCGCGGATATTGCCTCGGGCAAGCACCGGTTCGACGCCACCTGCGGCGAATGCCATGACTCCGCGGACTTCGAGGACGAGGACACACAGGTGCTGTCGGATACCCTGCGCAGGATCGTCAGCGGGCAACTGAAGCACAAGAAGGCCTTACAGCTGTCCGAGCAGGAAATCGCCGACGTCGCTGCGTACATGTCGACCGGCGGCAAGTAGCAAAGGCCTGCGCCGCCCCACGCCGTGCGCGCGATATTCCTGTTGCTGATCCTCGCCAACGTTCTTTTCTTCGGCTGGACGCGCTGGGTCGCACCGTCGACCAGTCCTGCGGCGTCGGAGTCGGGCCCTGCGCCGCGGCTGCGCAGCATTCGCCTGGTCACCGAGCAGCCCGGGGCCGCCGATCCGGCCGGCGGCGATGCGGCGGGTGCCGTGAGCGACCTTGCGGACGTGGACTGCATGAGCGCGGGACCGTTTCTCGAGTCGGGCCGGGCACAGGCCGCGGCGGCACGTCTGCGCGACCAGGGCTTCTCGCTGACAGTGCGCGAATCGCGTGACGAAGTCTGGGTCGGGCAATGGGTGCGGGTCGACCGCCTGGCGAGCGCCGACGCCGCGGCCGAGGCGCTGGCCGGCCTGCGCGCCGCAGGCTTGACCGATGCCTACCTGCTGACCGACGAGCCACCCGGCACGGTGATCTCGCTCGGCGTCTTCGCCGACGCGCAGCGTGCCAACGACGTGGCGGGGCTCGTGCGTGACGCTGGCTACCAAGCCACCGTCGGCGACCGCTTCCGCACGGCGGACGTGTTCTGGCTCGACATCGATCGGCGCTCGAACGTGGGTCTGCCCGCACTCGAGGGACTGCAGGCGAGTGAGGGTGCGCCTCCGCGCCTCGAACTGCGCCCCTGTCCGGCCGAAGCGATGGCTGCGGCGGGTGGCCAGGTCGCCGGCGGAAACGAGACACGGTGAACCAGTCGATCGCGCTTGTAGCCCTGGTCGTACGTGACTACGACGAGGCGATCCGCGTGTAGCGTAAGCTACTGATTCGAAGGAAGAGCCGGCTTAGCTCAGTTGGTAGAGCAGCGGTTTTGTAAACCGCGGGTCGGGGGTTCGATTCCCTCAGCCGGCACCAGGTTCGAACGGCGCTGCGCTTGTGCAGCGTCACGGCGGTGTTGGACGCCCGCTGATCCCTTGCCGCACGCTCAGCGCCAGCTGTTCGCCTTGGCTGCGAACTCGCGAGAGCTCGCTCGAACGACGCAGAAGCGCTGCCCCGTCGGCGCTTCCATCACCCACCACGTGTTGATCTTCTCGACCCGCTTCGCCCCGAGCTGCTCGAGTCGGCTCGCCTCCTTCTCGACGTCGTCCGCCTCGATGTCCAGGTGTACGCGGCTCGGATGGGGCACGGACTGAACTTCGATGTGCAACTGCCCGCTGGGATCGATGAGCTCGATGTACTTGCCGCCCTCGCCAGGAAGGTCGCGCACTTTCATCCCGAGCGCAGCTCCCCAGAACTCGGCGGCGCCCGGCAGGTCGTCCGTCCTGCAATCGATGATGAACCCGGCAAGCCTGCTCTTGTGCACGGCGTTCAACCAATCGCGCGAGCGCCGCCCGCGATCATTCGCCGTGCTGGACGGCGACCCACCGCTGACAACGCGGGCAGGTGGTGGGCTCGAGATCGAAGGCCCACCAGCGACGGCCGCATTCGCAACGGACGCGATAGTGCGTCTCGATCACGGTCGCAATCGCGGCGGGCTGTTCGACGACCTCGAAGCCGTCGGTTCCCGGCCGGCCGGGACTGGCCCCGCTCGGCCGCGGCGCGTCCGCCCACTCCGCGGGCGGCTCGGCATCGGGCTCGACGTACTCCGTGCGCCGGCGCGCCCACAGCATGCTCGCGGTCTGCTTCAAGTCCATGCTTTGACTCCCTTTGCCGCTCTGCGGCGGCTTTGGGCATATGTATACGCCTGTGCGCTGTCCGATGCACGCCCCCCGCCGATCGATAAGCCGGTCACGATCCGGCGACCCGGCCGGGACGGTCGTTAGCGCCGGGGAACCGCACTATGTCAGGATCGGGACCGGTCCAGTTCCTACCGGAGGTCCTGACGATGGCGATGTGGAAGGAGCAATCGGGGAAGGAGTCGATTCCACCCCTCGCCGACACGAGCATCAACGGCATGGATGGCGTGCCCCACCCGCCCGACCGTCCGGCGACGAGCCCGGCGCCGGCCGATCCGGCGCGCCGCCCCGCCGAGAGGGCCGGGGCACCGGCCAGGGAATCGCTCATCGCGCCCGATGTCACGATCGAGGGCAAGATCGAGGGCTCCGGGCACATCCGGATCGCGGGACGCTTCAAGGGTGACGTCAAGGTCGAGGGCAACGTCACGATCGAGAGCGGTGCGCACGTGACCGGCCAGTTGCACGCCAACACCGTCGTCGTGAGCGGCGAGGTGCAGGGCAACATCGACGCGAGCGCCAAGGTCGAGCTGCTCGAGACCGGCGTCATCAACGGGGACGTCAAGGCCGGCACGCTGAGCGTTGCGTCCGGCTCCCGGATGCGTGGCCAGGCGGACTTCGGCTGGAAGGACAAGGGCGCGGGCGGCAAGTAGTCGCGCAACCGCCATGTTGAACAGCCGCGCATCGCCCAGCATCACCGGCCGGACGCGGTCCTGCCCGCATTGCAAGGCGACCATCCTCGAAAGCTCCGCGATCTGCCCGCAGTGCCGTCACCACCTGAAGTTCGGCGCGGCGGCGGCGCCCGGCGAGCTGCCGCAGAAGGCCTTTTCGGCGCTGAGCGTCGAAGGCGCGATCCGCTATCCGGACCACGCGGCGGATTGCGAGTTCTCCGTAGTGCTCGCGATCGTCAACGAGCGCGGCGAGGAGGTTTCCCGCCAGGTCGTAGGCGTGGGAGCGCTGCGCCCCTCCGAGTCCCGGACGTTCAAGCTGTCCGTCGACGTGCATACGCGCGATCGAAGAGCGCGCTGACCAGCCGCTGGCCGCAGACCAAGGGGAAACAGAAATGGCGGGCCCGATTGGCAGGCTCATCACCCGTCTCACCGCAGGCATGCGGTTTCCGACGCTTTTCCTGATCGTGGGCGGGCTTTTCCTCGTCAACCTCGTCGTGCCGGACCTCATTCCGTTCTACGACGAGATCCTCATGGCGATGCTGACCGTGCTGATCGCTTCGATCAGGAAACGCGGACGCACCCTCGAGCCTGCGGACGCCACGCGCGATACGGACGAGAACCCGCCCTGACCCACGAAAAATGGCTCGGAGCCATTTTTCGTGAGCCATTGAGAGGAGCCGTTGAGAAAAATGGCTCCGAGCCATTTTTCGTGAAATTCAGCTCCGAGCCATTTTTTCAGCTGCGGCGCATCATCTTGCGCGTCTCGGCGAGGTGCATTTCCTCGGCCGCGATCATGTCGCGCGCGAATTCCTCGAGCATGATGCTGCGGTCACGCACCAGCTCGAGCAGCGTCCGGTAGCCCTCGAGACCCTTCTGCTCGTGCTCGAGCGCCTCGCCCAGGATGTCGTCGACGCTGTGCTTGTGCGTTTCGAGCAGAGGCCCGATGCGCAGCGAAGGGTGCCCGCCGAGCGAGGTGATGTGCTCGCCCGCCTGCGTCGCGTGCGCCATCGATTCGTTCGACTGGGTGCGCAGCCAGGCGGTGATCGGGATGCGGTTGTGCCCGAAGATCATGAAGCTGTAGTGCATGTAACGCACGACGCCCGCGAGCTCGAGCTCGAGTATCTCGTTCAGCGTCGCGACGACTTTCTTCGAGTCGAGCTCCGGACCGTTGCGGCTGGCCATGGTCGACGCTCCCTGTGAGGCGCGGGGCCGGATCGCCCGCGGCCGATTGTAGGCGCAGCCGCCGGTGGTGTGTCAGCCGCCCTGGCCTTCCATCATGAGGCCGGTGCCGCCGCGCGAGATGTGCGCGACGACCGCAGTGCGGCGATGGATCTTGGTGACGACACCCAGGCTGATCGCGAAGGCCAGCTGCACGGTCTGTCCGCGCCGCAGCCCCATGTCGCCGGTCTCGACGAACACACCGGTGGCACTCAGGTTCTTCGCGCGGCACAACCTCCGCTTCCCTGTCGGAAGAAGCAGATAGACCGTCGTACGTGCACGATGCCTGGTCGTAAGTCGTCTCTCCACGGCGCAGCCCTGTATCGTTGTTGTGGTGGCTGAACGCAGCAATTATGCACGGCCTGCGCCGCGATGGAAGTCCGATCCGGGGCGGGCGAGGGCGATGCCTTATGTCTAACGCTCGACAAGCAAGATTCCGGCCAACGCCGTGACCGAGCGCCGCCAGGCGGATGCACCGATCGGCGTATTCGACTCGGGCGTCGGTGGGCTGACCGTGCTGGCAGCGCTCCTCGGGCGCTGCCCTCCGAAGATTTCGTCTATCTGGGCGATACCGCGAGGCTGCCCTACGGTACCAAGAGCGCAGACTCGATCCGCCGCTATGCCCTGCAGGCCGCGGGCCTGCTGCACGACAGCGGCGTCAAGTGCCTGGCGTGGCGTGCAACACGGCGTCCGCGACCGCACTCGACACGCTCGCTCACGAGTTTGCGCTGGTGCCCGTGCTTGGCGTGCTGGAGCCGGGCGCCGTCGCCGCCTGTCGCGCGACGCGGACCGGGCACATCGTGGTGATCGCGACCGAGAGCACCGTGCGCGGCGGCGCCTACGAGGCGGCCATACGCTACCAGCGGCCGACGGCCGTGGTCACTTCGCGTGCCTGCCCCCTGCTCGTCGCGCTGGCCGAGGAGGCCTGGACCGAAGGGGCGGTCGTCGATGGCGTCGTTCACCGCTACCTCGACGGCTTGTTCGACGCCGCACGCGGCGAGGCGACGCCCGACACGCTGCTGCTGGGCTTCGACCCACTGCCCGGTGTCTCCGCGTCCCTCAAGTCGTGCGCAAGGAACCGCGCGTACGTCATGTCGAGCAGCGCCGCGACCTCGAGCGCATGCGCGCGGAGGGACTGGACCCCGCCGCGACTAGGAGACAGCGCCGCGTCCGCGGGTCCGTCGCGTCGGCCACCACGGCTAGGCGGCCGTGCCAGCGAGCACGTATGCTGAGCCGCATACATGGGGGCAACGGCTGGCAGGGGGTGGCTGCAGCGCCTGCGCGAGCGGGGCGTGATCCGCGTGGCGGCGAGCTATGCCGTCATCGCCTGGCTGCTCTTGCAGATTGCGGACGTCACCTTCGAGCCGATGGGGGCGCCGAAATGGGCGATGCCCTCGCTGATCGTCGCGGCGGTGCTCGGCTTTCCCATCGCCGTGGCCCTTGCCTGGTTCTACGAGGCGGGCGATCGGGGCGTCGCGCTCGATACCGCGGCGGAGGGTGTAGCGCGCCCGGTCACCCACGGCCTGCGCCGCTACGCCGACCTCCTGATCATCGGCGTGCTCCTCGCGACGGTTGCGGTGCTGCTGGTGCGGCAATCGAATCAGAACCTGAGCACGTCGCGCGACGGCTCGCGGGAACCGGCGGAGTCCACCGTACAGCTTGCGGTCCTGCCATTCCAGATGGCGCACCCCGATCCCGTCTCGGATTACCTCGCACTGGCACTGCCGGACGCCATTACGACGCGACTCGCGAACCTGCACACGCTGCGGATCAGGCCGACCGTCACCGTGTTGCGCGCAGCCCGGAACGAAACGCATCCGCAACGCCTTGGCCGGGCCCTGAGCGTCGATCACGTGCTGACCGGAGTGCTCCACACGACCGGAGACGAGATGCGGGTGAATCTGCAGCTCGTCCGTGTGAACGATGGCGTACCCGTCTGGGGTGAGAGCATTCAACTGCCGGGCGGCGAACTCCTGCCGTTCCGGGATCATCCATTCGTCGAAGACATCATCAACGCGCTCCAGCTGCAGATCACAGCCATGGAGCGCGAACGCCTGTTCAGCGGTCGTCAGCCTGACGCCCACGCGTACCAGCTGCATCTCGTGGGGCGTACCGCACTCGCGCAGCATACCGAGCAGGGCATGCGCGAAGCCGCGCGGAGCTTTCAGTCAGCCATCGATCGCGATGCTGATTTCGCCGCAGCACACGCCGGGCTGGCGCGAGCCGCAGCGGAGATGACCCTGCGCTTCGCGACGAAGCCCGAAGTGGAAGAGTGGCATCAGCGCGCGCTGGCGGCGGCACGCGAGGCGCTGCGCCTCGATCCCTACTCGGCCGAGGCCCACGAAGCGATGACGGCGATCTATCGCAAGACCGAATTCATGTGGGACCTGGTTCTCCAGCACGGACTTCGCGCGCTCGAGCTCAATCCGAGCCTCGAGCAGCCGTACTTCTATATCGCCGGCGCCTACTACCACCTCGGCCTTTTCGACGACGCCGTTGACGTCGTGGCGCGCGGGATCGCGGCGAATCCCGCGGGCGACCTGGTCGAGGGCAAACGCGCGCGCGGGGTGGCGCAGCTCCTGAGTGGCCGATTCGACGAGGCGCGCGCGACGTTCGAGGAGGTTCGACCGCAGAGCGACCCGCGTACCATCGATCACTATCTCGCGAGCGCCATTTACTACTCCGGCGACGTGGAGGGGGCACTCGAGACCCTGGAAGATCTGTCCGCCTCGAGCTCAGCCTCGGCGTCGAGCCGCGCCCGCTCGACAAGGGCTGCCCTGCTGGCGCAGATGGGGAGGAGGGACGAGGCCATGGCGCTCGCGCTGGCCGTGGGCGGTGGCGCCGATCCACGACCGCCCGACGGCAAAGAGGCCGTGTACATGGACCACCACGTGGCTCAGGGCCTTGCGACCGCGTGGGCCCAGCTCGGCCGGCCCGACCACGCCCTTGCCTGGCTCGAGCAGGCCGCTGCCACCGGTTTTCCGTGCTATCCCTGGTTCGAGCGCGACAGCCTGCTCGACCCCGTTCGCAGCGATCCTGCAGTGCGCGCTTTCCTCGATGCGATGAAGGCGAGCCATGCCGAGATCGTGCAGAGCACGCCGCGACTGCCGCGAGAATAGCGCCGGAGCGTGGGACCGTTACCCCGCGGGTTCGACCGTGGCGGTCAGATCGCTGCGGATGACATGCATGGTGTACCGCACGTCATCGAGCGTGAATTGAAGGAGCTGCTTCGGTGGATTGCTGGTCTTGATCACGTAGCGGGACAAGTCCACGTCGCGAGCGTCGAAACTTACCTGCAACCAGTCGCCCTCGACGCGCGCGGGCTGCTCCAGCAGTCCGGCCAGCACCCGCTGAAGCTTCTCGAAATGGGCCGGGTTCGTCTGCCGAAGCTGCTCGAGGGCACCAGGCGCCCGCAGGTCCACGACAGCAAGCGAAGCGCTGTCGCCCGCAAGCGCGTGCGTTGAGGCGGCCAGGAAGACGGCGATGGCTACAAGCCTGACCATGACACCTCCTTCGACTTCGGCGCGAGCACGGAATTCCCGCCGTCCGGCGTCGATTTCGGACCGTGCGCCAGTCTGCGGAGACAGGCCCGCCCACGTCACTGCCGTCGCTCCAGCTCGTCGATCGTCCTCGGCCAGTCGTCCTTGAGCAGCCGCGCAAGCGACCGGTCGGAGAGCAGCCGTCCGCCGGTCTGGCAGCGCGGGCAGTAGTTGGTCTCGTTCTCCGCGTAACGGATGCGCTGCACGCGCGTGCCGCACACCGGGCAGGGCTTGCCGTAGCGGCCGTGCACGGCCATGCCGTTGCGGAAGGCGGTGACGCCTTCGGGAAACGCGCCCGCCGCCTCCTCGCGCAATCGCGCGGTCCAATCATCGAGCACGCCGCGGGTCGCCTGGAACAGCCGCTCGAGCTCCGCGGCGGCCAGCGAGCGGGTGAGCGCGAGCGGCGACAGCTGCGCGCGATGCAGGATCTCGTCGGAGTACGCATTACCGATGCCGCTCAGGATGCGCGGATCGGTCAACGCGCGCTTGAGCGTGTGGTTGGCTTCGGTCAGCCGCGCAGAGAAATCCTCGACGGTCGCACCCGCGATCTCGAGTCCGCCGGGATCATGCGCCGCGAGACCGGCAGCGCCCGCGACGACGTAGAGCGAGGCACGACGCTTGGTGCCGGCCTCGGTCAACGTGAGCGCCCCGGGCTCGAAGTCGAAGGTGGCGAGCGCCGCGCGCCGGCGCAGAGGATCCGCCGGATACCAGTGCAGACGTCCAGCGATCATCAGGTGCAGGACCAGCCACAGCTCGCCCTCGACGCCGATCGCAATCCGCTTGCCGAGCCTCCGCACGGCGGTGACCTCGCGCCCTGCAAGGGCCTGCGGTGGAGGCTCGGTGCTGCGCAGCAGGAACGGGTTCGCGATCGTGACGCGCTCGAGGCGGCAGTGCAGCACACGCGCCGCAATCGCTTCGACGTAGACGGTGACGTCCGGCAGCTCGGGCATCGGCGCGCCGCCTGCCGGACCGGTCAGTTCCGATCCAGCATCGCGAGCCCGGCCTCGTTGTAGCGCGCCCCGGAAACGGTGCCGTGGCCGAAGGTCTGGTCGAGCAGGAACTGGTCGCAGGACGCCAGCCGCACCGACAGGGACGCGAGGTTCTCGCGCAGCCGGGCACGCCGGGTTGTGCCGAAGATCGGCACGACGTCGGGTCCCTGGGCCAGGAGCCAGGCGAGCGCGATCTGCGCCGGCGAGGCGCCCACCCGGGTGGCGAGCCCGCGCAGCCGCGCGACCAGCGCCATGTTCTGGTCGTAGTTCTCGCCCTGCAGGCGGGGCTGGTTGCGCCGGAAATCCGTGGCGGGCAGGTCCTCGGCGCGGCCCAAGGTGCCGGTCAGGAACCCCCGCCCCAGCGGCGAGTAGGGCACGATGCCGATGCCCAGCGCCCGGCAGGCGGGCAGGACCTCTGCCTCGATTCCACGCTCCCAGAGCGAGTACTCCGACTGCAGTGCGCTGATCGGGTGCACCGCATGGGCGCGCCGGATCGTGGCGGCGCCCGCTTCGGACAGGCCGAGATACCGGACCTTGCCGGCCCGCACGAGCTCCGCCATCGCGCCGACCACGTCCTCGATCGGCACCTCGGGATCAACGCGGTGCTGGTACAGCAGGTCGATGCGGTTGGTTCCCAGCCGTTGGAGGCTGGCGTCAACGGCCTCGCGGATGTGATCGGGGCGGCTGTCCACGCCCTTTATCTGGCCATCCGGCTCGATCTGAAAGCCGAACTTGGTCGCGATGACCACCCGGTCTCGACGACTCCCGGCCAGCAGGTGCCCGACCAGCCGCTCGTTCGTAAAGGGACCGTACACCTCGGCGGTGTCGAACAGCGTGACGCCGGAATCGACCGCCTCGAGCAGTGTTGCCTCGGCCTCCGCGGCGTCCCCACCGCCCGTATAGGCCCAGGTCATGCCCATGCAGCCAAGACCTAAGGCTGAGGTCGAGAGCCCCTGCGCACCGAGTCTGCGCTGTTCCATGGCCGCCTCCTTTTGATGACAAATAACCTTCCAGGATCGATCCGATGGGGCCCTCTGGACGACCCGTCCGCCGCGTGACGGGTACGTACGGGCGAGCCGGACCCCGAAAAAGGGGTCGCCAAGTCGTTGACACGCCCATGGGTCCAAACGAAAATACGCGGCTCTCCGTCCGCGGAGGGGTACCCAAGCGGCCAACGGGAGCAGACTGTAAATCTGCCGGCTTATGCCTTCGTAGGTTCGAATCCTACCCCCTCCACCAGTGTCTGGTGAGTGGGAGGCGTAGGCCGCGACGGGCACGGGTCGGCTGGCGCTGCGGGTGTAGTTCAATGGTAGAACCTCAGCCTTCCAAGCTGATGGCGTGGGTTCGATTCCCATCACCCGCTCCAGTCTGCTGGGCCGGGTGATGACTGGTCGAGGCCCACGTAGCTCAGTCGGCAGAGCACGTCCTTGGTAAGGACGAGGTCACCGGTTCGATTCCGGTCGTGGGCTCCAGGTTGATGTTCGGACGAATCCAGAAAATCCGAGGTAAAGGTCGTGGCTAAGGAAAAATTCGAGCGTAAGAAGCCGCACGTGAACGTAGGGACGATTGGGCACGTGGATCACGGCAAGACGACGCTGACGGCGGCGCTGACGAAGGTGATGGCGGAGACCTTTGGCGGCACCTTCATGGCCTACGACCAGATTGACAAGGCGCCGGAGGAGAAGGCGCGCGGGATCACGATTTCGACCGCGCACGTGGAGTACGAGTCGAAGGCGCGTCACTACGCGCACGTGGACTGTCCGGGGCACGCCGACTACGTGAAGAACATGATCACCGGTGCCGCGCAGATGGACGGTGCGATTCTGGTGGTTTCCGCCGCGGACGGGCCGATGCCGCAGACCCGCGAGCACATTCTGCTCGCCCGGCAGGTCGGGGTGCCCTACATCGTGGTGTACCTGAACAAGGCGGACATGGTGGATGACGCCGAGCTCTTGGAGCTCGTCGAGCTGGAGGTTCGGGAGCTGCTGTCGAAGTACGAGTTTCCGGGCGATAAGACGCCGATCATCACGGGCTCGGCGCTGAAGGCGCTGGAGGGCGACAAGAGCGAGCTCGGGGTGCCCTCGGTGGTGAAGCTGGTCGACGAGATGGACAAGCTACATCCCGGTGCCGGAGCGGGCGATCGATGGGGCCTTTCTGATGCCGGTGGAGGATGTGTTTTCGATCTCCGGGCGCGGCACGGTGGTGACCGGGCGCATCGAGCGGGGGATCGTGAAGGTCAACGACGAGGTGGAGATCGTTGGTCTGCGCCCGACGGTGAAGACGATCTGCACGGGGGTGGAGATGTTCCGCAAGCTCCTGGATCAGGGGCAGGCGGGGGACAACGTGGGGGTGCTGCTGAGAGGCACCAAGCGTGAGGAGGTCGAGCGCGGGCAGGTCCTCGCCAAGCCCGGGTCGATCACCCCGCACACCAAGTTCGAGGGCGAGGTGTACGTGCTGACCAAGGAGGAGGGCGGGCGTCACACGCCGTTCTTCAAGGGGTATCGGCCGCAGTTTTACTTCCGCACGACCGACGTGACGGGGGCGGTGGAGTTGCCGGAGGGCGTCGAGATGGTGATGCCGGGCGACAACATCAAGATGACGATCGAGCTGATCAGCCCGATCGCGATGGAAGAGGGTCTGCGCTTTGCCATCCGCGAGGGTGGCCGCACCGTCGGCGCAGGCGTGGTGTCGAAGATTCTGAAGTGATCATGCACGGGTCCGCGGACATTCATACCGGTTCCGTCGAAAGCGCAGGCCAGTAGCTCAATTGGCAGAGCGGCGGTCTCCAAAACCGCAGGTTGGGGGTTCGATTCCCTCCTGGCCTGCCAGTCGGAGCGGTTGATGAATGCAGCAGCGGGCCGGGCGATACCCGGCACAGGAAAAATGACCGAACAGACCGAGACCGGTGCCAGCGCGCTGGACACCGTCAAGCTCGTCGCAGCCGCAGCGATCCTGGTCGGCGGCATCGCGGCGTTCTACCTGCTCGGCACGTATCCGCTCGCGGTGCGCTGGGCGATCGTGCTCGCGTCGTTCGGCCTCGGCGTGTTCGTCGCGCTGCAGTCGGCGCAGGGGCGCGTGTTCTGGCAGTTCGTGCAGGGCTCGCGCGTGGAGCTGCGCAAGGTCGTGTGGCCGACGCGCCAGGAGACCTTGCAGACAGCTCTGGTGGTGTTCATCGCGATTACCGCGATGGGGATCTTTTTCTGGTTCCTCGACTGGGTCCTGGGCGCGTTGACGCGTGCTGTGACCGGGCAGGGAGGTTGAACGTGGCCCTGCGCTGGTACGTCGTGCACGCCTACTCGAATTTCGAGCACAAGGTCTCGGGGCTGCTCAAGGAGCGGATCAAGCTCAAGAGCCTCGAGGAACGCTTCGGCGAGATCCTCGTGCCGACCGAGGAAGTGGTCGAGATGCGGGACGGACAGCGCCGCAAGAGCGAGCGCAAGTTCTTCCCGGGCTACGTGCTCGTCCAGATGGAGATGGACGAGGACACCTGGCACCTGGTGCGCGAGACGCCGAAGGTGCTCGGGTTCATCGGTGGCACGCCGGAGAAGCCGGCGCCGATCACCGATCGCGAGGCGAACTCGATCCTGCGGCGCGTCGAGGAGGGTGCCGAGAAGCCGCGGCCGAAGGTGCTGTTCGAGCCGGGCGAGGTGGTGCGGGTGACCGACGGGCCGTTCAACGACTTCAACGGCGTCGTCGAGTCGGTGAATTACGAAAAGAACCGCCTGCAGGTGGCGGTTCAGATCCTCGGGCGCTCCACGCCCGTGGAGCTCGATTTCAGCCAGGTCGAGAAGGCCTGAGCGCAGCGGGGAGCCCGCAAGGGCGCTTGTACCCAACGAGGTGAAGGATGGCTAAGAAAGTACAGGGTTACGTGAAGCTGCAGGTGCCTGCAGGCCAGGCGAATCCGAGCCCGCCGATCGGGCCGGCGCTCGGCCAGCAGGGCGTCAACATCATGGAGTTCTGCAAGCAGTTCAACGCGCAGACCCAGCAGCTCGAGAAGGGACTGCCGATCCCCGTGGTGATCACGGTGTACGCGGATCGCAGCTTCACCTTCATCATGAAGACGCCGCCGGCGTCGGTGCTGATCCGCAAGTCGCTCGGGCTCGAGAAGGGCAGCGGCGCGCCGAACACCACCAAGGTCGGCCGTATCAGCCGCAAGCAGCTCGAGGACATCGCTAGAACCAAGCAGCCGGACCTGACGGCCGCCGATCTCGATGCCGCCGTGCGCACCATCGCCGGCTCCGCCCGCAGCATGGGCGTCGACGTGGAGGGTGTGTGACATGGTCGCTGTCGCCAAGCGCATGAAGCCCTGGGCGGAGAAGATCCAGCCGGGCAAGCAGTTCGCGATCGACGAGGCGCTCGCGCTCGTCAAGCAGTTCGCCACCGCGAAGTTCGACGAGACGATCGACGTCGCGGTCAATCTCGGCATCGACGCCTCGAAGTCCGACCAGCAGGTGCGCGGCTCGACTGTGCTGCCGAACGGCACGGGCAGGAAGGTGCGGGTTGCCGTATTCACCTCGGGCAAGAACGCCGATGCGGCACGCGAGGCAGGGGCCGACGTCGTCGGACTCGAGGATCTCGCCGAGAAGGTGAAGGGCGGGCAGCTCGACTTCGACGTGGTGGTGGCGAGTCCGGACGCGATGCGCATCGTCGGCCAGCTCGGCAAGATCCTCGGTCCGCGCGGGCTGATGCCGAACCCCAAGGTCGGCACGGTGACCCCGGACGTCGCCGGCGCCGTGCGCAACGCGAAGGCGGGCCAGGTGCGGTTCCGCGCCGACAAGGCCGGCGTCGTCCACTGCACGATCGGCAAGGCGAGCTTCGAGATCAAGGCGCTGAAGGAGAACCTGCATGCGCTGCTCGCG
This sequence comes from uncultured Gammaproteobacteria bacterium, assembly GCA_963834855.1. Taxonomy (GTDB): domain Bacteria; phylum Pseudomonadota; class Gammaproteobacteria; order Steroidobacterales; family Steroidobacteraceae; genus DATJKD01. Next base: position 26,860 of record CAWIDH010000031.1, on the reverse strand, counting down.
GATCTGCAGAAGGCCAAGCCCGCAGCCTCGAAGGGCATTTACATGAAGCGCGTCACCGTGTCCTCGACGATGGGACCCGGCGTCGCGGTGGATCAGGCCAGCCTCGCCGCGTGATGCGGGGCCGGCACAAGTTTGATGCAGGGCCGGCCGGGCCCGCGCGCCGCCGCGAGGCGGCACGCAGTTCCGGACGGTCATCATCGAAGACCGCAGGCGGGGAGGCGCTCCCCTTAATGGTCGCCTGCGCAGATGGTGGTACCCGAGTCAGTGTCGCACTGGTGAAGGTCGCCGCCGGAGGAACGCGAGGGCCGGTGCCCGCGCAGTCCTCTCAAGGTTGGGCGCACAGGGAAGCGCGCCCGTAGTCGGATCTTCAGTCCAGGAGGAACACATGGCGCTCAGACTGGAAGACAAGAAGACGCTGGTCACCGAGGTGAACGAGGTCGCGCAGAAGGCGCAGTCCGTCGTCGCCGCGGAGTACCGCGGGCTCACCGTCGCGAAGCTCACCGAGCTGCGCGCCAGGGCCCGTGCGTCCCGTGTCTACATGCGGGTGGTGAAGAACACGCTGGCTCGACGCGCGGTCGCCGGCACTCCCTTCGAGTGCGTCGGCGAGAAGCTCAAGGGCCCGCTGATCCTCGCCTTCTCGCAGGACGACCCGGGCGCGGCGGCGCGCCTCATCAAGGGCTTCGCGAAGGACCACGACAAGCTCGTGCCGACGCTGGTGTCCCTCGGTGGGACGGTGCTGCCGGGCAAGGACCTCGATCGGGTGGCGAGCCTGCCCACGCGGGCTGAGGCTCTGGCGCAGCTGCTGGGGGTCATCAAGGCTCCGATCGGCAAATTCGTGCGGACGCTCGCCGAGCCCCACGCGAAGCTCGTGCGCACCATCGCCGCGGTCAAGGACCAGAAGCAGGCGGCCGCCTGAGGCGGCTGCGCAACGTACATCGGGTATCTGATCAACACTTTTCTCAGGAGTCACTGACATGGCTGCCAGCAAGGAAGACATTCTCAACGCGATTTCCAACATGACCGTGATGGAAATCGTCGATCTCGTGAAGATGATGGAAGACAAGTTCGGCGTGACCGCCGCGACTCCGGTCGCGGTTGCTGCCGTGGGTGGCGCCGCCGCCGCCGCGGCACCGGCCGCCGAGGAGCAGACCGAGTTCACGGTCAGCATGACCAGCTTCGGCGCGAACAAGGTCGGCGTGATCAAGGTCATCCGCGAGATCACCGGTCTCGGCCTCAAGGAAGCCAAGGACCTCGTCGAGGGCGTGCCCTCGGTGGTCAAGGAAGGCATCCCGAAGGCCGACGCGGAAGCGATCAAGAAGAAGCTCGACGAGGCCGGCGCTGCCGCGGAGATCAAGTAACCGTGATGCGCGGGCCCCGGCCCGTAGCATCGTGGCGGACGGCTGCCGGATCGCACCCGGCGGCCGCCCGTCGCGTTTTCGTTCGTTTGGAAACGGCCCGGAAATTGGCTGGAAAATCGGCTCAGAGCCGAATTTCCGGCTGCGGCGCAGGCCCAAGTGACCCCGGCACCGGAAATTCGGCTCTGAGCCAATTTTCCACGGTCTGACGTTGAGAGGTTGATCGCAATGGCATATTCCTTCACCGAGAAGAAGCGCATCCGCAAGGATTTCGGCAAGCGGTCGAGCATCCTCGAGGTGCCCTACCTGCTCGCCATCCAGCTCAACTCCTACCGCAAGTTCCTGCAGGCGGACACCGCCGAGGACCGTCGCGAGGAGGGTGGGCTGCACGCGGCCTTCCGGAGCGTCTTCCCGATCGTGAGCTATTCCGGCAACGCGAGCCTCGAGTACGTGAGCTACCGGCTCGGCGAGCCGGTGTTCGACGTCAAGGAGTGTCAGCTGCGCGGGCTGACCTTCGCGGCACCGCTGCGCGTCAAGGTGCGCCTCGTCGTGCTCGACAAGGAGGCGCCGGGCGCCAGGAAGCCGGTCAAGGACATCCGCGAACAGGAGGTCTATCTCGGCGAGCTGCCGCTCATGACCGACAACGGCACCTTCGTCGTCAACGGCACCGAGCGGGTCATCGTCTCCCAGCTGCACCGCAGCCCGGGCGTGTTCTTCGACCATGACCGCGGCAAGACGCACAGCAGCGGGAAGCTCCTCTTCTCCGCGCGCGTCATCCCTTACCGCGGCTCCTGGCTCGATTTCGAGTTCGATGCCAAGGACTGCGTCTTCGCGCGCATCGACCGGCGCCGCAAGCTCCCGGTCACGATCCTGCTCCGGGCGCTGGGCTACAGCGACGAGCAGATGCTCGACATCTTCTTCGAGAAGAACACGTTTCACCTGTCGGCCGAGGGCGTGGAGCTCACGCTGGTCCCGCAGCGGCTGCGCGGCGAGACGGCGAGCTTCGAGATCCGCGCCGGCAACAAGGTCATCGTCGAGGAGGGCCGGCGCATCACGGCCCGCCACGTGCGCCAGCTCGAGGAGGCGGGCGTCAGCCGCCTGCCCGTGCCGACCGACTATCTTGTCGGCAAGGTGCTCGCCCACGACGTGGTGAACACCGAGACTGGTGAGATCCTGGCGAAGGCCAACGAGATTCTCGCCGCCGCGACGATCGCCAAGCTCGTGCAGGCGGGCATCAGCGAGATCCGCGCCCTGTACGTGAACGACCTCGACCGCGGCCCGTTCATCTCAGACACGCTGCGCATCGACCCGACGAAGAACCGGATGGAGGCGCTGGTCGAGATCTACCGCATGATGCGCCCGGGCGAGCCGCCCACGCGCGATGCGGCCGAGAACCTGTTCCAGAACCTGTTCTTCAACCCCGAGCGGTACGATCTCTCGGCCGTCGGGCGCATGAAGTTCAACCGCCGCGTCGGCCGCACCGAGACAAAAGGTGCGGGGATCCTCTACGACCAGCTGCACTTCGGGCGCCGCACCGACGAGGTGGCGAAGTCCCTGGTCGGGCAGTACGGCGAGACCTCGGACATCATCGACGTGCTGCGCACGCTGATCGACATCAGGAACGGCAACGGCACCGTCGACGACATCGACCATCTCGGCAACCGCCGGGTGCGCAGCGTAGGCGAGATGGCGGAGAACGCCTTCCGCGTCGGTCTCGTGCGCGTCGAACGCGCCGTCAAGGAGCGCCTCACGATCGCCGAGTCCGAGGGCCTGATGCCCCAGGACATGATCAACGCCAAGCCGGTGGCGGCGGCGGTCAAGGAGTTCTTCGGCTCCTCGCAGCTGTCGCAGTTCATGGACCAGAACAACCCGCTTTCGGAGGTCACGCACAAGCGGCGGGTCTCCGCGCTCGGCCCGGGCGGCCTCACGCGTGAGCGCGCGGGCTTCGAGGTCCGCGACGTGCATCCGACGCACTACGGCCGCGTGTGCCCGATCGAGACGCCGGAAGGCCCGAACATCGGGCTGATCAACTCCCTCGCCGTCTACGCGCGCACCAACGAGTACGGCTTCCTCGAGACGCCGTACCGCAAGGTCGAGGGCGCCCGGGTCACGAACGAGATCGCGTACCTGTCGGCCATCGACGAGGCCCAGTACGTGATCGCGCAGGCCAACGCCTCGCTCGACGCGCAGGGCGGGTTCACCGACGAGCTCGTATCGAGCCGCTATCTCAACGAGTTCATGCTCTCGACACCGGACAAGATCCAGTTCATGGACGTCTCGCCGAAGCAGATCGTATCGGTCGCGGCCTCGCTGATCCCCTTCCTCGAGCACGACGACGCCAACCGCGCGCTGATGGGCTCGAACATGCAGCGCCAGGCGGTGCCGACGCTGCGCTCGGAGACCCCGCTGGTCGGGACGGGTATGGAGCGCCCGGTGGCGATCGACTCCGGCGTCACGGTCGTGGGGCGCCGCGGCGGCGTGGTCGACTCGGTGGACGCTTCGCGCATCGTGGTCCGCGTCAACGACGCGGAGACCACGGCCGGCGAGCCGGGTGTGGACATCTACAACCTGACCAAGTACACGCGCTCGAACCAGAACACCTGCATCAACCAGCGGCCGCTGGTGCATGCGGGGGATGCGATCGCGCGCGGCGACGTGCTCGCGGACGGGCCGTCGACCGACCTGGGCGACCTGGCGCTCGGCCAGAACCTGCTGGTCGCGTTCATGCCCTGGAACGGCTACAACTTCGAGGACTCGATCCTGATCTCGGAGCGCGTCGTGCAGGAGGACCGCTTCACGACGATCCACATCGAGGAGCTCACCTGCGTGGCGCGCGACACCAAGCTCGGGCCCGAGGAGATCACGGCCGACATCCCGAACGTGGGTGAGTCCGCGCTCGCCAAGCTCGACGAGGCGGGCATCGCCTTCATCGGTGCGGAGGTCAAGGCGGGCGACATCCTGGTAGGCAAGGTCACGCCCAAGGGCGAGACCCAGCTCACCCCGGAGGAGAAGCTGCTGCGCGCGATCTTCGGCGAGAAGGCGTCCGACGTGAAGGACACCTCGCTCCGCGTGCCGCCCGGCATGGACGGCACCGTGATCGACGTGCGCGTCTTCACGCGCGACGGCGTCGAGAAGGACAGCCGCGCCCTCTCGATCGAGAAGTCCGAGATCGACAAGGTCCGCAAGGACCTCGCCGACCAGCAGCGCATCCTCGAGGAGGACCTCTTCTCGCGTGTGCACTCGATGCTGGTGGGCCGGGTCGCGGCCGGCGGGCCGCGCAAGCTCGCCGCCGGCAGCAAGGTGAGCGCGAGCTACCTCGCCGACATCCCCCGCGAGCACTGGCTCGAGGTGCGCCTCGAAGACGAGGAGGCGAACGCAGCGCTCGAGCTCACCGCCGAGCGCATGCGCGCGCAGCGTCGCGAGTTCGAGCGGCGGCTCGAGGAGAAGCGCTCGAAGATCACGGCGGGCGACGACCTCGCGCCGGGCGTGCTCAAGATGGTCAAGGTCTACCTCGCGGTGAAGCGCCGCGTGCAGCCGGGCGACAAGATGGCCGGCCGCCACGGCAACAAGGGCGTGATCTCGACGATCGTGCCGGTCGAGGACATGCCGTTCATGGAGGACGGCACGCCGGTCGACATCGTGCTGAACCCGCTGGGCGTGCCCTCGCGCATGAACATCGGCCAGATTCTCGAGACCCACCTCGGCTGGGCCGCGAAGGGCCTCGGGCTCAAGATCGGGCGGATGCTCGACGAGAGCCGAAAGGTCGAAGAGGTTCGCGAGTTCCTCGACCAGATCTACAACAAGAGTGGCGGGCGGGCCGAGAACCTCGACTCGCTCGACGACGGGGACGTGCTCGCGCTCGCCGGCAACCTCCGCAACGGCGTGCCGACGGCCACCCCGGTGTTCGACGGCGCCACCGAGAAGGAGATCAAGTACATGCTGCGCCTCGCCGAACTGCCCGAGAGCGGCCAGACGTGGCTGTACGACGGGCGCACCGGCGAGCGGTTCGACCGTCCGGTCACCGTCGGCTACATGTACATGCTGAAGTTGAACCACCTCGTCGACGACAAGATGCATGCGCGTTCCACCGGGCCGTACAGCCTGGTCACGCAGCAGCCGCTCGGCGGCAAGGCGCAGTTCGGCGGCCAGCGCTTCGGCGAGATGGAGGTGTGGGCGCTCGAGGCCTACGGCGCCTCCTACACGCTGCAGGAGATGCTGACGGTCAAGTCGGACGACGTGACGGGCCGCACCAAGATGTACAAGAACATCGTGGACGGCAACCACATGATGGATGCGGGCATGCCCGAGTCCTTCAACGTGCTCGTAAAGGAAATCCGCTCGCTCGGCATCAACATGGAGCTCGAGCTGGAACGGCGTTGAGGCACAGGGCGCTGAGCAGCGCTAATGCGCTGAGGTGAACGAATGAAAGACCTACTGAAGTTGTTCAAGCAGCAGACCGTGGTCGAGGACTTCGACTCGATCCGCATCGCCCTGGCCTCGCCGGAGATGATCCGGTCCTGGTCCTTCGGCGAGGTGAAGAAGCCGGAGACCATCAACTACCGGACCTTCAAGCCGGAGCGCGATGGCCTCTTCTGCGCCAAGATCTTCGGGCCCGTGAAGGACTACGAGTGCCTGTGCGGCAAGTACAAGCGCTTGAAGCACCGCGGCGTCGTCTGTGAGAAGTGCGGCGTCGAGGTGACGCAGGCCAAGGTGCGCCGCGAGCGCATGGGTCACATCGAGCTCGCGAGCCCGACCGCCCACATCTGGTTCCTCAAGTCGCTGCCCTCGCGCATCGGGCTCATGCTCGACATGACGCTGCGCGAGATCGAGCGCGTGCTCTACTTCGAGGCCTTCGTGGTCATCGAGCCGGGCATGACCTCGATGCAGCGCGGCCAGCTGCTCTCGGACGAGACCTACCTCGAGGCGATCGAGAAGCACGGCGACGAGTTCGACGCCCGCATGGGCGCCGAGGCGGTGCACGAGCTGCTGCGCACCATGGACCTCAAGGCCGAGGTCGTGAAGGTCCGCGAGGATATCGCGAACACCAGCTCCGAGACCAAGATCAAGCGGTTGTCGAAGCGCCTCAAGCTGATCGAGTCGTTCATCGACTCGCGCAACCACCCGGAGTGGATGGTGCTCACCGTGCTGCCGGTGCTGCCGCCCGACCTGCGTCCGCTCGTGCCGCTCGACGGCGGTCGCTTCGCGACTTCCGACTTGAACGACCTCTACCGGCGCGTGATCAACCGCAACAACCGCCTGCGCCGGCTGCTCGAGCTCAATGCGCCCGACATCATCGTGCGCAACGAGAAGCGCATGCTGCAGGAGTCGGTCGACGCGCTGCTCGACAACGGCCGCCGCGGCCGGGCGATCACGGGCACCAACAAGCGCCCGCTCAAGTCGCTCGCCGACATGATCAAGGGCAAGCAGGGCCGCTTCCGCCAGAACCTGCTCGGCAAGCGCGTCGACTACTCGGGCCGCTCCGTGATCGTGGTCGGCCCGACGCTGCGCCTGCATCAGTGCGGGCTGCCCAAGAAGATGGCGCTCGAGCTCTTCAAGCCGTTCATCTTCCACAAGCTGCAGCTGCGCGGCGAGGCGACGACCATCAAGGCCGCCAAGCGCCTGGTCGAGCGCGAGGGACCGGAAGTCTGGGACATCCTCGAGGAAGTCATCCGCGAGCACCCGGTGCTGCTGAACCGCGCCCCGACGCTGCACCGCCTCGGCATCCAGGCTTTCGAGCCGGTGCTGATCGAGGGCAAGGCGATCCAGCTCCATCCGCTCGTCTGCACGGCGTTCAACGCCGACTTCGACGGCGACCAGATGGCCGTGCACGTGCCGCTGTCGCTCGAGGCGCAGCTCGAGGCGCGCGCGCTGATGCTGTCCTCGAACAACATCCTCTCGCCCGCCAACGGCGATCCGATCATCGTGCCCTCGCAGGACGTGGTGCTCGGGCTCTATTTCATGACGCGCGAGCGGGTGAACGCTCCGGGCGAAGGGACGCTCTTCACCGACGTGGCCGAGGTGCACCGCGCCTACGAGACCCGCGTCGCGGGGCTTCAGGCGCGCTGCCGGGTGCGCATCGTCGAGCACGTGCGCGACGCCGACGGCGCGCTCACCGAGCGCAGGCGGGTGGTCGAGACGACCGTCGGCCGTGCGCTGCTGTTCGAGATCCTGCCGAAGGGCATCTCCTTCGACCTGATCAACCTGGACATGACCAAGAAGGCGATCTCGGGCGTGATCAACGCCTGCTACCGCACGCTGGGCCTGAAGGAGACCGTGGTCTTCGCCGACCAGCTCATGTACACGGGCTTCCACTACGCGACCCGTGCCGGCGTCTCGATCGGCGTCGACGACATGGTCGTACCCGAGCAGAAGCAGAAGATCCTGGGCGCGGCCGAACACGAGGTGAAGGAGATCCAGGAGCAGTACGCCTCGGGTCTCGTCACCAACGGCGAGCGCTACAACAAGGTCGTCGACATCTGGTCCCGCACCAACGACCAGGTCGCCAAGGCGATGATGGAGAAGCTCGGCAGCGAGGAGGTCGAGAGTGCGCAGGGCGCGAAGGTGCGCCAGAAGTCGTTCAACTCGATCTACATGATGTCGGACTCGGGTGCGCGAGGCTCGCCGGCGCAGATCCGCCAGCTGGCCGGCATGCGCGGCCTGATGGCCAAGCCCGACGGCTCGATCATCGAGACGCCGATCACCGCGAACTTCCGCGAGGGCCTGAACGTCCTGCAGTACTTCATCTCGACGCACGGCGCCCGCAAGGGTCTCGCGGACACCGCGCTCAAGACGGCGAATTCCGGCTACCTGACCCGGCGGCTGGTCGACGTCGCGCAGGACCTGGTGGTCACGCAGCAGGACTGCGGCACGACCAACGGGCTCGCGATGATGCCGATCGTCGAGGGCGGCGACGTGGTCGAGGGTCTCGGCGAGCGCGTGCTCGGCCGCGTCACGGCGAGCGAGGTTTTCCGCCCCGGCTCCGACGAAGTCGTGGTCGAGGCGGGCCAGCTGCTCGACGAGAAGCTCGTGCGCAGCCTCGAGCAGGCCGGCGTGGACCAGGTGATGGTCCGCTCCCCGATCACCTGCGCGACGCGCTACGGCGTGTGCGCGCAGTGCTACGGGCGCGATCTCGCGCGCGGGCACCGCATCAACATCGGTGAGGCGGTCGGCGTGATCGCCGCGCAGTCGATCGGCGAGCCCGGCACGCAGCTCACCATGCGCACCTTCCACATCGGCGGCGCGGCCTCACGTGCCGCGGCGGTCAACTCCGTCGAGATCAAGAGCAAGGGCACGGTGCGGCTCCACAACCTCAAGGCCGTGCACCACGAGAAAGGCCACTGGGTCGCGGTGTCGCGCTCCGGAGAGGTCGGCGTGATCGACGAATTCGGCCGTGAGCGCGAGCGCTACCGGATCCCGTACGGCTCGGTGATCACCGCGAGCGAGGGCGACGCGGTGCAGCCGGGACAGGTGATTGCGACCTGGGACCCGCACACCCACCCGGTGGTGACCGAGGTCGCGGGCTTCCTCCGCTTCCAGGACTTCATCGACGGCATCACGGTATCGAGCCAGGTCGACGAGATCACCGGGCTCTCGAGCACGGTGGTGATGGACCCGAAGCAGCGCGGCGCGGGCGGCAAGGACCTGCGGCCGGTCATCAAGCTGGTCAACGCCAAGGGCAAGGAAGTCTGCTTCGCGAACACCGACATCCCCGCGGTGTACGCGTTGCCGGCCGGTGCGCTGGTCAATCTCGAGGACGGTGTCCAGGTGGCGGTCGGCGACGTCATCGCGCGCATCCCGCAGGAAAGCTCAAAGACCCGCGACATCACCGGCGGTCTGCCGCGCGTCGCGGACCTCTTCGAGGCGCGGAAGCCCAAAGATTCGGCGATCCTCGCCGAGTTCTCAGGCACGGTGAGCTTCGGCAAGGAGACCAAGGGCAAGCGCCGGCTCATCATCACGGACGAGCAGGGCGAGAAGCACGAGGAGCTGATCCCGAAGTGGCGGCACCTGACGGTGTTCGAGGGCGAGCACGTCGAGCGCGGCGAGGTCATCGCCGACGGCGAGCCGAACCCGCACGACATCCTGCGCCTGCAGGGCGTGGAGCCGCTCGCGAACTACCTGGTGCGCGAGATCCAGGACGTCTACCGGCTGCAGGGCGTGAAGATCAACGACAAGCACATCGAGGTGATCATCCGGCAGATGCTGCGCAAGATCGAGATCGCCGAGTCCGGCGAGACGGGCTTCCTGCGCGGCGAGCAGATCGACCGCGCGCGCGTGCTCGACGCCAACGAGCGGCTGACCCGCGAAGGGAAGCTGCCGGCGATCATCGACCCGATCCTGCTCGGCATCACCAAGGCCTCGCTCGCGACCGAGTCGTTCATCTCGGCGGCCTCCTTCCAGGAGACCACGCGCGTGCTGACCGAGGCGGCGGTGCGCGGCATGAAGGACGACCTGCGCGGGCTGAAGGAGAACGTGATCGTCGGCCGGTTGATCCCGGCGGGGACGGGCTCGTTCTACCACCAGGCGCGGCGCCGGACGGCCGAGGAAGAGGTCGCCGGCTTCGGCGAGGTCGCACCGGCCGCTGCGGTGGCGGACTTCTCCGCGCAGTCCGACGAGGCGGAGGCCTCCGCGGGCTAACCACACGGGACGGGCGGGCACGGACGTGCCCGCTCGTCGCCGACTCGCGGTTGGCTCGCGGCGCCCGGAAGCGGTGACTGCTGCTCGCCGGCGCCCGGCCGCGGTGGCTGCTCGCCGACGTCGGCCGCGGTGTATCCCCGAGCCGCTCACCACGAGCACCGGTCGTTGCAGAGCGGAAGATCGGTGCCCCGCACATTCTGTCGGCGCACGCCGAACGGTCGCGGTATCGCGGAATCGTCGAGGCAGCCTTCGCTCGGAGTGCCCGCGACGTCTACCTGCGCACACCGATGCCTCGTCGCGGCTGGGATACACCGCGTCCACGCGCCGGCTCGGGACACCACCGCGGCGTCAGCGAGCAGCAGCTACCGCGGCCGTGCGTCGGCGAGCAGTCACCGCTTTCATTCACTCATAAGCGCGATGCATCATCTCGCTATGAGAAATCCCAGCCAGGCTTCGAGAGAAACCACAGTCGGCGGCTGGCACGCGGCCGGGCGGGCATTGGCCGACTGTGCAACCTGAGGAGGCGCGATGGTCCGTTCACTGCTGGCGCTTTGGCTGCTGGCGCTACCCGCTTCCTTCGCCGTCGAGGCCGCCCCTGTGCAGCCGGCGGACTCGATCCTCCTGCACGGTCAAGTCTTGGCCTTCAGCGGCCCGGAGCGGCACGAGGGCTCGGGCCCGCCGAGATTCGAGCAAGCCATTGCGATCCGCGACGGCCGGATCGTCTTCATCGGAACGAGCGAGCAAGCAAGGGAGTACGCCGGCCCGAAGACTAGCGTGACCGACCTCCACGGGCGGATGGTCATGCCCGGTATCGTCGATGGGCACTTCCACGGCACCCGGTTGACCGACTGCGAGATGGGCTACGAAGGGGGGACGCTCGCGGAAGTCCTCGTGAAGCTGCAGGCCTGCCTCGATCGTCCGGACCAGGCCGCCTACAAGGGAACTAACATCCGCTTCAGCGCGAGCCATTTTTTCGGCGAGGCGATACTGCCGCGCGGAACGACGCTCGACGCGCGACGACCTCGATCGGCTCAACACTACACGGCCGATCTCGGTCGACCACGCCGACGGACACAAGTTCTGGATGAACAGCAAGGCGATCGAGAACGCGGGCATCGATGTCCGAGACGCCCGTCCCGGCCGGTGGCACGCTCGGTCGCGACGCGAACGGCCGGCCGAACGGGTTCTTCGCGGACATGGACGTCGGGGACTGGGGTCAGACCGCACCTGTTTCGGAGGCGGCGCTCGTCGAGCTCGTTCGGCGCACGATTGCCGACGCCAACCGCATGGGGATCACGACGGTCTTCATTCCCGGCGACAGCGAGAGCGAGATCGCGCACTGGGCGCGAGGTGCAGGACGAAGGTGGACTGACCCTGAGGGCCAATCTGGGGTTGTCCGCCGATTTCGTGCACGGCGCCACGGATATCGCGGAGCTCAGGAAGCAGATCGCTGCGCTCGAGGATTACCGGAAGTACGCCAAGGGCCTCATCGCAGTGTCGAGCGTCAAGGTCTACTGCGACGGCGTGATGGAATACCCGGCCCAGACGGCAGCAATGCTCAAGCCCTACAACGTCAACCCGGGCACCCTCGACGATCCCGCCTGGCGCCCGGGGACGGCGCGCGGGCCCGATCCGGCCTGCTCGGACGCAAGGCACGGCTTCGTCGAGCTCGACAAGGCCGGCTGGCAGATCCACGTCCACGCCATCGGCGACCGCGCCACGCGCGAGGCCCTCGATAACTTCCAGGCGGCGCGCGACGCGAACGGTGGGCGCGACCTGCGCCACACGATCACCCACCTCCAGGCGATCGACGAGGCTGACATCCCTCGCTTCGCGCGTCTCGGCGTGATCGCCAGCATGTCACTGCAGTGGGCCAGGCGCGATGCCTACTCGGTGAACAACACCGCCGGGTACATCGACGACACCCTCTACCAGCGGCTCTACCCGGCCGCCGAGCTGTGGCGGACCGGGGCGATCGTCGCCGGCGGCAGCGACTACCCCATAGACCCGCTCCTGCCGATGGTGCAGATCGAGACGGCCATCGACCACACCGGGGAGGCCATCCCGGGCGTCTTCCCCGGGGCCCTGAGTCACAAGGAGACCGTCGACGATCTGCTCGCGGTGATCAAGATGCATACCATCAACAGCGCCTACCAGCTGCACATGGAGCGGGACACGGGGTCGATCGAGGTCGGCAAGTACGCCGACCTGGTTGTGCTCGGCCAGAATCCGTTCGAGGTGCCGACGGAGCGGATCTCGGACACCACGATCGTGCAGACGATCTTGGGCGGCAAGGTCGTCTACAGCGCACCGCCGGCCGCGGCCGCCCCGTAGCCGCCCGACCTTCCGAGTGCCCGCGACGTCTACCTGTGAGTGATCAGGCGTCGTCGCGGCCACGAGACACCCGGTCCAAACGCCGGCTCGCCGATGCCGCGGTGGCCTCCCGCTCGTCGATGCCACGGTGGGGTCACGAGCCGACGCGTGGACGCGGTGTATCCCAGCCGCGACGAGGCATCGGTGTGCACAGGTAGACGTCGCGGGCACTCTGAGCGAAGGCCGCCTCGACGATTCCGCGATACCAACGACCGTTCGGCGTGCGCCGACAGGACGTGCGGGGCACCATCTTCAGCCGTGCAACGACCCTGACTCGTGGTGAGCGGCTGGGGATACACCGCGGCCGGGCGTCGGCGAGCAGGAGCCACCGCGGCCGACGGTGGGCGAGCAGCCACCACCGCGGCCGAGCGCCGGCGAGCAGTTACCGCCGTTGTTGCGCTGCGGCAAGTTGACACCCGGAGGCCCCATACCTACAATTTCGCCCCTTTCGTCGATCGGTCGTCGCCGGCTCTAGCCCCGCGCGTCCGCCGTTAGAGATACGTCAACGGGCCGCCGCAAGGCGGCCCGGTGCTTCTGTAGTGGCGCCGCCCGTCGCGAGCGCCCCCCGGCTCTGGAGTCCAGGACATCGCATGTCAACCGTCAATCAATTGATCCGCGGCCCGCGTCGGATCGCGGAGGCGAAGAGCAAGGTGCCGGCGCTCGGCCGCTCGCCGCAGAAGCGTGGCGTCTGCACGCGCGTCTACACGACGACGCCCAAGAAGCCGAACTCGGCGCTGCGCAAGGTGGCCAAGGTGCGCCTGACCAACGGCCACGAGGTCATCAGCTACATCGGCGGCGAGGGGCACAACCTCCAGGAGCACTCGGTCGTGCTGATCCGCGGCGGTCGTGTCAAGGACCTGCCGGGCGTGCGCTACCACACGGTGCGCGGCACGCTCGACTGCGCCGGCGTCGGCGAGCGCAAGCAGGGACGCTCCAAGTACGGGGCCAAGCGCCCGAAGGGCTGACGCCCTTACTTAAGACATACACGCTCTTTACCAGGTAACCCGCCATGTCCCGTCGCGCAGCAGCCCCCACCCGCAGCATCCTGCCGGACCCGAAGTTCAACAGCGTCATGCTGGCGAAGTTCATGAACATGGTGATGGAGCGCGGCAAGAAGTCGGTCGCCGAAAGCATCGTCTACGGCGCGATCGACAAGATCGCCGACAAGACCGGCCGACCCGCCGACCAGGCGCTCGAGGTGCTGAGCCTCGCGCTCGACAACGTCAAGCCGTCGGTCGAGGTCAAGTCGCGCCGCGTCGGCGGCGCCACCTACCAGGTGCCGGTCGAGGTGCGCTCGACCCGCCGCCAGACGCTCGCCATGCGCTGGGTCATCGAGGCCGCGCAGGCCCGCAACGAAAAGTCGATGTCGCAGCGGCTCGCCGCCGAGCTGCTCGAAGCATCCGAGAACCGTGGCGCCGCCGTGAGGAAGCGCGAGGACACGCACCGCATGGCCGAGGCCAACAAGGCCTTCGCGCACTACCGCTGGTGACGGCCCGCGGGCCGTTCACAAGGTTTCGAGGATTTCATCGTGGCACGCACGACCCCGATCGAGCGCTACCGTAACATCGGTATCTCGGCGCACATCGACGCCGGCAAGACGACGACGACGGAGCGCATCCTTTTCTACACCGGCGTCTCGCACAAGATCGGCGAAGTGCACGATGGCGCCGCCGTCATGGACTACATGGAGCAGGAGCAGGAGCGCGGCATCACGATCACCGCCGCGGCCACCACCTGCTTCTGGAAGGGGATGGACAACCACTTCCCCGAGCACCGCATCAACATCATCGACACGCCCGGCCACGTCGACTTCACCATCGAGGTGGAGCGGAGCCTGCGCGTGCTCGACAGCGCCTGCGCGGTGTTCTGCGCCGTGTCCGGCGTGCAGCCGCAGTCCGAGACGGTCTGGCGGCAGATGAACAAGTACGGCGTGCCGCGCATCGCGTTCGTCAACAAGATGGACCGTGCCGGTGCCAACTTCCTGCGCTGCGTCGACCAGATCCGCACCCGCCTGCGCGGCAACCCGGTGCCGATCCAGCTTCCGATCGGCGCAGAGGACAACTTCGAGGGCGTGGTCGACCTGATCCGCATGAAGTCGATCTACTGGGACGACTCGACCGAGGGCATGCGCTTCGAGTACCGCGACATTCCCGCCGACATGCTCGAAGAGTGCAGGCAGCAGCGCGAGAAGATGATCGAGGCCGCGGCCGAGGCCGACGAGGAGCTGCTGCACAAGTACCTCGAGCACACGGAGCTCTCCGAGGAGGAGATCGTCCGCGGACTGCGCGCGCGCGCGATCCGCAACGAGATCTGCATCACGCTCTGCGGCTCGGCCTTCAAGAACAAGGGCGTGCAGGCGATGCTCGATGCCGTGGTCGAGTTCATGCCCTCGCCGGTGGAGATGCCGCCGGTGAAGGGTCTCGACGACCGCGACCGCGAGGTCACGCGCGAGGCGAGCGACGACGCGAAGTTCTCCGCGCTCGCGTTCAAGATCCTGAACGACCCGTTCGTCGGCAACCTGACCTTCTTCCGCGTGTACTCCGGGGTGCTCAACTCCGGCGACCAGGTATACGTGCCGGCCAAGGACCGCAAGGAGCGCATCGGGCGGCTGCTGCAGATGCACGCCAGCGAGCGCGAGGAGATCAAGGAGGTCCGCGCCGGCGACATCGCCGCGGCCGTGGGCCTCAAGGACGTGACGACCGGCGACACGCTGACCGATCCCGATCACGTCATCACGCTCGAGAAGATGGAGTTCCCCGAGCCCGTGATCTCGGTCGCCGTGGAGCCCAAGACCAAGAGCGACCAGGAGAAGATGGGCCTCGCGCTGCAGCGGCTCGCCAAGGAAGACCCGTCGTTCCGCGTGAGCACCGACCAGGAATCCGGCCAGACGATCATCGCCGGCATGGGCGAGCTGCACCTCGAGATCATCGTCGACCGCATGAAGCGCGAGTTCAAGGTCGAGGCGAACGTCGGCAAGCCGCAGGTCGCCTACCGCGAGACGATCCGCGCCAAGGTCGAGCAGGAAGGCAAGTTCGTCCGGCAGTCCGGCGGTCGCGGCCAGTACGGCCACGTGTGGCTCAAGATCGAGCCGCAGGAGTCCGGCAAGGGCTACGAGTTCGTCAACGGCATCGTCGGTGGGTCCGTGCCGCGCGAGTACGTGCCGGCGGTGGACAAGGGCGTGAAGGAAGCGCTCGTGGGCGGCGTCATCGCGGGCTACCCGGTCGTGGACATCAAGGTCACGCTCTTCGACGGCTCGTATCACGACGTCGACTCGAACGAGATGGCGTTCAAGATCGCGGGCTCGATGGCGGTCAAGGAAGGCGTGCGCCGCGCGAGAGCCCGTGCTGCTCGAGCCGATCATGAAGGTCGAGGTCGTGACGCCCGAGGACTACTCGGGCGACGTGATCGGCGACCTGAACCGCCGCCGCGGCCAGATCCAGGGCATGGAGGACGGCCCGTCGGGCAAGGTCATCACCGCCGAGGTGCCGCTCGCGGAGATGTTCGGCTACGCGACGTCGGTGCGCTCGCATGAGCCAGGGCCGCGCGACCTTCACGATGGAGTTCGCCCGGTACCTGGAAGTGCCGAACAACGTCGCCGAAGCGGTGATGAAGAAGGCGAGCTGATTCCGGTTCGCCCGCGCGCCGGGCGAGCGTCAACACTGGCAACTATTTCGAGGTTCTGGTCGTGGCTAAGGAAAAATTCGAGCGTAAGAAGCCGCACGTGAACGTAGGGACGATTGGGCACGTGGATCACGGCAAGACGACGCTGACGGCGGCGTTGACGAAGGTGATGTCGGAGACCTTTGGCGGCACCTTCATGGCCTACGACCAGATTGACAAGGCGCCGGAGGAGAAGGCGCGCGGGATCACGATTTCGACCGCGCACGTGGAGTACGAGTCGAAGGCGCGGCACTACGCGCACGTGGACTGTCCGGGGCACGCCGACTACGTGAAGAACATGATCACCGGTGCCGCGCAGATGGACGGTGCGATTCTGGTGGTTTCCGCCGCGGACGGTCCGATGCCGCAGACCCGCGAGCACATTCTGCTCGCCCGGCAGGTGGGGGTGCCCTACATCGTGGTGTACCTGAACAAGGCGGACATGGTGGATGACGCCGAGCTCCTGGAGCTGGTTGAGCTGGAGGTTCGGGAGCTGCTGTCGAAGTACGAGTTTCCGGGCGATAAGACGCCGATCATCACGGGCTCGGCGCTGAAGGCGCTGGAGGGCGACAAGAGCGAGCTCGGGGTGCCCTCGGTGGTGAAGCTGGTGGAGGAGATGGACCGCTACATCCCGGTGCCGGAGCGGGCGGTGGATGGGGCCTTTCTGATGCCGGTGGAGGATGTGTTTTCGATCTCCGGGCGCGGCACGGTGGTGACCGGGCGCATCGAGCGGGGGATCGTGAAGGTCAACGACGAGGTGGAGATCATTGGTCTTCGCCCGACGGTGAAGACGATCTGCACGGGGGTGGAGATGTTCCGCAAGCTCCTCGATCAGGGGCAGGCGGGGGACAACGTGGGGGTGCTGCTGAGAGGCACCAAGCGTGAGGAGGTCGAGCGCGGGCAGGTGCTCGCCAAGCCCGGGTCGATCACCCCGCACACCAAGTTCGAGGGCGAGGTGTACGTGCTGACCAAGGAGGAGGGCGGGCGTCACACGCCGTTCTTCAAGGGGTATCGGCCGCAGTTTTACTTCCGCACGACCGACGTGACGGGGGCGGTGGAGTTGCCGGAGGGCGTCGAGATGGTGATGCCGGGCGACAACATCAAGATGACGATCGAGCTGATCAGCCCGATCGCGATGGAAGAGGGTCTGCGCTTTGCCATCCGCGAGGGTGGCCGCACCGTCGGCGCAGGCGTGGTGTCGAAGATTCTGAAGTGAGCGGACGCAACGCGTCCCGCCGCAGGTAACGAACATGGCCCGACAGAACATCCGCATCCGCCTCAAGGCCTTCGATCACCGGCTGATCGACAACTCCGCGCGCGAGATCGTCGAGACCGCGAAGCGCACCGGCGCGACCGTGCGCGGCCCGGTCCCGCTGCCGGTGAAGATGGAGCGCTTCACGCTGCTCATCTCCCCGCACGCCGACAAGGACGCGCGGGACCAGTACGAGCTGCGCACCCACAAGCGCCTCATGGACATCCTGAATCCCACCGACAAGACGGTGGACGCGCTGATGAAGCTCGAGCTTCCGGCCGGCGTCGACGTCCAGATCAAGCTGAACTGAGCAACGGCTGCGAGGCCCATAGCCTCCGAACCGCATCGCCTTACTTGCAGCCCCCGACGCCGCGGCTGAGCCCGGCGATCAGGCCGAGCCACACGCCGGGCGCGCCGCCGCCGCGCGCGATGCCGAACACCCACGCCAGCGTGAATCCGATGCCCCAGTACGAGACCACGGTGATTGCGAGCGGTATGCGTGCGTCCTGGTAACCGCGCAGCGCGCCCGGAGCAGCCGAGCTGCAGGCCGTCCGAGACCTGGAACAGCCCGGCGAGCAGCAGCAACGTAGTCGCGACCTGCGAGCACCGCGGGGTCGTCGGTGTAGATCCGTGCGATCGGTCCGCGGGCGAGCACCAGCACCAGGGCCGAGACGATCATCAGCCCCGCGCACAGCGCGATGCCGACGTAGCCCGGCGCGCCGGGCCTCGGCGCGGCAGGCCGCTGCCGAGCATGTGTCCCACGCGGACGGTCGTCGCGGAGTGAAAGGCCGCCGGGATCATGTAGGTGAGCAGCGAGTAGCTCAGGGCAACCTGGTGACGCGGCGACGACGGTCGCTCCGAGCGCGCTCACCATCAGCGTGGCGCCGATGAAGAGCGAGCCTTCGGTCACCAGCGAGCCCGTGAACGGCAGCCCGAGGCGCAGGATCGCGCGGAGCTCGCGTTGCGCTCGGCCACTCGAATCCCGCAAACAGGGCGAATCTCGCGAACGACGGGCGCTTCATCAGCAGGATCATGAAGCCGAGCGCGAGCCACATCGTGATCGCGCTCGCGACACCGGCGCCCACGGCGCCGAGCGCCGGCGCGCCCCAGTGTCCGAACATGAATACCCAGTTGAGCAGCACGTTCACCGGCAGCGCCATGACCGTCATCAGCATGATCGTGCGCGTGCGGCCGAGTCCTTCGCTCGTGTACGTGAGCACCTGCAGCGCGAACATCGCCGGAACGCCGCAGCAGATCGCCTGCGTATACGCGGTCGCCGTCGGTATGATCGGCGGCGGCCGTGCCGACCGCCGTGTAGATCCGACCCGCGAACAGCGCCACGATCAGCGGGCAGAATGGACATCGCAAGCGCGATCCAGAGTGCCTGGCGCATGTAGCCGCCCGCGGCCGTGTCGCGGCCGGCGCCGTAGTCGTGCGCGACGAGCGGAGCGAGTGCCATCATCATCCCGGCGCCGATCAGCGACTGCAGTTGCAGCGCGTTGCTGCCGACCGCCACCGCCGCGAGCGCATCGGCGCTGATGTGTCCTGCCATCACGGTGTCGGCGAACGTGATGCCGGCGTAGGCGAGGTTGTTGATGACCAGCGGTCCCCCGAGCCGGAGGATCGCGCGCAGATGGCTGCGCTGCCCGGGATCCGTCGTCGGTGGCCGAGGCTGCTGAGACCATGACACCCTTTGCGCGCGCCGCATGTCTGCGACGGCCCGGTCCTGAGTGCGTCTGCCATGCTTAGGCGGGCGCGTATCGTACCGGCTCGGCGGTGGTCGCGACTGCGCAACTAACCATCCTGTCGCGACAAGCAGAAATTCGCAGCCGTCCTAAGCCGGCCGCTGCGCCGGGAATCGGGCTCTGAGCCGATTCTTGTTGCGGCTGCGGGGCCGGATCGCTATAATGCGCGGCTCCTTCTCGCCGAGGTCCGGCCCGCTTTGCGGGTACCGCTCGAGCGGCGCGGGCGGTCCGCCGATCCCGCACCTCTCTGGCATCTCCTTGACGAGCGCGCCCTGACGGCCCGCAAGGCCGGCCTTCGTGCGCGGGCGAATGGTTTTTCCTGGCCGCCCGAATGCGGCCGGTGGTCTCAGCCCGGGCCAATCGCAGCCCGGGCGGTGAACGAGGACGTATCGATGACGATCGGTCTCATTGGCCGCAAGTGCGGCATGACGCGCGTCTTCACGGACGCCGGCGAATCGGTCCCGGTCACCGTGATCGAGGCGCTGCCCAACCGCGTCACCCAGGTCAAGGCTGCGGAATCCGACGGTTACCGCGCGGTGCAGGTCGCCGTAGGCCACCGCAAGCCCTCGCGGATCGGCCGGCCGCTCGCCGGCCACTACGGCAAGGCGAAGGTCGAGCCGGGCACCTCGCTGGTCGAGTTCCGCCTCGCCGACGGCGAGGGCGCGGAGCTCGCGCCGGGCGCGGAGCTCAAGGTCGATCTCTTCACCGCCTGGCCAGGTCGTCGACGTCACCGGCACGACCATCGGCAAGGGCTTTGCCGGCACGATGAAGCGCCACAACTTCGCCGGCGGCATGGCCTCGCACGGCGCCTCCGTCGTGCACCGTGCCCCGGGCTCGATCGGCCAGCGCCAGACGCCGGGCCGCGTGTTCCCGGGCAAGCGGATGTCGGGCCACATGGGCGCGGTGCGCCGCACGACCGAGAACCTGCGCGTCGTCGAGATCGATCGCCGCGCGGAACCTCCTGCTGATCCGCGGCGCCGTCCCGGGAGCCCCGGGCGGCCAGGTCATCGTCCGCCCGTCCGTGAAGGCCGGCCGCCGCGCCGCCCGTCCGAAGCGAAGGCGCGCCGCCGCCAAGCCGGCCGGCAAGAAGTAACGGGAGCGTAAGACCATGGCCACCACGCTCAAGCTCGTCAGCAAAGGCGCAACCGGCGCCGGGCTCGAGGTCTCGGACAAGGCCTTCGGCCGCGATTTCAACGAGGCGCTCGTCCACCAGGTCGTCACGGCCTACATGAACGCGGGCCGCGCCGGAACGAAGCGCCAGAAGAGCAAGGCCGAGGTCCGCGGCGGCGGTCGCAAGCCGCACAACCAGAAGGGCGGCGGTCGCGCCCGCGCCGGCAGCATCCGCAGCCCGATCTGGGTCGGCGGCGGTCGCGCCTTCGCGGCACGCCCGCGCGACTATTCGCAGAAGGTCAACCGCAAGATGTACCAGGGCGCGATGCGCGCGATGCTCTCCGAGCTCGCCCGCCTCGAGCGGCTGGTCGTCATCGACTCGCTCGCGCTCGATGCGCCGAAGACCCGGCTGCTCGCATCAAGGCTGCGCGAGCTCGACCTCACGGACGTGCTCGTGCTGATCGAGGCCTACGACGAGAAGCTCGACCTCGCCTCGCGGAACCTGCGGGACGTGTCGGTGCTGCCCGTCTCCGCCATCGATCCGGTGAGCCTGGTGCGGCACGCAGCAGGTGCTTGCGACCGTCGGCGCGGTGCGCATGCTCGAGGAGAAGCTGGCATGAGCGGCAAGGAACGTCTGATGTCGGTGCTGCTCGCGCCGCACGTGTCGGAGAAGGCCGCGTTCGTCTCCGAGCGCGCGAACCAGTTCGTGTTCCGCGTCCGCCCCGACGCGACCAAGCCCGAGATCAAGGCCGCCGTCGAGCTGATGTTCGAGGTCAAGGTCGACTCGGTGCAGGTCGTGAACGCGCCGGGCAAGGCCAAGCGGTTCGGTAACCGCCCGGGGCGGCGCTCCGATTTCAAGAAGGCGTACGTGCGGCTGGCCGCGGGCCAGACGATCGATTTCGCCGGCGCGCTGACGCGCCGGCAAGCGAACACTACGGAAGACTGCACATGGCCCTCATCAAGACCAAACCGACCTCCCCCGGCCGGCGTTTCGTCGTCAAGGCCGACCGCTCGCACCTGCACAAGGGCGGGCCCGTCGCCGCGCTGACCTCGAGCCAGAAGCGCACGGGCGCGCGCAACAACCAGGGCCGGCTGACGACGCGCCACAAGGGCGGCGGTCACCGGCACCGCTATCGCGTGGTCGACTTCCGTCGCGACAAGGACGGCGTGCCGGGCAAGGTCGAGCGGCTCGAGTACGACCCGAACAGGAGCGCGCACCTCGCGCTCGTGCTCTATGCCGACGGCGAGCGCCGCTACATCCTGGCGGCGAAGGGCCTGGCCGAGGGCGACGCCGTCGCTTCGGGCACCGAGGCGCCGATCAAGACCGGCAACGCGCTGCCGCTGCGCAGCATCCCCCTGGGCTCGCTGGTGCACAACGTCGAGCTCAAGCCCGGCCGCGGCGGACAGCTCGCGCGCAGCGCCGGCAATTCGGCGCAGCTCGTCGCCCGCGAGGGCCTCTACGCGACCATCCGCCTGCGCTCGACCGAGATGCGCAAGGTGCACGTCGACTGCCGCGCCACGATCGGCGAGGTCGGCAACGACGAGAACAACCTGATCGTCTACGGCAAGGCCGGCGCGAAGCGCTGGCGTGGCATCCGCCCGACGGTCCGCGGCGTCGTGATGAACCCGGTCGACCACCCGCACGGCGGCGGCGAGGGCAAGTCCGGCCAGGGCAACCCGCACCCGGTCTCGCCCTGGGGCTGGAAGACCAAGGGCAAGAAGACCCGCACCAACAAGCGCACCGCCGGCCAGATCGTCCGGCGCCGCAACTGATTCCCGAAAGGAGCGCACCGTGCCCCGTTCAGTGAAGAAAGGCCCGTTCGTCGATCTGCACCTTGCGAAGAAGGTGCAGGTGGCCTCGGAGAAGAACGACCGGCGTCCGATCAAGACCTGGTCGCGCCGCTCGATGATCCTGCCCGACATGGTGGGACTCACGATCGCGGTCCACAACGGCAGGCAGCACGTGCCGGTGCTGGTGTCGGAGAACATGGTCGGCCACAAGCTGGGCGAGTTCGCGCCGACGCGCACCTTCAAGGGCCACTCGGGCGACCGCAAGGCCGCCGCGCCGGAGTAAGCCATGCAGGTCGCAGCCAAGCTCAAGTACGCGCGCATCTCGCCGCAGAAGTGCCGCCTCGTGGCGGACATGGTCCGCGGCCAGCCCGTCGGCCAGGCGCTCTCGACGCTGCGCTTCACGCCGAAGAAGGGCGCGAAGCTCGTGCGCAAGGTGCTCGAGTCGGCGATCGCCAACGCCGAGAACAACCACAACGCGGACATCGACGTGCTGAAGGTCGACAGCATCCGGATCGACGAGGCGCCGAGGCTGAAGCGCTTCCACGCGCGCGCCAAGGGGCGCGGCAACCGCATCGTGAAGCGCAACGAGCCACATCACCATCCTCGTCGGCGACGGCCGGACGGGCTGAGGAGAGGACTTCCATGGGTCAGAAGGTCAATCCGATCGGCATCCGCCTCGGCATCACGCGCGACTGGACCTCGAAGTGGTACGCCAACACGCGCAGCTTCCCGGGCTACGTGCACCAGGACTGGCTGGTGCGCGAGTTCCTGAAGAAGAAGCTCGCCGAGGCCTCGGTGAGCCGCATCCACATCGAGCGCGCCGCCCGCAAGGCCAACATCACGATCCTGACCGCGCGTCCGGGCGTCGTGATCGGCAAGAAGGGCGAGGACATCGAGCGGCTGCGGCTCGAGGTGGCGAAGATGATGGGCATGCCGGTCGCCGACGTGCGCATCAACATCTCGGAGATCCGCAAGCCCGAGGTCGACGCGCAGCTCGTCGCCGAGGGGATCGCGCAGCAGATCGAGCGCCGTGTGATGTTCCGCCGCGCGATGAAGCGCGCCGTCATGAACACGATGCGCAGCGGCGCCCTGGGCGTGAAGGTGCGGGTGTCGGGCCGCCTCAACGGCTCGGAGATCGCGCGCACGGAGTGGTACCGCGAGGGCCGCATCCCGCTGCACACGTTCCGCGCGGAAATCGACTACGGTCTCGCGGAATCGCGCACCACCTACGGCGTGATCGGCGTCAAGGTGTGGATCTTCAAGGGCGAGGTGTTCGACCAGCCCGAGGGCGCCGGCGGAGCAGGCCGAGGCGGCGCGCCCGCTGCGGAGCAGGCCACCTGAGGCCGCGCGGTCCGGTGCCGGAGACACTGCCATGATGCAACCGAAGCGAACCAAGTTCCGCAAGCAGCACAAGGGCCGCAACCCCGGCCTCGCGCAGCGCGGCAACGCCGTGTCGTTCGGCGACTACGGGCTCAAGGCCGTCGGGCGCAGCCGCATGACGGCGCGCGAGATCGAGGCGGCACGCCGTGCGATGACGCGCTACGTCAAGCGTGGCGGCCAGGTCTGGATCCGGGTGTTCCCGGACGTGCCGGTCACGAAGAAGCCGCTCGAGGTCCGCATGGGCTCGGGCAAGGGCAACGTGGAGTACTACGTCGCGCGTGTGCAGCCCGGCAAGGTGCTCTTCGAGATGGAAGGGGTGACCGAGGCCATCGCCCGAGAGGCGTTCCGCCTGGCGGGGTCGAAGCTCTCGGTCGGCACGATGTTCGTCAAACGGCAGGTCCGCTGATGAAAGCGAAGGAACTCAGGCAGAAAACCGCGGCCGAGCTCGGCGAGGAGCTCCTGAAGCTCCGTCGCGAGCAGTTCAACCTGCGCATGGCGCAGGCGTCGGGCGCTGCCGCGCGGCCGGACCAGTTCGGCAAGGTGCGCCGCAACGTCGCGCGCGTGAAGACCGTGATGGGCGAGAAGGCCCGCGCGGCCGGCAACAGGGGTGACAGGCGATGAGCGAGCAGGCAATGGCTGATACCGGGGCCGTCTCCGGCGAGACGGCGGCGGAGCGCACCCTGACGGGTCGCGTCGTCAGCAACAAGATGCAGAAGACGATCACCGTCGAAATCGAGCGTCTCGAGCGCCACGCCAAGTACGGCAAGTACGTGCGCCGCACGACGAAGCTCCTGGCCCACGACGAGCAGGGCGAGTCGCGCGAGGGCGACCTGGTCGCGATCGCCGAGTGCCGCCGGCTGTCGCGGCGCAAGTCCTGGCGCCTGGTGCGCGTGCTCGAGCGGGCCGGCGAAGCCTGACCCGCGCGAACGTCCAAGGAGCAACGACCATGATCCAGATGCGAACCATGCTCGCCGCCGCCGACAACAGCGGCGCCCGCAGCCTGATGTGCATCAAGGTGCTCGGCGGCTCGAAGCGCCGCTACGCCACCGTCGGCGACGTCATCAAGGTGAGCGTCAAGGACGCCATCCCGCGCGGCAAGGTGAAGAAGGGCGAGGTCTACGACGCGGTCGTGGTGCGCACCGCGCACGGCGTGCGCCGCGCGGACGGCTCGCTGATCCGCTTCGACGGCAACGCCGCGGTGCTGCTGACCAACAAGCTCGAGCCCATCGGCACGCGCATCTTCGGGCCGGTGACCAGGGAGCTGCGCACGTCGCAGTTCATGAAGATCATCTCGCTTGCACCGGAAGTGCTCTGACATGAACAAGATACGCAAGGGCGACGAGGTCATCGTCATCGCCGGCCGCGAGAAGGGCCGCCGCGGCACCGTGATCAAGGTGCTGCCGAGCGGCCGCGTGCTGGTCGAGAACGTGAACATGGTCAAGCGGCACACGCGCCCCAACCCGCAGCGCGGGGTCCAGGGCGGCATCATCGAGAGGGAAGCATCGCTCGACCTCTCGAACGTGATGCTCTGGAACCCGGTCGCGAAGAAGGGCGACCGCGTCGGCGTCCGCGCGCTCGCCGACGGGCGCCGCGTGCGCTACTTCAAGTCAAACGACGAAGTCGTGGACGCCTGAACGGGTCCGGCCGGGGAAGAGGAAAGCACAGATGGCAAGGCTGCAGGAATACTACCGGGAGAAGGTCGTGCCCGAGCTCATGAAGAGCCTCGAGCTGCCGAATCCGATGCGGGTGCCGCGCATCACCAAGATCACGGTGAACATGGGCGTTGGCGAGGCGGTCGCGGACAAGAAGGCGATGGACGGCGCGGTCGAGAACCTCACCGCGATCACCGGCCAGAAGCCGCAGGTCACCAAGTCGCGCAAGGCCATCGCGTCCTTCAAGCTGCGCGCGGGGATCCCGGTCGGCTGCAAGGTGACGTTGCGCGGCGCGCGCATGTACGAGTTCCTCGACCGGCTGATCAACGTCGCGATGCCGCGCATCCGCGACTTCCGCGGCGTCCCGGCGCGCTCCTTCGACGGCCGCGGCAGCTACAGCTTCGGCGTGAAGGAACAGATCATCTTCCCCGAGATCGCGTACGACAAGATCGATGCGATCCGCGGCATGGACATCACGATCACGACATCGGCACACGACGACCGGGAAGGCCGCGCGCTGCTCGAGTCGTTCAACTTCCCGTTCCGCAAGTAAGGACCGGCAAATGGCCAAGACCAGCATGATCGAGCGCGAGAAGCGCCGCGAGAAGCTCGTGAAGCAGCACGCGGCGAAGCGCGCCCGCCTCAAGGAGATCATCCGCAGCCCGAAGTCCACCGACTCGGAGCGCGACGAGGCGGTCCGCAAGCTGCACGCTATGCCGCGCGACGCGGCGGCGTCGCGGCTTCGCAACCGGTGCGCGATCACCGGGCGGCCGCGGGGCACCTACCGCAAGTTCGGCCTGGCGCGCACCAAGCTGCGCGAGGCCACGATGCGCGGGGACATCCCGGGCCTGCGCAAGGCCAGCTGGTAAGGCCGCGTACTGGAGCAACACATGAGCATGACGGATCCCATCGCGGACTTCCTCACCCGCATCCGAAACGGACAGCGCGCCAGCAAGCCCGAGGTCGCAATGCCGTCCTCGCGGATCAAGCTCGCGCTCGCGAAGGTGCTGAAGGACGAAGGCTACATCGACGATTTCGCGCTGGTCGGAGACGACGGCAAGCCACTGCTGACGGTGCGGCTGAAGTACTACCAGGGCCGGCCGGTCATCGACCGCCTCGAGCGCGTCAGCCGCCCGGGCCTGCGGGTCTACAAGGGCAAGGACGAGCTGCCGCGCATCCTCGGTGGGATGGGCGTGGCGATCATCTCGACCTCGAGCGGCGTCATGTCGGACCGCGAGGCGCGGGCCGGCGGGCACGGCGGCGAGGTTCTCTGCATCGTGTCCTGAAGACACGCTTCGACGCAGGATCAAGGCCATGTCACGAGTCGCAAAAATGCCGGTGCCGCTGCCCCAGGGCGTCACCACCACGATCACCGGGGACACCGTCACGGTGAAGGGTGCCAAGGGCACGATCAGCCTGGCGGTGAAGCCGGGCCTCAGGCTCGTGCAGGAAGCGAGCGGCGTGCGCATCGAGCCCGCCGAGCGCAGCCGCGAGTCGCTGATGCACGCCGGTTCGCTGCGGTCGCACCTCGCGAACGTGGTGCACGGCGTCTCGAAGGGATACGAGCGCAAGCTCGAGCTCGTGGGCGTCGGCTACCGCGCGCAGGCGCAGGGCCGCAACCTCAACCTGACGCTCGGCTTCTCCCACCCGGTGGTCTATGCCGCGCCGGAGGGGATCACGATCGAGACCCCGTCGCAGACCGAGATCGTGGTGAAGGGCGCCGACAAGCAGCGCGTGGGCCAGGTGGCCGCCGAGATACGCGCGTACCGCCCGCCCGAGCCGTACAAGGGCAAGGGTGTTCGTTATTCCGGTGAGCGGATCGAGCTCAAGGAAACGAAGAAGAAGTAAGGGTGTCGTATGGAAAAGAGAGTCAACCGTCTAAAGCGTGCGCTGCGTGGCCGCGCGAAG
>CAWIDH010000030.1:0-113095 GCA_963834855.1 uncultured Gammaproteobacteria bacterium | reverse complement strand
TGAACTCGTCGCGCGCGCGCGCGCCGCTGCCAGCGCCGTGGAAGCGGTCGACGATCTCGACGCCGAGTTCGAACTTCGCGTCGCGCGGGTTGCGCCCCGCGGCGACCTCGGATCGCCGGCGAGCGATCTCGGCGACCGGCAGGAACGACAGCAGCTCGTAGTAGCGCCACATGAGCTCGTCCGAGATCGACATGAGCTTGCCGAACATCTCGTCCGGGCGGATCGGTTATTCCGACGTAGTTGCCGAGCGACTTCGACATCTTGTTTACGCCGTCCAGCCCTTCGAGGAGCGGGGTCGTCAGCACGACCTGCGGCTCCTGGCCGTAGCTCTCCTGGAGCTGGCGCCCCACGAGCAGGTTGAACTTCTGGTCGGAGCCGCCGAGCTCGACGTCGGCCTTGAGCGCGACCGAGTCGTAGCCCTGCACCAGCGGGTACAGAAACTCGTGGATCGCTATGGGCTGGCCGCCGCGATAACGGTTGGAGAAATCGTCGCGCTCGAGCATCCGGGCCACGGTGTGCCGCGCAGCGAGCTGGATCAGCCCCGCGGCGGTCATCGGGCCCATCCAGGTCGAGTTGAATTCGACCCGGGTCCGATCGCGGTCGAGGATCTTGAAGATCTGCGTCTCGTAGGTGTCGGCGTTCTGCCTGATCTCGCCCGGCGTAAGCGGCGGACGCGTCGTGTTGCGGCCGGTCGGGTCGCCGATCAGGCCGGTGAAATCCCCGATCAGGAATACGACGTCGTGGCCGAACTGCTGGAACTGGCGCATCTTGTTGATGAGCACCGTGTGCCCGAGATGCAGGTCCGGCGCCGTCGGATCGAAGCCCGTCTTCACGACGATCGGGCGGCCACGCTCGAGCTTGCGGCGCAGGTCCGCCTCCAGAAGAAGGTCGACCGCGCCGCGGCGCAGCTCGATCAGTTGTTCCTCGGCAGGTGTCATCGGACGTGTTTTCCCCGGGTCTGGATCGCCGCGCCGGCGGCGAAACCGCGCGACTCTAGGCGCTCTCCCGCAGGCAGGCAATCCGAGGGCACGCGCGGCGAGCGCCGGCACGCTGAAAAAACAGGCGTTTCGCGGCCACAAACCCTGTGCGGCAGCTGCGACCCGCGGGTTACTGTGGACCGCGTCACAAAGTCTAGATGATCGGCGCAACCGGCTGTCTGAGTTCAGGAAATCGGTTATTTTTCCTGTTGACGCACCACCCGGGCGCAACTAACTTACGTCCACGGTTTGGCGGGGATCGAACTTGAACTCTAACGATTCGCAGACGCCGTTGCAGGTTCCCACAGCGCAGACGCCCTCGTGGTTTCCGACAGCGTTTCGCCGCTTCAGCAACCGCAGTTGGCTGCTCGCCGGCCTGACTTTTCCCCTGGTTGCCGCCGCGGTCGCCTACCAGACGTCGCGCCCGATCGCCGCCTCGGCGCCGCAACCGGTCGACCTGACCGCGCTGGCCGCGGTGGCCGAATCGACCCAGTCGGTCGGCTCGGTGGACGGCCCGGCGAGCCTCGAAGTCACGGTGCGTCGCAACGACACGCTCGATCATATCTTTCGCATGGCGAGCCTCGACCTCGGCACGCTCGCGGAGCTGCGCACACGCCCGGAAGTGCGCAAGGCGCTCGACATGCTGCGACCCGGCGAGAACATCACGCTCACGCACGACGACGGCACGCTGCAGTCGCTCAACCGCCAGATCAGCGACACGCTGACGCTGTCGATCTCGCGCCAGGGCGACGACTTCGCGGTGAACTACATCGAGAATCCGCTCGAAACCGAGACCCTCGGCCGCCGTGCACGAATCGAGACGTCGCTGTTCGAGGCCGGGCAGCAGGCCGGCATCTCCGCGCCCGTCATCATGACGCTCGCGAACGACATATTCGGCTGGGACATCGACTTCGCGCTGGACATCCGCTCGGGCGACGAGTTCGGCGTGCTCTACGAGCAGCGGTTCCAGGACGGCAGCTACGTGGGCGACGGCAAGGTCCTCGCCGCCGAGTTCGTCAATTCGGGCAAGACGCACCGCGCGGTGTGGTTCGAGTCCGCCGATGGCAAGGTGTTCGGTTACTTCACGCCCGACGGCAGCGGGATGCGGAAGGCCTTCCTGCGCGCGCCGCTCGACTTCACGCGGATCAGCTCGCACTTCAATCCGCGCCGCAAGCATCCCATCAGCGGCCGGGTCCGGGCGCACAAGGGCGTCGACTACGCCGCGCCCACGGGCACGCCGATCAAGGCGTCCGGCAACGGACGGGTGCAGTTCGCCGGGCGCAAGGGCGGCTACGGCAACGCCGTGGTGATCGACCATGGCAACGGCATCACGACGCTCTACGGCCACATGTCCCGGTTCAGCAAGAATGCACGCGGCGGGCGCAAGGTCGCGCAGGGTGAGGTGATCGGCTACGTCGGCCGCACGGGTGCGGCGACGGGCCCGCACCTGCACTACGAGTATCGCATTCGCGGCGTATACAAGAATCCGGCCAAGATCGTGCTGCCAAGGGCGGAACTGCCGCCCGCGTATCTCGCGGAGTTCCGCGCCCAGGCCGACACGCTGCTCGCGCAGATGAACATGGTCACGCGGCCCGCGGGCGTCCAGGTCTACGCCGCCAACTGAGGCGTCCCGACCCGCTAATTCGGCTCAGAGCCAGATTACCGATTCGTAATCTGGCTCTGAGCCGAATTCTGCCGCAGTGCCAGCCCGGCGTCACGGCAGCATCATGCCGCGGTAGTATGCGTGCCGTTATGCGTGCTGTTCCGTTTCCGCCAGACCCGGCGATGATCGAGGTCGACCTCGAGGCGCCCGTCGACCTCAAAGCGCCGCAGCTCTACATCAACCGCGAGCTGTCCTTCCTCGAGTTCAACCGCCGCGTACTGGCGCAGGCGCAGGACGACTCGCTGCCGCTGCTCGAACGGGTCAAGTTCCTCGCGATCTCCTGCAGCAACCTGGACGAATTCTTCGAGATCCGGGTGTCCGGCCTCAAGCAGCGCCGCGAACTCGGCTCGCTGGCCGCCGGGCCGGACGGCATGGACGTCGATGACCAGCTCG
The DNA here is from genome assembly GCA_963834855.1 of uncultured Gammaproteobacteria bacterium. GTDB lineage: Bacteria > Pseudomonadota > Gammaproteobacteria > Steroidobacterales > Steroidobacteraceae > DATJKD01. The sequence goes on along the minus strand of CAWIDH010000030.1, from coordinate 110,062 downwards.
TGGCGATCAGGCAGCGGTCGATCGAGCTGCTCGATACGCAGTACGCGCTGCTCAACTACGCGATCCTGCCGGCGCTCGAGGCCGCGGGCATCCGGGTGCTGCGGCCGGCGGACTGGAGCGACGCACAGCGCGAGTGGGCCGCGGCGTACTTCGCCAAGGAGATCGAGCCGGTGCTCACACCACTCGGCCTCGACCCGGCAAGGCCGTTCCCCCGCATCCAGAACAAGAGCCTCAACTTCATCGTCGAGCTGTCCGGCACCGACGCGTTCGGCCGCATGGCGACGCTCGCCATCGTGCAGGTGCCGCGATCGCTGCCGAGGATCATCCGCATGCCCTCGGGCGAGGGAACCATCGACCTGGTGTACCTCTCGCAGCTCATCCAGAGCTACGTCGAGCAGCTGTTCGCCGGCATGCAGGTCCAGGGCTGCCACCAGTTCCGCGTGACGCGCAACGCCGACCTGTTCGTCGACGACGAGGAGACCGAGGACCTGATGCGCGCGGTGCAGGGCGAGCTCGCCTCGCGTCGCTACGGCGATGCGGTGCGGCTCGAGACCAGGCTGGATTGCCCCGCGCACCTGCGCGACTTCCTGCTCGAGCGATTCGAGCTGGCGGCCGAGGATCATTACGCGGTGGACGGCCCGGTCAACCTCAACCGGCTGATGTCGGTCTGCGACCTCGTGGACCGGCGCGACCTCAAGTACCCGCCGTTCGTACCGTCGATCCCGCGCCGACTGGTCGGCCGCCCCGACCTGTTCGAGGCGATCCGCGAGAAGGACGTGCTGCTGCATCATCCGTTCCACAGCTTCGCGCCCGTCGTCGATTTCCTGAACCAGGCGGCGGCCGACCCGCAGGTGCTCGCGATCAAGCAGACGCTGTACCGCACGGGTGCGGATTCGCCGGTCGTGGGTTCGCTGGTGGCCGCGGCACGCGCCGGCAAGGAAGTCACCGTGGTAATCGAGCTGATGGCGCGGTTCGACGAGGCCGCGAACATCGACCTCGCCACGCGCCTGCAGGAGGCCGGCGCGCAGGTGATGTATGGCGTGGTCGGTTACAAGACCCACGCCAAGCTGATCATGGTCGTCCGGCGGGAGCAGGATCGGCTGCGCCGATACTGCCACCTCGGCACCGGCAACTACCACCCGAAGACGACACGGCAGTACACGGACTACGGCCTCTTCTGCTGCGACGAGGCGATCGGCGAGGACCTGCACGAGCTCTTCCTGCAGCTCACCAGCCCGACGCGCGTCGCCCAGATGCGCAAGTTGCTGCAGTCGCCGTTCACCCTGCACGAGGCCATGCTCGAGCGGACGCGGCGGGAGATCGACCACGCACAGGCCGGCCGGCCGGCGCGGATCGTCGCCAAGATGAACGCGCTGATCGAGCCGCAGATCATCCAGAGCCTCTATGCAGCCTCGATGGCCGGCGTGAAGGTCGACCTGATCGTGCGCGGGATCTGCTCGCTGCGCCCCGGTGTGCCAGGCGTCTCCGACAACATCACGGTGCGGTCGATCGTCGGGCGATTCCTCGAGCACTCACGCGTGTTCTACTTCGAGAACGGTGGCGATCCCGAGGTGTACTGCGCGAGCGCGGACTGGATGGAGCGCAACTTCTTCCGCCGCATCGAGGTCGCCTTCCCCGCCCAGCGCCGCCATCACCGCCAGCAGCTCCTCGAGGACCTCGAACTCTACCTGTCCGACAACTGCCAGGCCTGGGTGCTCCAGCCCGACGGCAATTATCTGAAGGCGGAGCCCGGAAGCTGCGAGCCGATCGCGGCGCAGACGAAGCTGCTGCGGACGCTGGCCGGCTAAGGAACCTAAGCGCGCGGGCGCGCCTCAGGTCACCCGCAGCCGGAACCCGGCGACCTGCAGGTTGCTGATCTCCTGTTCGAGATCCGCCTCGGTCAGCGGCTGCTCGGCCAGCCAGCCCTTCGGAAAGGCGACCTCGAGTGACCCGCCCTTGGCACGCAGGGTGATCTCGGGCAGCGAACGCGGGCCGCGCCCGCGATGCAGCAGCACGGCGAGTCGCAGCAGCACGATCAGGAATTCCGCCTTCAGGTGCCAGGGCGGAATGAGCTCCTCGGTCTTGGTCAGGTCGAGCTTGCGCCGGTGCCCGCCGACCAGCGCGGCCAGGAGCTGTTGTTCCTCGCGCGGGAAGCCGGGCATGTCCGCGTGCTGCAGCAGGTAGGCGCCGTGATGGTGGTAGTGCGAGTGGGAGATGTCGAGGCCGATCTCGTGCAGCCGCGCCGCCCAGCGCAGTATCTGTTCCGCCAGCAGCTCCTGCAGGCCCCAGTCCTCGCGCACCTGCTGCAGGAAGCCGACCGCCGTGGCTTCCACGCGGTCCGCCTGCGCGCCGTCGACGTGATAGCGCCCTTCCATGGCGCGCACGCTGCGGGCGCGGGCATCCTCGTCGGTCAGTCGTCCGAGCAGGTCGTAGAGCAGCCCTTCGCGCAGCGCCCCGTCCGCCACCCGCATCGACTCGACCTCGAGCATGTCGAAGACCTCGACGAGTATCGCGAGGCCGGCGGGGAGAATTTCCGCGCGATCGGGGGTGAGGCCCGCCAGCCGCAACCGCGAAGCGTCGCCCGCGCGCAGGCACTCCTCGATCATCCACTTGATGCCCGCGCGTTCGATCACTCCGTTCGGCGCGCCGCGCGCGACCATGATTTCCGACACGGCGCGCATCGTCCCCGAAGTGCCGAATGCCGCGTCCCAGCCGTACTTGCGGAATCGCGCGGCGACCGGCTCGAGCTCGAGCTGCGCGGCCGTGCGCGCGCGTTTCATGCGCTTCTCGCTGATGGTCCCGTCGGAGAAGTGCTCGACGGTCAGGCTGACGCAGCCCATGTAGAGGCTGTCGAGGCGCTTCGTGGCCAGGCCCTCGCCGATGATGAGCTCCGTGCTGCCGCCGCCGATGTCCACCACCAGGCGGCGCCCGGCGTCGCTCGGCGTCGTGTGCGCGACGCCCAGGTAGATCAGTCGCGCCTCCTCGGCGCCGGAGATGATCTCGATGGGGTGGCCAAGGGCCTCGCGCGCCCGCTCGAGGAACGCGCCCTTGCGCCGCGCCTTGCGCAGGGTGTTAGTGCCGACGACGCGCACGCGCTCCGCGCGCATGTCGCGAAGCCGCTGGCCGAAGCGCTCGAGACAGCCGAGCGCACGCGCCACCGACTCGCGGTTCAGCCGATCATGCTCGTCGAGACCGGCCGCCAGCCGGACCATTTCGCGCAGTCGATCGAGGATGATGAGCTGCCCGTGCGTGTAGCGGGCTACGACCATGTGAAAGCTGTTGGATCCCAGGTCGACGGCCGCGAGGACGTCGGGGACCTTTTCGGCCGGCCGGGCCACTCGCGTCGGTCAGGCGGAGAACGACGAGCCGCAGCCGCAGGTCGTGGTCGCGTTGGGGTTGCGGATCACGAACTGCGCGCCCTCGAGATCTTCCTTGTAGTCGATCTCTGCGCCCGCCAGGTACTGGACGCTCGTCGGATCGACCAGCAGCTTGACGCCCTGGTTCTCGATGCAGGTGTCGCCCTCTTCCTCGTTCTCGTCGAACGTGAAGCCGTACTGGAACCCCGAGCAGCCGCCGCCGGAGACGAACACACGCAGCTTGAGCAGCGGGTTGCCCTCCTCGCGGATCAGCTCACCCACCTTGCGGGCAGCCGCATCCGTGAACACCAGCAGCGGCAGGGCCGCTGCGGCTGACGGTTCTGTGGTTAGATCGTGTGTGCCGGTTTCCATCTGTGCTCCTGCGGGGCAGTCTACCGCTTGGCACGTCAAAGTGGGGGTGCTTCGGGCAGTTTCCAGGGAAAAGTCTCCCGGACCGGGGTCCTGAGCTTGCTCGAGCGCACCTCGATGTCGATTTCGAGCGGCTCGAATTCCGCGGGCAGCGTCACATTCTGCTCGATGGTCTGGAAATACCGGAACGAGAAGGGCAGCTGCGCGCGGGGCCGGCCGAGCAGCTCGCCCACCGTGTGGCGGGCGGGACGATTGGCCTCCAGCCCTGCAAGGGAGATCTGCACGAGTCCCGAGGCCAGGCTCTCATGCCGCATCGACTGGATCAACGTCAACGCGAGCTTGTACTCGCGCGGTGCGGCGCCGGGGCGGAGCTCGAAGCGGTGAATACGCAATCCCTGGATGCCGTCGGCCGGCGAAACGATGCTCCGATAGAAGGCGAGGTCTCCGCCCTGGGCGGACAGCTGCGCCTGCAGCTCGGCCAGGGTGCGCTCGATCTGGCCGTAAGCCTCGCGATCGAGCTGCCGGGCCATCTCGAGCTCGGCGACCTGGGCATTGAGCCGCGAATTCTCTCGCTCGAGCAGTTCGAGCCGTGATCGCGCTTCGCGCCGCTCGCTAGCGACCGCGGTGCTGTCGAAGCCGCCGCTGACGCGTCCCTGCTGGAAGGCGAGCCACGCGAGCAGCGCGGCGGCTGCCACCGTCGCGGCGAACGCGACCCACTGGCGCTGCGACGGACGCCATTCCCAGAGACGCGGCGCGCGCTGGCTCGGCATCACTCGACCGTTTCTTCGGCCGAGCCGGCGGCTGTGGGTCCGTCGCGGTCACCGGCGTCATTGTCGGCACGGTCCGACCCGTCCTGATCGGAAAACCGCGCGGCCACCTCCGGCCACCACGCCGGCCGCGGCGGCGCGCCGTCCGGAAACGCGTCCGCGCCCAGCTCCTCGAGGGCGCGCGCATACACGCGGCGCTTGAAGTGGATCACTTCACGCACCGGCGACCAGTAGTCGACCCATTTCCAGCGATCGAACTCCGGCGCGTCGGTGAGGTCGAAGCGCAGCTGGTCGTCCTCGCGCAGGAATCGCAGCAGGAACCAGAGTTGCTTCTGCCCGATGCAGAGCGGCCTGGAGCGGCGCCTGACGTACTGCTGAGGCAACCGGTACCTGAGCCAGTCCCGCGTCCGCGCGAGCAAGACGACGTCAGCGGGCCGCAGACCGACCTCCTCGCGCAGTTCCCGGTACAGCGCCTCCTCGGGCGTCTCGTCGCGGCGCATTCCGCCCTGCGGAAACTGCCAGCCTCGACCGTCGCTGCGGCCGCCGAGAAACAGCTCGCCGGCGCCGCGCATCAACACGATGCCGACGTTCGCTCGAAAACCCTGGTCGTCGATGTGATCGCTCATTGACGGAATCACCCGCTCTGGTTCTGCATTTTTTCACAGCACCCTGCGCCGACCAAATCGGGTAACCTGCCCGCAATGGGTGATCGAGAATCGGACGCAGCGCGCTCCTGGCAACCGCGCGGGCGCGCCACGCGATGACCCGGGTTCCCGTCGCAGTGGCGCTGCCCGTGTTGCTCGCCGCCGCCGCGGCCGTGCTGGCGCTGTCGCTCGCGAGCGGCAGCGTCACGATCCCGCCGCAGCAGGTGCTCGCGGCGCTGCTTGGCCAGGAGCAGTCGCTCGCAGTCGACGTGGTCCGCGAACTCCGATTGCCACGCGCGATGTCCGCGCTCGCGATCGGGGGCCTGCTCGCCGTCACCGGCGCCCTGCTGCAGGCGCTGCTGCGCAATCCGCTCGCGGACCCCTACGTGCTCGGCGTGTCGGGTGGTGCCTCGGTCGCAGCCTTGATTGCGATCATGCTCGGTCTGCCCGCCATCGGCGTCGACGGCGCGGCGGCGGCCGGCGCGTTCGTGACCAGCCTGCTCGTCTTCGGCCTCGCGCAGGGCGGCGGCACCTGGACGCCTGCGCGGCTGCTGCTGACCGGGATCGTCGTCGCCGCAGGCGCCGGCGCGCTCGTCAGCCTGTTGCTCGCGCTCGGCGACGAGCAGCGCCTGCGCGGCATGATCTTCTGGCTGCTTGGAGACCTCACTCGATCGGAACGCTGGCAGTGGCTGGTCGGCCTGCTGGTGGTCGTCACCGTCGCGGGGCTCGCAGTCGGCCGGCACCTGAACGTGCTCGCGCGCGGCGAGACGCTTGCCGCCTCGGTCGGCCTGCCGGTGCGCCGATTCCAGATGGTGCTCTTCGCCGTCACGGCGCTGCTCACGGGCTGCGCGGTCAGCGCAGCAGGCAGCATCGGCTTCGTGGGCCTCGTGACGCCGCACCTGGTGCGCCTGGCGCTGGGCGCGGACCACCGCATCGTGCTGCCGGCCTCGGCACTGCTGGGCGGCGTGCTGCTGATGATCGCGGACCTGGTTTCGCGCGTGGCCCTCGCCCCGCGCCAGCTGCCCGTCGGCGCACTCACTGCCCTCGTGGGGGTTCCGCTGTTCCTGGTGCTGATGCAGCGCCAACGCGGCTGACCCGCCCATCACCCGCCTCGAAGGTCACGACGTGGTCGGCCGCGAGGCGGATGCCGATCGGCTCGCCGACCCGGTGATCGTGGTGGCTGGGCACCAGCGACAGCACTCGCCTGCCGCTCGCGAGCTCCAGGCTGTAGAGAAATTCCGCGCCGCGGAACTCGCGCGCGACGATGCGTGCCTGCAACGGGCTTGCGTCGTCGTGCACCACGTCGTCCGGCCGCAGCATGACCTCGCATTCCGCCGCGCTCCCGCCGCGCGGGTCGCGCACCGGGCCGAGCTCGGTGAGCAGCTCGCCGGACGACGTTCGCCTCGCCGGGAGGAACGACGCCTTGCCCACGAATTCCGCGACGAAGCGCGTGGCCGGCCGGTGATACGCATCGTAAGGCGTCGACCACTGCTCGAGCCGGCCGTGGCTCATGACACCGACCCGGTCGGCGAGCGCGAACGCCTCGTACTGGTCGTGCGTCACGACGAGCGCCGTGGTCTCGAGCTCGCGCAGCATCGCGCGCAGCTCGCCGACCACACGCTCGCGCAGCGCCGGGTCGAGACTCGAGACCGGCTCGTCGAGCAGCAGCGTCTCGGGCCGCGGGGCGAGCGCGCGCGCGAGCGCCACGCGCTGCAGCTGGCCACCCGAGAGCTGCGACGGCCAGGCGTCGTGGCGATCACCGAGGCCGAGCATCCCGAGAAGCATCGCCGACCGCTCGCGACGCTCGTGCGGGGGCAGCCCGCGCAGACCGAATTCCACGTTGCCGCGCACGGTGAGATGCGGGAACAACGCGTAGTCCTGGAAGACGATGCCGATGCCGCGCTCGTGCGGCGGCACGCTCATGCCCGGCGCGGCGAGCACGCGATCGCGCGCCGTAATCCGCCCGCGGTCGATGCGCTCGAAGCCCGCGATTGAGCGCAGTGCCGTCGTCTTGCCGCAGCCGCTGGGGCCGAGCAGGCAGCCGATCTCGCCTTCCTGCAGGCCGAAGCTGAGGCCGGCCAGGGCCACGCGCTCGCCGAAGGCGACCGCGACGTCATCGAGCTCAAGCCACATTCGCGACCCGCCGCCCGAGCAGCACGATGGGCACGAGACCGACCAGTACCAGCAGCACCGACGGGAGCGCCGCGCGCTCCCACTCCCCTTCCGCCGCCATCTCGAATACACGCACCGACAGCGTCTCGAAACCGAAGGGCCGCGTCATCAGCGTGATCGGCAGCTCCTTCATCAGGTCGACGAAGACGAGCGCGCCGCCGGCGAGCAGGCTCCCGCGCAGGAGCGGCAGGTGGATACGCCTGAGCCTCGCGAATCCCGACGCACCGAGACTCTCGGCGCATTCGTCGATGTGCCGATGGATGCGGGAGAGGCCACTTTCGATCGGCCCGTAGCCGACCGCGAGAAAACGCGCCAGGTACGCGAGCAGCATCGCGACCATCGTACCCGCAGTGACGGCCGGCACGACGCCGGGCGCGAAGGACGCATCGAGCCAGGATTGCGCCAGGCGCGCCACGGCCACGACAGGCACGAACACGCCGATCGCAAGCACCGCTCCCGGCAGGGCGTAACCCGAAAGCGCAAGTCGTCCTGCCGCAAGCACCGCAACGCGCGACTCCTCGCGCAGCGCATAGCCGAGCGCCACGGCCGCGGCGAGCACGGTCAGCGTGCCGGAAGCCGCAAGCAGGAGGCTGCGCGCCGCGAAACCCCAGTAACGCAGGTCGAGGTCCGTTGCTGCGTGCCGCAGCGCCCATGCGAGGAGCTGCGCGAACGGCAGCGCGAAGGCGACCGCGAGAACGCCGGCGGCCGCAGCGAAGGCCAGCGCCGCGCGCCAGCCGGTGAGCCGGGCGCGGACCACCGCCGAGGGCACCCGGCTCGAGGCGTACTGCGCGCCTCCGCGCAGCCGGCGCTCGATCGTGAGCCCCGTGAGCGCGAGCAGCGCGAGCAGCCCGGCCATCTGCAGCGCCGCGTCGACCGAGTACAGGCCGAACCACGCCTTGTAGATGGCCGTCGTGAACGTGTCGACGTTGAATGCGGCAACCACGCCGAAGTCTGCGAGTGCCTCCATGCATGCGAGCGCCACGCCCGTCGCAATGGCCGGTCGCGCGGCCGGGAGGAGCACGCGCCGCAGGGCCTGGCCACGGGTGAGGCCGAGCGACTGTGCGACTTCCAGCGCGCGGCCACCGTTGGATTCGAACGCATTGCGCGCCAGCAGAAAGACATACGGGTACAGCGTCAGCGCCAGCACGAGGGCTGCGCCGCCGAGCGATCGCACGCCAGGCAGCGCGCCCGTGTAGCCGAACCGATCGCGAAGCCAGGTCTGGACGGGGCCTGCGTAGTCGAGGCTCCCGGCAAAGACGACTGCAAGCACGTAACCGGGCACGGCGAGCGGCAACAGCAAGGCCCATGCAAAGAGACGCCTTGCGGGAAACTCATGGGCAGCCACGAGCCACGCGAGCCCCGCACCGAGCAGCGCAGTGAGTAGCCCGACCATCACGAGCAGCAAGGCGCTGTTGATCGCGACGCGCGGCAGTACATACCGGAACTCGTGGGCCCAGACCTCCGTCGCGGGCGCGAGCCACGCCCAGAGCGACGCCAGCAAGGGCAGGAGGGCTGGCAGTGCCAGCAACAGGACGACCAGGGCGTTGCTCCGGCCGCGCACGCCCGTGGTCATCCAGCGTGCTGCGGGCCTCCCCGCCGCGTGCCCGGCGGACGCCGGCGCGGGTTCCGGTCCCTCAGCGGTAGCCGGCACGATCCATCAACTTCACCGCGACCGGCTGCAGGCGCCCGGCCTCGGCAACGTTGATCGGGCTCGCTTCGAAGCTGCCCCAGCCGGTGACGATTGGATCGGTGGCCGCAGCCGGGTTGACCGGGAACTCCATGTTGAGACCCGCGAACTGCGCCTGTGCGTCGGGGCCGGAGAGCCACTCGAGGAATCGCGTTGCCGCCGCCGCGTGCTTCGTGCTCGCAGTGACCCCGGCTCCCGCGATGTTGACATGCACACCGCCCGCCTTCTGGTTCGCCCAGAAGAGCTTGACGGGGAAATCCGGCCGCTCCTTGACGATGCGCCCGTAGTAGTAGGTGTTGACGATGCCCACGTCGCACTGGCCGGCGGCGATCGCCTCGAGCAGCACGGTGTCGTTCGCGAACGGATCGGTCGCGAGGTTGGCGACCCAGCCGCGCACGACCTGCTCGGTCGCCTGCTCGCCGTGCTCGGAGATCATCATGGCGACGAGGGACTGGTTGTACACCTTCTTCGACGTACGCAGGCACAGCCTCCCTTTCCACGATGCATCCGTCAGCGCCTCATAGGTACTCAGCTTCGCCGGATCCACTCGCGCCGTGCTGTAGGCGATCGTGCGGGCGCGCTGCGACAGCCCGAACCACCGACCGCCGGGGTCGCGCAGGCTCGCGGGGATGTTTCGCTGCAGGCTGCTCGAGGCGACGGGCTGCAGCAGACCAAGTTGCGCAGCGTGCCAGAGCTCGCCCGCGTCCACGGTCATCAGCAGGTCCGCCGGACTCGCGGCGCCCTCCGCAGCCAGGCGCTGGATGAGCACGCCGGCCTCGCCGGTGGCGAACTTGATCTGGACGCCGGTCTGCTCGGTGTAGCGGTCGAAGACCGGCTTGATCAGCTGCTCGTTACGCGCCGAGTAGACGGTGAGCGTCTCCGACCAGGCCGCGGAGAAACCGCAGACGGACAGGACGAGTGCGGACAGAAGACTCACGACCAGGCGTCTCATCGGCGGCCAACCTCTTATTGCGAATGCTTCTCATTTTAATGCGAATGCCTCTCGTTTGTAACTCGCAACGCCACCGAGCCGTGCGGCCTCTCGCGCAGCCGTTCAAACGTCGCTCAGGGAGTAGCGGTTTCCGCCGCGCGTCTTGGCCAGGTGCAGCGCGGACTCGGCTTTCGCAAGTAGATGATCTGACGAGGATTTCTGCCCAGAGTCGGGTCCGGCCGTGACGGAAGCGAGCCCGATCGAGACACTCATCGGAATCAACAGCCCCGGTCCGGCCGGGATCGGCTCGGAACGTACCGCGTCCAGGATTCGCTCGGCCAACGGGATCGCCGATTCGACCCGGGTATCTGGCAGGAGGACGACGAACTCGTCCGCGTCGATGTGCGCAGCCGCATCGCTGGCTCGGAGCTGCCCCTCGATCCTGGCCGCAACCTCGTGCAGCGCCTGGTCGCCCGCGAGCTGTCCGTACGCATCGTTGATCCCCTTGAGGCCATCGACATCGATCAGCACGCAACTCACGTCGCCGCCGTGCCGCTGGCACCGCGCGATCGCCTCCTTGAGTCGCGCCTGCATATAGCGGCGCGTATGCCAGCCCGTGAGCGGACTGGTATGACCGCCGCGCCGCAGCCGCATCGCGTCGAGCTGTCGCTCGAGGGCGGCGCTCATCACTTCGTCGACGTGCGCGAGCAGCCACGGCTCGCAGTCCCGCCATGAGCAGGCCTCGTCGTTCGTTGCGAGGTTCACGCTGCCGATCGGCGCGCTCCGGGATCGCAGCGGGAAGAGCGCCACCCGTCGCAGGCCCGACGCGCCCGGAAAGAGGAGCGCGTGGTCGGCTGCCCGGTACTCGCCCAGCCACGCTTCCTGCATGAGGGCGAGCTGTGGCGCCATCGCGGCCAGGCTGTCGGCGAACAGCAGGCCCGGCGGCGGAGGCGTCCGTCCGCCGCCCAGCAGCATGTGGCGCAGCTCGTGGGTGGGATCCGACAGCAGCAGCGTCGCGGTGTACGGCGCAGTCATCGCACCAGCAGGCTCGGCCACCGCGGTGAGGAAATCGGGCAGCGATGTGGCGCCGAGCAGCGCGCGTTCCCACTGGAACAACGCGCGCATGCGACCTTCGCTCGCTTGCCCGGTGTCGCCGGCGCCCATGTCGTCGACGAAGGGTGTTCCTTTCATGCACCGGACTCCAGCGCCTCGCGGCGCACCTGCAGGTATTCCCGGCCACGTCGCATCATCGCGACGAAGCTTCCGGCGTCGCGCTCGTGGACGGCTCTATACAACCGGTCGACGGCCGCGCGCAACGCGACGAGCGGCTCCTCGCCGAACGCATTCAGGCTCTGGATCTCGAAATAGAGATCGGGATTCTCGCCCGCGACCCTGCTCGCCACGTCGAGCTGCGCGTCGAAGGTCGTGCTCGACATGCGCGCGAGTCGCGGCGCCGCTTCGCCGCTGTCGGCGAGCGCGGTGAAGAACGCGATGTTGAGCGCGTGCGAGAGGCCGAGCACGAAGGCGATCAGGCGATCGTGTTCCTCGAGCTCCATCACGACCAGGTCGGCCATGGTCGAGGCGAAGAGCCCACGCGCCTCCTCCAGCGCGGAAGCCTCGCCCATGTCGATGAAGATGACGTGGCGACCCGACAGCAGCTCGGTGTCGGGTCCGAACATCGGATGCACGGAGGTAACCCTGCAACCGGCGGCCTTGAGCTCGGCCAGCCCGGATCGTAACGGCGTCTTGAGCGAGCCAAGATCGAAGACGAGGCCGCGCGGGCGGCGCGCAGCGAGGGCGGTGAGTATCTCGTTGGCCGTCGCGAGCGGCGTGGCGACGACGATCAGGTCCTGATCGAGCGCGGATACCGTCCAGTCGGCGATCCAGTCGTACCCGGGCACCTCGCCCGCCGGATCACCGACGGTGACGCGGAATCCCTGCGAGGCGAGGAAATCGGCCATCCAGCGACCCATCTTGCCGCGACCGCCGATGACGAGCGCGCTGCGGCCCGTTCCCCGGCCCTGTGCGGCCACGCGCGCCTGCTCCTGCGTGGTGAGCGATCCGCGGATCAGCGCCTGGAGCAACGTCTCGGCGAGTGCCGCCGAAACGCCGAGCGTCCCGGCATCATGCCTCGCGCGCAGCAGCACCTCGCGCTCGCGCGCGAAATCGCGCGTGGACTGACCGGTCGCGCGCTTCACCGATGCGATCTCGGTGCTGAGCGACTGGCGCTTCGCGACGAGCTCGAGCAGCTCGCGATCGAGCTCATCGAGCCTGGTGCGCAGTTCTTCGAGTGACCTCATTACGCGGATCTGCAGGTGCAACGCAGGTCTTTTACCAAAGGGAAAGGGGTCAGATCTATTTTCCCTTTCCTCCTGGGGCATAATTTCACGCACCTACGCTCCGAGTGCGCGCCGTGTCCAGCCCGGACCTGCTGCCGACCCAGCTGCCTTCCGACCCGATGCCGCTGTTCGCGCAGTGGTTCGAGGAGGCGCGCAGCCGCCGGGTGCAACGCAATGCGGATTCGATGGTGCTCGCCACGGCGAACGCCGACGGCTGCCCGTCCGCGCGCGTCGTGCTCGCGAAGGCGCTCGACGTAAAGCAGGGTTATGTCGTGTTCTACACGAATTATGACAGCCGCAAGGGCCGCGAGATCGAAGCGAACCCGCGCGCCGCGGGCGTCGTTCATTGGGACGCTCTTGGACGCCAGGTGCGCCTCGAGGGCCCGGTGCGCATGTCGCCCGCCGATGAGAGCGACGCCTATTTCGCGTCGCGACCGCTCGACAGCCGCATCGGCGCCTGGGCGAGCCTGCAGAGCGAGCCTCTCGACTCCCGCGCGACCCTGCTCGATCGAGTCGCGGAAACGCAGGGCCGGTTCGGCGAGAACGTGCCCCGGCCGCCGCGCTGGGGCGGCTTTCGGCTTTGGGCGGAGTCCGTGGAGCTCTGGGTCGAGGGCGCGTTCCGCGTGCACGACCGTGCTCGCTGGACGCGCGAGTTGACGCCCGATGCCGCTTCCGGATTCGTCGCCGGACCCTGGCGCGCGACACGCCTGTACCCCTGAGTGCGAATCGAGTGGCGCGTCGCACGTTTCTCGGCAACCTGCGCCTCGCGCTGCTGCTGGGCATCCTGGCCTTCGTGGCGCTCGGCGCCTGGCTGGATCGCAGGAGGAGCCGGGACTGGGACGCGCCCCTGCGCGTGACGGTGTACCTGCTTGCGGCCAGCGACGATGCCGACGTGCGCTCGTACCTGGCCGGCCTCGACGACGACTCCTTCGGTGCGGTCGAGGAGTTCGTCGCGAATCAAGCGGGCGACTACGGCATCGCGCTCGACGAGCCGATGCGGCTGCGGGTGTCGCGCGCGGCGGGCGCGCTGCCGCCCGATCCGGGTGTGGATCCGGGGCTCGCGAGCATCGTCTTGTGGAGCCTCAAGATGCGCTACTGGGCGTGGCGCGTTGCCGCAAACGATCCGCTGCCGCCGCCCGACATACAGCTCTTCGCGCTGTACTACCCCGCCGTGAGCGGCCGTGCGCTGCCGGATTCACTGGGCATGAGCAAGGGACTCGTCGCGGTCGCGCGCCTGTTCGCCGGAGCGGCCGCCGAGGACGCAAACCAGGTCGTGATCGTGCACGAGCTGCTGCACACGCTCGGCGCAACCGACAAGTACGATCGTCGCAACGGGCGACCGACGGTTCCGGACGGCCTCGCCGACCCGTTGCGGGAGCCCACGTTTCCGCAGGCGCAGGGCGAGATCATGGCCGGGCGCATCGCGGTGAGCCCTGTGCACGCCGAGATGCCCGAGTCGCTGGCACAGATGGTCGTCGGATCCGCGACGGCGCGCGAGATCGGATGGACGCGCTGACCGCGGCCGGCGACGAACGCGGGCTCGCCTGCCACGACCTCACCGTTCGCGTGCCCGGGCGCACGCTCGTCGACGCACTCTCGATCCGCTTTCGTCCCGGAACCGTCGTGGCCGTGCTCGGGCGCAACGGCTCGGGGAAAAGCTCGACGCTGCACGCGCTCGCGGGTCTCAACGCCCGCGCGACCGGAAGCGTCCGGGTCGACGGGCGTGAGTTGCCGGACTGGCCGCGACGGCCGCTCGCGAGGCAGCTCGGCCTCCTGACGCAGGCCGCAGAGGACCCGTTTCCGGGCACGGTGCTGGACGCCGTCCTCGTGGGGCGGCATCCGCACGTCGATTTCTGGCAATGGGAGAGCGAGACCGACCGAAGCATCGCGCGACGCGCGTTGTCGGACGTCGACCTGTCGGGCCTCGATGATCGCGAAGTCGCCACCCTGTCCGGCGGCGAGCGGCGGCGGCTGGCCGTCGCAGCCGTGCTCGCGCAGGAACCGCAGGTGTTCCTGCTCGACGAGCCGATCCAGCAGCTGGATCCGCGCCACCAGGTGATGGTGCTCGATGTCTTCCGCCGGCTGGCCGATGCCGGCCGCACCGCGATCATGAGCCTGCACGATGCCGGCCTCGCAGCGCGCTATGCGGACGAGGCGCTGCTGCTCTTCGGTGACGGGCGCTGGCTGCACGGACCCGAGCCGGACGTGCTCGGCACGGAGAACATCGAGCGTCTCTATGGTCTGCCGGTGCGCGAGCTTCGCTGGGATGCAGGACGAACGTTCGTCCCCGCCTGAACGCGAGCAGCGGCCTAAGGAACCTAACCTCAGGGGATCACGCCGCAGGCGATGCGCCCGCCTCCGCCCCCCAGCGGCGCGGGATGATCGGCATGATTGTCGCCGCCGGCATGCACCATCAGGCTGCGGCCGGCGAGATCCTGGCGCTTGAGCCGTGGCGCGAGCACGGGGTAACCCGCCTTGCCGTCACCGCCGACGTAGAGTGCAGGCAGGTCGCCCAGGTGGCCGTCTCCCCAGGGCAGGCCATGCTTGCCTGAACGCTCCGGATCGTAGTGCGCGCCTGCACCCAGGGCCGCGACCTTCGCGCCATCCTTTTCGGCTGGCGCGCAGCTCGGATTTTCGTGCACATGAAAGCCGTGCAGGCCGGGTGGCAGTCCCTCGAGCGCGGGCGAGAATACGACCCCGAACCGCGTCTCGGTCACGGTTACCTGCCCGACCGGGGTACCAATGCCCCTGGCATCGACCAGGGTCATGGGCACGACCCATTCGGTCGACGAAGCGGATGATGAAGCGAAGGTGCCGGCGATGACCCCGCATGCGGCAAGGGCGAGCAGGCCGGACAGAACTGGTCGCATGTATCCTCCTCGAACGTGGAAGCGGTGCTCTACACCATGGCCGGAAACTCGGTCGGCTCGTCGGGATCGATCATGATCGCCACGGGGGATCGATTTCGGCCAGAGGCAGCGTACATCAGCGCGAGCGCGTACGGCCCGCGCGCGTCAGGATGAATTGATGGATCGCAGGCACATTGCGGGCGAGTCGGTCCCGGAGGACGACGTAACCCGGGACCCCGACACGGTTTCGACCAGGCTGGCGCCCGGGGCCACCGCGGATCCACGCGGTGCGGCCGGTCCGGCGCGGGCCGCGCAGGAGCCAGCGACCATCGCAAAAGGCCAGGTCATCCGGGACCGCTACCGGCTCGACGTGCTCCTGGGCGCAGGCGCCATGGGCCAGGTGTGGAAAGCCCAGGACCTGCTGCTCCTCGAGGCACGCGACCCACGTCCTGACGTCGCGATCAAGCTCCTGAGCCGCGACATGCAACGGCACCGGGACGCATACGTCGCGCTGCAACGCGAAGCCGGCAAGGCCCGGTCGCTCGCGCACCCGAACGTCGCCACGGTGTTCAATTTCGACGTCGATCCCGGCAGTGGCCTGGCGTTCATAGCGATGGAGCTGATGGATGGCGTCGCGCTCGACCGGATGATCCGCGAGGCGGCAGGTCCGCTGCCGCGTGAACGGGCATTGGGCCTGATACGTGGTCTCGCCGCCGGACTCGCCTATGCGCACGCGCGCGGCATCGTGCATTGCGACTTCAAGCCCGGCAACGCGTTCGCAACGAGCGAGGGAATCGCGAAGATCATGGACTTCGGCATCGCGCGGCTGGCCCGTGAGAGCGAGCGAGCGCGGGACGAGTTCGATGCCGGGCGACTGGCGGCGTTGACGCCGCGCTACGCGACGGTCGAGATGCTGCGCGGCGGTGAGCCCGATCCGGCGGACGACGTGTACGCGCTCGGGCTGGTGGCGTATGAGCTCTTGTCCGGACGACACCCGTTCGACGGTCGAGCGGCAGAGGAGGCCGCGGCCCGCAGCCTGCGTCCCGCGCCACTCAAGGACATCGGGCGCCGGCGCTGGCGGGCCATCGAGCGGGCGCTCATCCTGGATCGCCGCCGCCGATGGCCGAATGCGCAGTCGTTCCTGGACGCGTTCGAGGGCGTGGCAACGTGGGTCCCGGCGCTCGCGACGGTGGCTGCGGTGCTCGCGATCGCAGCGGGATACGCGACCTGGGTGGGCTACTCCCAGTCGCAACCCGACGTGCCGTTCGCGGAACTGCCCGAGGAGGTGCAGGCACAGTTCCGTCGTTCCATGGAGCTCGGCGACTATGCCTATCGTGCCGGCACGCAGGCGCTCGTCGGGCCCGAGGCGCTTGCGCTGCTCTACGACTCGATCTCGCAGTATTGCGAGGCGTATGTGCTGCATCCGAAGAACCCCGAAGCCGCGCAGGCGCTCGGGCGCGCACTCGACGCATTCGGCGGCCGCCTGGCCGACGCCGATGTGGAAGTTCGAGCTGAGGCGCGCGAGAGCCTGCAGGGCTTGCTGGATCGCCAGCCGGCACTCGCACAGCACACACCCCTGGCCGAGTTCATCGACGAGCTGAAATGAATCCGCGCGCGCGGCCGGTCCAGAGCTCGGGCGCGCAACCGGATCATGGGCGCGACCGTGAGAACACGGGCGGCCCGCCACGTCTCGCGCGACCAGCGGTGGGTTCGCCGGGCCGAAAACACCGCCATCCGGCCCGACCGGCACGCCGCGCAGAGTAAGATTCCGACCGTGACTGCTGCAGAACAGCGACGAAAACCCATCTTCTTGACAAGCCACCGCTACGGAAATAGCGTCCGGGCACGATAGCGTCAGCGCAAAGCTGGTGCACGGGACTCAACATCGTAAAGTGGCTGACCGGGCCGTGACAGCGTGAGCTCCAGGCTCAAGGGTTTGTTCGGCCTGATGGTCACGGCGATCGTGCCGCTGGCGGCACGCGCGGACCTGACGGATCCGCGCATCCTCGCCCAGTTCAACGCGCTCGAGACCGCCGCGGCGCAGGCCAACCAGGCGACCTTCGACGCGCTGTCCGGGCCCTGCGCGGCTGGCCCCGGGCCGGCCTGTCCGGACGATGTCTTTGGCGTCTTCGAGGAGACGCGCGAGCTCGTGCACACCGCGAACGAGCTGCTGGGCACGGGTGAGACGACCTTCAGCCTGTCGCTCGACATCGACGCCCTGGGTTTTGCATTGCGCTGGACGGCCGCCGAGGAGCTGGCCGCGCAGGGCTCGATGACCACGGAGTTCGCGGCCAGCCAGATCTCGGCCTTGTCCGCGCGCATGGCGGCCTTGCGCTGGGGCATCAGTGGCCCCCGTGTGGCGCGCGCCATCCACGCCGGTGACGGCGCCATTCGCGTCGCGCAGGCGGGCACGCTGCCGCTCGGCGGCGGCGCGAGCGCCGATGCCGAGCAGATCGGGAGTCCGTGGAGCTGGTTCCTGGACGGTGCCTTCGGTTACGGCGACAAGGACCCGACCGTCCTCGAGGATGCGTTCGACTTCGAGGGCCAGGAAGTCACCTTCGGCGTGGACTACCGGTTCTCGCCGAGCCTCGCGGCCGGCGTGATGATCGGTTACTCGAGTAAGGAGGTCGACTTCGACTCCGCGCGCAGCGTCGTCGACGGGCTCATCGAGTCGGATGGGTACAGCGGCATCGTCTACGGCCTGCTCGAAGGCGAGCGCGCTTACCTCAACGGCTCACTCGGCTACCAGCGTTTGACGCACGACTCGCGGCGTCGCATCACCTACCCGTCGCAGAACCCGCTGATCCCCGCGGTAGACAGCCTGGCCACCGGCTCGACAGACAGCAGCTCGCTGCTCGCGACCGTCGCCGCCGGCTACGCCTTCCGCTGGGGCGGTTTCTCGGTCGAACCGTCACTGGGTCTCGACTACCTCGACGCGCGGGTCGACGGCTTCCGCGAAAGCAGCGTCAACACCGTCGAAAACAGCCCGGTAGATCCGTTCGACCTGCAGATCGGCGACCAGGACATCGAGTCGCTGGACGCCAACGCCGGACTGCAGATCCAGTACGTGTTTACGCCGCGCTTCGGCGTGCTCGTGCCGTACCTGAGCGGCCGTTACCACCGCGAGACGCTGGACGACGTGCGGCGTGTCTCCGCACGCTATGCGGATGCGTACGAGCAGCTGCTGCAGAACATCTTCGTCGACTTCAACGTCCCGACCGATCCGCCGGACGAGGACTACTACACGGCCGCCGCGGGTGTGACCGTGGTGCTGGCCGGCGGGCTGATGGGCTTCGTGCAGTACCTCGAAGTCCTCGACCTCGACGACTACTCCGACTCGGTGATCACCGGTGGCATGCGCTACGAGTTCGGTCGCTGAGCGGCCGGTGCGAGGCCGGCACCGCGTCGCGCCGACGCTTGCGGCCTGCGCGCTGGCGCTCGCCGGATGCGGCGGCGCAAGCGACGTCGGCGAGCAGCCCACGACAGCCCCGGTCGCGAACGTGAAGGCACTCAATCACCCGTTCACGAACACAGGCGGCGACATCGCGCTCACGGTCCGCGCCGGCTCGGAGGTGCGCCTGAGCGGCAAGGACAGCCGCGGCACGACCGTGCCCGTGCTGCGCTGGGACTGGACGCCGCTCAACACGGCGGCCGAGGGCGTCGCGCTCGTGAAGCGAAACGAGAGCACCGTGAAATTCCGCGTGCCCGACAGGGCGGCCGAGCTCCAGTTCCGCATGACCGCCACCGACGGCAACGGGCAGAGCGACGACGCGCTCGTGACCGTGACCGTGGACGAAGCGCTCGATCCCGACGCCTTCCTCACGTATTCCGGCAGCCCGGAATTCACCGTCGTGGCAGTGACCGACGTGGTCTCCTCGCTCGCGGCCGACCTCGCCTTCGAGCTCACGATCGAGCAGCGCTTGAGCTACACCGACCTCGAAGGCACGCGCCACACGGAGTTTCCGCTCACGGCGAAGACGGTCACGCTGCCCGGGCGCTGGCTCGCGGCGAACGGCACGGGCGGCCCGGACTGCGCGGACGCGCGCAATCCGCGCTTCGCCCGCCCGCTGCCGTCGCTGGTCATGGACGACGTGCTGACGCACGTCGGGCAGGCGCAGCCGCAACTCGCGGTGGATCCGTCGACAATCGACGAGGCCGAGCTCACGTTGCGCATCGCGATCACGCCGACGGGCACGCTGCCCGCCGGTGTGCAGGCAGGGCTCTGCGTGCTCGATGCCCATGGGACCGTCGTCGGGACGTCGTCGGCGCCGGCTGCTGCGAAGTCGGCGACGCGGGGCTTCGCCGCGGCCTCGGATGGCGTGTCGTCGGAGGCTGTCGTCACGCTGGACCAGGTCCACGGCGCGGCCTCGCGCACGATGGACACGCGGGCCTCCGCCGACGCCTATTACCGGACGATCGACGACGCCGAGGGCCATGCGGCAAAAGCGACGCTGTCGGGTTGGCTCGCCCGGGCCGGGTTCGCGACCGGGGCGATCGACTGGGAAGCGATGCGTGGATCCTTGGGAAATTCCGCCACCGGCGCGCACGCCGCGTACCTCAACAATTTCGATCTCGGCTTCGGCCGCGACATGTACGCGCGGCTCGGCGCCTGCGACGGCGGCGCGACACCGGCGACCCTGGCGGAGGCGACACCCGGCGCCTGCGACGTCTACAGCGTGGTCATCAACTACGGGAGTCTCGAGGGCGCGGCGCGCACGCTGCAGCCGATCGTTGCGGTCGCGATGGAGTTCTCGCATTCCCCGGCCAGCGGTCCACGACGGATCACCAAGTTCTACACCTATGCGCCGACCCGGCAGGGCGACTTCCGGCGCGTGCTCTCCATCGACCTGGACGGTCGGGGAGAGAAATTCATGCCGGGGTCCTGCACCGTGTGTCACAGCGGCACGCCGCGGGGCCTCGATGCAGGCGATCCCACACGCTACGGCAACGGCGGCGACGTCGCCAGCGCCTTCCTGCCCTGGGATCTTGATTCGCTGCTCTATTCCGACACCGACCCGGCGTTCTCGAACGCTGGCGACCCGTCCTTCACGGATACCGAGCAGGCGCTCGTCGTGCGTTTCAGCCGGGCGGAGCAGCAGGCGGCGTTCAAGCGCCTGAACCACCTCGCCTACCTGACCTACGGGGACGCGCGGCGCTTCCCGCTGGCGCGGGACTTGCTCGAAGGCTGGTACGGCGGGCCGGGCCTGCCGTCGGCCAGCTTCGATGGCGGCTACGTGCCGGCGACCTGGCGCAGCACCACTGAGGGAAACCCGGCGGATGCCGAGTCGATCTACCAGGACGTCTTCGCTCGCAACTGTCGTTCCTGCCACGTGATGCACGTACCCGGGCCGTTGGGCACCGGACAGTTCGCCATCGGCAGCTACGCCGAGTTCGCGGATGCGGTCAGCCTCACGACGATGCTCGAGAGCGGGCGGATGCCGCTTGCGCGGTTGACGATGGACCGCTTCTGGCTGCCACTGCCGGAAGCGCCCGACGGGCATTCCGCGGCGCAGATGCTGTCCGAGCACTTCCGCGACGACGGCAACGATGCGACTTCCGAGATCCACCGCCCGGGTCCGGTGGCGGCGATCGGTGGGCTGGCCGCGGCAGATGACACGCTGGTGCGCGGCGCCGACTACCCCCTCGATGGGCGCGCGAGCACGCTCTTTCCGGGCGGCGGCTATGCGTGGCACCTCGAGGCGCCCGCCGGCAGCCAGGCGCACCTGAGCTTCGCCGATTCCGCAACGCCCACGCTCGTCGGCGTAGACGTGAAGGGAACGTACAAGCTCAGCCTTTCGGTCTCCGGCACCGCCGTGGCGAGCTGCGCGGAGGCCATGGCAGATGGTTCCGCCGCCACCGCCTGCGAAATCCGCGAGCGTCGTGACACGGTCCCGCTGGTGGCGGCCATCGCCGACCAGGATCCGCTGCTGCCCGTGCCGGTCGATGCGGGGGTCGGCACGCCGCTGGCGGTGCGCCTGCGCACGGACAGCGGGGGCGACGGCGCGCGCACGCTGCGGTCGGTCGCGATCGCCGACAATGCGGCCGGCGTCACCGCGGCCCCGTGCACCGATGCTCTCGCCGTGTGCGTCACGGTGCCGACGGGCGCGGTCGTGGACGCGCCGATACCGATTTCGGTCTTAGTCGAAGACGCGGATGGCGACACCGCCGGCTCGGCCACGAGCTTTGGCGTCTACGTCCCGACGCAACTCGTCGTACGAGCCTGCCGACGGGACGTGCCGACGCGGCCGAACGACGGCAGCGCCTACGCGGCGGTGATGATCGACATCAACGACTGCGTCGTCGGCGGGCGCGCGCGCGGAGTCCGATTCTTCGACGCCGGCAGCGCGGAGATTCCAGACGGCCGGTTCCCGTACACGCCACCCCCGGGGCGGATGACCGCGTTCGTAACCGCCGCCCCGGACTCGATGCAGCGCAGCCTGTCCGACGACGGCGCACGCATCGCCTTCCGCGCCGAGTACGCGGATGCGACCGCGGACGACCTGGACGTGAGCGGAACGGTGGAGATCGGCTTCGTCGGTCACGAGGACCTGCACTTGAGCGATGCCCCACAGCCCGGCGATGCCGTGTCGTTCGAGCGGTTGCGTGCGACCGTGGGGCTCGTTACGACCTGCGGCAGCTGCCATGGCCGACCCCAGAGCCCGATCGGCTTTCTCGGCGCGAACACGCAGGAGGGCTACGCGCGGATGCGGTGCGGTGTCGACGCCGACGAACCGCTGGCAACACCCTATGTGTCGCTGGCGGATCCGCCGGCGAGCGCGCTGCTGCTGAAACCCACGGGCCAGCTCACGCACAGCGGACGGGGACTCGACTTGACGGGCGATGCGGTCGTGCGGAACGAGGTCCTGCCGGGTCTCAAGCAATGGATCGAACAGGGTGCATATGACACGGAATTTGGTAGCGACCCCGCGTGCCCTTAGGGAACCTCTGATTTACCCCCGCATGCGCGCGACCGGGTTTGCGCTGCTGGCAGCGGCACTTGCGGGCGGCGCGGCCGATGCGGTGAGCGCTGCTCAGGCACCGGCGATGCAGCGACAGGACGTCGAGATCGTCGACTGCCTGCTGCCGCCGCAGGTGCGGCGCGTGGGCGGAAAGTCGTTTTCGACGCCACGACGCCCGACTCGAACGACGCTCGCCGAATGTCGCGTGCGGGGCGGCGAATGGGTCGAGTACGACCGCGCGAACCTCGAGACCGCGCTTGCGATCTGGCTCGGATCGGCGCAGGCGGGCGATGCGGAGGCGCAAACCGTCGTCGGGGAAATCTACGAGAAGGGCCTCGGCACCGCACCGGATTACGCCCGGGCGGCCGAGTGGTACCGGAAGGCGGCCGAGCAGGGCCATTCGCGCGCGCGTTTCAATCTCGGCACGCTCTACGAGCAGGGACTCGGCGTCGAGAAGGATGCACTGCAGGCGCTGAACCTCTATCGCGAGGCCGGCGGCCTCGAGGGCGACGTCGGCTTCGAGGAAGGGTACCGGCAGGAGCTCGAGCGGCAGCGTGCGGAGTTGCAGCGGCAGATCGACGAGCGCGACCGTCAGATCGAGGCGCTCCAGCGGCAGGTCGACGAGCTCGAGCGGAAACTCGCGGCGCAGGCGGGCGTGGCACAGGGCGCGTCCGCGGAGCTCGCGTCGCTCAAGAGCCTGCTCGCGCAGTTGAAGCACGAGCGTGACGGCAGCCAGGCGAGGCTTGCAGCCCTCCCCGCCGCGCGCACCCGCGAGCCCGGGGCGGGCCGTTCGGCGGGCACGCCCGCCGAGCCCGTCCCCGTCGCGACGCCGAGGCAGATCGCCGGGCTCGGCCTCGGGCGTTACTACGCGCTCGTGATCGGCAACCAGAACTACCGTCGAATCGAGCCGCTGCAGACGCCGATCAACGATGCGCGGCGCGCAGCCCGCGTCCTCAAGGAGGGCTACGGGTTCAGCGTGACGGTGGTAGACGACGGCGACGACGTCGCGATGCTGCGAGCACTCAACGACCTGAACGGCGTGCTCAAGCCCGAGGACAATCTCCTGATCTATTACGCGGGCCACGGCACCCGGCTGCGCACGGGCACGCAGGAGGCCGGCTACTGGCTGCCCATCAACGCCGACCCGCCGCCTGTCGACACGTTCTGGATCGCCAACGAGCAGGTGACGGGTCACCTCGCGCGGCTGCCCGCGCGACGCGTCCTGGTGGTCGCGGATTCGTGCTACGCGGGGCTGCTGTCGGACGATCCGAGCTTCCTCATGCGCCAGGACCCTTCGCAGGTGTCGCTCGAATATGTGCGGATCCGCATGCCGAAGCGCGCCCGCCTGCTGATTTCCTCGGGTGGCGACCAGCCGGTGCTCGACGAAGGGGGCCAGGGCAACTCGGTCTTTGCGCGTGCCTTCCTCGAGGTGCTCGAGTCGAACCGCGCGGTGATGTCGGCGCCTTCGCTGTTCGCGCAGCTCAAGGAGCGGGTCAGGGGCGCGGCGGCCCGTACCGGCTTCCGCCAGGTCCCGGAGTTCAAGGCCATCAAGGGCGCGGGCCACGAGATCGGCGATTTCTTCTTCGTGCCGGTGGCCGCGCAGCCGTGACCTCGCCGGCGTGCGGGTGTGGTAGCGTGCGAGCCACACGACCAGCACCCCGGGGACGATGCGAGCACTGGCGAGGCGAATCGGGTCGCTCATCGGCGAGCTCAGCCGTCGAGGCGTGTTCAAGATCGTGGCGGCCTATGCGGTCGTCGCCTGGGGCGCGTCGCTCGCGGCTACGGACCTGCTGCCTGCCTTCGGCGCGCCTGAATGGACCGTTCGCGCATTCATCATCGTCGCCATGCTCGGCCTGCCGATCGCCGCGGCGCTCGCATGGATCTATGAGCTCACGCTGGGCGGCGTCGTCCGCGATCCCGGCACCGCCGCCCAATTGGCGTCCGCTGACGAGGAAGCGCCCGCCGGCAGCACGACCCTGCTGTTCGGGTCGACCGACAGTGTTCGTGCGCGCTGGGAGGATACCGCGGGCAGCCACGAGCGGGTGTTCTTCAAGGCGTTCCGCATCGGGCGCGACGAGGGCTGCGAGCTGCACTTCGACGATCCGCTCGTGAGCCGCAGGCACGCCGAGGTCAGGCTCGACGACGGCCGGTGGTGGGTGGTCGACCTCGGAAGCCGCAACGGGACCCGCCTCGACGGGCGGCTCGTCGAGCGCGCCCTGCTGCCGCCGGTGTGCTCGCTGCAGTTCTACGACACGGCGCCGCTGATCAGCCTCGAGCTCGGCGGTCCGTCGGCGGCGATCACGGTCGCGTCCCGCCCGGGCGTGCACCCGGTGGAGTGAGCCCGGGTTCCAGGCGCCATTCCCACACCCGCCCGTCCTCGGGATGCTCGAGCTCGGAATGCCAGCGGAAACCCGCCTTCTCGAGCACGCGCGTCGACGCATCGTGTTCCGGCAGCGTCTGCGCGGCGATCGTGACGTCGGGCTCGGCGGTGCGCGCCATCTTGACCAGCTCGCAGCACATCCGCGTCGCGAGCCCTCGTCCCTCGTGCCCGGGGAACGTGAAGTAGGCGAGCTCGACCCGACCGTCTACCGGTGCGCACTTGAAGGCGCAGGTGCCGACGCATTGACCGCCGTCGACGACCAGGTAGCCGATCCACGGTGGGTCGAACCCGGTCTCCCGATAGAGCATCGCCGTGCCCGCCAGCGCCTCGAGCGCCGTCTCGGGCAGCTCCGGCACTTCCCGTTCGGGACGGCCGCTGATCGATATCGGCACCAGGTCCATGACTCACGCGGTGTGTGTCAGCTTGAGCCCCAGTATGCCGCTCACGATGAGCACGGCAACGAACAGCAGCGTCCACGCCATCGCGTATGTCTCCTTTCTCAGCGCCGGTCGATGACCCGCTTCGCCTTGCCGATCGACCGCTCGATCCCGCCGGGCGCGTGCACGCGCACCGCCGCCGTGACGCCGATGCGGTTCTTGATCTGCCTCGCGAGCGCGGTGCCGAGCGCCTCATCGCGGGAGGCATCGGCATCGGCGGCCCGTTCGGCGTGCACGGTCAGCGCATCGAGCGGTCCCTGCCGCGTGAGCTCGAGCTGGTAATGCGGCGCGAGCCCGCGCGAGGCGAGGATCAGCTCCTCGACCTGGCTCGGGAACAGGTTCACGCCGCGGATGATCAGCATGTCGTCGGTGCGGCCCGTGATCCGCGCCATGCGACGCATCGAGCGCGCGGTCGGCGGCAGCAGGCGTGTCCGGTCGCGCGTCCGGTAGCGGATGACGGGCAGTGCTTCCTTGGTGAGCGAGGTGAGCACCAGCTCGCCCTCCTCGCCGTCGGGCAGCACCCGGCCCGTCTCGGGATCGATGATCTCGGGGTAGAAGTGATCCTCCCAGATCACGGGGCCGTCCTTGGTCTCCACGCACTCGCTGGCGACGCCGGGGCCGAGTACCTCGGAC
Source organism: uncultured Gammaproteobacteria bacterium (assembly GCA_963834855.1). GTDB lineage: Bacteria > Pseudomonadota > Gammaproteobacteria > Steroidobacterales > Steroidobacteraceae > DATJKD01. The sequence goes on along the minus strand of CAWIDH010000030.1, from coordinate 84,539 downwards.
AGCCCGTAGATGTCGACGGCGTCCAGGCCCAGGCGGCGCTCGATCTCGGCCCGCATCGCATCCGTCCAGGGCTCGGCGCCGAAGATGCCGGCGCGCAGCGAGCACTCGGCCGCGTCCAGCCCCTGGCGCGCGAACTCCTCGGCGATCGCGAGCATGTACGACGGGGTCACCATGATGATGTCCGGCCGGAAATCCCGGATGAGCTGCACCTGCCGCTCGGTCTGCCCGCCGGACATCGGGATCACCGTGCAGCCGAGCCGCTCCGCGCCGTAATGCGCGCCGAGGCCGCCGGTGAAGAGACCGTAGCCGTAGGCGACGTGCACGATGTCGCCGGCGCGCCCGCCGGCCGCGCGGATGGACCGCGCGACGAGGTCGGCCCAGGTGTCCAGGTCCTTGCGCGTGTAGCCCACGACCGTGGGCTTTCCGGTCGTGCCCGAGGAGGCGTGGATGCGCAGCACCTGCTCGCGCGGCATCGCGAACAATCCGAAGGGATACTGCTCGCGAAAGTCGCTCTTCGTGAGCAGGGGGAATCGCGCGAGGTCGCCGAGGTCGTCCAGGTCCTCGGGGCGCACGCCCGCCGCATCGAAAGTCGAACGGTAGTGCGCAACGTTGCGATAGGCATGCGCGAGCGACCAGCGCAGGCGCGTGAGCTGCAGCGCCGCGAGCTCGTCGCGCGAGGCACGCTCGATCGGCTCGAGCGGCGCCTCGGCCGGCATGCGCGGCGCGGTCATCACCCGGCCTGCGCGACCGCGTCCGGCACCGCGTGCTCGCTCACCATCGTGAGCACCTCGTAAGCTGCCACGGTCTCGCCGTCCTGGTTGGTGATCTCCGTGTCCCAGCGCACCTCGCCCCAGCCGACCCCGAGACGCAGTGACTTCTGCTTGCAGGTCAATCGCACCTTGATCCGGTCGCCCGGTTTCACGGGTTTCACGAAGCGGAGCGAATCGAGACCGTAGTTGCCGAGCACGGGTCCGTAGGGCGGGTCGACGAAGAGCCCCGCGGCCGCCGAGATCAGGAAGTATCCGTGCGCCACGCGACCGCCGAAGAGGGGGTTGCGCGCGGCCTCCTTCTCGCTCATGTGCGCGTAGTAGCGGTCGCCCGAGAGCTCGGCGAAGCGCTCGATGTCCTCGACGGTCACCTCGCGTTCCTTTGAGTTGAGCGTGTCGCCAATCTCGAGGTCGTGGAACGGCTTGCGGAACGGATGCACGCCGGGGTCGAGCTGCCGGCCGCCGCGGATCCAGCGCCCGCCGATCGCGGCCAGCGTGTCGGGCGAGCCCTGCAGGGCCGTGCGCTGCATGTAGTGCAGGACGCCGCGGATCCCGCCCATTTCCTCGCCGCCGCCGGCACGACCGGGCCCGCCGTGAACCAGGTGCGGCAGCGGCGAGCCGTGCCCGGTCGATTCCTTCGCGCAATGGCGGTTCACGATCAGCACGCGGCCATGCCACGGCGCGAGACCGAGCGCGAGCTCGGTCGCGACCGCATCGTCCGCGGTGAAGATCGAGCCGGCGAGGCTGCCTTCGCTGCGCCGCGCGAGCGTGATCGCTTCGCCCGCGTCGCGATACGGGAGCACCGTCGCGACCGGCCCGAAGGCCTCGACCCGGTGCACCGCCCGCGCCGACATCGCGTCGCGGACGAAGAGCAGCATCGGCGGTACGAATGCACCGCGACGGCGGTCGGCGCCGGCCACCTCGAACTTCTCCGGATCGCCGTGGACGATGCTCGCATCGCCCTCGAGCTCCTGCACCCGTGTGAGCACTTCCTCGCGCTGGGATCCACTCGCAACCGGGCCCATGCGGACCTCCTCCCGCCGCGGGTCACCGATGACGACCCTGGCAAGCGCCGCCGCCAGCGCCTCGACGACCTCACCCGCGAACGACGCCGGCACGATCGCCTTGCGGATCGCGGTGCACTTCTGACCGGCCTTCGCCGTCATCTCGCGCACGACTTCCTTGACGTACAGGTCGAACTCGGGTGTCCCGGGCCGCGCGTCGGGCCCAAGCAGCGAGGAGTTGATCGAATCCGTCTCGGCGACGAAACGCACGGAGTTGCGCACGACGACCGGGTGCGAGCGGAGCCGGCCCGCCGTCGACGCCGAGCCCGTGAAGGACACGATGTCCTGGCAGGTGAGGTGCTCGAACAGGTCGCCCACGCCACCGCAGATGAGCTGCAGCACGCCATCCGGCAGCAGGCCGGAATCGACGATCGCGCGCACCACGCGCTCGGTCAGGTAGGCGGTCGACGTCGCCGGCTTGACGATCGCGGGCACCCCGGCGAGCAACGCGGGCGCCAGCTTCTCGAGCATGCCCCAGACCGGGAAGTTGAACGCGTTGATGTGGACGGCTGCCCCTTCGAGCGGCGTGCAGATGTGCTGGCCGACGAAGCTGCCGGTCTTCGACAGTCCCTCGACCCCGCCGTCCAGGAACACGCGGCCGTTCGGCAGCTCGCGCGCACCCCGACTCGCGTACGCGAAGAGCGTACCGATGCCGCCGTCGATGTCGACCCAGGAATCGGCGCGGGTCGCGCCGGTAGAGAACGACAGCTCGTAGAACGACTCCTTGCGCTCGGTCAGGTACTTCGCAAGCGCCTTGAGCAGCGCGGCGCGTTCGTGAAAGCTGAGCCGACGCAGCGCCGGTCCGCCCGTCGCGCGCGCGTAATCGAGCATGCCGCGGAAGTCGATGCCGCCGGAGGAGGCCTGCGCGATCGGCTCGCCCGTCGTCGCATCGTGCAGCGCGACGGCCACGCCCGTTCCCGCCTGCCAGCGGCCCATTGCGAAGCTCTCCAGGTTCATGCCGGTCCTCCTGCCGAGTCCTGCTCCACCACCCGGCCCGCGATGCGCTGGCTGCGGCCGCGGAAGAGCGCCACGGTCTCGCCGCGCTGGTTGGCGACGACGATCTCGTACAGCCCGCTTCGTCCGCCGCGCCAGAGCTCGCGTGCCCTCGCCGTCAGCGTATCGCCTTCGCGGCCGGCGGCCAGGAAATCGATCGACGCTGCCGCCGCGAGCGTGTTGTCGCCGTACGAGTTGCAGGCGAAGGCGAACGCGCTGTCCGCCAGCGCAAAGATCAATCCGCCGTGGCAGATGTGATGGCCGTTCGTCATGTCCGGTCGCACGATCATCGTGAGCTCGGCCTCGCCCGGGGCGATGCGGGTCAGCCGCATCCCGAGCGCCTGCGACGCGCGATCCTGCTCATAGAGGGCGTGCGCGGCGAGCTCCGCCGTGCGCTGCGCCGGGGAAGCGGCGGTGGTCGCGGCCATCGCTCAGCGCCCTTTGAAGGCAGGCGCGCGCTTCGCGGTGAACGCGGCCACGCCTTCGGCGTAGTCGGCCGACCAGCCGAGCTCGCGCTGCATGTCGCGCTCGACGTCGAGCTGCTCGGCGAGCGTTCTCGACCAGCCGTCGTAGATCGCCTGCTTGGTCCGCGCGAGCCCGAGCGTCGGCGCGGCTGCGAGGCCGCGCGCCAGCTTTTCGACGGTAGCGGCGAGCTCCGCGTCGTCCACGCACTGCCAGATCAGGCCCCAGGCCGCCGCCTGTTCGGCCGGCAGCTTGTCGCCCAGCATCGCGAGCCCGATCGCGCGCGCGTTTCCCACCAGCCGCGGCAGGAACCAGGTGCCGCCGCTGTCGGGGATGAGTCCCAGCCGGCAGAACGCCTGGACGAAGACGGCCGAGCGCGCCGCAACGACGATGTCGCAGGCGAGCGCGATGTTCGCGCCGGCACCGGCGGCGACGCCGTTGACCGCCGCGATCACCGGCATCGGCAGCGCGCGCAGGCCCAGCACCAGCGGCTTGTAGTTCTCCTCGATCGACGCGCCGAGATCGACGCCCTTCTCCCCCGGCGCGACCGCGCGGTCGCCCAGGTCCTGGCCCGCGCAGAAGCCACGGCCCGCGCCGGTCAGGACCAGCGCGCGCGCGCCATCAGCCGCGAGCCTCGCGAGCGCAGCGCGGACCTCGGCGTGCATCTGGCCGTTGAAGCTGTTGAGCTTGTCCGGCCGGTTGAGGGTGATCCGCCCGACGCCTGCGTCGACGGCATAGATGATCGTTTCGTACTGCATCGGTGCTCCGGTGCGTCGCGCCGCGGCGGGTCCCGCGTTACTCGTCGTAGCTGATCTCGAGGTCGGGGCTCGTGGGCCGGGCCTGGCAGCAGAGGATGTAGCCGGCCTCGAGCTCCCAGTCCTCGAGCGCGACATTGTTGTCCAGCTCCACCGTGCCGCGCACGAGTTTCGCGCGGCAGGTCGAGCAGACTCCGGCGCGGCAGGAAAACGGCAGGTCGAGGCCCGCGCGCCCGGCCGCATCGAGGATGAACTCGTCGGCGGCCGTCACCGGGAACGTCCGGCGCCGGCCGTCCATGACGACCGTGACGGTCGCAAGCTGCTCGGCATCAGCGGCGGGAGCCGCGGTCTTCGCGACCCGCAGCGCGGCCGCGGACGCGGTTGCCGGCGACATCGCTGGCGCGGCGGACGCACTCGCCGATGCCGCGTGCGTTTCCTCGAGCGGCGTGAAGTGCTCGACGTGGATGCGGCCGCGTACACCCAGCTGCTCGAGCGCGCCGCGGACATCGTCGATCATTGTCCCCGGGCCGCACAGGAAGTACTCGTCGACCTCGGCGGGCAGAAAGGCGCCGCGTGCGAGCTCGCGGACCTTCGCGGCGTCGAGCCGGCCGTTGAAGACGTCGAGGTCCTGCAGCTCGCGGCTCATCACGAAGTGCACCGAGAAGCGCGCCAGGTGCCGGTTCTTGAGCGCCATGATCTCCTCGAGGAACATGGTGCGCCCGACGCTGGTGTTGCCGTAGAAGAGCTGGAACGTGCTCGCGGGCTCGCGCTCGAGAATGCTCGCGGCGATGCAGATCACGGGGCTGATGCCGCTGCCCGCGGCGAACGCGACGCAATGCCGGCGCGGCGCCGCGCCGGCACTGGGCTCCCGCACGGGATGAAAGCTGCCGTTCGGCGTGAGCACCTCGATCGAATCACCGACGTGCAGTCGCTCCGCGAGGAAGTTCGACACGACGCCGCCGCGCTGCACGCGGACGCCGAGCTCGATCCCGGGTGTGCCCGGCGGGCTCACGATCGAATAGGTGCGCCGATGTTCCTGGCCGTCGATCAGGACGCGCAGCGCGATGTGCTGGCCCGGCTCGTGCACGTAGTCGGCGCGCAGCTCATCCGGCACGGCCAGGGTGAGGTGCACCGCGTCGTCGGCAGCGACCGAACGATCAGCGAGCTTCAATTCGTGAAATCTGAGCATTCGCGGCTACCCGCCCCGGCGCCCCGTGACGCTGAATCGAATACCGGATTGGCGGCAACGCGGCACCGTCAGATGCACTTGAAGCGGTCGAAGGGCTCGAGGCAGCTCTCGCAGCGATAGAGCGCCTTGCAGGGCGTCGATCCGAACTCGCTCAGGCGCCGCGTGTCGTGCGAGCCGCAGCGCGGACACGCGAGATCGCGGTCGGCGCCGGGCGGTGCGATGCCGTATTCGCGCAGCTTCCGATGCCCTTCCGCGCTGATCCACTCGCTCGTCCAGGGCGGCGAGAGCACGTCGAACGCGGTCGCGCTGTCGAAGCCTGCCTCATGCAGCGCCTGCACGATGTCGCGCTTGATGACCGCGGTCGCGGGACAGCCCGAGTAGGTCGGCGACACGCCGACGCGTACCGTCCAGTCGGCGCCGAGCTCGATCGCGCGGACGATGCCGAGGTCGAGGACGCTCAGCACCGGGATCTCCGGGTCCGGCACGCTGGCAAGCACTTCACGCACGCGCGCTTCGACCTCCTCGGCCATCGATGAGACGCGGGATGCTTCGACAGACGTCACCATGCGCGTCTCACCAGACGGCACCGGGATGCGTGCGCTGCAGGTGCTGCATCTCGGCTGAGGATGTAGCCCAGGTGCTCGCTGTGCCGGCCTTGCTTGCCATACCAGCGGAAGCTTGACGGCGCCGGTCGCTCGAGGGTTGCCTCTGCGAGCACCGCATCGACCCGCGCCGACCACGCGGCGGCCAGCGGCCCGGCGGGCGGTGCGATTCCGGCACCGATCATCTCCTGGTCGAGCTCATCGGCATCGAGCAGTTCGTTGGTCAACGGCCAGAGTCGGTCCAGCGCCTGCTGAACCCGCGCATGGCTCTCCTCGGTGCCGTCGCCGAGCCGCACGACCCAGCCCGAGCTGTACGACAGGTGATACCGGGTTTCCTTGATTGCCTTGGCCGCGATCGCCGCGAGCCGGGCATCCGTCGACGCCGCGAGACCGGCGTAGAGCTCGTGCTGCCAGGCGTCGAAGAGGAACTGCCGGACGATGGTGTGGCCAAAGTCCCCGTTCGGCTGCTCGACCAGGGTCGGGTTCAGGAATTCCCGTTCCTCGCGCAGGAAGGCCAGCGCGTCCTCGTCGCGCCCGCGGCTCTCGATTTCGCTCGCGTAGGTGAGCAGCAGCCGCGCCTGCCCCATCAGGTCGAGCGCCGTGTTCGCGAGCCCGAGGTCTTCCTCGAGCGCCGGGGCGTGGCCGATCCACTCCCCGAGCCGCTGGGCGAGGATCAGGTTCGCGTCGGCGAGGCGCAGCACGTAGCGGAGCTTCGATGCGGCCGCGGGCTCGATCGCCGAAGCCTGGCTCCCAAGGGGCGCGGCCGTGCTCACAGCGTCTTCACCTCGTCCGGGATGTCGTAGAAAGTCGGATGCCGGTAGACCTTGTCGCGCGCAGGCTCGAACAGCTCATCTGCGTGGTCCGGATCGGAAGCCAGGATGTCCGAGGAGCGCACGACCCAGATGCTGATACCTTCCTGGCGACGCGTATAGACATCGCGCGCATGCTCGAGCGCCATGCGCGCGTCGGTCGCGTGCACGCTGCCGACGTGCTTGTGGTCGAGGCCCGAGCGGGCCCGGATGAAGATCTCGTAGAGCGGCCAGTCGTCCGTGCGCTCGCCTTCCGTGTGCATGTGTGCTCCCCGCCGCCCGATCACGCGGCCGCGCGCGCGGCGGCCGCTCTCGCTGCTCTCTTCGCCGCATGGGCCACTGCCGCTTCGCGCACCCAGCGCCCCTCCTCGTGTGCGCGGCGCTTGGCGGCCAGGCGCTCGCGGTTGCAGGGGCCGTTGCCCTTGAGCACTTCCTCGAACTCGCGCCAGTCGACGGCGCCGAAGCGGTAGTGCCGGGTCGCCTCGTCCCACGCGAGCTCCGGATCCGGCACCTTGAGGCCGAGAAACTCCGCTTGCGGAACGGTGAAGTCGACGAACTTCTGCCGCAGCTCATCGTTCGAGAAACGCTTGATCTTCCAGCGCATGGACTGCGCGCTGTGCTTCGATTCCGCGTCCGAGGGGCCGAACATCATGAGCGACGGCCACCACCAGCGATCGAGCGCGTCCTGCGCCATCCGTCGCTGCGCCTCCGTGCCGCGCGCGAGCCGGAGCATGATCTCGAAGCCCTGCCGCTGGTGGAAGCTCTCCTCCTTGCAGATGCGCACCATCGCCCGCGCATACGGGCCGTAGGAGCAGCGGCAGAGCGGGATCTGGTTCATGATCGCCGCGCCATCCACCAGCCAGCCGATCGCGCCGATGTCCGCCCAGGTCAGCGTCGGGTAGTTGAAGATGCTCGAGTACTTGGCGCGTCCGTCGAGCAACTGCTCGATCAGCTCCTCGCGCGAAACGCCCAGCGTCTCGGCCGCGGCGTAGAGATACGCGCCGTGTCCGCCCTCGTCCTGCACCTTGGCCATCAGGATCGTCTTGCGGAGCAGGCTCGGCGCGCGCGTGATCCAGTTGCCCTCGGGGAACATGCCGACGATCTCGGAATGCGCGTGCTGCGAGATCTGCCGCACGAGCGTGCGCCGGTAGGCCTCCGGCATCCAGTCCTTGGGCTCGATCTTTTCCTCGGCATCGATACGCGCCTGGAAGCGCGCCTCGCGCTCGGCGTCGCTGGCTGCATCGGGCGGCGCGGGCTCGCGCCCGGCCGCATCCAGACCCTGTGTGTACATCGCGCCTCCTCCCGCCGGGAGTGACGCAAACTGTGACACAGCCTTTCATGACGTGCAATGATTTCTGTGTCATATTTGTCCCGCCCCGAAATACCCGGAGGATCCGGATCCGATGACCCGACGCGCCCCTGCGGCCGCCGCCGCTCTCGTGAGGCGTTTCCGCCGCCAGCGGCCGCTGCGGGCAGGCTCCCTGCTGGTGACGATCTTCGGTGACTCGATCACGCCGCTGGGCGGCGTCGTGACGCTCGCCGAGCCTGATCCGCCTCGCCGCGCCCTTCGGCGTCAACGAGCGGCTGGTGCGGACGTCGGTGGCCCGCCTTGCCCAGGACGGCTGGCTCGCGAACCGTCGCGACGGGCGCCTGAGCGAGTACCGCCTCACGGAATCGGGGCGGCAACGGTTTGCGGATGCGACCCGGCGGATCTACGCGTCCAACCCGCATACCTGGTCGGGCACCTGGACACTGGTGCTGTTGCCGGCGGTTTCCGCCACGCGGCGCGGCGAGCTCAGACGTCAGCTGCAATGGCTGGGCTTCGGCCAGCTCGAGCCCGGCGTTCTCGCCCATGCAACGCTGAGCGCGGCGGAAACCAGGCAGGCCTGCGCGCGTATGCCGAACGGCGACGGCGTCACGGTGCTCGCCGCAAGCAGCCAGGACGCTGTGACCGACCGACGCGTCGCTACCACCGGCTGGGAACTCGGCGCGCTCGCTGCGCGGTATCGGCGATTCATCGCCGCCTTTGAGCCGCTGAAGACTGCGCTCGATCGGGCCCCGACGCTCGATCCCGAGTCCGCGTTCGTCGTGCGCACGCTGCTGCTGCACGAGTTCCGCAAGGTGCACCTGCGCGATCCGCTGCTGCCGGAGCCGCTGCTGCCGGCCGACTGGGCCGGGTTCGCGGCCTACGAGCTCTGTCGCGACCTGTACGCGCGCGTCTTTCATCCGGCAGAGGCGCACCTCGCCGCGCACGCACGCAGGCTCCGGGGTCCGATGCCGCCGATCGACCCGGTCACCTACGCGCGCTTCGGCGGCCTCGCCCGCGCCGATCAGAGCACCATTCAGAGCACGAGCGTCCAGTAGCCCACGTCCACCCAGCGGTCGAACTTGCGACCGACCTGCGGCAGCGCGCCCGAGGCGACGAAACCCAGGGCCTCGTGGAGCGCGATGCTCGCCGGGTTGGGGAGCGAGATGCCGGCGACGACGGCATGCACGCCGCGGCCGCGCAATTCCGTTAGCAGCGCCTCGTACAGTCGCCGGGCGTGACCACGGCGCTGGAAACACCGATCGACGTAGACGCTGCTCTCCACGGTGTGCCGGTAGGACGCCCGGGTTTTCCAGGCGGAGGCGCTGGCGTAGCCCGCGAGCACGCCGGCATCCTCGGCGACGAGCCAGGGTTGCGTGGTCTCGCGGATCCGGCGGGCCATTTCGGCCTCGGACACCGCGGTCTCTTCGAAGGTGATGACGGTGGCGGCGACGTGGTAGTTGTAGATCGCGCAGATCCGCGCCGCGTCCTCGATGCGGACCGGCCGGATTGTGCTGGCAGCGGCGTCAGCGGTCATCGTCGTCCGCCGCCGGCAGCGCAACGAACTCGCCCGTGAATGCGCCCGCCTGGGTGCCTTCGAAGCGGAGCGTCGCCTGCATCTCGATACGCGCCGGCCGGCCGCGCGCGACTGCCGCGCTGAATCGCCGCCAGTGCTCGTCGTCCGGCGCAATCGCAGCCGCCTCGAATCCGCCGGCGATGGGCTGCTCGAAGTCCATGGAGCTCCGCCGGATCACGAGGCGCCCGCCGAAGCCCTCGGCCGCGAGCCGCACGTGCACGAGCGACCAGGCGGCGAGCGTCGCGAGCGCCGCGGCGCTGCCGCCGAACACGGTGCGGCGATGATTGATGTTGGGCGCAAGCGGCGCCGCGAGGCGCACGCGGTCGGACGAGGCCTCGAGCACCGACACCTGCATCGCCGCCGAGAGCGGGATGTGCGTGTGGAGATAACGCTCGAGCTCGCCGGTCGTCATGAATCGAGCGCCGCCAGGATCGGCGCGTGCAGCCGGCCGTTCGTGGCCAGCACGCTCGAGCTTTCGAGCGTCATCGGCTGACCCTCGAGATCCGTGAATCGGCCGCCCGCCGCTTCCACGATCACGGCGCAGGCGCCGACGTCGAGGATGTTGACGTCCGACTCGATCACGGCGTCGATGCGGCCCGAAGCGAGCAGGTGATAGTGGAGGAAGTCGCCGTATCCGCGGATGCGTGACAGCCGGCCGATCATCCGTCCGACGCGCCGGCCAGCGCGGACCCGTCGCGAGGGACTTCAGGTTGCCCGTCGACAGCGCCGCCGATTCGAGCGTGTCGACCTGGCTCACGGCGATCGGCGCGTCGTTGAGCCAGGCGCCGACGCCGATCTCGGCATACGCGAGCTCCCCGTAGACAGGCGCCGAGGATACGCCGACGACCAGGCGGCCGCGGTGCATCAGCGCGATCTGCGTCGAGAACATCGGGTACTCGCGTATGAACGCCTTCGTGCCGTCGATCGGGTCGACGATCCAGACGTAGTCGGCGTCCATCGCGCTCGTGCCCGTCTCCTCGCCGTAGAAACCGTGGTCGGGAAACCGCGCGGTCAGGATGCCGCGGATGACCTTCTCCGCCTCGACGTCGGCCTCGGTCACCGGCGACTTGTCCGCCTTGATCGTGATCTTGAGGTTGCGCTGGTAGTAGCGGCGGATGACGTCGGCGGCCGCGGACGGCGGCTTCAAGCGCGGCGGAGAGGAAAGGTGAATGCGGCATGGCGAGACTTGGTGGTCGGCAGACGCTGCACCGGCGCAAGTTTGCACGCAGGAAGCGAGGTCGTCATCTTCATTGCACCATCGAGGGAGCTATCCTCACGCTCCGGGAATCAGCGGAGTCACCTGCGCTTCCATCGAGTTCTTTGGCGGGGCGAAGGCCTTCAGCACCTCGCGCGTCAGATCCCAGCGATCGAATCCCTGCCGCCCGTAGTCGAGCCCCCGCCGCACGATCACGAGCTTGTGCGACGGCACGACGATGACGTATTGCCCGCGATTTCCGGCCGTGGCGTAGGCGTCCTTCGGCACGTCGTTGCGATCATCCGGCACCAGCCACCATTGCCCGCCGTACTGATGACCGGTCGAGGCCGTCGCGGGCGCGGGCGTGCGCACGAAGTCGATCCACTTCTGCGAGATCAGCCGCTCGCCGTTCCAGACACCGCCGTTCAGGTACAGCAGCCCGAAGCGCGCGAGGTCGCGCGCGTTCGAATACACCTGGCTGCTGAGCACAAAATCGCCGAAGCGATCGGTGCTGACGAGCGTGTTGCGCATCCCGATGCGGTCGAGCAGCGCGCGGCGCGGGAATTCCAGGTACGTCCGCTCATCGCCCAGCGCGCGCTTCATCGCATAGACGGCGAGCAGGGTGTCGTAGTTCTCGTAGTTGTAGCTCGTTCCAGGCTCGCGGATGAGCGGTCGGCTGCGCGCACCCACGGTCGAGCTCGCACCCGCCCAGTAGCTGAGCCCCGACCCGGTCGCATACTCGAGCCCACCGTCGTCGATCGGCGCGAGACCGCTCGACATGTTGAGCACGTGGCGCAACGTGATGCGCGCGCGGGGATCGGTGCCGGCGGCGCCCGCCGGCAGCCAGTCGATGGCGAGCGGCGCATCGAGCGAGAGCTTCCCCTGGTCAACCAGCATGCCGATGAGCGTTGCGGCGATGCTCTTCGCGGTGGACCAGGTGCGCGTGCGCGTCGTGACGTCGACGCCCGGGGCATAGCGCTCGTGCACGATCCTGCCGTCGTGGACGATCAGGAGGCTCAGCGTCACCTGTTCCGGCGATTCGCGATCGAACGCCCAGTCGGACGCCGCCTGCAACGCGGCCGCGTCGATCCCGGCCGGCAGTGCCGCCTTCTCGATGAGATCGCCGTCCGGCCACGCGATGCGCGCCGGATCGCCCGGCGGCGGCGGCATGTCGAGCCTGGGCAGCTGCTCGATCGCGGCGAAGGTCTGATCCGGCGCGAGAACGACGCACCCCAGACCTTCGCGAAACGCGGCGCGCATGACCGGGGTGGGCCCCGAGGCCGCGCCGATCGAGACCGCCTTGCGTGCCCGGTCGATCTCGTAATCACCGCCCTTGGCCGTTCCGACGGGCTGCGGCAGGAAGGCGAGCTCCTGCGCGAACACCTGCTCGAGCGTGCGATGGCTGGTGAAGAGGCCGTTGCACATGAAGAGTGCCTGCTGGCCGTATCGGATCATGTCGCGCTGAGGGCGCCAGTAGTCGTACGCCTCGGTTTGCCCGGCGACCCCCACGGCCGGGATGATCAGCTGGAACGCAAGCAGGAGTGCAAGCGGGCGGGCCATGGCAGTGATGATATCGAACCATGTCGACGTTTCCGCCGCCTGCATTCACCATAGCGCCTGGCGTCTCAACGGCAGCCGTTGCGGGATGAGGAATCAGGTGTTCACGCGTCTCAATGGCAGGCGACGTTTCGTACGTGGGGCAGTGGTTGCGCTCGGGCTGCTGCTGGGCGGTTGCGAGGGCAGGTTCAGTGCGGATCTCGCCACGGATGCGCCGGCCGACACCGCGATCACCAGCGTGCAGGTCAACCTCCTCGGCCTGCAATTCCGCACGGCCGACGGCGCGACCGCGACCCTCCAATTCCGCGCGGGTGAACTCGTCGACCTGTTCGATCTCCGGGTCGGCGATCCGCTGCGGTTGTTCACGAGCGAGCAGTTGCCGGCGGGCACGTATACGGGCACACGTCTGCTCTTCGACGCAAACCAGGATGCGAGTGCAGTCACGACGAACGACGGCGAGTTTCCGTTGCTGCTCGCTGAAGGCGCCTTCGTCGCCGTTGACTTTACCGTCGTGGACGACGAAGACAGCAGCGAGGCACTGACCCTCACGCTGGATCTGCGTCAGTCGCTCCGCTTCGACGACCTCAATGGCGAGTACACGCTGACACCGCTGCTCCGCACGGTGCGCACCAGAGAGGCGGCGCAGATCCAGGGTAGCGTCAACGTGGCGTGTCCCGCGGGTACTTCGTTGACGCTGGGCGGGGCGGTGTATCTGTTTGCAGGCGCGGACGTGGTACCGGACGATATCGATGGCACAGGGGTCGAGCCCTTTGCCACGACCAGCGTCGTCGATCCCGGTACCGGGGCGTTCAGTTATGCATTGCGCTTTCTCTCGGCCGGCGACTACACGCTCGCGCTGACCTGCAGGGGCAATGAGGACATCCTGGGCGCCGACGACGACCTGGAGTTCGGCAATATTCAGAATGTGCGCATCGACGCGGGCGACGTGCTGCAACTCAATCTCACCTGAGTCGTGGTCGCCTCAGTCGTGGTTACTGACGCGTAGTCATCGGTCGATCAGGCGCCGGCCGTCAGCGTGCGCAGTCCGCCCGGCGGCGCGGAGTACTGGCCGACGAAAAAAGCCTCCTCGCCGCGCAGCGGGTCGATGACCCAGCCGACGCTGTAGGGATGCGGGAAGAAGGCGGCCTGCGTGCGCACATCCGTCGCACTGAAGAAGGCGCCGAGGCCGGGGTGGCTGTGGTACCAGCCGACGATCATTTCCAGGGGGCGCAGTGCGAGCCGCGCGCGCTCCCACACGCCCGTCTCCATCCGCAGCGAAATCCCGGAGCTCTCGAACTCGACCGCGGGAATCGCCTGGCTCAGGATGACCGCGCGGCTCGCGGCGCCGCGCCGATCCCCGTCGTCGGTGAATACCTCGCCCAGGAGGAGCCCGCCCTGCTCGTCGTCCGACCCCTGCAGATGCTGCATGACTGCGGCGCGCACATCGCCGGCCACGATCACGAACAGGCCGTCGGCCGGCGGCGGCCGCTCATCGAGCCCCGGCGCGCGCGCCGCGAGCACGGACAGCGGCTGCAGCGGCAGGGCTACCGGTTGCTCCGACCAGCGCATCAGGTCCGGGTCTCGAACTGCGCCTGACAGGCGGGGCAGCGAACCAGGCCGCTGCGACCACGCCGCAGGCGGAGCCCGCGCCCGCATTCCGGACAGGGGCGCACGACGCGCTCGCTGAGCTGCTCCAGGGCGACTTGATCGGTCGGAAATGCCTCCGGGTGCAGCTCGCGCGTGCGCGCGTACCAGGCGGCCGCCGCGCGGTTCGCGGGCGACGCCGTATTGACGAGCAGCGGATCGAACGTCACGAGCCTCACGAGCCGCTGCACGAAGATGTCGAGGCCCTCGGAGGCGATCCAGCGCGTTCCCAGGCAGATCACCCCCGACGGGAACACGTTCGGATGGAAGATCGGCGTGCGCACCACCGCCACCGGCGCCTGGAAGGGATAGCGCTCCGGCAGCGTCACCTGGATCCCGACCCGTGATTCGCGCTCGGCCGGGTAGCGGGGAGAGCCGGCCGTGACGCAGGCGAGACCGACCACGAACACGGGTCGCACAGGGCTCGGCAGGGATTCGAGCACGATCCGCCCCGCCGCCGCCGCGGCCAGCGCGCGCAGCAAGTCGACGTCGGAGCGCAGCCGCAGGGCGCTCGTCACGGGACCACCCGGCGTTGCAAGGCGTCAGCCAGCGACCAGGACGGGTTGCACCTCGAGCACGTCGCCCGGCCGCACGGCCCTGGCCAGCGGCTCGCCAGGCGCGAGCGCAAGTCCCGTGGTGGCGTTCACCAGCGTGTAATCGGTGTCGGCCGGCAGCACCCAGTTGTCGACCGCGGCCTGGATGACGTCCGCGCCCGTGCTCTGCGGATCCAGGTCAGCTCGGCGCGCCGCGTCTGATCCGCCGTGCGGACCACCAGGTTCAGTTCATTGGACCTGGTCACTTCATTGGACATGGTCAGTCTTCCTCCTCGAAGGCGAAACAGATCGGGCGCCCGCCGACGTCGGTGAGCGCGAATTTTACCGGCACAGGCCCGTGCCCGAAGCGTTGCAGCAGCTCGCGCAGCTCGAACCGCTGGCGGATCTCGATGCGGACGGCGGCTTCCCTGCAGCGGGGACAGACGGCGATCGAGTCATCGAAATCCGAAGCGCGCCGGCCAAGGTACTGCGCTGCCTCCGGCAGCGGCCCGCAGCCAGCGCATTCATAGCCGGTCAGGAGCGCGTCGCTCAGCTGGAGCACCTGCTCCGCGCCGCCGCCGGCGCCCGCCATTTCCTGCGCGAGCGCCCGACAGTCGCGCGCTCGAATGACGGCCGGAGCTTCGCCGAACTGCTCGCAGCCCGCGCAGGCCGCGTTGCGGTGCAGCTCGGTGACCGTACTGGTTCCGCTGATCGTATCGGTCAGCACGCGGCGCGCGGGCCGCCGACCGTCTCGCGCCGCGCCGAAGCGCAGGGCCGCGGAGACCGCGAGCGCCCCGGCGACGCTCGCGGTCACCGCGGTCGTCGGCACCTGGAGGGAGGCATGCGCGCGGCGGCGCAGCCCGCCGCAGGAGTAACGCTCCGCCAGGCGGGCGTATGACGATTCCGGCAGATGACACTCGTAGCAGGCGCCGCCCCAGCCCTCGGCGAACGGGAACGACTCGACCACCACGCGCCGGCTGTCGATCGCCGCATTGACGAGGTTGACCCCGGCGATGAGACATAGCTGGTTGAGGCGGACCCGCGCCTCGAAGTTGTCGACGGCGCCGATCGCGCAACGGTAGGTGAGCAGTCTGCCGAGACTCAGGCGGTCCCAGAAATCGCCCTCGATCGCCCGCAGCCGCACGCCCGGGTCGATCTGCGACGCACGCCGGACGACCGCCGCAGCCTTGCCGGTTCCGATGTCGGATTCGCGCAGGAAGACGCTGCGGGTGAGGTTGTGCTCCTCGACGATATCGAAGTCATAGACGTCTATCGATCCGACGCCGAGCAGCGCGAGATTCTTGACCGCTTCGTTGCCGATGGCGCCGGCGCCGACGACGGCGATGCTCGATGCCTGCACGTCGCGCTGCGCGAACCAGTCGATCTGGTCGTGCCGCCGGTAGCGGTCGCTCGACATCTCAGTCGCGCGCGAGCGTTACCGCCCGGAGATCGGCGCCGCCGCAGGACGAACAGCGGCCGGAATTCTCGCGCGCCAGCACCGCCGCGCTGTCGGCGTGGTAGAACGCGCGGCACGCGGCGCAGCGCGCCAGTGGTCGTGACGGGTCCAGCGTTTCACCCGAATAGGCGTCGCGAATTCCGGCGATGTCTCCCGCCCGCACGGTGAACGCGTCGGCGTCGCCGGCATCGGCCGCGCGGCCGCCCGGGCCCCGGTAGCGCGGACGCGGTCGCCAGGCACGGCCGTCGCGCGCCTGTCCGACACGGCGCCAGCTCGCGATCGCCAGGATCACGGCGATCCCGAGAAAAAAGAGTATCGGCAGCAGCCTGGCCATGTCTTCTCGTGCGCGTGCCCGTTGCAATCTCCGCTCCTTCCGCGGACCTCGTCCGCTCCCGGCCACGCAGACTACCGCGAGTCGGACGGACGTGCCTTGACAGCTCCGCCGCCCTTCCCTAGCTTGCGCCTACGTCAGGTGATCCCGCGCGCGAGCGTCGGGATAAACGGGAAGCCGGTTCGAAGCCGGCGCTGCCCCCGCAACGGTAGTCGAGTTGTAGCTGCATCGGCCGGATCGTCCGGCACCCACTGCGCTCCTGTGAGCGTGGGAAGGGGATGCACGCCGGGTCGGAAGACCCGCTCGAGAGCCCGGAGACCGGCCCGACGGTGCGAAACCAGCCACGCGGCGGGCGGGCGGCGGGCGTGCCTTCGGGCCGAACCCCCTCCTCCTCCCGGGCTGGCAACAACGTCACCTTGCGGGAGAGCTTGGGGGTTCAGATGTCCATCTCATTCGAGTTTCGCCTTCGTCCGTTCTGCGCGCTCGCGCCACTGGCCTGCGCGGTGCCAACCTTCGCCCAGGATGCGGTGCCCGACGACCGGCGCGTCGTCGTCACCGCGACGCGCATGCCGGCGCGGATCGAGGAAGTGCTCGCCTCGGCGCTCGTCATCGATCGCGAGGAAATCGATCGCAGTCTCGCGGGCGACGCCGCCGACCTGCTGCGCTTTCACGCCGGGCTCGACATTGCGCGCAATGGCGGCCCCGGCCAGACGACCTCGCTCTTCATCCGTGGTGCGGAGAGCAATCACACGCTGGTGATGGTCGACGGCGTGCGGATCAATCCCGGCACACTCGGCGTGCCGGCGCTGCAGAACCTCCAGCCGGCGCTCATCGAGCGCATCGAAGTCATCAAGGGGCCGCGTTCCTCGCTTTACGGGACGGATGCGATCGGCGGCGTGGTCAACATCATCACGCGGCGCGGCTCGCGCGACGGCTGGACCGCGGAGCTGGGCTACGGCGACTACCAGACACGCGAGGCGAGCCTGAGCGGCGGTGTCTCCGGCCGCGCGGGCGCGCTCGACCTGGGCGTGTCCTGGATCGACAGCGAGGGCTTTCCGACGCGCGCGGGTGACGCGACGGACCGGGGCTTCGACAACCTGAGCCTGAACCTGGGCGGCACCACCACGATGGGGGCGGCCGAGCTCACTGCGCGTGCCTGGCATTCCGAGGGCAACACCGAGTACTCCGATTTCTTCCTGACGCCCGTGGACCAGGACTTCGTCAACTCGGCCTTGTCGGTCACCGGTGCGTTTACGACCGGACCCACGGGGCGACTCGCCTTGACGGCAAGCTACATGGAGGACGACGCGCAGCAGAACCAGTCGCCTGACTTCCTCGAGACGCGCCGCCTGACACTCGAGGCGCAGCAGGACTGGCGGGTCGGCGACAGACACACGCTCTCGGCCGGCGCGCAGTTCTCGGACGAGGACGCGGAGTCCGAGTCCTTCGGCCTCGCCTTCGACGAGACCACCGAGCTCTGGAACCTGTTCGTGCAGGACCAACTCGACTACGGCGCGCACCGCGGCGTGCTGGCGCTCGGGTACACGGACCACGAGACCGCCGGCAACGAGGTCACCTGGAACGCCGAGTACGCCTACGCCTTCACGGGCGGCACGGAGCTCGTGCTGTCCGGCGGAACAGGGTTCCGCGCGCCCGACGCCACCGACCGCTTCGGCTTCGGCGGCAACCCGGCCCTCGAGCCCGAGCGTTCGCAGAGCCTCAGCGCGGAGCTGCGTCACCGCATAGGCGAGCAGCACGCGTTCCGGCTGGCTGTCTACGAGAACGAGATCGAGGACCTGATCGAGTTCGTCGTCCTGTCCTTCGACCCGTTCGTCGGCGAGAACCGCAACGTCGACGAGGCCCGGATCCAGGGGATCGAGGCAGGATACGCCTTCGGCGGCGAGCGCTGGTCGCTCGATGCGGAGCTCGCGCTCGCCGACCCCGAGAACCGTAGCACGGGTCAGCAGCTGCTCCGGCGGCCGAAGGAGAGCTTCACGTTGGCGGTCGCGCGCCGCTTCGAGAAGTTCGACCTCGGCGTCAACCTGCTCGCGGCGGGCGAGCGCGAGGACGTCGGCTTCCCGGCGCCGGTCGTGCTCGACAGCTACGTGCTGGTCGACCTGACGGCGGGCTGGAAAATCACCGATCGCCTGTCGCTGCGAGCGCGCGTGGAGAACCTGCTCGACGAGGACTATGAGCTGGCCGACGGCTTCAACACGCCCGAACGCGGCGTCTACGTCGCGCTGCGCTATGCACCCGGGATAGCGAGCACAGTCACCCGGCGCTAAGCTCCCGGTTTCGCCAAGGAGGTACCGCACCATGGCCACCAGGAAATCGGCAAAGCGCGCCCGTCGCCGGACCACGAGAGCCCTCAAGTCCACGGTCCGAAAGGCCCGCAGGACCGTTCGGCGGGCGAAGAGGAAGGTAGCGCGTCGAAAGGTGGCCGCGCGTCGCAAGGTCGCGGTCCGCAGAGCCAAGGTCGCGGTTCGCCGGGCCACGGTACGCCGGCCGGTAAAGCGCAAGGTTGCCGCGATCAAGCGCAAGGACGGACGGCCGGCGGACTGGCCCGCGCTCACGCCGTACATGACGGTGCGCGATGCCAGTGCGAGCCTCAAGTTCTACGAGGCCGCGTTCGGCTTCAAAGTCATGGAGCCGGTCATGCGCAACGATACCGGTGCCGTCATGCACGCCGGCATGCGCCTCGGTGATGCGGCGATCATGTTCGCGCCGCAGGGCATGTCGAGCGAGATGCAGGCGCCCGCCTCGAGCGGTGCAACGGACAGCCTGTCCCTCTACGTCTACGTCGCGAACGTGGACGCGCTGGCGGCGCGCGCCGAGCGCGCCGGCGCCCGCATGATCCAGCGTCCGGCCGACCAGTTCTGGGGCGATCGCATCGCCGTCTTCAAGGACCCGGACGGCTATCACTGGACCTTCGCGACGAACGTGGGTGAGTTCGACCCGGAGAAGGCGCCGAAGGGTTAGGGCCGGCAGCGATGGGCCATCGGCTGAGCAGGATCTACACGCGGACCGGCGACGACGGCACGACGGGTCTCGGCGACGGTACGCGTGTACCCAAGGAACACCTGCGGGTCGAGGCGTATGGATCGGTGGACGAGGCGTCGAGCGCGATCGGCATGGTGCTCGCCGTGCCCGGTCTGCCGTCGACGGTGACGGACTGCCTGGTCGAGGTTCAGCACGAGCTGTTCGACCTGGGCGGTGAGCTCTGCATCCCGGGGCACCGCGCGATCACGGACGCACACGTGACACGGCTCGAGCAGGCGCTCGACGGATTCAACGACGCCCTGCCGCCGCTCAAGGACTTCATCCTGCCGGGCGGCGGGCCGGCCGCCGCGGCCTGTCACCTCGCGCGCACGATCACCCGTCGTGCGGAACGGCGCGTCTGGGCGCTCGCCCGCAGCGAACAGGTCGCCGCGGAGGTGCCGAAGTACCTGAATCGCCTCTCCGACCTGCTGTTTGTCGTCGCGCGGGTGCTCGCGAGGCACGAGAACGGCAGCGAAGTCCTCTGGCGCCATCAGCGCTGACGGGCGTCGTCGAGGGCAGCACAGGTCGCGCGCGTGCCTGCCACGAGGCGCGGCGTCGGCCGCGCCATGAGATCGGCCGGGAGCGAGTACACCGCGCCCGCGCGAACGGCGCGCATCCTGTCCCAGCGCCGCCACATGGCCAGCGGGTCGGTGATCGTGTCGTCGGTGCTCACGATCACCTCCGGGTCCGCGGCGATCACCGCCTCGAGCGACACCGGTGGCGCGAGCTGCGGCAGCCCCGCGAACACATTGCGACCGCCGCAGAGCTCGACGACCTCGCTGATGATGTGGCGGCCGTTCACGGTGTAGACCGGCTGGTCATCGAGCTGGATGAACACGCTGAGCGGCCGTGCATCGGCATGACCGCGCCGCAGTTCCTCGATCTCGCGCTCGAACTGCGTTGCGACGGACGCCGCCGTGGCGGTCGTGCCCGCGATCTCGCCGATCATCCGCAGCGCCGTCGGCACGTCGGCGAGGCGATAAGTCGCGATCTCGCGGTGCGCAAGCCCAAGCGCCTCGAGGCGCTCGATGACGTCGTCCGGCGTCCCGGAAGCCCAGGTGAGTACGACGTCGGGCTCGAGCACGAGCAGCCGTTCCATGTCGACGCGCCAGGCATCGCCCACGCGCGGGAGGCTGCGCGCAGCCTCGGGATAATCGCTGTACTCGACCACTCCGACGAGCAGCTCCCCGGCACCCGCCGCGAAGACGAGCTCCGTGAGATGCGGCGCCAGGCTCACGATGCGCGGCCGCGGCGCGGCAGCCTGCGCCGAAGGGCCCGAGAGCCACGCGGCCGCCGCCATCAGGCACAGCAACCGGATCACTCGAGCGCGAGCTCCGTCTCGAAGCGCAGCAGTGCGCGTAACAGCGGCCAGTCGAAGGCGATGCCGGGATCGGTCTTGCGGCCCGGCGCGACGTCGCTGTGCCCGACCACGTGCTCCGTCGACAGGCCCGGATAGACCCGGCACAGCGCCGCGATCAGCCGCGCGAGGCGCACGTACTGCACGGATTCGTAGGCGCCGGCATCGGTGCCCTCGAGCTCGATGCCGATCGAGAAATCATTGCAGTTCGCGCGCCCCTGCCACTGCGACTGACCGGCGTGCCAGGCGCGGCGGTGAAACGGCACGTACTGGACGATCTCGCCATCGCGGCGAATGAGCGCATGCGCGGACACACGAAGCCTCGCGACGCCCGCGAAGTACGGATGCGCGTCGGCAGGCAGGCTGTTCGTGAACAGCGCATCGATCCACGGCCCGCCGAACTCGCCCGGCGGCAAGCTGATGCCGTGCACGACCACGAGGTCGATGGTCGTTCCCGGCGGCCGCTCGTCGCTGTTCGGCGAGTCGACCTCTCGCGCCCCGGCGAGCCGTCCGGTCGTTGCGTCGATGGCGAGGCCCGCTGTGGGGCCGGACGACCGGGACCTGCTGCGCATGCCGGCATGATGCCCGGCCGACGTTGCAGCCGCCAGCCGCGACCGGCTGCACGCGGCGGAAGCGTCTAGAATCCAGCGTGCCCCGGCAACCCGGCAAGCGGATGGACGCAATGAATGGCCTCGTCCGGCGCGACCTCGGCGTCGTCTGGCACCCGTGCACCCAGATGAAGGATCACGAGTGGCTGCCGATGATCCCGATCGGGCGCGGCGAGGGTGTCTGGCTCTACGATCTCGACGGACGCCGATACCTGGACGCGATCAGCTCCTGGTGGGTGAACCTGTTCGGCCATGCCAACCCGCGGATCAATGCGGCGCTCACCGCGCAGCTCGGCCGGCTCGAGCACGTGCTGCTCGCCGGCTTCACGCACGAACCCGCGGTGCAACTCGCCGAACGCCTCACAGCGCTCGCGCCGCCGGGCCTCACCCGCTGCTTTTACGCCGACAACGGCTCGAGCGCCATCGAGGTGGCGCTCAAGATGAGCTTTCATTTCTGGCGCAACGCCGGACGCACGCGCAAGCGCCGCTTCGTCACGCTCGCCGGGAGCTACCACGGCGAGACGCTGGGCGCGCTCGCGGTCGGCCACGTCGAGCTCTACCGGGAGATCTATCAGCCGCTGCTGATGGAGGTGCTGACCGCGCCCTCTCCCGACTGCTACCTGCGCGAGGACGGCGAGTCCTGGGAAGCGCACAGTCGGCGCGCATGCGAGGCGATGGAGGCGCTGCTCGACCGCCACCATGAGGAAGTCTGCGCCGTGATCGTCGAGCCGCTGGTGCAATGCGCCGGCGGCATGCGCATGCATCACCCGGTGTACCTGCAGCTGCTGCGTGCGGCCTGCGACCGCTACGGCGTGCATCTCATCGCGGACGAGATCGCGGTCGGGTTCGGTCGCACCGGCACGATGTTCGCCTGCGAGCAGGCGGGCATCGCACCCGATTTCCTCTGCCTGTCCAAGGGCCTGACCGGCGGCTACCTGCCGCTGTCGGTGGTGCTGACCGGCGAGCCGGTATACGAGGCGTTCTACGACGAGTACGCGAGCCTGCGGGCGTTCCTGCATTCGCACAGCTACACGGGCAATCCGCTCGCCTGCACGGCGGCGCTCGCCACGCTCGACCTCTTCGAGGAGGACGCCGTGATCGAGCGCAACCGCGCGCTGGCGGTGCGGCTCGGTGAAAGCGCGCAGGTGCTCGCGGAGCTGCCACACGTGGCCGAGGTCCGGCAGACCGGGATGATCGTCGCGGCGGAGATGGCGCCCGACGGGAATCGCCGGGCATCGTACGACTGGCGCGAGCGCCGGGGGCTGCGCGTCTACCGCCACGGTCTCGAGCACGAGGCACTGCTGCGCCCGATCGGCAACGTGGTCTACCTGATGCCGCCTTACATCATCGAGCCCGCGCAGATCGATGCGCTGGTCGCGACTGCCCGCGCAGGCATCGAGCTCGCCACGTGCGGCTGACCCGGGTCCTGTGCGAGGCACCGCTCGCCGCGGGTGCCGAAGTGGTGCTGCCTGCGCCGGCGGCGTCCCACGCCGTGCGCGTGCTGCGGCTGCGCCCCGGCGATCCGCTCGTGGTGTTCGACGGCTGCGGCGCCGATTTCCGCGCGGAGATCGCGCATGTTGCAGGCAGCGAGGTGCGCGTGAGGCTGCTTACGCGCGTACCGAGTCGTCCGGAATCGCCGCTCGCGATCACGCTCGTGCAGGCCATCTCGCGCGGCGAGCGCATGGACTTCACGCTCCAGAAGGCCACCGAGCTCGGCGTGTGCGTGATCGCCCCGGTCGTATCCGCGCGCAGCATCGTGCGCCTCGATGCAGACCGCGGCGAGACCAGGCTCCGCCACTGGCGAGGGGTCGTTGCGGCCGCCTGCGAGCAATGCGGGCGCAGCCGACTGCCGGAGCTGCGTCCTCCCGTGCCACTGCGGGCGCACCTGGCGCAGGCGCCGACCGGCACTGGTCGCCTGGTACTGGACCCCGACGCGGCAATTGAGCTCGCCGGCCTGCCGGACCTCGAGACGCAAGTGGAGCTCCTGATCGGGCCCGAAGGCGGTCTCGACGACGCGGAGCTCGCCGCCGCAAAGGCGGCGGGCTACCAGCCAGTCCGCCTGGGGCCGCGAGTACTGCGCACCGAGACCGCCGGGATCGTGGCTCTCGCGGTGCTGCAGTCGCGCTGGGGCGACCTGAGGGAAATTGGCTCGGAGCCGATTTATCGTTAGCTCAGAGCCCTTTTATCGTTCGTTAGAATCGTGAGCGCACCCGATACCCCGGGGACTGCCATGGACGTTCGCGCCGGCTTCGCAGGCACCGTCGGCAACACGCCGCTGATCCGACTCGACGGCTTCAGCCGGGACACGGGCTGCGAGGTCCTCGGCAAGGCGGAGTTCATGAATCCCGGGGGCTCGGTGAAGGACCGGGCCGCGCTCGGGATCCTCCTCGACGCCGAGCGCGCGGGACGCCTGAAGCCGGGCGGGACGATCGTCGAGGGCACGGCCGGCAACACCGGCATCGGTTTCCTGCACCTGGGCAATGCGCGCGGCTATCGCTGCGTGATCGTGATGCCGGACAACCAGTCGCCCGAGAAGGCCGCGCTCTTGAGGACGCTCGGTGCCGAGGTGCGGATCGTCAAGACGGTTCCCTACAGCGACCCGAATCACTACCAGAAAGTCGCCGGGCGCCTGGCCGCCGAGCTGCCGAACGCGATCTGGGGTAACCAGTTCGACAACACGGCGAACCGCGACGCGCACTTCGCGACGACGGGCCCCGAGATCTGGCGACAGACCGGCGGGCGGTTGGACGCCTTCGTCTGCGCCACCGGCACCGGCGGCACGTTCGGCGGCGTGTCACGCTCGCTCAAGGCCGCCAACCCGCGCGTGCGCTGCGTGCTCGCCGACCCGATGGGCAGCTCGCTCTACCAGTGGGTACGCACCGGCGAGCTCAGGTCGGAAGGCACGAGCGCCGTCACCGAAGGGATCGGCATCGGCCGGGTGACGGCCAACCTGGAAGGCTCGCCGATCGACGATGCGGTGCGCATCGAGGACATGGAGGTCGTTGCGACCACCTACCGCCTGCTGCACGAGGAGGGCCTCTTCCTCGGCGGCACCAGCGGCGTCAACGTCGCCGCGGCCGTGCGCGTCGCGCGCGATCTCGGGCCCGGTCACGTGGTCGTGACGATTCTCTGCGACGTTGGTGTGCGCTACCTGTCGCGTCTCTACGACCGTGACTGGCTCGCGGCGAAGGGCCTGGCCGACGCGGCGGGACCGCGGTAGCTCCTGTCGTCCTCCGGTGCTAGAGTCGTCGGTCCTCTCACGACGCACGCTCGATATGGAGGTGACCATGTCCCTGCGAATCGGTGATCGGGCACCGGATTTTTCCGCCGAGACGACCGCGGGCTCGATCCGCTTCCACGACTGGATCGGCGATTCCTGGTGCCTGCTGTTCTCACACCCGAAGGACTTCACGCCGGTCTGCACGACCGAGCTCGGTTACCTGGCCGCGCTCGAGCCGGAATTCAAGCGCCGCAACTGCAAGGTGATCGGCCTGTCCGTCGACCCGGTGACCGACCACGAGCGCTGGCTCGCCGACATCCAGTCCGCGACCGGCGGCGTGGTCCGCTACCCGCTGATCGGGGATCGCGACCTCGCGGTGGCGAAGCTCTACGACATGCTGCCGGCGGATGCCGGCGCGAGCTCGGAAGGGCGCACGGCCGCCAATAACCAGACGGTGCGCACCGTGTACCTGATCGGGCCCGACAAGCTCGTCAAGGCGATGCTGGTCTACCCGATGAGCTCGGGGCGCAATTTCGACGAGGTCCTGCGGCTGCTCGACTCCTGCCAGCTCACGGCGCAGTTCAAGGTGGCGACACCGGTCAACTGGAAGCAGGGCGAGGACGTCATCATCGTGCCGTCGGTACCGGACGAGGAGGCGCGCCAGCGCTTCCCGAACGGCTGGAAGGCGGTGACGCCGTACATGCGGGTCGTGCCGCAGCCGAGGAACTGACCGCAGCGTCGACGGGCGGTCCGAAGTGCGATCGAGGAGCATTCTGCGCGTAGTCTCGCCGCGGCGGTGACGTGCTCGCCGACGCCCGGCCGCAGTGGCTCCTGCTCGCCGACGCCCGGCCGCGGTGTATCCCCAGCCGCTCACCACGAGTCAGGGTCGTTGCACGGCGGAAGATGGGTGCCCCGCACGTTCGGTCGGCGCACGCCGAACGGTCGTTGGTATCGCGGAATCGTCGAGGCGACCTTCGCTCAGAGTGGCCCGCGACGTCCACCTGTGCACACCGATGCCTCGTCGCGGCTGGGATACACCGCGTCCACGCGTCGGCTCGTGACCCCGCCGTGGCATCGACGAGCGGGAGGCCACCGCGGCATCGGCGAGCCGGCGTTTGGACCGGGTGTCTCGTGGCCGCGACGACGCCTGACCAGCCACAGGTAGACGTCGCGGGCACTCGGAAGTCATGACTCTGCGACGATTCCGCGATACCGCTGACGACGCGGCGTGCGCCGACCAGACGTGCGGGGCACCCATCTTCAGCCCTGCAACGTCCGCTGATCGTGGCCAGCGGCCCACGAGGCACCCGGGCCGAGCGCCGGCGAGTAGGGGCCACCGCGGCCGGGCGCCGGCGAGCAGCAGCCACCGCGGCCTCGGGAAAGACACCCCGAGCTACGCTGCCCGCGTCTCGTCGGCGATCATCCCCTCGATGCGATCGAAGTCGGGGACGAGCGGATATTCGTTCATCATCCTGAGCTGACAGATGACCGGGCTGCGCTCACCGAAGACCCGCGAGTCGTCCGCGTGCACGACGTCCGGGCTGACGCGCACGAGCTGCGGGAAGCCCTGCGTCAGCACGGCGAAATGAGCGCATTCGAGCGCGGCGGTGATCCCCTGCAGGACGACGATCCGGGTCCGCCCGCTCGCGCGCGGCGCCATGCGGCCGCAGGCCGCCTCGAATGACATCAGCGGCACGCGACGACCGCCCCAGGCGATCGTGCCCAGGTACCAGGCCGGCGCGCCGTCCATCGGCGTTGGCGCCTGGTAGTTGATCACTTCGCTGATGCAGGCGCGCGGCACCAGCAGCCGCTCCTCGGCCAGGGGAACGAGCAGGCAGTAGAGTTCGTCGCCAGGGTCGGTCACGGCGCCTCCTCAATTGGCCTGCTGGCGACGGGCGAGCACCAGTGGCTCGATCGCATCGAGCAGCTGGCTCTCCTGGTAGGGCTTGCCCAGGTAGTCGTCCACGCCGAGCTCGATCGCGCGGGCGCGGTGCTTGTCGCCCACCCGCGAGGTGATCATGATGATCGGCACGTCGGCGAGCCGCGGGTCGTTGCGGACGAGCGACGCGACCTCGTAGCCGTCCATCCGCGGCATCTCGATGTCGAGCAGCAGCACGTCGGGGACGTGTTCCTGCAGCAGCGACATTGCATCGACGCCGTCCTTCGCGGTCATCACCCGCATGCCGTTGCGCTCGAGCAGGCGCTGGGTGACGCGCCGCACGGTGATCGAGTCGTCGACCACCACTGCGAAGATGCGGTCGTCGCGCGACGGCCGCACGGCCTCGTCGACCGGCCTCGAGCGCCACTCCGAGCGCACGAGCGCGCCCATGTCGAGGATCACCACGATCCGGCCGTCGCCCAGGATCGTGGCGCCGGCGATGCCGCGGATGCCGGCGATCTGCGGTCCGAGCGACTTGACCACGATCTCGCGGCTGCCGACGAGCTCGTCGGTCACCAGCGCCGCCGAATGCTCGCCCGCCCGCACGAGGATCACCGGGACGGCGAGATCGTTCTCGGGCAGCATCGATGGGCCGCTTCCCATGAAGGTGCCGAGGTACTGGAAGCGGTAGACCTGGCCGCCGTACTCGAAGCTCGGCACCTCCTCGGTCAGGTGCTGCGTGATCTCCGAGCGCGGCAGCCGCGCCACGCCCTCGACCGTCGCGACCGGCAGCGCGTAATGCTCGTCGTGGACGCGCACGATCAGCGCCTGCGTGATCGCGAGCGTGAAGGGCAGGCGGATGGTGAAGCGCGCCCCGCGGCCGGGATTCGATTCGATGAACAGGCCGCCGCCGAGCTTCTTCACCTCGGTCGCGACCACGTCCATACCGACCCCGCGGCCCGCCTGCTGGGTGAGGCGCTCCGCCGTGCTGAACCCGGGCTCGAGGATGAGCTGCAGGGTCTCCTCGTCGGTGATCGTCTGTTCGGGCCGCAGCAGCCCGAGGCTCCGCGCCTTGCCGCGGATCGCGGCGACGTCGAGCCCGGCACCGTCGTCCTCGACGAGGATCACGACCTCGGCGCCTTCGCGCTGCAGGCGCACGGCGATAGTCCCCGTCTCGGGCTTCCCGCGCGCGAGGCGATCGGCGGGCAACTCGATGCCGTGGACGACGGAATTGCGCAACATGTGCTCGAAGGGCGGCAGCATGCGCTCGAGCACCTGCCGGTCGAGCTCGCCGGAGCCGCCCTCGACTTCGAGCTCGACCTTCTTGCCGGTCTCCTGCGCCGTCTGGCGCACCAGCCGCGTCAACCGCTGCACGTGGCGCTGGAACGGCACCATGCGGGTCTTCATCAAGCCGTTCTGGAGCTCGGTGACGATGCGGCCCTGCTGCAACAGCAGGTTCTGCCCCTCGCGGGTCAGGTTGCCGAGCAGCCCCTCGATGCTCGCCACGTCGCTCACCGACTCGGCGAGCGCCCGGGAAAGCTGCTGGATCGTCGAATAGCGGTCGAGCTCGAGCGGGTCGAAGTCCGCTCGGTGCTGTGCGTCGTCCTGGTGCCGGTGCAGGATCATCGCCTCGGTCTCGAGCTCGAGCTTGCGCAGCTGCTCACGCAGTCGGGTCACCGTGCGCTCGAGCTCGGCGAGGTTGAACTCCACCGAGGTCATCTGCTGCTCGACGCGCGCGCGGAAGATGCTGACTTCACCGGCGTTGTTGAGCAGATCGTCCAGCAGGTCCGCATCGACCCGCGCGAGCTCCTGCCGCTCGGCGGCGACCATGGGCTCGCGACCGGGCAGCGCCGGTACCGGCCCGGGGATGTCGGCGCCCATGCCGCGTTCGTCGCCCTCGCCGAGCTCGCCTGGCTCGTCGGGGGCTCGCGGTTCAGGCGGCGGCACCGGGCGGCGCGGCGGTTCGGGTGGCACCGGCCGTACTGCGACGGGCGGCGGTGCGGGCGGATGTGCGGGCGGCGGCGGGTGTTGCGCCGCAGGGGCCGACGTGGCGGGCGCGGCCGGCGGAGACGCTGCAACCGCGGCCGCACGCGGCTCACGGCCGCCGATCGCGCGAACGCGTGCGATCAGTTCGGCGGGCGGCGGACTGATCCGACCGGCTCCTGCGGCGTCCCGCATCCGGTGCAGGCCGTCGAGCGCAGCCTGCAGCGCAGCGATCGCCTGTTCGCCCGCCGTGATCGAGCCTGACTCGAGCAGTGACAGCGCGGACTCCATCTCGTGGCTGAGGTCGCCCATGGCGCGCAGGCCGGCCATCCGGGCACCGCCCTTGAGCGTGTGCAGCAGACGTTTCAGCTCGACCACGACGCTGCGGTCAGCACGATCGCCCGACCAGCGACCGAGGGCTGCGTCCGCCTGCTCGAGCAGCTCGTTGGCCTCCTCGCTGAAGATCCCGGCGATGTCGGGATCGAATTCGACGTTCGGCTGCGGCTCCTCCGTGGCGTCGAGGCCGCTGGTGTCGGCCGCGGCCGCAAATTCCATCCCCCCGGGCGGTATCGAGGGCGACTCCGCCGGCCCGCTTGCCTTCTTGAGCTCGGAGTCGAGCGAGCGCTCAAGCGCATGCCAGCCCATGATGAGACGACGGTGGTCGGGGAAGAATCCGGTGTCCTCGTCGACGTGGTCCACGACGTTGTCGAGGGCCCGCACCGTGTCCTTGAGCAACACGAGGGCTTCCTCCGGCAGGCCGTGACCGACGTCGTGGAGCTTGCGGATGCAGTGCTCCATCGGCTCGGCCACCTTGATGCCCTGGCGCACACCCGCGGTCTTCGCGATCCCGCTCAGGGTGTGACAGGCCCGGTAAAGGGCGTCGGTGACGGGGTGCGGCGCCGTATCGCGCGAGCGCTGCTCGATGTAGTCGCGGACCGCGGCAACGTGACCGGCGGTCTCCTTGCGGAAGATGTCCTGCAGCACGGGGTCGACATCCGGTGCCGCCGCGGACGCGGCCGGGCCGGGTTCGGCCGCGCCGAGCCCTCCTGCAGCGTCGCGGGATTCGGCTTCTGCCGCGGCACGGTTCGCCGCCTCCGCCTCAGCCTGCGCGCGCGGTGGTGCCGCCGGGGCGAGGAGCGGACCCGCCTCCCGACCCGAAATCGCATCGGCCCGCGCGGCGATATCGTCGGCGCCCGACCCGGGTGCTGCGCCGTACTCCAGCTCGTCCACCAGGACCGGCAGGATCGCCACGGCGTCGCGCAGCACGGTAACGATCTCCGGCGAGCGCGCCAACGTCTGGCTCAACACGCGGTTGAGCAGGTTCTCGATGCTCCACGCGAACTCGCCCAGGCGCAGCGCGCCGACCATGCGGCCGCTGCCCTTGAGCGTGTGAAACGAGCGCCGCACGTCGCGGAGCGCCTCGAGCTCGAGCGGGTTCTGCTCCCATTGCGGAAACAGCTCCGCGATGCTCGCGACGTTCTCGCGTGCCTCCTCCACGAACAGGTGCACGAACTCGGATGCGCCGCTGACCGCGGCGGCGGCCGGCCGCACGGGTGGTGCCTGCGTTGCAGGCGTCGCGACCATGTCGCGGACGCTCTCGATCACGGAGGGCAACGGTGCCGCCGCCGCGGGCGTCGCCGGCTCGCCCGGGCGCGCACGCAGCGACACGACCTTGCCGTGCGCCTGCTCGAGCGTGGTGAGGCAGCTCTCGGCGCTCTCGAGCATGTTGAAGTGGTCGGGCCGGCCCGCCTGCAGCATCTCCATGTAGTACTCGACGGCGACGATCGCATCCGCCATGCGCTCGAGGCGGTGCGGAACGAGCGCCCCGGGCTCGGGCCGCATGATGCCGCCCAGCGCCTGTCCGATGCCTTCCATCACCTCGACCGCGCGCTGCCGGCCGAGCATGAGCAGCCCGGCGGTGATCCCCCGCACCAGCTGCGGCACCTGGTCGAGCCCCTGGGCCTCGGCCGGCGCGCCGAGCGCCTGCGTGACGGCTTCCTTGATGCGCGCCATGTTGACGATGCATTCGCGCAGCACCGCGTCCTGGACCTGTCGGAACTCCTCGTCCGGCGGCCCGGCGTCCTTCGCATCCTTCCGCCCCGCCTCGGGCAGGATGAGCCGCACGAGTTGCGCATCGAGGCTGTCCTCGACCTCGATGAGCGCCGCGGCGATGCCGAGCAGTGCGGCGTCGTCCGGGGGCGACTGGCGATCGACGATTGCGCGCAGCGACTCGATTTCGCCCTGCACGCGGTCGCGCAGCAGACCCAGCCCCAGCACGCCCAGCGTATCGCTGATCTTCCGCAGCATCTCGAGCTGCGGCACCAGGTCCTCGACCTGCGTCGCGCCCTTGCGCACGAAGATATCGAGCACGTCCTTGACGCGCGTGAGGTCCTCGCGGATCGCGGCGGCAACGGTCCGCATCAGCCGCACCGAGGGCGCGGACAGCGTCTCGCGCGCCTCGTCGATCCGCTCGTCCACCGGCAGCAGTTCGTCGAGCTGGAAGGAACGGCGCACGCCCGTCACGCGCGGGCCCTGGGTAGTGGCGCGGGCCACGTAGAAGAGCAGGTTGTTCAGCAGCTCGAGCGGCGGTGACTGCGAGTAGCGCTCCTCGCCCGCCTCCTGCAGGCGGCGCAGCTCGCGATCGACCTGCCCGAGCAGCCGCTTGACCGAGACGCTGCCCTCGAGTCCGCGCTGGCGCAGCGCCTCGATCACCGAACCGACCACCCACCAGAGCTGGAACAGCGGCTGGCTCGCCGAGGCCGTCTCGAACTGCTCGGCGATCTCGGTCATCGCCCCCAGCTGGTGATCGATGTTCTCGCCGCGGATCCAGCCGAGCAGTGCCTTTTGAAACCGTGGACGCAGGCGCTTCGCCATTCCGGCCAGCTCGCTCCCCGGTCCCGTTGCGATCGGCCGCGCGGGCTCGTCCGAGCGGAGATTGAGCATCAGCAGCGTGCCCTCGGAAAGCAGCGCCCCGCCGCGAACCGCACGCAGGTCGTTCAGCAGCGGCAGCAGCGCGAGCGGCACGTCGCGGCCACCGGAGGCGACGCGATCGAGGTAGGCCGGCAGCTGCTCAATCGCGCGCATCAGCGCATCGAGCCCGTCGGCGTCAGTACTGCCGTGGCCTGCGTGCTGGGCGACGTACTGCGCGACGTGCTCCATTTCCTCGGCGAGGAGCGAGCCGCCATAGACCTCTGCGACACGCAGCGCGCCTCGCCCGAGGTGCAGGTGGCCCGCGAACCGATCGAGCAACCCGCGCTCCTCCGGTCGCTCGGCATAAGCCTCGAGCGCGAGCCGCGCCTCGTTCAGCTCGGCCGCAATCTCGCGCGCGACGAGCTGCAACGAGGCGTTCGTCTCCTCGGCGGGCGGGAGAGGCATGGAAGCGCTGCTCACGGAGCTCTGCCGCCGACGGTCAAGCGGTCAGCCCTCCGACGCGGCGCAGCCTGGCGGCGGACGTCGCCGCGTCCGCGTCGGCCGGCAGCACCGGGTACTCGCCGGAGAGCGCAGTCACGGCACCGTCCGGCAGGCGGAAGCCCGCCACCGACTGGCGCAGCTGCGCGGCGAGCTCGGCGAGCTTGCCGATCGAAGCGGAGGTGGCGGTCGTGCTCTCGGCGGTCTGCGAGCTGATCTCGCGCAGCACCTGCATGTTCCGCGAGATGCTCTGCGAGACGCCGGCCTGCTGGCGCGAGCTCGCCGAGATGTTCTGCACCAGGCTCGCGATCTGGTTCGACACCTGCTCGATCTCCTCCAGCGCCGCGCCGGCGTTCTCGGCGAGCAGGGCGCCGCCGACGACGTCGGTGGTCGTCCGCTCCATGGACACCACGGCCTCGTTGGTGTCGGCCTGGATGGTGCGCACCAGCACCTCGATCTGCTTGGTCGAGTTCGCGGCACGCTCGGCGAGGCGCTGCACCTCGTCGGCGACCACCGCGAAGCCGCGGCCGGCCTCGCCCGCCATCGAGGCCTGGATCGAGGCGTTGAGCGCGAGGATGTTGGTCTGCTCGGCGATGTCGTTGATCAGCTCGACGATGTTGCCGATCTCCTGCGAGCTCTCGCCGAGCCGCTTGATGCGCTTCGAGGTCTCCTGGATGTTCTCGCGGATCGCGTTCATGCCGTCGATCGTGCGCCGCACGGCGTCGCCGCCCTTGTGCGCGATGTCGACCGAGTGCCGCGCGACGTCCGACGGAGCGCTCCGCGTTGCCGGACACTTCCTCGGTCGAGGCCGCCATGGCGCTGATCGATTCCGAGGCGGCGGCGATCTGCTTCGACTGTGCCCCGGAAGCCTTGGCGAGGTGATTCGAGAGCGCCTGGGTCTGCCGGGTCGCACCGTCGAGCTTGATCGCGGAGTCGTGGATCGTCGTCACGAGCTCGCGCAGCGCCTCGACCGCGTAGTTGATCGAATCGGCGATCGCACCGGTGATGTCCTCGGTCACGGTGGCCTGCACGGTCAGGTCGCCGTCCGCGAGGCTCGAGAGCTCGTCGAGCAGCCTCAGGATCGCCTGCTGGTTGCGCTCGTTCTGCCGCGTCTGCTGGTCGGCGGCGCGGCGCAGGTTGGCGAGCGAGCGCTGCAGCAGCGCCGCATAGGCGAGCGCGAGCAGGGTGATGGTGATGAAGAAGAGCGGCAGCCACGGGCTCGCGAGCCAGCCCGCGATCCCGGCGCCCGCCTGCGAGGACCCGGCGAGGCCGGCGTAGACCGCCGCACCGCTTTCGGCGAGCGCATTGCGCGCGGCCTGCATCTGCTCGAGCCGGTCGCCGAGCCCGATCACGCCGCGCACCTGGCCTTGCTCGTTCTGGAACACGGTGGTGAGCAGGCGCACGGCGCCGGCGGCCGAGGGCGGCGCCGCCTCGATGCCGAGCGCATTGCGCTCCCCGGCGAGGCCACCGGCGACCTTGCCCATGTAGTCGAGGCTGTCGGCCAGGCGACGCGACGCCGCTTCGACCGAAGCGGTCCCGTCGGCGAGGGCAGAGAGATCCTGGTCGACCGCATGGGCACGCAGTTCGAAGCGCTCGGAATGCGGCGCCAGGGTGGCCTGGCGCGCCGGTTCCAGGGCCTTGACGGTGTTCGCGAGCGCGGTGAGGAGCTGAGGCGTAAGCTCGCGCACCGCGGCCGAGGCCTGCTGCGCCTTGAGGGCCGCCTCGCGGCCCTCGAGCACCGCCTGCGACTGCTCGAGCATCGCGGACCAGCCCGCCGCGCCATCGCCCTCGAGCCCATCGTCCGCCCGCGCGCCCTCTTCGAGCACACGGGTCAGCTTGAGCCGCGATTCCGCCAGCGCATCGAACGCAGGCGCCGAGCCGCGCACGGCGGCACCAGCCTGCAGAGGCATGTTCTGCGACAGCGCCGCGAGCTCGGCCCGCTGCTCGCGCTGGCGTCCGAGCTCGCCGGCGGTGCGCCCGGACAGCAGCAGCGCGAGCGCGGCGAGGAGCGCCGAGCCCAGCGCCACGCTCATCACGATGGGCAGCAGCCGCGCGGCGTCAATTCGATTGCTCATTTCTCACACCCAACCCGAGTCATACCCCGCGTCCTCAAGACGCCGCCGCCTGGAGGAACTGCTGGCTCTCGAGCAGGCTCCTCAGGCTGAAGACCGGCCACACTTCGGAACCGCGCCGGAACGCGCCGGCGAGATACCGTTCGCAGCGCAGCAGGGTCGGCGGCAGCTCCGCGGTGAACTCGTTCTCCGCGAACCGCCGGAACCCCATCACTTCGTCGACCAGCAGCCCGGCCGGGATCTCGCGGTGGTTGGCGATCAGCACGCGCGTCGTGCGCGATGCGTTCGTGCTGCCCGAACCCAGGAAGGCCCGCAGGTCGATCACCGGCAGGAGCTGGCCGCGTACGTTCGACAAACCCCGGATCCAGGTCTTCGCGCCCGGAACCCGCGTCACCGTCGACGGGTAACTCATCACCTCGCGCGTCTCCTCCCGCGCGAGCAGGAAGGCCTCACCGCCGAGCCGGAAGGCGATGCCCACCCATTCCGGGCCCGTGACGGGGACTTCCTGCGCGCCCTGCGCGGCCACGCGCGCCCGGCGGTCGAGCTCGCGCAGCAATTCGTACGGACGGCCGCGCAGCGACCGCAGCTCGACGGAATTCTCCATCTCAGCTCGCAATGGCCGCCTGGGCCTTCTGGACGAGCTTCTCCGCCACGACCGGTTTCACGATGTAATCCACGGCCCCCTGTCTCAAGCCCCAGACGCGGTCCGACTCCTGCGACTTCGAGGTCACCATGATCACCGGGATGGCGCGCGTCTGCGGGTCGTTCGCGAGTTCCCGGGTCGCCTGGAAGCCGTTGAGGCCAGGCATCACGATGTCCATCAGGATCAGGTCCGGATGCAGCTCGCGCGCCTTGCGGATCGCCTCGCTGCCGTCGGCCGCGGAGGCGGTTCGGAACCCGTGCTGCTCGAGGGCCTTCTGCATGACGTGAACCTCGGTGGGTGAGTCGTCCACGATCAGTACGAGTGCCACTTGAGATTTCTCCTCGATTGATTGATCAGCGATGCACGTGCGACTCGATCGCACTCAGGAGCTCCTCTCGCGTGAACGGCTTCGTCAGGTAGTGCTCGGAGCCGACGATGCGGCCGCGTGCGCGGTCGAACAGCCCGTCCTTGCTCGACAGCATGATCACCGGGATCGAGCGGAAGACCTTGTTGTGCTTGATCAGCGAACAGGTCTGGTAGCCGTCGAGCCGCGGCATCATGATGTCGACGAAGACGATGTCCGGCTGGTGATCCGCGATCTTCGACAGCGCGTCGAAGCCGTCGACCGCGGTGTAGACCTCGCACCCCTCACGGGCCAGCAGCGTCTCCGCCGTTCTGCGGATCGTCTTGCTGTCGTCGATGACCAGCACCTTCAATCCGGCCAGCCGCGGTCGGCTGTTGCTGGCTACCGTGGTTTCCATTCAATCTGACTCCCGGAACGAGCGTGGCGAGCACGACGCTAAAGCGAGAGGATGTGCTCGCGACGCGTTTTTAACATATTGGTTACAGCGCCGCCATTGGCGGGTTCCGATACCATGACGAGCATCACATGCGGCGCGCAGCCGCCACCTCGGGAGAGCGCATGACGAGCGTGCAGGTTCGAGTCGCGGTCGTGATGGACCCGATCGCCGCGATCAAGCCGGCGAAGGACACGACGCTCGCGATGATGCTCGCCGCCCAGCGGCGCGGCTGGCGACTCGAGTACCTCGAGCTCAAGGACCTGTGGCTGCGTGACGGCGAGGCCTGGGGCCGCGCCCGGCCGGTCACCGTGCGCGACGACGACCGCGACTGGTACACACTTGGCGACGGCGCCGATTGCAGGCTGGGCGACTACGCCGCGATACTGATGCGCAAGGATCCGCCCTTCGACACCGAGTACGTGTACGCGACCTACATCCTCGAGCGCGCCGAGATCGGCGGCGCGCTGGTGGTCAACCGCCCGCAGGGCCTCAGGGACATGAACGAGAAGGTCTACACGGCCTGGTTTCCGGACTGCTGTGCACCGACGCTCATCACGCGTGACATGGCCGCCATGCACGCCTTCCTGCGCGAGCACGGCAGCATCGTCTGCAAGCCGCTCGACGGCATGGGCGGCAGGTCGATCTTCGTGGTCGAGGCCGGCGACAAGAACGCCAACGTGATCTTCGAGACCCTCACCGCCTACGGCGCGCAGTTCGCGATCGTGCAGCGCTACATCCCGGAGATCGCGCAGTCCGGCGACTCCCGCGTGCTGCTCGTCGACGGCGAGGCGGCGCCCTACGCGCTCGCCCGCATACCGTCGGCGAGTGACCATCGCGGCAACCTCGCCGCGGGCGCGAAAGGGGTCGGGCGGCCGCTCAACGACCGCGACCGCTGGCTCGCGTCGCGCATCGGGCCGGCGATGCGCGAGCGCGGCATGCTCTTCGTCGGTCTCGACGTCATCGGCGGCTTCGTCACCGAGATCAACGTGACGAGTCCCACGGGCGTGCGCGAGATCGACCGCCAGTTCGGCACCGACATCGCGGCTACGCTCATGGACGCGATCGACCGGCGTCTCGCGTCGGCCGGCGCGGCGGCGGTCTGAATGCACCTCGCCGACCGATTCACCTCCGACCAGGACCGGCTGGTCACGGCGCTGTTCGTAGCCGCCCTGCTGCACGGTCTCGTGATCCTGGGCGTCCGGTTCGCGGCCCCGCCGGCCGATGCGAACGCGCTGCCGACGCTCGAAGTCCTGCTGGTGGCCGACGGGCCCGAGCAGGAGGCCAACCTGAATGCGAGCTACATCGCGCAGCGCAACCAGCGCGGGACCGGTACGACGCGGGAGCGCGAGCGCCCGTCGTTGCCGGAGCCGTCCCTGGGCCTTCCGGGCGCGGTGGAATCGCCGGGTGAGCTGCAGACCGAGGACCTGGCGGACGAAGCCCTGGGCGACTCCGCCGCCCTCGCCGCTCGGAGCGCGCACGCTCAGCGTGCGCTGGCGGGCAGCGAGGCGCGCCAGTCGCGCGCGGCCCAGCCGCCCCTGGAGCTGCAGTCGTTGCCGCCGATCGCGCAGGACGCAAGCGCCGCGCTGCCGGAGCTGGTGCTGCGCGGGGACACCCTGGCTGGTGCTACGCTCCTGGCCGACACGCGCGCATCCCAGATCGCCCGCTACCTCCACGGCTGGAAGCTGCGCATCGAGCGCGTCGGGACCCTCAACTTCCCGAACGAGGCGCGGCGCCGCTCGCTCTCCGGCAACCCGGTTCTCGAGGTCGCGATCGAGGCCGACGGGCGGCTCGCCCAGGTGATCGTGCGCCGCTCCAGCGGCCACCACGAGCTCGACCAGGCGGCGGTCAACATCGTCCGTATCGCCTCGCCATTCGACCCGTTCCCGACAGTCATGCGCACGAGCTATCCGGTGCTGCGCTTCGCCTACGAATGGCAGTTCCTGGAAGGGCGCCTCGGCGGCACCACGGTGCGCGCCGGTTCGCCCTGAACCGGCGGTAATCTCGCTTGTGAGGCCCGCCGTCGCAGCCGGATACTAGGCGCGATGTCGGCGACCTACTTCACCAACCAGTTCCTGATCGCCATGCCCGGCATGGCCGATCCCAATTTCGCCCAGTCGGTGACGCTGATCTGTGAGCACAACGCAGCCGGCGCGCTCGGCATCGTGATCAACAAGCCGCTCCGGATGGACCTCGGCGACGTGTTCGAGCAGCTCGGGCTCGACTCGGCGGACAAGCAGCTGGTGCGCCGGCCCGTGCTGCGCGGCGGCCCGGTGCAGACCGACCGCGGCTTCGTGCTGCACACCGCCGGAACGACCTGGGACTCGACCCTGCCGTTCTCGGAGCGGGTCCACCTGACGACTTCGCGCGACATCCTCGACGCCATGGCGGGGGGGCGCGGACCGGAGCAGGCAATCGTCGCGCTTGGCTACGCGGGGTGGGAGGCGGGCCAGCTCGAGGACGAGATGGCCCAGAACGCGTGGCTTTCGGTCGCCGCCGACGACCGGCTGATGTTCGCCACGCCGCTCGAGGAGCGCTGGCACGAGGCCGGCCGTCTCCTCGGCGTCAATCTGCTCCACTTGAGCAGCGATGCCGGTCGCGCCTGACGCACCTGCCCCGCCCGCCGAGCTGATACTCGCCTTCGACTACGGTGAACGCCGAATCGGCGTCGCCGTCGGCAACACCGGCACCCGGACCGCGACCGCCGTGGGCGTGCTGCCGGCGCGAGGCACGCCCGACTGGGGGGCGGTGACGCAATGCCTCCGGGAGTGGGCGCCGGGGCGGCTCATCGTCGGGCTCCCCTATAATATGGACGGATCCGACACCGTCCTGACGGCCGCCTGTCGCGGATTCGCGGCCGAGCTGTCGAGGCGGTTCAAGCTGCCGGTCGAACTCGTGGACGAGCGCCTGACCTCGTCCGCCGCCATGGCGGACCTGCGTGAAGCGCGGCGCTCGGGTGCGCGCAGCCGCCGGGTCCGGCGCGAGGACGTCGATGCCAACGCCGCGCGCCTGATCCTCGAGACCTGGCTGCAACAGACGACCCGACGCGGGAGCACGCCTTGACCACCGAGACCGGCCGCGAGCAACAGCGCGACGCCGCGGGACGGCTGCGCCACCTGTTGACGCTGGAGGGACTCACGCGCGAGGAGATAGTGCGCCTGCTCGACCTCGCGCAGGGTTACGTGCGCCGGCCTGGGGAGCTCCCCGCGCGCGACTCGACCCTCGCCGGCAGCACGGTCGCGAACCTTTTCTTCGAGCCCAGCACGCGGACGCGGGTTTCCTTCGAGCTCGCGGCGGGCAGGCTGGGCGCGAACGTCGTCAACCTGGAGATGCAGTCCTCCTCGCGCGTCAAGGGCGAGACGGTGCTCGACACGATCTACACCCTGCAGGCGATGGCCGTGGACGTCTTCGTCCTGCGCGACGCGGAGCCGGGTCTGCCGGCCTGGATAGCGCGGCACACGGCGCCGCACGTGAGCGTGCTCAATGGCGGCGAGGCGCACCTGTCGCATCCGACGCAGGGTCTGCTCGATGCACTGACCATCCGGCAGCGGCTCCCCGACACGACGCGGCTCACGGTCGCGGTGGTCGGCGATGTGCGCCACTCGCGCGTCGCGCGCTCCGCGTGGCAGGCGCTCACGACCCTGGGTGTGGGCGAGTTCCGCATCGTCGGTCCGCCGGAACTGATGCCGGAGCCGGACGAATTCCACGGCGCCCGCCGCTGTGCGACGCTG
The DNA here is from genome assembly GCA_963834855.1 of uncultured Gammaproteobacteria bacterium. Classification (GTDB taxonomy): domain Bacteria; phylum Pseudomonadota; class Gammaproteobacteria; order Steroidobacterales; family Steroidobacteraceae; genus DATJKD01. The sequence goes on along the minus strand of CAWIDH010000030.1, from coordinate 45,563 downwards.
GCGGAGGGCCTCGCGGGCGCCGACGTAGTCATGGCGCTCCGTATCCAGCGCGAGCGCATGACCGAGGCACGCATTCCCGACGCGGAAACCTATCACCGCCAGTTCGGCATCACGGCGCAGAGCCTCGACGCGGCCCGGCCGGGCGCGCTCGTCATGCATCCCGGACCCATGAACCGCGGCGTCGAGATCAGCGGGGACGTGGCCGACGGGCCACAGTCGGCGATCCAGCAGCAGGTCACGAACGGCGTAGCCGTGCGCATGGCGGTGCTCGCCACGATCGCGCGCCGCGCCCGGCACGAGACGCCCGCGCGATCCGGGCGGAGCACCGGATGACCGGTCGCGAGCACCGCGGCACGATCTTCGTCGAGGATGCCGAGGTACGCGCCCAGCAGGAGCATCCCGGGCGCCAGTACGTGATCCGTCTGCACGCGCCCCGCTGCGCGGCCGCGGCCACACCCGGCAGCTTCGCGCACCTGTCCTGCGGCGCCGACCTGCCGATGCGCCGGCCGCTGTCGATCATGCTGGCGGACGCCGCGGCGGGCACGATCGACATCCTCTACAAGGTCGTCGGGCCCGGGCTCGAAATGCTGGCCCGGCAGCCGGTGGGCGCGCGATTGAGCGTCCTCGGGCCGATCGGGCGCGGCTTCACGCCCTCGCCCGCGCGCCCCCGCGCGTTGCTGATCGGCGGCGGCGTGGGCATCCCGCCGATGATCTTCCTTGCCGATGCCCTGCGACGCCGCAAGGACGCCCGCTGGCAGCCGCTGGTGGTGATGGGCTCGGAGATTCCCTTCCCGTTCCGCGCCCGACCCTCGACGCTGCTGGTGCCCGGCATGCCGGCCGGGGTCATCGGCTGCATGCCGCTGCTCGAGGACTGGAGTGTGGCGAGCCGGCTCGCGAGCCTCGCGGGCTTCCCCGGATGCTTCGAGGGCTATGTCACCGATCTCGCGGCTGCCTGGCTCGCCTCGCTAGACGCGGTCGCCCTCGCCGAGGTGGAGGTTTTCGCCTGCGGGCCGACGGCGATGCTCAAGGCCGCGGCCGGCGTGGCGCGGCGCTACGGCGTCCCCTGCCAGGTGTCGCTCGAGGAGTTCATGGCCTGCGCGGTCGGCGGCTGCGCGGGCTGCGCGGTGCCGGTCGTGGTCGACGGCGCGCTTGCGATGAAGCGCGTTTGCGTCGACGGCCCGGTGTTCGACGCGAACGCCGTCTTCCCGGAAAAGGGGACAGGTTAGCCGGTGGCTGCCTGCTCGCCGCCGCCCGGCCGCGGTGGCTCCTGCTCGCCGACGCCCGGCCGCGGTGTATCCCCAGCCGCTCACCACGATTCAGGGTCGTTGCACGGCTGAAGATGGTGCCCCGCACGTCCTGTCGGCGCACGCCGAACGGTCGTTGGTATCGCGGAATCGTCGAGGCGACCTTCGCTCAGAGTGGTCCGCGACGTCTACCTGTGCACACCGATGCCTCGTCGCGGCTGGGATACACCGCGTCCAGCGTCGGCTCGTGACCCAACCGTGGCATCAGCGAGCGGGAGGCCACCGCGGCATCGGCGAGCCGGCGTTTGGACCGGGTGTCTCGTGGCCGCGACGACGCCTGATCCGCCGCAGGTAGACGTCGCGGGCACTCGGAAGTCATGACTCCGCGACGATTCCGCGATACCGCTGCCGACGCGGCGTGCTCCGACAGGACGTGCGGGGCACCCTCTTCGAGCCCTGCAACGACCGCTGATCGTGGCCAGCGGCCCACGAGGCACCCGGGCCGAGCGCCGGCGAGCTAGCGAGCCACCGCGGTCGGGCGCCGGCGAGCAGGGGCCACCGTGGTCGGCGGCGAGCAGCCACCGCGGCCCTGGGCTAGCCGAAGTTGATCTTGGCTTCGAGGTTGGTGCGCGAGTCGGCGTTGACGAGCGCCTCCTCGAGCGTGACCTTGCCGTCGAGGTAGAGCTGGTAGAGCGAGACGTCGAAGCTCTGCATGCCCTTCTCGGCGCTGCGCACGAGCGCCTCCTTGACCCCGACCACGTCGCCCTTCTTGATCAGCTCCTGCACGTGCGGCGTGTTGAGCAGGACCTCGGTCGCGGGGTAACGGCGCCCGTCCTTCCCCATTACGAGCCGCTGCGACAGGATCGCCTTCAGGTACTGCGACAGGTCCAGGAAGATCTGGGAGTGCTGGTCGCGCGGGAACATGTTGATGATCCGGTCCATCGTTTCCGCGGCGTTGTTGGCGTGCAGCGTCGCCAGGCACAGGTGGCCCGTGCCGGCGAAGGTGATCGCGTACTCCATCGACTCGCGGTCGCGGATCTCGCCGATCATGATCACGTCCGGCGCCGCGCGCATCGCGCTGCGCAGCGCGCGGTGGAAGGACTTGGTGTCGAGCCCGACCTCGCGCTGGTTGATGATCGATTTCTTGTTCGCGTGCAGGAACTCGATCGGGTCCTCGATGGTGAGCACGTGGTCCGACGAGTTCTCGTTACGGTGGTTGATCATCGCGGCGAGCGAGGTCGACTTGCCCGAGCCGGTCGCGCCGACCATCAGCACGAGCCCGCGCTTGATCATCACCAGGTCCTTGAGGATCTCCGGCAGGCCGAGCTCCTCGATCTTCGGCATTTCCGCGGTGATGTAGCGCAGCACCATCGCCGGGTTGCCGCGCTGGTGGAACAAGGCGACACGGAACCGTCCGAGACCGGGCTCGGAGACCGCGAAGTCGATCTCGAGCTCCTGCTGGAAGTAGTCGAGCTGCTCCTGGTTCATCAGGCCGTAGGCGGCCTGCCGCACCTGCTCGGCCGTGAGCACCTGACGGTTGATCGGCTTGATCCGGCCCTCGATCTTGATCTTGATCGGGGCGTTCGACGTGAAGAACAGGTCGGAGGCGTTCTTCTCCACCATCAGCTTGAACAGCGGCTTCGTGTTGAGCACGAAGCTCCGCCCGGCGCCGGCCTCGTCGAGCGCCTGCTTCGTGTGCGTCGTCGTACCTTCGGTTTCGGCGGTCGTCATGACCCGAACTGCTTGCCCATGTCTTCCTCTTCGACGATCTGCAGCTTGCCGGTCTCGTCGAGATGCGACTTGTCCGCCCGCTTGCTCTCGAGCTTGATGCGGAGCCGGACCTCGTTCTTCGAGTCGGCGTTGCGCAGGGCCTCCTCGTAGGAAATCGTGCCGACCTCGAACAGGTCGAAGAGCGCCTGGTCGAAGGTCTTCATGCCGAGCCGGTTCGACTTGGCCATGATCTCCTTGATCGAGGTGACCTCGCCACGGAAGATCAGGTCGGCGATCAGCGGCGTGTTGAGCATGATCTCCATCGCTGCGATGCGCCCCTTCACCCCGTCACGCGGGATCAGGCGCTGCGAGATCATGGACCGTATGTTGAGCGAAAGGTCCATCAGGAGCTGCTCGCGCCGGTCCTCCGGGAAGAAGTTGATGATGCGGTCGAGCGCCTGGTTCGCGCTGTTGGCGTGCAGCGTGGCGAGCACCAGGTGGCCGGTCTCGGCGAACTGGATGCCGTACTCCATCGTGTCGCGGTCGCGGATTTCGCCGATCAGGATCACGTCGGGCGCCTGGCGCAGCGTGTTCTTGAGCGCCATGTGCCAGCTCTCGGTGTCGACGCCCACTTCGCGCTGGGTGACCACGCAGTTGCGGTGCGTGTGTACGTACTCGATCGGGTCCTCGATCGTGACGATGTGCCCGCGGGTCTTCTCGTTGCGGTAGTCGACCATCGCCGCGAGCGTGGTGGATTTGCCCGAGCCGGTGGCGCCGACGATGATGCACAGGCCGCGCTTCGACAGCACGATCTCCTTCAGGATCGGCGGCAGCTCGAGGTCCTCGATCGTCGGGACCTTGACGTTGATGGTGCGCAGCACCGCGCCGGTGAGCCCCATCTGCACGAAGGCGCTGACCCGGAAACGGCCGATGCCGGGCGGCGCGATCGCGAAGTTGCACTCCTTGGTCGAGTCGAATTCCTTGGTCTGCCGGTCGTTCATGATGGCGCGCACCAGCAGTGCGCTCTGCTCCGGCGTGAGCGGCTGGTTGGTCTGCGCGCGGATCTCGCCGTCGACCTTGATGGCCGGCGCGAAGCCCGCGGTGATGAAGAGGTCGGACCCGTTGCGCTCCACCATGCGGCGCAGCAGGTCCTGCATGAGCTTGATGCCCTGTTCGCGATCCATGATACCCCCAGCGTCGCCGGAAGCCGGCGGCTAGAAATCCTCCTTATTCTGCGCCCTGAAGCGCGCTTCTTCCTTAGTGATGATGCCCTTCTGCAGCATTTCCTTCAGGCACTGGTCGAGCGTCTGCATGCCGGCCGCCTGCCCCGTCTGGATCGACGAGTACATCTGCGCGATCTTGCCCTCGCGGATCAGGTTGCGGATGGCCGGCGTGCCGATCATGATCTCGTGCGCCGCGATGCGCCCGCCCCCGACGCGCTTGAGCAGCGACTGCGAGATCACCGCGCGCAGCGACTCGGACAGCATCGCGCGGACCATCTCCTTCTCGGCCGCCGGGAACACGTCGACGACGCGGTCGATGGTCTTCGCGGCGGAACTCGTGTGCAGCGTCCCGAACACGAGGTGACCCGTCTCGGCGCCGGTGAGCGCCAGCCGGATGGTCTCCAGGTCGCGCATCTCGCCGACCAGGATCACGTCGGGGTCCTCGCGCAGCGCCGAGCGCAGCGCCTCGCTGAAGCCGAGCGTGTCGCGGTGCACCTCGCGCTGGTTGATCAGGCAGCGCTTGCTCTCGTGCACGAACTCGATCGGGTCCTCGATCGTGATGATGTGGTCCGGCCGGTTGTCGTTGACGTAGTTGATCATCGCCGCGAGCGTCGTCGACTTGCCCGAGCCCGTCGGGCCCGTGACCAGCACCAGCCCGCGCGGCTGCATCGAGATGTCCTTGAAGGTCTTCGGCGCATTCAGGTCGTCGAGCGACAGGACGACCGAGGGGATGTTGCGGAACACCGCCGCGGCGCCGCGGTTCTGGTTGAACGCGTTGACGCGGAAGCGCGCGAGCTTCGGGATCTCGAAGGAAAAGTCCGTCTCGTAGAATTCCTCGTACGCCTTCCTTTGCTTGTCATTCATGATGTCGTACACCATGCTGTGCACTTCCTTGTGCGTCAGCGCTGGCATGTTGATCCGCTTCATGTCGCCGTCGACGCGGATCATCGGCGGGACTCCCGCGGAGAGGTGCAGATCGGACGCGTTGTTCTTGACGGCGAACGTCAGCAACTGCGCGATGTCGACGGCCATCGGTATTCCTCGTGCCCGCGCGCCAGGGACCGGAACGGTAAAGCCCGCGCGAGCGACCGCAGTATAGATCAGGGCCTCGGACGCCAATATGTTAACCGCTCCGCAGTTCTCGGCCGCGGGCCTGCTTTCGGTGCGTTCGAGGATCGCGGCGGCCGCCCGGGCGGCGTCGCGGGACCCGGCCGGCATCCGGCTGGTCGCGGTCAGCAAGCAGCAGCCGCAGGACGCGATCCGCGGCGCCTGCGAGGCCGGCCAGCTCGAGTTCGGGGAGAACTACGTGCAGGAAGCGTTGCCGAAGCTCGACGCGCTGCGTGAGCTGCCGATCACCTGGCACTTCATCGGGCGGCCGCAGGCCAACAAGACGCGCGAGGTCGCTGCCCGCTTCGAATGGGTGCACAGCGTCGATCGCGAGCGTATCGCACACCGCCTGAGCGAGCAGCGACCTCACCACGCGCCACCGCTCAAGGTCCTGCTGCAGGTGCGGGTCGGCGAGGACCCCGGCAAGGGCGGCATCGAGCCCGATGCGCTGCCCGGGCTCGCCGCGGCGGTCGCCCGCCTGCCGCGGCTCGCGCTGCGGGGCCTCATGTGCATGCCGGCGCCCGCGCTCGACGAGGCAGCGCAGCGCACGCCGTTTCGCCTGTTGCGCGAGCTGCTCGAGGATCTCAACCGGCGCGGGCATGCGCTCGATACGCTGTCGATGGGCATGAGCGGCGACCTCGAGGCCGCGATCGCCGAGGGTGCGACCATCGTGCGGGTCGGCACCGCGATATTCGGGCCGAGGACCTGAGGGCCGGAGATGCGCATCGCCTTCATCGGCGGCGGCCACATGGCGACCAGCCTGATCGGCGCGCTGCGCGCCCGCGGCATGGACGGCGCCTCGATCATCGTGTCGGACGCGCTCCCCGAACGGAACGAGGCGCTCGCGCGGGAGTTCGCGGTCGTGACGGCGCGCGACAACTCGGCCGCGGCCGCGGGCGCCGATACGATCGTGATCGCGGTCAAGCCCCAGGACGTCCGCAGCGTCGCCGTCGGGATCTCGGCCGCGATCGCAGACCGCCGCCGCCTGGTGATCTCCATCGCGGCGGGTGTCCGGCTGGCGGACATCGCGCGCTGGCTCGGATCCGCCGCGGCTCTCGTGCGCGCGATGCCCAACCGGCCGGCTCTGATCGGCCGCGGCATCACCGCGCTCTGCGCATCGGCGGACGTCGGGACCGATGATCGCGCGCGTGCGGAAAGCGTGCTGTCGGCCTGCGGCGAGACGCTCTGGATCGAGTCCGAACCGCTGCTCGATGCGGTGACGGCGGTCTCCGGCAGCGGTCCAGCCTACTTCTTTCTGCTCATGGAGGCGCTCGAGGACGCGGGTCGTGCCCAGGGGCTTCCACCCGACGTCGCGCGCCGGCTCGCCGTCGTCACGGCGGCCGGCGCCGGCGCAATGGCGGCCGCCGGCCGCGAGGCGCCGGCAACGCTTCGCGAGCAGGTCACCTCGCAGGGCGGCACGACCGCGGCGGCGCTCGAGGTACTCGACGCCGCGGATCTGCGTGGTATTTTCTCGGCCGCGGTCGCCGCTGCGACGCGGCGCGCGGCGGAGCTGGCCGCGCAGAACCGCGATCCATGACGAACGGGCGACGCGCAACGGCCAGGAATCGAGCATGCAGGCACTGATCTTCGTACTCGACGCCCTGATCACGCTGATCGTGATCGCTTTCCTGCTGCGGGCGCTGTTTCCGCTGGTACGCGCCGATTTCCGCAACCCCATCGGGCAGGCGGTGCTCCGGGTGACGGATCCGCTCGTACTCCCGTTGCGCAAGCTCCTCAAGCCGGCAGGCCGGGTGGATGTTGCGTCGATCGTCGCGCTGCTGATCGTGCAGCTCGCGGGAACGGCGCTGATCGTGGGCGTTGCAGGCAGCCCGATGGCGTCGCCGATCTCGGTCGTGGTCCTGGCGCTGCGCGACCTCGCGCGCACGGTGCTGCAGTTCTATTTCTTCGCGGTGCTGCTGCACGTGGTGCTGAGCTGGGTCGCGCCGGGCGCCCGCAGTCCCGCGGCTGCGATCCTCGAGCGGCTGTGCGAGCCGCTGCTCGGTCCGCTGCGTCGCGTCATCCCGCCGATCGGCGGCCTCGATTTCTCGCCGATCTTCGTTCTCATCGGGCTGCAGGCAATGCAGATCCTGTTGCGCTGAAAGCCGCTTGCACTATAGTGGCGGACTCGTCGCACGCGGGAATTCCCGGGGGATTCGCAGATGACCGGTCGCGCCGCGCGTTTCGGCAAACTGCCGCTGCTCGTGCTGTCGGTCGTCGCACTCGCCTCCTGCGGGTCGCCGTCCGGGCCTGAGCCGCCACCGGCGACCGCCTCGCCGAGCGAGCCCACGCACCAGGATTTCGGGGACTACGAGCTGCACTACAACGCGGTGCGCACCGACCTGCTCACGCCTGAGGTCGCGCGCCGCTACGGCATCGAGCGCAGCGCGAACCGCGTGCTGCTCAACGTCTCCCTGCTCGGGAAGAGCTCCGACGGGCGCACGAGCCCGGTCGACGGGAAGGTCACCGCCTCGGCGCACAACCTCAATGGCCAGGTCAAGAACCTGCAGTTGCGCCGCATCACGGAAGGCGGGTCCATCTACTTCATCGGCGAGGTCGGAATCATCGGCAACGAGATACTCGTCTTCGACATCAACGCGGCGCCGCTCGATCAGGCGGATGCGTTCACGGTGCAGTTCAAGCGGGAGTTTTTCGCCGACTGATCGTCCGGAGACTGGAAAAAAAGGCTCCGGAGCGCTTAAACACCCCGCAATCTTGTGTTATTTTCCCGCGCGCTTCGATTTTTTCCTCGGGGCCAGCGGCCCGCGAATCAACGACAGGAGACGTTACACATGGCAAAGAAGAGTTCAGCGCCCACCAAGTCCGACATCCTCGCCACGATTTCGAAGGACACCGGTCTGTCCAAGAAGCAGGTGGGTACCGTGTTCGACTCGCTCGGCACCGTGATCAAGCGCAGCCTGAAGGGCTCCGGCCTGTTCACGCTGCCGGGGCTGGCGAAAATGAAGGTCGTCAAGAAGGCCGCCACGAAGGCTCGTGAAGGCGTAAATCCCTTCACCGGCGAAAGGATGGTGTTCAAGGCGAAGCCGGCCAGCAAGAAGGTCCGGATCATGCCGCTGAAGAACCTCAAGGGCATGGTGAACTGAGCCAGCAGGAATTCCAGGCCGGGGCGGTGGCGTGCCGCCTCGGCGTTCCCTGAGGCTGATGGGCAAACGCCGAGCCTCTTCTCTCACCTCCAGCCTATAGCCCATAGCCTATAGCCTGCCTTCCAGCCAACTCCTCACCGTCTCGCGCAATTCGCCGAGGCGACCGTGAAAGAAATGCGAGGCGCCCGCCAGCATGACCAGTTGCGGCGGCGGCTCATACGCACCCGCCCAGCGCGCGACGTCGGCCGCATCGACCAGCTCGTCGGCGTCGCCCTGCACGATCAACCAGGCTGAGTCGGGACGCGGCGGTCGATTCTCGAGCCCCAGCCGCGCGACCGGCGGCGCCACGGTGACGAGACGCTCGGCACGAACTCTCGGTGCCGCCTGCAGCGCGACCGCGGCGCCGAACGAGAAACCCGCGAGCCACAACCGCTCGCAATTCCAGCGCTGGCGCGCCCAGGCTGAAGCCGCGGCCGCGTCGTCGATCTCCCCTTCACCGTCTCCATACGTGCCTGCACTCTTGCCTACGCCGCGGAAGTTGAAGCGCACGGTCGGGGCGCCGAGTTCCTGCATCGCGCGAGCAAGCGTGTGCACAACCTTGTTCTGCATGGTGCCGCCATGCAGCGGATGCGGATGACAGACCACGCCCACGACGCTGGGCGCGGTGTCCCGTGCCGGGTCCTCGGCACGCGCTTCGAGCGGCCCGACCGGCCCGTCGATGATGACCGGCTCGGGCGCAGGCGGACGGAACTCCGACACGCTCGGGCTGCGGTCAGCCGGCGCCGGCCTGCACCGCGAGCAGTTCGACGTCGAACAGGAGCGCCGCCCCCGGCGGGATGACACCCCCCGCGCCTCGCTGGCCGTAGCCAAGCGTCGACGGAATCGTCAGCCGGCGTTGTCCGCCGACCTTCATGCCGACCACGCCCTCATCCCAGCCGCGGATCACCTTCCCTGCGCCCAGCCAGAACTGGAACGGCTTCCCCGCATCGCGCGAACTGTCGAACTTGGCGCCTTTCGACTCGGGTGCGTCCGGAGCGTAGAGCCAGCCGGTGTAATGCACCGTGACCAGGCTGCCGGGCTGCGCTTCGGCGCCCGTGCCCGTCGTCAGATCGGCCACGATCAGCTCCGGCACATCGGGCACGGTCGCTGGCGCATCGGGCGCGGGTGGAGGGGGAGATGGCGCCGCAGACTCGGGCGTCGTCGAGCCGCACGCGCCGAGCGCGAAGCACAGAAAAAGCGAGGCGACCCGGCCCGCGGGCCGGCGTGACGGAAGGCGATCGATCATTTTTTCTCCTGGTCGCCGCGCTTGAAGTCGAGCGAGGCCGAATTGATGCAGTATCGCAGACCCGAGGGCTGCGGCCGTCCTCGAAGACGTGGCCCAGGTGCGCCCCGCAGTTCGCGCAGGTGACTTCCTGGCGCACCATCCCGTGACTGCGATCGACATGCGTGCGCACGCGGTCGCCGCCAGCGGCAGCCAGAACGAGGCCAGCCGGCCCGAGTCGTATTTCGTCGTCGACTCGAAGAGCTCGCTGCCGCAGACGACGCAGATAGACCCGCTGTCCTTGTTGTGCAGCAGGCGGCCGGTGAAGGCGCGTTCGGTGCCCTTCTCCTGCGTTACGCGGTACTGCTCCTCGGTGAGGCGCGCGCGCAGCTCGGCCTCATCCGGCTTCTTCGGCCCGCTCACGACACGCCCTCAGGGCGCGGCGAGCAGGTCGGGCGGCCCGAATACGAAAATGATGCCGACGGAGGTGACGAACGCGACCAGCAGCAGGAGGGTCGTGACGACCTGTGGCGAGTGGTGCCATACGAGAGCACAGAGATCATCCAGGTCATCGAGCCACTTGAGCCAGCGTTCCATGGGTCTTCGCAGGTTATGTCGAAACACCGCCCGCGAGCGCCCGGCAATAATAGCGCGGGTCGCGCTCAGCGGTCCTTGTCGAACGCATCCTTGGCCTTGTCCGCCCAGTTCTTGTAGCTCGACACGCTGTAGAGCGACTTGGCGATCACGGCCTGGCGAGACGTCGGCGCCCCCTGCTGACGCACGCGGTCGAGCCAGCTGTTGTAGGCTTCCCAGCCGTCTGCGGCGGCGCCGAACTTCGATCGGCGGCCATTGGCCTCGGAGGGATTGCCGTTCCCGTCCTGGACCGGCCGGCCGGCCACTTTTTTGTGGTCGCTCATGGATGCTCCGTTCGCCTGCAGCGAAAGCTACGGGGCGCCGGTCCGCGTGTCCGGAATTGCGTCACACAAGCCGCGTCAGGTTCCTCAGGCGACGAGTCGGTAGCAGGGATCGTATTCCCCGGCGATCCTCATCCTGCGGTCGCGCACGAACGCCTCGAGCAGCCCGTCGAGCGGGCGCAGCAGCTCCGGGTCGCCGTGCAGCTCGAAGGGCCCGTGTCGCTCGATGAGCCTGATGCCCTGCTCCTTGACGTTGCCGGCGACGATGCCCGAGAAGGCGCGGCGCAGCTCGGCGGCGAGCAGGTGCGGTGGCGTGTGCCGGCGCAGGCTGAGCGCGGCCATGCTCTCGTGCGTCGGCTCGAAGGGCTGCTGCAGGTCGCTCGGAATGCGCAGCAGCCAGTTGAAGTTGTAGGCGTCGGTCTGTCGGCGGCGGAAATCGCGTACGGCGTCCATCCCGCGCAGCATTTCCCGGGCGACCTCGGGCGGGTCACCGAGGATGATGCGGTAGCACTGCCGCACGGTCGGGCCGAGCGTGGCCGAGAGGAACTCGTCGATCTGGTTGAAGTATCCCTCGGCCGAAGCCGGGCCGGTGAACACCACCGGAAACGGCTGCTCCGCATTGGCCGGGTCGAGCAGGATGCCGAGCAGGTAGAGGACCTCCTCGGCCGTGCCGACGCCGCCGGGAAACACGACGATCCCGTGCCCGACGCGCACGAACGCCTCGAGCCGTTTCTCGATGTCCGGCAGGATGACGAGCTGGTTGACGATCGGGTTGGGCGGCTCGGCCGCGACGATGCCCGGTTCCGTCAGACCGAGATAGCGGCCGTCCTTGATGCGCTGCTTCGAATGGCCGATCGTCGCGCCCTTCATCGGGCCCTTCATCGCGCCCGGTCCGCAGCCCGTGCACACGTTGAGCGCACGCAGCCCGAGCTCGTAGCCGACCTTCTTGGTGTACTCGTACTCCTCGCGGCTGATCGAGTGACCGCCCCAGCAGACGACGAGGTCGGGCCGCACGCGCGGCAGCAGGATGCCCGCGTTGCGCAGCAGCCGGTAGACGGCGTTGGTGATCTGCTGGGGCTCCTTGAGCTCGATCGCGCCGTGCTCGAGCACCTCGGCGTGCAGGTACAGGATGTCGCGCAGCACGGCGAAGAGGTGCTCCTGGATGCCGCGGATCATCCGCCCGTCGACGAAGGCGGACGGCGGTGCGTTGCGCACCTGCAGCTTCACCCCCCAGGCCTGGCGCACGATGCTGATGTCGAAGTCCGCGTAGCGCTCGAAGATCGCGCGCGCGTCGTCGCTCTCGCCGCCGCTGTTCAGCACCGCGAGCGAGCAGCGCCGGTAGAGCGGATAGAGACCGCCGCGCGAGGAATCGAGCAGGCGGTCGACTTCGTCCTGCGACAGGTTCTCGAGGGCGCCGGTCGGCGTGACGCGCGCGTCGACCGAATCGACCTCCTCGAAGGCCGGCACGACCGCTTCGGCCTTGCGCATCATGGACGGATGTCGATGGGCAGGCCGACCTTCGTTCGCAGCCAGATGTCGACCATGTCGGAATTGCTGACGGCGATGCAGCCGTCGGTCCAGTCGTTGCGCGCGTAGTAATCGCCGGGCTTGCGCGGGACGTTGGGCTGGCCGTGGATCATGATGGAGCCGCCCGGCCGGAATCCATGGCTGCGCGCGCGCCGGCGGTCCGCATCGTTCGGGTACGAAACCTCGATCGACAGGAAAAAATCGCTGCGCGGGTTACGCCGCGACAGGTAGTAGTTCCCTTCCGGCGTGCGGAAGTCGCCTTCGTGCAGCTTGTGGCCGGCGGGCTTGAGACCCAGCCGGATCGGGTACTCGGCGATCACCGCACCGCCCTTCAGGAGCTCGAGCCGTCGCTTCGACTTGTGCACGACCAGCCGGTCGGCCGGTGCGAAGTCGGATGCGCCGGCCGCCGACCCGGTCGCAGGCATGGTGATCGACGCGACCGCCGCAACGGCGGGCGCCGCGCTCACCGCGGCGGCGGATGCATCGGCGGCAACTGCGCTAACGGCGGCAGCCTGGCTGGCGGCGTCCGCACCCGGTGCCGCCACCGGCGCGACGGAGTCGGCGGGCGCCGAAGGCTCAGAGGCAGCCTCCGCCGCTGCTCAGGCGGCTGGGCAGACCGATCGCCAGGACCACGAGGACGATGGTTGAGATACGTTCGGTCAGCCGCATTTCGGGCGAAGTATACCGGGGCTCGTGCGCCGGTTCGTGCGGCGCAGCACAGAAGACGGGCGTCCCCGACGGCGCAAAAGAAAGGGCCCTCGCGGGCCCTTTCTCACGCAGTTGACGATATCGAGACCGGACAGGGTCCGCGGCGGCCGATGATCTATTGCCCGGCCTGCAGCTTGCCGATCATGAAGGCGACGTTGTCTATGCGCGCCTGTAGCTCTCCGTAGTTGTTCTTACCAGCTTGTGCACTGTGGCCGCGAATATGGAGGGCTGGTTGGTCTTCTGGAGATTCTTCGTGTGCGCCAGGGCCTCGACAAAATTTCCCTTGGTGATGTCACCTTTGATGTTAGTCACCTGACTCACCATGCTCTGGAAGTTGCCCTTACTGAGCGCACCCTTCGCCCGTTGGACGGCCAACGCCAGCACATCGAGCTTGAAGATGGTGTAATGGACCAGCCAATCATGGGGCTCGAAGCCGGGGGGGGGAACAATGCGCAGGCCGGCGAAGTAATAGAGACCTCCCCGGGCCCTTCCCCGCACCGCTACCGCATTTGTAGGTAAGCTCAGCCACTTTGCTGTCGAGCGCGGGATTATGCACCGCCGGATTGTCCGGAATGAACGCATCCTCTTCCAGCCAGGGCCCCTGGCTGGCTTGGTAGGCCACGACCTCCCGGTGCGTCTGGTCGACGTCGGGTGAAGGCGGTGCCTGGCAGACATAGTTATTGGTTCCTGGGACGGGCGACGGCAGGTTGGTACTGCTGATGAACTCAATGACATCCCGGTTAATCTGTACGGCAGGTGCGCCAGCGCGACGCTCGAGCTTGGTCACCACGAAATCGGGATTACCACACAGGGTCGCCGGGAGCACTACCTCATGGACTGGGTCTCCAGCCTCCTCGTCCAGGACGGGGTCTCCAGACGCATCCAGGACGGGGAACAACGGCAGTGGCACCTTGCCGCAGTTACCTGCGTCGAATCGGGGGTCGAGGACCAGATAGCTGGTCGCCGTGAATTCAGCTTTCGAGGGGAACAAAAAAAGGCGGTGCGGGCAGTTTAAAGATGAACGTGCCCGCGAACGCGCCACCCGTCATGTTGCACCCCGGCGGCTGCGGCAGCTGGGGGCGGGGATGACGAGCGAGTCGCCGTACTCGACGATATAAGCCCAGACTTCGTTGACGCTTACCCTGGTCGACCCAGCCAGAGACGCCGCCGTTGGGACCAATTGCCAGGTGCCTGGCGCCGTTGGAGTTATCCGGCTGGAGCGGCTGCTGCAGTTCGTGTACGGGTTCGACTGTTGAATGGTGCAGTAGTGTTTGACGGCGCAATGGTCTCGCCATTGATCCATTTCCAGCCGCATCCCGGTTCCGGGTTCTGCACACAAGTCTGCGGCATTTCACCAATCGGCAGCTGAAAGCCACCGATCCAAGCCAGTATCTTGTTTCCGGGAGGAATGTTCAGGCTTTGTACGAACGCGTCCTCTTCGGGCGAGTTTATGGTCGCGAGATGGCCCGCGACGTTACCATGCGTCAGTTAACTTGGCGGCCGCGTCCGCGGCGGCCCAGGTGATTCCCTGAGGGGAGCGGGGACCACCTCGTAGAAGCGACCGTCAAAAGTACCCGATTGCGCGTTTGCGACGGTAGACATCGCCGCGAGCACGAGCACCACAAGTACGTGATTACCTTTGCTGAATACCATTTGATTTTCCCCGACCTGCGTTACACGAAGTGCAACGGGTGATCGTTATTGCCGATCACTGCGCGCTACTCCGGACGTACCCTTCCCCCGCCCGGATTGAGCCGGACGGGCCCGATCATCTGGTTCAACCATTAAATACCGGCGTCGACGCCGAAAGAGTTGGTCGCCCGACGTGAAACTCTTTTTATTATTCTTTGTCTGCCGAGCGCCCCGCCTCCCCGCGGAACAACGCGCGTTCGACCGGTAGGATGCACTGAAAGCGGTGCTAGCGCAATGATGCGTTGGGTCGGAAGCCGGCGTTATGTCAACTGGCGGCTGACCCAAATGGCTGTTCCGATCAGTCATGCCGGGCGACTCGGTACCTGTCGGCCTTTGCGGGCTGGCCCATCGCCTCGTAGAGCGACGCGAGCCACCGGCTCGAATTCGTCACGTAGAACTTCAATGCGCCCCTGTCCTTGTGCAGCACCTCGTAGCTCGCCAGCAGCAACTTCTCTGCCTCGTCGAATCGCTTCAGCCCGGCGAGCGCCGCGCCTTCGGTGGCGGCGGCGCTGGCCGTACGCCAGTGATCAGGGGCCAACTCCTTGAGCCGGATGGCCTTTGCGTCCGTGGCCAGCGCGAGCGCTTCCTCGTAGCGGCCGGTCTCGATCATGAGGCTCGCCAGCAGGGTCATGCTGCCCGCGACATCCCCGTGTTCCGGGCCCAGCAGCTTCCTGCGCATTTCGAGCGCCTCCCGCACGAGCGGCTCGGCCCGCCCGAAGTCGCCTTTTTCGATCTGCCACATCGCCAGGGTGTTCATGCCCAGGGCCACCATGGGATGCTCGTTGCCGAGGGTGCGCCGGTACATCTCGAGCGAGTCCCGCGACATCTTTTCGGCCGTGATCAGGTCGCCCTTGTCATGAGCAAGAAAGGCGAGATTGTTGAGAGCCAGTGCGATGTTCGGATGGTCGAGGCCAAGGAGCTTGCGCTGCATCGCGAGTGCGTCGAGGTACAGCACCTCGGCCGCGTCGTATTTGCCCTGCGTGTAGAGCACGTATGCCACGTTGTTGAGCCCGGTGGCGATCTCCGGGTGGGTATCGCCCAGCAGGACTCGGTTCATCTCGAGCGCCTCCCGGTACAGCTGCTCGGCTTCCTGGTACTGGTCCGAAGTCGTCGAGCATCCACCCCAGATTGTTCAGGGCTTGCGCGAGCTGGGGATGCGGCCCGTCGTGCAGCTCGCGCTGCATCGCGGCCGCCTCTCGCATGAGCTTGACGGCTTCCTCGAACCTGCCCTGCTCGAACAGGTCGAGCGCCAGTCCCTCGATGCTCTGCGCGACTTCCAGGCTCTTCTCGCCGGTTACCTTGCGCCGCAGCGCCAGCGCTTCGCGGAAGAGCGGTTCGGCCTGCGGCGAAATCGCCCATCCGGAACAGCAGGTCGGCGAGCTCGTACACGCTGCGCGCCGTGTCGACGTGCTCGTTGCCGAGCATCTCGCGCCGCAGCGCCAGTGCCTCTCGATGCATCGGCAGCGCCCGGGCGTACTCAGCCTTGAGCTTCAGGACCTCGCCGAGCCGATCCAGGGACTGGGCGACCTCGAGATGCTTCTCGCCGTAAAGCGCCTTGCGCTTGTCGAGCGCGCTCTGCAGCAGCGCGACCGCCTGGTCGTACAGACCGAGGCTCGTGTAGACCGAGCCCATCGTCTCCATGAGGGTCGCCTGGATCCGGGGCTGCGCACTGAGCTCCTTCTCGATCCGCTTGGCGCCCTGGTCCATGATCTCCTTGGCCGTGATGGTGTTGCCACGCGCCTCGCTCGGGTCGGACACTTCGAACAGCCGGACCATGAAGTTGGTCGTCTCCTTGGCGGTTTCCGTTTCCGTCTCGGCGCGCTTGCGCTGGTGGTTGGCGAGAAAGGCGGACATCCCGGCGAGCACCGCGAGGACCGCGACCGTGGCAACGACGCCGGCCTTGAGCCGCTGGATGCGCGTGCCCCGGGCGATCGATGCCTGGATGAAACCGGCCTCGTCCTGGTGCAGCTCGATGCCGTGCTCGAGCAGCGACTCCGCTTCCACCAGGGGCTTGCCAGTCGGCAGGAGCAGATCGGCGGGCCGATTCTCGGCCACCCAGCGCTGGGCGGCGGTCGCGACACGGGCGCGGATGCGCAGGTTCTCGCGATTCTGCGTCAACCCAGTCCGTTACGCGCGGCCAGTGCCAGAGCAACGCCTCGTGGGCCACTGTGACCACGGCGCTGCCGTCATCCGCGAGCTCGGTCACGAACAGGCGGTTCTCCACGAATGTTTCGACCAGCTCGCGGCTCGTGCCCGTAGACAGGTCGGACCACGGCGCGCGCTTGCGACCGATCGCCGCCTGACCATCCTGCCCGACGCTCACCAGCGCATTCAGGACCTTCGGCAGTGCGGCTTCGACGACATCAGGAAGATCCTTGAATACGGTTTCTGCGCGCTTCGCGAGCGAACCCTCGACACCGCCGAGCTCGCGGTACGCGGCCAGCGTGAGCACGCCGTCCTCGGTACGGCGCTGGTACAGCTCCTCGAGGGTGAACTGCAGCAGGGGCAGGATTTCGCGGTGCCCGGCCGCGGCATCGCGAAGCATGTCGTCCAGGCGCTCGCTGCTGGTCGGATCCTCCTCGAAGCGCAGGCCCGCCGCACTCGCCGGCAGGCGAATCATCTGGCCGATCTCGCTGGCGTTCGGCGGCATCAGGTCGTACTGCCCCGCACCTTCCTTCAGCGCGCCGACCTTCGGGTGGTTGGCAAGCCGCGGATAGAAGTCGCTGCGCAGGGTGCAGATGACCCAGACCCGCCCGCTTCGCGCCAGCGCATCGAGGACGTCGAAGAACGACTGCCGATGCCCGGACGGGATCTCCTCCTGCGTGTACATCTCCTCCATCTGATCGACGACCAGCGCGAGCCGGGCGTTGGGCTTGCCCGACGTCTGCTCCTCGCGAGCCAGGGCATTGCGTATGAGCGACGTCGCCGCCTGCGGCGATTCCCGCAATATCTGCGCAAGCTCGTCGGGCCCCTTGCCTTCCTCGTCCAGCGAGGGCAGTGCATGCTCACGCAGCAGCGCCTTCGCGAGCCCTGCGAAGAGCTCTCCCCGGACGTCCGTCGGCCTGAACACCGCGCGTCGCCAGAGCCCGACGCCTTCGATGACACCTGGCTTCGTCAGCATCGGCAGAACGCCGGCGCGGACGACGGAGGACTTGCCGCCGCCGCTCATGCCGAGGATCAGGACGAAAGCGCGACCGTCGGCCGCCTGCTCCCGCAGCGCCTTCAGGACATCGGACACCGCCTTCGTCCTGCCGAAGAAAACGGGCGCGTGCTCGAACTCGAACGCGGCCAGTCCACGGAATGGCGAACCCTTCTTCCAGACCGCGCGCGCCTCCGACGTCGAGTCCGCACTCCGCGGAAGATGCCGATCGATCAGCTTACGGAGGTGGTTCTCGAGCAGAATTTCGAAGTCGCTCGGCGACTCGAACGGATGAAAGGCCGCGACCAGGGTTCCTTCGGCCTTGTCGTGGAACCACCTGTCGACGAAACCGTCGAGTTTCTTCTTCTGAGCAAGCCGGTCCATCAGGTCCTTTTCGTCGTCCAGCCGGACCGATGGCGGCGCGGTCTTGCGGTAGACGAGCAGGTCCGGCTTGCCGCTCCTGCGAAAGCCTTCTATCGCTTCCTCGAATTCGTACTCGGTGCCGGATTCGTATCGCGATCCGTCCTCGCGCTTGAATTGCTCGGGAAGCCTGGTCCCGAGACGCGACCAGAGAATCGAAATGACGATATCGGTGTCCGACGGCTTGACGATCTGGTGCTGGAAGGTCGAGGTGGCGACGAGCGGTTCGTGCTCCCAAAGGACGGGCTCGAGCACGACCCTTCCGATGTACTCGCCCTGCAGGCGTTCGATGACCCGCCCGGCTAGCGCGCGTTCCTCGAAAACATCGCCGGGGGAGGAGATGAAGAATCGCAGCGTCTTCACGGTCGCGTCCCTTCGAGTGCAGGGCGTGCTGATTCAGCAAGATGGTAAGGATATCGCGCATCGGGCGGAGCAAGGAAACCCGTCCGCGGCACCCCCGAATAAAACGAGGCGGCCTTGCGGCCGCCTCGAAGGTACGCGCTGCGCCCGGTCAGAGGCGCCCCTGGGTCAACAGGTGGCCGGCGGGAATTCCAGCCATAGCGCGTGGGGAACCATGTGCGTGCTCAGCCGCACTTCGAATCACCGCAGCTCAGGCAGGTCATGCAGCCATCCATCATCACGACCGCCGCCGTGCTGCACTTCGAGCAGAGCTGCGCGCCCTGCGGGTAGTGATTGTTAGCGAAGGCGTCCTGCTGCTTGTGCAGTGCCTCGTACTCGCTGCGCTTCTCCTCGATCAGCTTGCGCCGGCCCTCGTCGAGCTCCGGCGCGCGCAGCAGGCCGATGGTCTGCAGGTGCTTCTCGATCACGTAGCCGAGCTCGGCGATGATCGACGGCATGAACTTGCCGCCGGCCTGCCAGTAGCCGCCGCGCGGGTCGAACACCGCCTTCAGCTCCTCGACCAGGAAGGTCACGTCGCCGCCCTTGCGGAACACCGCGGAGATGATCCGCGTCAGCGCCACGATCCACTGGAAGTGATCGAGGTTCTTCGAGTTGATGAAGATCTCGAACGGCCGGCGCTGCTCGTGCTCCGTGCCCTCGTTCAGCACGATGTCGTTGATGGTCACGTACATCGCGTGGTCCGACACGGGCGTCTTGATCTTGTAGGTCGAGCCGATCAGCACCTCGGGACGCTCGAGTTTCTCGTGCATCCAGATGACCTTCGAGTCGCGGGACTCCTCCCGCGGCCGGCCATCCGCCCGGGCGTCGGCCGCCTTCGGGTCCGTCTTCTCGCCGGGCTTCACGACCCGGTACTTCACGATCTTCGTGTCTATCCTGTGGCCACTCATCATCGTCACTCCGGCACCGTCGCGCGGCGCCTCAGAACTTGCCGTAATACCCTTCCTTCAGGGCGTCGAAGAGATTTGCGGCGGTGTGCATCTCGCCGTCGTACTCCACCATCTCGTCGCCCTTCAGCGCCAGCTCGCTGCCGTCCTCGAGCGTGAACACGTAGGTCGTGTTCTTGAGGTCGTCCTCCTTGACCAGCACGCCCTGGAAGGCGTCCGGGTTGAAGCGGAACGTCGTGCAGCCCTTGAGCCCCTGCTCGTGGGCGTAGAGATAGATGTCCTTGAAATCCTCGTAGCGGTAGTCGGTCGGCACGTTGGCCGTCTTCGAGATCGAGGAATCGACCCACCTCTGCGCCGCCGCCTGGATGTCGACGTGCTGCCCGGGCGTCACGTCGTCCGTGGTCGAGAAATAGTCGGGCAGGCGCTCGCCGGCCGTCGTCGCGCCCGGCATCGCGCCGGCGTTGACGAGCTCGCGGTAGGCCAGCAGCTCGAAGGAGAACACGTCGATGCGCTCCTTGCTCTTGCGGCCCTCGCGGATCACGTTGCGGAAATAGTGGTGGGCGAAGGTGGGCTCGATGCCGTTCGATGCGTTGTTCGCGAGCGACAGCGAGATCGTCCCGGTGGGCGCGATCGAGCTGTGGTGCGTGAACCGCGCGCCGACCTCGGCCAGCCGGTTGACGAGCTCGGGCGCCGCCTCGGCCACGCGCTGCATGTAGCGGCTGTAACGCGCGTGCAGCAGGCGTCCGGGCAGCCGGTCGCCGGCACGGATGCCGTCGCGCACGAGCTCGGGACGCTTGCGCAGCATCTCGGGCGTGACCTCGAACTCCTCGCTCATGATCGGCGCCGGACCCTTTTCGCGCGCGAGCTCGAGCGCCTCCTCCCAGCCGGCGATCGCGAGCTCCCTCGAGACGCGCTCGGTGAAGGCGACAGCCTCGGGCGAGCCGTACTTCATCCGGAGCATCGTGATCGTCGAGCCCAGCCCCAGGAACCCCATGCCGTGACGGCGCTTGCGGCGGATCTCCTCCCGCTGGCGCGGCAGCGGAAGGCCGTTGACCTCGACCACGTTGTCGAGCATGCGCGTGAAGACCTTCACCACCTCGTGGTACTCGTCCCAGTCGAAGCGTGCGTCCTCGCCGAACGGGTCGCGCACGAAGCTCGTCAGGTTCACCGAGCCCAGCAGGCAGGAGCCGTAGGGCGGAAGCGGCTGCTCGCCACACGGATTTGTGGCGCGGATGTTCTCGCACCACCAGTTGTTGTTCATCTCGTTGACGCGGTCGATCAGCACGAACCCCGGCTCGGCGAAGTCGTAGGTCGAGCTCATGATCACGTCCCACATGCGCCGCGCCGGCAGGGTCTTGTAGACCTTGCAGAGCACGAGCCCCGCCTCGTCGCGCACGTAACCCGTCGCATCGGGCCATTCGCGCCACAGGAAGCACGCGGGATCCGAGATGTCGACGCCCTCGACTTCCTTCGCGGTCACCGGGAAGGCGAGCTGCCACTCGCGGTCCTCGCGCACCGCCTGCATGAAGGCGTCGGTGACGAGCAGGGAGAGGTTGAACTGCCGCAGCCGCCCGGACTCGCGCTTCGCGCGGATGAATTCCATCACGTCCGGGTGACCGACGTCGAAGGTGCCCATCTGCGCGCCGCGGCGGCCACCCGCCGACGAGACGGTGAAGCACATCTTGTCGTAGATATCCATGAAGGAGAGCGGGCCCGAGGTGTAGGCGCCCGCGCCCGACACGTACGCACCGCGCGGCCGCAGCGTCGAGAACTCATAACCGATACCGCATCCCGACTTGAGCGTGAGGCCCGCCTCGTGGACCTTGCCCAGGATGTCGTCCATCGAGTCGCGGATCGTGCCCGACACCGTGCAGTTGATCGTCGAGGTCGCAGGCTTGTGCTCCTGGGCGCCCGCGTTCGAGGTCACGCGCCCGGCGGGAATCGCGCCGTGGCGCAGCGCCCAGAGGAACCGCTCATACCAGTGCTCGCGGATCTCCGGCTTCTCGACATCGGCCAGCGCACGCGCGACACGCTTGTAGGTGTCGTCCATCGTGCGGTCGATCGGCGTGCCGTCCTTGGCGCTCAGTCGATACTTCTTGTCCCAGATGTCGAGGGACGCCTCCTGGAAGGCGATGGTGCGGGCGTCCCTGGATGCAAGCTTCACGGCGGTGCTCATTTCGGAAATGCGTCTCCCCTCAGGCTCTTCGTCAGCAAAGAAAACCCCCTCGTGCGCCGCGACTGGCCTCTTTATTAAGGTGCGTGCGGACAGTACGGCCTGATCCTGGTTGTCCGGCCTGGAACGCCCGATTTACCCCCCGGGGCGTCGTTGTGCCGGACACAACAT
Organism: uncultured Gammaproteobacteria bacterium; assembly: GCA_963834855.1. Classification (GTDB taxonomy): domain Bacteria; phylum Pseudomonadota; class Gammaproteobacteria; order Steroidobacterales; family Steroidobacteraceae; genus DATJKD01. The sequence goes on along the minus strand of CAWIDH010000030.1, from coordinate 23,869 downwards.
ATTGGGTCAGGAACAAAAGAGTATGCAGCGCTTAACGCTCCGTCAACCATTTCTTAGTATCCGCTGCGATGCAGCAAAAGTGTTCACTTTCAGTGACTTATCGTTCTACCTTCGCGTGGTATCACAATGCCTGAAACGCTTAATTCGTCAAGTCCTTTTGCATCCACAAACACAATATCTTGTGTTCACCGCTTGGCCACCGGTAATCCACAGCTTGTCAAGAGGCTTTGCCCAGCCCGTCCCCTCGCCGCCCGGACGAGTCGCGCCTCGCTCCCGGCCGGCGGCGGGAACTCGCCGCAGTCGACCACAGTCTGACCTGCCGTCCGGATGCGTCGCTGCGGGCGCGGCCGGGAGCGCCGGCGCAAGGGCAACGCGCGCCGCGCTGCTAGACTTCCGTGTTCCCCGCAGCCCCGATCCTCAGGACTTCGCATGAAGCTTCATTCGAGCCTCGCCGCCCTCCTGCTGCTCGTCGTCCAGTTCGCGCCGGTGCCCGTCGCACTCGCCCAGCTGCCCGGCGCGGTCGGCGAGACACCGGTGCCGAGCCTTGCGCCGATGCTGAAGAACGTCACGCCTGCCGTTGTCAACATCGCCATCCGCGGCACTGTCCAGCAGGAGAGCAACCCGCTGTTCAACGATCCGTTCTTCCGCCGCTTCTTCGACATCCCGAACGCGCCACGCGAGCGCAGCTTCCAGAGCGCTGGCTCGGGCGTGATCGTCGATGCGAAGAACGGCTACATCATCACCAACGCGCACGTGATCGAGAACGCCACCGAGATCACGGTCACCCTGCTCGACAACCGCTCGCTCACCGCCAAGGTCGTGGGCAAGGATCCGGGCTCGGACGTGGCGGTGCTCCAGGTGAAGGCCGCGAACCTGGCCCAGATCCCGATGGCCGACTCCGACCGCGCCGAGGTCGGCGATTTCGTGGTCGCGATCGGCAACCCCTTCGGCCTGGGACATACGGTGACTTCCGGCATCGTGAGCGCACTCGGTCGTTCGGGCATCAACCCGGAAGGCTACGAGGACTTCATCCAGACCGACGCGTCGATCAATCCCGGCAACTCCGGCGGCGCGCTGGTGGACCTCAACGGCCAGCTGGTCGGCGTCAACACCGCGATCCTGTCGCGCACGGGGGGCAATATCGGCATCGGCTTCGCGATCCCCTCCAACATGATGAAGACGGTGATGAACCAGCTCGTCAAGTTCGGCGAGGTGAAGCGCGGCGTGCTGGGCGTCAACGTGCAGACGCTGACACCCGACATCGCGCAGAGCATGGAGCTCGGCAACGTGCAGGGCGCGCTCGTCTCGCAGGTGATCGACGACTCGGCCGCGGCCAAGGCCGGGCTCAAGGCCGGTGACGTGGTCACGGCGATCAACGGGAAGTCCGTCAAGGACGCGGCGGGCCTGCGCAACTCGATCGGCCTGCTCAGCGTCGGCGACAAGGTCGACATCGCGCTGATGCGCGACGGGAAGCCGCGCCGCGTGACGGCGGTGATCGCTGAGCGCGACGCCATGACCGAGGCGCGCGCCGGGGGGCTGCACGGCGGTCTCGAGGGCGCCTCGCTCGAGGACGCGCCGGACGGCAGTGGCGTGCTGATCCGCTCGGTGGCCGAGGGCAGCCCGGCCGCGCAGCGCGGACTGCGCGCGAACGACCTGATCCTGGGCGTCGGGCGGGACCGGATCACCAGCCTGGACGAACTTACGCGCGCGACTCAGGACGCCGCAGCCTTCGTGCTGCAGATCCGGCGCGGCAACGCGATGCTGGTGATTCCCATCCGCTGACATGCCGCACGCGGTCTGTGTCCTCGGCGGCACGGGCTTCATCGGGAGCGCGCTCGCGGCGCGCCTGGCGGCGGACGGCCACGCGATCAAGGTGCTGAGCCGCGATCCTGCGCGGCATCGCGAGCTCCTCGTCCTGCCTACGCTGCGGCTGGTGCGCGCCGACGTGCACGAGCCCGCGGTGCTCGTGCGCGAATTCCGCGATTGCGACGTGGTCGTCAACCTGGTGGGAATCCTGAACGAGCGCGGCTTCGGCGGGCGCGGCTTCCGGCGCGTGCACACCGAGCTCACCGGGAAGGTGGTCGCCGCCTGCAAATCCGCCGGCGTCGGCCGCTACCTGCACATGAGCGCGCTCAACGCGGATGCCGCGCGGGGACCGAGCCATTATCTGCGGAGCAAGGGCGCGGCCGAAGACATCGTGCGGCGCGAGTGCGCCACCGGGCCCGCATTCGTGATCTTCCGGCCGTCGGTCGTGTTCGGCCCGGGGGATTCCCTGCTCAATCGCTTTGCACGCCTGCTGCGGCTGATGCCCGGCGTGTTTCCGCTCGCCTGCGCGGACTCGAAGTTCGCGCCGGTGTACGTGGGCGACGTCGTGGAGGCGTTCGTGCGCTGCCTGGACGATCCCCGCCTCGCGCGGCGCAGCTACGAGCTGTGCGGACCGGACGTGCTTACGCTGGGCGACATCGTGCGTCTCGTGGCCCGCGCCTCGGGAACGAGACGGCTCATCGTGCCGCTGCCGCGGCCGCTTGCGCGGATCCAGGCAGCGATCATGGACTTCGTGCCGGGCAGGCCGTTCTCGACCGACAATTACCTGTCAGCGACGGTCGATTCGGTCTGCGCCGACGATGGATTCGGCGCGCTTGGCATCACGCCGCGGTCGCTCAGGTCGATGCTGGCGTACTCCCTGCATTTGGCGGTCGCTCCGCATTGAGCGGTCGCTCCGCCCGGGCGTTGCATACATCGGCATGGCGTTGCGTGCGCGGCAGCGCGGCGAGCGCGGCGGCGCGCCGATAGAACGCCGGCAGCGAACCCGCCGCTTCCAGTTCGCGGGTCAGGCCCGGCACGCAGTCCTCGTAGGTTCCGACCGCGGCGAGGTGCGCGTTGTTGAGCGCCCGGTCGAACCACGCATCGTAGCCGCGGTATCCGCCCCACTGCTCGCGCAACCGCGCGTAGTCGAACTTGAGCCGGCCGAACTCGCGTTCCTTGCTCACGCGCAGCTCCGCGGGCGGCGCGTCGCTCGAATAGAGCCGCGCGAGACGCTCGCGCGCCGCGCGCAGGAGGGCCGCGAACTCGCGCTCGCGCGCCTCCTGTCGTTCCCATTCGGCGAGCTCGGCTGCGACTCCGCGCGATGCGTACCAGCGGCGGATGCCAGCCGCAGCCACCACGCTCGCGTAAGCCTCGTTGAACTCGGTGTCATCGGCGACATAGAGCTGCTCGTGCGCAAGCTCGTGGAAGATCGTCCCGATGAGCCGCGCCTCGCGCCAGCCGAGCATCGTGTTGAACACGGGGTCCGGCAGGTGCCCGAGCGTCGAGTACGTCGCGACCCCGCCCACGCTCACGTCGTCGCCGCGCATCGCGAGCGCAAGTCCCTCTGCCCTCGCCGAGTCCGGGTCGAAGTAGCCGCGGTACGCCACGCAGCCCGCGATCGGGAAACAAAAGCGACGAGGCTCGACCGAGAACTCGGGCGTGGCCACGACGCTCCAGATCGCGAACGGGCGGCCAAGATCGGCGTAGCGGCGGAAGCTCCTGCCATCGGGCAGTTCCAGGTCGCGCACGGCGAACGCGCGCGCCTCGCGAACGAGCTCGAGCCGCTCCCGCGTGACGGGCGCGGTGGCCGGATCGGCCACGACGGATGCGATCGGCTGGCTGCGTGACAGCACGTCGAGCTGCCCGCCCGCGGCCTGCATGAGGTAGCAGCCGGTGAGCGGCAGGCAGCTCGCGAGGACTGCTAGGATGCTGCGCATGAAGGTATATCTGGTCGGCGGGGCGGTGCGAGACGAATTATTGGGCCGCCCGGTCACCGAGCGCGACTATGTCGTCACGGGCGCCACGCCCGCGGACCTTGCGGCGCTGGGATACAAGCCCGTCGGCAGGGACTTCCCCGTGTTCCTGCACCCGCACACCGGAGAGCAGTACGCGCTCGCGCGCACCGAACGTAAGACGGGTCCCGGCTACTACGGCTTCGACACGCGCTTCTCGCCCGACGTGACGCTCGAGGAAGACCTCGCGCGTCGTGACCTGACGATCAACGCGATGGCGCGAACGGAGGACGGCGAGCTCGTCGATCCGCACGGCGGGCGCCGGGATCTCGAGGCGCGCTGGCTGCGCCACGTCTCGCCCGCATTCGTCGAGGATCCGCTGCGCGTGCTGCGTGTGGCGCGCTTTGCCGCGCGTTACGCGCCGCTCGGCTTCCGGATTGCCCCCGAGACGCTCGAGTTGATGAAGACGATCGTCAGCACCGGTGAAATGACTGCGCTGGTGCCCGAGCGCGTCTGGGCGGAAACCGAGCGCGCGCTCGGCGAAGCACGCCCGCGGGAGTACTTCGAGGCGCTGCGCACCTGCGGCGCGCTCGCGGCGGTCTTCCCCGAGATCGACGCGCTGTACGGAATCCCGCAGCCGCCGCGATGGCATCCCGAGATCGACACCGGCCTGCACACCATGCTTGCGCTCGAGGCGGCGGCGGACCTGTCCCCCGATGCGACGGTGCGCTTCGCGACGCTCGTGCACGATCTCGGCAAGGGCACGACGCCGCGCGAGCTCTGGCCCAAGCACACGGGTCACGAGGAGCGCGGCGTGGCGCTGGTGGAACGGCTCTGCGAGCGGCTGCGGGTGCCGGCCGAGTTCCGGGATCTCGCCGTGATGGCCGCTCGCCAGCACGCCAAGGTGCATCGCATCGCCGAGCTCCGTCCCGCGACGGTGCTGGACCTGCTCGAGCAGGTCGATGCGTTTCGCCGCCCCGAACGCTTCGAGCGCCTGGTGCTTGCCTGCGAGGCCGACGCACGCGGGCGCGGCCCCGACCTGCGCATCGCCCCCTATCCGCAGGCTACCCTGCTGCGCGGCGCACGCGCCGCCGCCGCCGAGGTGCGGCTCGCGCCCGACCTGCTCGCGCGCGAAACGGGTCCGGTGATCGCCGAGCGCCTGCGCGCCGCCCGCCTCGCCGCTATCCAGAAAATGGCTCGGAGCCAATTTTCCGAAACGTGACCGTGGAGCGCGTCGTGAGCTCCGCGGAAAAATTGGCTCCGAGCCATTTTCTGATCAGGCGAAGACGGCGACGATCACACCGGCCAGCACCAGCCGGTAGATCGTGAATGGGAGAAGGCCGATGCGTCCCAGGAACCCGATCAGGAAATGGATGCACGCCACGCCGGACAGCGCAGCGAAGACACGTGCCCACGATCATCGGTCCCCAGGTGACGGGCACATCCGACGTCAATAGCTTGTAGCCCTCGTAGGCACCCGCCGCAGCCGTGCCCGGCACGGCGAGCAGGAACGAGAAGCGCGCAGCCGACGTTCGTGCCAGGCCCAGTCCCCGGCCGGCCGTCATCGTCACGCCGGAGCGTGACGTGCCCGGCACGAGCGCGAGCGCCTGCGCACACCCGATCACCATTGCCTGCGGCCAGGTGAGGTCGTACTCGTCGCGGCCGCTCTTGCCGAATCGATCGGCCAGGTACATGAGGATGCCGAAAAAAGTCAGCGTGCAGGCAATGAGTAGCGGCTGCCGGAAGCTCGTCTCGATGTAGTCCGCGAGCAGCAGGCCGACGATGCCGACCGGCACGGTCGCCGCGACGATCTGCCACGCCAGGCGGCTGTCGCGGTCATGACGTCCGTGCAGGACCGAGCCGATCCACGCGCTGGCCATCGCCCATAGTTGTCGCCGGAAGTACAGCAGCACGGCGAGCAGCGTGCCCATGTGGATCGCGACGTCGAACGCGAGGCCCTGGTCCGGCCAGCCGAAAAAATGCGGTACCAGGATCAGGTGACCGGAGCTCGAGATCGGCAGGAACTCCGACAGACCCTGCACCACGGCCAGGACGATCGTTTGCATCAATTCCATTCAGTGAACAGCCTTTTGTTCGTGTGACTCGAGATCGCATGCCTCGAAACCGCTAGAGGACGTGCCTCAGGTCGCGGACACCAAAGCCACGAAGCGGCGCATCGTAGCCTTTCACGAGGCCCAGCACCTTGAACCGCTCCCCCATTTCACCGGGCAGGGTGAGCACCATCGCCTGCCGGGAGAGATTCAGGCGCTCCACGAGCGTAAGTTGCGAAACCTCCGCCATGTAGTCGCCGATGCCGCAGCCGATCAGGAAATGCGCCTGGGTGGAAAAGCCCGCAATCGCGAAGCCCGCGGCCTGCGCGGCGCCCGCAGCGGCGGTGAAATCCACCCATGCTCCGATGTCCTGCAGCCCGAGACGTACGAACGGGTCGTCGTGGAAACGATGGCGGAAATGGCAGAGCATCGTCCCGGCCCGCCGCTCCGCGGCGTAGTACTCGCGTCGACCGAGACCGTAGTCCACGAAGAGCGCGACCCCGCGCCGGATCGCGCGCGCGAGCCCGGCGAACCAGGGCCCGAACGCGAGATTGACCTCGGATGCGTAGCCGTCCGCGAGCGGCGCACCGACCTCGGCTTCGATGCCGCGCACCGCGTCACGCAAGTCGACCGGCGCGCGGATCTCCGACCATTCGAGCCGCCCGAGCTGCCAGCTCACGCCGAGCGCGTTGACTTCGCCGCCGCGGATGACGAAGCGCTCGAAGGGCATTGCGTCCAGCACTTCGTTCGCCAGCACGACCCCGGCGAAGGACTTCGGAAGGCGATCGAGCCACTCGATCCGATCGACCAGGGCCGGCACGCTCTGCGCGAGCATCGCCTGCTGCCGCTCGCGCAGGTCGGCGCTTACGTCGAGGATTCGATAACGCCGGGGCAGGCGGTCGAGGCGCGCCAGCTCCTCGAGCAGCACTGCCGCCATCACGCCGGAGCCGGCGCCGAGCTCCAGGATGTCGCCCCCGCGAAGGCCTTCCAGCACCTCGGCGCACTGGCGCGCGAGGCAGCGGCTGAAGACCGGCGCGACCTCCGGCGCCGTGACGAAATCGCCGGCTGCGCCGAGCTTGCGGGCGCCCGCGCTGTAGTAGCCGAGCCCGGGCTCGTAGAGCGCCAGCTGCATGAAACGCGCGAAACTGATCCAGCCGCCACGTGCCTCGATATCGGCCCTGACCAGGGCCTCGAGTTTCCGGCTGTGCGCCGCCTCTTCCGGCGAAAGCCCGGGCAGGCTGGCCGGCAGGCTCATCGGCGACCGTGCCGGCAGGCGACAGGCCGGGCACTGTTGGGTATCGTCGCCCTGGGCCGCGGCGGGAACGCGCGGCAGTCAGGATCCACCGCATGAACGAGCACATGCCGCTCGACGGACGCTGCGTACTCGTGACCGGCGGGGCCCGGCGCCTGGGCGCCGCCATCGCTCGTCGGCTGCACGCCGCCGGCGCAGCCGTGGTCGTGCACTACCGCCGCTCCGCGGGGGATGCCGAGCGACTCAGCGCCGAGCTCAATTCCGCCAGGCGGGATTCGGCGATGACCCTGCCCGGCGACCTCATGGACCCCGACGACTTGCCTGGGCTCGTGGACGCGACGCTGCAGCGTTTCGGCCGCCTCGACGTCTTGGTCAACAACGCGTCGACGTTCTACGCGACACCGATCGGCAGCATCACGCCCGCGCAGTGGGACGACCTGGTCGGCACGAACCTTCGCGCACCGCTCTTCCTGTCGCAGGCGGCGGCGCCGGCCCTGCGCGCCGCTCGCGGACTCATCATCAACATGGTGGACATCCACGGCGAGCGGCCATTGCGCGAGCACCCGGTGTACTGCGCCGCCAAGGCGGGACTCGCGATGCTCACCCGCTCGCTCGCACGCGAGCTCGGCCCCGAGGTCCGCGTCAACGGCATCGCTCCCGGCCCGATGCTGTGGCCGGAGCGAGGCCTGCCGGAGGCACAAAAGGCCGAGATCATCGACAAGACCGCGCTCAAGCGCATGGGCACGCCCGAGGACGTCGCGCGCACGGCGCTCTACCTCGCTGCCCATGCGCCCTACGTCACCGGACAGATCATCGTCGTCGATGGCGGCCGCAGCCTCTGACGCATCTGTCGGGTTGTCGGTCGACGCGTTCATCGGGCCGCGGTCTTCGAGCGGGCTCACGGGGCTTCCGTCCCGGGCGGGCCATCGAGCTGGACTTCCACCATGGGGTGCCGGGCGCGATCGAAGCGCTGCCACAGTTCGCGCATCGTGAGGCCGAGCGTGGGGTGGCGCAGCTCCGGGGCGAGCTCCGCCATCGGCCCCAGCATGTAGGCGCGTCGCACCAGGTCCGGTCGCGGCAGCCTGAGGCCCGGCTCCTCGCTGACCCGATCGCCGTAGAGCAGGATGTCGAGGTCCATCGTGCGCGGCGCCCAGCGGGGCGCGTCCCGTTCGCGGCCGCAGACCGCCTCGGCCTCGTGCAGACGGTCGATCACGGTGTGCACCGGCTCCGGGGTCTCGAAGGCCACCACCAGGTTGACGAAGTCATCGCCCTCGAAACCGACCGCGGGGTTGCGCCAGGCGCGGGAGCGCCTGAGCCCCGGGTAGTGCCCGCGCAGCACTGAAAGGGCCCGCCGCAGATTGTTGAGCGGCTCGACGTTGCTGCCGGCCGCGACGAAGACTTCAGGCAAGACGCCACTCCGACCCGCGCGCCGCGGCGATCACGAGGCCGGCCCGCCGTAGTCCTGCGTCCCGCGCTCGATCAGGATGCCGACATCGCGCGATCCGCGGATCGCGCCCTGCTTGTTGAGCCGCACGCGTACCCAGGGCACCGAGAACTCGGTGATCACGAGCTCGGCGATGCGCTCGGCCAGGGTCTCGACCAGCTGGTACTCCGAGTCGCCGATGAACGTGAGCAGCCGCTTCGCGACCCTCTTGTAGTCGAGCGTGTCCTCGATTCGGTCGCTTCGGGCGGCGCGGCGGATGTCGGCCGCCATCTCGAGATCGACGACGATCTTCTGCTTGACGCGGCGTTCCCAGTCCCAGATGCCGATGATGCACTCGGTCGTGAGCCCGCTCAGGAAGATGACGTCTCTGCCTTGCGGGCCGGCGCCGGTGTTGAACTGAGACATACCTGGTGCCTGGTGCGACCGACCGCGGCTTCAGGGCTGGACCGGCCGCGCCGCCGGCGCCTTGAGCTCCGACATCGGCCAGCGGGCGCGCACGCGGATCGCAAGATCGTCATGCTCGCCCGCCGCGAGACGCATGCAGCCCAGCAGCGCGATCATCGCCGCATTGTCCGTGCAGAACTCCGGCCGCGGATAGGCCACCCGGACGCCGAGCCGCTGTCCGAGCGCGAGCAGCCGCGCGCGCAGTCGCCGGTTCGCGCCGACGCCCCCGGCAACCACCAGAGTCTGCGCGCTCGTCAGCTCGATCGCGCGCTCGCACTTGATGGCGAGCGTGTCGGCGACCGCCTCCTCGAAGGCGAGCGCCGCGTCGGCGCGCATCTGGTCGTCGAGCGTACGGCCGCGCAGCGCGACGATTACTGCGGTCTTGAGTCCGCTGAAACTGAAGTCGAGCCCTGCGCGCTCGGTCAGCGGTCGCGGGAACCGAAATGCTCCGGGGCGGCCGCGCTCGGCGAGCGTCGCGAGCTGTGGCCCGCCCGGATAGCCCAGCCCCAGGAGCTTCGCGGTCTTATCGAAGGCCTCGCCGGCCGCATCGTCCAGGGTGTTGCCCAGGATCTCGTAGCGGCCGAGGCCGTCCACGCGGGCGAGCATCGTGTGCCCGCCCGAGACGAGCAGTGCCACGAACGGGAAGCGCGGCGGGTCGGGCTCGAGCAGCGGGGCGAGCAGGTGGCCCTCCATGTGGTGGACGCCCAGGCAGGGGACGCGCCAGGCATAGGCGAGGCTCCGCGCCACGGCGGCCCCGACCAGCAAGGCACCCACGAGCCCGGGACCACTGGTATAGGCGACCCCGTCCACCGCGGCCGGGCCGCCGTTCGCATCGATCACTTTCCTCAAGAGCGGCAACAGCTTACGGAGGTGGTCCCGGGACGCGAGCTCCGGCACGACGCCGCCATAGGGGGCGTGCAGGTCGACCTGGCTGTAGATCTCCTGGGCGAGCAGGCCCCTGTCCGCGTCGTACAGCGCCACGGCGGTCTCGTCACAGGAGGTTTCGATGCCCAGTACCCGCACTTTTGCAATTCCTGCCAGCCCTCACTAAAATTCGCGACCCGTTTTTCGCGGCGGCTGGATCGTGCCAGGCCGCCCGACCAGTAGCCCGACGAGGTTTAGATGCCCAGCGTCCGCGTGCGTGAGAACGAGTACTTCGATGCCGCCCTGCGCCGGTTCAAGCGCGCCTGCGAGAAGGCAGGCGTGCTGACGGAGCTGCGGCGCCGGGAATTCTACGAGAAGCCCACGCAGGAGCGGAAACGCAAGAAGGCTGCCGCGGTGAAGCGGCACCAGAAGCGCAGCACCCGGGACTTGACGTCGGCTCCTCGCGCCCGCACCTACTGAGCCTAAGGTTCGTGACGCTCAAGGAGCGCATCACGGAGGACATGAAGGCTGCCATGCGGGCCTCCGAAAAGGAGCGCCTCTCGACCATCCGCATGGCGCAGGCCGCGATCAAGCAGCGCGAAGTCGATGAGCGGATCACGCTCGACGACGCCCAGGTCATCGCGGTGCTGGAGAAGATGGTCAAGCAACGCAAGGAATCGATCGCCCAGTTCGAACAGGGCGGCCGCACGGATCTTGCGGACCGGGAAAAGAAGGAAATCGAGCTGCTGCAGGCCTATCTGCCCGCACAGCTGTCCGCCGCCGAAATCGATGCCTTGATCCGCGATGCGATCGCGGCGACGGGCGCATCATCGATGAAGGACATGGGCAAGGTGATGGGCGCGGTCAAGGCCAAGGCCGCCGGCCGTGCCGACATGGGCGCGGTGAGCGCGCGCATCAAGGCCGCCCTCGGCGGCTGACCAGGAAAAATTGGCTCGGAGCCAATTTTCCCGGAAGCCGCCCCCGCAAGGCATTGCGCGGCAGGCGTTGCACCGGCGGCTCGATCAGGAAAATTGGCTCTGAGCCAATTCTTTGGGGTTCGCATGGCCGGCCGCATCCCGCAGCACTTCATCGACGAGCTGGTCGCGCGAACCGACATCATCGAGGTCATCGGCGGGCGCGTACAGCTCAAGCGCGCCGGCCGCGAGTACAAGGCCTGCTGCCCGTTCCACGACGAGAAGACGCCGTCCTTCACGGTCAGCCCCGACAAGCAGTTCTTTCACTGCTTCGGTTGCGGCGCGCACGGCACGGTGCTCGGCTTCGTCATGGAGTTCGACCATCTCGGCTTCGTCGAAGCCGTCGAGGAGCTCGCCGCGCGCGCCGGGCTCGAGGTGCCTCGGGAGGGTGGCGATGCCGCGCCCGCACGGCCGAACGAGGACCTGTACGTCGCGCTGGAACGCGCGGCGCTCTACTTCCGCCAGTCGCTGGCCGGCGAGGCGCAGGCGCGGGATTACCTCGCGGGCCGCGGCCTCACGCCGGAGACCATCACGCGTTTCGGCATCGGCTACGCGCCCGACCGCTGGGACGCCCTGCTCGATCGCCATGGCACGACCCCCGGGGAACGCCAGACGCTGCTGCGCGCGGGGCTCGTGATCGAGCGCACGGAGGGCAGCGCCGGTCACTACGATCGATTCCGCGGCCGCATCATGTTTCCGATCCGCGACGTGCGCGGGCGGACGATCGGCTTCGGCGGCCGGGTGCTCGACAAGGGCGAGCCCAAGTACCTGAACTCCCCGGAAACGGAGCTCTTTCACAAGGGCCGGGAGCTCTACGGCCTCTACGAGGCTCGCCAGGCGACCCGCACCCTTTCGAGGCTGCTCGTCGTAGAAGGGTATATGGACGTCGCGCGCCTGCACCAATCGGGGATCAGCTACGCGGTGGCGACCCTGGGCACGGCGACGACGCCGGAGCACCTGCAGCGCATCTTCCGCCTGGTGGGCGAAGTCGTGTTCTGCTTCGACGGCGACCGCGCAGGTCGTGCCGCCGCCTGGCGCGCGCTCGAAAACGCCGTCAGCGAGATCAAGCAGGGCCGCCAGCTGCGTTTCCTGTTCCTTCCAGAGGGGCACGATCCGGATACGCTGGTCGGCGAGGAAGGCGCCGCGGCCTTCGAGGCGCGCATCGCCGCGGCCGTGCCGCTGTCGGATTACCTGATCGGTGAGCTCGCGTCGCGCTGCGACGTGACCAGCGTCGATGGCCGCGCGAAGCTCGTCGAGCTGGCCCGCCCGCTGATCCAGCGCATCCCGTCGGAGGTCTACCGCGAGTTGCTGATCGCGCAGCTCGCCGCAGTGGTCGGCATGCCGGCCGGCCGGCTGGCTGAGCTGCTCGGCGCGAGCCAGGGAACCGCTGCCAGCGCAGCAGATGCCAGCCGGCGCGCACCGCACCGCCGACCGCAGGCGCCGGCGGTGCTCGCCGGGCGCGGCAATCTCGTCCGGCAGGCCATCAGCCTGCTGGTGCACCACCCTGCGGCCGCGGCGACGACCGTGGACCTGGAGTCGCTCGCCACCATCGATCGCCCGGGCGTGCCCTTGCTGCTCGAGCTTCTGACCCAACTACGGGAGGACCCGGCGGCCAGCACGGCAGTGCTGCTCGAGCGCTGGCGCGACCGGCCGGATTACGGCCCGCTGGCCAAGTTGGCCGCGGCCGAGTGCCTGGTCGCCGACCCGGCTGCGGCCGCCGCAGAGCTCGGGTCCGCCGTCGCCCGGCTCGTGGCCGAAGAAAATCCGGGACGCCGCCTGGACGACCTGCTGGCCAAGGCCCGCGATACGGGGCTTTCGGACCCGGAGAAGCAGGAACTGCAGGAACTCCTTCGGGCCCGTCGCGGCTCTGGTCAACCCGTGAAGTAATCACCGAGTTTGCGCGGTCAAATGGTATACTTCCGCTCTTTTTTACCACCCCCTCCCCCGAGGCGCCAATCTTGAGCAAAACGGCACGCAAACAGGTCAGGAAAGCAGCGGCACGCAAGCCCGCCTCCACCCGGTCCGCTCCGCCCGCGCGCAGGTCCGGAACGCACGCGGCCGCAAAGGCGGCGCGGGTGCGTGCGGCCAAGGCGCCCGCGCGCGCGAAGGACCAGTCGAAGGCGAGGAATGCGGCAGCCGTCAAGCACCCGTCGAAGGCGGCGACGAAGCCAATGCCGCGCACGGGCAGCGCCGCCCGCCACGTAGCGACCGAACGAGTGCCGGCCAAGGGTTCCGCGGTGGCCAAGCCCGGCGTTGCACCGAAGGTCGCGGCGGCCGTCGCTGCCGGCGACCCGAAGCAGAACAACGCCCCGGTGGCTCCGGCGCTTCGCAAGGCCGCCAAGGGTTCCAAGCCCGGCGCCGAGAAGCTCGAGATCCGTCTGCCGCCCTCCACGCCGGAGGACCGGCAGTCGCAGCTCAAGCTCCTGATCGCGCGCGGCAAGGAACAGGGCTTCCTGACCTACGCCGAGGTCAACGATCACCTGCCCTCCGAGATCGTCGATCCGGAGCAGATCGAAGACATCGTGCAGATGATCAACGACATGGGCATCCCGGTGTACGAGAAGGCGCCGGATGCCGAAGCATTGCTGCTGCGCGAGCCGGTGGTGGCCGACGACGAGGCCGCCGAGGAAGCCGCGGCAGCGCTCGCCACCACCGTCGACGCCGAGTTCGGCCGCACGACCGACCCGGTGCGCATGTACATGCGCGAGATGGGCACGGTGGAGCTGCTGACCCGCGAGGGCGAGATCTCGATCGCCAAGCGCATCGAGGAAGGCCTCGACTCCGTGCGCCGGGCGCTCTCGTCCTATCCGCCGACCTACGATTTCATGCTGAGGACCTATGAGCCCGTCAAGACGGGCCAGGGCCGGCTGATCGACCTCATCGTCGGCTTCCACGACCCGAATGCGCCCGACGTGATCGCCGAGCCGATCAACCCGAAGCTCGCGCCCAAGGCGCCCGTTGACGAGGACGTCGAGGACGGCGACGAGGACGAGTCCGAGGACGAGGAGCAGATCGAGACCGGTCCCGACCCGGAGGAAGCCGCGCGCCGGTTCGCCTCGCTCGCGAAGCTGCAGGCGCAGGTCGTCAAGGCGCTCGACGAGAAGGGTACTCGCGACCCGAAGACCGCGCGGCTGCGCAAGCGGCTCGCCGACGAGTTCATGGAGCTGCGCCTGTCGCCGCGCATGTTCGACGCGCTGATCGTGCAGCTGCGCGAGCACCTGAACGAGATCCGCGGCGTGGAGAAGGCCGTCATGCAGCTTTGCGTGCGCGACGCCGGCATGCCGCGGGGCGACTTCATCGAGACCTTCCCGCGCAACGAGACCAACCTGCGCTGGCTCGACAAGCACATCCGCGCCAAGCGCAAGCACTCGGCACCGCTCGCGCGGCTGCGCGAGCAGATCGAGAAGCAGCAGACCCGCCTGCGCGAGAGCGAGTCGCGGTCGCACCTGACGATTGCCGAGATCAAGGAGATCAACCGCGAGGTGGCGGTGGGCGAGGCGCAGGCGCGCCGCGCCAAGAAGGAGATGGTCGAGGCGAACCTGCGCCTCGTGATCTCGATCGCCAAGAAGTACACCAACCGCGGCCTGCAGTTCCTGGACCTGATCCAGGAGGGCAACATCGGCCTGATGAAGGCGGTCGACAAGTTCGAGTACCGCCGCGGCTACAAGTTCTCGACCTATGCGACCTGGTGGATCCGGCAGGCCATCACCCGCTCGATCGCCGACCAGGCGCGCACCATCCGCATCCCGGTGCACATGATCGAGACCATCAACAAGCTGAACCGCATCTCGCGGCAGATGCTGCAGGAGATGGGCCGGGAGCCCACGCCCGACGAGCTCGCGGTGCGCATGGAGATGCCCGAGGACAAGGTGCGCAAGGTGCTCAAGATCGCCAAGGAGCCGATCTCGATGGAGACGCCCATCGGTGACGACGAGGATTCGCATCTCGGGGATTTCATCGAGGACACCTCGGTCGAATCCCCGATCGACTCGGCGACGACCGAGTCGCTGCGCGAGACCACGCACTCGGTGCTGGCCGGCCTCACGCCGCGCGAGGCCAAGGTGCTGCGGATGCGCTTTGGCATCGACATGAACACGGACCACACGCTCGAGGAAGTCGGCAAGCAGTTCGACGTCACCCGCGAGCGGATCCGGCAGATCGAGGCCAAGGCGCTGCGGAAGCTCAGGCACCCGAGCCGCAGCGAGCAGCTCAGGAGCTTCCTGGAGGACTGACTCGTCCGCCGATGGGACGACACGAAGGCGCGGTGACCCCGCGCCTTTTTGTTTCCGCGGCTTGACGCGCCAGGGGTACGAAAAGCCCGGCGCGAAGCCGGGCTTTCGGGCGCTTACCGCTCTGTGCTCAGAGCGGCTTTCGTCGTTGCGTCATTCCGAGACCCAGGAGACCGAGACCGAGCAGCGCAAGCGTGCCGGGCTCGGGAACGGGCGTGGGCTCGCACCCAGGCAGCGTGGGATCCACCTCGCAGGGCAACTCGTCGGCCGTTCCTTGAACACCGACGGTGAACCCGTTCCAGAACTCGTTGCTGCTGCTGCGCCAGGTCACCGAGTCGAACGCGCCCGTGAAGCGAAGCGTGCCGTGCGGCTCAGTACCACCCACGTTGTTTGCAGTTCAGCTGGTACTCGAACTGGCCATTTCCGAGGTCAACGATCACTTTCTCGATGCCTCCGCAGCCCCAGAAACCGCACGCATTGCCGTCGACGCCGCCGACGCTCAGGATCTCGAAATCCTGGTCGAACGCATAGCCGTTGCGATTCAGACTCACGAATGCAAAGACGGGATTTGCTATCGCCTCGGAAAACTCCAAGGTCTGGGTTCCGGCAAACTGCAGGGCGATGATGTCCGTGCCCGTGGGACGATTGTCGACGAGCGAGCTCGTGTACGGCGAGGTGTCGCCGGACGCCTGCCGGTGTAGTAGTCGATCCCGCCAGTGGGCTGATAGAACCCGACCCCCAGCGCGTTCGTGTAGGTCACGGTCACACTCGACGTCGTCGTCGTGATCGTGCCCTGCGCCTGGAACCCCGCTCCCGGATCAAGGTCGGTGCCCGTCCAATCCGTCCAGAAGAACGGGACCGCGTTGCGCCCCGGCGCTGGTGAGCGCCAGGCATGCGGCGGCGATTATGTGGAAGGTCCGGCTGGTGATTATTGTTGACATCATGTCTCTCCCCATACCCCGGCAATGCGGCGCGGGTCCGCGCTTTTGCCTGCTGGATGCAAATTTCGAGCCGATGGGGGTCTCCCCATTTATGTCAACGACTTAGAAGCGGACTGCGGCCACTTCAACGGACTATGTAAGATTCTCCGACGCTGAGCACCAACCGGCGGGCCGCGTGTCTGACGCTGCCGCGCGCGAACGCCGCGGCGCTTGAGCGCTTCGCTTACTGCTGGCCGCCCGACCGCTGGGGCACCAGACCTTCCTTGCGCATGCGCGCGACTTCTCGGCGTTCTTCGGCGATGTGCTTCCGGACCCTGCCGCGCAGGGCCTGGAACCGCGGGATCTTATGCCTTGTGCGGCCGAAGCGGCGCGGTCGATCAGGCCTGGGGCCGTTCCTTCGCCTTCGGCTTGGATGCCGCCTCGGCGCGCTTCATGATCTCCTCGTGAGAGAGGTCCTCGACGTGCGTCGCCAGCGTCCACACGTGACCGAACGGATCCTCGAGCGTGCCGCAGCGATCGCCGTAGAACTGGTTCTCCACCGGACGCAGCGCTTTGGCGCCCGCCGCGACGGCCTGCTTGAACTGCGCGTCCACGTCGTCGATGTAGAGCATGATGCTGACGGGTGTCCCGCCGATCGCCTTCGGGCTGCGGTAGCCCATGTCGGGATACTCATCGGCCAGCATGATGACCGAGTCGCCCACCTTGACCTCGGCGTGGCCGATCTTGCCGCCGGGAGCGTCGTAGCGGTGCAGCTCGGTCGCCCCGAACGCGCGCTTGTAGAAGTCGATCGCTCGCGCCGCGTCATCCATGATCAGGTACGGGGTGGCGGTGTGATAACCCTCGGGAACGTGTCTGGTGGCCATGGTCGTCCTCCGTGCTGCAGATGCGGCGAATCTCGCCGACGTGATCGATCGCGAACTGCGGATCGAATACCCGGAACACCGCGCTGTCAACCCCACACGGTGCTATTCTCGCGGCGGGGAGCCCACAACAAAACGATCGATGGAGAAGGCCATGTGCTACGAGGAACGATACTTCTCGGAGTGGGCGCAAAAGGCCGCGCGGAAGCGCGAGGAAACTCGGTCCGCCACCGAGCAGCGCAAGCCGGACGCGCGACCCGATCGGCCGAAGCAGGAGCCCACGAAGCCGGAGGAAGTCGAGCGCGAGCTCGAGGCAGTCTGAACGATCTCTAGTCGCGCGAGCGGACCGAGCTGACCTCGAACCTGCCGGTCCGCTCGTCGACCAAGCCTGACGTCTAGCCGCGGTCGGGCACCAGCCCTTCGGCGCGCATGCGATCGAGCTCGCGGCGCTGCTCATCGACGTGCGCATTCGGATCCTCTTTCGCAGCGCCTCGAAGCGCGGAGTCCCGCGCAGCGCCTCGAAGGCCGGCTCTGCCTCCACGCGTGACCACCATCTGCTGCTCGCGCCGTGCTTGGTGTAGGAACGCTCCAGCATCGCCATCGCAGCCTCGAGATCGCCATTGAGCGCGAGCGCCACGGGATGCCATCCGTAGTACCAGTACTCCGATCGGCCGCTACTTACTTCGCGGTTCATGCGGCCAATGATCTCCGCAAGCAGCCGCCGACCGCGCTCCTCCTGCCCGTCCTCGATCAGCAGATCCGCCAGCGCTATCGGTCCGTCGCGCAACGGCGACGTACCGGTCAGCGACGGGTGTCCGGCGGCATCCCAGCTGACGTCCGCGATGGGCTCGAGCGCGGCCCGCGCGCGAGTAAAGTCCCCGGTCGCCCGCGCATGCATCCGGATCGCGCTGAGGACCAGACCGTGGATGTTCGGCGCGCTGGTTCGTCGTGCCAACACCTCGTAGGCGGCCTCGCCTGCGCGCAGCCAGTCACGCTGGTACAGGGCAATCATCATCCGGGGGACGGCAGCTTCGCCGCGCGATTGGTCGATGACTTGCTGCGCCGCCGCGGGTTCATCTAAGTCCAGGTAGCCCTGGATGAGTATGCCGTCGCGCCGCCTCGAGCAGCGGATCGATCGCGAGCGCCTGTTCACAGTACCAGATGCCTTCGGCTTGCCGTCCCTCGTTGAAGATTCGAACTTCGCAGAGCCGCACGAGGGCCGGCAGATACCGCGGATTGCGCTTGAGCACCTTCTCGAGCAGCTCGCTCGCTCCAGCCACGTCGCCACGCTCGTAACTCAGGAACACGGACTTGGTGACGTCGTAGGCGGGCTCGAGCGGGTCGATCCTGCGCGCGCGGTCCAGCAGTTCGAGCGCCTCGTCCCGCCGCGCGGGATTCTCGTACAGCACCGCCGCGAGCCCGGCATAGCCCGATGCCGAGTTCGGGCTCAGCTCCGAGCCCGCGCCGGTAATCCGCCTCGGCGGCGGACAGGTCCTCGAACGCCGTCAAGTACGCCCGCTGCAGGTAGGCGGCGCCGTTTTCCGGGTCGAGCTCGAGCGCCTTCCCGACCAGCTCCTTGCCGTGGCGGAGCGCGCGCTCGAATCGCTCCTGCCGATCGTCGGTGACTTCGTACTCGGCGACGAAGAGCTCGGCCGCGGCCTGGTTGACATAGGCGTCGGCGAACTCGTGGGTCCGCGCGTATCGCACGCTCGAAATGACCGATGGCGTCCTTCATGTCGACGACCCGATCGTTGGCGAGCAGGCTGCGGCCCTGCAGGAAGGCGAGATAGGCGTCGAGGTTCTTCGTGCCCTGCCCCGTCAGTCGATCGACTGCGCTCGCATCGAGGCTGAGCTCGAGTGCGCGCGTGACCTGCACGGCGATCTCGTCCTGGACTTCGAAGATGTCGCCGGGCGGGCGGTCGAAGCGCATCGACCAGACATCCGCGCCCGTCTGCGTGTCGATCAACTGCGTCGTCACCCGCATCCGGGTACGGTCGCTCTGCACGCTGCCTTCGAGCAGGTAGCGGGCGCCCAGCTGCCGACCGATCTCGCGCGCATCGGCCTTGCGGTCGCCGAACGTGAACGACGAGGTCCGCGAGATGACGTCGAGCTGGGAAAGATTCGCGAGCTGGTGCAGGACGGACTCGGCGATGCCCATCGCCAGCACCTCGCCCTCGGCTGCGACGTGCTCAGGTTCTGGAACGGCAGCACGGCGATCGCCGGGTTGCGCCGTGCCGCTCCCACCCAGGTTCGATTGGCGGACCAGCAGCACCGCGACCGCGACCAGCAGCACGCCGATGATCAGGAGGTCGGCGTAGCGACGCAGCCCGTGGGTGACCGGGCGCGCTACGCCCTCCGCCGCCGTGTCGAGCGCGACGCCCCGATCGCCCGCCTCGTAGAACCAGGCGAGGGCCACGGCGATCGGGAAAGCCGAGCACCGCCGCGACGATCAGCGAGGGCATCGCCCATTTCGGCGCCCCCATCGGCTCGAAGGTGACGTCCGCAATCTGCAGCAGCAGCCAGCCGATGACGGCATAGCTCGCCGCCACGCGGATCACGCCCCGCTCGCGCAGTCGACGCATCCAGCCGCTGTCAGCCTTGCCCGTCATCTCGTGCAGTCTCGCTGCGGTCCGGCACGAGTCCTTCGGCGCGCATGACGTTCGAGCTCGCGGCGCTGCTCGACGACGTGTGCGCGGACCTTCGTTCGCAGCGCTTCGAAGCGCGGATTCCCGTGCAACGCCTCGAAGACGGGTTCCGCCTCCATGCGGAACCACCACGCGTCCCGGGCCCCGGCGGCGTTGGACCGCTCCAGCATCGCCATTGCAGCCTCCAGGTCGCCATTGAGCGCGAGCGCCACGGGATGCCACCCGTAGTACCAGCGCTCGGAACGGCCGCCGCTGCAGCTCGCGGTTCATGCGACCAATGATCTCCGCAAGCAGGCGCCGTCCGCGCTCCTCTTGACCGTCCAGGATCAGCAGGTCCGCCAGCGCGATGGCACCGTCGCGGTACGGCGATCCGCCGGCCAGTGACGGGTGCCCGGAGGCATCCCAACTGACCCCCGCGATGGCCTCGACCGCGGTCAGCGCGCGCGCAGAATCCCCGGTCGTTCGCGCATGCATCCGGATCGCGTTGAGGACCATGACCTGGTCGGTGGGCGCGCTGGTGCGTCGTGCCAACGCTTCGTAGGCGGCCTCGCCTGCATGCAGCCAGTCACGCTCGTACAAGGCCATCATCGTCCGGGGGACGGCGGTCTCGCCGCGCGACGCATCGATGAGTTGCTGTGCCGCCGCGGGATCATCGACGTCGAGGTAGCTCGTGATGAGCATGCGTCGCGCCGCCTCGAGCAGCGGATCGATCGCGAGCGCCTGTTCACAGTACCGGATGCCGTCGGCATCCTGCCCTGTGGCGAGACCTCGAATCTCACAGAGCCGCACGAGGGCCGGCAGATACCGCGGATTGTGCTCGAGCACCTTTTCGAGCAGCTCGCTCGCCCCAGCCACGTCGCCGCGCTCGTAGAACAGGAACACGGACTTGGTGACGTCGTAGGCGGGCTCGAGTGGGTCGATCCTGCGCGCCCGGTCGAGCAGCTCGAGCGCCTCGTCGCGCCGGGCGGGGTCCTCATAGAGCACCGTGGCGAGCCCCGAATAGCCCTCCGCGGAATTGGGGCTCAGCTCCAACCCGCGACGGTAGTCTGCCTCTGCGGCCGACAGGTCGTCGTAGTACATCAAATGCCCACGCTGCAGGTAGGCGTCGCCGTTCTCCGGGTCGAGCTCGAGGGCCTTCGCGACCAGCTCCTTGCCGTGGCGGAGCGCGCGCTCGAACCGCTCCTGCCGATCGTCAGTGACTTCGTATTCCGCGACGAAGACCTCCGCCGCGGCCTGATTTACATAGGCGTCGGCGAACTGTGGGTCCGCGCGTATGGCACGCTCGAAATGACCGATGGCGTCCTTCGTGTCGACGACGCGATCATTCGCGAGCAGGCTGCGGCCTTGCAGGAAGGCGAGATAGGCGTCGAGGTTCTTCGTGCCCTGCCCCGTCAGTCGATCGACTGCGCTCGCATCGAGGCTGAGCTCGAGGGCGCGGGTGACCTGCACGGCGATCTCGTCCTGGACTTCGAAGATGTCACCGGGCGGGCGGTCGAACCGCATCGACCAGACATCCGCGCCCGTCTGCGTGTCGATCAGCTGCGTCG
Organism: uncultured Gammaproteobacteria bacterium; assembly: GCA_963834855.1. GTDB lineage: Bacteria > Pseudomonadota > Gammaproteobacteria > Steroidobacterales > Steroidobacteraceae > DATJKD01. The sequence goes on along the minus strand of CAWIDH010000030.1, from coordinate 2,860 downwards.
TCACCCGCATCCGGGTGCGATCGCTCTGCACGCTGCCCTCGAGCAGGTAGCGGGCGCCCAGCTGGCGACCGATCTCGCGCGCATCGGCCTTGCGGTCCCCGAACGTGAACGAGGACGTCCGCGAGATGACGTCGAGCTGGGAAAGGTTCGCGAGCTGGTGCAGGACGGACTCGGCGATGCCCATCGCAAGCACCTCGCCGTCTTTGCGACGTACTCAGGTTCTGGAAAGGCAGCACCGCGATGGCCGGATTCGCCGTCCCGGTACCGCCGAGATTCGATTGCCGCACCAGCAGCACCGCAACCGTCGCGAGCAGCACGCCGATGATCAGGACATCGGCGTAGCGGCGCAGGCCGTGGGTGACCGGGCGCGCTACACCCTCCGCCGCCGTATCGAGCGCGACGCCCCGATCGCCCGCCTCGTAGAACCAGGCAAGGGCCACGGCGATCGGGAAAGCCGAGCACCGCCGCGACGATCAGCGAGGGCATCGCCCATTTCGGCGCCCCCATCGGCTCGAAGGTGACGTCCGCAATCTGCAACAGCAGCCAGGCGATGACGGCATAGCTCGCCGCCACGCGGATCACGCCCCGCTCGCGCAGTCGGCGCATCCAGCCGGTGTCAGCCGTGCCGCTCATCTATGTACGGGCCGGCACCAGCCCTTCGGCTCGCAAGCGCGTCGAGCTCACGGCGCTGACCGGCGTTCTGGGCGCGTACCTTCGCCTGAACAGCCTGAAAACGCGGGTTCCCGCGCAACTTGGCAAATGCGGGCTCGATTTCGAAGAGTTGCCATGTGACGAACACATTCGACTTGCGTGCGACCGCGCGCTCGAGCATTGCGATCGCCGCGTCGTCTTCGCCATTCATGGCAAGTGCGGCTGGGTGGAAGATGAAATACCAGTACTCCGGTCGTCCGAGCTCGCCGACTTCATGTCTCATCCGGCCGAGAATCGCGGCGAGGAGCTTCCGGCCCTTCTGTTCCTGTCCGCTCGCAAGCAGGACATCCGCGAGCGCGATTGCGGCGTCGCGCACCCGCGACGCCTCCTCCGGCAGCACGGCGTTGCCAGACGCGTCCCAGCGAACGCCCGACTCTGCTTCGAGCACCGACTCGGCGCGACGGTAGTCACCCGTCGCGCGCGCATGCATGCGGATTGCGGAGCACACGAACCACCTGGTGAAGGGACTGGCTGTCCGGCGCTCCAATGACTGATAGGCAACATCGCCCGCCCGATGCCAGTCGCGGCGGTCGATCAGGATTGGCAAGGCGCGCAGGGTCAACTCATCGCCTGGGTCTTCGACGAGTAGCTCGGCGACTTCGGAGTCGCCGAGCTGGAGATACAGGAGGATCAGGAACCGGCGCGTATCCTCCAGAAGCGGATCGAGCGTCAGGGCCCCCTCGCAATACTGGACCGCCTTTGCCGTATCGCCCAGCAGTTGGTTGGTCTCGCACAGGCGCGCGAGCGCCGGCACATAGCGCGGGTTGCGCGCCACGACGTCGTCCAGCAGCTCACGCGCGCCCTCGACATCACTGCGCTCGTCATACAGAAACACGGACTTCGTGACGTCATAGGCCGGTTCGAGCGGGTCGAGCTTGCGCGCACGATCGAGCAGCTCGAGTGCCTCATCGCGCCGAGCAGGTGTCGCATAGAGGACCGCGGCCAGGCCAGCATGACCCTCGGCGGAGTTCGGGCTCAGCTCGAGACCGCGGCGATAATCCGTCTCGGCCATTGCCAGGTCCTCGAACGCGGCAAGATGCGCGCGCTGCAGATACGCATCGCCATTGGCGGGATCGATCGACAGGGCTTTCGCGACCAGCGTTTCGCCCCGGCGCCTGGCACGCTCGAACCGGTTCTGCCGGTCGCCGGTGACCTCGTACTCGGCGACGAAGAGCGCCGCCTCGGCGATACCGAGATATCCAGCCGCAAATCCGGGGTCGAGCGACACGGATTCCTCGAAGTGCGCGAGCGCCTTGCTGGCATCGGTGACTCGATTCGTCGCGAGCAGCGCGCGGCCCTGCAGGAAGGCCAGGTACGCTTCCAGGTTCTCCGTTCCCTGCCCGGTCATGCGCTCCATCGCGTCCGGGGCCAGGCTCAACTCGAGGGCGCGCGTGACCTGCACCGCGATCTCGTCCTGGATCTCGAAGATGTCCCCCGGTGCCTGGTCGAAGCGCATCGACCAGACGTCGGCGCCGGTCTCCGTGTCGATCAACTGGGTCGTTACCCGCATCCGGTTGCGATCGCTCTGTACGCTGCCCTCGAGCAGGTACCGGGCGCCGAGCTGCCGGCCGATCTCGCGCGCGTCTGTGGCGCGATCGCGGAACGCAAACGAGGACGTTCGCGAGATCACGTCGAGCTCGGCCAGGCTCGCCAGTTGGTGCAGCACCGACTCCGCAACGCCCGACGCGAGTATTTCGCCGGCCGGTACCGTACTGAGGTTCTGAAAGGGCAGCACGGCAATGGCGGGACTCGCCTTGTCCAGTCCTCCCAGGTCCGATTGCCGGACCAGCAAAACTGCGACTGCGGCCAGCAGCACGCCGATGATCAGGAAGTCAGCGTAGCGCCGCAGTCCATGTGTAACGGGCCGGGCCACACCCGCGTCCGCGGTGTCGCGTCGTATCCCTCCATCCCCCGCCTCGTAGAACCACGCCAGCGCCACCGCGACGGGCAAGCCGAGCAGCGCCGCGACGATCAGCGACACCATCACCCACCGGGGTACGCCCAGCGGCCCGAAGGTGACGTCGGCAATCTGCAACGACAGCCAGGCGATGACGGCATAGCTCGCCGCGACGCGGATCACGCCCCGTTCTCGCAAGCGATTGAGCCAACCCGTGCCGTCCGTACTCGCCATGTGTGCGGCGCAGCATAC
>CAWIDH010000029.1:0-74351 GCA_963834855.1 uncultured Gammaproteobacteria bacterium | reverse complement strand
GAACGCTCGGCAAAGCTCGCCTCGGCCGAAGGGGCGGCGGCGCCGAGGAAGCGAGTCGCCGCGCAGCTCGAGCCGCGGCCGCATGAACAGCCCCGGCCGCGCCTCGAACGCGCTGCCGATCTCGAGGGCCGGTTGCAGCGCGAGGTAGGTCTCCTCGCTGCTGTCGACCTGCAGTCGAAACGGATGGTCACCGTCCTCGTCGAAGCCCGCCATCTGGAGGTGAGTCGCCGCCAGATCGACCCGCGGCTTGAGATACACCGGGCCGATCGCGGCCGCCCAGCCCACGCCGAGGCGACCGGTGACGCTGGTCATGGTCTGCTCGGAGCGCAGCGTCGCATCCCCCCCTGCAGCGCGCGGGCCGTGTCGTAGCGCGACAGCCCCGCCGCGAGTGAGCCCGAGAACTCGGCCGCGCCGAGGTGGCGGCCGAGCGAGACGCCGAGGTGGAACTGGTTGCCAGCGCTGCTCGCGGGGCTGGCGCTTTCGAGATCGGTCTGTTCGTAGGCGAAGGCGGTGCCCACTTGCCAGCCGGCCGGCGTGACGCGCTGCACCGCGGTCGTCACTGACACACCATTCGTCTCGAACCCCAGGCTGTCCGCCGAGGCGTCGCGCACCGAACCGCTCGGTGCGAATCCGGTTCCACGAGCAGCGCCCCTCGTACTGGCAGTCAAGACCACTGAGGTCATCGCCGAAGCGCAGGCTCGACTGCAGCGTCGCGAGCTGAGTGCCCACGATCACCTCGGCGCCCAGGCTGTTCAGGTCGCGGGCGAAGCTCGCCCCGTCGAGATCGATGAAGGCGTTGGCCGTGTCGTTGTCGAGCTCCTCGGCGAGATAGAGGCGCTGGAGGTAGTGGGCGAGGGCGCCCTGGTTACGATTGACCCGGGCGAGCACGCCGGGACCGGCGAAGTCCACGGTGTAGCCGAGATCGAGTTGATCGGCCTGCGCCTGCGAGGCGCGGTACTGCACGATGTCGGAGCCGGAGGCCGAGCGAATCGACAAGCCCGAGGTGGTGAGGCCACCGCCCGCCTGCACGAACGGCCGCAGCTGCTCGCCGCGCGCTTCGCTCGAGCTCGAGGGTATTGACGACGATCTCGCCGGAGAGCGCGGCCGTGCCGCTGACACTGAGCAGGTCCGCATCCGTGTTCAACCCCGGCGCGGCGCTGTTCAGATCGATGTAGATGTCGCTGTGCGAGTCGGCGCTCAGATTACCGATGATCCGGGTGCTCGCGGCGGTTCCCTCTCCACCGACCACGAGCGAGCCGCTGTTGATGAGCGTCCCGTCGGACCCGAGATCGACGAGGCTGCTGCGCAGCAGCCCGCCCGCCAGGTTGTTGAAGACATCGGGCGCGGTGCTCGTGAACGTGCTGGCCGCGCCGCCGCCCGCGGTGGCCGTGGCGCTGGCGAGGCTGAAGACGCTCGGCGTCGTGAACAGCTCCGTGTTGTCGCCGAGCCGCACCGCGCCGCTCACCGTGCCGCAGTTGTTCACCGTGACCCGGCCCTGGCCGCTGTGCACGATGGCATTTGGACCGCGCGAAGTGACCGTGCCGCAGTTGTTGATGACGTTGTTGTTGTGCCATCCCGAAGCTCGATGCCGGCACCGCTGTAGGTCTCGCCCCGCGTGCCGCCGTTCACGACGCTGCCCTTGCCGATGCTGATCGTGATGTCGCCGGCTGCGAAGCCGCCGTCGCGGTCGGTACCGACGCTCTGCGCCCAGATCCCGACGGAGTTGCGGCCTTTCGCATCGATGTCCGCGCTGCCGGTGAGATTGATCGTCACCTTGCCGCCTGCGCTGGACTGGGTTGCGACGCGCGCGGGTTTTGCGCTCCCTGCGCTCTGCGCCATGATGCCGTGCGAGGCAGCACCCCAGGTCGTGATGTCACCATTGCTGAAGTGATGCTGACCGGTCCGGCCGTGCCGCCCGAGTTCCCGCTACCCATGAACGTCCCGCGGAAGACGTCGATCAGGTTGGGAAGACCAACCGGGTTGATCGCGGTGTAGCCGGCGATACCGCCGCCACCGCCGACGCTCTGCGCCAGGATTCCCGGCGAGCTTTCGCCGAGGACCTTCGCGCTGCCGGTCTCGATGGAGCCGTTGAGATTCACGGTCACCGCGCCGCCGTTGCCGCCCGCGCCGCCGGCGCCGGTGATCGGCAACCCCATGCCGATGCTGACCTGGTTGCACCAATCGCAACCCGGAATGAGTCCACCGCCCGGGATGCCCTGCAATCGGGATGAGCCGCCGACGCCGCCGCCGCCACCGACGCTTTGCGCAAAGATGCCGTACGAGCCGGCGCTGGTGACCGGCTTGCCATTGCTGTCGAACGACCGCGACTCCCGAGGTGTCGATCGTCGGCACCGTTCAGCACGTTGACCGTGACCGCGCCGCCGTTGCCGCCCGCGCCACCCTGGCCGCCCACGCTCACCGCGGGCTTCGTGCCGGTCGCCGACACAGTGCCGCCCTTGCTCATGCCACCGCCGCCGCCGACGCTCTGAGCGACGATTCCGCTGGCGCCGCCGCCGGTGGTTTGCAGGTCGTTGCCGTTCTGGGTCACGCTCACGTCGCCGCCATCGCCCTGCGCGCCGCCGTTGCCTCCAACCGCGATGTCGAGGCTCTTGAAGCGCGACTGACGATCGCCGGTGATGTAACGGAATCGAGGATGGCAACGCAGTCAAACCGCTGTCGTTGCCGCCGCTTCCGCCGCCGCCGCCAATACTGGCCGCGCGGATTGCGTCCGATCCGCCGCCGGTGGTGGTGATGTCCGCGGCGTTGTTGACCGTCACCACTCCACCGTGATTGCCCGTCCCGCCGGCCCCACCGATCTTCGTGGTCAGGCTCCAGCTGCCCGTGCTATCGGCCTGGCCGTCGCAGGGGAACGGGCTGTCGCGCAACGCAGGTGACAGTGAGCTGAAAACTTCCCGTGTCGCCGCCGTTGCCGCCGCCACCGCCGACGCTGTGCGCGAAGATCCCGTGCGATGCGTACTCCTTGGTGCTGAGCGCGCCTGTGTTCTCGACGGTTACTCTTCCGCCGACCTGACCGCTGCCGCCCTGGCCGCCCACGGTAATCGTGCTGGAAATGCTGCTGATCTTCTCCGGCTGGACGGGCTGGATCCGGTAAGCTGATGGCTTGCCCGCCGTCGCCGCCGCCACCGGAGACGCTCTGCGCGAAGATCGCCGAGGACTCTCCGGCCAGCGTCGAGATGGCACCGGAATTCGTCACCCGGACCTCGCCGCCTCTTCCGGCCGCGCCGCCCTCTGCCTCCCACGGCCGTATTCAAGCTCAGGCTGTATCCGCTCTGGTTGGCGCGCAAAGGGGGCGAGCGTGAGCGTCCCTGCGAGGCCGCCCGTGCCGCCGCCGCCGCCCACGCTCTGAGCGGATATTCCATACTGCTTGACGCACGGTGGTTGTTTGCACGGAGCTGCGTTTGGGTTGAACGCGGGCCGCGTTCCCGCCGTCGCTCCGCGCCGTTTGAATATTTCCGGTGTTGCGGACGGTTACCGCGCCAGCATCGCCGCCTACGCCGCCGTTGCCACCGAGAGAGAGATTCAGCACACCGCTGGTGCCACCCACGCCGCCGATCTGTCCGGCAAAACTCATGCCGCCCGTGCCACCGCCCTTGCCGACGCTCTGCGCCGCGATCCCCATGGATCCGTCGCCCTTTGCGGTGATGTTGCCGTCGTTTGTCAACGAAGACGCTGCTGGCTCTGCCGCCGTTGCCGGCTCCGCCTCCGACGGAGATCTGCATGCTGCCTCGGGCCGTCGGACCGGTGAGCAAGCCGCCCGCGACGCTCATGCCACCATTGCCGCCACCGCCGCCGACGCTCTGCGCAAAAAGACCGGTCGACGAATCGCCGTCCGTCAGGATGCCCGCCTGATTGTTGAGTGTGACGGCGCCGCCCACTCCGCCCGCGGCGCCCGCGCCACCCATGGCGAAGGCCAACGCGCCAACCTGGCGGCCGGCCGCGACCGACAGCGCGAGGCCACCGTTGCCGCCGGAGTTGGCGATGCTCTGGGCGCTGATGCCATAGGAGTTGAAGCCGCGGGTATGGATCGAGTCCCCGTCGTCGCGAACGGTCACGTTGCCGGCGTTGCCGCCGGAGCCACCCGCACCGCCGACGCTGAAGGTGGCACCGGCCTGAGCCGCCGCCGCCGCAATGCTGACGCCGCCGTTGCCGCCACCGCCGCCGATGCTTTGCGCAAAGATGCCGCTCGAGTTGTCACCTTCGGTGTCGAGGTCCGACCGCGCAGCGCTGGTGACTGCTACGGACGCGCCGTCGCCGCCGGCTCCGCCGCTGCCGCCCACACCGACGCTCACGGCTCCGAGGTTCGAACCGGACGCAGCGACTGCGAAGCCGCCCGTGCCGCCACCGCCGCCGACGCTCTGGGCATAGATGCCCGCCGAATCGATCCCGTCGGTGAAGATGTCGGCGGAACTGCCTACGGTTACGGCACCGCCCGCTGCCTGCGGCCCGCGATGACCCACCGACGGCGATCGCCACGGAGGGCAGATTGGCACCGGCCGCCGCGGAAACCGCGAAGCCTGAGTCGCCACCGCCGCCACCGATGCTCTGCGCGGTGATGCCGCGCGACTGATCGCCCTGAGTCTGCAACCGACGAGCTCGCGTTGCTGACGGACACGCGTGCCGCCATTGCCACCTGAACCCCCTCTGCCGCCCACTGCCACAGACAGCCCGACGGGGTTGACGCTGACCGCGCCACCGCCCGTGCCGCCACCACCACCCACGCTCTGCGCCGTAATCGCATCGGAGTTGTCGAGCGCCGTCTTGATGGTGTCCAGTGGATGGTCCGCGACATTGGTGACCGTGACATTGCCGCCGTTGTCCGCCCGCGCCACCGTCGGCGCCGAGCGAGAACAACGCGCTGCCGGCGGTACCCGCATTGCCGCCGCCACCGCCGACACTCTGCGCGAAGATGCCCGCGGAGCAACCCAGCGCGCCGCAGGTCGGATTGGCCGCCGGCGCGCTGGGGCCGGCGGGTCGTCGGCTCGTGCGAGGCACCGGTCTGGATCGATCCCGAGTTGGTGACGGTGACGGTCCGCCGTTGCCGCCGAACTGGCTCTTGCCGCCGAACGCGGCGATCACGCTGGCGCCGGCACCGCCGCTGCCGCCGTTGCCGCCCACGCTCTGCGCGAAGATGCCGGCCGCATCGTTGCCGGCGGTCGAGAGATTGCCCCGATTGGTGACGCCGACGATCCCGCCGTCACCGCCCATTCCGCCGATGCCGCCCTGCGCCCAGTACAGTCCGAAGCTCGGCCCGCCGATGCCGCCGCCGCCGCCGATGCTGGCGGCGGTGATCGCGGTCGACTGATCACCGCGGGTCGTGATGCGCGGCGCCGTTCGTGACGGTGACGTTGCCCCCGACGCCCGCGCTGCCGGCAGTGGCGGAGAACCCGAAGAAGCTGGTGCCCGAACCGCCTCCGTACCCGGCGATGCTTTCGGCGTCGATCCCGGAGGAGTTGTGTCCCGGAGGTCGTGATGCGTCCCGTGACATCGACCGTGACCGGGGCGGATTCACGCGTCTGGTCCGACCCGCCGGGGCGACCGAAGACGCCGTTGCCGCCGCGCCCGGAGGTTCCGCCGAAACTGAGCGCCGCAATCCCATCGGAGGTCGCGCCCTGAGTGTCGATCGTGTACTGGCCTCGGGCCACGATGATCGCTCCGGAGTCGCCCGCGCCGCCGTCGCCACCGCCGCTGCCACCCGACGCGCCCTGCCCACCGTTGCCGCCGCGCGAGTGCAGCAAGACACCGGGGCTCGTATCGCCTTGCGTGCTCAGCTGCGCAGCGAAGTTCGCTCCGCCCAGCGTGATGGCGCCGCCACCGCCACCCGTGCCGCCGCGCACCTCCGGTGCCGAGCCGCCGCCTCCGCCGTTGCCTCCGTTGCCGCCAAACGTCTCCAGGCGCACACCCGCGGAGTTGTTGCCGAGCGTGCGTGCGGTGAGCTGGCCGCCGAAACCCCACGCGAGGATCGGCCCACTGTTGCCCCCGCGCCCACCCGCCGGGCCCGTGCCGAGATCCTGGCTCCGAGGCAGTTGCCCCCGTTGCCGCCGCGCGCCGATACCTGAGACCCCGTCGGAGCCGCCGCCTTGCGTAGTGATCGTGAAGGCGCCGCTGCCCGAGGGGCCGATCACGATGCCATTGCCCGACGCCACGCCGTCGCCGCCGTCGCCGCCGCGACCGCGCAGCGAGGCCTGAGGAATCGCCACCATTTCCTCCGTTGCCGCCGGCCACCTGGATGCGGATCCCCGGCGAATTCGACGTTGAAGGCGGCTCCGGACGCAGTCGTCGCGATCGTCCAGTCGCCCAGAACGCCGAGAGCAGCACGCCGCCGGTGCCGACCCCGCCCGCACCGCCATGCCCAGCGGTGCCGAACAACGGCGCGCCGCGGCCCCTGGCACCGTTGCCGCCGGTGGCAGACAGCAGGATCCCGGGACGCGCTCGCGCCGGCCGTGGTGATCCGTCCGCTGCCTTGCACGTCGAGTCGTCGCCCCGGCGCCACCGGGCTGTCCGGAATGCCCGGCGTCCTGCCCCGCACCACCGGCCCCGCCGCTGACGGTGAGGTTGATTCCCGCGAGCACCGATTGGATCGTGCCGACTGAGCGGATCGTCGCCGAAGTCCAGGTCTCGCCCGGCTGGCCGGCCGCGCCGGCGCGCCCGACCTTTCCCATCGCGATGCCGATGTTGCCGGCGTTGAGGGTCGTGTTGCCGCCGTTGTACTCCAGGAAGCCAGTGGGCGTGGCGGTGTTGGTGAAGCTGAACTTGATGCCGATGACGTCCGTGACGATATCCCTCGTCAGGTCACGCACGGTGAGATGCGCCGTGCCGGTCGGAAAGTCCGACGCCAACCCCGGAGGGTTCTCGCGCACACCGGTCGACTGATTACCGGTGCACAGTGCAGAGGAGAGGGCGGATGGAGGCGGGTTCGGACCGAGCACGCACCGATCGGGACCGGCAAACGACAGACCGGTACCGCTCGCGTAGGCGAGCACTGCGAATGCCAGCGACCAGCACCTACTACGCATTTGCGGAAGCACACTGGCGCTGTTGCAGCAGCCCGCTGCACGTGTCGTCAAGCAGCTACGAAGTTCGCTCATAGGAACGACCCCCCGGTACGCTTCCGCTTTTGATCGACTTACTTTGCGGTCCCCAACAGCGACGTTGCCAATTGATGTGGCCGTCGCGCTTGTCTATGTATATGTCAAAGGCATCCTATACCCTTTTGAGCGTTAGCGCGCGCCGTCTTCGTAGTTCGACGCGGCCGCTGTGGAAGGAGATGGTGCCCTCTGCAGGCGGGTCTCACGGGCCAGGACTCAGATGCGGAAGAGCTGATAAGCCTTCAAATCGTAAAGGGATTTGTCAGCTTCCATTCTTCAGCGGGTATTTGGGAGTTCGAGCCTGCTTGCGAACTCTTCGAGTCCCTGAACCATCGGGCGGATGCAATCGCCGGGAGTCGGGCCGCCCGCGAAGTGTCGGGCGTCGTCGCGCGCGAGCTTGCGCGAGCGCGTCGAGGCAGTAGACGCGCCCGACTTCGGAATCGGGACTTCCGCGGACAGCTATGCGCTGCACCGATTGCTGCTGCACGCGGATCTGCAGCAGGGATTCGTCGACGCCTCGCTAGCCATCGCCGGAGGCCGAGCGACCCTGCGCGCGGGACGCCAGGAATTCACGCTCGGCAGCTCGCGATTGGTCGCGGTGCGCGAGTCGCCGAACGTGCGTCGCGTGTTCTACGGTGTCCGTGTGTCCTGGAAGGACGGCGAGGCACGCGGCGAAGCGTTCTATCTGCGGCCGGTCGCAATCGAGCGCGGCGCCTTCGACGACGAGTACGACCGCGACGAGCTGCTCTGGGGCGCGCAGCTCGCGGGCGCGTCGCGGCTCATGCGTGAAGGGCGCTTCGAAGCTTCCTACCTGGGCTATCACCGCAAGGACGCGAGCTGCGCGCGACATACGTGCACTTCGATGCGGGATCCGCCGTGAGGCAGGCCGGCGGCCGGGACGTGGACTTCGGCATGCTCTCGGCGGCGTTCCGGTTCTAACGTCGGGCGGTGCACCGGTGTGCCAAACGTCCGCCCGCGATCGGGGGATGGGTATGAGAGCCAGGCGCGTCAGTACTTCGTCACGCGCTGCATCGTGGCCTTGAACAGGCCCGTCGCCTCGTGCGTGCTCATGCCGCGTGCGGCGGCCTCCCGCACCGCGCGCAGCAGCGCGGCCTCGAACCGGATCTGAGTGGCGTCGCCGACGTTTGTCGCCTCGCCCCGGCACGCGATGGCGAGCGCGCCGCTATCGCGTGCGTCGAGGTGACCCTCCGCAAGCAGCCGCGCGAAAGCCTCGTCGACGGCCGCCGTCTCGATCGCGAGTTCCTGGGCCACGCGCTCGGCGCAGGGCAGCAGCGCGCCCGGCGGGAGCGCGCCCGCCTCGATGTCGCCGTGGATCACTTCGTATAGCCGGTCGGCCATCGTCGGGGCGTGATGGGAGCGCAAGGCCCGTCGCCATCGCCCGGTGCGCGTTGCCCAGTACTCGTTCACGTGCGTTCGTATCGTCGTGACTGCCGACGGAACCGCGCGCAGATTCCCCGGCTATTCCTTGCCGACCGGGTTCTGACCCTGTGCGGTCTTCTGCCCGTACAGCGGGTTGCTCGCCGCGCAGCCCGACTTCGCGGTGTCGGCCTTCGGCTGTTCGCGCTTTCCACTTGCCTGCCCGGTCGCGGCATCACGGGGCGTCGTGGCCGATCGCTCGGCCGCATCGTCGCAATCGTCGTCATGCCTCGCCTTGGGTACCGGCGGAGCGTGCCGGGACTTGGTGGGCGCATCGGCCAGGCCGTCGCCGTCGAGGTCGACGGCCTTGCCGATCTTCACGGGTACGTGCTGCTGCTCGCCGGTCGCCGGCTCGCGCGGGGCCAGCACCGTGATGACCGGTTCGCGCTTTGCCGCGACGGTCACTGCCGTCGGAACGGTGTTCGCCGGCGCCGTATTCGACTGCGCTGGCGCAGTCCCGGAACCGAATGCGCCCAGCAGGGCCAGGGCGGCCAGAGGTTTCATCCTTGATTTCATCGCCAAATCTCCGCGCAAATACGGGATTTGACGAAAGTCTTGCACGGCGAATCACGACATTCGCTGCGCTACGTCTTGGATTCACGACGCTCCGTTTCACATAACGGCCGGAAAGGGGTCAGGCACGCGGCAGCACGTTCGCGTTGAGTCGGAACTGGTTGGTGGGGTCGTACTTGTTCTTGACCGTCACGAGGCGGTCGTAGTTGTCGCCGTAGTTCGCGCGCACTTTCGACCCGATGGCGTAGCGCAGGGCCGCGGGCGCCGCGAGAAAAGCTTTCGCGGAGGTCTTCGACGACGCCGGGGGCAGGCCTGGCAGGAACGCCGATCTCGCGTAGTACCGGCGCTGCGCCGTTCGGTCAAACTGTGCGCCACCCGTGCGTGACCTGACCACAGGCCCGATTCGCAACCACCTGCTCGGCATGGCCGCGCCGATCGCGGCGGGCATGCTGATGCAGACGCTGTATTACCTGGTCGACCTGTACTTCGTCGGACGGCTGGGCGATGCGGCGCTGGCCGGGGTCGGGGCGGCGGGCAATGTCATGATGGTCGTGATCGCACTGACCCAGGTCCTGGGCGTAGGCACCGTGGCGCTCATCGCTCACGCCGTCGGACGCAGGGACGCAGCCGACGCGAACCACGTGTTCAACCAGTCGCTGCTGATCGCTGCGGTGATGGGGGCACTGACGCTCCTGGGCGGGTATGCGCTCGTAACGCCCTACATGAGCGCGATCGCCGCCGACGCCGCTACCGTCGCGGCCGGCCGCAGCTATCTGCACTGGTTCCTCCCGGGGATGGCGCTGCAGTTCGCGCTGGTCGCGATGGGTTCGGCGCTCCGCGGCACCGGCATCGTCAAGCCCACGATGGTCGTGCAGATGGCGACCGTGCTGCTCAATGTGCTGCTCGCACCTGTGCTGATCGCGGGCTGGGGAACCGGGCGGCCGCTGGGCGTGGCCGGCGCCGGCCTTGCGAGCACGATCGCAGTGGCATTCGGCGTGCTGCTGCTCCTTCTTTACTTCAGGAGGCTGGAGAAGTACGTCGCCGTCGACGCTGCGCAATGGGCTCCGCGCCTTGTCACGTGGAAGCGCATGCTTGCGCTCGGGCTGCCGGCTGGCGGCGAATTCCTGCTGATGTTCGCAATCGTCGCTGTCATCTACTGGGTGATCCGCGACTTCGGTGCCGCCGCGCAGGCCGGGTTCGGCGTCGGCACACGCGTGATGCAGGCGATCATGCTGCCGGCGATGGCGCTCTCGTTCGCGGTGCCCGCGGTGGCGGGCCAGAACGTCGGCGCCCAGCGCGACGACCGCGTGCGCGAGACGTTCCGCTCGGCCGCGCTGATGAGCACCGGACTGATGATCGTGCTCACCATGCTCTGCCAGCTGCGGCCGGACTGGCTCGTCCGCGGATTTGCGGACGACCCGGCCGTGATTGACGTCGCGGCGAGTTTCCTGCGGGTGATCTCGCTCAACTTCGTCGCGCAGGGCCTGATCTTCGCGTGTTCCGGGATGTTCCAGGCGCTCGGCAACACGCTGCCCGCGCTTGCGAGCAGCGCGGGGCGCCTGCTCACTTTCGTGGTCCCGGCCGTGTGGCTCACGCGGTGGCCAGACCTGCGCATCGAGCACGTGTGGTACCTGTCCGTAGCGAGCGTGGCGCTGCAGACCGCGACCAGCCTGCTGTTGCTCCGGCATGCGATGCGCGCATGGATGAGCCGGGAAGGGGCGACTTACCGCCGTCAGCCCGGCAGCGCATGACCAGCCTTCCAGCCGGTGCGCTGCATCCGCTCGAGGAGCGCGACGACCTCGTTTCGCGCGACGCGCGCATGCACAGGGAGCACGAGCACGTCGCCCGCGTGCGCCCAGGCGAGCGCGGCCCGCACGGCATCGAGCTCCGACAGCCGCACGGGCAATGCCGCCTCGGCGAGCCCGCAGCCGAGCAGCGCTGCGCGAAGGATCGCGGGCACTTCGCCCGGTGCGCGGCCCCGCAGGAATCCCTCGGTCTCCTTGACGACCACGAGGTCGGGTCGCGCCTCGGCCGCGGTGACGGCGAGCTGTTCCATGTCCGCGGTCTGGCGGTTGCCGGCCTGTCCCAGCACGAGTGCGAGTCGACCCGCGCCACGCAGGTGGTTCGCGACGTCGAGCAGTCCGCGCAGTCCGTCGGGATTGTGCGCGTAGTCCATCACCATGCGCACGCCACCGATCTCGAAGCGCATGAGGCGCCCGGGGTTGTCGGTCGCCTCGGCGCCGAACCGCGCGAAGACGGACGCGATCGTCGCGGCTCCGATGCCGAGCGCCAGCGCACCGAGGGCGGCGCAAGCCAGGTTCGCGACGTTGTAGCGTGCGCTGCCGCCGACGGTGAGCGGCATGGCGTCGATCGGCCCGAGGTCCTCCTCCTGTCCCCGCAAGCCAGCCATCAGCCGACCGGCGCGTACGCCGCAGGTGGCACCGCCCTGCGATCGGTGCGCACGAAGCAGTGCATCGTCGGCGTCGAGTGCGAACCAGCCGAGCGGCCGGCCTGTGCCCGCGGCCCGCGCGCGCAGCAACGCATCGTCCGCGTTCGCGACGAGCAAGCCGTCGGTGCCGACCAGGCTCGCGACCACGAGCTTGACGTCGGCGAGGGCTTCGAGATCGTGGATGCCGTATTCGCCGAAATGATCGGAGCTGACGTTGGTGACGACCGCGACCCGCGCCTGGTTGGCCGCGAGCCCGCGGCGCAGGATGCCGCCGCGCGCGGTCTCGAGCACCGCGGCCTGCACGCGCCGATCGCGCAGCACGGTGCGCGTCCCCACCGGCCCGGAGTAGTCGCCCGCGACGAGCAGCGTGCCGTCGAGGAACAGGCCGTCGGTGCAGTTGTACCCCGTGCGCCAGCCATGCGCGCGCGCGCAGGCGGCAATCAGCCGCACCGTCGTCGTCTTGCCGTTCGACCCGGTCACGACCGCCGTGGGTATGTCGTCGAGCGACGACCAGTGCACGTCCGCCACCGGCGGAAGCGAATCGAGCGCGTAGTCGACGTGGTGCGCGCCCGACCCCAGGGTCAGGATCTCGTCGTCGAGCAGCCACGGCAGCTCGCGCGCCTCGGCTGCATCGATCAGGGCGCGCAGGTCGGGCCGCGCTTCCATCGCCGCGAGATGCGCGATGCGCGTCAGCGCCGCTCCCTCCTCGAGCACCGGCGGCAGCGGCGGCGGCGGCGTGGCCTCCATCGACTCGCGGACCATCGCGGCCTCGAGAGCGGCCCAGCGCACCGGGTCACGCTCGAACAGGGTGGCGGCAAGCGCCCACTCGTTGACCTCGGTCGCAGTGAACAGCTGGTCGATCGGGGCAGCCAGCGCGAGCGAAGCGCCGTCGGCGTGGACGCGAGCGACGATCGGGCACAGCCCCCAGCCCAACCGTGCGCAGGCGCGCTCGACCCGCGCCCGCCACCCGGCCAGGAGCGCAGCGTCGGGCTCGACGCCCACGACCGTAAGCACCGCGCCGGGCGCGTCGAAGTACAGGTTGCTGCCGGTGAGGCGCCGCGATCGATCGAACGGCAGTGATACCGGCTCGTTCAGTCCTCACCCTCCGGGGCGTAGTGGATGCCGCGCTCGTCGCGGATCAGCCCCTCGAGGCTCACGAGCGCGGGCTCGTCGTGCGCGGGTTCCGCGATGAGCGGCACGGAAGGCGCGCGCGTGGGAGTCGCCGCCGGCTCGGGCGAGCCGGTTGGACGGAACCTGGTGATCTGCTTCCAGGAGCGCGTCAGGTGATCGGCGAAGACCAGGAGCAGGTCGCCCGGCTGCCCCATGTTGAGCCCGGCGTCGATCGCGGCCTGTTCGTCCGGGATGATCGAGATCTGCTCCTTCGACACGCCCGCACCCATCAATGACTTCGCGAGGATGCGTGGCACTTCGTCGCCGTCGCGGTCGCGGAGGTTGTCGTCGCGGCGGCAGATGTAGTGATCGAAGCGCCCCGCCACTGCCATCGCGATGGCGTGCAGGTCCTCGTCGCGGCGGTCGCCGGGCCCGGCCATCACGACGATGCGCCGCCCGGTGACATCGAGCCGCTGCGCGAGGTCGGCTATGGCCGAGACGGCGTGCGCGTTGTGCCCGTAGTCGAACAGCACCTTGAACGGGTGCTCGCTGAACACGTTCATGCGGCCGGGCGCCTGGAAGAAGGTCGTGTCGAAGGTGCGCAGGCCCTGTCGGATCGCATCGAGCTTGATGCCGAGCGAGAAGGCCATCGCGGCCGCGAACATCGCGTTCTGCACGTTGTGCGTCGCGCGCCCCTCGAGCGTCGCCGGGATCAGGTGGGTCCAGAGCAGCGGGATGTGACTGCCCTTGTCGTAGAGCGTGATCATGTGGCCGTTGACGCCGGCCTCCAGCGCGCAGGCACGACCGCCCGCACGGACATGCTCGCGCACCAGTGCGTGGCTCGGGTTCATGGTCACGTAGCAGATGCTGGCCGCGTCGGTGTAGCCCGACATCCTGGCCACCAGCGGATCGTCGGCGTTCAGCACCGCGCAGTCGGTCGCGACCTCGATCACGACCCGCTTGACCTCGGCGAGCTGCTCGAGCGTGTCGATGCCCTTGAGCCCGAGGTGGTCGGACTGCACGTTGAGCACCGCGCCGACGTTGACCTCGTGCACGCCCATCCCGGCGCGCAGCAGCCCGCCGCGCGCCGTCTCGAGAACGGCGATGTCGATCTGCGGATCGGCGAGCACCATCTGCGCCGACACCGGGCCGGTCATGTCGCCCTGCACGGTGCGCTGGCCGTCGATGTAGACGCCGTCGGTGGTCGTGAACCCCGGCGTGTAGCCGGCCATCTTCGCGATGTGCGCCAGCATCCGCGCGGTGGTGGTCTTGCCGTTGGTGCCCGTGATCGCCGCGATCGGCACGCGCGACGGCGTGCCGGGCGGAAACAGCATGTCGATCACCGGCCCCGCCACGTCGCGCGAGGTGCCCTCGGACGGCGCGACGTGCATGCGGAAGCCCGGCGCGGCGTTCACCTCGCAGATCCCGCCACCGATCGTGCGGTAGCTCTCGGTGATGTCGGTCGAGAGGAAGTCGACTCCGCCCACGTCGAGGCCGATCGCGCGGATGGCGCGCACCGCCATGTCGCGGTTGTCCGGGTGGATGACGTCGGTGACGTCGGTGGCCGTGCCGCCGGTCGAGAGATTCGCGGTCTTGCGCAGGTACACGACCTGCCCCGCGGGCGGCACCGACCCCGCCGTGAGCCCCGCGCGCGCGAGCATCTGCTCGGCCTGCGCATCGAGCTCGAGCCGCGTGAGCACCTTTTCGTGACCGACGCCGCGGCGCGGGTCCTCGTTCACGATGTCGATCAGCTGCGCGATCGTGTGCGTACCGTCGCCAACCACGTGGCCGGGCGTGCGCCGCGTGGCGGCGACGAGCTCGCCGTTGACGACCAGCAGCCGGTGATCGTCCCCCTCGAGGAAGGTCTCGACGATCACGGAGCGGGAGTGCTCTCGCGCCAGCTTGAAGCCGGCGGCGACTTCCTCTTCGGTCGTGAGCCGGATCGAGATGCCGCGTCCGTGGTTGCCGTTGTAGGGCTTGGTGACCACGGGATAGCCGATGCGCCGCGCGCCGCGCACGGCCTGGCCCTCGTTCTGCACCAGCTCCTGGCGCGGAACCGGCAGGCCGAGCGAGGCGAGGATCTTGTTCGTCTCCTCCTTGTCGCTTGCGAGCTCGACCGCGATGTGCGGCGTGCGTCCGCTCACGGTCGCCTGGATGCGCTGCTGGTAGCGGCCGTGGCCCAGCTGCACCAGCGACTGGTCGTTGAGCCGCAGCCACGGAATACGGCGCGCTTCCGCCGCGCGGACGAGCGACGCCGTGGACGGACCGAGCGCGCGGCGCTGCGCGAAGCGGATGAACTCGTCGCGGGCCTCGGGCCAGCTCCAGCCTTCGGGCACGCTGCCGGCGGGTCGCAGCTCCGCGGGCAGCAGCGAGCACAGGAGCCTCAAGCCCAGCTCGCCTGCCGCCACGCCCTCGTCGCGCTGCGCGAACTCGTAGATCACCGTGTAGACGCCGGGCCGCCCGTCCAGGCTCCGGGTCTTGCCGAAGGTGACGTCCTCGCCGGCGACGTTCTGCAACTCGATCGCGACGTGCTCGAGGACGTGTCCGAGCCAGGTCCCCTCCTCCTCGCGCATGCGACGCAGGAATCCGCCCGGCTCACGGTACGAGCAGCCGTGGTCGACGAGGCCCGGCAGCGCCGCGGCGAGCCCGTCGACGTATCGGGCGCCGAGCCGGCCGGTGGGCCAGGCCTCGAGTTCCTGCAGGTCGAGCTCGAGCCGGATGACAGGAAAACGCGCGTAGTGCGACGGCCCGACGTAGACGGAGCGGTCAAGGATGCGCAATGGCTGACCCCTGTGTTCTTCGGTTCGACCCCGGAGGTAACGCTACGCGCGACGTCGCGCCGGCTGCAATTGCCGGCGCCGTGGGAGGTTGCTCGCCGGCGCTCGGCCGAAGGTGGCCGCTGCTCGCCGCCGCCCGGCCGCGGTGTATCCCCAGCCGCTCACCACGAGTCGAGGGTCGTTGCACGGCGGAAGATGGTGCCCCGCACGTTCTGTCGGAGCACGCCGAACGGTCGTTGGTATCGCGGAATCGTCGAGGCGACCTTCGCTCAGAGTGCCCGCGACGTCTACCTGTGCACGACCGATGCCTCGTCGCGGCTGGGATACACCGCGTCCACGCGTCGGCTCGTGATCCCACCGTGGCATCGACGCGCCGGACGCCACTGCGGCATCGGCGAGCCGGCGTTTGGACCGGGTGTCTCGTGGCCGCGACGACGCCTGATCCGCCACAGGTAGACGTCGCGGGCACTCTCGAAGTCATGACTCTGCGACGATTCCGCGATACCAGCGCCGATCGGCGTGCTCCGACAAAACGTGCGGGGCACCCATCTTCAGCCCTGCAACGACCGTCGATCGTGGTCAGCGGCCCAGCGAGGCACCCGGGCCGAGCGTCGGCGAGCAGCGAGCCAACTCGGGCCGAGCCCCGGCGAGCAGCCTCCGCGGCTACTCCCGCGACGTACGGAGAGCGCGGGCCGAGGCGACGCGGGAGTGGAGGTTGAACGTCGCGCCGGCGACCAGCAGGTGAACCTTGAGCCCGAGCATGCAGAGCGGCTGGCCTTCCTCGGCACTGTCCATCGAGGAATAGCTCATGTCCGAGGCATCGACGACCGTCACGCCGCCGGTGCCCTCCACTTCGAGGAGGTTGGTCGGGCCGATGAAGGCCGCCGTGTCCTCGTCGAGGCCGATGCCGACCGCGAAGGGGTTGTAGGCAAGTGCGGTGAGCAGGCGTCCGAACCGGTCGCGCTCGCGGAAATGCTGGTCGATCACGAAACGGTTGGTGAGCCCGAGCCCCGGGGCGAGCCGCACGCTGCCCGAGATCGCGGACGAGCCCTCGTCACCGAAGGCGATCATGTGCTCGGAGAGGATGCTCGCGCCGGCGCTCGTGCCGCCTACCGTGACTCCGTGCGCGTTGCGGGTGCGGATGAGCTTGGCGACCGGCGTGCCGCCGAGCAGCGTCGTCAGGCGAAGCTGGTTGCCGCCGGTGAAGAAGATGCCGGTCGCCCGCTCGAGGCGCTCGAGGCGGCGGGGCTCCTGGCAGTCGCGCCGCGTGTCGAAGTCCATGATCGAGACGTGGGCCGCGCCCAGCTCGCGGAACACCTCCTGGTAACGCGCGCCGGTCTCGTGCGCGCGGCTCGCAGTCGGGATCACGACGATGTCGGCGTCGGCGCCGCCCGACACGTCGACGAAGCGCTTCAGGATGCGCGGGTCGTTCTCCTTGTTTTCCGCCCCGCCGATGGGGACGATCCAGCCGCGGGTCTCGCCCTCAGGGACCTTGCTCGGCATCCAGTCGTGCTCCTCCTGCCATTTCGATGCGCGCCATTATACGTAAAAGGAAATGGGGACATGCCTCATTTCCGGAATCACGCAATCAACTCGTTCGCGATGTACCGCACGAAAACGAGGTTCACCGCGCGCACGATCAATGCGCAGGCGCGCTCGCTTCGATGTTTGGCTTGATGAAGGAATCGGAGCGCGTGAGGAAGGTGTAGTCGCCTTCGACGGCCATGAGACCGATCAGGATCAGCAGGGCGAGCGGCGGCACGAGGATCGCGAGCTTGAGCGCGAGTCGTTCCCAGTTCATGTGCATGAAGATGGCGACGATGAAGCCGGCCTTGAGCAGCATGAAGATGATGATCAGCGACCAGCGCAGCATGCCCTGCAGGTGAAAGTAGTCGACCATGTAGGAGAACGTGCTCAGCACGAACAGCAGCAGCCAGATCCAGAGATAGATCGCGATCGGATGCTGTTGACCTTCTTTCGCGGACACGGATGCCCCCTACCAGAGATAGAAAAACGCGAAGATGAATACCCAGACCAGGTCGACGAAGTGCCAGTACAGGCCGGCGATCTCGACGATCTCGTAGCCCTTGCGCTCGTAGTCGCCGCGCCAGACCTTCATCGCGACTATCACGAGGTAGATCACGCCCGCGGACACGTGCAACCCGTGGAAACCCGTGATCATGAAGAACGACGCGCCGAACTGCTCGGCGCCCATCGGGTTGCTCCAGGGCCGCACGCCCTCGTCCATGATGAGCTTCGTCCACTCGAAGGCCTGCATGCCGACGAAGGTCGCGCCAAACCCGGCCGTCATGAGCATCAGCGAGGCGGTCTTCCCGCGCCTGCGGCGGTAACCCATGTTGACGGCCATCGCCATCGTGCCGCTGCTCGAGATCAGGATGAACGTCATGATCGCGATCAGGATGAGCGGGATGGACTGGCCCGCGATCGTCAGCGCGAAGACCTCGCTCGGGTTCGGCCACGGCACCGTGGACGAGATGCGAACGTGCATGTACGAGGTCAGGAAGCACGTGAAGATGAAGGTGTCGGAGAGCAGGAAGATCCACATCATCGCCTTGCCCCAGGGCACGACGAAGGCCTGCTTGTCCGATGCGAAATCGCTGACGACACCTTCGAGGCCGGGGGTCACCCCGGCCGGATGGACGACGCTCGTCGCTGTCTCCACTGCCATATGCGTTTGGGCCCTTCTTCAGGTCGCGAGCAGCAAGCCGAACAATACCAGCCAGATCAGCAGCAGGTAGTGCCAGTACACGCTGCACAACTCGATGCTGAGACGCAGGTCGTCGATCGCGGCGCCGCGCGAGAGCCGGGCCGCCGTCCACGCCCAGGCGACGAGGCCACCGAACAGGTGCACGGCGTGCACGCCGGTCAGCAGGTAGAAGGACGCGTTGGCGGGGTTCGCGGCGGCGTAGTAGCCCGCGGCCTGCAGCTGCCGCCAGGCGACGTACTGCCCGACGAGAAAGGCGACGGCGAACACGCCGCCCAGTGTCCATGCAAGCCGCACGCGCGGCGCATCGGCGCGGCTCGATGCCGAGCGCGCCCACTGCATGGCGATGCTGCCGAGCGCGAGCAGCGCGGTGTTGACCCACAGCACGCGCGGCTCGGCGAGCGCGTGCCAGTCGTGCGTGAGCCCGTGCGCCATGCCGTGGCCCATGCGCATCCAGTAACCGGTGATGAATAGCGCGAAGAGCGAGGTGATGATCGCGAGGAAGATCCAGAGCCCGATGCGCGCGGGCTCGGGTCCCACCGTGCCGGCGGATTCCCGTCCGTCGGCGCCGCCCTGCGCCTCCCACGGCCGTGCCGTGAGCCGGCGTACCACCAGCCACCAGACGACGACGCCGGCGAGGACACCGGCGAATGCGATCGTGAGGCTCACCTGTGACCGTGCGAGTCGTCGTGTCCGGGCGAGTGCTCGTGACCGTGGCCGTGCCCCGGGCCATAGCCGTGGCCGTGCCCATGGAACTGCGCGTCCGCGCCGGCGGCGGGCGGCTGGTTCTGCGGCACGAAGTCGTCCTTCAGGTCGGGCACGCCGTATTCGTACGCCCAGCGGTAGACGACCGGCAGCTCCGGCCCCCAGTTGCCGTGGCGCGGCGGCGTGTCGGGCGTGAACCACTCGAGCGTCGTCGCCCGCCAGGGATTGGGGCCTGCGGGCTTGCCGTTCTTGAGGCTCCAGATCAGGTTGAACAGGAACACGAGCTGCACGGCCGCGACGAAGAACGCCGCCATGCTGATCGCCTCATTCATCAGTGTGCACGGAGTCGGGGATGAAGTACGTGTCGCCGAGCGCGTAGTAGCGGCGCGGCACGCCCAGGATCCCCAGGTAGTGCATCGGCAGGTAGATCGCGTAGGTGCCGAGGAACGTGCACCAGAAGTGGATCCGGCCCATCGTGTCGTTGAGCATCCGGCCGGTCGCCTTCGGGTACCAGTGATAGATCGCCCCGAACACGACCAGGATCGGCGAGACACCCATCACCATGTGGAAGTGCGCGACGACGAAGTAGGTGTCCGACAGAGGCACGTCCACGGTGACGTTGCCCAGGAAGAGCCCCGTGAGCCCGCCATTGATGAAGGTGAACACGAAGCCGATCGCGAACAGCATCGGCACCGTGAGGTGGATGTGGCCGCGCCACAGCGTCAGCACCCAGTTATAGACCTTGATGGCCGTCGGCACGGCGATGATCAGGGTGGTCGTGGCGAAGAAGAACCCGAAATACGGGTTCATGCCGCTCACGTACATGTGGTGCGCCCACACGACGAACGAGAGCACGCCGATCGCGAGGATCGCCCAGACCATCATCCGGTAACCGAAGATGTGACGCCGCGCGTGCGTGCTGATGAGGTCGGAGACGATGCCGAACGCCGGCAGCGCGACGATGTAGACCTCGGGGTGTCCGAAGAACCAGAAGAGGTGCTGGAACAGCAGCGGGCTGCCGCCGGCGTGCCCGGTCTGCTCGCCCATCGACACGATCGCCGGCATGAAGAAGCTGGTGCCGATCTGCAGGTCGAGCGTCATCATCACGGCGCTCACGAGCAGCGCGGGGAAGGCGAGCAGGCCCAGGATGGTCGCCATGAAGATGCCCCAGACTGCGAGCGGCATCCGCATCAGCGTCATCCCGCGGCAGCGCGCCTGCAGCACGGTGGTCACGTAGTTCAACCCGCCCATCGTGAAGGCGACGATGAAGATCGCGAGCGACGCGAGCATCAGCGTGATGCCCCAGTTCGCGCCGGCGGTGCCGTGTGAGATGGCCTGCGGCGGATACAGCGTCCAGCCGGCCCCCGTGGGCCCGCCCGGCACGAAGAAGCTCGCCACGAGCACGAGCACGGCCAGCAGGTAGACCCAGTAGGAGAGCATGTTCATGTACGGGAAGACCATGTCCCGCGCGCCGCACATCAGCGGGATCAGGAAGTTCCCGAACCCGCCCAGGAACAGCGCCGTGAGCAGGTAGATCACCATGATCATCCCGTGCATGGTGACGAACTGGTAATAGTTGTCCGGGCTGATGAAGCGGAACGTGTCCGGGAAGCCCAGCTGCATCCGCATCATCACCGACAGCGCGAGCGCGACGAGCCCGATCCCGATCGCGGTGATCGTGTACTGGATCGCGATGACCTTGTGGTCCTGGCTCCAGATGTACTTGGTGACGAAGGTCTGCGGATCGTGCAGGTGCGCGTGCTGGTCCGCGATCGCGACGTATGCCATCAGTTGCTCCTCGGCGTCGTCTGGTCGTCGCCGCGCATGTTCAGTGGTCCCCGTGCTCCGGCGCGCTCGCGGCCTCAGGCGCGTTTGCGAGCCGCTCCGTTTCGCCGCTCAGGGTGCCGATGTACGCAACGAGGTCGGCGGTCGTACGGTCGTCGCCAAGCACCCGGCCCATCCGCGCCATCTGCGCGCCGTAGAAGTCCTGGGGGTGGCGGCCGCGTACGCCCATCCGGAAATTCTTCATCTGCCTCGCCAGGTACCAGTCGCTCTGGTTGGCGAGCCGCGGCGCCTTGGTGGACCACACGCCCTGCCCGTCCGTGCCGTGGCAGTTAGCGCAGGTGACGTAGAGCCCCTTGCCGCGCGCGGCATCGCCTGTCAGCGTCGGGCGTGGCGGGGCATCCGGCAGCGTCGCGATGTGTGCGACGACATTCTCGACCGCCGTGTCGTCGAGCATCGAGGCGAACGGCACCATCTGCGCGGCGATCGTCTCACCCGGCGCGCCGCCGCGGATGCCGTGTCGGAAGTTCCGGAGCTGCTGTGTGAGGTACCAGGCGTGCTGGCCGGCGAGCTTCGGGGCGTTGAGCGTCTCGTTGCCTTCGCCGTTCGCGCCGTGGCAGGCGGTGCAGGTCGCGAAGGTAGCCTGCCCCGCCGTCGCATCGGGCGCCGGGCGGGCGGCGAGCTGCGCGTAGGTGGGCTGTTTCGCGAGCCACGCCTGGTAGTCGGCCGCCGAATCGACCACGACGCGCCCGCGCATCGCGAAATGACCGACGCCGCAGAGCTCCTCGCAGAGCACGTCGTATGCGCCGGTCTTCGTGGGGGTGAGCCACATGTAGGTGACCATTCCGGGCACCAGGTCCATCTTCACGCGGAACTCGGCCACCGTGAAGTTGTGCAGGACGTCCTTGGAGCGCAGCAGGACCTTCACCGGCTGGTCCAATGCCAGGTGGAGCTCCGGGTCGTAGACCAGCACGTCATCGCGGCCCTTGTCGTCCGCGGGGTCGATGCCGAACGGGTTCGACACGCTGACGTGCGACGCGTCGGTCGCGCCGAGCAGGCGGTCTGCGCCGGGCAGGCGGTAGCTCCACGTCCACTGCTGACCGACCGCTTCGACTTCAACCGCCCCCTCCGGGACCGTCACGAATTTCGCCCACACCAGGAGCCCCGGTGCGAGCATCGCCGCAACGCCGACCGAGGTCAGGATCGTGAGCCACCACTCGAGCTTCTTGTTCTCCGGCTCGTACTCGGCCCGCATCTCGCGTCCCTTGCGGTGGCGGTAGCGGACGACGCAATAGGCCATGAACAGGTTGACGGCGACGAACACGGCACCGGTGACCCAGAAGGTGAGGTTCACCGTGTCGTCCATCTGCCCCCAGTTCGAGGCGATGGGCGTAAACCACCAGGGGCTCGCGATGTGAAAAGCGATGGTGCCGAGGACGAGCAGGATCAACGCGATCGCGAGCGCCATTCGCTATACCTTCTGCTGGGCGCGGGGGCCGCCGTCGCCTTCCGCCCCGCGCTTGACGCTGCTGAAAGGGTTGATGAAGTGGCTGTCCACGGCGACGAGCTCGGCCTCGGGATGCCGCTCGCGCATCATCGCCCGAACCGTGTCTTCCTTCGTCTTCAGCGCGTAGATCAGGATCAGGTACTTGCCCGCCTCGATGTCGTCGTGGAACCGCGTCAGCTTCCTGTTCTCGGACGCGACCCCGATCAGCCCGCCTTCCCAGGCGCCGAACAGGGTGGCGACGCCCACGATCGCGTAGTAGACCCAGCTCGGCACTTCGACGTTCGGGCCGAAGGGCGCGAAGTGCTCGAGGGCCCAGGCGCCGAGCAGACCGGCCAGGAACCCCAGCACGCCGCCGATCAGGCCGTCGCGGACGAGATCAAGCGTCTCGAGGTAGTTGCTCGAGTGGATGTGCTGCTTCCTGAGCCCCGACTCGTCGCGGGACACGACGTGCAGGAAATAGTCATTGATCCCGACTTCGTGCAGATCGTCGGAAATATCGTGGGTGCTCTTAAGGGTCGGCGCCAGGTAGTAAAGGCACTTCATGCAACGTCCCCCGCAAAACAACCGCTAATCGTCGGCGCTCGCAGCCGCGGCCTGCGCCTTATTTTCGCCCGAGTCTGTCATAGTGACTGGGACCGCGGCTAGTCCTCGCCCCAGAACCAGGCGAGCGCACCGAAGCAGAACA
This sequence comes from uncultured Gammaproteobacteria bacterium, assembly GCA_963834855.1. Classification (GTDB taxonomy): domain Bacteria; phylum Pseudomonadota; class Gammaproteobacteria; order Steroidobacterales; family Steroidobacteraceae; genus DATJKD01. Next base: position 51,555 of record CAWIDH010000029.1, on the reverse strand, counting down.
ACGTGATCGCCACGAGCGCGAACGGCAGCGGCGGCAACCAGATCGGTATGTGCTGCAGCTCGAAGGGCCTGACCAGCCATACCGCAAGGAGCGCGATGACCGCGCCCACGACGGTGCCGACCGCGAATCTCCGCTGGCGGCGCCAGGCGAGGACCCACAGCAGCGCGAGGCCGATCAGGAGGATCGTGACCAGCAGTTCGCCCATGGTGGAAAAACTGTAGCAGACGCCTGCCGCGCTGGCCAATCGGCACCCGGATCAGTGCCGGAGGAAGTCGACGACGTACCGGTTGAAGACGTCAGGGTACTCGAGCATCGCCCAGTGGCCGCAGTGTGCGAGCAGCACCATGCGGCAATCACCCACCGCTGCGAGGATCTTGTTCGCGCCACTCACAGGGCAGAAGTGATCCTCCGTTCCCCAGAAACCGAGCACGGGACAGCGAATGTCGATCAGGCGCGGCGAGAGGTCCGGGATCACCATCCGGGCGAGCACGGCCTTGGGCTGTGTCTGCAGGACGTTCCAGCGCTCCTCGAGCAGGTCGTCGTCGACGACCTTCGGGTCGAACGCGAGCATCTCGAGCAGCTCGCGCAGGCAGGGGCGGTCGAAGCCAGGGCCCACGAACTGCGCCACCATGGCGCGGATGCCCGGCATCGCAATATAGGTCTCGCTCGACTCGATGCCGCTCGTGCCCATCATCACGAGTTTCTCGACGAGACCGGGGCGTTCGAGCGAAGCCTTGATGGAGATCGCGCCACCCAGCGAGTTGCCGGCCAGCGTGCAACGCTTGACGCCGACGCTTTCGAGGAACTCGAACAGCGTACGCACGAACAGGTCGAGGGGATAATCGATGTCGTCGGGCTTGGATGACCAGCCGAAGCCGATCATGTCGGGCACCAGCACGCGAAACCCTGCATCTGCAAGGGGGGCGATGTTGCGCTTGAAGTTGCTGTAGCCATTGGCGCCGGGTCCGCCGCCGTGCAACAGGACGACCGCCGGACCCTTGCCCTGTTCCAGGTAGTGCATTTCATGGCCGGAGGGCAGCTTGGCGAGGCGCCCGAAGGGCGGCGTGCCCGGGCGGGTGGTGGCATTCGTGGTCGCATTCATGGGCATCAGGCTCGGACTCGAATCGAAATAGCTGCGCAGGATGGCCGCGCAGCCCGTCCGACGGCAAATCTGTCGTGCCCCCGGGGCCGGGCGGGGCCGCCTGGCCGCCCGCAGCAGCGGGCCGTGGGTGTCAGTTTCGATCGCAAAATCAATGATATAGACACTCAGTGCGCCGATCTGCGGCGGCGAGCGTGGCCCGGGTTCCCGTGAACGTCCGCGGGACTGTGGTAGCGTCGGTGCATGAGGATGCGCCGACACGATCCGATCGACGCGCTCGCGCGCGAGGTCACGCGTCTCGACGACGAGGCGATCGATACGCTGTACGGTCTCGAGCCGGTGTTCGAGCCCGGCGCGGCGCTGACCGCGGCTCGCCTCACCGAGTTCGTGAACGTCGATTGCCCGTACTGCTGGGAGAGCTTCGGGACGCAGGTGGACCTCATCGGCGGCTCATTCACGCATGTCGAGGACTGCCAGGTCTGCTGCCAGCCGATCGAGCTCGAGTGCGAGGTCGACCAGGCCGGCGCCCTCGTGGCCGTCCGCCCGCGCCGGATGGACTGATCCCGGAAATTCGCCCCCAATACCCGGCTCTGAGCCGATTTTTCCCGAATATTCGGCTCTGAGCCGATTTTCCCCGGGCTCGCGCTGAATCGTGACGGCCCGCACGTCCGCCCCGCACCCAGGCGACTAAGGTCTGTGAACCTCGGCCGGAATCGCCAGGGTCGGCCGACGTCGAAGCACGCGAGCTGGGGGTGCCATGAGAACCGTACGCGGAGCGATCGCAAGCCTGTTGGCCGGTGGCGTCCTGTGCCTGTCTGCTTGCTCGTCGACCATGAACAAGGACGAGTGCCGCGCCGTGGACTGGCGCACCGTCGGTTACGAGGATGGCGTCGGAGGGTACTCGGGCGATCGCATTGGCCAGCATCGCAAGGCCTGCGCCGAATACGGCGTAACGCCGGATCTCGAGGCGTATCAGGCGGGTCGCGCCGACGGGCTGCGCGAGTATTGTCAACCTCACAACGGCTACCGGGCGGGTGTGTACGGTGACGAGTACTACGGCAGCTGCCCGCCCGACCTCGCGCCCGCGTTTGTCGCCGCATACGAGTCCGGCCGCGAGTTGTACGTCCGCGAGCGCCGCGTCCTGGACGCCGACGCGGCCATCGCCTACCGCCGGCGCGAGGTCGCTCGTCTCGAGAGCAGCGTCGCCGATCGGGCGCTCACAGTCATCAGCGACACCGCGACTCCAGAGGAGCGGACACAGGCCGTGCTCGACACCAAGCACGCCGCAGAGCGCATCGGCCGGCTCAAGTCGGAGATGGCGCAGCTCGAGCGAGATCGCGCGCGCTACCAGCAGGAGCTCGACGTCTACCGCGCGACCGTGGCCTCAGTGCCCTGATTCAGGAAAATTGGCTCGGAGCTGATCAGGCTGGCTGAGGCGACTCACTCAGCTCCGATAGCCCATATTCCGTCAGGCGAGGCAGACGGCCTCGACGTTGTTGCCGTCCGGATCGATCAGAAACGAGGCGTAGTAGTTCGGCGAGTAGTCCGTACGAAGTCCCGGCTTGCCGTTGTCGCGTCCGCCGGCCTCGAGACCCGCCTGGTGGAAACGGTCGACCGACCGCCGATCCCCGGCGGCAAGCGCGACGTGCACGCCCGGGCCCGCTTTCCCGTCGCGCGGCACGAGCCACAACGCCGGCGCGTCCTTCGGTCCGAACCCCGCGCCGTTCGCGTCACGCGAACACAACCCGTAGCCGAGCGGCGCCAGCGCCGCGGTGTAGAAGCGCACGCTTGCGTCGAGGTTTCCGACTCTCAATCCAACGTGGTCGTACATGATGAGCTCCTTTGTCCGGGGAGCTCATCCTCGCGCGCAAGCTGCCAGGCGTTCTTGGAGAATCTTGCGGTCCGACGGCGGCAGACGCCGGAACCGGCGCGGCGACACGCCGGCGGCGCGGCGGAACGTGCGGATGAAGTTCGACAGGTCGCCGAATCCGACGTCGGCCGCGACGTCGGTGACCGACCGCGTGCCGTCGGCAAGCAGACTCGCCGCGCGCCGAAGCCGCGTGCGCACGAGATATTGGTGCGGTGTTGCGCCGACCACGGCCGAGAACGAGCGCAGAAAGTGCCAGGCGCTGACTCCGGCGCGTGCCGCGACCGAGTCGAGGTCGATCGGCTCGTGCGCCTGCGCGTCGATCCAAAGCGCCGCCTCGACGGCGCGGCGACGGTCCTTGGGACTCACGCGAGGGGGCTCGCGCGCCTTGCCGGATACCACCTCCACGAACCTGGCCGCAAGCGTAAGCGCCGCCTCGTCCAGCCCGAGGTCGCCGCGGCCCTCGACGCAGGCCTGCGCGCGTTCGCCGAGCAGCATCAGCCCTGGCAGCGGCGGCACGGCGCCGACGCGCCAGACCTCGGACTGACCACCCAGGGTCTCGACCAACTCCGGAGCCAGCCTCACCGACAGGCACTCGTCGCCGTGCGAGTGGTCGTGCGTGCAGACGAACTCATCGCCGGGGAACCCGACCATGAGCGACCCCGCGACGAGCTCATGCGAACGGCCGCGCGCACGACAGCCGAAGCTGCCCTTGCGAACGTAGGACACGGAATATCCGACGTGGCGCTCGACGAACGGCGCCGCACCGCGCGTGATCTCGCACCGGTAGTCGGTCACCGAAACGGGACCGCCCTGCAATGTCGTCCTTACCGCCATGCCCCGCGCTGCTCCCTGCCCAGTTCACGGCAGCCGCCTGCGCGGGTCAAGCCACCGTCGATGAGAGCCCGACAGCGCGCGACGAGCCGTGGGCCATCGACATTCAACCAGCCGGTTGACTGTCGGTTGCAGCGGACCTATCATTCAACCATATGGTTAATCGATCCCCCGAGCACCTCGACCGCGTGTTCCGCGCGCTTTCCGACCCGACGCGCCGTCACATGCTGCGCAGCCTCGCGGCGCGCGAGCGCACGGTCGGTGAGCTGGCGCAGCCGTTTCGGATCTCGCTCGCGGCCGCCTCGAAGCACGTCAAGGCGCTCGAGCGCGCGGGCCTGGTGCGCCGCACCGTGCAGGGTCGGACGCATTTCTGCCGGCTGGACCCGAAACCGCTGGCCGGCGTTCACGAGTGGCTGAGTTTCTACCAGCGATTCTGGGGCGAGCGGCTCGATGCACTCGAAGCCCTGCTGAGACACCCGGAAAAGGAGTAACACGATGAGCAACGCATCCATGCGACAGGAAACTGGACACGAGGTCCCGGCGGAACAGCCTTACGGAGTCGTCACCGAAGCCGGCACGCTGCGACTGGAACGGGTGCTGCCGGGGCCGATCCAGCGCATCTGGTCGTACCTCACGGAATCCGACAAGCGCGGCAAGTGGCTCGCGACCGGCGAGATGGAGCCGCGGGTCGGCGGGCGCGTGGATCTGCACTTCGAGCACGCGCGCCTGACGAACGTGGCCGAAGCGGTGCCGGCGAAATACCAGGGCCAGGAGGTCTGCGACTTCACCGGCAGGATCTCGCGCTGGGATCCACCGCGCGTGCTCGCCTATACCTGGGGCGAGAGCCGCGGCGGGGAAAGCGAGGTCACTTTCGAGCTGACGCCGCGCGGCAAGGACGTCAGGCTCGTGATCACGCATCGCCGCCTCGCCAACCGGGACGAGATGATCAGCGTCGCCGCCGGCTGGCATGCGCACATCGGCATCCTGATCGATCACCTGGCCGGCCGGACACCGAAGGGCTTCTGGGGCGTGCACACGCAGCTCGAGGAGGAGTACGAACGGCGGTTGCCCGAATGAGCAGCCCCGAGGCGGGATCCACGGTGCGCGTGAGCCGTCGGTTCGAGGCGCCGGCCGAACGCGTGTTCGACGCCTGGCTCACGCCGGCGATGATCGGGCGGTGGATGTTCGGTCCGGCGCTGCGCGACGAGGAGATCCTTCGGATCGACCTCGACGCGCGGGTGGGTGGCGCATTCTCCTTTCTCGTGCGTCGCCAGGGCGCGGAGATCGACCACGTCGGACGCTACCTCGAGATCGAGCGGCCGACGGCGGCTCGCCTTCACCTGGGGCATCGCCGGGGAATCGGTGGACGAAAGCCGCGTGACCATCGACATCGAGCCGCTCGATCGCGGCTGCGAGCTCTCGCTGGTGCACGCGATGGATCCGCGCTGGGCCGATTTTGCGGATCGCGTGCGGACCGGGTGGACGACGATGCTCGATGCGCTCGCGCGCGCGTTGGCCGAGCCGGAAAATCCGGCTCGGAGCTGATTTATCCGGGATACTCAGCTCTGAGCCGATTTATCGCCAATATTCAGCTCTGAGCCGATTTTCGGTGGTCAGGTCAGCGTGAACGGCGTGCGGCGGCGCTCGATCTCCAGCAGCTTACGCTTCGTCATGACGCCGCCCGGCGCGGAGAAGCCGCCGGCGCGGCCGCCGGCCGCGAGCACGCGGTGACAGGGGACGATGATCGGGATCGGGTTCCTCGCGAGCGCCTGCCCGACGTCGCGCGCTGCAGCCGGATCGCCGAGCCGGCTGGCGATCTCGCCGTAGGTCAGCGTCTGGCCCGGCGCGATCGTCCGCGCGATCCGATAGACAGAGACATTGAACTCGGGCGTCGCGCGGTAATCGACCTCGACACCTGCGAGGTCACTGTCCTCACCCGCGAGCAGCGCCACGATGCCATCGATCGCCGCCTGCACCTCGGGTGGCGGCGAAGCCTCGGTCGCCGACGGGAATCGTCGCTGCAGGCGGGCGCGTGTGGCGGCCTCGTTCGCCTCCGGCAGCTGCACGCCCGCGACGCCGCGGTCGCTCCAGGCAATGCCGCAGCAGCCGATCTCGGTTTCGAATACTGCGAAAGCGGAAACCGTCATGCCGAGGCCGATGCTAGCACCGGCGACGGCGACCTGCTCCGACGCGGTCTCGCTACGGTCTACCATGTCCGAGTCCGCGACCAGGACATCGCAGGCTCGGGAGGGCGACCCCATGCGTGGAACGTTTCCGATCGTCATTCATCACAACCCCGCCTGTGGTACGTCCCGCAACGTGCTGGCCGTAATCGAGGCAGCCGGGTACGCGCCGACCGTGATCCAATACCTCGAGACGGGCTGGACGCGCGCGCAGCTGCTCGGGCTCTTCGCCGCCGCCGGGCTCTCGCCGCGCGAGGCGCTGCGCACGGCGAAGACGCCGGTCGAGGAGCTCGGCCTGCTCGACCCATCGGTCGGCGACGAGGCGATCATCGCGGCCATGACCGCGCACCCCGTGCTCGTCAACCGGCCGATCGTATGCACGCCGAAGGGCGTGCGGCTGTGCCGGCCCAGCGAGATCGTGCTCGACCTGCTCGAGCGTTGGCCGCCTGGACCGTTCCGCAAGCAGGACGGCGAGCTCATGATCGACGAGTCGGGCAAGCGGGTCGCGCGGCATGATGCGTGACAACGCGCGCTCCGGCGAAGAGCCCGCCGCTCGAGCAGGTCAGAGGCGGACGCTGAGCCCGCCGAATACGGTCGCGCTGCGCTTGCCCTCGAGATCCGGCCGCGTCAGCGGCTTCGCGAGCTCGACGTAACCCGAAAAGCGGCCCGACTGCGCCGCGATGCCGAGACCGGCCGTCGCGGCGGAAGCGCGCCCGCCGACGTCCTGGTTCCACGTCGCACCGATGTCGTAGAAACCATACGCCGAGGGCTTGATCGAGAACGGCCATTCCACCGTGAGGTTGCGCCGCAATTCGAGCTTGGCGCCGGCTCCGCGATCGCCGGCGATCTCGCTGACCTCGAATCCGCGGCCCAGGCGCTCGCCGCCCACCTTGAAGCGCTCGCTGTAGGGCAGGACATACGCCGTATGCTGGGCGAGGACGTCGAGCCGGACGGACCAGGCATCGCCTAGGCGCGTGAGCTGTACGAGCTGCAGCCTCGTCAACAGGAAATCCGCACGGCGTGGATCGTGGGCGGGATCCTCGGTCTGCAGACCGGCGCCCAGGGCGTCGAGGCCCTTGCGCAGCTCGAGCGTCGCGTCGTACTGCGTGCGCGCACCGGGGCGAAAGCCCGCACGCGCGCCAACCTGGACGACCCGGAGCCGATCTTCCTGCAGCTCAGCGCCGTCGCGGCGGATCTCGAAGTCCTCGGCATCAAGAGCGGCGGCGAGCGAAAGACTCGCACGCGTGCCGCCCGCCAACGGATGCGTGATGCGCAGCGTCGCACGCTCGCGCACGTATTCATCGACGGGCGCACCGGCCGCCGTATCCGGCTCCGCATCGGACCCGAACGCGAGCAGGAACGCACGCGTGCCGCGCGAATTGATCGGCATGTCGACGAACGCGCCGATGCTGCGGTACTCGTCCACGTCGGTCGCTGCGGTGAACAGCAGCCCCAGTTTCTCCATGCCGGTCAACCAGCCGTTTGCGACCGCCTGGGCGTTCAGAAAGACGGGCCCGATTTCCTCGGTGCCGCGATTGCTGGCGCCGACCGAGCCGTCCACGGGATCGAAAGTGGCGTTCACGGCGATCGCATAGCCATTGCGGTGCTCGTCGTCCCGCCGGGTGTTCGCAACGAGCGACAGTCCCGGCAGTTCGCGCATCCGGCCGAGTACCCGCTGCACGTCGCCGCGTCGGATCGGCTGCATGTGCTCGAGCTGCGATGAGAGCTCCTCGAGTCGTGCCCGGTGCGGACCCGCATCGCCCTCGATGACGACCTCGGTGATCTGCGGCTCCACCACCTCGAGCCTCATGATGCCCGGCGCAGGGAGCTCGCCGTCCGCGCGCACTTCCGGACGCGAGTAGCCGTCGCGCTCGTACAAGTCCCCGACCGCGCCGATCACGGCCCGCGCGCGTGCGCCGTCGATGGGCTGTCCGAGCTCGTCGCGGTAGGTCGCGAAGAGCTGCGCAGGCGTATAGACGCTCGAGCCACGGATCACCGCGGCCGTGAGCGGCATGGACTCGACGGCAAGGGCGTCCGCGCCGCCCGCAGAGCGCGAGCGCACTTATGACAAGCAGCAGACGATGGCGGGGATTATGAAACATTCCAATGTCGCGCACGGCGCCAGCACGCATCCTCGTGCATCCCCGCGTCGTGGCGCTGCGACTGCACTCACAGATGCGAAACCCCTGCATTCGTATGATTTCTGCCATCCCTGGCCAGGGAGCGTGCCGCGTGAGATCGACGTCGACTTTCTTCGTGATGCTGACCGCCCTGCTCATGCTCGCCGTGAGCACAGGATCGGTCGCTGCTGAGTCCGGCCCGGACGCTCCCATCATCGTCGTCGCGGTCCAGGGTGACGTGCGCATCTCCGCGCGCGGGTCGGCGCGCACCGTGCGGCCGGGTTCGGTCATCGAGACCCCAGCGACCATTAATACGGGCCGCGACGGCCGGATCGAGCTGCGCCAGGGCGCGACGACGGTGTCCGTCGCGAGCAACACCCACGTCGACCTGCCCGCCGTGATCGCGGCGGATGGCTTGATCGAGCACGTCAGCCAGCCGAAGGGAAACGTTCTCTACGACGTCGCGAAGCGCCCGGGCCGGAAGCTACGCATCGAGACTCCGTATCTCGTCGCCGTCGTCAAGGGAACGCGTTTCAACGTGGCCGCCGAGGCCGGAAGCGCGACGGTCGCGCTCTTCGAGGGCCGTCTCGAGGTCTGGACACCGGACGACAGCGACGTCGTGCAGCTCAACGCGGGCGAAATCGCGACTCGCGCTCGCGGCGATCGCTCGATCCGCGTGCTCGACATGGACACGGGCGATGCGATTCGCGCGCGCAGCGACGCGAGGAGCGAATCCGACGATTCACGATCAGCCGATGCAACGAGGACTGAACCCGCCACCGACGCGCTGGCACCCACCGGCACCGAGGACGAGAACAGGTCGCGCACGACGTCCGGCGGTGCGACCCTGGTGGAAGGCGGTGCGGTGACCGGGCGAGTCGGCGTACCCGCCGTGACCCTCGATCCGAAAGCCGCCGGGACTGACATCGATGCGAGGTTCAAGCTCGGTCACGCCCCGGCCGGATTGCACGCCCCGGTTGCCGCAGTCGACCTGGGAGCACCCGCAGTCGACGCCGGCGCAGCGGCAGGCATCGAGGTCGGCACGCTGGCGGTGCCGGTCGCAGCCGACGCGGGGGTGGCGATCGGCGGCTCGACGGCGGTCGATGCGGGCGTCACGCTGGGACCGATCGGCGTCGACCTTGGCGTCGGCGTGGGAGCCGACTCGAGTGCGCCGGTGGTGGACCTGGACGTCGCGGCCCCTGACGCCGCCCCGATCGCTGCACAAGACGTCGTCGCGGCGCTGCCGCCGGTCGTCGAGGACGTGGCCGCGCCGCTGCCCGTTGTCGTAGATCAAGTCGTCCCGCCCCTGTCGCCGATCGTCGAGGAAGTCGTCGCACCCTTGCGGGGACTGCTCGGGCCGTAAATGTCGCATCGACGGCGGTATGCCTGGCCGGCGATCGCCGTGCTCGCCTTCGCCGCGGTCGCGGCGCTGCGTGCCGGCGGCCACCTGGAATTCATCGAGCGCGAGGCGGTCGATGCGCGCGCGAGGCTGCTCCAGCATGAGGTCGACTCCGACATCGTCATCGTCGGAATAGACGCCCTCAGCCTCGCGGAGCTCCACACCTGGCCATGGCCGCGGCGTCACCACGCGCGCCTCATCGAGCGGCTGGCTGCGGCCTCTCCACGGCAGGTGTTCGTCGACATCGACTTCAGTTCGCCATCCACCGAGGCCGACGATGCCCGGCTCGAGGCCGCGCTCGACGCCTGGACCGGCGCGCCGATCATCCTGCCCGCCTTCCTGCAACAAGCGAGCGGCGCGAACACGGACGCCGTTCTGCGCAGGCCGCTGGATCGCTTCGCCCGCCACGCGATACTCGCCTCCGCGAACCAGCTGCTCGATGGCGACAGCCTCGTGCGCCGATTTCGGCCGACCTGGCGCGACGGCCACCACGAGCTGCCTTCGGTCGTCCGCCTGCTGTACCCGTCGCTCCGTGAAGGGTCGGACCTGCCGATCGACTACTCGATCGCACTGTCCTCGTTCGGCTATGTCTCGTACGCCGACCTGCTCGCAGGCCGGGTCGATCCTGGCGAGTTGCGCGGCCGGACGGTGTTCGTGGGCGCGACCGCGATCGAGCTCAACGACATCCTCGCCGCGCCGGTGCATCGGGCGCTGCCCGGGATCGTCGTACAGGCGCTCTCGGTCGAAACGGTGCGCCAGGGCGTTGCGCGCTCGCCGCCGCAATGGTTCCAGCTCTCCACCCTCGCCGCCCTCGCCGCACTCACGGCGGCCATGTGCCGATCGCTGGGCTGGCGCTCCTGCCTCGCCACCGTCATGGCCATCCTCGGGTCGCAGGGCGCCGCCTTCGTGCTGGCGTACTCGTGGACGGGGCTCTCGATCGAGTTCGCAGCACCGGCGCTCGTCACGGTCGCGGTCTTTCTCGCAGGTACGCTGATTTCGCTCGACGAGCAGACGCTGCGGGCCCTGGCCTTCGCGCTCGGCCTGCGTCGCCGCGATGCGCTGCTCCAGAGTGTCGTCGACTCGTCGGCGGACGCAATCCTCTGCGTCGATGCCGGAGGCTGCGTCCAGATTGCGAACCCATCTGCAGCGAGGCTCTTCGATTTCCAGGCCGGGGGCCTGGCCGGCGCATCGTTCGGCGAGCTGATCCCGGAACTGCGCGGACCACCGCTCGCGGCCCTCGCGGCCTCCGTGATCGAGGCCGAAGGCACGACGCGGACCGGATCGGTGTTCCCGGTCGAACTCACGGTGAGCCGTGTCCTCCTCGCAGACGAGGAGCTCTACACCGTGATTGCGCGCGACATCAGCGAGCGACTCGCTCAGCAGCGGGAGCTCGAATACCGCGCCACGCACGACGCGCTCACGACGCTGCCGAATCGCTCGGCGCTGGTGTCGAACATGGAGGGGATCCTCCGCGACTGCACCGATGCCTCGCCCGCGGCGCTGCTCATGCTGGACCTCTGCCGCTTCAAGGAGGTCAACGACACGCTGGGGCACGACGCCGGCGACCGCATCCTGCAGGAAGTAGCGAGCCGGTTCCGTGCGGTGATTGGCGACCGCGGGCTCCTCGCGCGCATCGGTGGCGATGAGTTCACGGTGATGCTGCCGGGCTGCGACGACCCCACGGCCGCCCGCATCGCGCAGGCCCTCGGGGAAGCGCTCCGCACCCCGATCGACGCCCAGGGCGTCGCCATCGACGTGGGAGTCAGCATCGGGATCGCGCGCGCGCCGCGCGATGCGCGCGACGCCTGGACGCTGCTGCAGCGCGCGGACGTCGCGATGTACACGGCGAAGCGCGGGCTCGCGGCATCCGAGTTCTACGATGAAGCCCGCGACGCTCACAACGTGCGGCGGCTGGCCATGGTCGCGAGCCTCCGGGCCGCGATCGGCACGCCGGACCTGAGGCTTGCGTACCAGCCGAAGGTGAACCTGCGCACGCGGCGCGTGGAAGGCGTGGAAGCGCTCCTGCGCTGGCAGCATCCCGCGCTGGGCGCAATCGGGCCCGCGGAATTCATACCGCTCGCGGAGTCCACGGACCTGGTGCGTCCGCTCACCGAATGGACGATCGTCGAAGCCCTGGCGCAGGCCAGCCGGTGGCGCGCCCAGGGGCTTGCGCTTCGCGTCGCCGTGAACCTCTCGGCGCGGCTGCTGCAGGACGCCGCCTTCCCCGCGCGCCTCAAGACGCTGCTCGCGCGCTGCGGCGAGCTGCCCGACACGCTCGAGCTCGAGATCACCGAGAGCGCGATGATGATTGACCTGCCGCGTGCCCTGCGCACGATTCGCGAGATCGCGGATCTCGGCGTGCCCGTCGCGATCGACGACTATGGCACCGGGTTCTCATCTCTCGGCTACCTGCGCGACCTGCCCGTGCACGCGCTCAAGCTCGACAAGTCGTTCGTCACCGACCTGCAGACCCGGGAAGACAACCGGGTGATCGTGGGATCGACCGTGACGATGGCGCATGCTCTGGCGCTCGAAGTGGTCGCCGAGGGCGTCGAGACCGAGTGGACGGCCGCGTTCCTCGCCGAGGCCGGCTGCGACCAGGCCCAGGGCTACCTGTACAGCCCGGCGCTGCCGGCGGACGAGTGCATCTCCTGGATCCGCCGCTTCAATGCCGGCGCCGGGCCGATATCATGTCGCTCGGAGAACGACGGGACCGCCGCGACCGCGGACAAGGGCGCGGCCTGAGCAAGAGGCGCATCGCGAGCCGGGGGATACATGGGTGCATTCAAGGAGCCGCATGGCGGCACGCTGAAGGAGCTTTACCTCACCGAATCGGCGGCCGAGAAGGAAAAGGCCGCCGCTCGCGATTACCCGTCCTGGAACCTGAGTGCGCGACAGCTCTGCGACCTCGAGCTGCTTCTGAACGGCGCGTTCTCGCCTCTCGAGGGCTTCCTCAACCGGGCCGAGTACGAGCAGGTGCTCGCGACGATGCGACTGCCCACCGGGGTGGTCTGGCCCATCCCGGTCAATCTCGACGTCTCACGTGAGTTCGCCGCCTCGATCAAGGAGGGCGACCACATCGCTTTGCGGGATCCGGAAGGCGTGCTGATCGCCACCATGGAGGTGGGCGACCGCTGGGAGCCCGACAAGGCCGCCGAGGCGCGAAGCGTCTACGGCACCGAGGACGACCATCACCCGGGCGTCCACTTCCTCAAGCATCGCACGGGCAACGTCTATGTCGGCGGCAGGCTGCGTGGCGTCGAGCCATCGATGCACTACGACTTCAAGATCCTGCGCGACTCGCCGGCGGAGCTCCGCGGGCGCTTCCGCAAGCTCGGCTGGCGCAAGGTCGTCGCGTTCCAGACCCGCAACCCCATGCACCGCGCCCACCAGGAGCTGACGTTCCGGGCCGCGCGCGAGTGCGAGGCCAATCTCCTGCTGCATCCCGTGGTCGGCATGACCCGGCCGGGCGACATCGATCACTACACCCGTGTCCGCTGCTACGAGCACATGCTCAAGCACTATCCCGAGCAGACCACCGCGTTGAGCCTCCTCAACCTCGCCATGCGCATGGCGGGCCCGAGGGAGGCGCTGTGGCACGCGATCATCCGCAAGAACTACGGCTGCACGCACCTGATCGTCGGCCGCGATCACGCCGGGCCGGGAGTGAGCCGGAATGGCGACCCGTACTACGAGCCCTACGCCGCGCAGCAGCTGCTGCGCGAGTACGAGAAGGAGATCGAGGTCACCCTCGTGCCCTTCCGCGAAATGGTCTACGTCGCCCAGAAGGCGCAGTTCCTGCCCGAGGACGAGATCACGCCGGACATGACGGTGCTCAAGGTGTCGGGCACGGAATTCCGGCGGCGACTGCGCGAGGGGCTCGAGATCCCGGACTGGTTTTCCTTCCCCGAGATCATCGAGGAGCTGCGCAAGGCGCATCCGCCGCGCCACCGGCAGGGCTTCACGGTGTTCTTCACCGGTCTCTCGGGCTCCGGGAAATCGACCATCGCGAATGCGCTGCTCGTGAAGCTGCTCGAGATCGGCACGCGCCGTGTGACGCTGCTCGACGGCGACATCGTGCGCAAGCACCTCTCGAGCGAGCTCGGGTTCTCGCGCGAGCACCGCGACATCAACATCCTGCGGATAGGCTTCGTCGCTTCCGAGATCACCAAGTACGGCGGCGTCGCGATCTGCGCGCCGATCGCGCCCTACGCCGCGACGCGGCGCCAGGTGCGCGAGATGGTCGAGGAGTCCGGCGGGTTCGTCGAGATCCACGTCGCGACCCCGCTCGAGACCTGCGAGGCGCGCGACCGCAAGGGTCTCTACGCGAAGGCGCGCGCCGGAACGCTCAAGGAGTTCACCGGCATCAGCGATCCGTACGAGGAGCCGCAGAACCCCGAGATGCGTATCGACACCCGTACGCTCTCGCCGGACCTGGCCGCGCACCGCATACTCGTGAAGCTGGAGAGCCTGGGCTATATCCGCTGACCGCGAAAAATGGCTCGGAGCCATTTTTCCAGGCGACGCGTGCAGCGCTCTTGACCCGCGATGGAGGTCGAGCATGTCCACCCACGAACTGGCCGAGTACCGGATCCTTCTCGACAGCGCCTCGAACTACATCGTTACGCACGCGGCGAGTGCGGGCCTGGTCGTCCAGCCGCCCGTCTGGGACGGGGGCGCCGAGAGCATGACGACGACCACCCATCGCGTTCGCATCGCGACGGAGAACGCGGCGGAGGAGTTGCGTATCCCGCACGAGTGGCTGCCCGTCGACAGTGACGGTCACAACAGGTTCCGGACCGAGGTGGAAGCCGCCCTCGCACGCCTTCGCATCCGATCGGCACGGCACTAGGATCCGACCCCCGAAGCCCGGCCAACCACGAAATTGGCTCGGAGCCAATTTTTCAGCATGGAGATTTCATGTTCAAACCGTTGAGACTTGGCGGAGTTGTGCTTGGCGCCCTGGCGCTGCCGGTATCGGGGCTGGCCGATGCGGAGACGGCGGACACGGCGACATCCGTCATCAGGGCGGGTCGTCTCATCGACACCACCGCGGGGAAGGTGCGGGAGGTGGTATGGATCGTCGTCGGTGGGGACCGCATCACCGCCGTCCACACGGCCGGCGCCTTCCAGGCGCCCGCCGGAGCGGAAGTGATCGACCTCTCCGGCTGGACGGTACTGCCGGGGCTCATTGACACGCACACGCACCTGATCAGCGATCCGACGCTGCCGCCCTACCGCGACTACGGGCTGTCGGTCCCGCGTCTCGCACTGATCGGCGCGGCGAATGCGCGCCGCACGCTGCTCTCGGGCGTCACGACCGTGCGAGACGTCGGGTCGTCGGCCTTCACCGATGTCGCGCTCCGCGATGCGATCGCGGCGGGCGATGTCGACGGCCCGCGCGTGCGCGCCTCGGGCCCGGCGCTCGGCATCACGGGCGGGCACTGCGATGAAAACCTGCTCGCGCCCGAATACCACGAAACCTCCGAGGGCGTCGCGGACGGCGAGGAAGGCGTGCGCAAGGCCGTGCGCCGCAACGTCAAGTACGGCGTCGACCACATCAAGTACTGCGGCACGGGCGGCGTGTTCTCGAAGGGCACCGTGCCGGGCGCGCAGCAGTACACCGAAGCCGAGGTCGCGGCGCTCATCGACGAGGCGCACATGCACGGCCGCAAGGTCGCCGTCCACGCGCACGGCGCCGCCGGGATCAAGGTCGCGCTGCGCAACGGCGTCGACACCGTCGAGCACGCGAGCCTCATCGACGACGAGGGCATCGCGCTCGCGAAGAAGACCGGCGCCTACCTGTCGATGGACATCTACAACACCGAGTACACGCAGACCGAGGGCCGCAAGCGCGGCGAGCTCGAGGAGTTCCTGCAGAAGGACCGCGACCTCGCCGAGGTGCAGCGCGAGAACTTCCGCAAGGCGGTCCAGGCCGGCGTGAAGATGACCATGGGCACGGATACGGGTGTCCACCGGCACGAGGATGCGCCGAAGCAGCTCGCCTACATGGTCCGCTACGGCATGACGCCGATGCAGGCGCTGCAGGCGGCGACGGTGAACGGCGCGGATGCGATCGGCCTCGCCGGCCAGATCGGCACGATCGCGCCCGGCGCCTACGCCGACATCATCGCCGTGCAGGGCGATCCCCTGGCGGAGATCTCGCTGCTCGAGAACGTCGGCTTCGTGATGAAGGGCGGGAAGGTCTACAAGCGCCGGTAGCGGCGATTGCGGTTCCTTACCAGCGCCGCCCTCGCCCGGCTCCGGCGCTCCTCCGGCGGGGTGCGCCCTGCGCGCGATGCGGCGCATGGTTGCCCCGTGCCGCCGGCATCGACCCCTGCTCTCGAGCGGGCGCCGCGCGCTCCGGCTGGAACTTGATGGCCGACCGATCCAGCGGCAGCACGTCGATCCTCCGGCCCAGCACGCGCTCGATCGCGCGCAGCCGATCGCGCTCGTCGCTCGCCACGAGCGACAGTGCCTGCCCCGCGCAACCCGCCCGGCCCGTGCGGCCGATGCGGTGCACGTAATCCTCGGGCACGTGCGGCAGCTCGTAGTTGACGACCTGCGGCAGCTCGACGATGTCGAGGCCGCGCGCCGCGATGTCCGTCGCCACCAGCACCTGGACCTTGAACTCCTTGAAGTCGGCCAGCGCCCGCGTACGCGCGCTTTGCGACTTGTTGCCGTGGATGGCGGCACACTGGATGCCGTCGCGCGCGAGCTGCTCGGCGAGCCGGTTCGCGCCGTGCTTCGTGCGGGTAAACACCAGCGTCTGCTCGGAGGCGACCTCACGCAGCATGTGGCTCAGCACGGCGCGCTTCTCGCCCTGCTCCACGAGATGCACGCGATGCTCCACGAGCTCCGCCGGCGCGTTGCGAGCGGCGACCTCGACGGTGACCGGTACGTGCAGCAGCCCGGTGGCCAGCGCCCGGATCTCGTCGGAGAAGGTCGCGGAGAACAGCAGGTTCTGGCGTTTTTTCGGCAGCACGGCGAGCACGCGGCGGATATCGCGGATGAAGCCCATGTCGAGCATGCGGTCCGCCTCGTCGAGCACGAGGTGGCGCACCTGCGAGAGATCGATGGCGCGCTCGGCGACGTGATCGAGCAGGCGGCCCGGTGTGGCGACGACGATGTCCACGCCCTGGCGCAGCGCGTCGAGCTGGGGACGCGGGCTGACGCCGCCGAAGATCAGGATCGTGCGCTGGTGCAGGTGCCGGCCGTAGTCGTCGAAGGACTCACCGACCTGGGCGGCGAGCTCGCGCGTGGGCACGAGCACCAATGCGCGCGGCGCGCGCGGGCCTCGCGGATGCGGGTTCTCGGCATTCAGGCGCTGCAGCAATCGGCAACGCGAAACCGGCGGTCTTGCCGGTACCGGTCTGTGCGGCGGCAAGCAGGTCGCGCCCCGCGAGTACGGGCGGGATGGCGCCGAGCTGGATCGGCGTGGGCGTGTCGTAGCCGAGATCGGAAACGGCGCGCAGAAGGTCGGCCGACAGGCCGAGTTGGTCGAAAGACATGTGATGGCGTCCATAGCGCTTCTCCCGCGCGAGCGGGAACCGGACGAAGCGTCATTGATTCAAGACAAAAGTCGAGGACCGCGAAATGCAGACTTCGATGAGTCTGCAGGAGGGCCCGCGAGGGTCCCTGGACAGGGACGCCGAAGAACCTCGGGCGCAGACCGGACTGCGCGGCGGCAAACTTGGCGCGGATTGTGCCTGAAACCTGGCCGCGGCGCCCGGGCGCGTGTCCCGCGGCCCCAGCCGATCAGTCGTAAGTGCCTGAATCAAATAAGAATTAAGGCAGCTGTGGGCAACAGGACACTCGCCTATTGGCCCACAGCTGCAAACGTTGGCCTGCGTATCAGCCGAGCTCGACCGGCACGAACAACCGGGTGTCGCCGCGTTGCACGAGCAGCGCGACGTGGTCCTTGGCGCCGCCCACTGCCGACTTCAGCTCGTCGACGCTGCGAACCTCCTTGCCGTTGGCCGACAGCACCACGTCGCCGGGGCGGATCCCCGCTTCTTCGGCGGCCCCGGACACGCCTTCCACGACGAGCCCGTTGTCGACGTGGATTTGACGTTTCTCGTCGGCCGACAACGGCCGCACCATCAGGCCGAGGCGGCCGCCGGACTCCGCGTCGCCGGCGTTGGCGGCGACGCTCTCCGCTTCCTTCATCTCGTCGAGCCGCACGTCGAGCTTCCGGGTCGACTTGCCGCGCCAGACCTCGACGGGCACGGACTTGCCCGGCGCCGACGCTCCAACCAGAGCGGGCAGCGCGCCGGCCGTGTCGACCGGCTGGCCGTTGAAGGAGACGATCACGTCGCCGGCCTTGATCCCGCCACGGTCCGCCGGTCCACCGTCCTCGACGGAGGTCACCAGGGCGCCGCGCGGAGCTTCCAGGCCGAACGACTTGGCCAGCGCCTGGTCCATGTCCTGGATGCCGACGCCGAGGCGGCCGCGCGTCACGTGACCCTTGGCCTGCAGTTGCCGGCTCACGTCCATCGCCATGTCGATCGGGATCGCGAACGAGATGCCCTGGTAGCCGCCCGAGCGGCTGTAGATCTGCGAATTGATGCCGATGACCTCGCCGTCCAGGTTGAACAGCGGCCCACCCGAGTTGCCCGGATTGACCGCCACATCGGTCTGGATGAACGGCACGTAGCCGTCGTCCGGGAGGCTGCGGCCCTTCGCGCTCACGATGCCCGCCGTCACCGAGTTGTCGAAGCCGAACGGCGCGCCGATCGCGACGACCCACTCACCCACCTGCAGGCTCCTGGGATTGCCCAGCCGCACGGCCGGCAGGTTCGTCGCCTCGATCTTCAGCACGGCTACGTCGGTCTTCGCGTCGGACCCGAGCACTTTCGCCTCGAATTCACGGCGATCGAGCAGCTTGACCGTGACCTTCTGCGCGTCCGCGACGACGTGTGCATTCGTCAGGATCAGCCCGTCGGGGCTCACGATGAAACCCGAGCCCTCGCCGCGCATCGGCACAGGCTCCTGCGGCATGGGGATGCCGCGGAAGAACTGCGAGAACGGGTCATCGGGACCGAAGCCCGGCATCTGCGGCATCGGGCCCGCAGTCTTGACGTTGGCGCGGACGCTGACGTTGACGACGCTCGGCCCGTGCTGCTCGACCAGGCCGCGGAAATCCGGCAACCCGGCTCGCGCGGCGGTCGTTGCCGCCGCGGGCGAACCCGAGACCGCACTGGCCAGGGCGGGAACCGTCTCCGCCGCGTGCGGCGTGCTGCCGTACAGGTACAACGTGCCGGCCGGAACGGCGACGGTCGCCGCGCCGAGCAGCGCGGTCGCGATCGGGTTCCGGATGAGGGTGCTGACGCTCATGATCGATATCCTCCGTAATGCGCTTCAATGTGCTTCCGCCCGCTGAGGGCAGTGCGCTACGGGGAGGGATGCTGTACCTGCAGGCTTAACCGCAGCTTAAGGAGACGCGGCCGGCAGAGTGACCCGAACCGAGAGCCCGAGGCCATCGCGGCCGGACCCCAGCTCGACGCGGCCACCGTGGCGCTCCGCGATGGTCCGCACGAGGGCAAGGCCGATTCCGCTTCCCGAGGAGGCCGTCCCCGGGACGCGATAGAAACGATCGAACACCCGGGCCCGCTCCGCCTCGGGAATGCCGGGACCGGTGTCGATGACTTCGAGCACCGCTGTCAGTCCGCTCGTCCCCTGCTCGCGACGGATGAGTACGTCGACCTTCCCGCCCTCCGGCGTATAGCGCAGCGCGTTGTCGAGGAGGTTGCGCAGCAGCACCCGCAACGCATCGGGATCGCCCTGGATGGCGATCGGTTCCGCATGCTCGAGGCCGAGATCGATGCGCCTTCGATCCGCCAGCGGCAACGATTCTTCGATCACTTCGAGTGCCAGGTCAGTAAGCGATACCCGCACGGGAGCCGCGGCCGGGCCACGTTGCTGCCGGGCGAGCGACAGCATCTGCTCGACCAGCCGATTGGCGCGCAGTACGCCGGATCGAAGCTGCTCGAGCGCACGCGTGCGGCCCGGCTCGTCGGCGGCCGACGCGAGTGTCTGCATCTGCAGGTCGAGCGCCGTGAGCGGCGAGCGCAGCTCGTGCGCCGCGTCGGCGAGGAATGCGCGCTCGTGCTCGAGGGCGGTGCGCAGTCGCGCGAGGAGCTCGTTGAGCGCCCCGACCAGCGGCTGCACTTCGATCGGCAGCCCCGCTGCCGACAACGGTTCGAGCGCGTCGGCACGCCGCGCCTCGACGAGCCGGGTCACCGTCTTCAGCGGCTCGAGCGAACGACCGACGATCCACCACACCAGCAATGCCAGGACCGGCATCAGCACGCCGAACGGTGCCAGCGTGCGCAACGCCAGCCGCGCGGCGCGGGCCTCGCGGACTGCCAGGGCCTGGCCGACCTGGATCACGTGCCCGCGTGCAAGAACGCTGAACGTCCGCCAGCGTCCTCGCGGGGTGTCGTCGGTCGAGAATCCGAGCGTCACGGTCCGTGGCAGCTGCGTGTCCGGGCGCGACTGATACACGCGCTCGCCGTCCAGCGTCCACACCTGCACGACGAAGTCGTACTGCGGGATTTCCTCGGGTAGCCCCGGCGACGCCGAGAAACCATAGGCCTGGTCTCGCAGCAGCAGCGCGGTTTCCCGCAGGTGGTAGTCGAAGAACGCGTTGGCCTCCGCGAGTGCGTTGCGATAGATCAGGTACCCGCCCGCCAGGCCGACCAGCAGCACCGCTCCCAGGAGCCATGCCAGGAGCGTACCGCGCAGCGATTTCACGATGCCGGCTCCAGCCGGTATCCGGCACCGCGGATCGTGCGGATGAACCCGGTCCCGAGCTTGCGGCGCAGGGCGTGGATGTAAACCTCGACGACGTTGCTTTCGATCTCCTCGCCCCAGCCGTACATGCGTTCCTCGATCTGCGCGCGCGACAGGACCCGACCCGGATGCTCCATCAGCGCGAGCAGCACCGCGAACTCCCGGGCCCCGAGCGCGACCGCCCGGCCGTCCTGGAACACCTCGCGCGTGGCCGGATCGAGCGTGACGCCACGGTGCTCGAGCCGCGGGTTCGAACGGCCGTCCCGCCGGCGCAGCACGGCCCGGATCCGCGCGGCGAGCTCCGGGAGCTCGAACGGCTTCACCACGTAGTCGTCCGCGCCGGCATCCAGGCCCGCGACGCGATCGGTCGTCGCATCGCGCGCGGTCAGGATCACGACCGGAATCGCCGAGCCGCGCCGGCGCAGCTCGCGGAGCAGGTCCAGCCCGGCCTTGCGCGGCAGTCCAAGATCGAGCAGCAGAAGGTCATACGGCTCGAGCGCGAGCGCCTGTTCGGCGGCGGCGCCGTCGCGAACCCAGTCGACCGCGAATCCGAGCTGGCGCAGCCCGCGCTGCACCGCCTCGCCGATCATCGCGTCGTCCTCGGTCAGCAACAGCCTCACCGGGCGACACCCGCGGGCTGCGTCACGATACGCATCACGCCGCCTGAGATGAGCCGCGATACGTCGAGCAGGATTCTCGGCAGCGCGACACCACCCGGCGCCGCGAGGTAGCGCGACTGCCATTCGGGCAGGAACTTCTCCTTGTACCTGCGCAGCCCGTCGAAATTGTAGAAGTGCTCGCCATGGCGGTAGATGAACGCTCCCGTCCGGTTCCAGAGCGGCGCGAGGCGGCGTTGCTCGAGACCCGACAGCGGAGCCATCCCGAGGTTGAAGTACCGGTAGCCCTGCGCGCGTGCCCACAGCATCAGCTCGGCGAACATGAAATCCATGATCGCATTCGGCGCATCACGCGTATGACGCATCAGATCGACCGAGCACTCCTCGAGTTCCGCGCCGGCCCAGATGTTGGCGAATGCGATGATCGACCCGTCGCGGCGCACGACTGCACAGGCGCCGCGCTGCAGGTATGCGCGGTCGAAGTAGCCGAGCGAGAAGCCCTTCTCCGCGACCGATTTCGACGCGAGCCACTCGTGCGATACCTGCTCGAGATCGTCGAGTAACGGCGCGACCTGCCCGGCCCCGACGACCTCGAGCGTAGCGCCGTCGCGAACGGCCTTTCGATGCGACTGCCGGAGCGCCGCTCGTCGGCTGCCATCGAGCGAAAATGTGGCCAGCTCGACGCGTGCCTCCTCGCCGAGTTTCGCCAATGACAGCCCCGCATCGACGTAGAGCGGCAGCGTCGCTTCGCCGACCTCGTAAAACACCGGCCACGCGTCGTAGTGATCGCACAGCTCCTTGAACTGCCACACGAGCTCCTGCTGCTGCGCGCGCGACCCCACGGGATCCCCCATCGCGACCCAGCTGCGGCCGGACGCCTGGTACATCACGAACGCGGAGCGGGGTTCGTCGAAGAGCAATCGCTTGTCACCGAGCAGGACGAGGTTGGCCTGCGACTGGCGCGATCGGCTCGCGATCGATGCCGCAAGCGCCAGCTCATCGGGCGAAACCGTCGTCGCCGCCGGTCGCGCCGGACGGAGCAACCGCCATAGGGCGCCGCCTCCCGCGAGCAGCACGACGAGCAGGCTCGCGCGCAGCATCCGCGGCGCGTCGGCGTCGCGGGCAAACTGCCACCACAGCTCGTCGCGATACGGCACGTGCCGGAACGCGAACAGGCCCACCCAGATCGAGGCACCGATCGCAACCGCGACCGCGACGGTCCATGCGGGCGAGAAGCGCTCTTGCAGCAGGGACGCGGGTCGGTCGAAGCGGTCGCGACCGATCCAGAGCGCGGCGATCATCAGCGTCAGCACGATGGCTTCCTCGTAGTCGACGCCCTTCAGCATCGACGCGACGACTCCCGCACCCAGCAGCCACATCGCCACGTGCCAGGCACCGTCGAGCCGTCGATTCAGACCCTGCGCGACGAGCAGGAGCATGACGCCCGCGGCACTTCCTGCCAGGTGGGAGACCTCGAGCAGCGGCTGTGGCAGCAGCTTCGCGAGTGCCGCGATACGCGAGGGGTCGGCCGGCAGCACGCCGGAGAACAGCAGCACCATCCCGGCCAGGAAGCTCGCCACCGCGAGTGCCTGCGGCACCAGGAACCCGATCCAGTTGCGTGCCATCGACCCGACGCGGCCGAGGCCTTCGCGATGACCGCGCGCTTCGCGTACGAGCAGACCGGTCAATGCGATGGCGAACGGCACGAGGTAATAGATGACGCGGTAGACCACGAGCGAGCCGAGCAAGGCGGCTGCGCCCACCTGAGGCATGCAGGCGATGATCGCGGACTCGAATACTCCGAGGCCGCCGGGAACGTTGCTGAACGTTCCGGCAGCGAGCGCGAGCACATACAGGCCCGTGAACGCCTCGAAACTGACGCCATGACCCGTGGGCAGCAGCACGTAGAGCACCGCGGCGCAGACCGCAAGGTCGGCGCAGCCGACCGCCACCTGCATGACGGCCGTCGAGAAGCGCGGCAACGTAAGCGATAGCGACCCGATCTCGAGCGGTCTTCGCCGTGCGGCCGTGAACACCAGGTATGCCGCGACGAGTGCAAGCAGTGTGACTCCGACACCGGTCGCCACTGACTGCCGAATGTGCAGGACGGTGGCGGCGCTTCCGGCCTCGACCAGCAGTGACAGACCCAGCAGAGCGATCACACCGAGAAAGAACGTCAGCGTGCAGAACCCGATGATCCATGCGATCTCGGAAGCGGGCACGCCCATCGCCGAATAGAGCCGGTAACGCACCGACCCGCCGCTCAGCGCGGCAACCCCCAGGTTGTTGCCGATCGAGAAAGCCATGAACGACGTCGCCATCGTGCGCCACGGCCCGAGCGACCGGCCCAGGGCCCGCAGCGCCAGCGCGTCGTACAGCGTCAGTATCAGGTAGCCGAGTGCGGTGCAGGCGAGTGCGAGCAACCACTGCCGTGGCCGAAGCGCCTCCAGCGCGGCCGCGACCGAACGAGGGTGAAGCTCGTGGACAAGACCATGCAGCAGCCAGAGTGCGCTCGCGAAAATCGCGATCGGCAGCGCGACCCGGACCAGCGCGCGCGCAGTCCGGGTGCCGGTCCGGTCACTCGAGTTCGTAGACGAAGTCGTACTCGCTGCCTTTCTCGTTCCGCGAATGCAGCTTCATCTGGCCGCGGGCCCAGAAACAAGGTCCACCAGCATTCCCAGGGCGCAGAGTAGACGCCCGGCGGTGTCCCGATGCAACGCTTCGAGGCGCAGGCACCGCTGGCTTGACATGGACGGGCATCGCGCCGATTGTCCGATACCTGCTCGGCGATGGTCCCCTCGCTCTGCGTGCGTAGACGCGCCTGGCGACTGCGCTCGTGTCGCCACTCGCCCGCGAGCGCCAGTGCGTCGACGAGTTTGTTGTCCGACTCAAGCCACAAGGAGGTCAACCCCATGAAGCTCTACTACACACCCGGCGCCTGCTCGCAGGCCCCGCACATCGTGCTGCACGAACTCGATCTGAAGGCCGAGCCGGTCAAGGTCGCACTGCCGGAGCACACGCTGCCCGACGGCTCGGACTACCGCAAGGTCAATCCGAAG
Source organism: uncultured Gammaproteobacteria bacterium (assembly GCA_963834855.1). Lineage (GTDB taxonomy): Bacteria > Pseudomonadota > Gammaproteobacteria > Steroidobacterales > Steroidobacteraceae > DATJKD01. The sequence continues at coordinate 27,583 of CAWIDH010000029.1, read as the reverse complement.
GGCTATGTGCCGATGCTCGAGCTCGACGACGGCACGCGTCTCACCGAGGCCCACGTGATCCTGCAATACCTCGCGGATCGCAAGCCCGGCACCCTTGCGCCGGCGTTTGGCACGCTCGAGCGCTACAAGCTGATGGAGTGGCTCGGGTTCATCGCAACCGAGGTTCACAAGGGGTTCGGGCCGCTCTGGAACCCGCAGGTCGAGCCCCCGGTGCGCGAGCGCACGATCGCCGCGCTGGGTAATCGCTTCGGCTACCTCTCGGAGACGCTCGGCAAGCAGCCCTACCTCACCGGCCAGTCGTTCACGATCGCCGACGCCTACCTCTTCCCGGTCCTGAACTGGACCGGCTACCACAAGGTGGATCTGAAGCCGTGGCCGGCCCTGACCGAGTTCCAGGCGCGAGTCGCGAAGCGTCCTGCAGTGCAGGCGACACTCAAGGTAGAAGGTCTCGCCAAGTAAGCAAGCAACGGCTCGGAGCCGAACGAAGATTCGGCTCCGAGCCATTTTTTGAGGGAAATTGGCTCTGAGCCATTTTTCATTGGCTCTGAGTCATTTTTTTCATGAGCCGATTGCCGACATTGTTCATCTCGCACGGCTCGCCGATGCACGCGGTCGAGGCCGGGGACGCAGGCGTCGCCTGGAGGACGCTGTCCGCCTCGATCGCTCGGCCGCGCGCACTCCTCGTCGCATCCGCGCACTGGGAGACGGGTCTGCCGATGCTGACCGGCCGCGACCGGCTCGAGACTATCCACGATTTCAGCGGCTTTCCGGAGGAGCTGTACCGCGTCCGCTACGACGTGCCGGGCGCGCCCGAGGTCGCGAGCCGCGCGCAGGCGCTGCTGCGCGACGCGGGCTACACGCCCGCGATCGACGGTTGCCGGGGCATCGATCACGGCGCCTGGGTGCCGCTGCGCCACATGTACCCGGAGCGCGACGTGCCGGTCGCACAGGTGTCGGTGCAACCGGCGCTCGGCACGGAACACCACCTGCGGATGGGTGAGGCGCTGGCGCCGCTCGCCGACGAGGGTGTGCTCGTGATCGGCTCCGGTCACGTCACGCACAACCTGCGCGACTGGGCGATGAGCCGTCGCGATCCGAAAGCCCTCGCCTACGTTCCGGAGTTCGCGCAGTGGCTATACGGTCGGCTCACCGCCGACGACCGCGACGCCGTGCTCGACTACCGCGAGCGGGTGCCCTCGGGTACGCGCGCGCACCCGACGGAGGAACATTTCCTGCCGCTTTTCGTCGCCTGGGGCGCCGGTGGTGCGGGCGCCCGCGCGACCCGGGTGTTCTCGGGCGTCGACGGCGGCGCATTGTCGATGGACGCCTACCGGTTCGATCGAGCCACGGCCTCGGGCTGACTCGACGCTCTCGCAATGCGGCTGACGCATGAGCACAAGAGCCACGAGCATGAATCGACTCTCCAGAAGGCAGTTCATGGCCGCCGCCGCTGCGATGGGCGCGACGATGGCCTGGGCGGGCGCGAAGACCTCCCCATCGAGCCTTGCGTGGAAAGAACGGCGAGACCTCTTCACTGAGGGCGTGGCCTCCGGCGACCCAGCCACCGACAGCGTCCTGCGTTTGGACTCGTTACTCAGCGGGCGGCACGGCTGAGGCGGTGCCTCTGACCGTCGAGGTGGCCGAGGACCCGGCATTCGAGCGCGTCGTGGCGACGGCACGCACTCGTGCGCTCGCAGCGGCCGACCATACGTGTCGTGTGCTGATCGGCGGGCTGCGGCCCGGACAGATCTACTGGTACCGTTTCGCCACTGAAAGCGGCGAAGGCAGTCGCGTCGGCCGTACGCGCACGGCTCACCCGGCGAACGATCCACGTCCCGTGCGCTTCACCTTCGTCAGCTGCCAGAACGTTTGTGAAGGTGCGCAGAATGCTTACCGCCGGATGATTTTCGAGGATGAACGCGCGCCGGCCGAAGAACAGCTCGCGTTCGTTCTGCATCTCGGTGATTTCATCTACGAGGTGGTTGACTACCCGGAGGACCAGCCGGATGGGCGCCGCTACGACCGGCGGCTGCGCGATCGCGTGCGCTTTCCCGACGGGGAGAAGATCGGCAGGTTCCACGTCGCCGCGACGCTCGCCGACTACCGCACGCTGTACCGTGCGTATCTGCAGGACCCGGACTTGCAGGACGCGCGTGCGCGCTGGCCGTTCGTGCCGATGTGGGACAACCACGAGTTCTCGTGGATGGGTTGGCAGTCGATGCAGCGCGTCCCGGGCCTGGAACGCCCGGCGCAAACACGCAAGGTCGCGGCAAACCAGGCATGGTTCGAGTATCAACCCGCGCGCGTCGCGAAGTCGGGCGGCGCCGCGCTGGAGCGCTTCGAGGCGCCCGCCGTGAAGGACACGCCGATCGGGAATTTCGACGGCGACGGGTTAGGTCAGGAGCCGAACAATCTCGCGGCCATCGGCAGCCTCACGGGGTATCGAAGCCTGCGCTGGGGCCGGCATCTCGATCTCGTCATCACGGACCAGCACAGCTATCGCTCCGAGGATCCGGGCGGCCGGCCCGAGGCCAGCGCATTTTCGAGCGACGATTTCCCCAACCTCGTTCCGCAGGAAGCGATCGAGATTCTCGATGCCGGGCGTACGTACGGGGGCGGGCATGCTCCGGGCGCGATTCGCTACGGCGAGACGGAGGTCGCGAACTTCCGCAAGGACGGGATGCCGCAGTCGATTCTCGGTGCGCAGCAGAGGACATGGTTCCTCGACAAGCTGCGCGCCTCCCGCGCCACCTGGAAGGTGTGGGGCAGCTCCAGCGGCACGCTCGACACGCGCGTGGATCCGCAGAACCTGCCGGCGGGACTGACGAAACCCTGGCCGGGCACGGGCTACGCAACGTTTGGGTTCAGTGACTACAGCAGCGCGTATGTCGAGCGCGCTGCGATATACGACGTCGTGCGTGACTCCGGTATCACCGGGTTCGTTACGGTTTCCGGTGATCGCCACAGCTTCTGGGCGGGACTTGCGGCGAAGGCGCTGCCACCGCAGGCATTCGAGCCGGTGGGCGCAGCGTTCGTCACCGGCTCGGTGTCGGCGCCGGGCCTCGTAGAAGCGCTGGAGCACAGGCTTCCGAAGGACCATCCGCTACGCGCGCTTTATCTCACGGATGTGCCGGGCCAGGAGCGACCGCGCCCCGCGGTAAACATGCTGCTGCGCCATGGCGTGCGCTCGTGCCTTGAGTATCAGTCGAGCCGCGATCTCGAGCACGCGCGCCGCGTCTCGAATCCCGCGCTGGCGCCGCACCTCTCGTTCCTCGATTGGGGCGGTCATGGCTACGCGACGCTGCGCGTGTCGGCTGATGCGGCGGAATGCGAGTTCGTGTGCATCCCGCGGCCGCTCGAAAGGAGCGAAGGCGTGGAAGGCGGTCCGCTGCGATATCGCGTCGTGCACCGCGTGCCGTTGTGGCGCAAGGGAGAACGGCCGACCCTTGAGCAACGAGTGATCGAGGGCGACCCTGGCCTTTCGATCTAGCGACCGATCCGGCAAGAGCCTTCGCAATCGCCGTGGCGCGGCGCAACCTGCCTCGCCCGCCAGCCGATATTCACGTCCGAAAAAGGCGAGAACGCTGCTCGGGACGGGAGTACATGGAAGGTTCTCCATCGCCATGCCAATCCACGGAGGGGGTATGAAAACTTCGATCGCGCGAGTCTTCATCACCGCGGCGTCGTTGCTCGCCGGCACCGCCTCCGCCGAGGCGTCCGATGCCTCGCAGCAGGACAGGCTTGACCGCTATGAGATCGTTCGGCTTTCTTCGGCTGGGGGGACGGATAGCAGCGGCAACAGCATCAATGACGAACGTCTGGTGGCCGGCTATTCCAACCTGTCCGGGGACAGCGCCCGTCACGCCACGCTCTGGCTCCACGGATTTCGATTCGATCTGGGCACGCTTGGCGGGCCCAACAGCAACGTGGCATGGCCGGTGAAGAACACCGGTGGCCTGATCGCCGGCATCGCCCAGACCGCAACGCCGGAACCGTTGGGACAGGGTTGGAGTTGCCGGGCCTTCTTTCCCTCAGCGACACGTACGGGCTTCATCTGCCTCGGCGTCGTGTGGGAGCGGGGTGAGATCATCGCGCTTCCGACCCTGGGTGGCTTCAATGGATTTGCTACCGGCGCCAACAACCGGCGCCAGGTGGTGGGATGGACCGAGAAAAACGTGGAGGATCCTTCTTGCGTCCGCCCGCTGCAGGTCCTGCAGTTTCTCCCCGTGATATGGGGACCCGACCTGCAGCAGGTGCAGGAGCTTCCGCTGCTCCCGCAAGACACGGCAGGCGCGGCAACGGCGATCAACGATCGCGGTCAGGTCGTCGGCATCTCGGGTGCTTGCGGTACCGCCGTCGGAGGCGTCACGGCCAGGAACGCGGTGCTCTGGGAAAAAGGCACCGTGACCAACATCGGCAACCTCGGCGGCGTGGCCTGGAACACACCGATGGCCATCAACGAGCACGGAGATGTCGTCGGGTTCTCCAACGTGAACGCGAATGACGGCGCGACATTCAATGCGCGTGCATTCCTGTGGACCCGTGGCCGCGGGATTCGGTCGCTCGGGACGCTGCCGGGCGACGCGTTGAGCCAGGCCCTCGGCATCAACGATCGGCGCCAGGTCGTTGGCATTTCGTGCACCGCGGGCTTTGCAAGTTGCCGTGCCTTCTTGTGGCAGAACGGTGTCATGACAGACCTCAACGAGCTCGTCGCGGGAGAGTTCAACGAGCACTTGTTCACTGCCAATGACATCAACGAGCGCGGCGAGATCGCCGGCCAGTCCCTCGCCGCCAACGGGGCGTTCTCCGCGGTCTGGGCGATCCCGGTGCCTCGACAGCGCGGACAGGGCGCGGACGACCCCGCGTCGATGGCGATGCTCGCCAGCGCCCATCGTTCGCCACGGGTCATGCTGCCGGAGAATGTGCGGCTGCGGCTCCTGCAGCAGCTGGGACTGAGCGAGGCTCGCTTTGCCCGCTAGAGCATTGTGGGATGAAGCGTCAATCGTCACGTCCGAAAATGGCTAGTCCGTAGCGTGGCCGCGGCGTATGGTCGCGGCGTATGGTCGCGTCCGTGCACGAAGTCCGTGGTCTCGATCGACGCGCGCTCGACCGGGCGCGCATCAGCCGCGACCCACGCTTTGACGGCAAGTTCTTCATCGCGGTGACCTCCACCGGCATCTACTGCCGTCCGATCTGCCCGTCACCAACGTCGAAGAGCACGAATGTTCTCTATTTCCCGACCGCAGCTGCTGCCGCTGAGGCGGGATTCCGACCGTGTCTGCGCTGTCGCCCCGAAGCAGCGCCGGGGACGGCCGCGTGGCTGGGCACTTCCGCGGTCGTGCGACGTGCGCTTCGGCTCATTCACGAGGGCGCACTCGACGATGCAAGCGTCGAGGATCTGGCTTCCCGCGTCGGCGTCGGATCGCGCCACCTCCATCGACTGTTCGTCCGCCACGTGGGCGCTTCTCCGATCGCGGTGGCCCAGACGCGGCGTCTGCATTTCGCCAAACGCCTGCTCGATGAGACGCACCTGTCGATGACGGAAATCGCGCTGGCGGCCGGCTTTGGCAGTCTTCGACGTTTCAACGACGCGTTCCACAAGACCTACGGGAAGTCACCCCGCGACCTGCGCAAACAGCGGGGCGGTGGAACCGCGCCGGAGGGCCGCGACGAAGTCGTTCTGAAGCTCGCCTTCCGGCCTCCCTATGACTGGGCCCAGGTCCGCGACTTTCTCTCGGCGCGGGCGATACCCGGACTCGAGCGCGTGGATGCTCGCGGCTACGCGCGCTCCGTGGTGTGCGACGATGGGTTCGCAACCGTGTGCGTGCAGCCGCTCCCGCACGAAGACTCGCTGCAACTCAGTGTGCGCGGCGGCGTGCCGGCGGCGCTCTTTCAGATTTCGATGGATGCGAAGCGCGCATTCGACCTGGGAGCCGATCCGGCGCTCATCGCGCTGGCGTTCAAATCGGATCCCCTGCTGGCGCCGCTGGTGCGACGTCGCCCGGGGTTGCGAATACCGGGCACCTGGGACCCATTCGAGTGCGCCGTCCGCGCGGTGATCGGGCAGGGTATCAGTGTCGCCGCCGCCCGAACCCTCGGGACGCGTCTCGTGTTGCGACTCGGCAGGGCCATTCCCGGGGGCGCCGACGGCCTCACTCATCTCTTTCCGTCGCCTGCCGTCATCGCGAGCTCGAATCTCGACGGGCTGGGGCTGACGAGGGCGCGGGCCGGAACACTCGTCGCCCTGGCCCGCGCCGTAATTTCCGGACGCCTGGACTTCGGCGCGCCAGTCGAGGATGTCATGGCCGCGCTTGCCTCCTTGCCAGGCATCGGTGAATGGACCGCGCATTACGTTGCTCTGCGTTCGCTCGGCGAGCCCGATGCGCTGCCGGCCGCGGACCTCGTGTTGAAACGCCTGGCGGCGTCGGCTTCCGTGCCCCTGACGGCACGCGCGCTGACGGAGCGCGCGGAGGCGTGGCGACCGTGGCGCAGCTACGCGGTGATGCATCTCTGGTGCAGCGACGCGGAAAGCCGGCGGACCAACAACCGCGACGTGCGTCGGCGGCCGGTCGCCTACGACGAGGTGCTGCCCGCCTGAACGGTTCCGCCGCGCGCGGTCAAGTGCACGGCGATCGCGAGCAGCGCCATGCACCAGACGATGACCGCACTCGACGGCAGGTCTGTCACAACCGACACTGCGAGCCCAACCACGTAGCTCGCGACGCCGAGCGCAAGGCCGATCGCGAGCTGCGCGCGGTTCGCATGGCGGTACGTCGCCACCGCCGGCACGATGAGCGTCGTGAAGACGAGGTAGACACCGACGAGCTGCACCGACATCGTGACCATCACGGCAAAGATCACGTAGAAACCGATGCGCCCGAGTCGCTCGCGCCACCGGAACCAGACCGCGAGAAACACGACCGTGAGCACAGCCGCGCGGATCAGCTGATCGCTCCCGACCCACAGGATCTGGCCCGCGAGCAGGTCTTTGAGGTACTCGCCGCCGTGCGGGTTGTTGGCCAGCAACAGGATCTGTGCCGTGGAGGCCAGGACGAACAGGATGCCGATCAAGGCCTCCTGCACCTCGGGCCGCTTGCGCTCGGTCCAGGTGAGCAGCAGCGAGCCTGCCAGCGCCGCCGTGACGGCAGCGAGCTGCGTCGCCCAGCCCGCCAGCTCGTGACCGAAGGTGTGCGCCGCGATCACACCGAGCGCGGCTACCTGCGCGATCGCGAGGTCGATGAACACGATCCCGCGCTTCAAGACCTGCTGCCCGAGCGGCACGTGCGACAGCACGACCAGGAGGCCGGCGACGAGCGCCGGCCAGAGGATGCTGAGGTCGACGGCGAAGGTCGTTACGGCCTCGCTCACTTCAGCACCGCCAGCAGCTGCTTGATGGAATCATCGAAGAGCCCGTACAGGTCTGTGGCACCCGGCGTGCCTCCGACCGAGAACGGCATGGTCACGACCGGGGCGTGCACGCGTTCCGCGAGCCAGTTCGCCGCTTTCGGATCGTTGTAGGCATTGCGCAGGATCATCCGCGGCGGCGTGGACCCAAGCGTCGTCACCAGTTGCGCCAGGTAACCGGCGCTGGGGGGCACACCCGGCTTGGGTTCGATTGCGGCAAGCTGCTTGAGTCCCAGCCAACGGCAGAGGTACGACTGGTCCTTGTGCATGACCACGACCGGCACGCCCTTCAGCGGTGCCGCCTCCGCCTCCCAGCGCACGATCGCGGCCTGCCACCTGGCCTGAAAATCCGAGTCGCGGCCCTCGTAGTAGCCGGCGTTCGCGGGATCGATCGCGGCGAGCCGCGCAGTGAGCGCCTTCGCGACCACCGCAATGTTGCGCGGATCGAGCTGCACGTGCGGGTTGCCCTGCGGATGGATGTCGCCCATGGCGCGGTCCATGGCCGAGGGCACTTCGATCAACCTGAGCTGCGCGGTCGCCTCGAAGTAGCCCGGCGTTCCGGGCTGGACCTTCGGATTGCCCGATTCCTGCAGCAGCACCGGCAACCAGCCGACCTCGAGTTCGGCGCCGTTGGCGACCACCAGGTTGGCATTGCGGGCGCGCGCCACGAGGCTGGGCTTGGCATCGACGCGGTGCACGTCCTGCAGCGCATTGGTGGCGGTGTAGACGTCGACCTTGTCGCCGCCGAGCTCGCTCGCGAGCGCACCCCAGTCGGCCGTGGTTGCAAGAATCCTGACGGCCGCGTGTGCGGACCCCGAGATCGCAAGCGTCGCGATCAGGCACAGGGCGCGAAGGATGTTGACCATGGCTGGATTCCCCTAGAACTTGTGGGCGCCGTGCACGCCCAGCGAGTAGATGTACTGCAGGAAGAACTGTTCGTCGGTCGCCGCATTGCGGGCGTCGTCCCAGGCGAACTGGGCGCGGAGCCGTGAGAACTCGCTCGGGCTCCAGTCGAGCATCAGCGAGGTGCGGCTCGGCGACGCGGACGACAGGAGCGCGAAGTCGTCCGGCGACAGCAGTCCGGAATCGACCAGGCCGATCCGCGGCGTGCCGGAATCGAGCGAGTCGTAGCGCGCGCCGGCGCGCCAGCGCGGCCGGAACTGGTAGACGCCCTGCACGTACCAGCCGTCCTGCTCGCTGCGGTAGTCGCCGGCAAGCGCCGCGCCCGACAGGTCGAACGCGAGCTCGCCGTCCTCCGTGCGACTCATGTATTCGCCCTGCAGCTTGAGCGAGCGACGCAGCGGTCGCCCGGCGCGCGTCCACTTGAACGTCGCATCCGCGATCCATGTGCGCGAGGTTCCCGGTGAACGCGTTCTCGACGTCGTTACCGAGCGCGTCGGTGTCCTCCCAGGCGCGTTCCTCCGCGCGCAGGTCCACCCACGACACGCCTGCGCGCCAGGTCGCGGATTCGCCGATGTCGCTGCCCGCGTGCGCGAACAGCGTCGCGCCGTTGAGTCCATTGGCGGCGCGCCGTGTCCCCGGGAATGCCTCGCCATTGCCGGTCTCGGCGCCCAGCTCGAGGAAGAACTCCGTCGGCGCAACCCACTTGAGCTGCAGGCCGTCCTGCGCCCGCTGACCGCCGAAGAACGCCTGGTAAACGAGCGGCTGGTCGACGAAGTCCCAGGCGTGTGCGTGGAACTCGTTCAGGTAGCCGAAGCCGGAGAAGAAACGCCCGCCCTTGAGCAGGAGTCCCGCGGGCAGCGCAAGCGTCCGGAAGTACGCCTCCTCGACCTCGAGCTCGTCCTCGGGCGTCATCGCGACGGTCAGGCTGCCCATGAAGTACGGATCGATGTTGGCCGACAGCGTCAGTTCCGACTCCCCGAGGTTGAAGCTGCGCTCGCCCGGTCCGATCTCGTCGCCGGCCGGAACGAATCCTGCGATCCGGTAGTCGGCGGGGTCCTGCGAAAGGTTGGCGAAGCTGCCACCCAGGATCGCGGACATCGCCGGGTTGAACGCGGTCGCGCTCGACGGGCGCGACGCGGGCGCAGCCTCAGGCACCGGCGCCGCCTCGGCGATCGCCGGAGCCGGGGCCGTCGCGGCGGTCATCGCCGATTCGAGTTCCGCGATGCGCGCCTCGAGAGCGGCGACGCGCGCGTCGTATTCAGACTTCAGTGCATTCAGCTCGGCGCGGAGCGCCGCGGTGTCATCGGCCGCGAACGCCGCGGCCGGATGCGTCGCTGCCCCGAGCGCGACGACGGCAAGCAATGCAATAGACCCTTTCATGAGAGCCTCCTCGGAATGCCAAGTGCAGCAGGCCGCGATCAGCGGCCTGGATCGGTCGACTGGCTGCTATTGGCGAGGAGGTGCTCGGGAACGGAATGCGCGCGGGACCGGCCGCTCGACCAGCGAGACGATCGCGGCGACGACGAGGAACGCGACGACCGGCGCGGGCAGCACGGACGTGGTGCCCGGACCGCCCGCCATCGAGAAGATCGTCGAGAACGACAGGCAGGCATCGCAAAGCTGCGAATGGAGCCCGGACTGATCCTGCGGCGCACCCGCGTGACCGGACAAGTGCAGCAGCGCGCCTGCCTGGGCGAGGAACAATGCCAGGCCCAGCGCAATGCAGGGAAGCAATCTCGGCGTACGTCGCAAGAGGCGGTCGTCCTGAAGTTCGACGGCGATTGTCGGCCGAACGAGGCGGGCCGGCAACATGACTACCCGCAAGCGAATCGATCTCACGCAATTCGAGGATACGCGCTTCAGGCGCTTTACAGGCCGGCGAGCCGTGGCGTAGCCTGTTGGCGGATTCGGTGATCTCGCTTCCCATGAGCACCTTCCGGCTCGCGCGACGACCTCCACGTTGGCTGCACGCAGCCTTTGCGGCGCTGCTGGTCGCCTTCGCGCTGAATTCGATCGCGCATGTCACACATCGGCACGACGCCTCCGCGTCGGTCACGCACAGCCTGGCCTGTGGCTATTGCGCCACGTTCGGCGGTCTCGCCGATGCGCCGCGGCACTACCTTTCGTCAGCCGATTTCGCGCTTTCGCATGTCTTCGTCGCTGCCGAATCCGCAGTCGACATCCCTGTTCGCGTCCGGACGTCCGCCCGCCCGCGCGCCCCTCCCCACTCCTGAAGTCACGTCGAGACCGCCCTCGCCTCCGCGGCGAGGGCTACTGCCGCAGCGGCCCGCACCGCAGCGGCACCGACCCATTGCCTCAGGAGTTGCCTCGTCATGGACGCATCCACTTCATTGCGCATCGCCGTCGCCGCGGTGCTCGTCAGTTCCTCCGCCTTCGCCCAGGAGTCGCGCCTCGAGGAGATCGTCGTCACGTCGACGGCGCTACGCGAGAGCCCGCTCGAGATCGCCCAGCCGACCACCGTCGTTGCAGGCGACGAGCTGCGCAGGCAGATCTCGACCAGCATCGGCGAGACGCTCTCCCACGAGCTGGGCATCAGCTCGACCTATTTCGGTCCGAGCGCCAGTCGGCCCGTGATTCGCGGTCTCGGCGGCTACCGCGTGCAGACGCTGCAGGACGGCCTGGCCTCCCTCGACGTCGCGGGTCTGAGCCAGGATCACGCCGTCACCGTCGAATCCGTGGTCTCGCAGCAGATCGAGGTCATCAAGGGCCCGGCGGCCCTGCTCTATGGCAGCGGCGCGGCCGGTGGCCTCGTCAACGTCGTCACGAACCGCGTACCGATGCAGCGTGCCGAGGAGCCGATCTCCGGCGCGATCGAACTGCGCGGTGATACCGCCGTCGAAGAGCGCACCGGCGCGGTCGGCATCGACGGCGGGTCCGGAGCGTTCGCCTTCCATGCCGACTACTTCGATCGCGAGACCGATGACGTGGAGATCCCCGATTTTGCGCAGTCCGATGCGCTGCGCCGGGCGCTGATCGATGCGGGCGAGGAGCCCGACGGCGTTCGAGACCACATTCCCAACAGCGCCGGCGAGGCTAAGGGCGGCGCACTGGGCGCTTCTCTCATCGGCGATGCCGCGCGGGGCGGTCTCTCGTGGAGTCGCTACGAGACGAACTACGGAATTCCGGGCGAAGAGGAAGCGTTCATCGACATGGAGCAGGATCGTTACGATGCAAAGGCCGCGATCGATCTCGAGGGCGCGATCACCACGCTGCATCTGAACGGCTCCTACAACGACTACACGCACACGGAATTCGAGGCGCCTGGGGAGCCCGGCACCGTTTTCAACCAGGACGCCTACGAGCTGCGCTTCGCCATGGACCACGAACTCGGCGAAGGCTGGCGCGGAACGCTCGGGGCACAATACGTGGACATCGATTTCGAGGCCTTGGGCGAGGAAGCGTTCGTCCCGCAATCGAAGACGGAGGCTACGAGCCTATTCCTGTTCGAGGAGCGCCATTTCGATCGAGTGGACGATCGAGCTGGGGGCGCGCGGCGAGCAGCAGAAGGTCGACGTGCGAACCGGGCACGGGTCTGCCCGATTATGACGAGACCGCGTTCAATCTCTCCGCCGGCGTGGTCTGGAAATTCGCCGATGAGCACGCGTTCGCGGTCAACGTGACCCGCACGCAGCGCCACCCGCAGGCCGCCGAGCTCTACGCCGACGGCCCGCACATCGCCGCGCAGCGGTTCGAGGTCGGCGATCCGAACCTCGACCTGGAAACGGCAATCACCACCGACGTGTCCCTGCGGCGATCGGGTGAAGGGGTGCAGTGGACGTTGAGCGCGTTCTACAACGACTACAGCGACTATATCTTCGCGAGTCCTACCGGCGAAATTGCAGACGATCTGCCCGTGTTCGCCTACCTGCAGGATGGCGCGAAGCTGCACGGCTTCGAGGCCGAAGTGATCTTCCCGCTGCTGGAGCAGGGCGACGGGCACCTGGATCTGCGGCTTGCATCCGACTACGTCCGCGGCGAGCTGGACGACGGCGGCGACCTGCCGCAGATACCGCCGCTGCGCTTCGGCGCCGGGCTGCACTACGACCAGGATCGATGGCACCTGGGCGTGCAGGCGTTCTACTACGACGAGCAGGACAAGGTGGCCGTGAACGAGTTGCCGACCGACAGCTTCACGCTCGTCGACGCGGACGTGAGTTATCGTCTGCCCGCTGGGACCGACGAGCGTGTTCCTGTTCCTGCGCGGCACGAACCTGCTCGACGAGGATGCGCGCCAGCATGCATCGCCGCTGAAGGACATCGCGCCCCTGCCCGGCCAGTCGATCCACCTGGGTGCGCGCGCCGAGTTCTGACTCGCCGCGCGCTCATCTGGACGTCAGTGCCCGGCCTGCGTGGCTCGTCGCGGCCACGCAGGCCGGGCTGCGGGCGTCCCGCTCGGCGCGCTTGACTGTTCCAGTCGAGCGGGCATCCTGCACGCGTTCGTCGCGTCCGCGGATTCCCGATGCGCTTTCTAGCCGAGCTCAAGCGCCGCAAGGTGATCCAGACGGCGGTCATCTATGCCGCCGCGTCCTGGGCGCTGCTCCAGATCGCCGAGCTGCTGCTCGAGATGCTCGAGGTGCCCGCGTGGGGCCTCAAGCTCGTTTTCGTACTGCTGCTGGTCGGGTTTCCGCTCGCGCTGCTGCTCTCCTGGATGCACCAGATCACGCCCGAGGGTATCCGGCGCGAGCTCGACGCGCCGGCGACTGTCGGACCGCAGCCCGCGATCGCGCCCGTCGGCGCAGCCGATGCGCCCGTGAACGTTCAGGCCGCACCCGCAGCGTTCGCGGCGACGGATCACTCGATCGCCGTGCTGCCGTTCGCGAATATGAGCGAGGACAAGGCGAACGAGTATTTCGCCGACGGGCTGTCGGAGGAGCTGCTGAACCTGCTGTCCCGCATCCCGGGGCTGCGGGTCGTGGCACGGACCTCGTCTTTCTCGTTCAAGGATCGGGCCGTGAGCGCCGCCACGATCGCGCAGGAACTGAATGTGGCTCACCTGCTCGAAGGCAGCGTGCGCAGGGCCGGGGCCCGGATCCGGATTGTGGCGCAGCTCATCCGCGCGAGCGACAGCTCGCATGTCTGGTCGAAGAGCTTCGACCGCGAGCTCGGCGACATCTTCGCGGTTCAGGACGAGATCGCTGCGGCGGTCGTGGGCGAGCTCGAAATCAGGCTCATTGGCGCTCCAGCGCCAAAGGCGATTCAGACCGACCCGCGTGCCTATGCGCTGTATCTCCAGGGCCGCCACTTCTTCGAGCTGTATTCGTCAGCGGGCTACGGGCAGGCGATCGCGGCGCTCGATGCCGCGATCGCGATCGACCCGGCCTTTGCGCCGGCATGGGCGATGCTCGGCGCCGTCTACTGGAGCGGGGCGAACAATTCGCTGATCGATTACGAGGAGGGCTCCCGCAAGGCGCGGGACGCGACGACGAGGGCGCTGGCCATCGATCCGGATCACGCCGAGGCGCTGTCGTTGCTCGGACTCTTCGACGTGATCGAGAACCGGGACGTCGCCGGTGGGACGCGGCGCATCGAGCGCGCGCTCGCGCGCGAGCCCCACAACCAGCGGGTGCTCACCCGGGCCGGCATCATTGCGCGGCGCCGGGGCCGGCTGGACGAGGCGATTCGTTACGCGGAGCAGGCACTCAAGTGGGACCCGCTGAGCCCGAACGCGCACGCAACGCTCAGTCTCACGTACTACAGTGCCGGCCGCCTCGACGAGGCCGAGGCCATGCGCCGCAAGTTGCTGGCCCTGAGCCCGGGATGGCTCAGCGGCCATTACTACCTCGCTCGCATCCTGCTCGCGCGCAACGATGCGCAGGGCGCACTCGCGGTGGTGCAGCAGGAGCCGAGCCGGTTCTGGCAACTGACGGGGCTGGCGCTCGTCCAGCACGCCCTGGGCCGGCGCGGCGAGTCGGACGCGGCTCTCGCGGAGCTGAAGACCATGAATCCGGTGGGTATCGGCTACCAGATCGCCCAGATACACGCCTATCGCGGTGAAATCGACGCCGCCTTCGACTGGCTCGAGCGCGCCGCGGCGACCCGCGACAGCGGCCTGTCGCAAGCGCTGAGTGACCCGCTGCTGCGCGGCCTGCATGCGGACCCGCGATGGGGGCAGTTCATCGCGAAGGAGGGCCTGTCGGGCTGACCGCGCACCCGCCGCGGACCGCCATGGGGCGGCGGTGCAGTTCAGGTTTCGCTGGCGGGCGGAGCCGTCGGCAGCTCGAGGTCGCCCTTCGTCTCGAATCGCACTGCGCCGAAGGTCGGGCCGTTCAACTTTCCCGTGAGCGAGTAGTTGATCTTTCCGGTCCCGGTGGGACCCTTGTCGCCCATCATGCCGAGCGCCTGGCGCACCATGCGCATCGCCGAGGTCGTCACCGGCACCGCGATCACCGCCTCGCCGAAGCGCGGCACGCTGCCGCTCTCGTCGCTGACGCCGGTCGCGAAGGTGTTGCCCTGCACCTCGAGCTTGAGCGAGACCCCGTCGTAATCGATGGGCGCGTCGTTCGGATTCTGCACTCGCAGCTTCACCAGCATCCGCAGCTCCATGCCCTGGCCCTGCATGGGCTCGATGCCGGCCACGGTGACCTGAAGCGGGTCTCGGCGCTGCAGGCTCGCGCAGGCGGCGAGCAGCAGTGCGGCAGCGAGGAGCAGGACAGTCCGGGCCTGGTTTGATGCAGTCATCGCATACTCCCTCGCGTTCAGCGGCGGTCGGGAGGTGGAGCGGGTGATGTGCGAGGCCACGTTAGCAGCTTCGGAATCCGGGTGTCCAACACGGCACAAGCCATCATGACAAGACAATCAAGCCCTTCGAGTGCACGAGTGCGTCAAGGATTGCGGAGGTCGTCGCTGGTGAGTCAGGCGAACTCGGCCATAATCCCGTGGCGCGCGGGTTCGCATTGGGTAATGATCGGTCTGAAATCGAGGACTTATGAAGAAACGGCTGCCCCTGCTCCTGCACATTCCGGCCCTGGCTGCCGCTCTTGCGATGGCCGGCTGTGGCGACCGCGGTCGCGATGACAACACTCTTCGCATCGGCGCCATCGTCGAAATGACCGGCGACATGCCGGCGGTGGGCGCCTCGTCGCGCAATGCGGCCCAGCTGGCTGTCAGCGAACTGAATGCGGCGGGTGGCATCACCGTCGCCGGCAAGGTCTACCAGGTCGAGCTGCTGGTCGAGGACAACGCTGCCAAGTCCGATCAGTCCGCCGCGGCCGCCAACAAGCTCATTACCCAGGACAACGTGCTCGCGATCGTCGGGCCGAACGCGAGCCTGGGAGCCATTCCCGCCTCGGAGATCGCCGAGGCCAGCCAGACGCTGCTGATCACGCCCTGGTCGACCAATCCGAAGACCACGCTCGACAATCGCACGGGCGAGCCCAAGAAGTACGTGTTCCGCGCCTGCTTCACCGACCCTTTCCAGGGCCAGGTGCTGGCGCGCTTCATCACGGAGAAACTCGGCGCGAAGACCGCGGGAGTGCTCTATGACGTCGCCTCCGAAGCACCGAAGAGCCAGGCCGAGTTGTTCCGCAAGACATTCGAGGAGCTCGGCGGCCGCGTCGTCGCCTTCGAAACCTACACGACCGGCGACCGCGATTTTTCCGCCCAGCTGACCAAGATCAAGAGCGTCAATCCGGATGTCGTGTTCCTGCCGGCCTACTACAACGACGTCGGCCTGATCGCGCAGCAGGCGCGCCGCCAGGGCATCGAGCGGCCGCTGGTGGGCTCGGATGCCTGGAGCAGCCCCGAGCTCATCAAGCTTTCCGAAGGCGCCGTCGAAGGCGCTTATTTCGCCAACCACTACGCCGCCGACATCGCCACGCCCGCGGCGAAGAAATTCATCGGTGCCTACCAGCAGAAGTACGGCAACGCCCCGGACGACGTTGCGGCTCTGACCTACGACTCTTTCGGGCTGCTCTTCGAGGCGCTCCGGAAAGCATCGGCGCCGGAACGGCAGGCGCTGCGCGACGCGATGGCCGGCGTTTCCGGCTACACCGGGGTTACCGGCGACATCCGGTTCACCCCGGGCTCGGGCGACCCGGTCAAGAGCGCGGTGATCATGCAGGTGAAGGGCGACCGTTTCACCTGGGTGATGAACGCCGCTCCGTGATCGATCCGGTCGCGACCGTGTCGCCGGTGCACGCGGGAGTCCCGCCAGCTTGAATCCGGAGGTCGTCTACTGGCTGCAGCAGGCGCTCAATGCCCTGCAACTGGGCAGCATCTACGCCCTGATCGCGCTCGGATACACCATGGTGTACGGGACGCTCTCCATGATCAACTTCGCCCACGGCGACGTCTTCATGGTGGGCGCCTTCCTGTGTTTCCTGGCAGGCACGGCGCTCGGCCTGCCTTTCACCCCTACGCTGTTGATCGCAATGTGCGGTACAGCCCTGCTGGGCGTAACGATCGAACGGCTCGCGTACAAGCCGCTGCGCAATGCGCCGCGGGTGTCCGCCATCATCACGGCCCTCGGCGTGGGGCTCATCCTCGAGAACCTGATGCTGGCCTTCTATCCCTACCCCCAGAACGTTCCGAGGCTGCTCGACAACGTCACCTGGCACCTGGGAGGCGTGTCCATCTCATCGCTGCAGCTGGTGATCATCGGCCTGTCGCTCGCGCTGATGCTGGTGCTCGACCATGTCGTGCATCGCACTCCGGTGGGCATGGCGATGCGGGCGATTTCCTGGGACAAGACGTACGTGCCGCTGATGGGCATCTCCGTCAACCTGATCATCTCGATCACGTTCGCCATCGGCGCCGGACTGGCCGGGGCCGCCGGCACGATGTACGGCCTCGCCTACCCGGTCATCGACCCCTACATGGGCATCCTCATAGGGTGGAAAGCCTTCATCGCCGCCGTGGTGGGAGGGATCGGTAACATTCGCGGCGCCATGATCGGCGCCTTCATTCTTGGCGGCGTGGAAATCATGGTGGTGGCGCTGCTGCCCTCCACCTACCGGGACCTGGTCGTATTCAGCCTGTTGCTGGCGCTGATCATCATGCGCCCCCACGGCATCCTCGGTCAGCCCAGGGTGCAGAAGGTTTGATTCGCGCCCTGCAACGACACCTGCAGCGGCTGATGGACCAGCCCTGGCTGATGCCGCTCCTGCTCGTCAGCGGGATGGTACTGGCGCTCGCCATTCCTCGATTCAACCTCTTCAACAGCTACATCCAGATGCTGCTGATGTACGTGGGCATCAACATCATCCTGGCCACGAGCCTCAACCTGGTGAATGGATACATGGGCGAGTTTTCCCTCGCTCACGCCGGGTTCATGGCCGTGGGCGCCTACACCTCCGCCCTGCTCACCATGCACGTGCTGCCGCCGGAATTCCATGCTGCGCTCTTTCCGCTGGCGGTGCTGGCCGCAGGCGCAGTCGCTTCGTTGATGGGGCTGCTGGTGGCCATTCCATCGTTCAAGGTGCGCGGCGATTACCTCGCCATCATCACGCTGGCGTTCCTGATGATCGTCAAGTCAGCGCTGGAGAACATCGACGCCATCGGCGGACCTCGAGGCATCTCCGGGATACCGCGTCTGACCTCCGTCCCCTGGGTCTTTGCCTGGACGGTGGCGCTCGTCTGGCTGATCCGTAATTTCGTCTACTCCCGCTACGGGCGCGGCGTGCAGGCGATCCGCGAGGACGAGATCGCCAGCGACCTGATGAGCGTCGACACCCGGCGGGTAAAGATTCTCGCCTTCATGCTTTCGTCGTTCTGCGCCGGAGTCGCAGGCGCACTGTTCGCGCACGTGCTGCAGTTCATCAGCCCACGGGTGTTCGATATCGTCAAGACCACCGAAATCCTCATCATGGTCTACCTCGGCGGCGTTGCATCCATCGGCGGCTCCATCCTCGGCGCCGCCGTCTACACGCTGCTGCTCGAGGTCCTGCGGCCATCGACCGTAGCGTCATTGCTGTCCTGGCTGCCGGCCGGCCTGTTCGACCCCCTGAACAAGTACGTCATCAGCCACCTTGGCATGCTGCGCATGATCATCATGCCCCTGCTGCTCGTGCTGGTGATGCTCTATTGGCCCCGAGGCATCATGGGCAAGCGCGAGTTCCGCCTGTTCATACCGCGCCGCGACAAGGAGGCCCATCGGCCGGAATCAGACATCGGGGGCATGCGCAGTCATGGCGTTGCTGACAGCCCGTAACGTCAGGCACAACTTCGGCGGCCTGCGCGCGATCGACGACTTCAACCTGGAGCTGCACCAGGGGGAGTTGATGGGCCTGATCGGGCCAAACGGCGCCGGCAAGACAACGGTGTTCAACCTGATCACCGGCGTCTACCGGGCGAGCGAAGGCAGCATCCGCTATCGCGACCAGGAGCTCGTGGGCCGCACGCCCCACGAGATCACTGCCCTGCGTATTGCCCGCACGTTCCAGAACATCCGCCTGTTCCGTGACCTGTCGGTGCTCGACAACGTGCGGATCGCGCACTTCTCCCAGTCGCGATATTCGCCCATCGAAGCCCTGTTCCACGCGGGCCGCTTCCGCCGCGAGGAAGAGCGCATCGTCGGCCATTCGCGGGACCTGCTGGCCATCTTCAAGCTGGAGCACCTGGCCGGGGAAACCGCGAGCAGCCTCCCCTACGGCCACCAGCGGCGCCTGGAGATAGCCCGGGCACTGGCCACGCGTCCGGAACTGCTGCTGCTCGACGAACCTGCCGCGGGCATGAACCCGGCGGAAATCGACCAGCTCATGGAGTTCATCCGGTGGATCCGCCGCGAATTCCAGCTCACGATCCTGCTCATCGAGCACCAGATGAAACTCGTCATGGGCATCTGCGAGCGCATCAAGGTCCTGGACTTCGGCAGGACGCTCGCCGAGGGGCCGCCGGAGGTCGTGAAGAGCGATCCTTCGGTGCTGGAAGCCTATCTCGGCGAGAAGGTGGCCGGATGAACGCAGAAGCGGACACAGCCGGGGATCCCGCCGACAGCATTCATCTCGAGGTGCGCGACCTTCGAGTGAACTACGATGGAATCCAGGCCGTGCACGGCGTCAGCTTCAGCGTGCGCCGGGGAGAGATCGTCACGCTGATCGGCGCCAACGGCGCCGGCAAGACCTCCATCCTCCGTGCCATCTCGGGCCTCATCCCCTACGACGGCAGCGTCACCTTCGCGGGCCGCGACCTTCGCGGAGTACCCGCACACCGCATCGTGGGACTGGGCATGGCCCATGTCCCCGAGGGGCGGGGCATCTTCGGCAACCTGACGGTGCGGGAGAACCTGCGTCTCGCCACATGGCAACGACGCGACCGCCAGGCTAACGACCGCGACCTGGCTCGAGTACTCGAGATCTTTCCGCGCCTCGGTGAGCGCCTCGACCAGGTGAGCGGCACACTCTCCGGCGGCGAACAGCAGATGCTGGCGGTGGGCCGGGCGCTGATGAGCCGCGCGAGCCTGCTGCTGCTGGACGAGCCCTCGATGGGCCTGTCACCTCGGCTGGTGCGGGAAATTTTCGGCGTCATCGAGGACATCAACCGCACGGGCACCACCCTCCTGCTGGTGGAACAGAACGCCAACATGGCGTTGCACATCGCCTCCCGGGCCTGCGTTCTCGAAACAGGCCGCGTCATCCTGAGTGGGCCCGCGAAAGAACTGCTGGGGGATCCGCGAGTTAAGGACGCGTACCTGGGCGCCTGACTCTGCAGGTTCATGGGTCTCCGAAGGGAACCCGCGCTTGCGGCGTCTAATGGGTGAACAGCGGAGGTGTCCGTGAGCAATCCTGCCCTCAGGTCGCTCGCCCTCGGTCCCTGCTTCGGCCTCATGCTGGGCGGGATCTCGCCGGTCCTGGCAGAGGACGACCGCCGTTGGGACGCCGGCTTTCGACTCAACATCATCGGCGGCACCGGCAAGCCGACCAACGACGTGCTCGGCTTCGGCGTCTTCGGGCGATATCGGCTCAACGACCGCTGGGCAGTGGGGCTCGGTGTCGACGTGTCCGACGAGTTCGACATCGAGCGGACGCCGAGCCTGCTCGGCCTCGAACAGGATCCCGACGCGCCGGTGGTGGACAGCAAGGGATCATCGGAGGGGCTGAACGCCTGGGTCGAGCGCCGCTACGGCGGCGACGATCAGCGCCTGCAGTGGTTCTGGACGGTGGGCGTGGGGGTCAACTCTGTCGACGTGGAGGACCAGGCCGGCCCGCTCGCGGGGGGCGGCACCTTCGACGTGGCAATCGACGCCGGGACCGAGTGGGTGGCGTCGGCGAGCCTGGGTCTACGCGTGCGGCTCGGAGAGCGTTTCCTGTTCGAGCCCGCGCTGCGTCTCGATCAGCACTTCGCCGACTGGAAGCTTACCGACCGAGTGAGCGGCGCGACGGCCTCGATCGACGACTACCTGCTGCGAGGGGTGCACCTGGCGTTCGCGTACCGGTTTTGAGCTGAACATAGCTCGACAAGCCCCCGACGCCGCAGAAGTGCGGCGCTGCAGACTCAACACAGCTATGCCCGATGCCGCCGCGGCGGCGCGGCTTAAGCGCCCTGGCGCGGGCGTCCGACGGTCAGGTGGCGGCCAGTCAGATATTGTTGTTCAGCCGGAACAGATTCATCGGATCGTAGTGCGCCTTGACTTTCGTCAGACGCGGGTATGCCGGCCCGTATGCGGCGGCCTCCAGATCGTCGCGCTCGAACTCGATGTTGTCGTAATAGCCGCCCGTGAACGGTTCCAGCGCCCGGAACCAATCGCGCATCATCGCGATGACTGGCTGGTCCGCGGCCGGATCGTCCCACACGCCGCCGAGGATGATCATCGTCTCGGCATTCCGGTGCGGGAACGCGGTGGCGAGCTCATCGACGCGCTTGACTGCACCTCCGGCCGTGTGGGTGAACAGGGCCACCCGCGGATCCGACCGAAACGCTTCGACCATCGCAGTGATCATGGCCGGAGTGACCTCCTTGACCATGCCGTTCTTGCATAGGACCGGCGGCCGTGAGCGAACGTACCGTCTTCCTGGGTCTGCATGACCATGTCGTCCTGCATCTTGACCCCGTCCTCGACCGGCTTGCCGATGCGGCGCAGCGGCGCCAGCTCCTTTTCGCCGGCCGCGGGATCGCCGTTATAGACGACCTCCATGGCCAGTACGCTGTTGCCCTCGGGCATCGTCAGCATCGCCGGCCCTACGTAGAGCTAGTCTGACAGGCCGCGGTACCAATCGCCGTAGAAGTCAAGTACCGCCCGTGCCTGCTCGATCGGCCACACGATCATCCCCGACAGCACGTTCCGGTTGAACGGATGGAGCTGATACTCGAAACGCGTGACGACGCCGAAGTTCCCGCCGCCGCCGCGAATGGCCCAGAACAGATCGGGTTCCACTTGCTCGCTGACGGTCCGGAGCTTGCCGTCGGCCGTGACGATGTCCGCGGCTACGAGATTGTCGATCGTGAGACCGTACTTGCGGTTCAGCCGACCGAAGCCCCCGCCGAGCGTAACCGCCGACGCCCGTGTGCGAGACGACGCCCGCCGTGGTGACGAGGCCATGCTCGAGCGAACGGCTGTCCAGCGTATTCAGCAAGGCGCCGCCGCCTGCATGTGCGCGTCGCCGCTCCGTGTCGACCGTGACCTCATTCATAGGCGCGAGGTCGATCATCAAGCCGCCCTCGCACACCGATTTGCCCGGCCAGCTGTGTCCGCCGCCGCGGACAGCGACAAGGAGCTTGTGCTGGCTCGCGAACGTCACCGCATCTCTCACGTCGTCTGCGGACTTGCACTGGGCGATCAATGCCGGTCGCTTGTCGTGCATGCCGTTCCATATAGCACGCACACGGTCATAGTCGGCATGGTCGGACAAGAGCAGCCGGGTCCCGTCGAGACGCTCGGCGAGCTCGTTGACCACAGCCCGCTCCAGTTCGATTGCTGCGCCGTCGAGCGATTACGGCCCGGATTGCGGCGCCCGTGCGTGCAGACTTTTCGCACGCCGAAACGAATGGGTAAGCGGCCGCGACCCCCGCTGCGATCGTGGTGTGGCAAAACTAACGTCGGTTGATCGATTTTCCCCCCTTGCATCAGGCGCCGTCGGAGTCATTAGTACCGTCAAGCTCAGAATACAACGCCGATTCGTCCCCGCTCGGCGGTGACTGATTTTAGATTTGTACGGCACACGCTGAAACCCGGCCGTTCAACGGTAAGAACGACCCAAACCGTACACTGATCCGCAAACACTGCCACGCCCAAACCGCCGTCATTGCTGTCTCAGAGTCGATGCTTGTCCTCATGTTTGCGGTTCCCCGAACGAGCTCGACATCAATCTTTGATAACTCTGGGATCGTTGGACGAGAAATCGATGTTCAACAGGAGCCCTGCTGTCGCAGAGCAACATAAGAACTCGCAGATCTGATCGGAATCTCGCATGCGTCACACGAAGGCAATCTTAGCGTATCCGTTCAACGCAGGCCCACGGATCAGCCGGCGAGTAGCGCTGCAGATAGGTGCAGCATCGATGCTTGCAGCTTTCACCGGTTGTCGCACGATCCCGGCGGGCGTTTCCGCAGAGCCGACCGATCTGCATCGCGCCTCGGCCACTGACCTGGCGCGCCTGCTGCGACAGCGCAAAGTCAGCGCCACAGAGCTGTGCCGGTCGACGATCGCCCGCATCGAGCGACTGGATGCACAAGTGAACGCGGTAGTCGTGCGCGATTTCGAACGCGCCCTGTCCGATGCCAAATCGGCCGATGCCGCGTTGGCGCGCGGCGTCAATCTCCCGTTGCTTGGCATTCCGATGACGGTCAAGGAGAGCTTCGATCTTCAAGGACATCCGACCACGGCCGGTTTAAGGGAACGTCTGAGCAACATCGCCCAGCGTGACGCTGAGGTCGTGCGTCGAGCGAAAGGCCGCCGGAGCACTCGTGCTCGGCAAGACCAATGTTCCGGTGCGCCTGCGCGACCTCCAGAGCTTCAATCCGATCTATGGCCGCACCGGCAATCCCTACTTGCTCTCGCATTCGCCGGGCGGATCGTCCGGCGGTTCAGCGGCTGCCATCGCAATGGGGTTTTCGGCCTTGGAAATCGGCTCGGACTTCGGGGGATCGATCCGGGTTCCGGCGGGCTTCTGCGGTGTCTATGGGCTCAAGACGAGCTTCGGCACGGTGTCCTCGATCGGGCACGGCTTTGACAACGATGCCTGGAGTGTCCCATCCAGCATGCAGGTGATTGGACCGATTGCGCGATCTCCTGCCGACATTCTGCTGCTCCTCGACGTTATTGCGGGCCCGGACGTCTGGAGCGCTTGCCACATCGCTCGTGTTCGAGAAACCGCGCCAGCAAAAGTTGTCCGACTACAGCGTCTTCCTTCTCGACAACCATCCCTCCGCTCAGCTCAGCGCATCGGTTCTGGCAGCACTGCAGGACGTGGAACGGACGCTGATCGCTTCAGGGGCTACTGTGACGCGAAACTCAGTTCGATTGCCGGATCTGGCAGAAGGCGCACGCATGTTCCTCGCGTTCTTGAACGGCCCGGTTCCAGGATTGAGTGCGAGCGACTGGTATGCGGTTCTGACGCAGCAGGCCCAGTTCCGCCGCCGATGGGCGGCATTCTTCGAGCACTTTGATGTGGTGCTGGCGCCCGTATACGCGACCAATGCCTTCCCACACGATGAGACGCCTGTGGAGACCCGCAGCATCGACATCAATGGCAGTCGCAGGATCTTCTGGTCGATCAAATCGCGTGGTGTTCGATGGCGTCCCTCGGCAAGCTGCCAGCCGCAGTCGCGCCTGTCGGAGTGGACCGCGACGGCCTGCCGATCGGTGTGCAGGTCATTGCCCGCTACATGGGCGACCTGACTGCGGTCCATTTCGCGAGTCTCATCGCACGTGAAATACCGCCGCCGAGACTTGCCGCTTGAGCTTGAAGCCCATAACGCTGCTGAGTGCGTGAGGCGGAGGCTCCGTTCGCTCTGCGCCTCGTCAGGCCCGGACCGCCTACTCCGGGACCTTCTCGGGACCTTCGTAGTGCCAGGAACAGGCGCACGTCTGGCCGTCGCCGGCGGAACCTTCGGAGGTGCCGCTACAATTCGCGTCCGTCGGGCTGGTCTCCCAATCGCACGCCCCGGTGCAGCCGCTATCACGCTGGCATCGGATCGCGCCTCCGGTACCGTCGTTGATCCTAAACGCGACAATGGGGCCCTCCGGGGAACGCGGTGAGCGTTGTTCCCTCGGCAAGTTTCAACGCGGTAGAGCTGGTGGCCCTGAAAGTGCCATAGTTTCCGCCGACCTTGACCGGCCCTTCTGCAGTCGTGATGGCGTCTGCCTCCCGCTGGGCCGGAGTTGGCTTGGTATCGGACGCGGTTGGCTCGGATTTCCTGTTGCAGCCGGCGACAAGAAATGATCACGCAAAGGATGAACGCAACGCGGCTGAGCATGGCGGCTTCTCCCTGTTGGCGGTTAGTGATTGATATTCGCCACCCACCGGGACATTGTCTATAGGACGCCGGGACAAGTAACCGTAGGCGTCGCCGAAATCGACTGCAGTCCTGGCGAGCTTCGAGTACGGCGGCAAGGCCGGTCAGGCGGCACGATTCAAGCGTAGTTTTAAACAGCACGACTGGGCCCATAAGCGAAATCTGACAGCGCGTTGCGGGCTCCACCGATCCAGCATCCGTGCAGAGTGTGAGACTCTAGACGCAACCTGCAAGGAGGTTCGAAAGAATCTCCGAGTAGGCCCGAGCCCGAACATCGCCAACGCGACGCTTCGGGCTCACTCGTTTGGGACTGCGCCAGCGCATCGCGCCGATGGCTCCGCTGCCGACGACTGACTGCCACGTCGCACGATGCCCGGCGGCGAGGTCGTCCAATGCGTTTGATCCGCAGGCCTCGGCGTTCGCCCTGATGAACACAAGGAGCATACGAACATGAAGCCGAAGAACACGATCTGCCTCTGGTTCGACAAGGACGCCCAGGAGGCGGCGCGTTTCTACGCCGACACCTTTCCGGAGAGTCAAGTGACCGCTGTTCACGAGGCGCCCAGTGATTACCCGGGCGGCAAGAAGGGCGATGTGCTGACGGTGGAGTTCACTGTCCTGGGCGTTCCCTGTCTCGGTCTCATCGGCGGCCCGACCTTCAAGCACAGCGAGGCCTTTTCCTTCCAGATCGCGACGGACAATCAGGAAGAGACGGACCGCTATTGGAACGCGATCGTCGGCAATGGCGGCAAGGAGAGCGCGTGCGGCTGGTGCAAGGACCGCTGGGGTCTCTCCTGGCAGATCACCCCGCGCGTCTGACCGAGGCGCTTGCGGCCGGTGGCGGTGAGGCAAAGCGTGCCTTCGAGGCGATGATGCCGATGAAGAAGATCGACATCGCCACGATCGAGGCAGCGCGGCGGGGCTGATCACTGGACCGGCTGCTTCGGGTCCGGAAGGGCTCTGTCGCCCGTCAGTCAGACAGGCACCATCACTCCGGGAGCTTCAGCTTCCTCAGAAACGCCTTGTAACGCGGATCGCCGACGAGCCCGCGCATCAGCCGGTCGCCCTTGATGTCCGCGACGCCGCCGTCGCGCTGGTCATAGGCACGCTCGAGCCACTCGAACGCCAGGTCGGCCTCGCCGCGGAAGGCATGCACTTCGGCGATCTGATAGGCCGCTTCCCCGGCGTACTTGCTCTTCAGGGCCGCCAGCGCCGCGTCGGACTCGCCGCGCCGGCCGAGCGCGTGAAATGCGAGCGGCAATCCTGAGAGCCGCCAGATCTCCTCCGTTTCCTGCTGCATCTCCTGCAGGGCGGCGTCGGTCTTGCCCTGCAGAAGCAGGGCCCGCCCGATCGCGTAATGCCGGAAGGCCCCGTCGGGATCGAGTTCGAGGGCCTTGCGAAACGCGGCCTCGGCCTCCGTGTCGCGGTTGACTGCCAGCAACGCGAGGCCGAGGTTGTTGTAGGAATTCGGCCGCAGCGGGTCGCGCTCGATGGCCTTGTTCGTCAGGTCGATCGCTTCGTTCCAGCGTCCGAGGGTAGCGCCTGGATGCCGGCGTGCCTGAGCGCCTGGGCGCTGCCGGGTTCCAGGTCCAGTGCTTTGCGAAAGCTTGCGTCCGCGGCCGCCCAGTCCCAGTCGTAGCTGCTGTGAATCCAGCCCATCGCCAGATGCGCGTCAGCGAGCTGGGGATCGAGCGCCAGCGCCTTCTCCGCAGCCTCGCGCGCCCGTCGATAGCCGTCCGCGGCCGGCACGAGACCGCCGTCGGCCTGCCGCGCGTATGCCTGCGACAGGCCCGCCCAGGCCGGGGCGTAGTCGGGATCGCGCTCGCGTGACCGCCGGAAGTACTCGACTGCACGCTCGAGGTCTTTCTGGCCGCGCCGGTCGAGAAAGAAACGTCCCTGCAAGGCGAGGTTGTACGCCTCCGAGTCCTGTGGCTTGGAACGTGTCGTGAGCGCCGTGCCGAGCAGAGTGACCTTCAGCGCCTTGACCACCTCGCCTGCAATGTCGTCCTGCACGACGAAGATGTCGTCGAGCGTGCGGTCGTAGGTCTCCGACCAGAGGTGAGAACCGTCGGCGGCCCGGATGAGCTGCGCGGTGATCCGCACCTTCTCGCCGGACTTCCGCACGCTGCCCTCCAGGATGTGCGCGACGTTGAGCTTCTCGCCGATCACCCGCAGGTCTTCGTTCCGTCCCTTGAACTGGAACGACGAGGTGCGCCCGATCACGCGCAGCTCGGGCAGCTTCGCCAGCAGGTTGAGCAACTCCTCCGACAGTCCATCCGCGAAGTATTCCTGGTCCTTGCCCGCGCTCATGTCCGCGAACGGCAGCACCGCGATGGACTTCGCCGCTGCCTGGACCGGTGCCTCCGCAGACGACGCTCCTGACGCTGCCTCTGTTGCGGCCGGGATGGGCGCTGTGCGCGGAATGAACCGCTCGACGGCCACGACGACGATCGCGATGACGAGCAGTCCGACGACGATGAGGTCGAGCTTGCGGGCCGTCTCTGCCGTGATCGAGGCGTTGCGCTCGACCTCGTGCTCGCGCTTCAAGCCTTCCGGTGTCAGCTCGTACACCCAGGAGAAAATGAGCGCCGGCACGAAACCCAGCACGAGCCCGGCGAACAGCAGCTTGTTGGTCCAGGCCGGCAGGCCGAGCAGGCCGAACAGCAGGTCGCCGACCTGCAGCAGGACCCAGGCCGCGACGAGGTACAACGCCGCCACTCGAAAGACGTTGCGACGCTTCAGCTCCCCGAATACGGTCAATCTGTGGACCTTAAATTTTCGAGTGATCGTGCAGCATGCAGAATGAAGTACAGCCCGCCGTTGTCAACCCGGAACGGGACATTCCTGGTGGTATGTCCTATCTTTC